>NZ_JAAAMG010000005.1 GCF_010500815.1 Jiella pacifica
GGGAAGGGGCCATGCCAGGGTGCGGTCTGTCTTCTGGACGACCAGGATTCTCCCGGCCTCCTTCCCGCTTCCCACCATACATCAATTCGAACACACAGGATTCTCGGGACGGGGCCCGAGAATGACGAGGCGTTGGGGCTGGCGCTCCCCAGTTCTCGAAATTCCCCTCGCAAACCGCCGTTTTTGAGCGCATTTCGACATTCGCCAACGCAGCGCCACGCCTTGCGTTCGCCCGTCAGTCCGAGACCACCGACCACTCCAGCGGCCGATCGGGGCGGAACACGACGACGCTGCCGTCCTCTCCGGCATCGACCGAGCGGAAGATCGCCGGATCCGGCGCTTCGCGCCGCAGCCTGATCCGGTCCTCGTTGACGGGCAGCCGGTAGAAAGCCGGGCCGTTGCGGGAGACGAAACCCTCCAGCTTGTCGAGCGCGCCTTCCTCGTCGAAGACCTGGGCGACATAGGGGATCGCGACCGGTGCGTTGAAGATGCCAGCGCAGCCGCAGGCGCATTCCTTCAGCGACACGAGATGCGGCGCCGAATCCGTGCCGAGGAAGAACTTCGGGCTGCCCGAGGTCGCGGCCTTGCGCAGCGCCTGGCGGTGGTTTTCGCGCTTGGCGATCGGCAGGCAATAGAGATGCGGCCGGATGCCGCCCTTGAAGATGTCGGTGCGGTTGATGATCAGATGCTGCGGCGTGATCGTCGCGGCGAGATTCTCGTCCCCCTCGCCGACGAAGGATGCGCCCTCCTCAGTCGTGATGTGCTCCATGACGATGCGGAGCGCCGGGAAGTCCTTGCGCAGCGGGGCGAGCACCCGCTCGATGAACACCGCCTCGCGGTCGAAGATGTCGATCGCGGGATCGGTCACCTCGCCATGGACGAGCAGCGGCACCCCGGCCTTCTGCATCGCTTCCAGAACCTCGTGAACGCGGGAGAAATCCTTCACGCCGGCGTCGGAATTGGTCGTTGCGCCGGCCGGGTAGAGCTTTACTGCGGTGAGTTCGCCGCTGGCGGCGCCCTCGGTGATCGCCGCCGGGTCGGTGGTCTCGGTGAGATAGAGCGTCATCAGCGGGCGGAAGCGCGTATCGCCCGGCAGCGCCGCCTGGACGCGGGAGCGATAGGCCCGCAGGTCCTCGAGCGTGCGAACCGGCGGCACGAGGTTCGGCATGACGATGGCGCGGCCGTAGAGGGCGGCGCTGACGGGGGCCACGGCCTTCAGCATCGCGCCGTCGCGAAGATGCAGATGCCAGTCGTCCGGGCGGATGATATCGATCTCGGTGGTAATCGGTCTGGTCCTTCGGCGTGTGGCGGGGCGGCAGGTGCGGGCTTGCGGCGTTCGCCCCGCGCCCTTGAGTACGGCCTCACCTTGCGGGCGTTTTCCGGTTTGAAACAGAGCCTCGGCGCGATGTCCAGTGGCGCGGCAGTCTGTCTTCCGCCGGGTTCGAGCACTCCGGCGCGCCCCCGCCACCTGCCGCGCTGCAGCAAAATGCGGCACGCACAAAAATGTGGCCGGGACCGTTGCGGCGGATTATTTTACGTGTAAACTAATTTTCGACAGGGAGACGGGCGTCTCCGCGCGTCGAGACCGAGTAACGCCAGGCCGGGCTGGAGCAATGATTCCGTCCACCGAAGCACTTCGCATGGGAGATGCAGGAATGACAACTATCCGCACCGTCGCCATCGGCCTTCTCGCCGCGACAGCCCTTGCCGGCTCGGCCTTCGCGCAGGAAAACTCCGGCGAAAAGCTCAAAGTCGGCCTGATGCTGACGCTGTCCGGCCCCGCGGCGGTGCTCGGCGAACAGGCTCGCGACGGCTTCCTGCTGGCGGTCGAGGACATGGGCGGCAAGCTGGGCGGGCTCGACACCGAGGTAACGACGGTCGACGACGAGCTGAAGCCCGACGTCGCCGCCAACAAGGCGCGCGAACTGGTCGAGCGGGACGATGCCGACTTCGTCGTCGGTCCGATCTTCTCCAACATCATGCAGGCGATCGCCAAGCCCGTCACCGACGGCGGCGCCTTCCTGATCTCCCCCAATGCCGGCACCTCGAACTTCGCCGGCGCCGAGTGCAACGAGAACCTCTTCGTCTCCTCCTACCAGAACGACCAGGTGCACGAGGTTCTCGGCAAATATGCTCAGGACGAGGGGTATGGCCGGGTCTTCCTGATGGCGCCGAACTATCAGGCCGGCAAGGACGCGCTCGCCGGCTTCAAGCACTCCTACAAGGGCGAGGTCGTCGGCGAGCTCTACACCCCGCTCGGCCAGCTCGACTTTTCCGGCGAACTCGCCCAGATCGCCGCGATGCAGCCGGACGCGGTCTACACCTTCATGCCGGGCGGCATGGGCGTGAACCTCGTCAAGCAGTATCGCCAGGCCGGTCTCGAGACGATCCCGTTCCTCTCCGCCTTCACCGTCGACGAGACGACGCTGCCGGCCCAAAAGGACGCGGCCGTCGGCTTCTTCGGCGGGGCCAACTGGGCGCCGGACATGGACAACGAGAAGTCCAAGGCCTTCGTCGCCGCCTATGAGAAGAAATACGGCAGCGTTCCGGGCACCTACGCCATGCAGGCCTATGACGCGGCCCAGATGATCGACGCGGCGATCAAGGCCGCCGGCGGCGATCTTTCCGCCAAGGACGCGTTGCGTGACGGCCTTCAGGCCGCCGAGTTCACCTCGCTGCGCGGCGACTTCAAGATCGGCCCGAACCACTATCCGATCCAGGACTTCTACCTCGTCAAGGTCGCCAAGCGCGACGACGGGAAGTATCAGACTGAGATCGAGAAGAAGATCTTCGACGATTATGCGGACAATTATGCCAAGGACTGCAAGATGAACTGAGGGGTCGGGGCTTGAAGGGCGACGCCGACAAGCGAGACAACGCGCTGCATCAGTAGCCCCTCATCCTGAGGTGCGACCTGAGCGCAGCGATGGGAGCCTCGAAGGGCGAGGGGCGCTCGGCTCGGCCTCGCTCCGTTCCGGTCTTGAACGGGAATCGCCTCAAACGGCAGCGCCCGCCCCTCGCCCTTCGAGGCTCGCTTTGCTCGCACCTCAGGATGAGGGGCGTCTGGCGTTTCGAGCGCGCTCTCGTCTGTCACGCCCACCGCAGTTTGACGGTTGCTCGGGACACTCTGACGATCCAGAGCATGAGAACGACACAGGATCCATGTTCAACCTCTTCCTCCTCCAGGCGCTGAATGGCGTCCAGTTCGGGATCCTCTTGTTCCTCGTCGCGGCGGGGCTGACGCTGATCTTCGGCATCATGGACATGATCAACCTTGCCCACGGCGTCCTCTACATGGTGGGAGCCTATTTCGCCGCGACCTTCACGGCGCTCACCGGCGATTTCCTTCTCGGCCTCGCCATCGCGTTGCCGGCCGCCCTCCTCTTCGGCCTGTTCCTGGAAGTGCTGATATTCCGGCATCTCTACGAGCGCGATCACCTCGACCAGGTGCTGGCGACCTTCGGCCTGATCCTGATCCTCAACGAGGGCGTCAAGATCGTCTGGGGCGCCGCGCCGATGAGCGTGCCGATCCCGGAAATCCTGTCCGGCGCCATCCCGCTGATCGGGCCGCTGCAATATCCGTTCTACCGCGTCGTCATCATCGCCGCCGGGCTTCTCACCGCCGTCGGCCTGTGGCTCCTCGTCAACCACACGCGGATCGGCATGCTGCTCAGAGCCGGGGCGGTCAACGCGCCGATGGTCTCGGCGCTCGGCGTCGACATCCGCCGGCTGTTCATGCTGGTCTTCGGCTTCGGCGCGATGCTCGCCGGCTTTGCCGGGGCGATGGTCGCGCCGATCCTGTCGGTCGAGCCGGGGATGGGCGACGGCGTCCTCATCCTCACCTTCGTCGTCATCGTCATCGGCGGCGTCGGCTCGGTGCGCGGCGCTTTCGTCGCGGCGATCCTGGTCGGCCTCGTCGACACGCTGGGCCGCACCTTCGGCCCGATCGTGCTGAGGGCCGTCATGGACCCGTCGGCCGCCTCGCAGACCGGCCGGACGCTGGCGCCGATGCTGATCTACATTCTGATGGCGGCCGTCCTGTTCTTCCGCCCGTCGGGACTTTTCCCGGCGAAGGGCTCGGCGGCATGAGCGCGGGAACCTCCAACGTCGCGGTTCCCGGCGCGGTGCCGGACGTCGCGCCGCGGCGGGGCGGCATGCTGGCCGGACGCGGATCGGCGCTGGCCGCGGCGCTGATCTTCGCCGCCCTCGCCGTGCTGCCACCGATCGCCCTTGCCATCGGCGATCCGTTCCTCGTCGTCACGGCGACGCGCATCCTCGTCTTCGCCATCGCCGCCTTGTCCCTCGACCTCGTCCTCGGCTACGGCGCCATGGTCTCCTTCGGCCATGCCGCCTTCGTCGGCCTCGGCGCCTATGCGGTGGCGATCCTGGCGTCCCACGGCATCGACGACATCCTCGTCCAGGCCCTGGCGGCGATCGGCGTCTCCGCGCTCTTTGCCCTCGTCACCGGGGCGATCTCGCTCCGAACCAAGGGCGTCTACTTCATCATGATCACGCTCGCCTTCGGCCAGATGGCCTATTTCTTCATGGTCTCGCTGTCCGCCTATGGCGGCGACGACGGCCTGACGCTGTCTGCTCGCTCGACGCTGTTCGGCCTGCCGGTGCTCTCCAGCGACGTCTCGCTGTTCTATGTGAGCCTCGCCGTCCTCGCGAGCGCCTTCCTCGGCCTGCGCGCCCTCACTCTGTCGCGCTTCGGCCGCGTCCTGCGGGGCACCCGGGAAAACCCGATCCGCATGCAGGCGATCGGCTTCCAGCCATTCGCCTTCCAGCTGACCGCCTACGTCATCGCCGGCGCCCTCGCCGGCCTCGCCGGCGTCCTTCTCGCCAACCAGGCCGAGTTCGTCTCGCCGGCCTATATGAGCTGGCAGCGCTCGGGCGAGCTCATCGTCATGGTCGTCCTCGGCGGCATGGGCACCCTTGTCGGGCCGATCGGCGGCGCCATCGCCTTCCTCCTTTTGGAGGACTGGCTGGCGCATTTCTCCGAACACTGGAAGCTCGGCCTCGGCGTCCTTCTCGTCCTCCTCGTCCTGTTCACCCGCGGCGGCATCGCCGGCGGCGTCGAGCGGCTGTTCGGGAGGGCCCGGCCGTGAGCGAACCGCTGCTTGCCGTCACCGACCTGCGCAAATCCTTCGGCGCCCTCGCCGTCACCGACGGGGTCAGCTTCGACGTTCACGGCAACGAGCTCCACGCCATCATCGGGCCCAACGGCGCCGGCAAGACGACGCTGATCCACCAGCTCTCCGGCAATCTCGCCAGCGATTCCGGCACCGTTCGCTTCGCCGGCGAGGACATCACCAAGCATTCGATGGTCGACCGCGTGCGGCGCGGCCTCGCCCGCTCCTTCCAGATCACCTCGATCCTCGACGGCTTCACCGTCCTTGAGAACGCGGCGATGGCAGTGCAGGCTCGATCCGGCTCGAGCTTCCGCTTCCTGCGGCCCGCCTCGAAGGAGAGCCCTCTCAACGACGAGGCGAGGGCTGCACTGGCGCGGGTCAAGCTCGACGACCGGGCGCACCGCCGTGCCGGCAGCCTCTCCCACGGCGAAAAGCGCCAGCTGGAGATCGCCATCGCGCTGGCGACGGGGGCCAAGCTCCTCCTCCTCGACGAACCGCTAGCCGGCACCGGCCACGAGGAATCCGCCGTCCTGGTCGCGCTGATGCAGGAACTGAAGCTGACCCACACCATCGTTCTCATCGAGCACGACATGGACGCCGTCTTCGCGCTGGCCGATAGGGTCAGCGTCCTCGTCTACGGCCGGCTGATCGCCACCGGCACGCCCGAGGAGGTTCGCGCCCATCCGGAAGTGCGCGCCGCCTATCTCGGCGAAGAGGAGGCCGCCTGATGCAGGAAGTCGCCTCATGCTGAAAGTCGAGGGCCTCGAAAGCGCCTATGGCGACAGCCGCATCCTCTTCGGCATCGACCTCTTCGTCGGCGCCGGCGAGGTCGTCACCCTGCTCGGCCGCAACGGCATGGGCAAGACGACGACGGTGAAATCGATCTTCGGCCTGCTCAAGCCTCGCGGCGGGCGCGTGTCGATCGACGGCGAGGACGTCACCGGCAAGCCGCCCCACGTCGTCGCCAAGCGCGGGCTCGGGCTGGTGCCGGAAGGACGGCAGATCTTTCCGACCCTGTCGGTGGAGGAGAACCTCGTCGCCACCCACCGCAGCAGCCGGGGCAGCGACCGAACGAGCGCCCCGAAATGGACCCTCGAAAGCGTCTACGCCCTGTTTCCCCGGCTGAAGGAGCGCCGCCGCAACATGGGCAACCAGCTGTCGGGCGGCGAACAGCAGATGCTCGCCATCGGCCGGGCGCTGATGACCAATCCGCGCCTCGTCGTCCTCGACGAAGCGACGGAAGGCCTCGCCCCGCTGATCCGCGAGGAGATCTGGGCCTGCCTCACCGAGATCCGCAACGCCGGCGAGGCGATCCTCGTCATCGACAAGAACGTCGACGCGCTGGCCCGCTTCGCCGACCGCCACGTGGTGATCGAAAAGGGCCGCGTCGCCTGGTCAGGCACGACGGCGGAGCTGCGGGCGACCCCGGCGGTGAAGGAGCGGTTTCTGCATGTGTGAGGTGCAGCGATCCGGCTCCATGAGCGCCTCGACGAGCGGGCGGACGGATCGAAGTGCCGTCGTTCTCGGACATGTCGCCACAAGATTTACACCTCTCAGAGGGGCTTCGTTGGTAAGCCGGTGCCAAGCGGCGTCACCGTGGACGGATGGCGGCGAAACTCCGCAGCTTCGTCATTCTCGGGCCCCGTCCCGAGAATCCAGGGGTAGCTGCCGCAACGTCTGCCGCTTGCGCCTCCTGCAGCTGAAGCCAAAGGCGCCCGACGATTCCTGGATTCTCGGGACGGGGCCCGAGAATGACGAGCCGTTGAGGGTGGCGCCTCCAGTTTCTGCACCGTGGCATTTCGACCTTCCTTCGCGAGATACCGTCTTGGAAGAGCTTTTTGTGTCCCGTGAATTCCATGAGGACAAGCCGGGCAATGGCGCCGCGGCTAAGGCAAGGCTCAGCATCCACCATTCGCAACCCCTAGCTGATGCAGCGCATCCAAGACGGGTCACCGCCCTTGCCGGCGGCAAGCGCGGCGCATTCAAGAAGCACTCAACTCAAGGAGCCCCATCCATGCCAGTCATGACCATCGGCGTATCCAAGGCCAACGAGGGGATGGACGGCATCAGCTGGAACATCCTCGGCCAGACCTACGTGCCGAAGCAGCATTCGGAGGCGTCGTTCTCCTGGCATGCGACGTTCCATGTCGGCACCTTCGTGCCGCCGCACATCCATCCGACCCAGGACGAGTTCGTCTACATTCTGGAGGGCCGGCTCGACGTCCTGCTCGACGGAAAGGAAGGCTTTGCCGAGCCGGGCGATCTCGTGCGCCTGCCGAAGGGCATTCCCCATGGTCTCTTCAACAAGACGGACGCGAACGTGAAGTGCCTGTTCTGGGTCTCGCCGGCCCAGCGGCTCTACGATCTCTTCTGGGCCCTGCACAATCTCGGCCCGAAGGCCGATCCGGCCGACATTGTCGCTGTCTCCGCCCGCCACGAGGTGGACTTCCTGCCTCCGCCCGACGCGGCTTGAGGAGGGGCGGACCGGCGTCGTGTCTTGCGAGTGAAGGGGTGAAGGAGACAATGCCATGAAGGTCATCATCGTCGGCGCCGGGATCGGCGGGCTCACCACGGCCCTGATGCTGCACAAGCGCGGCATCGAGGCAGAGGTCTACGAGCAGTCGGCCGCCGTGCGCGAGATCGGCGTCGGCATCAACACCTTGCCCCACGCAATCCGCGAACTCGCCGAGATCGGCCTGCTGCCAGCGCTCGACGCGACCGGCATCCGCACCCGCGAGCTCTACTACTACAACCGCCAGGGCCAGGAGGTGTGGCGCGAGCTGCGCGGCATCGACGCCGGCCATCCGGTGCCGCAGTTCTCGATCCATCGCGGCCGGCTGCAGAAGCTGATCCACGATGCTGTCATCGACCGTCTCGGCCCCCAGTCGGTGAAGACCGGCCTCGCCTTGGCCGGCTGCATCCAGGACGAGGGCGGGGTGACCGCCCATTTCACCGACGCCGTCAGGGGCGCTGCCGGCACAACGGTGCGCGGCGACGTTTTGATCTGCGCCGACGGCATCCATTCGGCGGCTCGGCGGCTGTTCTATCCCGACGAGGGCGCGCCCTCCTGGAACGGCGTCCTGATGTGGCGCGGCGCTACCGAGTGGACGCCGTGGCGGGACGGCCGGACCATGGCGATCGGCGGCGGCATGGGGGCGAAATTCGTGCTCTATCCCATCGCCGAGGCCGAGGGCGGCAAGCAGTTGATGAACTGGGTCGTCAACATCAAGATGGCCGACGCGGCGAAGTCGCCGCCGCCGAAGGAGAGCTGGTCGCGCCTCGCCCAGCGGTCATTGGTTCTGCCCTATGCGAAACGCTTCGCGATCCCGGACTTCGACGTCGAGGCCCTGGTGGAGGCGACCCCGCAGGTGTTCGAATATCCCATGTGCGACCGCGATCCCCTGCCCCGTTGGACCTTCGGCCGGGTGACGCTCCTCGGCGACGCGGCCCATCCGATGTATCCGGTCGGCTCCAATGGCGCTTCGCAGGCGATCCTCGATGCCCGCTGCCTCGCCGACAATCTGGCGCGGTCCGAACACCCCCGCCAGGCGCTCTTTGCTTATGAGCGCGAGCGTCTGCCGGTGACGGCCGAGGTCGTCCGGATGAACCGCAGGGGCGGCCCAGAAAGGGTCATCGACGAGGTCGAGAAGCGCGCGCCGGCCGGTTTCACCCATGTCGAGGACGTCATCCCGCGCGCCGAGCTGAAGGCCATCGTCGGCGGCTATGCCGGCAAGGCCGGCTTTGCCACCGAGGCGGACCGGCAGGTGACAGAGCGCCGGGCGGCAAACGGCTGATTTCGTTCGACAGCGACATCCGGTTGCCGGCCTATGCCGAATTAGTTTAAGGTTAAAGGAAATCGCGCAGGACATCCGCCCCGTGGCCAAGACCGATCACCCCCGTCACGTCCTCGTCACCGGCTCCTCGCGGGGCATCGGCCGGGCGATCGCCGGCGCCTTCGTCGCGGCCGGCGACCGGGTGACGGCGCATGCCCGCACGGCGGGAAGCGCCGACGCGGCAATGGCCGAACTCGGCGCTCACGGCGCCATCGCCGCGGACGTCACCGATGCGCTGGCGCTGCAACGGGCGATCGCGGCGGCAGTGGAGGCCGGCGGCCCGATCGACGTCCTCGTCAACAATGCCGGCGGCGCCTCGACGGCCCCCTTGTCGCGCCTCGACGTCGATCAGCTTCGCCAGATGATGGCGCTCAACCTCGAGCCGGTTTTGACCGCCATCAAGGCCGTGGTCCCGGCGATGAAGGAGAGCGGCGGCGGGCGGATCGTTACCGTCGCCTCGACGGCAGGGCTCAAGGGCTACACCTATGTCGGCGCCTATTCCGCCGCCAAGCATGCGGTCGTCGGCCTCACGCGGGCCTTGGCGCAGGAACTCGCCGGCTCCGGCATCACCGTCAACGCCGTCTGCCCCGGCTATACCGACACGGCGCTGATCGGCGACAGCCTCGACAAGCTGGAAGCCAGGACCGGCCGGTCGCGCGAAGAGCTTCTGAAGAACTTCACCAAGGTCAATCCGCTGGGCCGGCTGATCGCGCCGGAAGAGGTCGCAGATTGCGTGCTGTGGCTCGCCGGACGGAATGCTGGCGCGGTAACGGGCCAGGCGATTGCGGTCGCGGGAGGCGAGATGTGAGCTCCACCCGCCTGCGCGAACATGTCGACGCCGAATCCAAGCTCGACGAGGACACCGTGAATCACCGGGTTGAGCTGCGGCTGTGGCTGCGGCTTCTCACCTGCGCCAATCTCATCGAGGCCGAGATCCGCAAGCGGCTGCGGGAGAATTTCGACACCACCCTGCCCCGCTTCGACCTGATGGCGCAGCTCGAACGCGCGCCGGACGGCATCCTCCTCGGCGAACTCTCCCGCCGCATGATGGTCTCGAACGGCAATGTCACCGGCCTCGTCGAGCGGCTGGTCCAGGAAGGGCTGATCGAGCGGCAGGTTTCCGAACGGGACCGCAGAGCCGCCCTCGTTCGCCTCACCGAGCGCGGCGCGGCCGTCTTCGCCAAGATGGCCAGAGCCCACAGCGACTGGGTGGCCGAGCTTCTCGCCGGCCTCTCCGCTCAAGACCAGAAGGCGCTGTGGTCGCGGCTCGGCGACCTCAAGCTCTCCGTGCGTGTCGCCACCGAGGGCGACGGCGACGCCATGGCACAGCCCGATCCGGAGGAAGACCGATGAGACGCCAGAACGCCATCGCCGCGCCGCTGACCGACTTTTCGCCGGAGCACTTCCAGCTGTCGATCGACGGCGGCATCGCCACGGTCACGCTGAACCGGCCGGAGAGAAAAAACCCGCTCACCTTCGAGAGCTATGCCGAGCTGCGCGACACGTTCCACGCGCTGCGCTTCGACGATACGGTCAAGGCGGTCGTGATCACCGGCGCGGGCGGCAACTTCTCCTCCGGCGGCGACGTCTTCGATATCATCGAGCCGCTGACCAAGATGGAAGCCGCCGAGCTTCACGCCTTCACGACGATGACCGGTGACCTCGTCAAGGAGATGCGCGCCTGCCCGCAGCCGATCGTCGCCGCGGTGGAAGGCGTCTGCGCCGGCGCCGGCGCGATCATGGCCATGGCCTCCGACATGCGGGTGGGCGCTACGGGAGCCAAGGTCGCGTTCCTGTTCAACCGCGTCGGCCTTGCCGGCTGCGACATGGGCGCCTGCGCCATCCTGCCCCGGCTGATCGGCCAGGGACGCGCCTCGGAGCTGCTCTACACCGGCCGCTTCATGAGCGCCGAGGAGGGCGAGCGCTGGGGCTTCTTCAACCGCCTGACGGAGAAGGACGGGGCGCTCGCCGGCGCGATGGAGATGGCGAAGGCACTGACCGAGGGGCCGACCTACGCCAATTCCGTCACCAAGAAGATGCTGCAGATGGAATGGGCGATGGGCGTCGAGGAGGCGATCGACGCCGAGGCGATTGCCCAGGCGCTGTGCATGAAGACTGGCGACTTTCGCCGGGCCTTCGAGGCTTTCGCGGCCAAGCAGAAGCCGGTCTTCGAGGGGAACTGAGGCCGTGGCGGACAAGAGCTTCCTCGACTGGCCGTTCTTCGAAGAGCGTCACCGCGCGCTGGCGGAAGAGGCCGACGGATGGGCTGCCGCCAACGTCCCCTCGCTGGTCGACCACCACGACGTCGATGGCAGCTGCCGGCGCCTCGTCGCCGCCATGGGCTCGGCGGGGTTCCTCGCCCACGCGGCGCCCGAGGACGGACGTTTCGATGTCCGCAGCCTCTGCATCCTGCGCGAGACCTTGGCCCGCCATGACGGGCTCGCCGACTTCGCCTTCGCCATGCAGGGGCTCGGCACCGGCGCTTTGACGCTGTCGGGCAGCGAGGCGTTGAAAGAGCGGGTCATGCCCGGTGTTCGCTCGGGCAAGACCATCGCGGCCTTTGCCCTGACCGAGCCCGAGGCCGGCTCCGACGTCGCCGAGATCGCGCTCGCAGCCACCCCCGCCGGCAACGACATGGTCCGGCTCGACGGGGAGAAGACCTGGATCTCCAATGGCGGCATCGCCGGCCACTACGTCGTCTTCGCCCGCACCGGCGAGGCGCCCGGCGCCCGCGGCCTTTCGGCCTTTTCGGTGCCGGCCGACACGTCCGGCCTCATCGTCGCCGAGCGGCTGGAGACGATCGCCCCGCATCCCCTCGCCCGGCTGACATTCGAGGACTGCCGCATTCCGGCTACGAACCGCATCGGCGAGGCCGGCGCCGGTTTCAAGATCGCCATGGCGACCCTCGACGTCTTCCGCTCGACGGTCGGCGCCGCGGCGCTCGGCTTTGCCCGCCGGGCGCTGGACGTCACATTGGAGCGCGCCCAAACGCGAAAACTCTTCGACGCGCCACTGGCCGACATGCAGCTGACCCAGACCGCGCTGGCCGAAATGGCGACGGCGATCGATACCTCCGCCCTCCTCGTCTATCGCGCCGCGTGGACCCGAGACGCCGGCGCGCCGCGCATCACCCGCGAGGCGGCGATGGCCAAGATGGTCGCCACCGAAAGCGCGCAAGAGGTCATCGACCGCGCCGTGCAGCTGCACGGCGGCGAAGGCGTGCGCTCCGGCTCGGTGCCGGAGACGCTCTACCGCGAGATCCGGGCGCTGCGGATCTACGAGGGTGCCACGGAAGTGCAGAAGCTGATCATCGCCCGCCAACTCCTGTCGTCCTGAGGAGATCCGCCATGTCCGCTACATGCCATGTCGACCGCTTCGTCCTCGACAATCTGCCGCCGGCGGATCTGATGCCCGACTTCGTCAATCTCGACCGGCTCGGCTATCCGGAGATGCTGAACGCGACGGTCGAGCTGGTCGACCGGCATGTCAGCGAGGGCCGCGGCGACCGGCCTGCCCTGCTCGCGCCCGGCGGTGTACGCTGGACCTATGGCGATCTCGCCCGGACGATCGACCGCATGGCGAATGTCCTGACGCAGAAGCTCGGCCTCGTGCCCGGCGCCCGCGTCCTTTTGCGCTCGGCGAACAACCCGACCAAGGTCGCGCTCTACATGGCGATCATCAAGGCCGGCGGGATCGTCGTCGCCACCATGCCGCTGCTGCGTTCCCGCGAACTCGTGCAGATCCTCGACAAGGCGAAGATCGGTCTCGTCCTGTCCGATGCGGCGCTCGGCGAGGAGATGGAGAAGGCCACGGATCTTGCCGCCGAGCGGCCGCGCGTCGTCACATGGTCGGGCACGGCGGGCGGCGAACTCGGCGCCCTCCTGGAGGGTGCCTCCGACCGGTTCGAAGCCGCACCGACGCGGGCCGACGATCCCTGCCTCCTCGGCTTCACCTCGGGCACCACCGGGCTTCCGAAGGCGACGATCCACTATCAACGCGACCTCCTCGTCATCTGCGACTGCTACGCCAAGGAGATCCTCCAGGCGAACGAAGACGACGTCTTCATCGGCTCGCCGCCGCTCGCCTTCACCTTCGGGCTCGGCGGCCTCGTGCTCTTCCCGTTCCGGGTCGGCGCCTCGGCGGTGCTGCTCGAAAAGGCCGGGCCGGCGGATCTCGCCAAGGCGATCGGCGAATACAAGGCGACGATCTCCTTCACCGCGCCGACGGCCTATCGCGCCATCCTGTCGAAACTCGACGAATACGACCTCTCGTCCTTGCGCAAATGCGTCTCGGCCGGCGAGACCCTGCCGAAGCCGACCTTCGACGCCTGGCACGAGGCGACCGGCATCAAGCTGATGGACGGCATCGGCGCGACCGAGATGCTGCACATCTTCATCGCCGCGCGGGAGGACGAGATCCGCCCCGGCGCGACGGGAAAGCCGGTGCCGGGCTACGAGGCGAAGATCGTCGACTTCGAGGGCAACGAGATGCCGCGCGGCACGTCGGGGCGGCTCGCCGTGCGCGGCCCGATCGGCTGCCGCTATCTCGCCGACGAGCGCCAGCGGGTCTATGTCGAGAAGGGCTGGAACGTCACCGGCGACACCTATGTCGAGGACGAGGACGGCTATTTCTGGTTCCAGGCGCGCAACGACGACATGATCGTCTCGGCCGGCTACAACATCGCCGGACCGGAGGTCGAGGCGGCGCTGCTCTCCCATCCCGCCGTGATGGAGACGGGAGTGGTGGGAGCGCCCGATCCCGAGCGCGGCCATGTCGTGCGCGCCTATGTGGTGCTGGCCGAAGGCTACGAGGACACGCCGGCCCTTGCCAAGGACCTGCAGGACCATGTGAAGCGCGAGCTCGCGCCATACAAATATCCGCGCCAGATCGTCTTCGTCGACGGGCTGCCGAAGACCCAATCCGGCAAGATGCAGCGCTTCGCCCTGCGCCGTCAGGCGGAGGAAGAGGCGCAAAGACAGGGAGAAAACGCGTGAATCTCACCCGGCCGGTCGCCGGCGAGACGGAGACGTCCGCCGCAGGGATGGACGACGAGGGGCTGACGGTGCTGCAGCCGGAAGGCTGGAAGAAGCCGAAGGGCTATGCCAACGGCATGATGGGCCGCGGCCGTCTGGTGCTCACCGGCGGGCTGATCGGCTGGGACGACAACGAGGTGTTCGCCGACGGTTTCATTCCGCAGGTCGAGCAGACGCTGAAGAACGTCGTCGCCGTCGTCGCCGCGGCTGGCGGCCGGCCGGAGCACATCGCCCGCCTCACCTGGTACGTGAAGAGCATTGCGACCTATCGGGCCTCCCTCGCCGAACTCGGGCCGGTCTATCGCCGGGTGCTCGGCCGGCACTATCCGGCAATGGCGCTGGTCGAGGTTTCCGATCTCGTCGAAGAACAGGCTCTCGTCGAGATCGAGGCGACGGCGATCCTGCCGGATTGATGGCGACGGGCCGGGATGCTTGCGCCTCCGGCCCGCCCAACGCATCAAGTCTCTCCCGGCAGTTCCCCGCGAACGGTCGGCCCCCATCGAAGGAAGCTGCGCCCCATGGCCTATGACGCAATCTGGACGGGCGGCGAACCGATCGCCGACTACGACGCCGCCTATGACAATGGCGGCTCAATCACCGACGCCGCGAGCTACCTGCCGCGCTGGCAGGCGAAGGCTCAAGCGTTTCGCGAGGCTTTGACGGCGGCGGGCCGCGCCGAACTCGGCGTCTCCTATGGCGACAAGCCGCGTCAGCATTACGACCTCTTCCGGCCGGAAGCCGAGCCGAAGGGCTTGGTCGTCTTCGTCCATGGCGGCTACTGGAAGGCCCGCGACATCGCCGACTGGTCCCATCTCGCCGGCGGCGCCCTGGCGACAGGCTTTGCCGTCGCCATGCCGGAATATACGCTCTGCCCCGAAGCGACGATCCCCGAGATCACCCGCGAGATCGGCCACTTCCTCGATCAGGTGGCAGTGAGGATCCCCGGCCCGATCCGGCTCTCCGGCCATTCCGCCGGCGGCCATCTCGTTACCCGCATGCTCTGCCAGGGTGCACCGATCGCGGCCGAGACCGCCGCGCGGATCGACCGCACGGCCTCGATCAGCGGCTGCCACGATCTGCGCCCGATCATGCTGACCGGCATGAACGCCGTCCTCGGTCTCGACGCGCGGACGGCGCGGGCGGAGAGCCCGGCGCTTCTGGAGCCGAGGGCGGGCGTCGACCTTCTCTGCCTCGCCGGCGGGGCGGAACTGCCGGAATTCCGCCGCCAGAACGCCCTCCTTGCAAACGCCTGGCACGGCTTCGGCGGCAGGACCCGTGCCGTCGAGCGGCCGGGCCGGCATCACTTCGACATCGTCGACGACCTGATCGACCCAGCGAGCGAGCTCGTCGCATATCTCGCTGGCACAGCCTGACTTCGGGAAAAGCCCCACGCGCAGGCAGACCCCGGAAATGCCCGGAGCCTTTGCGCATCGGCCATCCTTTTCAAGGCGTTCTCCGCCACGGCCCTACGTCGCGGACCCAAGGGCCGCGAGCCACATTGCGGCGTGACTCGCTTGACCGGCTGCATCACGCGGCATGCCGCGCCACCTGTGTCACGCGGCGATCACTGGCAGGAACAGAGCGCTTCGGACGCTTGGTCATTCCAGGCACCGCCGACATAGGAATAGCTTCGGTTGCTTCGGAAGTGGGGCTCGCCCGAATTGATGTGCTTCCACAAGGTGATGGTGCAGCCGCCGCCGACCTGGAAGGAGGAGACCTTATCGTTCCATGAGGGCTTGTAGAGGATGCTCTCGCATCCGGCCGAATGGCCGTTGGTGGTGCAGCCGACGCTTTCGCCATTCACCATCCGGATACGGTCGAAGTCGCCGAAACGAAGGCTCGCTCCGCCATAGTCCCGGTGCTCGTAGATGGTACAGCCCGCACGGGCCTTCGGGATCGTCACGGCCCCGCCTTGCGCGGTCCAGCGGATCGACCCGCCCTCGAAGTCCGAACGGCGATATTGTCCATCCTGATATTCATCGCTGATCGGGTAGCCCAGCGCACCGCGCTCCCAGCCCATCGACGCCCATTTCTGGCGGATCGCTCCATAGACGGCGTGGGCGCCGGTCTGCGGCGTCCAGTAGATCGAGGATTCCGGTCTGCCGGGAAGATTGATCTGCCGGAAGTGATTGAAGCGCCCCCGACGGTCGGGCGTCACCGTTTCGTCGGTGATCGGGTATCCGTAGCCGACCCGGCCAAGCGACGTCCACTTGTCCTCAATCGCACCCCAGACCGCAAAAGCGCCGATCGTCGGGTGCCAGTAGATCGCACCGTTGCGGAAATTGTTGAACCGTCCACCTCCAGGCGCATCCGCCTCATCGCTCATCGGCGCGCCGAGCGGCCCCGCTTCGCGCCCGAGGGCGGCATATTTTGCCCCTATGGCACCGTAGACGGCAAAGGCGAAGACACTTGAAGCGCATGCGAACAGGATCGCCACTCCGAGAAGGGCGACTTTTGTGTTGAAAATGCCCATCGTCACAGCTCCGCTTGCAACGACGTTACTTTACGATAGGCTGCAAGCACATATCAGTTCATCAAGTAAAATTGATCCATGACGGCCAATCTCATTTTTCGAACGGATGTCAACACAATGCAGCCAGTAAAAATTCGTGGCTTCTTGTCGTTCATTCTCGATCGTCGCTCGGTCAGGCATCGATGGCGCATCGGCTTTCTGGCGGACTACGGCCGCGGCCTCGACGGGCCGACGGCCAAACCCCGCTCCGTCTCAATTTCCGCCAAGGCATGCGGCCGCGGCCGCGCCTTGCGCCGCGTCTCGATTTCCTGCTCGCGCTTTTTCGACAGCTCGCGGTGCGCCTGGTCCCGGCCGGCGAGATACTGTTTCGGCCAATGCTGGTTGCGCGTGTCGTACCAGGCGGCGGCCTCCTTGGTGAAGTAAGGATTCCACATGTGCGGGCGGCCGAGGGCCACCAAGTCGGCCCGGCGGGTGTGGAGGATGGTGTTGACCTGAGCCGCCTCGGTGATCGCGCCGACAGCCATGACCGCCATCTTCGGGACGTTGCGGATCGCCTCGGCGAACTTCACCTGGAACATCCGGCCGTAGAGGGGCTTCTGCTCGGCAACCGTCTGGCCGGCCGAGACGTCGATCAGGTCGCAGCCCGCCTCGGCGAAAGCCTGCGAAATCGCGAAGGTGTCCTCCTCGTCGATGCCGCCCTCGGCCCAGTCGCTCGCCGAAATGCGCACCGACATGGGCTTGTGAGCCGGCCAGGCCTCGCGCGTCGCCGAAAAGACTTCGAGCGGATAGCGCAGCCGGTTTTCGATGGAGCCGCCATACTCGTCCTCGCGCCGATTGGTCAGCGGCGACAGGAACGAGGCGAGGAGGTAGCCATGGGCGCAGTGGAGTTCGACCATGTCGAAACCGGCGCGCTCCGCCCGCTCCGTCGCCTGGACGAAGTCGGTCTTGATCCGGTCCATGTCGGACCGGTCCATCGCCTTCGGGGCGGCGCTGACGCCATCCATGTATGGGAGGGCCGAGGCCGAAAAGAGCGGCCAGTTCTTCGCCTTGTCCTCAAGCGGCATGTCCATCTTCTGCCAGCCGAGCTGGGTCGAGCCCTTGCGGCCGGCATGGCCGAGCTGCATCACCATCTTCGTCTTCGAATGGGCGTGGACGAAGTCGTTGATGCGCTTGAACTGCGCCTCCTGCGCGTCGGTCCACAGGCCCGGACAGCCCGGCGTGATGCGCGCATCGGCCGACGGGCAAGTCATCTCGACGAACACCATGCCGGCGCCGCCGAGGGCATGCGAGGTGTAATGGACGAAGTGCCAGTCGGTGAGGTTGCCGTCCTCGTCGGCGGAATATTGCGCCATCGGGGACATGACGACGCGGTTCTCGACGACCATGTCGCGCAGCTTGAACTTCGTGAACATCGGCGTCGGCCGGCTTTTGCGGTAGTCCTCGCCAGTCTGCCGATAGAGCTGCTCGTAGAAGGCGGTGTCGACCTTTTCGACGAAGCCCGGATCGCGGACGACCAGATTGTCGTAGGTGATCGATTTCGCCCGGCACATCACCACCATGGCGAACTGCTCCGCGCTCATGTCCCAGGATCGGTTCATGTGCTCGAACCAGGCAAGCGAGACGTCGGCATTGTGCTGGATGATCTGGCAGGGCGTGCGGCGCTCGGCCTCATAGGCCTCAAAAGCTTTGAGGGTGCTGGTTTCGGCATGCTCGACTACCGCGTCGGACAGCGAGATGGCGCATTCCATGGCAAGCTTGGTGCCCGAGCCGATGGAGTAATGGGCCGAGGCCTTGGCGTCGCCGAGGAGGACGATGTTCTCGTGCCACCACCTGTCGCAGAAGATCCGCGGAAACTGCCGCCAGTTCGACCGGTTGAGAAGCAGCGGATGGCCCTGCAGCTCTTCGGCATAGAGGCTTTCGAGCACCGCCTTCGAGCCTTCCTCGTCCATCTGGTCGAAGCCGTGGCCGCGCCAGCAGGCGTCGTCCATCTCGAAGATCCAGGTCGAGCGGCCCTTCTCGTACTGATAGGTGTGGGCGCAGATGATGCCGTGCCGGGTCTCGCGGAAGAAGTAGTTGAACTCGTCCATCGGCCGGGTCGAGCCCATCCAGCAGAAGCGGTTCGACTGGACCGCCACCTCCGGCATGAAACTCTCGCGAAAATGCTCGCGGATGCGCGAATTCACCCCGTCCGCCGCGACCACGACGTCGGAATCGGCAAAGCGGGTGGCGATCTCCTCCGGCGGGATCGAGACGCCGAAATGCATCTCGACGCCCTCCTCCCGGCAGCGCCCCTGCAGGATGGCGAGGAGCTTCATGCGCGAGATGCCGGCAAAGCCGTTGCCGGCGCAGCGTATCTCGGCTCCGTGCTTGTGGACCGCGACATCGTCCCAATAAGCGAAGTCGTCGCGGATGCGGTCGAAGGACTTCGGATCGCGCGACAGGAACTCGTGCAGCGTCTCGTCGGAGAAGACGACGCCAAAGCCGAAGGTATCGTCCGCGCGGTTCTGCTCGTAGACGGAAACGTCCCACTCTGGCCGACGCTTTTTGGTCAGGAGCGCGAAATAGAGCCCGCCGGGGCCGCCGCCGATCACCGTGATGCGCATCGCCTGCTCCTTTCGACCCATCAGGATTAGTTTAGGCTTAAAGCATATCTCGATCAATCCTCTCCTTGCTCCCCTTTTCGTTGAATCACCGAGGACTACAGCCCTCAATCCATTGCGTCAGGCAAGTTGCCGGCCGATCGGAACCGATCTGCATCACCAGCGGTTCACATATGCGTGAGCCGACCGCATACCGGCCGAGCCTGAAGGAAAGACCCATGTTGTGGACGATCGCCGTCATCCTTGTCATCCTCTGGCTGCTGGGCGCCTTCGCGTTCCACGTGGCCGGCGGTCTGATCCATCTCCTGCTGGTGATCGCCGTCATCGTCGTCATCTATCAGGTGGTCACTGGTCGCCGCCGGCTCTGAAGGCGTATCTCTCGCTTCCAGCCCAGATCGCGTAGCTGCAGAAAGCGCCTTGCGCGCCGGCACAATCTGCACGGGCGCCCGTCAACGCGTCGTAACCTCCCGCGCCTGTCCCCAAATCCACCGCGTGACGCAGACGCCGGTGGCCGACCAGACCGTCGAGGCTTTTTCGTCCCCACGTCGATAAGGCGGAAGACGTTTTGAGCGACTGCCCGACTCCGGCAGTTGCCGAGCGAAGGGCCTACCCGACTTCGCGCCAATCCGGCTCGGCGATCCCCGCGCCCGAAAAGGGATCGACCAGCGTGCCGCAGACGATCCTGCCCAGGAGCTTCGGCAGCGGCGGAACGCCGGCGAGGACCGGGACGAGGCGGTCACGCAGGAGCGGCAGGGCCCGCGAATCCGACTGGTAGACCGGAGTGAACAGCGCCGAAAGCATCTGGAAAACCCTGAGATGGAAGTGCCTGCGGGCGGCGTAGCCGGCCAGCGCCGTCGTGAGGTCGACCGCCCCCCTCAGGGCGGCCGCCAGGGCGGCTGCGTCGAGCAGCGCCATGTTGGCGCCCTGGCCGAGCTGTGGGCTCGCCGAATGCGCCGCGTCGCCGATCAGGACGAGCCGTTCGCCGACCGGGGATGCCACCGTGTGGTGGCCATAACGGGCGAGCGTGAACGCCTCGAAGCCGCCCGCCCGGGCAAAAAGCGGCGCCGCCTCGGGAAAGGATGCCGCAATGCGCTCGTGAAAGACCGGATAACCTGCAGCCTGATGTGCCGGGTAATCCCCGGGCTTGAGGCTGAAAAACAGCGCCGCCTTGTCTTCGCCGTCGCCGAAGGGCCGGCCGAGCGGCAGGACGCCGATCATCACGCTGGCGCGGCGATAGCGCTGGACGAGCACGTCGCCGGCCGTCTCGCCGGAAAAGGCGACGCTCGTCCAGATCGCACCATAGGGCAGCGGGCACGGCTCGCTCGCACCCGCGATCGCGGCGCGAAGACGGGAACGGGCGCCACTCGCGTCGACGACGAGATCGAAGCCGGCGCTGCGGACGCCCTTCGACGAAACGAGACGGATGGCGCGGTCGCCGGGTTCTGTCCGATCGCAGTCGAACCCCCTCTCCACCGCGACGCCTTCGGCCTTCACCGCATCGAACAGGATGTCGAACAAGGCGTGCCGGTGGATCGCCAGCCCGAAGCGGCCGGCCCCGCCGCCGCCATAGGCGATGTCGAGCACACGCCGCAGGCTCTCGGTGTCCCGGCCCTCCAGCCGCCTGATGATCTTGCCGCGCGCCACCGCCGGTTCGACGAGGCCGAGCGCGGCCATGACCGACAGGCCGGTCGGCTGCAGCATCAGCCCCGAGCCGACCGGCTGTGGTTCGGCGAAACGCTCGAAGACGGTGACGCGGTGCCCTTGGCGACAGAGCAGCAGTGCCGCGGCGAGGCCGGCCGGCCCTGCGCCGGCGACGGCGATCTCCAGCGGCTTCATCAGCGGCGGCGGAGTACGACGAGCGCCATCTTCACACCGCCTGGCCGCAGGCCCGCCGGTAGCGCCGCACCGTCTCGGCCATGCCGAATTCCAGCGCATCGGCGGTGAGGCCGTGGCCGATCGACACCTCGGCGAGATCCGGGATGCGGGCGAGGAGCGGCGGCAGGTTGGCAAGCGTCAGATCGTGGCCGGCATTGACGCCGAGGCCGAGGCCGAGCGCCGCGTCGGCAGTCTGCCCCAGCCTGTCAATTTCCGCCCGGGCGGCCGCCGCGTCGGCATGGGTTGCGCCGTAGGGGCCGGTATAGAGCTCGATCCGGTCGCAGCCGGTCGCGGCCGCAGCCGGGATCTGCGCCGGGTCGGCGTCCGCAAACAGCGAGACCCGTGCGCCCTCGCCCCGAAGCCGCGCCACGATCGGCTCGAGAAAGCCACCCGCGGCCGCAAAATCCCAGCCGTGATCGGATGTCGGCTGCGACGGATCGTCCGGCACAAGCGTCACCTGCTCCGGCCGCGCCGCCGAGACGAGGTCGAGGAACTCCTTCGACGGATAGCCCTCGATGTTGAACTCGGCCTCGGGAAACTCTTCGTCGATGAGGGCACGAATCTCCGGCAAATCCGAGAAGCGGATATGCCGCTGGTCGGGCCGCGGATGGACGGTCAGGCCATGGGCGCCTGCCGCAAGTGCGATGCGCCCCAGGCCGATGACGCTCGGCCAGGGCAGATCCCGGCGATTGCGCAGCATGGCGACGGCATTGAGGTTCACCGAAAGTTCGACCGTCATGTTTCCCATCCTTCCCCGTCTTGCCGGCAAGGCCACGGCCGGCGGAACGCTCCATCGCGCCATCGCGGCGCCGGCGCAAGGCCGCGCCTCCATCGTGGCCGCAGTGATCGAGACTGGAGCCCGGGTCCAGCCCCCTGCCGCGGGTGCGGGCCGGGAGCCGACGAATGTCGACAAAGTCCAATCGCACGAACATCTTGCGGGGCTGCGATCCGGCAAGAGGCCGTGCAAAAAAACTTGCTTTGACGCCCCGTGCGGTTGACTTCCGGGCCCGTCCGCCTTCCTCTCTGGCCTCGCACGAAATTCCCCGGGAGGAAGATTGCATGGGCGGTTCGAAATTCATTCCGATCGTCGTGGCCCTCATCGTCGGCCTGTTCATCGGCTGGCTGCTTGGGCCCGATGTCGACGACGTCCGCGACGACGTCGACGAGCAGATCGCCTCCCTGAAGGGGCCGATCGACCAGACGAGAACCGGCGTCCAGACGGTTTCCGATACGCTCAGCGCCAAGCTCGACGAGACCAACAAGGCCGTCACCGACGCCGTGGCGGGCCTGCAGGGCCAGATGGACCAGCTCGGCCAGACCATCCAGACCAAGACCGACGAGATCGCCACGGCCGTCCAGCCGCAGGCCGATCAGGCGGCGGACGCGACCAGCCAGGGTCTTGCCGATCTCAAATCCGAAATCGCCAAGCTGCAGGAGAGCGTCGCCGGCCTTTCACAGGGCGGTGGCGCCGCCGGCGGCCAGGGCGGCGACATGGCGCAGCTCGTCCAGTCCGTCGGCGCGACAGGCGCGATCCTCGTACCCGGCCAATCGGCGATCTTCGGCTCCAGCCGCCTGACGCTTTCGGAAGTCTCCGAGGGTTCGGCGAAGCTGGCCGCGGGCGGCGGCGAGGCGCAGGACGTCCAGGCCGGTTCGTCGGTCGATGTCGGCGAGGGATGCTCGGTGACGCTGTCCGGCGTCGCCTCCGGCGCGGCGTTCCTGTCGGCGAAGGGCTGTGAAGGCGGCTCCGGCCAGGCTGCCTCCGGCAGTTCCGAGGGCGACCAGCAGCAGGCGGCAGCCCAGGGCGGCCAACAGAGCGGCCAGGGTTCGGGCCAGGGCGCAGCCGCAGCGGCCGCCACTTCCGAAACCAGCGGCCAGGCGGCCCAGGAAGGCCAGCAGGCCGAACAGGAAAACTCGGACCAGCAGAGTCAGGGCAGCGAGCAGCAGGCTGCGGCTTCTTCCGGACAGGGCGCCGGCGGCGGACAGGTAGGCAGCTCGGGTGGTCCGGTTCCGGTCGGCGGTGTCGCCACTTTCGGCGAGACCAAGATTTTCGTGTCGGGCGTCAATGACGACGGGGCGATGCTGATGGTGGTCGGCGGCCAGCGCGAGCAGGTCGCGACGGGCTCCAGCCTCGATGCCGGCAATGGCTGCACCATCACGCTGGAAAGCACCGAGAACAACGCCGCGACCTTGTCGGCCAGCGGCTGCGAAGGCGGCCAAGGCGATGGGCAGCAGACCGGCCAGAGCGGCCAAACCGGCGACCAGAGCGCCCAGCAGAACCAGGGCGGCCAGCAGGCTCAGGGCAATGAGGCTCAGGGCAACAAGCAGCAGGCTTCGGCTTCGGCCGGCGAGGGGTCCGGGTCGGAGGGCAGCCAGCAGGCCGCCGCCGATGGCGGATCGTCCTCGCAGGCTGGCCAGCAGTCCGGTTCCGGCGACAGCTTCGGCCCCGGCCAGACCGCGGTGTTCGGCGAGAACCGGATCTTCGTTTCGGGAGTGCAGGACAATGCCGCGACGCTCTTCGTCGTCGGTGGTGCCGGCCGCAAGAGCGTCGACGTCGGCCAGAGCGCCGACATCGGCAATGGTTGCTCGATCACCCTCGATGCCGTGAACGAAGGCAAGGCGACGCTTTCGGCGAATGGCTGCGAAGGCGGCCAGTCCGGACAGTCCGGACAGAGCCAGCAGACGGATCAGTCGCCGCAACCGCAGCAGAGTGGTGAAGCGGCCGGGGAAGCTGGCAGTGAGGCTGAGCCGGCGCAGTCCGCCGCTGCGCCGGAGCCGGCCGCGCCGACTGCGGACGACGCCACCTCGCAAGCGCCGGCCGCGCGAACCGAGACGGCGTCTCTTGGTTCGGACGCGACCGGCACGGGCCAGACCAAGGCCTTCGGTGATCATAAGGTCTTCGTCTCCGCCGTATCCGACCAGGGCGCGACCCTCTACATCGTCGGCACGGGTCGACAGGTCGTGGCGACCGGTCAGTCGGTCGATCTCGGCGGCGGCTGCTCGGTGACCGTCGACCAGGTCGGCGGCGGCGCGGCGGTCCTGTCCGGCTCCGGCTGCTGACGCGACAACCAGCTTTTGAATGCAGATCGGGGCGCCGGGCTTTTGGGCGGCACCCCGATTGGATTTGCTGAGGATCGTGCCCGCCACTCGGACATGCTCGAGGTCGGCCACGTGAAGCGGGCAGACGGCAGGGCCAGATTCTGGACCTCCTGCGCGACCTCCACAAGGAGTTCCGCACGGCGCTGCCCGTGATTGCCCGCGACATGGGCGTCGTCGCTGAGATGGCCGACCGCGCCATCGTCATGCGCCATGGCCGAATGCTAGAACGGGGATCGGTGGCGGCGATCTTCGCCGCACCGAAGAACGCCTATATGCGGGGGCTTCTTGCCACCGTGCAGCGCATCTGCGGCAGTGAGGCCGGATGGAGACATGCCCACTTCCGAGCGGCAGCGAGATTCCCGTCGTTTCTGCATCGCCCCTCCCTGCCCTTCGCCCGAAGCCGATCATTGCCGACGGAAGCCGCTCGGCCCTCCATTGCCCTGGGTGCAGGCGCGGGTGCTGCGGCTGTTGCGGAAACTGCAGGCGGAGTTCGGCATCACCCATCTGCTCATCACCCCCGACATCGCGGTGGTGGAGTCGGACGGGATGGCCGTGGCGGGACCGGCGGATCCCCCGTCTGAACGGGGACCCGCCGCCGCACTGATCCTCAACCGTAGCTCGACACCGCCGAGCCGGCCAGCGCCGCCGTGTTCAGGAGGCCGCGCACCGTCACGCCGGGGGTGACGATATGCGCCCGGTTGCCCATGCCCATCAGGATCGGGCCGACTTCGAGGCCGCCGGCGACCGACTTCAGGATGTTGCGCACGGCGCCCGCCGCGTCCGAGTTGGCATAGACGAGGACGTTTGCCCGCCCCTCAAGCCGCCCGCCCGGAAACAGCCGGTCGCGCAACTCAGCATCGAGGGCGGTGTCGGTGGTCATCTCGCCCTCATAGGCGAAGTCGAGGTGCTTCTCGTCGAGAAGCTTCAGCGCCCCGCGCATCACCCGTCCGGATTCGTTGTCCAGATTGCCGAATTGCGAACTCGAACACAGGGCGATCTTCGGCTCGACGCCGAAGCGGCGCACGTGCCGTGCCGCCGCGATCACCGTTTCGGCGACCTGGGCCGCATCGGGCGTGATGTGGACGTGGGTGTCGGCGACGAAGAGGGGACCCTTGTCGAGAATGATCAGCGACAACGCCGCGACCGGATGGAGCTCACTGGTCGAGAGGATCTGGGTGAGATGGCTCAGATGCCAGCGATACTCGCCGAAGGTGCCGCAGATCATGCTGTCGGCCTCGCCGCGATGCACCATCACGGCGGCAATGGCCGTGGTGTTGGTGCGCATCACGGCGCGGGCGAGATCGGGCGAGACGCCGCGCCGGCGCATCTGCTCGTAATACGTCCCCCAATAGTCGCGGTAGCGCGGATCGTCCTCGGGATTGACGATCTCGAAATCTTCGCCGGCGCGGATCTTCAGGCCCTCGCGCTCCAGCCGGGCGTTGACGACGTCCGGCCGGCCGATGAGGATCGGCCTGTCCTGGGTCTCCTCGACCATCGCCTGGGCGGTGCGCAGCACCCGGTCGTCCTCGCCCTCGGCGAAAACGATCCGCCGGCTCGACGCGCGCGCGGCATCGAACACCCGGCGCATGACCGAATAGGAGCGGTAGACCTGGGCGTTCAGCCGGGCGCTGTAGGCTTCGAGATCGACCGGCCGGGTCGCGACGCCCGATTCCATCGCCGCCTTGGCAACGGCATAGGCGATGGTCGGCAGCAGCCGCGGATCGAACGGTTTCGGGATCAGATATTCCGGCCCGAAGGTCAGGCGCTCGCCACGATAGGCGTGGCCGACTTCGGCCGAGGCGGTCTCACGTGCGAGCCCTGCGATTGCCTCGACGCAGGCGAGCTTCATTTCGTCGTTGATCTCGGTGGCGCCGACATCGAGCGCCCCGCGAAAGATGAAGGGGAAGCAGAGGACGTTGTTGACCTGGTTGGGGTAGTCAGACCGGCCCGTCGCGATCAGCGCGCCCGGGGAAGCCTCGCGAGCCTCCTCCGGCATGATCTCCGGCGTCGGATTGGCCAGCGCGAAGATGATCGGCCGCTCTGCCATCCTCGCCACCATCTCCTTGGTGAGGAGCCCCGGCCCGGAAACGCCGAGGAACAGGTCGGCGCCCTCCATGGCTTCGAGAGTCGTGCGCATTTCCGTCTCGCGGGCGAACTCGGCCTTTTCGGGGGAGAGATCGTTGCGAAGCTTGTGCACCACGCCCTTGGAATCGAGCATGGTGATGTTTTCGCGCTTCGCCCCCATCACCAGGAACATCTTCAGGCAGGCGATGCCGGCCGCGCCCGCACCGAGGGCGACGATCTTGATGTCCTCGATGTTCTTCCGCGCAACCTTCAGCGCGTTCACCGCCGCCGCCGAGGCGACGATCGCCGTGCCGTGCTGGTCGTCGTGGAAGACCGGGATGTTCATCTTCTCGCGGCAGAGCCGCTCGACGATGAAGCACTCCGGCGCCTTGATGTCTTCCAGATTGACCGCCCCGAAGGTCGGCTCGAGGCTGGCGACGATCTCGGCGAGCTTTTCGGGGTCGGTCTCGTTCACCTCGATGTCGAAGCAGTCGACGCCGGCGAACTTCTTGAACAGGACCGCCTTGCCCTCCATCACGGGCTTCGACGCCTGGGCACCGATATTGCCGAGGCCGAGGACGGCCGTGCCATTGGAGACGACGGCGACGAGATTGCCCTTGGCGGTGTAGCGGGCCGCATCGCCGAGGTTCTTCTGGATCTCCAGGCACGCCTCGGCGACGCCCGGCGAATAGGCGTTGGAGAGATCACGGCCGGTGGTCATCGGCTTGGTGGCGCGGATCTCCAGTTTTCCGGGCTTGGGAAACTCGTGATAGTCGAGCGCTTCCTGGCGTTTCGAGAGGGGCTTTGACTCTTCGTTGGACATGTTCTGGCGTATCTTCCCTAGTTTCGCTGGCCAATCATGCGCGCCATTTCAAGCATTCTGCACGAAAAGCCCCATTCGTTGTCGTACCAACCGAACACCCTCAGAAGCCCGCCCGCAAGTGAGGTTTCAGGTCCGGCAATGATGATCGATTCCGGCCGCGCCCGCAGATCGGACGAGACCAGCGGCTTTTCCGTCCAGCCGAAGACCGGCGAGGTCTCGGCCTTTTCCCGCAATATGGCGTTCACCGCCGCGACGCTCACCCGGCGCTCGGTTGCAACCGTCAGATCGATGGCCGAGACACTGGCGGTCGGAACGCGGATCGCCCGCGCCTCGATGCGCCCGGCCAGTTCGGGCAGGACTTCGCCGATCAGCCGGCCGGCGCTGGTCGTCGTCGGCACCATGGAGAGCGCGGCCGCACGGCTGCGGGCCGCATCGCCCCGGGGCTTGTCGACCGTCGGCTGGCTGCCGGTGTAGCAGTGGACGGTGGTCATCTGGCCTGAGACGACACCGAAAGCCTCGTCCAGCACCTTCAGGAGCGGCGCGAGGGCATTGGTGGTGCAGGAAGCGTTGGAGACGACGCGCTCGGATCCCAGACGCTCGTCATTGGCGCCGATCACGAGAGTGACGTCGGCGGCCTTCGAGGGGCCGGAGATAAGGACAGCCCCGGCACCTGCCCGAAGGCCGCGCTCGATCGCCTCGCGAGCGTCGTTGTGGCCGGTGCATTCGAGGACGACGTCGACGCCCGAAAGGTCGAGCGCCGAGATGTCGCGCACGGAATGGAACGGGATTTTCTGGTCATCGACGATCAGCATTCCGGGCCGCGTCTCGACGCGGCCTGAAAACGGCCCGAAGACCGAATCGTATTCGAACAGATAGGCGCAGGATTCGAGCAGCTCGATGTCGTTGATGAGAACCAGCCGCAGGTCACCGTTGGCGGCCTTGGCAAGAATCCTCAGGATCGTCCGGCCGATCCGGCCGAAGCCGTTGAGCGCCAGGGTGGTGGGTCGCAGGGTCATCGTCGCTTCGATGGAAGGAGGCCGCAAAATCCGGCCATTGGGGTCGGGCAACGACCTAGACCGTTTCACCGCCCGATGTGAAGCCTCGCAAGCGTCCCCGCGACATGTTCGGCCCTGTTCGCCGGCCCGATCGCGCGCCCACCCGAGCCTTGCGTTCAGAGCGGCCGCCGGCACCGCGCGCCGTTGCGGCTCCGACGCAGCCACGCTCCCTCGAACCCGCTTCCTCGCTCTGCGCCAACGAAACGATCTGGAGGCCGCTCGCCAGTTTCATGCCAAGCCGTTGCTGCCAAACGTTTTTTGCAATGCAGTGATGGATTTTGCAGCACGGCAAAACTTTCGTCATCGATGTCGCTTTTGAAGCGTTCCACTTCGCTTTTGAGTTAGTCAAAAAACCGTCACTCTGCGCATTGTCGGCGAAGGTCAGCGGGGTTCGAGACATGCGCCGTTTTTCACTGAAAAGCCTCCTTCAGGAAGCCGCTTCCGGCCATCAGGGCTGGGAGCGCCAGTGGCGCGCACCGGAGCCGAAGAAGGAGTACGACGTCGTCATCGTCGGCGGCGGCGGCCATGGGCTGGCGACGGCCTACTACCTCGCCTCAGTCCACGGCGTGACCAATGTCGCAGTGCTCGAAAGAGGCTGGATCGGCGGCGGCAACACGGGCCGCAACACCACCATCGTGCGCTCCAACTATCTCTTCGACGAATCGGCCGGTCTCTACGAACATGCGATGAAGCTCTGGGAAGGCCTCTCCCAGGAGCTGAACTACAACGTCATGTTCTCCCAGCGCGGCGTCCTCATGCTCGCGCACAACCATCACGACGTCGTCTCCTTCAAGCGCCACGTCTATGCCAACCGCCTGAACGGCATCGACAACGAGTGGCTGTCGCCGGAGGAGTGCAAGGCCTACTGCCCGCCGCTGTCGATTTCGCCGGACCTGCGCTATCCCGTCCTCGGCGGCGCGCTGCAGCGGCGCGGCGGCACGGCGCGGCATGACGCCGTCGCCTGGGGCTATGCACGCGGCGCCGACGCCCGCGGCGTCGACATCATCCAGAACTGCGAGGTCCTCGGCCTGAAGCGCCATCCGGACGGCTCGGTCGCCGGCGTCGAGACCAGCCGCGGCACGATCGGGGCGAAGCGCGTCGGCGTCGTCGCGGCGGGGCATACGGGCGTCGTCATGGGTCGCTTCGGTCTCCGGATGCCGGTCGAGAGCGTGCCGCTGCAGGCGCTGGTGTCGGAGCCGGTCAAGCCGGTCTTCCCCTGCGTCGTCATGTCGAACGCCGTCCACGCCTACATCTCCCAGTCCGACAAGGGCGAATTGGTCATCGGCGCAGGCACCGACCAGTACGTTTCCTACTCGCAGCAGGGCGGCATCCAGATCATCAACCACACGCTGGATGCGATCTGCGAGCTGTTCCCGCAGTTCGGCCGCATGCGCATGCTGCGCTCCTGGGGCGGCATCGTCGACGTCACGCCCGACCGCTCGCCGATCCTCGGCAAGACGCCGATCGAAGGGCTCTTCGTCAATTGCGGCTGGGGCACCGGCGGCTTCAAGGCGACGCCCGGCTCCGGCCACGTCTTCGCCCATACGCTGGCGACCGGCGAGCCCCACAAGATCAACGCGCCGTTCAGCCTCGACCGGTTCAAGACCGGCCGGCTGATCGACGAGGCAGCGGCCGCGGCCGTCGCGCACTAACATTCTTTTCGGACTCCTCGGAGTGCATGACGATGCTCCTGATCGACTGCCCCTATTGCGGTAAACGCCCTGAAGTGGAGTTCCACTGTGGCGGCGAAGCGCACATTGCGAGGCCCGAGACGCCGACGGCGGTCGGAGACGCCGACTGGGGTTCGTTCCTCTACTATCGAACCAATCCCAAGGGCGTTCAGGCCGAGCGCTGGCTGCATGGCCATGGCTGCGGCCGCTGGTTCAACGCGCTGCGCGACACGGTGAGCGACGCCTTCGTGGCGACCTACGAAATGGGCAAGCCACGGCCGGACCGTGACGCCGCCACCGCTTCAACCCCCTCGAACGCCTGAACGGGGCCATCATGAGCCAGCCCTTTCGCCGCCCCTCCGGCGGCCGCATCGACCGCAGCCGCCCGCTCGCCGTCACCTTCAACGGCAAGCGGCTGGAGGGCTTTGCCGGCGACACCGTCGCCTCGATGCTGATCGCCTCGGGCCAGCATCTCGCCGGCCGTTCGTTCAAGTATCACCGGCCGCGCGGCATTCTCTCCCACGGTTCCGACGAGCCGAGCGCCCTCCTCTCGGTCGACTGGCGGGCCGATCGCGGCCCCGGCTACCGTGATCCGAATAACCGTGCCTCGGTGGTCGAGGCGCGCGACGGGCTGGTGGTGAACACTCAGAACCACTGGCCGTCGCTGGAAACCGACATCGGCGCGGTCAACGACCTGCTGTCGCCGGTCTTCGTCGCCGGCTTCTACTACAAGACCTTCATGTGGCCGCGGAAATTCTGGGACCGGGTCTACGAGCCGGTGATCCGCAAGGCCGCCGGCCTCGGCGAAGCGCCGGACGTGAAGGACGCCGACCGCTATTCCAACCGCCACGCCCATTGCGACGTTCTCGTCGTCGGCGCCGGCCCGGCCGGCCTAGCCGCCGCGCTCGCCGCCTCGGCCGATGGGACCAAGCGCGTCATCCTCGCCGACGAAGGCTCGGAGCCCGGCGGCGCGCTGCTCAACGACACGACCGCTACGATCGACGGCAGGCCGGCCAAGGAGTGGGTGGCGGGTGCCGTGGCGACGCTGGATGCGCGCGAAAACGTCGTCATCCTGCCGCGCACGACGGCCTTCGGCTATTACAATCACAACCACGTCTGCATGGTCGAGCGCATCTCCGATCACCGGGCCGATGCGCCGGAGGGCCTTGCCCGCGAGCGCCTGTGGCAGGTGCGGGCAGGCGAAGTGGTGCTCGCCACCGGCAGCCACGAGCGGCCGCTGGTGTTCGAGAACAACGACCGGCCGGGTATCATGCTGGCCGAGAGCGTCCGGGCTTATCTCAACCGCTGGGCCGTCCTGCCCGGCAACGAACTGGTCGTCGTAACCTCGTCGGCCTCGGCCTACCGGACCGCCCTCGACGCCAAGGCGGCGGGCATGCGGGTGTCGATCGTCGACATCCGCCTCGAAGCCGATTGCGGCCCGGAGTTCGCCGCAGCAAAAGACGCCGGCATCACGGTTCGCAGCGGCCACACGGTCATCCGCGCCCTCGGCAAGAAGCGCGTCACCGGCCTCGTCGTCTCGCCCATCGGCCGGGACGGGACGATCGGCGAGAAGACGACGCTCGCCTGCGACTGCGTCGCCATGTCCGGCGGCTGGACGCCGTCGGTCCATCTCTTCTCCCAGTCGCGCGGCAAGCTGCGCTTCGACGTCGAACTCGACGCCTTCGTGCCGGGCACCTCGGCCCAGGCCGAGCGCTCGGCCGGCGCCTGCCGCGGCGTCTACGACCTCACCGAAGTCATCGCCGATGGCGCGAAGGCTGGCGGCGGGGAGCTTGCGCCGGAAGCGACGGCTTCCTTCACCGGTTTCCAGCCCGTCCGCGTCCTGCCGACCGACGCCGATGCCTCCAAGGTCAAGGCCTTCGTCGACTTCCAGAACGACGTCACCGCCAAGGACATCAGACTCGCGGTGCGCGAGGGCTTCGAGTCGATCGAGCACGTCAAGCGCTACACCACGACGGGCATGGCCACGGACCAGGGCAAGACGTCGAACATGAATGCGCTCGGCCTCGTCGCCGGCATTCTCGACCGGCCGCTGCCCGCCGTCGGCACCACGACCTTCCGGCCGCCCTATACGCCGGTCTCCTTCGGCGCGCTGATCGGCCCGGCGCGGGACGAGCTCTTCGACCCCGTCCGCAAGACGCCGATCGACCCGTGGGCCGAGGCAAACGGCGCGGTGTTCGAGCCGGTCGCCCTGTGGCGGCGGGCGAAGTACTTCCCGAGGGTCGGCGAGGACATGCACGCCGCCGTCGCCCGCGAGACCCGGGCGGTGCGCACCCATGTCGGCATCTTCGACGCCTCGACGCTGGGCAAGATCGAGGTGATCGGCCCGGATGCGGCGGAGTTCATGAACCGCATCTATACCAATGCCTGGACCAAGCTGAAGACCGGCGGCTGCCGCTACGGGCTGATGCTGCGCGAGGACGGCTTCGTCTATGACGACGGCGTCGTCGCCCGCCTCGCCGAGGATCGCTTCCACGTGACGACCACCACCGGCGGCGCGCCGCGGGTGATGCGCCACATGGAGGACTACCTCCAGACCGAGTGGCCGGATCTCGACGTGTTCCTGACGTCGATCACCGAACAGTGGGCGGTGATCGCCCTGCAGGGTCCGAACGCCCGCAAGGTGCTGGATCCCTTCGTCACCGACATCGACCTCACGGAGGCCGCCTTTCCGCACATGACGGTGAAGACCGGCTATGTCTGCGGCGTCCCCTGCCGGCTGTTCCGCGTCTCCTTCACCGGCGAGCTCGGCTTCGAGGTGAACGTGCCGGCCGACTATGGCGAGGCGGTCTGGAAGACGCTTTACGAGGAAGGCCAGAAGCACGGGATCACGCCCTACGGCACAGAGGCGATGCACGTGCTTCGCGCCGAGGTCGGCTACGTGGTCGTCGGGCAGGAGACCGACGGCACCGTGACGCCGGACGATCTCGGCCTCTCCGGCCTCGTTTCCAAGGTCAAGCCCGACTTCGTCGGCAAGCGCTCGCTGACCCGGCCGGACATGATCGCGGCGGGCCGCCGCCAGCTCGTGGGGCTCCTGACGAAGACCCCTGACGAGGTGCTCGACGAGGGCGCGCAGGTGGTCGACGATCCCGCCCAGCCGATCCCGATGAAGATGATCGGCCACGTCACCTCCAGCTACGCGTCTTCCAATTGCGGCCGGTCGATCGCCATGGCGATGATCGATGCGGGGCGCGAGAGGATCGGCGAGACGGTCTTCGTGACGACGCCGGCCGGTTTCACCGAGGCGGTGATCTCGAACGCGGTATTCTACGACGTGAAGGGAGAAACCGCCGATGCTTGAGCGCAATCTCGCCCGCCGGGCACCGACGGTTTCGCCGCTCGTCTCCGAGGCCAGCGTCACGGTCAGGCCGCTCGATCCGCAAGGCCGCCTCGCCTTTCGCATCAAGCCGGCGGCGCTCGCCGGGCGCGGCACCATCGACGGCTTCGACCTGACAGGCGCCATCAACTCGCGGACGTCGCCCGAGGCGGATTCCGGGATGCGGACCGCCCTTCGCCTCGGCCCGGACGAATGGATGCTGATCACGGCTGCCGACGAGGTGGACGAGCGGTGCGAGGCGATTTCGGCCGCGCTGACCGGCGTGCCCCACTCCCTGGTCGACGTCTCCCACCGGGACGTCGGCTTTTCGGTCGAGGGTCCGGGCGCCGACGTCGTGGTCAACGCGGGCTGCCCGATCGACCTTGCCGCGAAGGCCTTCCCGGCCGGCTCGGCCACCCGCACCATCCTCGGCAAGGCCGAGATCGTGCTGGCAAGGCTCGCCGCCGATCGCTTCACGGTGACGACCTGGCGAACCTTCGCGCCATACGTCCAGGGATTCCTGGTCGAAGCGACCCGGTCATGATCGGGAACGCCGATTTTCCGATCGGAACATGCCGATCCGCGACATCGAGCGGGACGACCTGCCCCGCCCCGAAGACTTCTGAAGCCTGAAAAGACGCCGACCCGATGCGGGCCGGAAAAGGAATCGATCGATCAACAGGGGCGCGGCCGGCGCCCGCTCTTCCGGCCCCCATAGGGTGCATCATGATGATGAACGACCTCGTCGCCCGCCTGACCCACCGCAAGAAGGGGTACACGCTCGAAGCGCCCTTCTATACGGACAAGGACATCTTCGACGCCGACATGGAGATGATCTTCGGCCGGCACTGGATCTTCGTCGGCGTCGAGCCCGACGTGCCGGAGCCCGGCGACGTGATGGTCGTCGACATCGGCAAGAACTCGATCGCCATCCTGCGCGACGACGACGGCGAGGTCCGGGCTTTCCACAATGTCTGCCGGCATCGCGGCGCCCGCCTCGTCCACGAGGAGAAGTCGACGGTCGGCAACCTCGTCTGCCGCTATCATTCCTGGGTCTACGACACGACCGGCCAGCTCATCCATGCCGAGCACATGGGCGAGAGCTTCGACAAGTCCTGCCACGGGCTGAAACCGGTGCACATCCGCTCGCTGGAAGGCCTCCTCTTCGTCTGCCTCGCCGAAAACCCGCCGAAGGACTTCGACGAGTTGGAGCGGGTGATGGCGCCCTATCTTAGGCCCCACAATCTGCGCGAGACCAAGGTCGCCTACCAGCACGACCTGATCGAGCCGGGCAACTGGAAGCTGACGATGGAAAACAACCGCGAGTGCTATCACTGCGGGGCGAATCATCCCGAGCTGACCGTGCCGCTGTTCGCCTATGGCTTCGGCTTCGCGCCGGAAGAGCTGGACGAGACCGAGCGTGAGCATGCCGCGCAATATGCCTCAATGCTCAACGACAACCACCGCGACTGGGAGGCCGCCGGCCTGCCGTCCCGCGAGGTCGACCGGCTGGACGACATGGTCACCGGCTTCCGCACCGAGCGCCTGCCGCTGTCGGGCGCCGGCGAGAGCCACACGATCGACACCAAGCGCGCCTGCAACAAGCTGATGGGCAACCTGTCGAGCGCCAAGCTCGGCGGCCTGCATTTCTGGACCCAGCCGAACTCGTGGCACCATTTCATGGGCGACCACGCGGTGGTCTTCTCGGTGCTGCCGCTCGACGCCGAGCGCTCGCTGCTCAGGACCAAATGGCTGGTCCACAAGGACGCCGTCGAGGGCGTCGACTACGATCTCGACAATCTCATCGGCGTCTGGATGGCCACCAACCAGCAGGATTCCGACCTCGTCGGCTACTGCCAGAGCGGCGTCTCGATGGAGGGCTACGAGCCCGGCCCCTATTCGCCGCACACCGAGATGCTCGTCGAGAAATTCATCAACTGGTATGTCGGCCGGATGCTGTCGCATCTCAGCCAGACCCGCGCCGTCGCCTGAAGGGGCTCGCCGCCATGGATGCTCCCGTCCCGAAAGCCGCCGCCTCGGCCCCGGTTCCCACCGGCTACTTCCGCTGGGAGCCGGAGGAGGACGACGTCCTGATCTGCCGCGCGGTGCGCGAGGAGACCCACGACGTCAAGACCTTCGTCTTCGCGCCGCGGCACCGGCGGCAATTCGAATTCGTCTCGGGCCAGTTCCTGACCTTCGAATTCGAGATCGGCGGCGAGATCATCCACCGCTGCTACACGATCTCCTCGCCGCCGACCCGGCCGGACACCGTGGCGATCACCGTGAAGCGCGTGCCCGGCGGGCCGGTGTCGAACTGGCTGCACGACGAGTTCCAGCCGGGCATGATGCTGAAGGCGACCGTGCCGATGGGCGTCTTTTCCTGGTCGGGCATGCAGGCGACGAAGTATCTCTTCATCTCTGGCGGCTCCGGCATCACGCCGATGATGTCGATGACCAGGGCCTCCTTCGATCTCGCGCTGATCTCCGACATCGCCTTCGTCCATGCGGCCCGCTCGCCGGCCGACATCGTCTTTCGCGACGAGCTCGACTTCATGGCGAAGCGCAACCGCTCGATCCGCCCGACCTTCATCGTCGAGGACGATGCGCCGCGGGAGACCTGGAGCGGCTATCGCGGCCGCATCGACGGGGCGAAGCTGGCGATGATCTGCCCGGATTTCCGCGACCGCACCGTCTTCGTCTGCGGCCCGGCGCCCTTCATGCGGGCGGTGAAGACCACCCTGAAGGAAGCCGGCTTCGACATGAGCCGCTACCATCAGGAGAGCTTCAACTTCGACGACTTCACCGAGGCCGCCCAGGACGAGATCACCGAGGCGACGGAGGAAATCGATTCCGGCGTTCGGGTGTTCCAGCTGGAGTTCGCCAAGACCGGGCGCACCATCGAATGCCCGGAGGGGATGACGGTGCTGGAGGCGGCCCGCCGCGCCGGCATGCGCCTGCCCTCCTCCTGCTCCAAGGGGCTCTGCGGGACGTGCAAGTCGAAGCTCACCTCGGGTTCGGTCGAGATGAAGCACGGCGGCGGCATTCGGCAAAGGGAGATCGACGCCGGCATGGCGCTGCTCTGCTGCTCGCGGCCGAAGACGGATCTGGTGATCGAGCGGTGATCTGGTGGGCGCCATGGTGATCGGAGGGCTGGCAGGTCGGCGCTCGACGTTCCTCTGGATCCTCGGGACGAAGCCCGAGGATGACGATCGGGATGGGGGGATCGGCGCCTCCTCCTGCAGCATCGAGACTGCCACGGACGTGTCAGGGCGGGTGACACCACCAACGCGTCGTCATTCTCGGGCCCCGTCCCGACAATCCAGGGGCGGACGGGCACCATCGGTCGGTGCTTGACCTTCTCGGCAACGGCGCGTGGACGCACGAAGAAGCCGCACCAGCAGAAACCCGGCTACCGCAACGCCTTCGAACCGCAAGCACCATAACGCAGGAGGGCCCACACCCATGATCGCCAATGCCGAAGCTCTCCTGAAGCCCCTGACCATCAAGGGCCTGACCATCCGCAACCGGGTGATGTCGACGAGCCATGCACCGTCCTACGGCAAGGATGGCAAGCCGCAGCAGCGCTATCAGCTTTATCATGAGGAAAAGGCCAAGGGCGGCATCGGGCTGACGATGTTCGGCGGGTCGTCCTCGGTGTCGATCGACAGCCCGGCGGCGCCCTGGAACCAGATCTCCGTGGCGGACGATTCGGTCGTGCCGTTCTTCCGGGAGTTCTCCGAGCGCATCCACCGGCACGGCGCCAAGCTGATGATCCAGCTGACCCATATGGGCCGTCGGACCAAATGGGACACCGAGCACTGGCTGCCGGTGAAGTCGGCCTCCGTCACTCGCGAGCCGGCGTCGCGGGCGATCTCGAAGGCCCTCGAGCAGGAGGAGATCGACCGCATCGTCGCCGATTTCGCCGCCGCCGCGCGGCGCTGCAAGGAGGGCGGGCTGGACGGCTGCGAGATCTCGGCCGCCCACGGGCATCTGGTCGACCAGTTCTGGTCGCCGAACTCCAACCACCGCACCGACAAATACGGCGGCTCGCCCGAAAACCGCATGCGCTTCGGCATCGAGGTGCTGTCGGCGATGCGCGAGGCGGTGGGCGACGACTACGTCATCGGCATGCGCATGTCCGGCGACGAGATGCTGAAGGGCGGGCTCTCCCACGAGGACTGTGTCGCCATCGCGGCAGAATACGCCTCGCGCGGCCTCGTCGACTTCCTCAACGTCGTCGGCGGCCAGGCGCGCGACCACATCGCCCATGCGGTCTGCCTGCCCAACATGTCGTTCCCCGTCGCGCCGTTCCTGCCGCTCCCCTCGGCGATCAAGCGCGAGGTGGACGTGCCGATCTTCCACGCCCAGCGGGTCACCGACCTCGCCACCGGGGCCCGGGCCGTCGCCGAGGGCCATGTCGACATGATCGCCATGACGCGGGCCCACATTGCCGACCCGCATCTCGTCAAGAAGCTCACCGAGGGCCGCGCCGACGACATCCGGCAATGTGTCGGCGCCGGCTACTGCATCGACCGGATCTATGTCGGCGGCGACGCGCTCTGCATCCAGAACGCCGCCACCGGGCGCGAGGCGACGATGCCCCACGTCATCGAGCGGGCGGAGCGGCAGAAGACCGCCGTGGTCGTCGGCGGCGGCGTCGGCGGGCTGGAGGCAGCAAGGGTGCTGGCCGAGCGCGGCCACGCCGTGACCCTGTTCGAGAAATCAGACCGGCTCGGCGGCCAGGTAAACGTCGCCTCGAAGGCGACGTGGCGCGAGGCGTTGTCGGGCATTCCCCGCTGGCTGGTCGGCCAGGTGACGAAGCTCGGGGTCGACATTCGCCTCAATACCGAAGCGACCGAAGCCGAGATCGCGGCGCTTTTCCCCGACATCGTCATCGTCGCCACCGGCGGCCTGCCGCAGAAGGGTGAGGCCAGGGGCTTCGAGCACGCCGTCACAACCTGGGACGTGCTGGAGGGCCGCTCGCAGCCCTCGGGCACGGTGCTCCTCTATGACGAGATCGGCGGCCACAACGCCGCCTCCACCGCCGAGGTGCTGGCGAAGATGGGCTGTCTCGTCGAACTCGTCACCCACGACCGGATGATCGGCGAGGAGATCGGCCCGACCAACCAGCCGGTGCATCTGCGCGAACTCTACAAGCTCGGCGTCCTGATGACGCCGAATTCCGAGCTGATCGAGATCTATCCCGAAGGCAACCGGCTGATCGCCGCGATCCGCAACACCATGACCGATGCGGAGGAAGAGCGGGTGGTGGATGCGGTCGTCGTCGACTACGGCACGCTGCCGGTGGACGGGTTGCACTTCGCCCTGAAGGACAAGGCCAAGAACAAGGGGCTGACCGACGACCACGCGATCGTCGCGGGCAGCCCGCAGCCCTGCGAGATCAACGGCGCTGGATCCGAGCCGGGCTACACCCTCTACCGCATCGGCGACGCCGTCGCCGGCCGCAACATCCACGCCGCGATCTACGACGCGCTGCGCCTGTGCAAGGATCTCTGAGGGTGCGCGCGCGAGGCATGGCGCAGCTGGCAAAGGCAGCGGGGCAGGCGCCCCATCCGGTAGTCTCCCCATGACCGCCGCCGCCTTCCTCCCCTGGCTGATTGTGGCCATGATCATCGTCGCCGCCATCCAGATCGGTCGGCGCGTCATGCTCTGGCGCCAGGGGCGACCCGCCGCGGTCGACTGGATTGCCGGGCTGAAGGCGCTGCCGCGGCGCTATCTCGTCGATGTCCACCATGTCGTCGACCGCGACAGGTCGGCCTCCCGCATGCATGTGCCGACCGCTGGTGGGCTGGTTCTGGCATCGGGTCTTCTCGTCCTCGGCCTCATACCCGCCCTGGCAGCCTCGCACCTCTACTGGGCGCTCGTCGCCCTCTCCTTCATGGTCATGACCGCCGGAGTCGTCCTCGAAACGCAGCGGCGCTATCCGCGGGCGCTGCCGCGACTGTCGCTCGGACGGTGGCAGCGGCTGCCCGTTTATCTCGGCGTTTTCGCCGTCTGCGGCCTCCTCACGACGGTTCTCGCAGCACTCGGCAATCCGCTGCCGGTGCTGTCGCTTCTGCTGTTCTTTCCGACCGCGGCAGCCGGTCTTGCCCTAGCGGCCACAACGGCGACCGGCCCGATGCGCCATGCCCTGGCCGGCGCGACCCATCTCGTCGCCCATCCGCGGCCGCAGCGCTTCGACCCTGAGGCTGCGAAGGGTGAAGCGACCGGGCTTCGCCCCCTCGACCTCGACGCGGAAAAGCTCGGCACCGAAACGCCGGCCGATTTCGCCTGGAACCGCCTCCTCGCCTTCGACGCCTGCGTCCAATGCGGGCGCTGCGAGGCCGCCTGCCCGGCCTTTGCCGCCGGCCAGCCGCTGAGCCCGAAGCATCTGATCGCCGATCTCGCGGCGGCGTCAGGCGGCGGCCATGCCCGGGCCTATGCCGGCCAGCCCTATCCGAACGAGCGGGCGACCGGCGGCGCGGCCGGGGCGCACACGGCGATCGTTTCGCCGGAGGGACTCGTCCACCCGGATACTTTGTGGTCCTGCACCACCTGCCGGGCCTGCGTCGAGGAATGCCCGATGATGATCGAGCATGTGGATGCGATCGTCGACCTCCGGCGCTTCCAGACGCTGGAACGCGGCGCCGTCCCGATGAAGGCCGAGGAGCCCCTCGCCCATTATCGCGGCTGCGACGAGCCGAACGGGCGGCCGCTGTTCGAGCGGACGGATTTCGCCGCCGGCCTGTCGCTGCCCCGGATCGTCGAAAAGGGCGAGGCGGAGGTGCTGCTCTGGCTGGGTCAGGCCGCCTACGACCTGCGCGGCCAGCGGACGCTGAAGGCGCTGATCCAGACATTGAACGCCGCCGGCGTCGACTTCGCCGTGCTCGGCGGCCAGGAGCGCGACTGCGGCGATCTCGCCCGCCGGCTCGGCGACGAGGCGACGTTCCAGCGGCTGGCGCGGGCGAATGTCGAAACCCTGTCGCGCTACCGCTTCGGCCGTATCCTCACCGCCGACCCGCACGCGCTGCACGTCATCCGCAACGAATATCCGGCTTTCGGCGGCGCCTACAAGGTCGTCCACCACACGGCCTTCCTTGCCGAACTTGTGGAAAGCGGGAGGCTCGCTCCGGCCTCGCTCGCCGGGCGTACGATCACCTATCACGACCCCTGCTATCTCGGCCGCTACAATGGCGAGGTCGAAGCGCCGCGGGCGCTGCTCGACGCCCTCGGCCTGGAGCGCCGCGAGATGGCGCGATCCGGCAAGCGCTCGATGTGCTGCGGCGGCGGCGGTGGCGCGCCCTCGGCCGACGTTCCCGGCGACACCCGCATTCCCGACATCCGCATGGGCCAGGTGAAGGAGACCGGGGCGAAGACGGTGGCCGTCGCCTGCCCGCAATGCACGGCGATGCTGGAAGGCGTCACCGGCGAACGGCCGGAGGTGAAGGACGTCGCGGAGCTTCTGTGGGAAGCGATCGAGGCCGGGCGAAGGAAGCCCGCAGGCGCAGCGGCGGCACGGGAGCTTGAACCCGCATGAGCCGGCCGCGCAGGGATCCACGCGCCGAGCGCGATAATCGAACGGTCGAGAGCCGCGGCCGAACGCGCCTAGACTTCGGCCGCCGCGAAACGCTCCCCGTTTCCGGCCGCATGCGGCGGGACCCCTGGCGGGAATGGGCGGCGAGCCTCGCGGGCGAGACCGATGGCGAGCGCAAGCGCTACGACCGCTCGCAGCGACAGATGAACCGCGCAGAGGCCGTGCGCTTCGCTCGGGCCCGCGAGACGCTGGATGCCACCGACATCAGCCCCGGCCAGCCGGCCTTGCGTGTGATCGACGAGCCGGCCTTCCTGGTCTTCGCGGTCGTCGAGACGGCGGGCGGGCGTCTGTCGCGCTTCGACCGGCAGGTGCTTGGCGCGGCAAGGCTGCTGGCGGACGCCGGCGACGGCGGCGGAGCGGTCGTCGCGGTCGCGCCGGAAAGCGTCGAGGGGCTCGGCGAGGCGGGCGCGGACCGCCTTCTCCACCTCCCGCGCGCGGCGACGCAGAGGGGGCGGACCGCGGCGCTGAAGGCTGCGGTCGACAGGCTCGCGCCGCGCCACGTCCTCCTCGCCGAAGAGGGAGACGGGGCCGATTGCGCCCGCCGACTTTCGGTGGCGCTGGGCGAGCCGCTGTTTGCCAATGTCGAGCACCTGACGGCACGCCAGGCCGTGCGCGCGATCCGCAATAGAGGCGCGGAGATCGGCCTTGCCCCGCCCCGGTTGATGACCCTCGGCGAGGACCGCGCCAAACCCTATGAAGCCGTGCCTTGCGAGGCGCGGGAGATCGAAGGCGGGCCGGCAACGGCGCCCGCCGACCCCGCGATCCTTTCGGTCGAGATCGTTCCCGGCGACCCGGCCAAGCTCTCCCTGAGCGAGACCGACTTCGTCGTCTCGGCCGGCAACGGCGTCAGCGACTTTGCTGCCTTCCGCGATCTCGCCGCAGCGATGAAGGGGACGCCCGGTGCGAGCCGCGTCGTCTGCGACGCGGGGCTGATGCCGCGGACGGCACAGGTCGGAGCATCGGGCACGGTGCTCGCCGCCGACTGCTATCTCGCCCTCGGCATTTCGGGCGCCCCGCAGCATCTGCAGGGCATCGCCGGCTGCGAACACGTCATCGCCGTCAACACCGACCTGCACGCCGCGATGATCGAGCGGGCGGGGCTCGCCATCGTCCAGGACGCGCAGCTGGTCATGCCGGCCTTGCTGAAGCTGTTGCAGGAGCGCGAGACATGAAGACGGTCGTGCTCCTGTCCGATGCGAGAAACCCCGTCTCCGGACGGGCGCAGCTGTCGCGGCTGGAAGCCCAGGCGATCGGCCTCGCGGCCGAACTCGACGAAAGCCCGCAGGGACTTCATGTCGGACCGGGCGAAGAGGGCGTTTCGGCAGGTCTCGGCCATGGGCTTTGCGGCCTCGACGTCATCGAGGCGCCGGAGGGCGAAGACCCGCTGCCGGCGCTCGCCGCCTTCCTCGCGACATCCCTCAAGAGCGACGAGCCGCCCGCGCTGGTCCTTTGCGGCCGGCGCGGCGAAGGCGGGCTCGACACGGGTCTCGTGCCCTATCTCTTGGCCGAAGCGCTGGGCCTGCCGATCCTCGCCGACGCCGTGGCGCTCCGGCCGGGCGAGGCGTCGGACACGCTGGTGGTCGATCAGGCGATGGCGAAGGGCGCGCGGCGCCGGGTGACGATCCGCCTGCCGGCGATCGTCACCGTCCACCCGCTGGCGCCGCCGCCGCTGCCCTTCGCCTTCGGCCGGATGCGGCGGGGCGAGATCCGGCGCCATGCGGCCGACGTCTCCGAGGTGCCGGTCGATGTCGACGCGGGGGAGCGCCCACACCGGGCCCGGCCGAAGCTGATGCGCACGGCCGGCACCGCCAGCGGCGGGGCGAACCTCCATGTCGGCCCGGATCCCGAGGAGGCCGCACGGCTGATCCTCGCCTATCTGGAGGACAACGGCATCCGGCGGTATGGGCAGGGGTAGCGCCCGGTATTGGCGGGCGGTCACCGGTGAGGTTTGCGGCGGCTGGCCCCCCTCTGTCCTGCCGCGTCATCTTTGACGTTTTTGCCGGGGTCTCGGCGCGGGTTGTGGGCGGCAAGGTTTGCCGCGGCTCGCCCCCTCTGTCCTACCGGACATCTCCCCCACAAGGGGGAGATCAGGCGCGTCATCGTCGCGCTCGCACCTTCGGCATTTGCGCCAGATTTGCCGTTTGAAGGCTTGCGGAGCGCAGATGCGAGATCGCTCTCCCCCTCGAGGGGGAGATGGCTGGCAAGCCAGAAGGGGGTGCCCGGGCGCCGACCTAGCCGGGAAGCGCCCGTGCCGGCAACAACGCAACCGCGTTAGGCCGAGGCGACCTGACGCAGGCGCCTCAAACCCCGTGCGTCGCCAGGCCCCCTTGCGCTTCGGACGCCGCCCGGCGCGGCTGGCGGGCCTTCGCGGCCGCCACTTCGCCGGCGATCATCTCGGCGGTGATCGCCGACAGCGTCCAGCCGAGATGGCCGTGGCCGGTATTGTAGAAGACGTTGGCATGCCGGCCGCGCCCGACCTTCGGCATCATGTTCGGCATCATCGGGCGAAGACCGGCCCAGGGAATGACCGAAGAGGTCGAAACGTCGGGGAAGCGCTTGCGGCACCATTCGGTGAGCGGGCGGATGCGCGCGTCCTTGATGTCGCGGTTCTCGCCGGCGAACTCGGCCGTACCGGCGATCCGCAGCCGGTCGGGACCCAGTCTTGCCGTGACGATCTTGGCGTGGTCGTCGAGGAGGCTGACCATCGGCGCGCCGGCCCGGCTCTCCTCGTCGGCGAGATTGACGGTGATCGAATAGCCCTTCACCGGATAGACGTTGACCCGGTCGCCGAGATCGCGGGCGAACTTCCGGCTGGCGACGCCGGCGCAGACGACGATGGCGTCGAAGCGCTCCGGGCTCGACGCTTCCCGCGAGCCCACCGGGCGCGAAAACACCTCGACGCCGTTCTCGCCATGGGAGGCGAGCCGCGTCACGTCGGCGGAGAACTTCAGCCGGGCGCCGTGGCGCCGGCAGGCGTCGGCGAGGTTGCGGGTGTATTTGTGGATGTCGCCGGTAAAGTCGGATTCGGTGAAGAAGCCGCCGACGAAGTTGCCGCGGATGGTCGGCTCGATGGCGGCGATCTCTTCCGGGCCGACGGCGACGCGCTTCAGGCCGCCCTTCTCCAAGAGCCCGTTCACCCTGGCGGCGTGGGCGAATTCGCTCTTTTCCTCATAGACGTGGAGAATGCCGCGCTTTTCGACGTCGAAGGTGAAGCCCTCGCGCTCGGCCATGCCGAGAAGATGCTCGCGCGCCTGGATGGCGAGCTTCGTCGTCGCGATGGTGTTCTGTTCGTAGTTGCGCGCCGCCAGGACGAATTCGGCCATCCAGGAGAGCTTGTGCCAGGAGGGCTTGGGATCGACGAGAAGCGGCGCGTCCTTGGTGAGCATCCACTTGATGCCCTTGAGGAAGGTCGACGGCTGGTTCCACACTTCGGCGTTGGAGGCCGAAAGCTGGCCACCATTGGCGAAGGAGGTCTCCATCGCGGCATAGGGCTGGCGGTCGAAGACCGTGACGTCGAAGCCGCGAGCGAGAAGCTTGTAGGCGGTGGTGATGCCGGTGATGCCGGCGCCGATGACGGCGATGGAGGTCATGACGAGCCTTTCTCCCGCGTTGTCGCGGAGATCCGTGCTTGCCCCTCCCGTCATGAGCCTGAGAGCTTCACCTTGCCCGGACGAACTCCGGCAAGGCTTTCTCCTTCGGCGGACGACCCGATGCGGGCCGCCACTCTTCGGACTTTACTGGACGAAACGGTCCCTTTTGCCTGAGAGTTTCCGGGGCGGTTGCTCCTTCGGCGCCGGCTTCGAAAGCCGGTCTCTCCCGTATTCGTCGATGCCGGGACTGTAACCCCGGAGACCTTGCGGGACAATGACGACGGAGCCTCGAATTTTTGCATGGCTGCCATGCAGAACAAGGCCCGCTGCCGGGATGGCACCCACATCCGCCTCGCCACGGTGGCAAGCGTCAGTCCATGTCCCCGGCGTAAAGCTCGTCCTGGACCGCAACGCCGGCCCTCGGAAAAGCCTGTGGGAGCGACGCTGCGGGAAACCAGGCCGCCATCGGCAAACCGACATTTTCCGCGACGGGCGAGAAGAGAACAGACCAGAGTGGGCATCAAGGCCAAGATCATCGTCGCATTCTTGCCGGTCGCGATCCTCGCGATCGCGCTGGGTCTTGCCGCCGAGTTCGTGATGGTCGACGCCCCCCGCCCGGTCGCCGTGGCTCCAGCCATCTCCCCGGAACCCGTCGAGCGTCCCGCCGCGCCCGACGGACCGGCGCCGATAAGCGTCTTCGCCGACCGTGCGGCCGCAGATCTCGAACGCCTGCGTCTCGCCGCCGTCGACTATGTCGAGGACGGCGCCAAGGACAGCTACGACCGCTACCAGACGGCGGCGGGCGCGCTTGCCGAACTCGATCCCGCGGACCGGGCGCTGGTCGATGCGAGTGGCGCGCGCGGCGCGGCGTGGAAGCGGCTCGAAACCAACCTCGCCTCGTGGCGCTCGGCCATCGATACCTATTACGGCCTGCGGCAGGGCGAGACCAACGCGACGGCGGCCGTCGCCGAGGCCGGGCCGCTCGCCGTCGCGGCGATGTCCGACGTGATCAAGCTCGCCTGGCGGGCCTTCGACATCGAGGCGCTCTATCACGCGACGGCGACCTTCGAATCGCTGAACGCCAGCCTGGTCTCGGCCGAGCGCTTCCTGCGCACCAACGAGCGCGCCGCCTTCGACGTCGCCCAGTCGAAGCTGAACGAGGCGGCCGGCCGCCATGCGGCGATGACCAAGCTGATGACAGACCCGGCGCAGCTCGAACGGGCCCGCGAGTCACTCTCGCTGATGAAGGACTATGGTGAAAAGCTCGCCGCCACCAAGGACCTCGCGGCGAAGATGCGCAGCCTGCGCTCCGGCCTGCTCGTCAGCGCGCCGCGGCAGGTGGCCGAAAGTGTTTCGGCGCTTCGCTCCGCCGCCACCTCGCCCACGACGATCAGGAACGTGACGCCGGTCGTCACGGAGAGCGCCGCCACCGCGGCGGCAGGCGTCGACACAGACGATGGCAAGGCCGAGAGCAAAGTGCATGATTCCTTGCCGGGCTCCCTCCTGCCATCGCATGGCCGAATGGCGCTCGCCGGCGGCCTCCTGATCGCGCTCGTCGCCCTTGTCAGCGGCCTCGTCGCGGCCCGCAGGACGGCCGCGCCGCTCGCCCGCCTCGCCGCTGCTCTCAAGGAGAGAGGCGATGACGAGGCGGCCGAACCGCTCGTCGAGGCCGGGGTAAAGGGCGAGATCGGCGACATTGCCCGGGCGGTGGTCGCGATCGAGGCGCGAAGCCGCGACCACGACGCGGCGGCGGCGGCCTCGGCCGACATCCTCCGGAGCGAGGAAAGCGAGAAGATCGAGCACGCGACCGCCGCGCTCGCGGCCGAACGCGCCAGGATCGACGCCGATCTCGACCTCGTCGCCTCCGGCCTCGACCGCCTCGCCGACGGCGAACTGACGACGCGGATCGCCGAAAGCCTGCAGACCGTTCCCCATGTCGGCAAACGGTTCGACCGGCTGGCGGTCAATCTCGAGCAGACCTTCTCCTCGCTGCACATCGCCAATGCCTCGCTCTCGACCGGGCTGTCGGAAATCTTCGAGGCGACCGACGATCTCGCCCGGCGCACCGAGCAGCAGGCGGCCAATCTCGAACAGACCGTCGCGTCGCTCGGCGACGTCTCCAACGCCGTCGCCGAGACCGCCGAAGGGGCCCGACAGGCGGAGCGGGCCGCGGCGACCGCCCGGGATACCGCCGGCGAAGGCGGCTCCATCGTCGGCAAGGCGATCGGCGCGATGTCGGCGATCGACCAGTCGTCCCAGAAGATCGTCAAGATCATCGGCGTCATCGACGAGATCGCCTTCCAGACCAATCTTCTCGCGCTGAATGCCGGCGTCGAGGCGGCGCGGGCCGGCGAGGCCGGCCGCGGCTTTGCCGTCGTCGCCCAGGAAGTGCGAGGCCTCGCCCAGCGCTCGGCCGATGCGGCCAAGGAGATCAAGGGGCTGATCAACGCCTCGAACGGCCAGGTAAAGGAAGGCGTGTCGCTGGTCACCGCGTCCGGCAAGTCATTGGAAGCCATCGTCGCAAAGGTCGCCGAGGTCAGCAGCCTCGTCGCCGAGATCTCCAAGCGCGCCCAGGATCAGGCTGCGAACCTGAAGGAGGTTTCCAGCGCCGCCGACCAGATGGACAAGGCCACCCAGCAAAACGCCGCCATGGTCGAGGAGACCACCGCCGCCGCCCAGCAGTTGAAGGCCGAGAACGAGACGCTGGCGGTGCTCATCCGCAATTTCGTCGGGACGAAGGGCGGCGGATCCCGCAAGGCCGAGCGGCCCGCGCATTCGCGCCAGCCCTCGAGGCCCGCATCCTTCATCGAGGCGTCGGCGGACGGCACGGACGACGACACCGTCCTCTGGAACGCCCCGCCACCCCGCCGCCCCGCTCCCCGCTCCGGCGGCGCCGCAGTGGTGGCGGCCCAGCCCAGGGCGACGCAGGACGTGGATGGCTGGGAGGAGTTCTGAGCGCGGTCGAGGTTGCGCTGGACGCTGACCGGCTGCCGTCGTTTCCACGCTCGTCCGACGATTGCCTATTCGACGCGGCTGCCGATCTCCCTCCTTGTGGGGGAGATGCCCGGCAGGGCAGAGGGGGGTTCCCTTGGCGCCGCCACGGCAGAACTCCAGACCGAAGCCAATAGCAAGACCCGACTGGAATTGCCCTCACTCCCCCCGCGGAAACCGTGCGTTCTCCTCGACGACGTTGAGGTCCATGTGGTTGCGCATGTAGCGCTCCGAGGCCTTCTGCAGGGGCTGGTGGTCCCAGGGGTAGTAGGCGCCGTTGCGCAGCGCCTCGTAGACCACCCAGCGGCGGGCCTGGCTCTCGCGCACCTCGGCGTCGAAGCGGGCCATGTCCCATTGCGCCCGCAGCTTCTCCTCGAAGGCCATCAGCGTCCCGGCATGAGCCGGATCGCCGGCAAGGTTCGTCAGTTCCTGCGGGTCGGCCGCGAGGTCGAAAAGCTGCGGCGCGTCGATTTCGCAATGGTTGAACTTCCACCGCCCTTCGCGGATCGACACCAGCGGCGCGTAGGAGCCCTCGGCGGCATATTCCATGAAGACCGGTTCAGGGCGCTTTTCCCCGTTCACCATCGGCACCAGCGAGTGACCGTCGGTCCAGGGCATAATGCCGCCCATCTCGATGCCGGCGAGGTCGCAAAGGGTCGGGGTCAGATCGATGGTCGAGACCGGCTCCTCGACGCGCTTGGGGTCGAGGCCGGGCGCGGCGATCATCAGGGGCACGCGGGCCGAGCCCTCGTAGAAGCACATCTTGAACCACATGCCCCGCTCGCCGAGCATGTCGCCATGGTCGGAGACGAAGACGACGATGGTGTTCTCGTCCATGCGCGTGCGCTTCAGGACGTCGAGCAGTGACCCGATCTTCTCGTCGATATAGGAGAGATTGGCAAAGTAGCCGCGCCGCGCCCGGCGGACGTCTTCCGCCGTGATCTCGGACTTCGCGGCATCGTTGGCGGCGTAGAGGCGCCTGGAGTGAGCGTCCTGCGCATCGAGCGGGATCGGCGCGACCTCCGGTTCGAGATGGGCGCTGCCCTCGTAGAGATCCCAGAATTTCTTGCGCGCGACATAAGGGTCGTGCGGATGGGTGAAGGAGACGGTCAGCGCCCATGGCCGATCGTCGTGGCCGCGCGACAGGTCGAACAGCTTCTGCTCGGCGAAGAAGGCGACCTCGTCGTCATATTCCATCTGGTTGGTGATCTCGGCGACGCCGGCGCCGGTGACCGATCCGAGATTGTGATACCACCAGTCGATCCGCTCGCCGGGCTTGCGATAATCCGGCGTCCAGCCGAAGTCGGCCGGGTAGACGTCCGTCGTCAGCCGCTGCTCGAAGCCGTGCAGCTGGTCCGGCCCGACGAAGTGCATCTTGCCGGACAGGCAGGTGTGATAGCCGGCGCGGCGCAGATGGTGGGCATAGGTCGGGATCGCCGACTGGAACTCCGCCGCATTGTCATACACACGGGTACGCGACGGCAGCTGGCCGGACATGAAGGAGGCCCGCGCCGGGGCGCAGAGCGGGCTCGCGGTATAGCTGTTCTGGAACCTGGTCGAGCGCGCCGCCAGGGCTTTGAGATGGGGCATGTGAAGGAAATCGGCCGGCCCGTCGGGAAACAGCGTTCCATTGGCCTGGTCGACCATGATGATGAGGAAGTTCGGGCGGCTCATGAGGGCGATCTTTCCGGCAAGGCGTTGGAGAGGCATCTCGTGACGGCCCCTGCGGCATAACGCGCCAGGACCGCCGCCCGCAATGGGGTGGGATTTTGCCTTCGCCGGGAGATCCCGGCTCTTGGGACGGGCACAGCCCGAGCGCCCAAGGCGCGGGAGGTCGCCGCCGATCTTGAGATCGCATCGCCGGAGCGCCCAGGGCAGCCCGATCGGGGCCTGCAGGAAGAGGCCGCATCTGCGGGAGAGATCGGCCCCATCGCCGATTCTGATTGGATTTCAGCGATGTCAGCAGCTACAGCGCCCTCGGAAGGATGCGGGGATCATGCTGCAGGACAATCAGATCGCGCCGGATGAGACTGCCGACGCAGCGTCGCCGGTCGGAGCTGGTCAGAGCTGGCTCGGCCATGCCGGCGCGACGGTGTCGCTCGCCCTGCCGCTGATCGGGGTGCAGCTCGCCCAGGTGACGATGAACGTCACCGACACGGTGATGGTCGGCTGGCTCGGCGCCACGGAACTCGCCGCAGCGGTGCTGGCGACCCAGGCCTTCTTCCTGGTCTTCATCTTCGGCGCGGGCTTCGCCCATGCCGCAATCCCGCTCGCCGCCGGCGCCGAGGGCCGGGGCGACGCGCGCGGCGTGCGCCGCTCCATCCGCATGAGCGTCTGGGTGCTGGTTCTCTACGGGGCGATCGTCATGGTTCCGCTGGCGCTGATCGAGCCGATCCTCCTCGCCCTCGATCAGGAGCCGGAGACCGCGCGGCTTGCCGGCGACTACATGGTCATCGGCCAGTGGTCGATGTTCCCGGCGCTGATCATCCTCAGCCTCAGGGCCTATCTGACGGTGGTGAACCGGGCCTATCTGATGCTGTCGGTAATCGTCGCCGGGGCGCTGGCCAATGCCGGTTTCAACTGGATCTTCATCTTCGGAAATCTCGGCGCGCCGGCGTTGGGCATCGTCGGCGCGGCGATGGCGACGCTCCTGTCGAACATACTGATGGCCGGCCTCCTCGTCGGCTACAGCGTGTTCGCGCCGGGGCTGAAGCGCTACGAACTCTATGCGCGGGCTTGGCGGCCGGACTGGCCGGCCTTCTTCGAGGTGGTTCGCCTCGGGCTGCCGATCTCGGCGACGATCATCGCCGAGGTCGGCTTGTTCGCCACCTCCTCGATCATGATGGGCTGGCTCGGCACGGTGCCGCTTGCCGCCCACGGCATCGCGCTGCAGATCGCCTCGATCTCCTTCATGATTCCGCTGGGGCTCGCCAATGCCGCTTCGGTGCGCGTCGGCATCGCCCATGGTCGGCAGGACAGGATCGCGCTCGCCCGGGCGGGCGACACGGCCATCCTCATCGGCGGGGCGATCGCGCTCTGCGCCGCCGTGTTGTTCTGGCTGTGGCCGGAGGGGCTGGTCGGCTTCTATCTCGACGAAGGCAACGCCAATTCGGCGGAGGTGCTCGCCACCGCCGTGCCGCTGCTCTTCGTCGCCGCGGTCTTCCAGATCGCCGACGCGCTGCAGGCGGTCGGCGCCGGCGTCCTCAGAGGCATGAAGGACACCCGCGTGCCGATGGTGATGGCACTGATCAGCTACTGGCTGGTCGGCATGCCGATCGCCTATGTCTTCGCCTTCCCGCTCGGACTTGGCGGCCCCGGCATCTGGTGGGGCCTCGCCTCGGGGCTGGCTGCGGCGGCGGCGATGATGAACTGGCGCTATGTCCGGCGGGAGAAGTATGGGCTGGTGAGCGGCTGAGCGGGCGGGGCGCCGGTGCTCATCGCTGGCCGATGTCACGTTCGGTCAGGATCTTGTCGATCAGCCCCCACTCCAGCGCCTCTTCGGCGCTCATGAAGCGGTCGCGGTCGAGGGTCTTTTCGACCTCCTCGATCGTTCGCCCGCAATGCTCGGCATAGAGCCGGATCATCCGGCGCTTCACCTTCAGCATCTCCTCGGCCTGGATGGCGATGTCGGAAGCCTGCCCCTGGAAGCCGCCGAGCGGCTGGTGGACGTGGAGGCTGGCATTCGGCAGGGCGGCGCGCTCGCCTGGCTGGCCAGCCATCAGCAGGAACGAGCCCATGGAGCGGGCGGTGCCCATGCAGAGCGTATGCACCGGCGAGGAGATGTAGCGCATGGTGTCGTACATCGCGAGACCCGCGGTGACGACGCCGCCCGGCGAGTTGATGTAGAGATGGATCGGGCGCTTAGGGTTCTCCGCTTCGAGGAAGAGAAGCTGGGCGCAGACGAGACCGGACAAAGTGTCGTTCACCTCGCCGTTCAGGAAGATGATCCGCTCGCGCAAAAGCCGCGAATAGATGTCGAAGGAGCGCTCGCCCCGGCTCGATTGCTCGACCACCATGGGGACGAGTTGCATCGTGTCGCGCATCGGCGACCTCCGTTCTCTTCGGGTTTCTTGAGGGTGTCGCGCTCTATCAGGCCGCGCGTATGAGGGGCGGCCGGTTGGCGTTGGCGGCTCTGAGCATCATGTTTGGCGCAGGCGTAAGGCCATGGACGATCCGCAGCCGCGTACGGCCTTCGCCAACGGCCCGGATCTGGAACGTCACCAGGCTCTCGCCAGCCGCGTCCTCGCGCATCCGGTAGCGCAGCTCCTCGCCCGGCACGCTGGCGACGGGTTCCGGATCGGCGAGATCTTCGCCCGGCAGCCATCTTTCCCGGAACGCGTCGATCGAGAGCGCCCGCCAGACCTTTTCCGGCGGCGCATCGAGATCCACCTCGAAGACGAGCTCGGCTGGCTGGTCCTGATCGTCTTCCAGGGTCATTGGTCCATGTCCTTCAACAGGTCCCGGAGGGCCTCGATGCGGGCCGGCCAGTAGGCCCGGTAGCGGGAGAGCCAGCCGGCGATGCGGGCGAGACCGTCCGGGTCGACCTCGTAGTTCACATAGCGCCCCTGCCGCCGTTCGCGGACCAGACTGGCGTTGCGCAAGACGGCGAGATGCTGGGACATCGCCGGCTGGGAGATCGCCATTCCCTCGCGCAACGCGCTGGCGTTCAGCGCGCCGGCGGCGAGCTTTTCGAAGATCGCGCGGCGGGTGGGATCGCCCAGGGCCCTGAAGATGTCGTCGTCGCTCATGTGCAATACATAAGCGAAGACTTATTTGATTCGCAAGCTGTATCTACGCGGCGTGGAGTTCATTTTCCACCGGCGAGGGCCGGCTCGGGCGCTGCCTCGCGGGAGGCCCGCCGCGTTCGGGCCATGCGCCGGGCGAGAGCGAGGCAGAAGAGCGCCGTCAGGACGAGGACGATGGTCGGCGCGGGGGCGCTGTCGAGGAAGAAGGCGAGATAAGTCCCGAGCAGCATCGACAGGAGACAGGCGACGACCGCGACGATCAGCATCCAGCCGAAGCTGCGCGCGATCAGGAAGGCGATCGCGCCGGGGGTGACGAGGAGCGCCACGGCGAGGATGAGGCCGACGGATGTGAGCGTCGCGACGACGGTGAGGGAGAGCGCGGCAAGGAGGCCGTAGTGGAGGATGCCGGTGCTGAGGCCGGACGCCCTCGCCTGCGCCGGATCGAAGGCGTGGAGGAGAAGGTCCTTCCATTTCAGGAGGAGGGCCAGCGTAACCGCGAGGGCGATGGCGCCGGCGGTCAGAAGGTCGTCGAGCCCGATCGCCAGCATGTTGCCGAAGAGGACGTGGTCGAGATGCTCGTTGGTGGGGAAGGACGTGTAGAGGATGATGCCGATTCCGAACATGCCGGAGAAGACAACGCCCATCACCGTGTCCTGCTTCACCCGGCTGTTGTCGGAGAGATAGCCGGTCAGCAGCGCGCAGCCCATGCCGGCGGCGAAGGCCCCGACGATCAGCGGGATGCCGAGGATCCAGGACAGGACGACGCCGGGCAGGATGGCATGGCTGACGGCGTCGCCCATCAGCGCCCAGCCCTTGAGGACGAGGAAGCAGGACAAGAGCGCCGTCGGCACGGCGACGATCATGCAGATCAGGAAGGCATTCTGCATGAAGGCGAACTGGAAGGGCAGAAGCAACGTCTCCATGGGTTCAGCTCCGTGCCTCGGCCGGGCCGGGCGAGACGGTCTCTTCCTCCATGTCGGGCACCTGGCCCGTGAGCGCTGCCCGTGCCTTGCGCTTCGCGGCGAGGAGCCCGTGCTTGGGCGCAAGGACGAAGGTGATGAGGAAGATCGCGGTCTGCAGCGTGACGATCACCCCGCCGGTGGCGCCATCGAGGAAATAGCTGGCATAGGCGCCGATGAAGCTGGTGGCGGCGCCGATCGCGACGGAGAGTGCGATCAGCCGGGGAAAGCGGTCGCAGAGGAGATAGGCCGTGGCGCCCGGCGTCACCACCATGGCGATGACGAGGAAGGCGCCGACGGTCTGCATGGCCGCGACGATGGCGGCGGACAGGATGCAGAAGAACACCGCCTTCAGGAGGTCCGGGCGGAGCCCGATCGAGCGGGCGTGTGTCTCGTCGAAGAAGGTGACCATCAGGTCCTTCCACTTCGCGAGGAGGATCGCCAGCGAGACGAAGCCGATGATCGCCAACTGCAGCGTATCTTCCGGCGTGATCGTCAGGATGTTGCCCATGACGATGGTCTGGACGCTGACCGTCATCGGATTGATCGAGACCATGAACAGCCCGAGGCCGAAGAAGGAGGTGAAGATGATGCCGATGACGACGTCGACTTTCAGCCCGGATCGCTCGGACAAAAACAGCATCGCCCCCGCCGCAAGGCCGCCGGAGATGAAGGCGCCGAGGGCGAAGGGCAGGCCCAGCATGTAGGCCCCCGCAACGCCCGGCACGACGGAGTGGGACAAGGCGTCGCCGATCAGCGACCAGCCCTTCAGCATCAGATAGGCCGACAGGAAGGCGCAGACGGCGCCGGTGAGCGCCGAGACCCACATGGCGTTGGTCATGTAGGAATAGGCGAAGGGCTCGAGCATCGCGCCCATCACTGCCCCTCCGCCGCCGGACTGCTGCGCTGGATCGTCTCGCCGTAGTGGACGAAGGGACGCTCGTCGTCGGTGATGATGCTGACTTCCCGGGGATCGTCGTCGTCGTGCAGCAGGGTGCCACCGAGGGTGAAGTGCCGCAGGACGCCGCCGAAGGCGCGTTCGAGATTGCCGCGGGTGAACACCGTCTCGGTCGGGCCGTAGGCGAGCACCGTGCCCTTGACCAGGATCGTGCGGTCGCAGAATTCCGGCACCGAGCCGAGATTGTGGGTGGAGACCAGCATCACCCGCCCCTCCGCGCGCAACTCGCGCAGCAGCTGGACGATCTGCTCCTCGGTCTTCACGTCGACGCCGGTGAAGGGTTCGTCGAGGAGGATCACCCGTCCGTCCTGGGCAAGCGCTCGCGCGAGGAAGACGCGCTTGCGCTGGCCGCCGGAGAGTTCGCCGATCTGGCGATGGCGGAAGGCCCCCATGCCGACCCGTTCGAGCGCCTGGTCGACCGCCGCGTGATCGGCCTTCGCGGGCCGGCGCAGGAAGCCCATGTGGCCGTAGCGGCCCATCATCACCACGTCCTCGACGAGGACCGGAAAGTTCCAGTCGACCTCCTCCGACTGGGGAACGTAAGCGACGAGGTTGGCGCGCAGCGCCTCCTTCACGGTCATGCCGAGCAGCCGGATGTCGCCGGAGCCGAGGGGAATGAACCCCATGATCGCCTTGAACAGGGTGGACTTGCCGGCGCCGTTGACGCCGACGAGGGCCGTCACCGTGCCGCGCGGAATGGCGAAGCTCGCCTCGCGCAGGGCCGTGTGGCCGTTGCGATAGGTGACGGTGAGGCGCTCCGCGACGATGCCGTCCATCTGCTCCGGCACGTTCTCTTCGGTCATTTGCCCGTCAGCCCCTCGACGACGGTCTCCGACGTCACCCGCAACAGGTCGAGATAGGTCGGCACCGGGCCGCCCTCCTCCGAGAGCGAATCGACATATAGGACGCCCCCATATTGGGCCCCGGTCTCGCGCGCCACCTGCTGGGCGGGAGCCTGGTTGACGGTGGATTCGCAGAACACCGCCGGGACATCGTTTTCGCGCACGCCGTCGATGACCTTGCGGACCTGCTGCGGCGTGCCGGTCTGGTCGGCGTTGATCGGCCAGAGATAGAGCTCCTTGAGGCCGAAATCTTTCGCCAGATAGCTGAACGCGCCCTCGCAGGTGACCAGCCAGCGCCGCGCCTCGGGAATGGCGGCGATCCGGTCGCGCAGCGGCTCGATCGTTGCGCGGATCTGTTGTTTGTAGGCTTCGGCGTTCGCCTTGTAGGTCTCGGCGTCGTCCGGATCATGCTCGACCAGCGCGTCGCGGATGTTGTCGACATAGACCATGGCGTTGCCCAGCCCCATCCAGGCATGGGGATTGGCGAGGCCCTCATAGCTCCCTTCGGCGATCGCGATCGGCTCGATCCCGTCCGTCAGGGTCGCCGAGGGCACGTCGCCGAAGTTGGCGAAGAACTGCTCGAACCAGCGTTCCAGATTGAGACCGTTCCACAGGATCAGGTCGGCATCCTGTGCCGAGACGATGTCGCCGGGCGTCGGCTCGTAGCCGTGGATCTCGGCGCCGGGCTTGGTGACGGAGACGACCTCCGCGGCATCCCCGGCGACGTTACGCGCCATGTCGGCGATGACCGTGAAGGTGGTGACCACCTTGAAGGGCTCGTCGGCAGCCTTTGCGCCAGTGGCCGGCCAGAGCAGCATCGTCGCCAGGGCAGCGCATGGGAGAGATCGTCCAGCGGTCATGCAGCGTCCTCGAACAATTGCAGATGCAGTGATCATATGCAGTTGCAAATCATTTGCAATATAATTCGGTGTACTCGCCCGCATCGTGATCGCGAAGGCACCCGCGAACATACGGTACCGCCGCCCATGCTGCACTGCATACAAAAACGGCGCGGCCCTTCTGTGGACCGCGCCGCTCGTTTCTTTCAGCCGTTGGAAACGCCGCTCAGACCGCGACGCGGTCGCCCTCGGCGCCGTTTTTCGAGCCTACGACGTACAAATTCAGCCGGTCGGAGCCGCCTGAAATCTTGATCGTCGATTCGTCCCGGATCTCGCCCATCAGGATCTTCTCGGCGAGCGGATCCTGCACCTCGCGCTGGATGACGCGTTTCAGGGGACGCGCGCCATAGGCGGGATCGTAGCCCTTCTGGGCCAGCCATTCGCGGCCGGTCTCGTCGAGCTCGACGCGGATCTTGCGATCCTCCAGGAGCTTTTCCAGCCGCCCCATCTGGATGTCGACGATGGCGCCCATCTCCGAGCGATGCAGCCGGTGGAACAGGATGACGTCGTCGACGCGGTTGAGGAACTCCGGCCGGAACGACGCCCGCACCACCGCCATCACCTGCTCGCGCGCGGCTTCGGCATTCTCGTCTTCGCCGAGCGCCACCAGGAACTCCGAACCGAGGTTGGAGGTCATGATGATCAGGGTGTTGCGGAAGTCGACCGTCCGTCCCTGCCCGTCCGTCAGCCGCCCGTCGTCGAGCACCTGCAGGAGAACGTTGAAGACGTCCGGATGGGCCTTCTCGATCTCGTCGAAGAGAACCACCTGATAGGGCCGGCGCCGCACCGCCTCGGTCAACGCACCGCCCTCCTCGTAGCCGACATAGCCGGGAGGCGCGCCGATGAGCCGGGCGACGGAGTGCTTCTCCATGTATTCCGACATGTCGAGCCGCACCATCGCCGCCTCGTCGTCGAAGAGGAAATGCGCCAGCGCCTTGGTCAGCTCGGTCTTGCCGACGCCCGTGGGTCCGAGGAACATGAACGAGCCGATCGGCCGGTTCGGATCCTGCAAGCCCGCACGCGCCCGCCGGACTGCCCGCGACACCGCCTGAACGGCCTCGCCCTGGCCGACGACCCGCTTCTGCAGCGAATCCTCCATCCGCAGCAGCTTGTCCCGCTCGCCTTCCAGCATGCGGTCGACCGGGATGCCGGTCCAGCGGGAGACGACCTGGGCCACGTGGTCTGCCGTCACGGTCTCCTCGACCATCGAGCCGGACTTGGCTCCGTCGTTGGCCTCGGCCTCCTTCACCGCCGCCTCGAGCTTGGGGATTTCCCCATAGGCGAGTTCGCCCGCCCGCTGGAACTCGCCCTTGCGCTGGGCAATGGCGAGTTCGTTACGGGCCTCGTCGAGCCGGCGCTTAAGATCGGCCGCCTGTCCCAGCTTGGACTTTTCCGCCTGCCAGGCCTGGGTGATCCGGTCGGACTCTTCTTCCAGATTGGCGAGTTCGGCTTCCAGACGTTCGAGCCGGTCCTTCGAGGCCTCGTCGGTCTCCTTCTTCAGGGCCTCGCGCTCGATCTTCAGCTGCATGATGCGCCGGTCGATCTCGTCGAGTTCCTCGGGCTTGGAGTCCACCTGCATGCGCAACCGCGCCGCGCCCTCGTCGATCAGGTCGATCGCCTTGTCGGGGAGAAAGCGGTCGGTGATGTAGCGGTTCGACAGCTGCGCCGCGGCGACGAGGGCGCTGTCGGAGATCCGCACCTGATGGTGCTGCTCGTACTTCTCCTTCAGGCCGCGCAGAATCGAGATCGTGTCCTCGACCGTCGGCTCGGAGACGAAGACCGGCTGGAAGCGCCGCGCCAGCGCCGCGTCCTTCTCGACGTGCTTCCTGTATTCGTCGAGGGTGGTCGCGCCGATGCAGTGGAGTTCGCCCCGGGCAAGCGCCGGCTTGAGCAGGTTCGAGGCGTCCATCGCCCCGTCCGCCTTGCCGGCGCCGACGAGGGTGTGCATCTCGTCGATGAACAGGATGACGCCACCGGCCGCCGCCGAGATCTCGGACAGGACGGCCTTCAGCCGCTCCTCGAACTCGCCGCGATATTTCGCGCCGGCGATCAACGAGCCCATGTCGAGCGCCATCAGCTGCTTGTCGCGCAGGGATTCCGGCACGTCGCCATTGACGATCCTGAGCGCCAGACCTTCGGCGATGGCGGTCTTGCCGACGCCGGGCTCGCCGATCAGCACCGGATTGTTCTTGGTGCGCCGCGACAGCACCTGGAGGGTGCGGCGGATCTCGTCGTCGCGCCCGATCACCGGGTCGAGCTTGCCCTCGCGGGCGGCCTCGGTCAGGTCGCGGGCGTATTTCTTCAGGGCGTCGTAGCCGCTCTCCGCCGAAGCGGTGTCCGCCGTGCGGCCCTTGCGCAGATCGTTGATCGCGTCGTTGAGGCCGGCGGGGGTGACACCCGCCTTCTTCAGAATGTCGGCGGTCTTGGCGCTCTTCTCGATGGTGAGCGCCAGCAGCAGGCGCTCGACCGAGACGTAGCTGTCGCCGGCCTTCTTGGCGATCTCCTCGGCGGTGGCAAAGACCTTGGCCAGCGGCTGGGCGAGATACATCTGGCCCGACCCGCCGGTGACCTTCGGCATGGCCTTCAGTGCCGCATCGACGGCGAGCCGCACTTCCTGCGGCCGGCCGCCGGCCTTCTCGATCAGACCAGCCGCGAGCCCTTCCTCGTCGTCGATGAGGACCTTCAGCAGATGCTCCGGCGAAAACTGCTGATGATCGGCGGAAACCGCCGCCGTCTGCGCCGCCTGGATGAAGCCGCGGACGCGCTCAGTATATTTTTCCAGATTCATGGCTCTCTCCTTGCCGCGCCGCGCCCTTTCAAGAGGCACGCGACGCAAAGATTGGAGTCCGGCTCCCGCTTCCGGCGAGCCGCCCGTCAGAGATATGGGAGCCTCGGACGCGCGGCGGTAGATGCCCCGGGAACGATTGTTGCAAAAATGTTACGCCTGGCGGAGCCGTCCGGGATCTTGCTCAGGCTGCGGGATCGCGAGAGCGGGCAACCGGGTCCCGAGCGGAGATATTGGGTCAGGGCTCCGGCAACGCCAGGCCTTCGCGCTCGAACACCGCCGCGGTGGCGGGACGAGCGACGACGCGCCGGCTCAGCGCGGTCCAGACCGGAAACTCCGCCGCCATGTCGTAGCCGAGAACCGAACCCGTGCCCCAGTTCCAGAAGACCAGGAGATAGGCATCGGCCACCGAATAGGCCTCGCCTGCCGCCCAGTCGCTGCCCCTGCCGGCGAGCTTGGCCTCGACCATGCCATAGACGTCGCGCGTCGCCCGCCGGCCGGTCTCGATGACGTCGTTCCTGCCCGCCTCCGTCGAGGCGTAGCGCTCGGCGCGGCGGATGTGGGCGTAGGTCGGGTGAACGCCCGAGGCGAGAAAGGCCAGCCACTCGGCACAGCGTGCCTCGCCGCGCGGATCGGCGGGCCAGAGCTTCTTGTCCGGGTGGGTCACCGCGACGTAGCGCAGGATCGCCGGGTTTTCCGTCACGACGAAGTCGCCGTCGGCGAGCGCCGGCACGCGGCCCTTCGGATTGATCTTCAGATATTCCGGCGAACGCTGCTCGCCGCCGGCCGTATCGATCCGCACGGCCTCGAAATCGGCGCCCGCCTCTTCAAGGGCGATGTGGGATGCGAGCGAACAGGCGCCCGGCGCGTAGAAGAGTTTCATGCGTGCCATCGGCGATATCTCCTCCAGAATAAAGCAGGCGACCCCGTTTTTCGGATGCCTTGGAACGAAAAAGGGCGGACGATCGCCATGACCACCCGCCCCGATCGGACTCTGCTGTCGGTGTCGTTCTACTCGGCGAAGCGCCGCAGCACCAGCGAGGCGTTGGTGCCGCCGAAGCCGAAGGAGTTCGACAGGACGGTGTCGATCTGCTTCTCCTTCTTCTGGTGGGGCACGAGGTCGATCTTCGTCTCGACGGACGGATTGTCGAGATTGAGCGTCGGCGGCGCGACGTTGTCGCGGATCGCCAGCACCGAGAAGATCGCCTCGACGGAACCGGCGGCCCCGAGCAGATGGCCGATGGCCGACTTGGTCGAGGACATGGTGATCTGCGACGCCGATTCGCCGACCAGCCGCTCGAAGGCACGCAGCTCGATCTCGTCGCCCATGGGCGTCGACGTTCCGTGGGCGTTGACGTAGTCGAGATCGGCGGCGGTGATGCCGGCCCGCTTCAGGGCAGCGGACATGCAGCGGAAGGCGCCGTCGCCGTCTTCGGCCGGAGCGGTGATGTGATAGGCGTCGCCCGACATGCCGTAGCCGATCACCTCGGCATAGATGCGCGCGCCCCTCGCCTTGGCGTGTTCGAGCTCTTCGAGCACGACGATGCCGGCGCCCTCGCCCATGACGAAGCCGTCGCGGTCACGGTCATAGGGCCTGGAGCCGCGCTGAGGGTCGTCGTTGAAATGGGTCGACAGCGCCCGACAAGCGGCAAAGCCGGCGAGCGAGAGACGCCCGACTGGTGATTCGGCACCGCCCGCGACCATCACGTCGGCATCGCCGAGGGCGATCAGCCGGCTGGCGTCGCCGATGGCATGCGCGCCGGTCGAGCAGGCGGTGACGACCGAATGGTTCGGCCCCTTGAGGCCGTTGCGGATCGATACGTGTCCGGAGGCGAGATTGATCAGGCTGCCGGGAATGAAGAAGGGCGAAACCCGGCGGGGCCCCTTCTCCGCGAGGATAAGCGCGGTCTTCTCGATGCCCTGCAGGCCGCCAATGCCCGACCCGATCAGGACGCCCGTCGTGATCTGGTCCTCGTAAGACTCCGGATGCCAGTTGGCATCGTCCAGCGCCTCGGCAGCCGCGGCAACGGCATAGACGATGAAATCGTCGACCTTTCGCTGCTCTTTCGGCTCCATCCACTGATCGGGATTGAAGGTGCCGTCATGGCCGTCACCACGGGGAATCTGGCAGGCGATCTGGCACGGCAGATCGGAGACCTCGAAGGTTTCGATCCTCGCCGCGCCGCTATCCCCGGCCAGAAGCCGCTTCCAGGTGACCGATGCGCCAGCGCCAAGGGGTGTGACCATCCCGACGCCGGTGATGACTACTCGTCTCATATCCGCTCTTTTGCCAGAAAGACGGACCGACTTTCGTGGAGCCGATCCGACAATCGATCCCCGGTCCTCGTTGCCGGGGAGCCGGACGGCGAATCCGAAAAGCTCCACCAGAACCGATGAAACGCGAGCGTTTCACTCATTCCGGCAACCGCCAGGTGCCCGCAGGCGACAGGGCGAGAAGCTCGGAACGGGATCCTCGACCGATCAGGCCTGGTTCTTCTCGATGAACTTGACGGCGTCGCCGACGGTGAGAATCGTTTCGGCCGCATCGTCGGGAATCTCGACGCCGAACTCTTCTTCGAACGCCATGACGAGCTCGACCGTGTCGAGGCTGTCCGCCCCGAGATCGTCGATGAAGCTGGCGTTCTCGGTGACCTTTTCCTGCTCGACGCCCAGATGTTCGACGACGATCTTCTTCACTCGCTCGGCGGTATCGCTCATTGTCATTCCTCTGCTGTGATGACGTTTGCCGTTCGTTAGACGCGAGACGGCCTTTTATCAAGCGGCGCGTCCCGATTTGCCGGCCGCGCCATGAAGTTCACCCCGAAAAAACGATGGGGCGGCTCGTTAACACCTTCTTACCGTCGCGCCAATGGTCCGGTGGTATCTGGCTGACGCATCGAGAAACACAAGCCGAACGTCGCATTTCGGCCCATGGCGGCGACGAGCGGATTGCCTGAGATCCCTCATCCGTCAGATCATCGCCATTCCGCCGTTGACGTGGATGGTCTGCCCCGTGACGTAGCCGGCCTCCTCGGACGCGAGAAAAACGGCCGCGCTGGCAATGTCGGCAGCGCTCCCCATGCGCTTTGCGGGAATCCTCTCGAGGATGGTCTCCCGTTGCTTGTCGTTCAGCTTGTCCGTCATGGCGCTGGAAATGAAGCCAGGGGCGATACAGTTCACCGTCACGCCCCGGGTGGCGATTTCCTGGGCGAGCGACTTGGAAAAGCCAACCATCCCCGCCTTGGCCGCGCAGTAATTGGCCTGGCCAGGATTTCCGGTCACGCCGACGACCGAAGTGATATTGATGATCCGCCCGAAACGCTTGCGCATCATCGGATGAGTGAGCTCGCGGGTCAGCCGGAACGCCGCGGTGAGGTCGATCTCGAGGACGTTGTCCCAGTCGGCATCCGACATCCGCACGAACAAGCCGTCCTTGGTAATGCCGGCATTGTTGACCAGGATGTCGACGCCGCCGAGCGCCTCGATGGCGGATTCGGCCAGCTTCGTCTGCCCGTCGCGGTCGGCGAGATTGGCCGGCAGCGCCACGCAGCGATCGCCCAGCGCGGAAGCGAGTTCCTCCAGCTTCTCCTGCCGTGTGCCGTGCAGCCCCACCGTCGCGCCTTGGGCATGCAGCGCCCGGGCGATGGCTTCGCCGATCCCGCCGGTTGCACCGGTGATCAGGGCCTTGCGGCCGGTCAAGTCGAACATGGTCGTTTCCTCGGATCGTTTCTTGGGGCGACCGCCCTTGCGCGCCGAAGGGCCGCTTCAGGCGGTCCGGCGGCTGTCGATGAAGGCTTTGACAGCCTCCGGGGTTCCGATCGCCTGAGCCGAGAGCCGCTTGTCGATTCGCTTGGCGAGACCGCTCAGGACCTTGCCGCTGCCGATTTCGACGATGTCAGTGATGCCGGCGCCGGCGAGATACTCCATGCTCTCGCGCCACCTAACCTCGCCGGTAACCTGCCGCACGAGCTGATCGCGGATCGCCTCGGGATCGCTGGTCGGAGCCGCGGTGACGTTGGCGACGAGCGCCACGACCGGCACGGCGATCGCGACGCTCTTCAGCGCTTCGGCCATCTTTTCGGCGGCCGGTGCCATCAGGCTGCAATGGAACGGCGCGGAGACCGTCAACGGGATCGCCCGCTTCGCCCCGAGTTCCGGCGCGAGGGCCACCGCCCTGGCGACGGCCGCGGCCGCACCGGAGATGACGATCTGGCCACCGCCATTGTCGTTTGCCGGCGAAAGAACTTCGCCCTCCGCCGCCCGGACGCAGAGATCGGCGACACTCGCCGCATCCAGGCCGAGGATCGCCGCCATCGCGCCCTCGCCCGGCGGCACCGCCGCCTGCATCGCCTGGCCGCGGAGGCGCAGCAGCCGCGCCGCAGCCCCGATCTCGAAGGCGCCGGCGGCGGCCAGCGCCGAATATTCGCCGAGCGAATGGCCGGCGACGTAATTGGCAGCCGCGACGTCGAAACCTTCCGCCTGAAGAGCCCGCACGGCGGCGAGCGAGACGGCCATCAGGGCGGGCTGGGCGTTCTGCGTCAGCGTCAGGATGTCCTCGGGTCCTTCGAAGATCAACGCCGAGAGCTTTTCGCCGAGCGCCTCGTCGACTTCCTCGAAGACGGCCCGGCTCTCGGCATAGGCCTCGCTCAGCGACCGGCCCATGCCGACGGTCTGGCTACCTTGCCCGGGAAAGACCAGCGCCAGGGTCATCGTTTTCACTCCGTAATGCCATCCCAACTGCGAAGTGGCGTGGGCAATGAGGGCTGTCGGCCAAGCTGTCAAGCTTGCGCTGCACAAAGTCGCGGCGCCGACGCCCCTCTCACCAAGCGGCCTGCGGGGGCGATGACGGCCTATTCCTTCACCGCGCCTGTCATCGACGAAACGTAGTAGTCGACGAAGAACGAGTAGAGGATCACCACCGGCAGAGAGCCGAGCAGCGCGCCCGACATCAGCGCTCCCCATTCGTAGATGTCGCCGCGGACCAGTTCCGTCAGGACGCCGACCGGCACCGTCTTGTTCTCCGAGGAGGAGATGAAGGTCAGCGCATAGATGAACTCGTTCCAGGACAGGGTGAAGGCGAAGATGCCGGCCGAGATCAGGCCGGGCACGGCGAGCGGCAGCACCACCTTGGTCAGGATCTGCCAGCGCGTCGCCCCGTCGACCAGCGCCGACTCCTCCAGTTCGAACGGGATCGTCCGGAAGTATCCCATCAACAGCCAGGTGCAGAAGGGAATGAGGAAGGTCGGATAGGTGAGGATCAGCGCCAGGCGCGAATCGAAGATGCCGACCTGGAAGACGATGAAGGCGAGCGGAATGAACAGGATCGACGGCGGCACGAGATAGGCGAGGAAGATCATCAACCCAGTCGTGCGCGCCCCGGTGAAGCGGATCCGCTCGATTGCATAGGCGGCGAAGACCGAAGCGAAGAGCGAGATCACCGTCGAGGCGACGGCGACCAGCATCGTGTTCCACAGCCACCCCGGATAGGACGTTTCGAACAAGAGATACTTGATGTGTTCGAGAGTCGGCTCGACCACCCAGAACGGTGAGTATTCGGCGTAGTTTGTCAGCTGGTTGTCCGGCTTCACCGCCGTGATCGCCATCCAGTAGAACGGGAACAGCAGCACGAAGACGAAGCAGGCGAGCGGCAGGTAGACGACGAAGATCCGGCGCGGCAGCGTGTTGAATTGCTGCATGCCCTCGGAATCGTCGGTGACGGCGGCGTGGTCTGCGGGAAGCGTCTGTCGGCTCATCGAATGTCTTTCCTCAGTCGTTTCCGCCCTGCTGCCATTTGCGGCGCTGCAGACCGAAGAAGGAGAACAGGATCGCGGCGAGGAGGAACGGGATCATTGCCACCGCGATGGCGGCGCCCTCGCCGAGCTGGCCGCCGGGGATCGCCCGCTGGAAGGACAGCGTCGCCATCAGATGCGTCGCGTTGACCGGGCCGCCGCGAGTGAGGACGTAGATCAACTGGAAGTCGGTGAAGGTGAACAGCACCGAGAAGGTCATCACCACGGCGATGATCGGCGTCAGCAGCGGCAGGGTGATCCTGGTGAAGCGCTGCCAGGAGGTCGCGCCGTCGAGGGCGGCGGCCTCGTTCAGCGATTGCGGGATGGTCTGCAGGCCGGCGAGCAGCGAGATCGCCACGAACGGAATGCCGCGCCAGACATTGGCCGCGATGACGGCGGCCCGGGCATTGTTCGGATCGCCGAGGAAGTTGATCGGCGCGTCGATCCAGCCCCACTGCATCAGCACCCAGGAGATGATCGAAAACTGCGAATCGTAGATCCACCAGAACGCCAACGCCGAGAGCACCGTCGGCACCACCCAGGGCAAGAGGATGATCGCGCGGAAGAAGGTCTTGAACGGCAGATGCTCGTTGAGGATCAGCGCCAGCCACAGGCCGAGGGCGAATTTCGCGACCGAGGCGACGAAGGTGTAGAGGATGGTGTTGTAGACCGACAGCCAGAACACCGGGTCGTCGAACAGCCAAGTGTAGTTCTCGAAGCCGATCCAGACGCCGTTTCGTCCGATGGTCGTATCGGTGAAGCCGAGCCAGACGCCGAGGCCGAGCGGGTAGGTCAGGAAGCATAAGAGGAACACCGCCGCCGGCAGCATAAACAGGAAGCCGAGCCCGTTGCGGCTTTCGACGAAGCGGCGAAACGGATTGGGGCGGACATAGGTGGACTTGCTCCGTCCCTGCCCCGTTGTGTCGATGGTGGCCATCTGCGACCGCTCCCTACAATGCTCTCTCAGCCCGCCCGACCGACGGGACACGCAATTTTCGTCGACGCACGCCGGGTTTCGCCGAAGCACGCCGTGCGATACCACCAACGCGTCGTCATTCTCGGGCCCCGTCCCGAGAATCCAGAGATCGTCAGGCGCCAATGCTTCCGCTGCAGAGGGCGGCAGCAGCCGATGTTGCGGCAACCGCCCCTGGATTCTCGGGACGGGGCCCGAGAATGACGAAGCTTCACCGTTCGCCGCCGCCCTTCACCGCACAGGCCCCTTGAAACCGACTTGCCTGCAAAGGCTCGGCGGGATCTCGGAACCCTGTGGGGCCGGAGTCCGGGACGATGCGGAGATGTAGCGCCAGGCGCCCCCTCGCCCTTCGAGGCTCACCCGCTCGGATGAGCGGGCGAGCACCTCAGGATGAGGGGACTACTGAAACGTTGCCGCCGGACGAGCCGGCATGTCCGCTCCTCAGCGATAATACCGCGCGATGCGACGTTCGGCGTTGGCGATGGCGTCCTCGGTGGAGCGCTGGCCGGTCACGGCTTCGGCGAACATGTCGACGAGAACGTAATCTGCCATCACGCCGGCCGACGAGGGTCCGAGCGGCCCGGCATAGCCGTTCGGGCGAAGGCTTGCCGACGCATTGGCATAGGCCTCGTGCACCGGGTTCGACGTCCACACCGGATTGTCGGCGAACTGCTTCAGCGGCTGGCAGCAATAGGCGCTGGCGCCCTCGAGCCAGGCGTTGAACCGGTCCGGCTGGAACATGAAGGCGATGTAGGCCTTGGCCGCTTCGGGATATTGCGTGTGCTTGAAGACGTTGATCGTCGAGGTCTGGTGCAGTTCGACCGACTGGCCGACCGGCCCGATCGGCATGTTGGTGGTGCGGATGTCCTCGGCGATCTCGGCCATCGCCGGATCCTTCTTGGCCGCATAGTACAGCGACACGCCGTTGGCGGTCAGTGACACCTGGCCGGCCAGGAAGGCGCGGTTGTTGTTGATGTCGAGCCAGCTTTCCGTGCCCGGGATGAAGGTGGCGTAGAGCGCCTTGGCATATTCGATCGCCGCCTTGGTCTCGGGGCTGTTGATCGCCACCTCGCCGTTCTCGTCGACGGTCTTGCCGCCATGGCTCCAGAGCAGCCAATGGGCGTAGTTGTTGCCGTCGCCGACCGCCTTGCCGTGCGGGAAGCCCGCAGGCGTGCCCTTGTCCTTCATCGCCTGACAGAGCTTCAGGAAGCCGTCCGTGTCCTTCGGGAACTCCTCGAAGCCCGCCGCCTTCATGTGGCTGTCGCGGTAGCAGATGGCGTTGCCGATGGCGCAGAGCGGAATGGCGATGAACTTGCCGTCCGTGGTGGTGGCGTAGCCCTTGAGACCCTCGTACCAGCCGCCATAGGCCTCGCCGAGGGCGTTGCCGAGGTCGGTGACGTCGACGAGCTTGTCGGGATACTGGAACGGATCGTCGAACCAGCTCATCACCATGTCCGGCCCGGAGCCGACATTGGCGGCGACGGCGGCCTTGGGACGGACGTCCTCCCAGCTTTCCTGGTCGATGCGGACCTCGACGCCCGTCGCCTCGGTGAAGGCCTTGGTGTTGGCGTTGAAGGCCTCTTCCTCGCCGGTGACGAAGGGCACCCAGCGAAGCAGGCGCAGCGACGCCCCTTCCTCCGGCTTGAACTGCGGCATCGTGCCCTGCGCGAAGGCTCTGCCCGCCCCGAACGGGCTGCCGAGAGCCGCACCAGCGGCCAGCCCGGCCGCGCCCTGAAGCACGGTTCTGCGATTGATGGTCATGACGTTTCCTCCCTGTCACAACGAATTCGTCTGTCTCGATCTCGGTCCGGCGTTGAAGGCTGGACCCAATTCGACCTCTCCTCCCCTCCGGCGTTTCGCCGGAGCGCTGCGGCTTGGCGCTGACGCGCCCGAGGTCGCCGCAAACTCTTCAAGTCACGCGGAAACCCGCTCCCCGGATTTCGCGTCGAACACATGGACGCTTGCAGCATCGACGCCGACCCGGATCTCCTCGCCCGGACGGGCCGCGATCCGCTCGCGGAACACGCAGGTCACCGGGCTCTCGCCGAGCCTTGCCAGGACATGGGTCTCCGAGCCGGTCGGCTCGACGACGTCGACGGTGAGCGGAACCTCGCCGCCGAGATGGAAGCTCTCCGGCCGGACGCCGTAGACGAGCTCGCGGCCCGGCTCCGCCTTGCCCGGCTTGTCGATGGGCAGGCGAATGCCGTTGCCGGTGGAAAAGCCCTGGCGGTCGTTCGCATCGACGCTGCCGGTCAAAAAGTTCATCGCCGGCGAGCCGATGAATCCGGCGACGAAGAGATTGTCCGGCTTGTCATAAAGATCCAGCGGCGTTCCCACCTGGGCGACCCGGCCGTCATGCATGACGACGATCTTGTCGGCCATGGTCATCGCCTCGATCTGATCGTGGGTGACGTAGACGGTGGTGGTCTTCAGCCGCTGATGAAGGTTCTTCATCTCCGAGCGCATCGACACACGCAGCTTGGCGTCGAGGTTGGACAAAGGCTCGTCGAACAGAAACACCTGCGGCTCGCGCACGATCGCGCGGCCCATGGCGACGCGCTGGCGCTGGCCGCCGGAGAGCTGCCGGGGATAGCGGTCGAGGAGATGGGACAGCCCGAGGATCTCGGCGGCCGGGCGCACCCGCTCGGCAATCTCCGCCTTCTTGACGCCCTTCAAAGACAGCGAGAAGCCCATGTTCTCGGCGACGGTGATGTGCGGATAGAGCGCATAGTTCTGGAACACCATGGCGATGTCCCGCTCCTTCGGCGGCAATTGATTGACCACCCGGTCGCCGATCCAGATCTCGCCGGCTGAGACGTGCTCGAGCCCGGCCAGCATCCGCAGCAGCGTCGACTTGCCGCAGCCGGACGGGCCGACCAAAACGACGAATTCTCCCTCCTCGATGTCGATCGAAACCCCGTGCAGCACCTCCACGGTTCCGAAAGCCTTGCGGACGTCCTTGAACGTCACTGTTGCCATCCGCGCCTCCCCCCGGCGTATTCCTTGATGGCATACTGTCTGCTTCGTCGCCTGAGCGCAACAGGGGAGCGGAAGGGTCTCGGCGATCGCCTTGAAAACGAACGAGGAGCGCCTCGTCGGAAGCTTTGATCTTGCAGTGCAAGAGGGTGTCCTGCACCGCAACGTATACGTTTCTACGGAGACGTTCAGGGCGATAGGCACGGGGCAATGCGGTGATTCGCAGCCTCCCGGGCCTCACTCCGTCCGGAGCAGGACGGTGACCCCGAACACCAGCATGCCGACGAGGGCGATCTTCCAGAAGTCGCCCCGCTTCCGCAGCCCCGGCAAGCCGAGCGGGCGCACCAGATGGGCGCCCATCATGAGGATGAGAAGGATCGAGAAGAGCTTGTTCATGGCCAACGGCCGTACAGCATCGGGGGCAAAACCGGAAATCGGTGGTCCGCAGCCTCCCCTCGGCGAGACGCCACGGCCTGGCGCAGCTTCCCGGCTCGGATCAGGGCGTCCTCAGACCGCCATGGGCCACGACCGGGCCGGTCGGCAACCCCGTCGGGGAACCGCCTGCCGGCTCCATGGAGACGGCGAGAGCCGCGTCCGGGTCGAGGACCTGCCGATCCGCAACGGCGAGGACGACCGGCTGGGAGTTATGGAGAATGCCCAGCGAACGCGGCGAGCCCCCCGGGGGGACGACCCACAGTTCCGGTACGCGGTCCGCGTCGGACGAATTGACGACCGGGATCAAGGTGGCGACGTCGTGATCGTCCTCGTGGTAGAATACGACCGTGAACATCGCCTGGCCCTGATCGTTCATCAGGGTTCCGGCGAGAATGGTGTCGACGGCCGCCGGTGGTTGGGGGCCGAATTCGCCGATCCCGCCGACAACCACGATCAGAGCCGCCAGGCTCGTCGCGGCAAGCCCCATGCCGGACAGACCGATCCATTGCCAGATCCCCGAAACCCGGCGGCCCTTGGGTTTGTGAGGCGAAACGTCGACGCGCTCCAGACGTCGCATGCGGCCGAGTTCCTCGGCGATCCGCGGCCAGACGCCGGCCGGCGGCTCGACCGGCTCGATCGCCTCGTAGAACGGCGCCAGGCGAGCGTTCCAACCGTCCACCGCGCGGGCAAAGGCCGGGTCGCGGTCGATCTGCCGCTCGGCAGCGCGGCGTTCGGCCCCATCCAGGACGCCGAGCACATACTCGGCGGCCCGATCGGCCTCTCCCCCGTCTTCGCTGCGCAGATCGCTCATTGCGACAGGCACTCCCTCAGTTTGATCAGCCCGCGCCTGATCCGGCTCTTGAGCGTGCCGAGCGGAACACGCAGCCGCTCGGCAAGCTGTTCGTACGTGATGCCACCGTAGAATGCGGAGGCGATCGACGTCTGCGTCGGCGCGTCGAGCGCCCCGAGACATTCGCGGAGCCGACGGCCATCATCGCGATCGGCCATCAGCTCGAAGGCGTCCGGCCCATCGTCGGCGACATCGACGGCCGCATCCATCGAATGGTCGCCGCCGCGCCGGCCGATCTGGCGCAGGCGATCGATCGACCGGTTGCGGGCGATCGTCGCCAGCCAGGTGATTGGGCTCGCGCGTTCGGAATCGAACCTGTCCGCCCGCCGCCAGACCGTGAGATAGACGTCCTGGAGAACGTCCTCGGCCTCCTCGCGGTCGTTCAATATACGCAGGCACACGCCGAAAAGCTTCGCCGAGGTGCGCTGATAAAGCTCCCTCAGCGCGTCCTGCTCTCCGAGGGCAAGACGCCCCATGATTCCGACGAGCGCCGCCCGCCCCTGATCCGGCTGCAAAAACGCACCTCCCACGCGATACGCTGGGCTTTCTGCCCACTGAGCTAGGGCAAACAGGTTCGACGCCCGATTGTCAACGCCGGATGACACCGGGCCGGGCGTCGAAGAAGGGGGTCAGTAGGGAGCATCCTCCGGCCCGGTCGCCACATAGACCGATTTCACCTGGCCGTAGTGCGACAGCGCCTCGCGGCCGTTCTCGCGGCCGATTCCGGAACGCTTGACGCCGCCGAAGGGCATTTCGACCGGCGTCAGATTGTAGGCGTTGACCCACACCGTGCCTGCCTGAACCCGCGACGCCACCCGGTGGCCGCGCGAAAGATCGCGGGTATAGATGCCGGCGGCAAGGCCGAAATCGGTGGCGTTGGCTCGCGCCACCACTTCCTCCTCGTCCGCAAAGTCCAGGACGCACATCACCGGGCCGAAGATCTCCTCGCTGGCGATCCGCATCTCGTCGGCGACGTCGGTGAAGACCGTCGGCTGGACGAACCAGCCGCTTTCGAGGCCCGAGACGGTCGCGGCGCCGCCGCCGCAGGCCACCGTCGCGCCCTCCTGTCGTCCGAGTGCCATGTATTCCAGGACCTTGTCGTACTGCGCCTTGGAGACCAGCGGGCCGAGATGGGTCTCGGGATCCATCGGATTGCCGAGGCGTATCTCCCTCGTCCGCGCCACGAGCTTCTCGACGAAAGCAGCGCGAACGCTGCGATCGACGAAGACGCGGGTGCCGTTCGAGCAGATCTGGCCGGTGGAATAGAAGTTGCCGAGGATCGCGCCGGAAACCGCCGCGTCGAGATCGGCGTCGGCGAAGACGAGGATCGGCGACTTGCCGCCGAGTTCCAGCGTCACGTGCTTGGTCGTCCCGGACGCAGCCTCCATCACCCTGGCGCCGGTGCCAACCGAGCCGGTGACCGAGACTTTCGCGATGGCAGGATGGGACGACAGCGCGGCGCCAAGTTCGCCCTTGCCCTGCAACACGTTGAACACGCCGTCCGGCAGGCCCGCCTCGGTGTAGATCTCGGCGAGCTTCAGCGCCGACAGCGGCGTCACCTCCGAGGGCTTGAAGATCATCGCATTGCCACAGGCGAGGGCCGGCGCGCTTTTCCACGAGGCGATCTGGATCGGATAGTTCCAGGCGCCGATCCCGGCGCAGATGCCGAGCGGCTCATGGCGGGTATAGGCGAAGCCGTTGGGCAGTTGGATGTGGGCCCCGCGCATGTCGGCTGCGAGCGCTGAGAAATACTCGATGCAGTCGGCGCCGGAGGCCGCGTCGGCGACGCGGGTCTCCTGGATCGCCTTGCCGGTGTCGAGGGTCTCGATCTGGCTGAGCTCCTCGTTCCTCTCGCGCATGAGTTCGGCGGCCCGGCGCAAGACCCGCGAGCGCTCGGCACCACTCTTTGCCGCCCATTCGGCCTGGCCGCGCCTCGCCGCCTCGATCGCCCGTTCGAGCATGGCCGGGGTCGCCGCATGAAGGGTCGCCAGCGTCTCGCCGGTGGCCGGATAGAGGCTCTCGAAGCTTTCGCCGGCCTCGTCCTCGACATAGGCGCCGCCGACATAGTGGGAGGCTTGGGGCTGGGCTCGCATGGGGATCTCCTGGCTGCTCGGTCGGGGGTGCGATCTGGGCTTTTGCGGTGTCCATATCGGCCGCAGCGGCCGGACGCCAACACCCTTGCGTCGACACGCTTCCCGCGCAGCTATTCAAATCGGGCAGCTCTGCCGGATCGAAAGCCGTTCGGCGCAGTTTACTTTACCAAATCGAACCATGGGAGATGGACATGGCAAGCCCCGAAGAGATCCGCGAGCGGATCCGCATCACGCCGGAGCCGCAACCGGTGACGGTCTATTTCAACGACGTTATCATCGCCTCGACCAAGGAAGCCCTGCGGCTGGAAGAAAAGGGCCACGATCCGGTCTACTACATCCCGCGCGATCGGGTCGAAATGGCTTATTTCGAAGCGACCGACAAGCACACCACCTGCCCCTACAAGGGCGAGGCAAGCTACTGGACGATTTCGGCAATGGGCCGCGCCGGGGCAAACGGCGCATGGTCCTACGAGACGCCGCATGAGGGCGTGAAGGAGATCGCCGGCCACATCGCCTTCGACAAGAACGCCGTGCGGATCGAAGTGGACGAAGCCCCGACCAAGCAGGACTGGTAGAGACGATCGGCGAGGCCGCAACGGCCTCGCCTTCACACAAACGGATCCCCGCCCTGCCTATTGCGTCTTCATGCCGGCATGCCCGGCATGATCGTCCTTGCCCATGGCGTTCGGCTTGTCGACCGCGAGTTCGACCGTCACTTCGCCGGCCTTCTCGAACTTCAGCGTCAGCGGAACCCGCTCGCCCTCCTTGAAAGGTCTTTGTGGCTTCATCAACATCAGATGATAGCCGCCAGGCTTCAGCGTGATGGTTTCGCCGGCCGGAATGATCAGCCCTTGCGTCAGCGGGCGCATCGTCATGACGTCGCCCTCCATCTTCATCTCGTGGACGTCGACCTTTTCGGCCGCCGGCGTCGAGCCGCCGAGGAGCGTGTCGTCGGTCGTGCCGGTGTTTTCGATAGTCATGTAGCCGCCGGCGACCGGCGCGTTGGGAAGCGTCGCGCGGCTCCAGGGATGGCCGATCTCCAGATCGCCGGTCTTGAAGGAATGGGCACTTGCCGTCGTGACGACGGCAATGGCGGCTGCGGCGACAATGGCCAAAACGGTGATGCGCATGGGATGTTCTCCGAATGAAACGTCCGCGCCGGTCTTCGGCTGCGGTGGACAGGTTTTTCGCTGTTTCAGGCGGAGGATGCGGGCGGGCCGCGCAGGCGGAGTTCGCCCGGCGGCAGCGCACGGGAGAGATGCGTGTCTTTGTAGAGCGCGCGCGACGTCAGGACCGGCCGATCGGCAAAGACTGCCGGCTCGACGATGGGGGGCGCGAGGACGGCATGGGGGGCCGACGAACTGCAAAGGGTGGCGCAGGGACAGTCCGGGCAGTGCCCCGAGCCGTCGCCAGATGTCTCGCCAGCAAAACCTGCCCACCCGGCCGGAACCGGAGCGCCCGAGCATAACACCTGCGGCCCGCCGCCGAACGCCACGTCCAGGCAGGCCTGACCGGCGGCAACCGTCTGCAGCAGCATGAGCTGGACGATGACGGCGACCAGGGCCGCCGCCGAAGACCGGTCACGAAAGAATTGCCGCAGGGCCCGCATAACGGGTTTGTGGCAGAGAACCGGGCAGGTGTCATCTGCCGAGTGCGGGAGGTGGGGTCTTTCCGGCGGGCCGGTTACCGGGATGAAGGTCGCAGCTCGGCGATCGGGGGGCCTCCTCGCGCGTTTCGGGTTTGCCTAGCCGTCATCCCTCGCCCTTCGACAGGCTCAGGATGAGGGAAGACCAACGCTGCGGAACTCGTCACCATCCCGCTCTGCACTGCCGCCATCCGCACGTCGGGAACGATCTCGCAGTGACGGCTGCCGCCGCCTCCAGCTCTCCTCCAACGCCGGCCGCTTCAGCAGCCCCTCATCCTGAACCTGTCGAAGGACGAGGGGCGCCAGACGCAGCCTGTTGCCAGTCCCGGCAAACTTCCGTGAGGCGCTTGAAGCGTCGGCCACCTCTGGTTACGCCTTTCCCATGACGTTCCATCGCGCCCTTGTCCGCCTCCTTGCCGCCCTCGCCCTCCTCGCCGCGCTGGGCGCCGCCCCGGCATCAGCCTTCGAGACCAAGGCGCCGACGGCGATCCTGCTCGACGTCGGCACCGGCCACATTCTCTACGAGAAGAACGCCGACGAGCCGATCCCGCCGGCAAGCCTCGCCAAGCTGATGACCGCCGCCGTCGTTTTCGACATGATCAAGAGCGGCGAAGCCTCGCGCAACGACACGTTCGAGGTGTCCGAGAAGGCCTGGCGCGAGGGCGGCGCCAATTCCGGCGGCTCGACGATGTTTCTGCCGGTGCGCAAGCAAGTCAGCCTCGGCGATCTGATCAAGGGCCTGATCATCCAGTCGGGCAACGACGCGGCGATCGTGATCGCCGAGGGCCTCGCCGGAAGCGTCCCGCAATTTGCCGAGAAGATGAACGCCGAGGCCAAGGCGATCGGTCTTTCCCACTCGCACTTCGTCAATCCGCATGGCCTGCCGGCGGAGGGCCAAAAGGTGACGATGCGCGATCTGGCCGTGCTCGCCGACTATCTGATCAAGACCTTTCCGAACGAATATCCGTTGTTTTCCGAGGAGAGCTTCCGTTTCAACGGCATCACCCAGAAGAACCGGAACCCCCTGCTTTCGCTCGGCGCGGACGGGCTGAAGACCGGTCACACTTCGGCGTCGGGCTACGGCCTCGTCGCCTCGGCCAAGAAGGACGGCCGGCGCATCGTCTTGGCCATGTCCGGCATGACCTCCACCGAAGAGCGCGCTCGCGAGGCCAAGCGGCTGATGGATTTCGGCCTGCAGGACTTCGAGGAGGTGACGCTGGTCAAGGCCGGCGAGCCGCTGGGTGGGGCGACGGTAGCGGGCGGCTCGACCGGCACCGTGCCGCTGGTCGCCCGCAAGGACCTGACGGTGCTGGTGCCGCGCGGCAGCCTGTCGGGCGTGGAACGCCGCATCCTCGGCAACGGCCCCCTCCCCGCTCCGGTCGAAAAGGGCCAGCGGGCCGGCTGGGCGATGTTCACCCGCGGGGGCGAGACCTTGCAGGAAGTGCCGCTGTTTGCCGCCGAGGCTGTTTCGCGCGCAAGCGTCCTCTCACGCATCGCCGGGACCATCGCCGACCAATTCGCCCGCGCCCCTGACCCAACCTCCGCCTCGGACTGACGCGTGCCGACCCGAGGCATGCGCCCTGCACATGGCACACCGATTGCGGCTTGACGCGGCGCAACAAAACCTCGATATGACACCCATCACGCCGTGATCGCGCGATCGTCGTTCTTCAAAGCTCATCTATTGAATTTGGAAGCATTCGGCGAAATCGGATCGGCCTGATGGCACTGCCATCGGCCAGCCCGACACGGCCCGCCGACCCGTCCGCCCGCGCGAAGACGGTCGGCACTTTCAGCGGCCCCAAGACCCGGGCCGCATGCATCCAAAGGCATGCTTTGACCTCTCAGAATTTCCAGGCGTTCGGCCTTGCCGACACGCTTCTCAACGCGCTTGCGCAGCTTTCCATCACCGAGCCGACGCCGATCCAGTCCCAGGCGATTCCCGCCGTCATGGCCGGCCGCGACGTTCTCGGCATCGCCCAGACCGGCACCGGCAAGACCGCGGCCTTCTCGCTTCCCGTCATCCACGCGCTCCTCAAAAAGGGCGGCCGTGCGGCCCCGAAGCAGACGCGGGTACTGATCCTGACGCCGACCCGCGAGCTCGCCTCGCAGATCGCCGGCAACGTCAAGTCCTATACCGTCGGCACCAAGATCAGCCACACGACCGTCTTCGGCGGCGTCTCGATCCGTCCGCAGATCATGACGCTCGGCCGCGGCGTCGACATCGTCATCGCCACCCCCGGCCGGCTGCTCGACCTTCTGAACCAGCGCGCCATCGACCTTTCGGCCGTCGAGCACGTCGTCCTCGACGAGGCCGACCGGATGCTCGACATGGGCTTCGTGCGCGACGTCATGAAGATCGTCGCCAAGCTGCCCTCCGAGCGCCAGTCGCTGCTCTTCTCCGCGACCATGCCGCGCTCGATCGGCGATCTCGCCGCCAAGATCCTGACCAAGCCGGTGCGCGTCGAAGTGACGCCGGAAGTCGTGACGGTGGAAAAGATCGCCCAGAGCGTCTTCCTGGTCCCGCAGAAGGCCAAGAAGCACTGGCTGATCGACAGGCTGTCGGACCAGAGCCTGTCCAGGGTGGTGATCTTCACCCGCACCAAGCACGGCGCCAACCGGCTGGCTGGCGATCTTGAAAAGGCCGGCATTCCGGCGCTGGCGATCCACGGCAACAAGAGCCAGGCCGCCCGGCAGAAGGCGCTCGCCTCCTTCCAGCAGGGTTCGGCCCGGGTTCTCGTCGCCACCGACATCGTCGCCCGCGGCATCCATGTCGACGAGATCAGCCATGTGGTGAATTTCGAGCTGCCGGAAGAGCCGGAGAGCTACGTCCACCGCATCGGCCGGACCGCTCGGGCCGGCCATTCGGGCATCGCGATCTCGCTGATCGATCCGTCCGAGCGCGCCAAGCTCAAGGCGATCGCCCGGTTGACCGGCCAGACGCTGGAGCCGCAGAAGACCGACTTCGTCGTACCGGAAGGTGCGATGAACGAAGTCGAAGACCGTCCAGCCCGCGACGCCCGGTCGCCGCGGGGCCGCAACGGCCAGCAGCAGCGCCGCGGCAACGGCGCCCAGGGCGCACCGCGCAACGCAAATGCCGGCGAGAACCGCCGCCAGGACAAGCCGGGCGGCAACCGTCGCCGCAGCGGTGGTGGTGGCGGGCAGCGCCGGGCCGTCGCCGGCGCCTGAGTCCTGCCAGCCTGACAGAATGAACGAGAGCGCGGAGGCAACTCCGCGCTCTTTTCGCGTTCAGAGGCTGCCGGAATGGCAGAACGTCGGGTGCAGCCGCCCGGCGCGTTCTTCGGCGCGTTGCGCCGCAAGCGCTCAATCGCCATATCCTGATTCAAGTTGAACGTTAGGAGACGCCGATGGCCGAGACGGTGAAGGTCGACATTCCCCACAAGCTCACGCGCGAGGCGGCGAGAGCCCGCATCGAGGGCGGGTTCGCCAGCCTGCGCCAGGACATGCTCGGCGGGATGGTGAAGTTCGAGGACACCTGGGAGGGCGACCATCTCGATTTTCGCGCCCGCGTCATGGGCCAGTCCGTCACCGGCCGCCTCGACGTCCTCGACGACAACGTGCATGTCGAGATCGACCTGCCAGGCTTCCTCGCGGCGATCGCCGGCAAGCTGAAGGGCAAGCTGCAGAAGGAAGGGACGCTGCTTCTCGAAAAGAAGTAGCGCGCGAGGCAAGGCCCGTTACGGCGATGCGGCTTTCACGGTCTTCAGGCTCAAACCGACGGGCGAGGACGCCAATGCGCCCGCCCGTCGATGACGGCGAATGCCTTTCGGCATCAGCCCTTGCGGCTGGCGGCGGAGAGCGCCGCGTCCCGCATCTGCGTCAGCGTCTGGCGCGGCGTCAGCGCCTCGGGTGAAATCACCAGATCGAGGACGGCGCCGGTCGGCGAGGCGAGCGCCCGCTCGAAGGCGGCGGCGAAATCCTCCGTCCGCTCCACCCGCTCGCCGTGAAACCCATAGGCCCTCGCCAGCATGACGAAGTCCGGGCTCTCCATGTCGGTACCGGAGACGCGCGCCGGATAGTGCCGCTCCTGATGCGCACGGATCGTGCCGTAGATGCCGTTGTTGAGGACGAGGACGATCGGCTGGGCGCCGGCCTGTCTGGCGGTGGCCAGTTCCTGCGAGGTCATCTGGAAGTCGCCGTCGCCGGCAAAGCAGACGACGGTGCGCTCCGGGTGGACGAGTTTGGCGGCGATCGCCGCCGGGACGCCGTAGCCCATGGCGCCGGACTGCGGTGCGAGCAGCCGCGCCTTCGGCCCGTATTTGAAGAACTTGTTCGGCCAGACGGCGAAATTGCCGGCGCCGTTGGCGAGGATCACGTCGTCGGGCAGCACCTCGCGCAGATGCGCCGTCACCTTGCCCATGTCGACGGGCGAGGGAAGATCGGGAAGCTCGAAGCCGGCTTCGAAGGCCGCGCGGGCGCTCTCCCGCCACGCAGACCAGTTGCCCCTCACCGGCTGCATCGCGCCGAGCGCGGCGGCAAAGGCATTCGGGCCGGCATGGATGCCGAGAGCGGGCCGATAGACCTTGCCGATCTCCCGGTCCGAGCCGTGGACGTGGACGATCCGCTGCGCCGCCTCGGGAACTTCGAAGAGCGTGTAGCCGTCCGTCGAGTTCTCGCCGAAGCGGTTATTCACGGCGAGGATGACATCGGCCTCACGCAGCAGTTTCTTCACCGCCGGTGCCATGCCGACGCCGGCCTCGCCGCAGAAGGTCGGGGAGAAGTTGTCGTACTGGTCCTGATAGCGGAAGACCGAGACGACGGGGATGTCGGCCGCCTCGGCGAAAGCCTGTAGCTTCGCCGCCGAGCCGGCCTGCCAGTTGCAGCCGCCATAGAGGATCAGCGGTCGCTCCGCCTCGCCGAGAATCTCGCTAAGCTTTGCCATCGCCGCACGCGAAGGCGCCGGCTCGAAGATCGCCGCCGGACCCGGCAGCGGGACCACGTCGGTCGGCGTCGTCAGCATGTCCTCGGGCAGCGCGATCACCACCGGGCCGGGGCGGCCGGTCGTCGCGGTGATCCAGGCGCGCGAGATGATTTCGGGGATGCGTTCGACCTGGTCGATCTCGACGGCCCATTTCGCCATGGTGCCGAAGACGGCCGCGTAATCCAGCTCCTGAAAGGCCTCACGGCCCTTCATGTGGGTGCCGACCTGGCCGACGAGGAGGATCATCGGCACCGAATCCTGCATGGCGGTGTGAACGCCGATCGCCGCATTGGTGGCGCCAGGGCCGCGGGTCACCATGCAGATGCCGGGGCTGCCCGTCAGCTTGCCGTAGGCCGCGGCCATGAAGGCCGCCCCGCCCTCCTGCCGGCACAGGACGTAGTCGAGCCGGCCCTTGGTGTCGTGGAGCGCGTCGAGGACCGCCAGATAGCTCTCGCCCGGCACGCCGAAGCTCTTGGTGGCGCCGAGCGCCAATAGACATTCGACGAGAAGCTGTCCGCCGTTTCGCATCGATCGAACTCCTTTCCACTGACCCATTCGGGGGATGCGACAAAGCCGCGACGAGCCGCGCGACGAACCGAAGTTCGCATCGCCGTGGAGATGACAGGAACTCCCGAGGCCCGCAATCCCTCTCGTCCGTCCCGCCGCCGCCGTCGTCGCTTGCGGCCGCTCCCGGCCGGCCGCTTGCCGCGGGGGTATTCGGCCCCTCGATCGTCACCGCTTCCCCCGCAAGGACACCGGCGCATCGCCTCCCGGCATCAGCGGCCCGTCGCCGTCAGCAGCGTGCCGCCGAGCGCCCGGCCACTCTTGCCGAGCTGATCGCGCAATCGCTCCCGGGCGGCGGGACTGACGACGGCGATCGGCGCCGACACGCCGGCGCCGATCGCCGAGCCGACCCCCTGCGCCGCGCCGAGCACCACCGCCCCGGCGGTCTCGGAAAGGTCCGGCCGCGAGCCGGCGATGTCATCACCGGCGGCGAGCCGCTGGCCGATCGCCACCACCATGTCGGGGCTGTCGGCGAAGTTGATGTGGTTGAGCCCGTCGGAACTCGTGGCCGCGCTGAGGTCGATGGCGGTAATGCCGCGGCGGATCAGGACGTCGCGGACGGCGGGCCTGGTGATGTCGATCGCGCCCAGCCGCTGGCTGCTCCCGGCGATGCGGCGGGAGACGTCGAGCGCGACGTCGTCGGTGGCGGTAAAGATGGTGATACGCTGGGAGGCCCTGCCGATCTGGTCGAGCTGCTTGACGAACACGTCGACATCGACGTCCGGCGAGGCGAGGATGATGTTGGAGAGCTTTTGCGGAAGCGTGCCGCCGCGGCGGATGGCGAGCTGACGGACAGCTTCCATCGCCAGCCATCCGCCCATGGAGTGGGCCAGGATGGTGACATCCTTTACGTCTGGACGGGCGGCGACCTGGCCGATCATGCTCTCGAGTTCGTCGCGCGAGAAGTTGGCGCTGTCGCGGTCGTAGAGATAGTCGAAGACCGAGCCGCCCGACGGCCAGGTGAAGAGAACCGGCGCGGCGTCGATGGGCAGGTCCGTGGCGATCTGGGCGAAGCGGAAGACCGCGTCCTCAAAGGTGTTGTTGAACCCGTGGACGAAGATGATCACCCGCTTCTTCGGGCGGGCGACCCGCTCGTACCAGCGTTTTACGCCCGAAGGCGACAGGGATTCGATCTTCTGCGTGACGAACTGCGTCGCGGGATTACCGGGGTTCTGCGGCGGGTAGATCACCTGGCCCGGCTTGCGGACGCTGTCCGGTGGAACCGAGACGACGACGTCTTCGTACGAGACCGTCTCGCCCCGCCGGCCGCTGAAGATCTCACCCCGCACCTTCGACGGCGCCCGCGTCGTCGCGACCAGCATATCGACGCGGTGGGCGCCGGGGGCGGTTTCGGCCACCGGTTGAAGGGTCGTGCGCGGCACGCCCGCGCAGCCTGCGAGAAAGAGGATCGATACGACGAGGGCCTGAAGCGGAACGGCACGATACATGAAGCGTTCGCCTTGTCTGTCATGAGAGGCTCGCTCGGCGCGAGCCCCGCCGCGTGTGTGCCCCGGCATCGCGGCTGGAGAGATGCGGGACGTCCTCGCTCGCATCCATCGGGCACTGTTCGTCTCCCGTCCGCCGTGTCCGAGTGAGCACCCGTCGAGTAGACGATGGCGCTCCATTCTTGAAGGCTTGGCGGCCATCGTGCCGCCGATCCCTTGCGACCGTTGCCTTCGGGACATGATCGGCGGATGCTGCGGCCGGCGGTGCAAGCAGCCGTCGCCCAACCGATGCGACGATGGAAGGCCGGCTTGGGACGCTCTGCAGAAGGCTCGCGGCGGCGTCCGGAAGGGGCGTTCGACGACCGGTTGGTGTTCGTCCGGCCGTGCATCTGAGGAGTGATTCCTCACACGCAACGGCGTGTTCCCTTCAACTTTGACACAATTCCGAAACGTGATCTGAAACCGAAATCGGTATCCCTCCAATCAGTCGATAACTGGAGGCTGACATGCCGACATTGACCTCTCTTGCAAAGCTGTGTGCCGTCGCTCTTCTCTGCTCGACAACCTCCCAGGCCCATGCCGGCGGCATCGGCGGCCTCGGCCGCTCTCTCGACCGGATCGACGCCGTCAAGCGGATCTCGATGCAGCGTCCGACGCTCGCACCGTTTTCCTACGTCTTGTTCTGCCAGCAGAACCCGGGCGATTGCCGCGGCGGCGCGACCGACGTGATCACGATGACGCCGTCGACCCGCCAAACGCTCGCCGCCATCAACCGGCACGTCAACCGCTCGATCGAGCCGCGGCACGATCGCACCGACGTTTGGAGCGCAGATTCGGCAAGCGGTGATTGTGAAGACTACGCCCTGACCAAGCGCCGAGCGCTGATCCGAGCCGGGCTGCCGGCATCCGCGCTGTTCATGGCCGTCGCACGGACGCGCGCCGGCGAAGGACACGCGGTGCTCGTCGCACGCACCACGGCCGGCGATCTCGTGCTCGACAACCGCAGCAATGTTCTGCGCGAGTGGTATCGCACCGATCTGTCCTGGCTGAAGATCGCCTCCGGCGAAAACCCCCGCCTCTGGTACGCGGCCCGCTGACGGCGGCCTCATTCTTCGCCGGAGCGCTGTCCGCTTGTCGTGCTCGTCCTGCGGCCGAGGCGGAATACGTCGTCCGATCGAGCCTCGAATCCCATCACGGCGCACTCGGTTCCCGGATCGACCGCTGGGGCCGCGATCGTAAGCCCCGCTTCGAAATCACGGTGGAAAAGATCAAGCCTTCCTTCAGCTTCATTCGGTAGTTTATCCTCCCGAGATCGAAAGGATGCGGCCGATGACACTCTTGGCGTCCGTCTCACTGATCGTTGGAATCGCAGCGGGAGTGCGCGGGAGCCTGTCATGGGCCGTGGTCCTTTCCCTCGCCCTGTTGCTGACCGGCGGCGCATGCGAATTGGCAAGCGGTTTTTCTTTCCTGGCCGCTTCAGCGATCGCATTCGGTATCATGGGGATCTTTCAAGCTGCCTTTGCGCTCGCGGCCGTGTTGGCCGAAGTGGCAACGAGAAAGGCTGCGCGCCGGGAACTGGCCATACGCGAGTCGACGCCACTGGGTCTTTTCTCGAACGCGGCCGAGCGCTTGAACTGACAGCGCGATATTGTGCCGCAGGTGGATCAAGGCTGCCACTCTGTTGCGATATCGCAACTATTCGTCACCTAAAGATATCATTTTGATGGAATGAGACAGAACCGCTGGAGACCCTTCAGCCGTTCCCTGTCATATCATGTCCTGCACGTTGCGCCGGTGCGGTCGAAGGGCGCCCGGCCCGCGAAAGACCGCATGGTGGTCGCCGCACAATCGTTTGGGGACGGAGCGATGAAATTGGCAACCCGTATCGGTCTTGGCGTTGCCAGTCTGGCGTTGCTTGCCGGTTGCAGCAGCCTTCCGAACTCCGGCCCCCACGACGATGCGATACGAACGCAGGCTTCGCTGACGATCGGCGAAAAGCATCCCGTCTCCTATGGCTATGCGCTGGTGGATCTTTCGGACACCGTCCTGCAGGCGATCGGCGGAGAGCGCGGAAACGACACCTTCAAGAGCTTCGGCGGCGGCCGCGGAGGAGCACCGACAATCACGCTCGGTGTCGGCGACGTCATTCAAATCACCGTCTACGAATCCCAGCCCGGAGGTCTGTTCATCCCGGCCGAAGCCGGCAGCCGGCCGGGCAACTACGTGACGTTCCCGTCGCAGACCATCGGCAAGAACGGTTACATCACCGTTCCTTACGCCGGGTCGGTCCGCGCCGTCGGGCGCTCCCAGTCGGACATCGAGGCCGACATCGTCTCGCGCCTGGTCGATCGCGCGATCGAGCCGCAGGTGACGCTTTCGGTCGTGGAACAGAAGGCAGCCAATGCCTCGGTGGTGGGAAGCGTCAATACGCCGAACGCCTTCGCCGTCAGCCAGGGCGGCGACACCATCCTCGACATGATCGCGCGCGCCGGCGGCATCAGGGGCGAACCCTACGAGACCTATGTGACGCTGCAGCGTCGCGGGAAAAGCGCCACGGTCGCCTTCAACAAGCTGATCGCGACGCCCAGCGAGAACATCTACACGGCTCCCGGCGACACGATCTACGTCTATGGCGAACAGAAAATCTTCATGGGCTTCGGCGCGTCGGGACAGGTCGGCCGTTTCCCCTTCGGGCGGGAGAACCTCAATCTGGCGGAAGCGGTCGGCCTTGCCGGCGGGCTGCTCGACAACCGCGCCGACCCCGGCGCGGTGTTCATCTACCGAATGGAAGAGATGTCGGTGCTGGAGCGCCTCGGCATCGACGTCAGCCGCTTTGCCCGGTCGGAAGAAAAATTCTCCACCGCGAAGGTCCCGACCATCTATCAGGCGAACTTCCGCAAACCGGAGATTTTCTTCCTGGCGCAGCGGTTCTTTATGGAACCGGACGACATCCTATATGTCTCGAACGCCGATTCCGTCGAAGTTTCCAAGGCTCTCGGAGTCTTGGGCACGGTCACCGCACCGGTCATTTCCGTCGCCAACTTCACGAACTGAGCCAAATCGGCCCCTCGCGGGCCACTTGGCCGGCGACACGCACCCCCGCGTTTACCCTCCCGATGTCCTGCCGGCGTTCTGGATGATTTTCCGCCTTCGTGGCTCGATACCGGCCATCGGCATGATGCGCATCAAGGCGGCAGCCGGGGGTGGCAGGGCGCCGGCGACTGCCTCGAGATCGGCCAAACATCCCCACTTCGCCAATGTGAGGAGATCGCGCTCGAAGATCGCCTCGACGCCTGGAAGTCCCCGCCCCTGGAGCGAACCGACAAACCGGATCCGCTGCATCAGCACCGCAGCGTCGTAGGGCGTGATCAGGGCGGACAGTTCGAGAGAGCGGGCGACGGTTGTCGGCGGTTCGCCGAGCGCAGCCTCGAGCATAGCGGCATACAGCCAGGTCGCGCCATCCTGGGGAGCGCAGCGCAAGGCGTGCCGGACGCGCGTCAATGCCGTCTCCTGCGCGATTCTCACCCGGGTGGGATCGGCATTCGACGGAGCCGCCAGGAGATCGGCCCGCGCGAGTTCGAGGATGGCGAGGCTGCGGTCGAAGCGGGGGTCGCAGTCCTTCCGCGATCCGACGGAGGCGAGATAGCCTTCGAGGAGATCGGCGGAATTTCGCCACAGACGCGGCCGTGCCATGAGATCGCCGGCGGCGCTGATGGCCGGCACGTCACGGCGGACCTCCGCGAAGAGGAACGCGCACAGCAACGCCAATCCCACGGCCAGGACGGCAAATATAATGCGAAGCATTCTCACCGCTTCGCTCTACTCATGAACTGTAATACCGGGCGTATGCCTTGTCGTAGTAGCCGAAGTGATGATAGCCCGAATAGAGTTTCATCTTGGCCACATCGACTTTATTGAAGAGAATGCCGACGCACATTTCGTGAAGACGCGGATCGTTCTCGAGCGCCGCCTTGACCAGCTTCCGGTCGGTCTTGCCCCATTCGACGACGAAGACGAGCGCATCGAGAAGATGTGCTGCCGCGCGGGCGTCCACCACCGCCCCGAGCGGCGGGAGATCGACGAAGACATACTCGTAATGACCACCGGCCTCGCTCAGGAGGGCGCGCATGCGCGGCGAGGAGACGAGATCGCCCGTATGGGAGATCGAGCGGGACGGCAGGGTCGGGATGAGTTGCAGGCCCGAGTCCTCCTCCGTCACGAGCACGTCCCGCCAGGGCCGGTTCCCCCGCAGAACGTCGATCAGGCCCTCGCTCGCGCCGGTGACGGCACCGCGGGTCAATCCGGGATTTCGCAGGTCGCCGTCGATCAGGAGAACTTTTGCACCGCTGCTCGCCACGAGCGAGGCGAGATTCTTCGCCACCGTCGTCTTGCCCTCGTTCGGCAGGATCGAGACGATGCCGACGATCTTCGGCGATTTGTTGCCGATGACCAGATCGCAGGCGACCTTCGTGGTTCTCAGCGTCTCGGCAAAGGCCGACAGGGGGGCGTCGATGCTTTGACGCAGGACCGGGTCGCGCGCATCGACCCTCGCCGTTCTCGCAGCTGTGGCCGATGGCTCGGCCCGACGATCCTGCCTCGGGGCCCGCCCGGACGGTAAGACGTTCAGGGCGCCGATGAACTCCAGTCCCAGTTCGTCTCGGACCTGATCCCCGGTTCGGAAGACCCGGTCGCGGAATTCCGCCAGCGCTCCGAGACCGCCGCCGACGGCAGCGCCGGCGAAAGCGGCCAACGTCAGCACCAGTGATGCCCTCGGATGAGTTTTGTCGCCGGGTGCCGCAGAGCTCAGAATGCGCGCCTCGCTGATCGGAAACGTATTGCGCTGGACGGTCTCTTCGTAGCGCGCGACCAGCGTGTCGTGGAGATTGCGATAGGTCGAGGCCTGGCGTTGCCGCTCGCGCAGCTCGGTCTGGGTCTCGGTCGCGGCGGCCGTCGTGCCGGCCAGCCGCCGGACCTCCTCTTCGAGCGCCGCCACCCGATTCTTTGCGACCTCGAGATTGCTGCGGTAGACTTGCGCGATCCGCTTCAACTCCTCGAAGATCAGACGCTCGTACTGGTGCATCTCGCCGCTCAACTTGCGAGCCTGCGCATGGTTCGGCCCGAGCCGCCCGGCAATGTCCTGGTAGCGCTTCGAAGCATCGAGATAGCGCGAACGCAGATCCGAAATGATGCCGCTGGCAAGAGCCTCGGAGACCGCGGCATCCGTCTCCCGGTTGTCGATGATGTCGCGGATGCGGCTGTAGCGCGCCTCCGCCTCTCCAGCCTCGGCCCGGGCAGCGATCAACTGGCCGTTGACACCGGTGAGTTGCTGATCCGAGAGCAACTCGCCGCTCGCCGACATCAGGTCGTGCTCCTGGCGGAACTGCTGGACGGCGATGTCTGCCGCATTCGCCTGCTGCTCGGTGTCGGCGATGCGCTCCTGAAGCCACACGCCCGCGCGGCGTGTCGCCTCATAGGCCGCATCGAGCTTGTCGTTGATGTAGGCCTCCGCGTACGCATTGGCGATCTGCCCTGACAGCCCTGAATCTGCCGACGTGTAGGATATGTCGAGGACGTGGGTGCGGTTCACCCGACCGACTTGGAGATTGGCCCGCAGCTTGGCGACCGCCGCCCGGCGCAGCGCGGCGTCACGTTCCTCCTGCGGAATCAGTTGCTCCCCAGGTCCGCTTGCGAGCGACATCTCGTCCGAGAGCTTGCCGGCAAGCAAGGCGAGATTGTCGGTCGCGATCGAGAACAGATTGCCGTGACGGCTGTTGAAGACCCCGTTGTCGAGGAGCTTCAGACGATCGACGACGGCTTCGGCGATCTTCTCCGAGCGCAGCACCTCGACCTGGCTCTCGACCATCGCTTCGTCGAAGACCATGTCGGGCATGACGCTGGCCTCCTGTGCGCTGCGGCTCTCCCGGGTGTCGATCAGCAACTGCGTCGAGGACGTATAGAGCGGGACGGCGGTGAGCAGGTAGGCGGCACCGAGAAGGACACCAAGCAGCACAAACACCGCCACGAGCCAGGCGCGCCGCCTCGCCGCGGCGATCAGTTGCTCGAGGTTGAGGCCCTCGTTCTCAGCGATTGGCGGCCCATAGTCGGGCTGGATCGACGGCCGCTGTGTTTGAAGCATTTGAGATACTACTCCCTGAGACGAAAATGGCTTCCGGCCCCTTGATCGGCCGAAAGCCATCCGGACCGGCGAGGTCCGGGAAAATCCATAGGCGGGGGTGTTACCGCGTCGGGCTGACGATGATCGTCGCCGGATTTCCGTCGTCATCCGACCCATCGCCGTTCGGCGAAAGACCCGCGAGAAACCCCGTTCCGCCGCCATCAAGACCACTGCCCGAAGCGGTGACCGACTGGAGGTTCGAACCCGTACCGCCGGTTCCCGCAGAGCCGCCGATCTCCCCACCGGTCTCGCTACCACCGCCTCCGACATCACCGGCGCCCCCTCCGCCACCTGCCGACGCTGGCGAGCCGAGAGCGAAGGTTTCGACGTCGTTCTGGCGCCCGAGGAAAGCGGCTTGAAGCTCGCTCAGGCCGGATTGCGCAACGAGTTCCTGGATCCTGGCAGCCGTCTCCGGATCGGTTTCGACGAGGGCCAGAGCCGCAGCTGCCAGACCACGACCGATCGCCTCCTGTGTCGCGGCACCGGACCGGCTGCTGAGAGCGATGATCTCCTCAACGGTTTCGACATCCGTGACGGCCAGGAGGCGGACCTCGTTGACCAGCCCCTGCCCTGCCAGCGGATGGCGCCGCAGGAGCCCGGCAGGGTTCCGGAGAAAGCGGTCGACTGCCTGCCGGCCGGGGGTCCGTTCGTCGAGCGCCGGCGGCTGGACGGAGGCTTGCCCATCCCCGTCCATTCGGCCGGGCTGCGGGTCTTCGACACCGGTACCTCTGCCGTCCGCCGGCGCCTGGCTTTCGGCCGGCGGATTTGCGACGACCGTCGCTTGCGCAGCCGCCCCGCTCTCCCGCGGCGGGGCATCGACCGTCGGCCCTTGCGCCGCCGCGTCCTGAGCGGATGCGGCCGGCGGCACCACGATCAGCGCCGAGGTCGCGACGAGCGCGGCCCTCCCGAAAGTTGTTATCGATCTGACGACCATGGTCAAACTCCTCGAACGGGAACGGTTGCGGGCGGCGAATGATTGCAAACCACGGGTCCAACGGTGCTCGGTCCGCAGACCGTTGCTGCGAACGGCCTTCGATCTTGCGCGTTCGTCTTGCGCCGCGCGCGCCTTCCGGCGAGCCGGCCGAAGCGCGCATCACCGGATGCGGTACGGCCGCTCCGTATGAATTCTCGCCGGCCGTCGGCGGCGAGATCGCGATGAAACCATGGCGAGCATGGCAAGGTAGATCATCGCAGGATATTGGATCAGGAGGTCGATGCTGAAGACCGCCGCCTGATTTTCGGGAATGCTGCGCAGCAAAGAGAAGACGACGAGGCCGCTGGTGATCATCAGCATTTCGCGATCCCGGAAGGGTACGGTGCGATGGTCGAGATTGAGCTTCGCCATGCAGAGCAGCGCGGCCACGATCGCCACGACGAATCCCGCAGCCCCGATCATGCCGGCACAAAGCAGCGCATAGAGCAGCGCGTTCTGGGCGTTTCCGACATCGGGGAAGATCCGGTCGGCCTGGGGTCCGTAGCCGATCAGCGGCGAATCCCACCATCGGTCCAGAGCGTTCTGAAAGATCACGTCCCGGCCGCTCATCGTTGAGAAGCCTTCCGCACCCTGGCCGCGCGTGATGTGCATCCAGAAATCGACGAAGCCGTTTTCCCGCGTCCCGGCGAACACCATCAGGGCGACGATCCCGGCGCACACAAAGCCGAGTTTCTGGAGCTTCTTCGGGCCGAAGAAGAGGACGAAGGTCATCGCGCCGGCAAAGGCGAACACCGCGCCACGGGCCTGCATGATCCACAGGATGGCGAGAGCGGCGGCAAGGACGATGATGGCTGCGAACCGCTGCCATCCGCGCCGCGAGACGATGAAGATCAGCGCGATGATCGCCGGCACCGCCGCCATCCTCGCAAGTCCGGTCGAGCGGGACATGCCGAGGCCGCCGTCCGGATCGTAGCGCGTGATGGCACCGTAGGCGGAACCGCTGTCGTCGATGAGAACGTCTCGCGCCAGAAACAGCAGCGTCGCCAGGACGAGACAGGTGGTGATCCAGGACAGCCAGTTCAGCCGGCGGGCGAAATCCAGCGGGTCGGGGCTTCGCAATCCCTTCTCGACGGTGGCGAGGGTGGCGAGGAAGGCGAGCCCCCAATAGGCTTGGCCGAACCAGTTGCCGGCGCCGGTCGCCGCGAGCGTCATGACGAGACCGTAGAACCAGAAACCGTATTCTACGGGCCCGCGCGGCAGGCGACGGCGTCCGGCGCCGAGCGTCAGGCCGGCAAGGACCAGCGCCAGGAGTGGAAACGAGGCGCGCAACGCGTTGATGCTGGCACTGGTGCCGTCGCCGAAACCCGAAAGGTTCCAGGGGCCGGTGTTGATCGAGAGCCACAAGGCCATCCAGAGCATCAGCGGGAAGGTCGCCCAGTCACGCATTCGAAATCGCGGCGAAGTTCGTGCATCGCGGCGGCGCGCGATTCGGCGCGGCAGGGAATGTCTCCGCCACCCGGCCTCCTCGAAGCGGACAGCCCTCGTCACGCGGCCGTCCGCGTCTTCTGCGCAGCCTCTGCCAGGACGCGCTCGTAGATTGCGGCCAGACGCTGTCGATTGCGCGCGAGGCTGTAGTCTGCTGCGCGCCCGAGAGCTGCCTCGGCCATGGCGAAGCGCTTCGTCTCGTCGGCTTCGAGTTCCATGACGGCCGCACCAAGGCCGGACACGAGCGCCTCGATCGTCCGCGGTGAGACCTTGATGCCGCAGGCGGGCGTCACGACCTCGGAGAAGCCGCAATGATCCGGACAGACGACAGGAAGACCCAGCGCCAGACCTTCGAGCAGCACCGTCGAGGTGAGATCCTTCAGGCTGCTGATCGCCAGGACGTGCCCTTCCCCCATGATTCGAAGCGCCTCTGTGCGCGGCACCATGCCGTGCCAGACGCAGCGGCCGGACAGCCCGAGTTCCTCGGCCCGCCGCGTCCATGCCGCTCGCAGCGGCCCGTCGCCGAGGACGTGCAGCTCGAAATTCGCCCGCCCGGCGATCGGCGCGAGCGCGTCGAGCAGAAGGTTCAACGCCTTGCCGGGCAGATGCAGGCCGCTCCAGACGATCTTCAGCGGCTCGCCCGCCTGCCGCCTCGGCGGGCTCGCGGGGCTGAGCTGGACCGGCGCGACGACCTCGCTGATCACCGTTGCTTCGGTGCCGTAGAGCGCCCGCAGCTCCGCCGCGATACTGCCGGTTGCGGCGATCAGGCCGGGACCTGCCGCCCTTGCGGCGCGGCGCGGCGACTGCAGCCAGCGGCGCTGGGCCGAATTGATGAGGTTGCGGCCGCCATAATAGACGATGCCGCCCCGCCTCATCGCAGACAGGAGGCGCCAGGGCGTGTTCTCCAGACCGCCGATCGGCCCCCAGACGAAGGGCAGGCCGAGCCGCCAGAGATGGCCGGGAAAGCGAAAGCCGACATAGGTCAGCTGGTGGACGAGATCGAAGTCTTCTCGCGCCAAGAGGTCCTTCGCCACCGTCAGCGCGTCGCGCTGCCACCCGGCATAGGCGAGATTCATCACCGGCTTGGTAATCGAGCCCTCGATCCTCTTCCACAGCGGCGTCGGGCTGTAGTGCCAGGCCCGGTGCGGCACGAAGACGAAGCGCGGATTGTCGTTCGGATCGCAGGCCGCCTCGATGTCCTTGCGGTGGAACTCGGCGGTGATCACCGTGGCGCGATGCATCGCGGCGATCGACTGGACCCAGTTCCAGCCGACGGCTTCTTCGGAGCCGCGAAGGGGATTGCAGGCGTAGGCGGCGACGAGGACGGACCGTCCTTCCGCACCACCAGCCTGGCGAGGAGTCGCCGCGCCGACCTCGCGCAATCCGCGGCCTGCAGCCTTGTGCCGCTCGCCACCATCGGCAGCAACCTCGGGCCGTTCCAGCATGATCGTCACGCGTCCCCCGATCATGCCAGCCGGACGAACCAATCGTCCCACAGCGAGGCCGCGGACGAGGCGTTGCGAAAGCCTCGGTCGGCCATCAGGCGGGCGACGGCCTCGCGCTTTTCGGCATCGAAATTGTGCTCGACCACGACGAAATCGACGGCGTAGCGGGTGAAATCCAGCCCCTGAAGCACGTTCAGCTCCGAGCCTTCGGTGTCGATCGAGAGGAACTGGATCCGCTCCGGGACCGAATGGCGCTGGAAGATCTCCGTGAGCGTCGCCGTCGGAACCTCGACGATACGCCCCTCGCGCCGGCGATGATCCCTGCCGGTGCCGTTCGTCAGGCCAGACAGTTCGCCCGAGCAGACGAAATCCATGCTGCCGGCCGCATCGAAGGCGGCACTGGTTTCGAGGGATGCCGACCGCGACGCCCGGATCGGATCGTGGAATGCGGGGTTCGGCTCGACCAGCAGGCCGTCCCAGCCGAACTGCTTTTCGAACAGATGGGTGTTCGACAGATGGATGCCGTCACCGACTCCTACCTCGACGAAGAAGCCGCCTCGGTCTGGCACGCCGAAATGCTTCAGATAGGCGAGATCCTGAAGGATCTGCGCCCTCTGGTGCAGGCCGTACTGCATGAACAGGGCGAAGAGCTCCGGATCCTTCTCGAAGACGACGTTCTTCAAGCCCCATTCGCCGCCGGTCCGGCGATTGAGCTCCGCAAAGCTCGCCACCGGATTATAACGATCGAGACGCAGCGACAGCCGGCTGAACGGGTGCAGCACCGGCGACAGCGACCCGAATGCCGAGGCAAAACGCGAGGCGACCTTCGCTGCCCTCATGACGTTGCCGTCCGATCGGTCCGAAACAGGGTGCGGGTTCGGTTGCCGATCATGCTCAAAACCTCGGCGAGGTTGCCGCGCAGGCGCCCCGCATCCTCGCCCCTGCCGACGAGCGCCCCGCCGAACGTCATGGCCGTGCGAATGCCGGCCCCCAGCCAGAACTGCCAGCGCGACAGTCCGTGCTTACGGACGATGTAGTGGCGGTTGCGGATCTCGATGCGGCCGAACCAGAAGCGCGACTTGCGCCCGCCTTCCGCCGGCACATGGAGATAGGTCGCCTCCGGCAGGATGGCGAAGCGGCCTCTGCGGCGCGCCTGGAGGCTGAATTCGAGATCCTCGAGATAGCTGTATTGTTCGAAGAACTCGTCGAAACGCAGATCGCGGATGGCGGCGACCCGCCAGACGACGGCCCCGGAGAGCAGCCAGTCGACCTCGGTCAGGCGATCCACGAACAGCAGCCGCGTGTGCCAGCCGGACGGCGTGATGGCGCCGACGCGATCGGAATACAGTCCGAGAGATCTCGCCAGCCCGGTGGATTTCAGCGCGCCATAGCCGATCCTTGCCTCATCCTCGGTGGGATTGAAGCCGAGACCGACGAACTCTTCGCCGAGCCTCGCACTTTCCCGGCAGGCGATCTCAAAGGCCTGCGGGTTTAAGGTCAGGTCGTCGTCGATCAGGGCGACGAGGTCGCAGCCGGGCAGCACCGCGTCGAGCCCGGCATTGCGCTGGGCTGCAGCCGAAGGCGGCCAGTGCCGCAGGTAACGGCAGGAAAGGCCGGAGGCGGCGGCAAGACGGCGGATTTCGGGGCAGAATTCCTCGTCCGATCCATCGACGATCGTCACGTCATCCGGCCACCGCGTCTGTTCGGCGAGATTGGCGAGCAACGTCGCCAGTTCGCGCGGCCGGTTGCGGGTCGGAACGACCACGGAGAGTTTCATCGCGGGAGCACCTTCGCCGGCTGGATGGAAAGACATTCTTCGATCAACGCCAGCGCCTGCCCCGCGAAGGCCTCCTGAGAAAACATCACGCCCCGCTTCGCCAATCCCGCCCGGATCGCCGTGATTTCCCCGGGTCGGCGCAGCATCCGGTCGATCACCTCGACCGCATGATCGGCATCGTCGAAGGTGAGGCGCTCGTCGCCGACGATCTCTGCCGGCGCGCTGCCGCCCGGCACGAAGGGGACGAGCCCCGCCTTGATCATCTCGGCGACGGCGATGCCGAAGGCCTCGCGCTTGCGCACATGCAGGGCAAAGCCATGACGGCCGAGGAACTCATGCTTTGCGTCGCCATAGAGTCCGCCGGCGAGCCGCACCCAGTCGCCTGCCTGCCGCGCCTTTTCGGCGACGTGGCGGCCATAGGCGTCCGCGCCAAGCCGACCCACGACATGAAAATCGAAGCGATGCCCTCGCTCACGGACACCGGCCAGGATATCGATCGCCTCGAGGATGCGCTTGTCGGGCGCAATCCGGCCGAGCATGACGAAGTCGCCGCTGCGCTCCTCGCCGCAAACCGGCGCCGTATGCACCGGCGGGTAGATCACGCGGCTTTTCAGACCGTGCCGCTCCCGCAGGAGATTTGCGGTCCAGCGCGAGTTGGCGACGACGACGTCCCCGTCTCGGTGGACCGGCCGCATCCGGCTGCCGGCAACGGCATTGCAAAGGCCGAGATAGGCCGAGCGGGCGACACCCGGCCGTTGCATGACGCCTCGCAGGCCGGGCGAGCCCGGATCGAAGCTGCGTCGGATATCGTCGTCCCAGGAAAAATCGGCGACGAAGTGTATCCCCGGCCGGCCGAAATCGGCGAAGTTGTAGGCGCTGATGCAAAGGTCGAAGTCACTGCCGATCCGCCGGACGAAGCGCCCGAAGAAGGCCGCGCGCAGGGCGTCGCCGCCATTGGCCCGGGCGAGGATTTGCGGCATCGGCGCGGTCATGACGGCGATCTTCTGCGGGTCGACGGCGGTTTGATAGGCAAGGTTGAGACGCTCCGGCTCGAAGGGCGCGCCGGTGACCAGCGTCGTCCGATGGCGATCCTGCAGCGCTTCGAGGAGCGCCATCGCCCGCGCCTCTGATCCCCCTGCCCCGAGACCGGGATGGGCGACGAGGATCCTCGCCCTCGCATCACGCGGCGCGGGGCGCATGTGCGGCCTTCGAAAGGATGAAGTGAGGCTCCTCCGGCGCCAGGCCCCAGGTCTCGATCTCGGCGGGCGAGAAGACGTCTTCGGGCCGAAGCACGTCGACCGCAAAGCCCGCGGCCTGGAACCTGTCGACGATGTCCATGCCGTAGAAGCGCACGTGATCCTCCGCCCCGAATTGGAGAATGCGCTCGCTTGGCGTGTCGGGATCAAGGCTCCGCCAGTCTCTCGTTCGTTCGGCACCGGCCGCGACGGGCACGGTGATCAGTGCCTTTCCTTCCGGCTTCAGGAGACGATGAAGTTCCGCGATCGCGCGCTCGTCTTCCTCCACGTGTTCGAGCACGTGGTTGCAGATGATCAGGTCGTGGCTTTCCGGGGGCAGCCGCGTCGCGCGGATGTCGAGGATCGCATCCGGTCGCACGCAGATGCCGGGAATGAAGCTGACCATGAAGTCGGCCTTCAGATAGGCGGAAGGTCCCGTTCGGCGCAGCAGCCGATCGAGACAGAACTCCGGCGCAAAGTGCAGGATCGAGTGGCCGGCGACGTCACCGAGCCAACCGATGCCCAGGAGCCTGGCCTGGAAGCGATGGCGCGGCAGCGAGTTGCAGTAGGGGCAGCGAACGTCCGCGCGCCCGTAGAAGTGCAGAAACCGGCGGATCTTCAGGCCGCAGCAGGTGCAGATCCGCCCGGTCCCCAGCGAGAGGGGCAGCTTGGCGAGTTGCTCGAGCCGCCGCATCCGCTGACGGGCGGCGGGCGGCACGATTTGCTTCAGGAGGGCCTTCACCGCGACGCACCCGCTGCGCCCGGGCTCTCTCCGCCGGGCAGCCGTTCGAAGAAATAGAAATCGGCGAAGCTTTCGTCCGGCGCGCCGCGCAAGGCGGGATAGCGGTTCTTCACCACGGCGCAGAGACGCCATTGCGACCGGTTTTGCTCGACCCAGTCGGTGAACCTGCGGTGGCGGACATGGACGGACGGCCCAGGTGCCTCGTGGTTCGAGGCATAGACGGCAACGAACCGCGACGCGGCGTCGAAGAGCGTCTCCATGTAGCGCTCGAAGACCGCGTCCTCGACGAGGTGGTAGACGACGTCGAGCGACAGCGTCATTTCCGCCAGCGACCCGTCATAGTCGGACAGCTGGCAGAAGCGCTTGCGCCCGTCGTCCTGGAACCGGCGCCGGCAGGCCTCGACGGCGGTCGCCGAGACGTCGACGCCGAGATAGTCGGGACATTCCAGCATTTCGAGCTGGCTACCGTCGCCGCAGCCGAACTCGATGACGCTCTCGATCCGGTGCCTGTCCATGAAGGCGTCCAGCGTTTCGGCCTTGAACACCGCAAGGCGGCCGTAGGAGCCGGCGCCGGAGTTGCCGCCCCGCGCATAGCGCTCCTCCCAATAGGCCGCGGAGCCGGCGAACTCGGCCCGCAGCCGTCCGGTTCGTGCGAAGCGGCTCGCGACCCGCAAGATGTCCTGGACCGATCTCATGGTTTCGATACCGCCTTTCCCGGAAAGCCGAATGCGTCGATCATCCGACGGATCTGGCGATCGTTGCCGGCGCCCTCCCCGACATTGTGGTGGGAGAGCGAGTCGAGCCGGCCGGCCGGCCAGAACATCGGTGGCGGCGAACCGATCGCCTTGGCGACGGCCCCGGTCGAACGCATCATCCAATAGAGCCAGACGTCGTCCGCCGAGGGACACAGCGTCATGAAGAGATCCTGCCGGCAGACGTCCGGAGCGAAGACGGCGGGAGGATAGAGAACGCCGCCGCCGCCGGTCGGAAAGATCAGCGGCGAGGCTTCCTGGCTTCGGGTCTCCCAGTCCCACCCTCCGTAGGATCGCGGCAAACCGTCTTCATGGAGCCTGATCCGATGCGCCCTGTGACAGACGACCTCGTCGTCGTGGCGCCACCCGTCGACGAGCCCCTTCAGCCAGTCGCGCTCGTAACAGGCGTCGTCGTCGGCGGTTACGACGAAGCTCTCCGGATGCTCGCGCAGGGTCGGCACGATCTTCTTGTAGGAGCGAAGGTCCTCGCAGAAGCGGATCGTCAGGCCGAATTCCTGAAGCCGCAGGATGCGAGGCGTCAGGCGGTCCCGGTCCTCGTGGGAGATCCACAGGATCACCGCATCAGGTCGGACCGACTGCGAGAGCAGGCACTTCAGCGTGAGCGGAAGCAGGTGAAAGCGGGGCGGATAGGAGGTGAGCGAGACGATCAAAGGGCGCGAAAGGCCGTGGGGGGTGCCGGCATTCTCATCCACGTCGCGATAGCGCCAACGGCAATACTGGACCCAGCGATTGGCGTGGAAGACCGCCGATCGCGCCTTGCGCCGCGCGACGCGGACGAACCTGCCGATGGAAGACGCCGGCTTTGCGATTTTCAGCACCGGCCTAGCCTCGCAGCCGGCGCTTGACGGTCCGCAGAAATCGCGCCGCCCCGCCGGCAAATTCCAGCGCGACGCCAGAGGAAAGATTGATCCGCGCCGTCGCGCCGCCCGGTTCGAGATTGGCGGCGATCGCCGCCCGCGCCGCTTCCTCGAACATCGCCACCAGTTCGGCATCCGTCGGCCGCTCTGCCATGTTCGTGTAGTAATGGTCGGGGCCGACCCGCGTGATCCTCTCGTATCCGGCGTCGCCCAGAAATCCTGCCACGTCGTCGCCGTCGCTCTGGTAGTTCTCGATCTGCAAAAGGGCCTTGCGCGTCGTCAGCACTTGGCGGGCGCCGCGAAGAACCTCGAGCTCATGGCCCTCCACGTCGATCTTCAATCCGATGCGCTCGCCGAACGCGTCGAGCATCGAATCCAGCGTCACGCATTCGACGACACTCTCGGCGATGCCCGCCGCATGGATGCTCGTCGACTTGATGCCGTTGGCGCCGGAATAGTCCCCGACCACCTGGAAAACCGCCTGGCCGGATGTGCTCGACGCGGCGAGGCGGTGCGTGTGTACCTTCTGTGCCAGGCCATTCAGCACGATGTTCCTGCCGAGCTCCTCGAAGCTCTTGCCGTTCGGCTCGAAGGCGTGGATGGCCCCGACGCCGGCGAGCCTCGACAAGAACAGGCTGTAGGTTCCGATGTTCGCGCCGACGTCGATGAAGGTGTCGATGGCAAGATGCTTCGACAGTTCCAGAAGCAGAAAGGGCTGGATCGGCTCATAGGAGCGGAGGATCTCGTTCCTCGACGCCGAAGGCGCGCCCCACATGAAGGAATTGTACATACGAGTTTCGATCCGATCATTCGGTTGAATCGACGGATGTCGCGTAACGGCCTTCGGCGTCGAACCGCAGGAGCGACGACGGGCTGCGGCGCCCCGGGGTGGACGCACGGATGTTCGCGCTTTTCACCAGGCGGCCGCCCTCGAGCCGGATCTGCTGGTCGCAGAAGGCGATGGTCGAGGTGCGATGGGCGATGATCACGATGGTCAGATCGGCGGCCAGCCGCTCCACCGCGGCCATCACCGTCGCTTCCGTCTGGGTGTCGAGCGCGCTCGTCGCCTCGTCGAGCACCAGGACGCTGGCGCCCTTGTAGAGCGCGCGGGCGATGCCGATCCGCTGGCGCTGCCCGCCCGACAGGCGGATGCCGCGCTCGCCCACCATGGTGGCGTAGCCTTCCGGCAGGCTCTCGACGTGATGGGCGATTGCCGCCTGCTGCGCCGCCTGCCGCACCCGTTCGAGGTCGATGCGTTCCGGCGCGATGCCGAAGGCGATGTTCTCGGCGATCGACGCGTCCGCCAGGAAGATCGACTGCGGCACGTGGGCGATCTGGGCGCGCCAGGCCCGTCGCGTCGCGGCATCGAGACGGCGGCCGTCGATCTCGATCGCCCCCTCTGTGGGTTCGAGGAGGCCCATCAGAAGATCGATCAGCGTGCTCTTGCCGCTGCCCGTCGGACCGACGATGCCGACGCGGGCGCCTTTCGGGATCGTGACGCCCAGACCGCGGATCGCACGCCGCTCGTCCCCCCGATAGGCGAAAGACACCCCGCGCAGGGTGATCGCGCGCTCGAAAGGCAGAGGCGACGACGGCGCCTCCATCCATTCCTCGGGCACCGCCGCCTCGGCCATGTCGAGGACGTCTTCCGCCGTCCTGCCATAGGCGGCGATGGCGCTCGAGCCGCCATAGATCTGCTGCATCAGCGGGACGAGACGCTGTGCCCCGAGCGCGAGCGCTCCCAGGACCGGCAATGTTGCAGCGATGCCGCCCGCCCCGCGGGAAAGGACCAGGGCGAGGAAGGCGATCAGGACCATGCCGCAAGCCTCGACGACGAAGCGCGGCGCCGCGGCGATCAGATTGTTGGTCGCCTGGGCATCGCGGAACTGCCGGTCGAGGTCGGCGAATTTCTCCAGGAACACCGGCTGGTTGCCATCGAGCAGGACGTCGCGGATGCCGCCGAGGCCTTCCTGCAAAGTCTGGACCCGGGCCGACTGTACGCGGGCGATGATCCGGCCGTTGGCGCGCAGCCGGCTCCGGCTGAAAAGCCACACACCCAGATAGATCAGGCCGAAACCGGCAAAGGCGGCAGCCGACGCCGCCACGTCGACGCACAACAGCGCGGCGACGATGAACAGGCCGATGAACACCGAGCTGACGCCGTGCATCAACGGCAGGAGGACGTTGAAGGTCACTTGCTGGACCTTCTGGAGCGAGGCGACGACCTCGCTGGTGTTCTGCGAGGCGTGGAAGACGTAAGGTTGATACAGCATGCGCTCGTAGAGCCGGGTGCCGAGATCGTAACCGACCAAAAAGACGTATTTGTTGGTCGCCCAGACCAGCGCCAGCCGGACGGCTGCGGCGCCGATGGCCGTGACGGCAAAGAGGCTCGTCAGAGCGAGCAGGAGGTCGTCGCGGCCATTCAGGCCGAGCCATTCCATCACGAGGGTCACGCTCGGATAGGCCATGACGCTTGCCGGATCGGCGATGACCGAGAGAAACGGCAGAACCGCCCCGAGCGTCAGCACCTCGGCGATCGCGCCGGCCAGCATCAGGACGATCACCAGCCAGAACTGACGCCTGCGACGCGGCGACAGCACCCGCCAGAGACGGCAGACGACGGAGCTCGCGGCTCGGGCGCCCGCGGCCGGCCCGGAATTCATTGGCCTATCCCCGCGCCTTGCCAGCGGGCCGGTCAACGGCTCGTCACCGCGCGCCGGACGCGCCAGGCATCCGCCAGCGCCGCGGCGAGGAAGCGAGGACCGTCGGTCAAGTCGCGGCGCCACATCTTCCGCGGCTCGGCAGCAAGCCGCCAGGCCCATTCGAAGCCGGCATCGCCGAGCCATTTCGGGGCGCGCGGCACGAGGCCTGCCTGAAACCGGAAGGCGGCGCCGACGCCGATCGCCACCGGCACCGTCAGGCGATGCTTGTTGCGGGCGATGAAACGCTCCTGCTTCGGACAACCGAGGCCCACCCACAGGATGTCGGCACCGGACGCGTTGATGGCGGCGACGTGCTCGGCCTCCTCCGCCTCGGACAAGCTGCGAAACGGCGGCGCGTAGCGCCCCGCGACCGCAGCGCCCGAAAACTCCGCCTCGACCCGTCGGCAAAGGGCATCCAGGGTTTCGTCGGTGTCGCCGTAGAAATAGCTGCGATAGCCTTCCTCGTCGGCGCGTCGCAGCAGTGCCCCCATGAGGTCGCCGCCCGGCACGCGCGCCGGCAGCGCCCGGCCTTGCAGCCGCGACAGCCACACCGGGGCGATGCCGTCCGGGCAGAACAGGTCGGCGGCATTCAACACGGCCCGGAACGCAGCGTCCTGATGGCCGACCCACAGCCCATGAAAGCCCGTCGCGACGACGCTGCGACAGCGCCCTTCGGGCTGGCGTATCCATTCTTCGATGAGGGCCACCGCCTGCGCCAGCGTCGGCCCGTGAACCCGTGCGCCGAGGATCGTCGCGGCGGGCAGCGCTGCTGCCCCGATGGTCGCTGCATGGGTCATTCCGCGGCGACCAGATAGCTGTTGCGCTCGACCTGACGAGCGATCCACGCATAGGTCCTTTCGAGCCCATCCTTCAGCGGCGCGTTCGGCGCCCAGCCGAGCCTCTCCCGGATCAGCCGGTTGTCGGAATTCCTGCCTCGCACGCCGGTCGGGCCCTCGACGTGGCGCTTTTCGACCGATTTGCCGGCGATCCCGGCGACGAGGTCGACCAGTTGATCGATCGTCACCATCTCCTCCGAGCCGATATTGACCGGCCCGGTCCAATCCGAGCGCATCAGGCGCAGGGTCGCTTCCAGGCACTCGTCGATGAAGAGGAATGACCGCGTCTGCCGGCCGTCGCCCCAGATCTCGATCGCGTCGCCGTCGAAGGCCTGCGCGACCTTGCGGCAGATGGCGGCCGGCGCCTTTTCCTTGCCGTCGTTCCAGCTGCCCTCAGGGCCGAAGATGTTGTGGTAGCGCGCGACGCGAACATCCATCCCGTAATTGCGCGCATAAGCGAGATAGAGCCGCTCACTGAACAGCTTTTCCCAGCCATATTCGCTGTCCGGCGCGGCGGGATAGGCGCTGTCCTCGGAGCATTTCGGATTGTCCGGATCGAGCTGGTTGTATTGCGGATACATGCAGGCCGAAGAGGAATAGAAGATGCGCCGGCAGTTGCGCCGATAGGCGGCGTCGAGAACGTTGAGATTGATCGTCGCGGAATTGTGCATGACGTCGGCGTCGTGCTCGCCGGTGAAGATGTAGCCGGCGCCGCCCATGTCCGCGGCCAGCTGGTAGATCTCGTCGAAATGCCGGTCGACGACGGCGTCGACGAAGCTCTGGCGGCGCAGATCGCCGATGACGAAATCATCCGCCTCCGAGCCGCTGAAGCGTGGAAACTTCAGGTCGACGCCGCGCACCCAGAAACCCTCGGCCTTGAGCCGCCGCACCAGATGGTGGCCGATGAAGCCGCCGGCGCCGCAGACGAGCGCGTATTTCATTGCCAAACTCCGTGAAGGCTTTGTCTGACGGCCCGGGCGGGCGACACTCCGCCGACCGATGGGCCGCCAGATCCGGGTTTCGTCCCATGCCGCAAGAGGTTCAAAGGTCGCGCGGCGGGCTCTGGCTGCACTTCTGGCGGCTCGGAACCGGCGGTCCGCCGTCCTCTCGCCATGGTGCAGCAATCCGACCCGGCGCCCACCTCGGTATGATCGGATAGCTACCGCACTCCCGGTCACTTGCCGCCGGAAGGGTCGCCGCATCGGCGCATCACGCCCGGGCAGGTTGCCCGATATGTCGAATTGCCGCGCGATCTGCCCAACGAATGTCGGGCTCGCCGGTCGCTCCGCATCGGTTCCGGGCCGGATCGAACCCGAATGCCGGGGGGCCTTCGTCTCAGGCGATCTTCTGCAACTCGTCGAGACCGACGGAGACCCGGGCGGTTCGCCCCAGAATTGCCAGAAGCAGCCAGGCTCTGTCCGGCCCGCCCATCGCCTCGATCTCACCGATCATGCCCATGAACGGCCCCGCAGCGAGCTTGACGCGATCGCCTTCGCGAAAGGCGGAGGCCCGCCGGAAGGAGAAGATGCTCATCTCGTCGCAGGAGTGTCTGAGCGCTGCCATGAAGGTGGGAGGAACCGGCTCCGGCGTCTCGCCGAAAGAGACCAGCTTCTTCACCCCATAGGTTCCGTTGACCCGTCGCCAGCCGGCCGCGCGTGGGTCGAACCCGGCAAAGACGTAGCCCGGAAAAAGCGGCGCCAGAACCGGCCTCGCCCGGCGCGCCCTCGTCTCGCCGCAGCGCAGCAGCGGAAGAAAGACCCCGAAGCCCTGGCGCAGCAGATGCGTCTCGGCCATTCGTTCCTTGCCGGCATGGCAATGAACGGCGAACCAGCTGCCGCCCTTGCCGTTGCCGGCAGATCCGGCCCCGTCACGAATCTCCTCGGTTTCCGCGCCAGCGAGTCCGGGTCGATCGTGCGGCAGCCCACCATTCCTCACGCCCGCCATGTCGCCCGCCCATATGCCGGAGACATCTTGGCGAGCACCCGCCGATCTTCCAGGACGCCATAGGCCTGATTGAGGACCTGCTGGCGCGGCGGCGCCTCCCCTTCGAGCAGGAAGCGGACCGTCCTCACGATGATCTTGGCGTCGATCCATAGGCTGGCGTTCTCGACATACCAGCAATCGAGCGCGCTCTTGTCGGTGACGGAAAGGCCGCGGCCGCCGTTGATCTGAGCCCACCCCGTCAGGCCGGGCCGCATGCGCAGGCGGACTTCCGGCCGCTCCGGCTGATCTGCCGGCAGCAACGGACGGGGACCGACGAACGACATGTTGCCGACCAGAATGTTGAAAAGCTGAGGCAGTTCGTCGAGCCGCAGCCGCCGGAGCGCCGCCCCGATCGGCGACAGCCTGAGTTCCAGCGGGATTTCGTTGCCCTCGACGTCGTAGGCATCGCCCATCGTCCTGAACTTGTAGACCCGGAAGGGACGGCGGTTCAGGCCGGGCCGCTCCTGCCAGAACGTCACGGGCCGACCGAGATCGACGGCGACGAGCGCAGCGAGAACGAGATACAGCGGCGCGAGAAGGACGATCATCGAAAGCGCGAGAACGAAGTCGATGCTGCGTTTGACGGCAAGATATCGCCGCCGCCCGCCGCCCGGCGCCATGACGCCGTCTGCCGAGAGAGACGGCGAGACGCCGGGACCGTCGACAGTGGGAATGGCCGAGGCTAGGGGCGCTCGGACGGCACCGAACAGACCCTCGAAATGGTCCAGCGTGATCTCCGCCTCCGCCAGCAACCTCTCACAGGCGGCGTTGAAGGCCGGCGACAGTTCCTCCCTGGGAACCGTCACGACCACGCGGCTGATCTCCACCCCGTGGTTGCGAAGCCGCCGGATCGCCGAGATCAGATTGTCCGGCCGCCCGATAACCGGCTTGCCCTTCAGCATCAGCCCCTTCACCGAGGGGTCGTCGTCGAGGATGCCGATGACCGAGACGCGCCCCGGATACAGGGCCTCGATGCACCGCAGATAGACCTCCGAGCGACGATTGAACCCGACGAGGAGAACGTATTGCCGACCGGCCGGAACTCCGTCGCGCCCGACCGGGGCCGAGGCCGGCAAATGGCGCACGCCGACCCGGGCGAAGATCAGCAACGCCAGACAGAGGCACCACTGCAGGAGCGGCACGGAGCGGGCGACGAGTTCCGATCGATTGACCGTGAACATGACGAAGAGCGTCATCAACACGACGGCCGTGACTGCAAGGACGAGGTGGACGACATCGGAGGCGGCAAAGTACCGCCATGGGCGCCGCGGGATCCCCAAGAGGGGCCAGACCAGCATGGCGCACAGCACGGCGACGCCGGCGAACATCCAGTGATACGGGGAATCCAGGACCGCCTCCACCGAAGCCCCTCGCAGCGCAACCGCAAGCAGCGAAGCCACGGACATCAGCAGCAAATCGACGACGAAGAACGCGCTACGGTACACGGCACGATCCTTGATTTCACTCTCAAAAGCGACTTTTTGTTAACATTACAAATTCCTTATTTCAAGTCGTTACTCGCGTTCTCGTTAATGCCCTAAAATATGAAACGATCACTGCAGTGAGCAATCCCATGAGAATTCTATCAATTTCGCCCAAAATGGCTGCTTTATTGAGAATCGATTTATACTGTATGCGAATCAGTCTTATTCATTGCTCAATTCGATCGCCATTCAGAACTTTTTCATTCATAGCGGAAATAAATTCTGCTCGTTTTAGCCATATATTATCAATGACGCGAAACCGTCGCTCTATTTTTGTTTTTCTAAATCGAATTCCGCGATGTTTTAACGGATCGTTTTCAAATTTTTTCTTCACTACAGGAAGATAAAAATGGTGATATACACCGTCATTCGGGTAATTTTTATTTCTGGTGTCGCAATAAGCATTGCCCCACTGGGGGCAGCACGACCAGAATATGTCTACCTCTCTGGCACGGTGCTTGCGATTGTATTCGCCTCGACCGTTGCTACCACCAGCATTTCCCGGTCTGGTGGTCGTGTCATCCGTTTGCTTCTTGTCATCGTAGCCACGACGGTCGCCTATCTCCTGCTTCAGGCCGTATGGATGGCCGGCAATCCAATGGCCAATCCGGTTTGGGGAGCCGTCGCCGAGAATCTGGGATTTTCGGGCGGCGCGGTCTCGATTGCGCCCGGCGTGACATTGCGCAGCATTCCTGGCGTGGCAGTTCCCTTTCTCGTCTTCGGAACGGCGCTGCTGCTGTCGCGGGACGACGTCGAGGGTCTGCGGACGTGGCGCGCGCTCGCGCTTCTCGGCATCACCGTCCCGCTGTTCGGGCTGCTGCGCTACCTTGCCTTCCCGAACATGCGGCTGTTCGACCAGACCTTTCTCGATCCGACCGTCGTCACCTCGGTCTTCGTCAACAGGAACAACGCGGCGACCTTCTTCGGCCTTGCCAGTCTGGCGGCACTCGGCTGGCTGTTCTGGCAAACGTCGCAGCCCGGCCGAACGCGGTCGCCGCGCACGCCTTCCCAGCCGGGTCTCGCCTTCCTTGAGCGTCACACCGGGATCTTGCTGACGACGCTCGTGCTTCTTGCCACGCTGGTCGCACTGTTTCTGACACGCTCGCGCGCCGGAATCGTGCTGTCCTTCGCCAGCCTGCTGGCGGCGCTCCTCGGCATCATCCACACATCGAGATGGCGGGACGTCGGACCAGTCGGCCGATGGACCGCCACGGGCACCGTGATCCTGGCGGCATTCGCGGTATTCAGCCTGTTTGGCGGCCAGACACTCCTGCGCGTCGAAACGAGCGGCTACGACGAGGGGCGAGCCTGTCTATATCGCGAGACCCTCGCCGCGATCGGTGACAATCCACTCTGGGGAACGGGCTTCGGGACCTTCGAGGACGTCTTTGCGATGTATCGCCTGCCCGAATGCGGCATCTACGGCATTATCGAGCAGGCACACAATTCCTATCTCGAGGCCTATCTCGGCCTCGGACTGCCCTTCGTGCCACTGTTCCTCGTCTGCCTCGTTCTGCTGCTGCGCTGCTACCTCACCGGCCTGCGGGAGCGTCGGCGACTGCGCCCGATCCCGATCGTCTGCCTTGCCGCGCTTGGCCTCGTGCTTGCCCATTCGGCCGTGGATTTTCCGATCCAGATCCACGGCATCGCGGTCTATTTCGCCGCGCTGCTCGGCTCTGGCGCAGGAATCTCGCTCGCTCGCTCTGAACGGTGAGACATGGGGCGTCGACAGGATTTCAGTCGATCCTGCGCGTGCTGTCGCGGGCGAGAAGCGTCCCCTGCATCATGATCCTCCCCCCAGCCGGCATCGCCTCGGCGGTCGCGTTGCCGTCGAGGCGATCGATCAACAAACGCGCCCCCCTCGCTCCCAGATCGAAGCGTGGCTGGGCGATGGTCGACAGGGTCGGCTCGCAGAAATCGGCGAGTTCGATACCGTCGAAGCCGATCACCGAGAGGTCGTCGGGGATATCGAGACCGGCCGCCCGGACGGTCTTGACGAAGGCGATGGCGGTCTCGTCATTGCCGCAGATCACCCCAGTCGGCCGGTCGGCGAGGCCGAGATAGGCCTTCGCGCCGGCGACGCCGCCGGTGAAGGTGTAGTTGCCGGGATACTCGATCAGCGCCTCCCGACCGAGCCCGGCCCGCTCGATCGCCGCGACGATGCCGCGGTGGCGCGTCACCTCGTTGTAGTTGCCGGGCGGTCCCGAGACGTAGAACAGGCGGCGATGGCCGAGGGCTGCGAGATGCTCGACCTGCATGGCGGCCGCCCGCTCGTCGTCGAGAAGCACGGCCGGCAGGCCTTCGACGCCGGGATCGGCGCAGATCGCCACCGCCGGCAGGCCGGCGTCGAGGATCGAGCGGCCCGCCACTTTCGGCAGGTCGCCGGAGATCGTCAGGAGGCCGGCGACATGGCCGGACGCGGCGAGTTCGATCAGCCTCAGATCGTGCTCGGCGCCTTCCATGTAGCCGGTGATCAGCACGTAGCCGGCCGCAGCCAGGGTGGAATCGATGCCGTGCAGCACCTCGGCGAAGAACGGCGGATTGGTCCGACGCGGCACGATGACGAGGACCAGCGAGGAATGGCCCGCGCGCAATTGCCGCGCCACCGAGTTCGGCGTGTAGCCGAGGGCGGCGACGGCAACCATCACCTTCTCGCGCGTTTCCGGCTTCAGTTTTTCCGGCGCCGAAAGCGCCCGCGACACCGTCGCCACCGAAACACCGGCCGCCACGGCCACATCACCGATCTTCGGTGCCCGACGGGGCTCACTCATCGTTCTTCCGCTGCTTTTCCACCAAGCCCAATCGCCGGCTTGTAATTGATCGACATTCGTCTTAGCATTGATGTAATCGATTACAGAAGCCGTAATAGGGGAGACCTTCACGGTCCGCTTTTGGGAGGAAGCAGAAAATGAAGCAACTGATCGCGACCATATTAGCAGGTTCGGCCCTCGCCTTCGCGGCGATGCCCGCGAGCGCCCAGGACAAGCCGCGGGCGGAAGTCATGCACTGGTGGACCTCGGGCGGCGAGTCCGCCGCCATCAAGACCTTCGCCGATGCCTATGAGAAGGCCGGTGGCGAATGGGTCGACACGGCGACCGCCGGCGGCGAGAACTCGCGGGCGGCGACGATCAACCGCATGGTCGGCGGCCAGCCACCGACGGCGGCCCAGTTCAACACCGGACGCCAGTTCGACGATCTCGTGTCCCAGGGCCTGATCCGGCCGATCGAGGCGCTCGCCGAGGAAGGCGGCTGGAAGAAGGCGATGCCGACCGCGCTGGTCGAAGCCGCCAGCCGCGACGGCGAGATGTATGCCCTGCCGATCAACGTCCACGGCCAGAACTGGACGTTCTATTCCAAGACCGTTCTGGAGAAATCCGGCGTCGCGGAGCTGCCCTCGACCTGGGAAGCGATGATCCCGGCCCTGCAGAAGATCAAGGAGGCCGGCTTCACGCCGCTCGCCCTCGGTGGCCAGCCCTGGCAGGAGCGCGCGCTGTTCAACGCCATCCTGCTGCAGCAGGGCGGCAAGGACCTCTACATGCGGATCTACCGCGACAAGGACGAGGAAGCCGTGCGCTCGGAGGGCTTCGCCAAGGCCGTCGAGACCTACGGCGCGCTGCGCGGCCTGGTCGATGCCGGCTCGCCCGGTCGCAGCTGGAACGACACGACCTCCCTCCTTCTCCGGGACACGGCCGCCATCCAGGTGATGGGCGACTGGGTGAAGGGCGAGTTCACCAATGCCGGCAAGACGCCGAGCGAGGACTATGGCTGCACCATCGGCCTCGACGACACCATGCTGATGGTCGGCGGCGACGTCTTCGTCTTCCCGAAGACCGAGGACGAGGCCCAGAAGAAGGCGCAGGATCTCCTCGTCGAGACGATGATCTCCAAGGACGCGCAGGCCGCGTTCAACCTCGCCAAGGGCTCGATGCCGGTGCGCAACGACGTCGACACCTCGGCCTTCGACGCCTGCGCAAAGAAGGGGCTGGAACTCCTGAAGAGCGAGGACAGCCAGGCGCCGGTCTTCGAGATCCTCGTCTCCGCCAGCCTCGCCGGCGCGGTCGACGACGTCGTCACGCAGTTCTGGAACAACCCGTCGGCACAGCCGGAGGACGTCGTCGAGGGCTTCGTCAACGCCTTCGAAGTCGAGGGCTGATCGGCAGCCGAGAACGCGCGCGGCCCGGCAGACCAAGCCGGGTCCGCTTCATCGGCCTTCCCGCGATCTGCAGCATTCGGCGTCACGTCCGCCGCCTTCGCCGCCGCTCGCGAGACAAGTTCCCGGAGAACAGACCATGACGGCGCCCCGCAAGCGTCCTTCGACGGCGAGCCTCATGCTCGTCCCGTTCTGGCTGGTGGTCCTCGTCGCCTATGTCGGGACGATGCTCTGGACGGTGCAGATCTCCTTCACCGCATCCAAGCTCCTGCCCGTCGACGTCTATGTCGGCTTCGACCAGTACCACCGGCTGTTTTCCTCGACGCGGTGGCTCGTCTCGATGCAGAACGCCGTGATCTTCGGCGTCCTGTTCATCACCGGCGCGCTCGTGCTCGGCTTTCTCCTCGCCGTCGTGCTCGATCAGAAGGTCCGCTTCGAGAACACCCTCCGGACGGTGTTCCTCTATCCCTATGCCATGTCCTTCATCGTCACCGGGCTGATCTGGCAGTGGCTGATGAACCCCGGCCTCGGCATCCAGAAGGCGGTGCGCGACTGGGGCTTCGAGAGCTTCTCCTTCGCCTGGGCGGTGGATCGGGACATGGCGCTCTACGCCCTCGTCCTCGCCGGGCTGTGGCAGGCGTCCGGCCTCGTCATGGCGCTGATGCTGGCGGGCCTGCGCGGCGTCGACGAGGAGATCTGGAAGGCGTCCCGCATCGACGGTATCCCGGCCTGGCGGGTCTATCTCTTCGTCGTCGTGCCGATGCTGCGGCCCCTGATCCTCACCGCCGTGGTGCTCCTGTCGATCAGCGTCGTCAAGGCGTTCGACCTGGTGGTGGCGCTGACCAATGGCGGCCCGGGAATATCCTCCGACATGCCGGCGAAATTCGTCATGGACAATCTCTTCACCCGGCAGAACATCGGGCTCGCCACGGCAGCCGCGACCGTCATGCTGATCACCGTCGCGGCCGTTCTGGTGCCGTGGATCTACAGCGAATATTTCCGCAAGGTGCGGGCGGGAGCGGCGACATGAGCATCGACGCCACCTCCTCCCGCGAGCCGCCGAAGGGCGCCTCCGCCCTCGCCTTCCGCTCCGGCTCGGCCGACGACCGCGCCACCCCCTCCCGCCATCGCGAACGATCCGCGACCCGCGGGCGCAAGCCGCGGCGGCTCACCATCGGGCGGATCGGGCTCTACGGCTTCGTCGCCGTCGCCGCGGCCTTCTTCCTGCTGCCGGCCGTCGTCATGGTGCTGACCTCGCTGAAGACCATGCCGGAAATCCGCGAGGGCTCGATCTTCGCGTTACCGGAGAGCTTCGATCTGACGGCATGGATAAAAGCCTGGTCGAGCGCCTGCACCGGTCTCGACTGCGAGGGCATCCGCGTCGGCTTCTGGAACTCCGTCGTCATCACCGTGCCGAGCACGATCGCCTCGATCGCCGCCGGGGCCATCCTCGGCTACGCCCTGTCCTTCTGGCGGGTGAAGGGCGCAGACGTCCTGTTCGCGATCCTCCTCCTCGGGGCCTTCCTGCCCTACCAGATCTTCCTCTATCCGATGGTCCGGGCCTTCTCGATGGTCGGGCTCTACAACACGCTGGCCTGCATCGTCATCGTCCACGTCATCTTCGGCCTGCCGATCATGACGCTGATCTTCAGGAACTTCTATGCCGGCCTGCCGGTGGAGCTGTTCAACGCGGCGCGGGTCGACGGCGGCGGCTTCTTCCGGATCTTCTGGAACGTCATGCTGCCGATGTCGACGCCGATCCTGATCGTCGCGGCGATCCTGCAGATCACCAACATCTGGAACGACTTCATCCTCGGGCTGGTCTTCGCCGGCCGGGAGAACCTGCCGATGACCGTGCAGCTCAACAACGTCGTCAACTCCACCTACGGCGAGCGGGAATACAACCTCAACATGGCGGCGACCATCCTCACCGCCGCCGTCCCCCTCCTCGTCTATTTCGTATCCGGCCGCTGGTTCGTCCGCGGCATCGCAGCGGGAGCCGTGAAGGGATGATCGCAGAGGCAACGACCCATTCGACTCCGCGCCCCGGCGCCGGCGACCACAGCGGCAAGGCCCGACCCGGCGGAGCCATGGCCGCCGGCGAGGACTCCTCGGTCTCCGTCCGCGACCTCGACATCGCCTTCGGCGCCCACAAGGTGATCGCCGGCCTCGACCTCGAGATTTCGCCGGGCGAGTTCCTGGTCCTGCTCGGGCCGTCGGGCTGCGGCAAGTCCACCCTCCTGAACGCCATCGCCGGGCTGCTCGACATTTCCGACGGCGAGATCTGGATCGACGGCAAGAACGTCACCTGGGCCGAGCCGAAGGACCGCGGCATCGGCATGGTGTTCCAGTCCTATGCGCTCTATCCGCGCATGAGCGTCGAGAAGAACCTCTCCTTCGGTCTGAGGATCGCCGGCCTGCCGAAAAGCGAGATCGAGGCCCGCGTGAAGCGCGTCGCCGATCTCCTGCAGCTGGACGGCCTGATGAGACGCCGACCCTCCGAGCTTTCCGGCGGCCAGCGCCAGCGGGTCGCGATCGGGAGGGCGCTGGTGCGGAACGTCGACGTCTTCCTGTTCGACGAGCCCCTGTCCAACCTCGATGCGAAACTGCGCAACGAGCTGCGCGTCGAGATCAAGAAGCTGCACCAGCGGCTCGGCAACACGATGATCTACGTCACCCACGATCAGGTGGAGGCGATGACCCTGGCCGACCGGATCGCCGTGATGCGTGGCGGAGTGATCCAGCAGCTGGGTGCGCCGAAGGATATCTATCGTCGGCCGGTCAACCGCTTCGTCGCCGGCTTCATCGGCTCGCCCGGCATGAACTTCTTCGACGGCGCGCTTCGGAGCGGCGCGGACGGCCCGGCGGCCGAACTGGGCGACGTGCGCGTCCCGCTGTCGCGCTACGATTTTGCCCGGCCGCCCAAGGCGGACGGCGCCGTCGTCTTCGGCATCCGGCCCGAGCACATCGGCCTCGGCGAGGTGCCGGAGGGCCACTTCGCCTGCGAAGGCACGGTCGATCTGGTCGAGGCGATGGGCGCCGACACCATCGTGTGGACCAGCCTTGCCGGCGCGCCCCTGACCATCCGCACCGACGGCGAGACCGAGATCCGCCCCGGCGAGACCATCCGCTTTTCCTTCGACCCGGCGAATGCCTGCGTGTTCGACACCGCGACCGACCTTCGCCTCTGATCGCCGACAATCCCCATCAGGACGTCACCCCATGGCCATTACCGACCCGATTTCCTTCCAGCTCTACTCGGCCCGCCTCGCGCCGCCCGACGTCGACGTCCTGAAGACGCTCGCCGAAGCCGGCTACACCAATGTCGAGACCTTTCGCCCGAACTACGAGGACGCCAAAGGCTTCCGCAAAGCCCTCGACGAAGCCGGACTGACGGCGAAGAGCGGCCATTTCGACCTCGCCTTGGCGGAGGATAATCTCGACCAGGTGGTCGAGATCTGCCGTACGCTCGCCATCGAGACCGTGGTGATCCCCTTTCTGATGCCGGACCTGCGGCCGCGGGACGCCGCGGGTTGGAGCGAACTCGGCACGCGCCTTGCCGAACTTGCCGCCGAATGCGCCGACGAGGGCCTGAGGCTCGCCTGGCACAATCACGACTTCGAGTTCGCTGCCCTTGCCGACGGCTCGTGGCCGATCGAGCACGTTCTCGCCGAAGGCGTCCTGTGGGAGGCCGATCTCGCCTGGATCGCCCGCGCCGGCGCCGATCCCGCCGCCTGGCTCGAACGATATGCCGGCCGGATCGCCGCCGTCCACGTCAAGGACATCGCGCCCGCGGGCGAGAACCTCGACGAGGACGGCTGGGCGGACGTCGGCGCCGGCGTTCTCGACTGGGACGAACTCTGGCGGATCTCGGCAGCCTCCGGCGCCAGCCTGATGATCGCCGAGCACGACAAGCCGTCGGATTTTGCCCGCTTCGCCCGCGTCAGCGCCGCCAAGATGCGTGAACTTTCCGCCGCCAACGCCTGACCTGATCGAAAGACCATCCCATGACCCTCAGCATCGGCCTCGTCGGCTGCGGCAACATTTCCGACATCTACCTCGTCAACGCGCCGCGCTTTCCCGGCATCCGCTTTGTCGCCTGCGCCGATCTGAAGGCCGAGGCGGCGGAGCGCCAGGCGGCGAAATACGGCATCGAAGCCGTCGGCGTTCCGGCGCTCCTGGCCCGCGACGACATCGACGTCGTTCTCAACCTGACGGTGCCGGCCGCCCATGCCGAGATCTCCCTCGCGGCGCTGGAAAGCGGCAAGCACGTCTATTCCGAAAAGCCGCTGGCGGGTTCGCTCGCGGACGGCATCGCCATCGTCGAAGCCGCGAGGCGTCGGGGGCTCCGGGTCGGCTGCGCGCCGGACACGGTGCTCGGCGCCTCGATCCAGACGGCGCGGCAGATGGTCGACGCCGGCACGATCGGCAGGCCGGTGCTCGGCACGGCGGCGGTGCTCTCCCACGGCATGGAGCACTGGCACCCCGATCCGACGTTCTTCTTCAAGCCCGGCGGCGGCCCGGTCTTCGACATGGGACCCTACTATCTGACGGCCCTCGTCAACCTGCTCGGCCCTGTCGCCAGCGTCCAGGCGACCGGTCAGATCGCCTTCGAGACCCGCAAGGTGACGACGCCAGGCTCGCCCGTCGAAGGCAAGGAGATCCCCGTCGAGGTGCTGACCTCGCTCCAGGCGCTGCTGTCCTTCGAGAGCGGTGCGCAGATCACCTTTCTCGCCAGCTGGGACGTCTGGCGCCACGGGCTGCGGCCATTGGAAATCCACGGGACCGAAGGCTCGATGCGGGTTCCCGATCCGAACTGGTTCGGCGGCGATATCGAGCTCGCCGTCGGCCCCGCCGAATGGCAGGTGACTGCAACGACCGATCGGACCTTCGGTGCCGCCAACTGGCCTGTGGCCGAGCCACGATTCGCCAACTACCGCGGCCTCGGCCTGGCGGAAATGGCGGCGGCGATCGAGGCCGGCCGGCCGCATCGGGCAAATGGCGACGTGGCGCTGCACATCCTCGCCGTTCTCACCGCGATCGTCGATGCAGCGACGACGCAGCGGACCATCGAGATCGAGCAGCGATGCGAGAGGCCCGAGCCGTTGGACGAAGCTGCGGCCCTGGCGCTAAGCAGCGCGATGTAATTCCAGCGGGGATTCTTCAGACAGGGAGCACCGCCGCATCCCAGATGCTCGCGACCCTCATCGATGCGTGCGGGACAATCTTCGCCACGGCATGAGGAGAGACACCGGATGTAGCGCTCCGATACGCGGAACCTTCTTCGAAGCCAACGACATCCGGTGTCGTCGACAGTTCTACTGAGATGCGGTTACCGTTCCCTTTACTCGGAGAAATCAGCTCGAAAAAACTCTCCCCAGGCCCACTGCGAAGCCCGTCTGGGGTGCGGACCGGGCACCGCCACCACCGCGGAACGCCTTGCGCGATGGCCATCGGCGCGGAGAGCGAGTCCTCGCCCGGTCGGTCCAGCGTTTCGGCCTCGCCGCCGCCGCGATGGGCCGGATATCGTCCTCAAGTGCAAGAGATTCTCTGCGGCCGGCCGGATCGACCACGGGACGAATGGGCGGAGCCGGACGCTCAGGCCGCCTGCTGGACGCCGGACTTTCGACGAACTTCCGTCGTCCCGTGCAAGGCGGCGCTCGCTTCCGTCAGCTGCTTGTAGCATTCTGAGAAGACGTCGAGATCGACCGGCGCCTGACGGATCAGCGCCCGCTCGATCGTGTCGCGGGAATACCCGGCCTTGAGGAGCGCACTGACCAGCGCACTGACGAGTTCAGGCTCTTCGAGACGTCGGACGGAGCGCTCATACATGGTGGTCGGGTCCCCTCACCGGCCGGATCGTCGGCGGCAGGAGCGACCGCGGGTCCGAACCTGACCGTCGATCGAACTGACCACGGAAAGCTGACCCGAACCTTGGGCGTTCCGGCACCAAACTGCTATGAGCGGGCCCGAAAGATCAAACCGCGATGGCAGCCGTGTGACGATGATCGCTTCACCGTTCCGCCGCGACGACGACGTCGTCCTCCTCGCCGATGGCGCGATGGGTACGAACCTTCTTGCGGCGGGTCTTCCCGAGGGCGTGGCGCCGGAGCGATGGCTGACCGAGCGGCCGGAGGAGATCGCCGCGCTCCACCGCGCCTTCGTGGCCGCCGGGTCGGACATCATCCTGACGTGCTCCTTCGGCGCGAACGCCCCTCGCCTGGCCCTGTGGGGCGCCGACTCGCGACCGCGCGAACTGAACCGGCTCGCCGCGGAGCTGGCGCGTCGGGCGGCAGAGCGTGCGCCGCGGCCGGTGCTCGTGGCGGGATCCGTCGGGCCCACCTGGCGGCGAAAGGTGGCTGGGCGTTCGTCCGCCGAGGACGACAACGCCCAGATCTTCGCTGAGCAGATTGCCGGGCTGAAGGCCGGAGGGGTCGATCTCGTCTGGCTCGAGACCATGGTGTCGGCCGACGAGGCCCGCGCCGCCGCAAGGGCCGCCATCGCCGCCGGTCTTGCCTATGTCGCCACCGCCAGCTTCGGCGCCGGCGGGACGACGCCGGCCGGCCTGTCTCCGTCCGGCTTCGCCGCCGCCTTCGATGGTCTCGAGGTCGCGCCACTGGCGATCGGTGCGAATTGCTGCGAGGGGCCGGACACGGCGCTTGCCGGCGCCGCCGCGATGCAACGCATGCCGGGCGTCGGCCTCGCTGTGAAGCCCAATTGCGGCTTGCCGCAGCTCGTCTGCGGGAGGGCCGTTCACCCTGAGGGACCGGCATCGATGGCCCGGTTCGCGAAGGCGGCGATCGACCGCGGCGCGACCATCCTCGGCGGCTGCTGCGGGGCGGAGCCTGCCCATGTCGCTGCCATCCGGCAGGTGATCGACGCTCACTGCTGAGGAGCGTGTAGCTGAGCCCGAAGGCTCAGGCCTCGACGACGTCGATGAAGCTTTCGGGGGAGTCGGTCTCGATCTCGACCACCCAGAAGTCGGGGTCGAAGCGCGCCTCCCTCACGAAGCGCGCGTCGAGGGCGGCCTCGTCGGCGGCCTGCTCGGCCATGAAGCGCCGGCTGCCGTCGTCGTCTGCGAGGCTCTGCACCGCCGGCCCGAAGAGGGTGATACCACCGTCGCGCGAACGGGCGACGACGAAGATCGCGCCCGCGGCATCCGCGCCGCGCCGCATCACGGCGGCGAAGCCGCCGGCCGCAAACAGCCGTCGCACGAGCTGAGCGACGAAGATCTCGCTGGTGATCCGCATGCCGACCGGCTTATTCGACGAGGCCGATCTCGGCAAGCCGTTCGAGGACACGGGGCTCCGGGTTGCCTGTGACGTCCATGCCTTCCAGTGCCTCGAAGGTGCGGATCGCCGCCCTGGTCTGCTCGCCGAGGACGCCGTCGACGGTGAGGTTGGCAACTTGGGCCGAGGACAGCGCCGCCTGGATCATCTTCACCCTTTCGGCCTCGGCGAGCCCGCCGAATCTCGAGCCGGAAGTATTCTTCGGCCGCTTGGCGGCGCTGGGGGCGACGACACGCCCGCCCTGCCCCGGCGAGATCGATGCGGTCTCCTCGGGATCGCGTCGTTCGAGCGGCCTCGGCGCCGGCGCGGGTACGTTCGCCAGACGGCTCGGCGCCGTCGTACCTGCCGGCGCGGACGGTTCTGCCGCCGCCCGTTGCCGCGCGGGTGCCGCCTGTGCCGGGGCGGTGGGCGCCTCAAGGGCCGCCGACGAGAGCTCGGGCGCCGTATTTGCGGCAGAGCCGAATCGTTCGGGCGCCGGGGCGCTGGCGACAAGTCGCGTCGCCAGCATCGGGTTCTGATGCCGCCCGTGCTGCTCATAGAGACCGTTGACCGTCACGCTGGTGGCGGTCACGGCGAAGATGGCGATCCCGGTCGACAGGGCAGGATGGCGCGCGACGAGACGCAGGAAGCCGATCGCCGCTCGCGACGACAGCGCCGCGGCGGTGTCGAGCAGGCCTTCAGGCCGAGCGTCGGTTTTCACGGATTTGCGTCTGGGAGTTCGTTTTGCTGCGGGCATCACTCAACGCGACGATCTTTTCCTGTGGTGAATCGGACGGGTCTTCAGCGGTGGGCAACCCGGCGGCGGGCAGGCGGATCGTTACCATCGTGCCGACGCCGGGCTGACTCTCGACGGCCATGCCACCACCGTGGAGTTCGGCGAGTCCCTTGACCAGGGACAGGCCGAGGCCGGTCCCCTCGTAGCGCCGCGACAGGCCGGAGGAAACCTGGACGAACGGAATTCCGAGACGCGCGATGTCCGCCTCGGCGATGCCGATGCCGGTGTCGCTGACCAAAAGCTCGCAGAAGCCGTTGCGCACGCGGCTCTCCAGCGTCACTGCCCCCGTCTCGGTGAACTTCAGGGCGTTGGCGACGAGGTTGAGGAGGATCTGGCGGCAGGCCCTGCGATCGGCAACGAGGGTGACGCCGGCGCCCGACCTCACGTCGAGCCGAAGCCCCTTGCGGCGGGCCTCCTCGCGCATGAAGTCGCCGACATCCGCCATCAGGACGGACAACTCGAACGGCTCAGGATCGAGTTCGTAACGGCCGGCCTCGATCTTCGAGACGTCGAGGAGGGTGTTGACGATCGACAGGAGATGTTCGCCCGACTGGCGGATCAGGCCGACATATTCCTTTTGCTTGGAGCTTTCGAAGCCGCCGAAATACTCCTGATCGAGGACGTCGGAAAAGCCGATGATGGCGTTGAGCGGCGTGCGCAGTTCGTGGCTGACGGTGGCGAGAAACCGGCTCTTGGCAGCCGAAGCCTCCTTCAGCGTCTCGACGTCGGCATCGCCCATCGCCTCGCCGACCGATGCGGCGGCGAGCGCGATGGAGACGACGGGAGCGAGGAATGCGCCGGCCTCGTCGGCTTCCTCGATGCGATCGATCGTCAGGACGAAGCGGTCGAAGCCGCCATGCGCCACCTTCAGCCGCGCCTCGATCGGCCCCGGCTCGCCGCCGGCGCGCGCGGCATCGATCGCCTGCATGACCGACAGCCGGTCGGCGACGTGGCACAATTCGCCGAAGAGTTCGCCGGGACAGCCCCAGCCGCGGCCGGCTATCGCCTCCGCGGCCTTCGTCGAGGCGTGGTCGATCCGGCCACCTTGCGAGACCTCGAACATCATCGCCCCGAACGATTCGGCCGCCCGACGGCGAGCCAGACGTTCGACGAAATCGCCAGTCCGGTCGTCGGCCAGGCTAGCCTGAGCGGGACGACGCCTCAGACCGACGAACCGCAGACCATAGAACAGCACGAGGAGCCCGAGCGCGGTCTCGGCGACGGGCAGCCGTGAGACGCCAAAGCCTCCGGCAAGAAGCAGGCTGCCGCAGCAAAGCGAAACCACCGTCAGTCCGCCCGCCAGCCGATAGCGTCCTGCAGCGGCGGCCTCGAGCGGCAGAACGGCGAGAATCACCGGCGCGAACTTCGCCATCTCAAGATTGCCATGGGCCGCGATCGCAAGCCCGACGGAGACGATCGTGCCCCAGAGCCAGAGCACCGCGTCCGGACGCCCGGCGATCGACAGATAGGCTGCCGATGCAAGCGCCACGGCCGCGAGGATGAGCGGAAAGGCCGTCACGGAAGCCGAATTGCCCATGACGAGAAGAAGCGGGGCCGAAACGGCCGTGCCGAGGGCGAGGACGAGGAAAAGCCGCAGAACGAACGCCTGGAAGCGCCGCTCGCCGCCCTCCGTGATCGACGGCGCGACGAACTGGTCGAGCCGCAGGTTCAGGAAGCGGATCGCGGCCCATGGGACACGCCGTCCTGTGCCCGCTGGACGCTTCGACGCTTGCCTCATACTTCGTCTCACCTTGGCAGATCATCTGACGTGCCGGCTGGGCCGCCAAACGACTCCTAACCGACTGGGCGATCATGGCCGGGGCGCATTAAGGAAGCCATAAGCCGGGCGGGCGGCGACCTTGTCCGAGGCCTGCGATCCCCAGGAAACTATGCGTTTCATACGTTCTCGACCTGCGAACATGGTTAACGAACAGAAACGAGGAGGTAGATCCGGCTCCGTCCAGGCTTTCCGTCTCCGCGTCGGCCCGAATCGATCGGGTTTTGCTAAAATTTTCAGAGCAATTTCAACGTGACCTTCCAGCCCGCCTGCCAAGATGGCTGGAATGAAGCCGTGAGCCGAACGGAGAGTCGGGATCGCGGCGCGAGATGAACGGGACGGGGAACGGCGATGATTCGCTTCGTCATCAAGGTGGGTTTCTTTCTGGGGCTGATCGCACTCGTCGTGCCGGGCGAAGACAAGGGCGGCGCGGGGCCGGAGATCAATTCCTTCGCGCTGCTCTATGGCGCACAGGCGGCGGTTTCCGATCTGTCGAACTTCTGCGATCGGGCGCCTTCGGCCTGCGCCGCCGGCGGTGACGTCGCCAGATTCGCCGGCGAGCGGGTCGCCGAAGGGCTCGCGATCGCCTACGGCTTCGTCGGCTCGGCGGTGTCGGAGCGTCGTGGGACAAGCACGGCCGGCGACGCGGTGCGGACCGCGGAGACCGTCGAGGCGAGGCCGCGCGCCGTAGCCGGCGATGAAGCAGCTCTCCCCGTTCCGGCCTCGCCGGTGCGCACCGATGCGGTGACCACCGCTGCAATCCAGACATCGACCGCCGCGTCGCCACGCGTCGCCATCCCCAGCGACCGGGCGCTGGATAGCGCGACGAATGCCGCCCCCGATCACGGCGTCACGATGAAGGACGGCGGCCGCCTGCCGCGGGTGGAGAACCGGCCGCTGCCGACGTCGACGGCAAGCCGGCGCCTCGCGCAGATCGTGCCGGTGCCGGTGCCCGCGCCCCGGACCTGACAGTGCCGACCGCAGCACCTATATGTCCGGTACGCCGAGAGCGACGACCGGATGGTTCGAGACGAAGCAAGGCCAACCTTGGCCTTGCAGCGAATCTCGGGCCGATCCGGCAGCCAGACCACAGCGCCTGAGACCGGAGCGACCATGCAGACGATCGACGAGATCATCGCGGATTTCGAGCTTCTCGACGACTGGGAAGACAGATACCGCTATCTCATCGAGCTCGGCCGGGCGCTGCCCGATCTCTCCCCGGACGAGATGACCGAGGAGACCAAGGTGCGCGGCTGCGTCAGCCAGGTCTGGCTGGTCAGCGAGAGCGACGGGCAAAGCCCGCCTCACCTGACCTTCCGAGGCGACTCGGACGCCCACATCGTCAAGGGGCTCGTCGCAATCGCGCTCGCCCTCTTCTCCGGCCGCCGCGCCGGGGAGATCGCGGCGCTCGACGCCGAGGCACTGTTTTCCCGCCTCGGGCTTCAGGAGCACCTGACGCCGCAGCGCTCAAACGGCCTCAGGTCGATGGTGGCGCGGATCAAGAACGATGCCCGAGAGGCCGCCGCCGCGGCGTGAGGGCCGCCGATCGCCAGAGAAGAAGTGGCCGACGTTTTTCACCGGCTCCGTTCGACCGTTTCCTCCATCGGCGCCCGCCAACGGCGGATGCGGCCTTCCCGGCCCTGGCGATCGCAATCGAAGCCGTAATGCCGGGCGAGCATGGCGAGCGCCGTCTTCAGGAGGAGCTTTGCCGAACGCGCAGGCCACTGCCGCTCCCGCTCCACCGTCTCCAGCCCCTTGAGGAAGCAGCAGACGTCGAGGACGAGACCGGAGAGCTCCGGGCCGACGGCCTCGCAGGCGGTCGAGACCCGTTTCCTCGCATCGATCGCGGTGTCGCCGAGTTCGGCTCCCCCGCCCCGCCGCGGGGCGCGCGGCATGGCGTCCCAGCGCTGGGTGAGCGACGGTGTCATCTGGCCACGGGTGAAGTCGGCGCGGATCCGTTCGCCCGCCATCGCCTCGGTGGCGGTTAGAAACGGCTCGCCGTCGCGGCCGCGCCGGGTCGCCAGCCGCGTCAGCGGCGTTTCCTCCTCGTTGAAGCCCGGCCCCGCGCTCATCGCCGCACCTTCGAGGAAAGCTTGACGGCGATGCCGGTGTCGATGGTCCGGCAGGCGGTGATCGCCAGCGCCTCAAGCCGCTCCAGCATGAGATTGCAGGCAGCGTCGTCGCGCCAGTCCTCGACCCTCCGAATGGCGTAGGCGATGCTCGTGCGCTCGCGGCCGAACGCCGCGCCGATGCGCGTCAGCGAGATGCCGAAGGTGGTGTTGGCGAGATACATCGCCGCGTGACGGGCGTCGCAGGCCCGGCTCTCGGCGCGGCTCGGGCGGCGGATCTCGGCCACCGGCACGTCGAAGCCCAGAGCCGCGATCTCCTGGGCCAGGCGACAGGCGGCGTCGGCGAGGCGATCTCGATCGTCTCCTCCGGTCGCCGAGTCTGCGGGACCGCGCATCAACGCCCCCGCCGCCTCCCACCACAAGGGCGGCTTCCGGCACCCTTCGGTTGCACCGTTCGTTTCGTGCGGCATTGCCTGCTGCATGGCTCGGTCTCCTGGCTTGGCTTCACCCGGTTATAGGCCAAACCGGCAGATATGTGAATATCTTCCTAATATGCAAAAATGCGACGCCACCTGCCGATGCCATACTCATCAGCGCTCTACGGCAATTTTTCGGAGCAATCTGCGGCCCCGCGTCAAGGAAGATATCCCCGCCCCGCCTCACGTCGGCGATGCTGACCGGTGCCCCTCAGCCCGGAGTTTCACCGTGACGACGACCGACGATCTCGCCCCTCTCCTCGAAATCATGTCCGCTCGGATTCGCCGCCAGGTGGAGGCGCGGCGGGAGTTGGACCGCATCACGCGAGAGCGGCTCGAACTGCAGGCGGCGCTGCGCCGCTACGGCGCGGCCGGCCCCTCCATCGCCGAGGCCTGCGGCGAGGACGATGCCGGCCGGCTCGAGGTTTCGGTTCGCGCCACGGTCAGCGAGCGCGTCAGCCGGGAGCTCCACCGCCAGACGCGCCTCAGCCGCAGCCGCGACCCGCGCTACGACATCAACCGCCACATCGTCGTCGCCCGTCTGACGCGCTGGCTGGCCGGAAACGGCAGCTGGATCGCGGCAACGCCGGGCGAAGCCGGACCGGCGCACGATGGTCGCGGAACGACCGGGAAGCCGCACGAGCGGCCACGACGGACCGGGAAAGACTCGCCCTCGCAGCCGCCTCGCCGAACGAAGCATCGGCGCCGGCCGGACACTCTGCGACCAAAGTCTAATGTCGGCCAATAGACGGGCATGACGCAGAATCAGACCGTTGACATTGGTCCGCTCGCTGTCTCTCATCGCGCCGAGAGGAAGAGCCCGGGAGGAGATCGGGGTCTTTGCTTGTCCATTCGGGAGGAATTCGCATGCGCATCGACAAATCCCTTCTTGCCGCGACGATCGTCGCCGGCCTCGCCATGCCCGCCGGCGCCTTCGCGCAGGAGGTATCGGACGACGTCGTCAAGATCGGCATCCTGAACGACCAGTCCGGCGTCTATGCCGACTTCGGCGGCAAGTGGTCGGTCGCGGCGGCCGAGATGGCGGCCGAAGACTTCGGCGGCACCGTGCTCGACAAGCCGATCCAGATCATCAACGCCGACCACCAGAACAAGCCGGACATCGCCTCGAACATCGCCCGCGAATGGTACGACACGCAGCAGGTCGACGCGATCATGGAGCTGACGACCTCCTCGGTCGCCCTCGCGGTCCAGGGCCTGTCGAAGGAAAAGGGCAAGATCGACATCGTCACCGGCGCGGCGACGACGGAGCTCACCGGCAAGCAGTGCAGCCCCTATGGCTTCCATTGGGCCTACGACACCCATGCGCTCGCCGTCGGCACCGGCGGCGCGCTGGTCAAGGCCGGCGGCGACACCTGGTTCTTCCTGACCGCGGACTACGCCTTCGGCTATTCGCTCGAGGAGCAGACCGGCAACTTCGTCAAGGAATCGGGCGGCGAGGTCCTCGGCTCGGTTCGCCATCCGCTGGCGACCAACGATTTCTCGTCCTTCCTACTGCAGGCCCAGTCCTCCGGCGCCAAGGTCATCGGCCTCGCCAATGCCGGCCTCGACACCGCCAACGCCATCAAGGGAGCCTCCGAATTCGGCATCGTCCAGGGCGGCCAGAAGCTCGCCGCCCTGCTCTTCACCCTCGCCGAGGTCAACGGTCTCGGCGCCGAGGCGGCCCAGGGGCTGAACCTCACCGAGGGCTGGTACTGGGACCAGAACGACGAGAACCGCGAATTCGCCAAGCGCTTCATGGAAAAGACCGGGCGGATGCCGAACATGATCCAGACCGGCACCTATTCGGCGGTGCTGAGCTATCTGAAGGCGGTGAAGGCCGCCGGCACCGACGAGACCAAGGCCGTCGCCGCCAAACTGCACGAGCTGCCGGTCGAGGATCTCTTCGCCAAGAAGGGCACGGTCCAGGCGAACGGCCGCATGGTCTACGACATGTATCTCTTCCAGGTGAAGAAGCCGGACGAGATGAAGGGCGAGTGGGACTACTACACCGAGGTTTCCGCAGTTCCCGGCAAGGAGGCCTTCCTGTCGGTCGAAGACTCCGGCTGCGACGTCTCCGCCTTCGCCAACTGAGCACCGACCCGAAACGGGAGGGAGGCGCCCGATGTTTGCCCCTCCCGCTCGGCTTCCTCTTGGGGTGGCCCGGCTGCAATCCGAAGTTTGTCGAACAAACCACTTGCAGTCGAACCCTGCCCGCCATCCAATGCATGTTGCGCCCTTCCGGGAGAAGAGGGGGCGCGATGAACTCTGGGAGGAGAACAGCATGCACATTGTCAGAAGCGGCGCATCGCGCCGAAGGTCCGGTCTCGCAGCCGGGCTGATCGCCGGCTCGCTGGCCCTGGCCGGATCGGCCAGCGCACAGGAGATCTCGGACGGCGTCGTCAAGATCGGCATCATGAACGACCGCTCCGGCGTCTATGCCGACACCGGCGGCGAGGGATCGGTCGTCGCGGCGAGACTGGCCGTAGAAGATTTCGGCGGGACCGTCCTCGGGGCGCCGATCGAGATCGTCGCCGCAGACCATCAGAACAAGGCCGACATCGGCTCCAACGTCGCACGCCAGTGGTACGACGAGGACAAGGTGGACGCGATCATGGACCTGCCGACCTCGTCGGTGGCGCTCGCCGTCCAAAGCCTGTCGCGCGAGAAGAAGAAGATCACCATCGTCTCGGGCGGCGGCTCGGCCGAGATCTCCGGCAGCCAGTGCAGCCCCTATGGCTTCCAGTGGGCCTACGACACCCGTGCATTGTCGCGCGGCACGGCCGGCGCGTTGGTGCGCGGCGGCGACGACACATGGTTCTTCCTCACCGCCGACTATGCCTTCGGCGATTCGCTGCAGAGCCAGGCCACCGAGGTGATCGAGGCGAATGGCGGCAAGGTGCTGGGCGCCGTCCGCCACCCGCTGTCGACCAGCGACTTTTCGTCCTTCATCCTGCAGGCGCAGTCGTCCGGCGCCAAGGTGATCGGGCTTGCCAATGCCGGCCTCGACACCTCGAACGCCGTCAAGGCGGCGAACGAGTTCGGCCTCACCCAGGCCGGCCAGAAGATGGCCTCGCTGCTCCTGACCCTGACCGACGCCCATTCGCTCGGCACCAAGGGCGCGCAAGGGCTTTATCTGACGGCCGGCTGGTACTGGGATCAGGACGACGAAAACCGCGCCTTCGCCAAGCGCTACATGGAAAAACACGGGCAGATGCCGAACATGCTCCATGTCGGCACCTATTCCGGGGTGCTGCAATATCTGAAGGCGATCAAGGCAGCCGGCACCGACGAGACCGAAGCCGTCGCCAGGAAGCTGCACGAGATGCCGGTCGAGGACCTCTTCGCCAAGAAGGGCAAGGTCCTGGAGAACGGCCGCATGGTCTATGACATGTATCTCTTCCAGGTGAAGACACCGGAAGAATCGACCGGCGAATGGGATCTCTACAACCAGATCGAGACAATCCCGGGCGACAAGGCCTACGCCACCGTGGCCGAGAGCGGCTGCGACGTGTCGTCCTTCCCGAAGAACTGAACCACCGAGACCGGCGGTCGCTTCGGGCCGCCGGTCACGCCGAGGCAACGGCCGCAGCCCGGTCATGGATCGATCACGCCAGGAGAACCCGAACGCAATGAGCGCCACCTCGTCGGACGCGATCCTGTCGGCCCGCGGCCTCACCAAGGAATTCTTCGGCTTCAAGGCCGTGAACAACGTCGATCTCGACGTCATGGAAGGCACGATCCACGCTCTCATCGGCCCGAACGGAGCCGGCAAGACGACGGTCTTCAATCTCCTGACCAAGTTCCTCACTCCCACCGAGGGCAGGATCGTCTTTCGCGGCGAGGACATCACCAAGGTGAAGCCCGCCGACGTGGCGCGGCTGGGCCTCGTGCGCTCGTTCCAGATTTCGGCCGTCTTTCCGCATCTGACCGTCCTCGACAACGTCCGCGTCGCGCTGCAGCGCAAGGAGGGGCTCGCGGTGCAGTTCTGGCGCTCCAACCGCCTGCTCGGCCGGCTGAACGAGGAGGCCGAGCGGCTGATCGATGCCGTCGGCCTGTCCGCCTTCTCCGCCTACGATGCGGCGGAACTGCCCTATGGCCGCAAGCGCGCGCTGGAAATCGCCACCACTCTCGCGCTCGATCCGCCGGTGCTGCTCTTCGACGAACCGATGGCCGGTATGGGCGCCGAAGACATCGGCCGCATCTCCGATCTCATCCGCCGCATCGCCAAGGGCCGGACGGTGGTGATGGTCGAACACAATCTCAACGTCGTCGCCGACCTCTGCGACCGGGTCACGGTGCTCGCCCGCGGCGAAATCCTCGCCGAGGGCGACTATGCGGCGGTCAGCAACGACAAGCGGGTGCGCGAGGCCTATATGGGGAGCGAGGATGAGTAGGGCTGTGACCGAGCGCCCCGCCGGCAAGGAACCGCTGCTGCAGGTCCGCGATCTCCATGGCTGGTACGGCGAAAGCCACGTCCTCCATGGTGTGTCTCTCGATCTCCACGAAGGCGAGACGATCACCCTCGTCGGGCGCAACGGCGCCGGCAAGACGACGACCTTGCGCGCCATCATGAACATTCTTCCCCGCCGCGAGGGCGAGATCCGCATCGCCGGAGAGGACATGATGAAGGTGCCGGTGCACCGCACCGCCCATCACGGCATCGGTTATGTCCCGGAAGAGCGCGGCATCTTCGCCACTCTGTCGGTGACGGAGAACCTCATGCTGCCGCCGAAGGTCGCCGAGGGCGGCATGAGCGTCGAGGAGATCTTCGACCTCTTCCCCAACCTCGCCGAACGGCGCAATTCGCCGGGCACGAAGCTCTCCGGCGGCGAACAGCAGATGCTGGCGATCGCCCGGATCCTTCGAACCGGCGTCAGGATCATCCTCCTCGACGAGCCGACCGAGGGGCTCGCGCCCGTCATCATCCAGAGAATCGGCGACGTCCTGATCGAACTGAAGAAGAAGGGCATGACGCTATTGCTCGTCGAACAGAACTTCCGCTTCGCCAGAAAGGTCGCCGACCGCTTCTATCTGATGGAGGACGGGCACATCCTGGAAAGCTTCCCGACGGCCGAGCTCGAGAGCAGAATCGACCGGCTGCACGAAGTCGTGGGCGTGTGAGGATTTGACGCGATGACGATGCTCTTCGGCATTCCCCTCCCCGCCCTCCTCGGCCAGCTCCTGATCGGCTTCATCAACGGGTCGTTCTATGCGCTCCTGTCGCTCGGCCTGGCGGTGATCTTCGGGCTTCTCAGGGTGATCAATTTTGCCCACGGCGCGCAATACATGCTCGGCGCCTTCACCGCCTACCTGCTGCTGTTCTATACCGGGATCGGCTTCTGGCCTGCGTTGATCATCGCGCCCCTGATCGTCGCGGCGATCTCGGCGCTGATCGAGCGCACCATGCTGTCGCGGCTCTACGACCTCGACCATCTCTACGGCCTGCTCTTCACCTTCGGACTTGCGCTGATCATCGAGGGCACCTTCCGCTGGTACTACGGCGCGGCGGGGCAGCCCTATGCCGGGCCGGCCCTGCTTTCGGGCGGCACCAATCTCGGCTTCATGTTCCTGCCGAACTATCGCGGCTTCGTCGTCGTCGCCTCGATCGTCATCTGCCTCGCCGTCTGGCTCCTGATCGAAAAGACCCGGCTCGGAGCGTATCTCAGAGCCGCCACCGAGAACCCGCAGCTCGTCCAGGCCTTCGGCGTCAACGTGCCACTGCTGCTGACGCTGACCTACGCGCTCGGTGCCGGGCTCGCCGGCCTTGCCGGCGTCCTTGCGGCGCCGATCTATCAGGTCTCGCCGCTGATGGGCTCGAACCTCATCATCATCGTCTTCGCCGTCGTCGTCATCGGCGGCATGGGCTCGATCGGCGGGGCGATCGTCACCGGCTACGTGCTCGGCATTCTGGAAGGCCTGACCAAGGTGTTCTATCCTGAAGCCTCCAACATCGTCGTCTTCGTCATCATGGCGATCGTCCTGATGCTTCGGCCGGCCGGCCTCTTCGGCAAGGAGATCTGACGATGTCGAGCCTCACCCAATCCGGCGCCGCCGCGCCCGAAGCCACGGACGCCGAAGCTGGCCATCGGCGGCAGAAGAGCCTTTCGCGGATCGGCCTTGTCGTCGCGGTGATCGCCGTCGCCGGGCTGATCGCGGCGCCCTTCTTCGTCTATCCGGTCTTCCTGATGACGGTGCTGTGCTTCGCGCTGTTCGCCACCGCCTTCAACCTTCTCCTCGGCTATGTCGGGCTGTTGTCCTTCGGCCATGCGGCGTTCTTCGGCGGCGCCGCCTATTTCGCCGCCCATGCCGCCAAGGTCTGGGGTTTCGAGCCGCTCTCGGCGATCCTCGTCGGCGCAGTCGGCGCCGGCGTCATGGGCCTTGCCGTCGGCGCCCTCGCGATCCGCCGCCAGGGCATCTACTTCGCCATGGTGACGCTCGCTCTGTCGCAGATGATCTTCTTCATCTTCCTGCAGGCGCCCTTCACCCATGGCGAGGACGGCATCCAGGGCGTGCCGCGCGGCGATCTCCTCGGCCTCGTCGACCTCAACCGCCCGCTCAACATCTACTACTTCGTGCTCGCGGTCTTCCTGTTCGGCTTCTTCGCCGTCTGGCGGATCGTCCACTCACCCTTCGGCCACGTGCTCCAGGCGATCCGCGAGAACGAGAACCGGGCGATCTCCCTCGGCTACCGGGTCGAGCGCTACAAGCTCGCGGCCTTCGTCATGTCGGCGACGATCGCCGGCCTTGCCGGCGCGATGAAGGCGATCGTCCTGCAGATCGCGACGCTCACCGACGTTGCCTGGCAGATGTCCGGTGAAGTCGTGCTGATGACGCTGCTCGGCGGCATGGGCACGATCTTCGGCCCCTCGCTCGGCGCGGCGGTGGTGGTGACGATGCAGAATTATTTCGCGACGTCCGACGTGCCGGTGACGGTGATCATCGGCGTCGTCTTCGTGCTCTGCGTGCTGTTGTTCCGCCGCGGCATCGTCGGCGAGGCGATCCGCCTGATGAAGCGCTGAGGATCCGAGGCGGCAGCGCCTGCGGCGCCCGCCGTCAGCCGAGCGCCGCGGTCAGCCAGAAGCTGTCGGAATAGACGTAGAGGCCGGCGACGCCGAGCGCGATCCCGTAAGGCACACCGGTCTCTGTCTCCATCAGGCGGTCGACGAACTCGACGCCCGTCACCGGCAGGAAGTGGCTGCGTAGGACGAGCAGCGCCACCGTCAGCGCACCGCCGACGAGCGCGGCGAAGAGAATGTACTCCACTGACAGCATGCTCGGTCCGAACCACAGCGCCGTCGCCGCGATCAGCTTGGCGTCGCCGCCGCCCATCCAGCCGGCCGCGAACATTCCGAAGGTGACGCAGAGGCACAGGAAGCCGACGAGGAAATGGCTGCCGAGCAGCGGCCATGGTATGCCAACGAGCAATGCCGCCGGAACGAAGGCGACCACGAGCACGATCATCACCCGGTTCTCGATCTTCATTTCCAGAAGGTCGGTGAGCGCGCTGTAGATCATCGCGAAGGGGAAGACGGTGAGGAGCAGGACTGTGGTGAGCATGACGTCTCCTTCACCGCGGCGTGTCGAACCGGCGGACTTGCCACGCTCGGCAAGAAGTGCCGTCCGACGAGACCATGGACGCAAAAGGTGAGCCGTTCGTTTACAGCCTCTCGCCTATGGGACGTTGGCCTCAATCCATCGCGCGCCCTGCGCTCGGGCCGGAGGAGCCAGGACGGCGCGATGGATCCGATCGGCAGATGAGCCGGCAAATGCGCCCAGTTGCAACCGGCGCGGCCGAATGAGCACTTGGGCCAAAGCAATCGTGGGCAGCCGGCAAGTTGCCGGCCGCCCACATTACAATCCGTCGACGCGTCATCGTCAGACGATCGCGCTTATTACTCTTTGCCGGTCTTCATCTTGTCGCCGATGTTGGTGAGGGCTGCTTCCATCTTCGGCGTGAAGATCGCGAACATGGCGAGCAGCGCGACGGCCATGATACCGCCGATCAGGCCGTACTCGATGGCGGTGGCGCCGGATTCGTTCTTGGCAAAGCGTGCGATGAGGTTGGACATGATGACTCCTTGAGATCTCGGGGTAGCGCGCCCGTCGACTGTCCCGTCGTTCGGGTGACATGGACCTTAGCCGTGTGCCGTTGCGATGGGCTTAAAGTGATTGGTTGATTTTTACTTATTTCCCGCCTTTGCCCGCCCCGATCGTTCGGGGCCACCATCCAGCGATGGAGCGGTCGGATGGGCCGGCGATGCGAGATCCGCTCCGCCATCCGGTCGTCGCGGCCGGAAAGCGCTAGCCCCAAACGGGTTTGGCTGCAGCATCCAGCGCCCCGCCGGCCGGCCGTTAATGCTTCGTTCAGCCTAATCGGCGAGATTGACACCCAATCCGCAACCAAGACGATCGATCGGATTTTTTCCCATGGTTCTGCGACCAGCCGTCGCCTCCCTGCTGTCGACCATCTTCTTCCTGGCCGCTTCCCCCGACATGGCAGTGGCCAAGGCCCCCCTCTCCGTTGAGATGGATCAGGCAAAGGTGATCGAGCTGGAAAAGCCGGCCGGCACCGTCATCGTCGGCAATCCTGCAATCGTCGACGTGCAGGTCCTGTCGTCGAGCCGCCTCGTCCTGACCGGCAAGAGCAGCGGGATCACCAACGTGGTGATCCTCGGCGAGGACGGCGAGGCCTTCATCGACGAGCAGGTCTCGGTGCAGACTTTCGAGGAGAACACCGTCCGCGTCTATCGGCAGGCAAGCCGTTCGACCTATGCCTGCACGCCGAAATGCGTCCCCACCGTCACCGTCGGAGACGACATGAGCAGCTTCAGCGCGGTCGTCCAGCAGCAGACCCAGCGTCAGAGCATCGTCGAGCAGGCCGCCGGGGGCAACTGATCGCGGCCGCGGTGCGCCGCCCGGCCGCTACGCGCCCGTCATTCACCGTCTCCGTGCCGTGGCCCGCGCCGACGGACTTTCGACCTCGACGACGGTCGCGGGTCCGAACCGAACTCTTCCTAATGCCACCGTCGTGGCCGCTACGGCAATGCGGGCAGTGGGCGGGCGCGAAGACGTCCCAGCCGGCCGCTTGACGGCACGGCCGTTGCGCGACCGCGCGTAAGGGGCGGCGATCGAACCCCACCGAAATCGTCGCTTTCGATGAAAATCTCTCTCCCAACGTAACGCTTTTCTAAGCGTTGCCGGTCATTTTCAGGGAGGTGCTCTCGGGCCGCTCGGCCCCGGCGAGACGGCGGCATCCCTTCGAAGACGCCGTTCAGCATCGATTTTCGGAAAGCGCGATGCTCACGATCAAAGACCACGACGACGCCTCCGACCAAAAGCCCTCGCACTGTCGGAAGGCAGAGACCGCCCCGGCCAGTCACGCGACAGGCAGGCGGAAGATCGCGTCGTTTCTTCGCAACCGCGACGGCGCCGTCGCGATCGAATTCGTCATTCTGGCGTTCCCGTTCCTGATCCTGATGCTCGTGCTGATCGAAACGGCGACGATCTTCTACGCCGAACTCGTCATGGACCGGGCCGTCGCCAAGATCGGGCGCGAGGTTCGCACGGGCCAGATCACCAGCGCCGATCTCACCAAGGACGAATTCAAGGCCAAGCTCTGCAAGGAGGTCAATTTCCTCTTCGACTGCTCGAAGCTGCAGGTCGACCTGAAGACCTACGGGTCGTTCGGCGCAGTTCCGACGAGCGCGCCGATCAAGAATGGCGATCTCGACACCACGGGCTTTTCCTACACCAAGCCAACGGGCGAGACGGTCACGTCCCTCAAGGCCTATTACAAATGGCCGCTCTACGTCGACGTTCTGCGCAAGATGGCGACCAGCATGAGCGACCATTCCTTCATGGTGGTCGGCAGCGCAGCCTTCATGACGGAGCCGTACTGATGATCATCGGCCGCTTCGATTGCCTGCGCTTCGCGATGCAAGACTTCCTGCGCGCGGCAGCCCGTCTCCCGCGCGACAAGCGCGGCGTCGCCGCCGTCGAATTCGCCATCGTCTTCCCGTTCATCGCGGTGCTGTACATGGGCGGCTCCGACGCCGCCGTCGCCTTGGCGGTCAACCGCAAGATCCACAATGCGGCCGGCACGATCGGCGATCTCGTCGGGCAGGTCGAGGTCGCGACGCCCAGCCAGATCAACTCGCTCTTCGACGTCACCGCCTCGCTGATGCAGCCCTATGACGCATCGAAGGTGTTTCTGCGCGTCACTCAGGTCAAGATCGACGCGAACGGCAAGGCGACCGTCGACTGGACCAGGTCGCGCAACGCCATCGTCGGCACGAAGCCCCTCGTCGCCGGCCAGAAATACACCCTGCCCGCCGACTTCGCCAAGGAAAAGAGCGCCTACATCATCGTCACCGATGCCTATTACGACTACGAGACGCTCGGAGGTTTCGGTCTTCTCGGCACGATCACGATGGGCGAGACGAGCTATCATACCCCGCGCCTCGGCGATAAGGTGGTCTGCTCGGGCTGCTGACCCGGCTGTCGGTTTCAGCAAGCATGCCCGAGATCGCGGGTGACGAGCGCTGGTCCGCCGGCCTTCAGACCGCCCGCAGCAGGCAGGAGGCGGACATGGCGCGAGCGATCATCCTGGTGCTCGATTCCTTCGGCATCGGCGCGGCGCCGGATGCCGAGCCATTCGGCGACGCCGGATCGAACACCTTCGGCCATATCCTCGACGCCTGCCGGGCCGGCCGTGCAGACGCGGCGGGCCGCCGCGGCGAACTCGACATACCCAATCTCCGACGGCTCGGCCTTTATGCGGCGGCGGGGCACGGCGAACTCGCCGGGCGGCCCGAAGCCGTCTGGGGCTCGGCCTGCGAGATATCCCATGGCAAGGACACGCCGTCCGGCCATTGGGAGATCGCCGGCGTCCCGGTGCTGTTCGACTGGGGCTATTTTCCACGGACCGTGCCGACCTTCCCGCCCGAACTGATCCGTCAGATCATGGACGACACCGGCCTTCCCGGCATCCTCGGCGATCGGCACGCCTCGGGGACCGAGATCATCCGTGAACTCGGCGAGGAGAGCCTCTCGAGCGGCAAGCCGATCTTCTACACCTCCTCGGACAGCGTCCTGCAGATCGCCGCTCACGAGAGCCGTTTCGGCCTCGATCGGCTCTATGACGTCTGCACGGCCGCCCGCCGCCGCGTCGATCCGTTGAACATCGGCCGGGTGATCGCCCGGCCTTTCACCGGCGACAGCGCCGAGACCTTCACCCGGACCGCCAATCGCCGCGACTATTCCGTGCCGCCGCCGGAGCCGACGCTGCTCGACCGGGCCGTCGCCGCCGGACGTGACGTCCATGCCATCGGCAAGATCGCCGACATCTTCGCCCATCGCGGCATTTCCCGCATCCTGAAGGGCGACGGCGACATGGCCCTGTTCGATCGGACGCTCGAAGCGATGAGCGAGGCGGCGGACGGCGATCTCGTCTTCGCCAATTTCGTCGACTTCGATTCCCTCTACGGCCATCGCCGCGACGTTGCGGGCTATGCCGCGGCGCTCGAAGCATTCGATCGGCGGCTGCCGGAACTCGAGGCGATGATGAAGCCCGGCGACGTCGCGATCCTCACGGCCGATCACGGCTGCGATCCGACCTTCAGGGGCACCGACCATACCCGCGAGATCGTGCCCGTCCTCGCCTTCGGCCCGGAAATCGAGCCGAGGCCGATCGGCCGGCGCGAGAGTTTTGCCGACATCGGCGCCTCGGTGGCGGTGCATCTCGGGCTCGACCCCGGCCGCCACGGCAGGAGCTTCCTGTGATCGCCTCGCAGCCGATGCGCGGCGCCGGCGCTCCGCGCTTCCCGCTCGCCGAACTCCACTGCCACATCGAAGGCGCCGCGCCGCCTGCCCTCGTCGAGCGGCTCGGCGCGAAATACGCCGTCGACGTCTCGGCGATCATCCGGGACGGCGCCTATGTCTGGCACGACTTCACCAGCTTTCTCGCCGCCTACGACCATGCCGCGACGGTTTTCCGGAGCGAGGAGGACTATGCCGACCTCGCTTATGCCCATCTGTCGGATCTCGCGGCAGAGGGCGCACTTTATGCGGAATTCTTCATCTCTCCCGATCATGCGCGATCGAGCGGCACGGAGCCGGAGGTCTACGCCCGCGGCCTTGCCGCCGGGATAGTCCGGGCGCGGGACGAGGCCGGGATCGAAGCCCGCATGGTGATCGTCGGCGTCCGCCATCTCGGAGCGGAGGCGGTCGAGGCGGCGGCGCGCTTTGCCGCCGGGCCGAGCCGTCCCTTCGTCACCGGCTTCAACCTCGCCGGCGACGAACGGATCGGCGCGCCGCGCGATTTCTCCAGGGCCTTCGACGTCGCCCGCGATGCGGGCCTCGGCCTCACCGCCCATGCCGGCGAGCTCTGCGGCCCGGAAAGCGTCAGGGCCTCGATCGACTGGCTGAAGCCTTCCCGCATCGGCCATGGCGTGCGCGCGATCGAGGATCCGGACCTCGTCCGCGAGATCGCCGAGACGGGGATCGTCCTCGAGGTCTGCCCCGGCTCCAACCTCGCCCTCGGAATCTATCCCGACATCGCCGCCCATCCCCTGAAGCGGCTGGTCGCGGCGGGCGTCAAGGCGACGCTCGGATCGGACGACCCGCCGTTCTTTCACACCGATCTTGCCCGCGAATACCGGCTCGCGCGGGAAAACGGTCTGACCGACGCCGAGCGGATCGCGCTGACCCGCAACGCCATCGAGGCGGCCTTCGTCGAGGAGGACGTCCGGCGCCGGCTGCTCGACCGGTTCCAGATCGCCGCGCTTTCGCTTGGCTCGCCCGCCACATCGGACTAGACCGGAGAAAGGTCTGATCCGAACCGGCGAGTACGCGCGACGCGACCGCCCACCGAACACGAACGAATGCGCGAGCCGAAAGAGAGGGCATCATGGAGGGCATCACCGTCATCGACCATCCGCTGGTCCAGCACAAGCTGACGATCATGCGCGACAAGGAGACGTCGACGGCGAGCTTCAGAGGGCTCCTGCGAGAGATCTCGACGCTGCTTTGCTACGAGGTGACCCGCAACCTCCAACTGACGACGGTGCGCATCGAAACCCCGATGACGACGATCGACGCGCCGACGCTGGAGGGCAAGAAGCTGGTCTTCGCGTCGATCCTCAGAGCCGGCAACGGGCTTCTGGAAGGCATGCTCGATCTCGTCCCGGCCGCGCGCGTCGCCCATGTCGGCATCTACCGCGATCACGAGACGCTGCAGCCGGTCGAATATTACTTCAAGGCGCCGGAGGATCTCGCCGATCGTCTGGTCATCGTCGTCGACCCGATGCTGGCGACGGCCAACTCCGCCATCGCCGCCATCGAAAAGCTGAAGGAGCGCGGCGCCCGCAACATCCGCTTCCTGTGCCTGCTCGCCGCGCCGGAGGGCATCGAGCGCTTCCGCGCCGCCCATCCCGACGTCGAGATATTCACCGCCGCCATCGACAGCCATCTCAACGAGAAGGGTTACATCGTGCCGGGCCTCGGCGACGCCGGCGACCGGATGTACGGCACGAAATAGTCCGCTTCGGCGGCCGTCGCATCGATGGAGGCCACAGGTGCCGGCACCGCCGCTGTACCGCCCCAGCCGTTTCGTTCGATGAACAGCGTCGTCTGCAGCGCGCTCATCGGTCGGGCGAAGAGGTAGCCCTGGCCGAGCTGGCATCCGGCCTCTCCGACGAGCGACAGGAGCTCCTCGGTTTCGATTCCCTCGGCGACGACGGTGGCGGAAATGTCGCGGGCAAGCCCGCAGATCGCCCTGACGATCGCGGCGCTCTTGCCCTCGTCGACCATCGTCGAGACGAAGGACTTGTCGATCTTGATCTTGTCGAAGCGGTACTGCCGCAGATAGCCCATCGAGGCGTAGCCGGTGCCGAAGTCGTCGAGCGCGATGCCGACGCCGAGCGCCCGCAATTCGTCCAGCACCGCCTTGGCATTGCCGTTGCGGATCAGCACCGTCTCGGTGATCTCGAGGATCAGCCGGTGTGGCGCCACGTCGTGGCGGAGCAGCGATTCATGCACATGGGCGACGAAGGCCTTGTCGCCGAGTTGAACCGCCGAGACGTTGACGGAAACGGTCAGCGGCTCCGGCCATTTCGCCGCGACCGAAAGCGCCCTGTCGAGGACGAAGCGGCCGATCTCGACGATGGCGCCGGTCTCCTCGGCGAGCGGAATGAAGAAATCGGGAGAGAGACGGCCGAGATCGGGATGATCCCACCGCAGCAAGGTCTCGAAGCCGTGGGCGCGCAGGGTTCCGACCTCGACGATCGGCTGGAACACCGTCTCGAATTCGCCCCGTGACACCGCGGTGGCGAGGTCGCGCTGCAGGAGCCGGCGTTGCTCCAATCCATTGCGGAAATCGTCCGAGGCGACGACGATGCAGTCGCCGCCGGCGCTTTTGGCGCAGTACATCGCCGCGTCTGCTTCCAACAGCAGCGCCTCCAGTGTCCGGTCCCCGTTGCTGGAGGCGGCAAGGCCGATGCTGAACGTCGGCCGCCTGTCATCGCAGCAGATCGTCTGAAGCTCACCCAGGCGGCGCGCCGCCTCGGCGCAGGCATGCTCGGCCCGTTCCAGCGCGCCCGGCCCGACGAACAGGAGCCCGAACTCGTCGCCGCCGATGCGGGCGAACTCGTCACGCCTGTCCATCACCGCCCGAAAGATGCCACCAACCTCGCAAAGCAGCGTATCGCCACGCTGATGGCCACAACTGTCGTTGATCTCCTTGAACAGATCGAGGTCGACGACCGCGACGGCGATGTCCTTCTTCCCCGCCGTCCGGCGCGACCATTGACGGAAGGAGGCACGGTTGGGCAGGCCCGTGAGCGGATCCGTCAGGGCCTGGTGCCTGAAGCGCAGTTTCTGGACGGACAAAACGACGAGCAGGACGAGGCCGAGGCCGCACAGAAGCCGCAGATCGAAGCCGAGATCCGCCAGGGCGATCGAAAGGCGATCCCGCCAGCTGGCGATGAGGTCTCCCTGGATGCCATTGGAGAGGGTCGACAGCCTGGAGAACGTCCCGGCGAGTTGGTCGAGGCGGTCGACCACCTGGCGCGCGATCTCCGGTTGCCCGATGAGCGGCAGCACCGCTTCGATGTCGTCGCACGCCTCGGCAAGCTCTTCACGGGCGACGAGGGCATCTCGGAACGGCCGACCCGTCATGACGAGGGGGATGGCGTCGACGCGCGTACGAACGACTTCGAAGGCGGTGTCGAGCTGATCTGGCGTGACGCGGCCCGCCTCCAATCCCTCGATGGTTCGGGCGAGCCTCTCGATCTCGATCTGCGCCCGCGCATAGTCGAACGTCGCAATGTGGGAGGACGCATCCAGCAGACCGCGGTGATAGCTCTCGGTCTGGATGGAGGTCTGGATGGCCGTCAGCCCCAGCATCACCGTCGCCGTCATGAGCACGCCGATGAACCAGCCGGCGCCCGCGAGCCGCCTGAGCGAATACCCCCTCATGTCAATTCGATCGCGATGAGCTGCCAGACAGCCCGGCTGTAGTATCGCTGCGACTGCAGGCGGGGATCGGCATCGAAGGGAAACATCAGGAAGACCGGCCCTTTGCGCGCGGCCGGCATGAAGCTACCGTTTTCCTTGATTGCGAGGATCGCGCCGGCCTCGATCAGCATCCGGGCTTCGGCGGTGACGAGATAATCGTTCAGGGCGAGAAGCCGCAGCCGCTCGCCTTCACCAGGAAAATTCGAGAGGAAGACTTCGACGGACGGGCCTTCGTAGTCCGTCGGCGCGCTGGTCCAAGGCGTATGGGTCGAAAGCCGCGTCTGCGGCATGGCGGCGAGATCGGCCCGGCTGAATTCAGCAAGCCGCCCGCCATTGCGGCTGACGGTGAGTATCGGGGAGTGGGGATCGTCGTGAGGGGTGGCCGAACGAGCCGGCAAGGCCATGCCGGTCAGAATCGGCAAGGCGCAGACGCCCAGGAAATTCCGTCGGGTGATTGCCATGGCGGGAGGCCTTCGATCGTGTCGTCATGCCATCTAACGGCCATACCTCATTTCAATTGAGTTACTGGCTGCCACGGAATTTCATGAAACAGCGAACATCCTTCGAAATCCATTAATACAAAGGCTGACGATACGAAGTAACTTTTCGATGAACTCAGTAAGTTCATAAACCTGTATCTTGATCCCGTCCCCGCCACCGTGCCGGCAGGTTTCGTTTAGGCGGACGCGGCGGGGATCGTGGCCGAATGGGCGTTCAGCGGGCGCCATCGAGGTTCTCGCCGAGCTTCGGCGGTCTGAGCCGCAGAAACCGCTCTGGGCTTTTCACTCTTCGGGCATCGGTCGGAGAGACCAGCCTCGATCCCCAGGAGAGCCCGACAAATGATCCGCAACACCATCATCGCCATCGCCACCATCGCCGTCGCCGGCGCCGCCCTTTCGGCCCCGGCCAGCGCCAAAAGCTGGCACAAGCCGCACCACGGCTACGACACCGTCCGCTACGAAAAGGTCTGCCACGTCGAAAAGCGCAAGGTCTTCGCCGGCTACGACGAGTGCGGCAACAAGCTCTGGGTCTGGAAGCGCGTCCGCTCCTGCCACTGATCCGTCCTCACGCTGTCCGGCCGTTCTTCGTCACCGGTCCCCCTCCCCCGCCGCTCACGAGCGGCCGGACAGATCAAGGAAACCGCTCCGTCCTCCCCGGGGCGGTTTTCCCGTTTCGCCGTCCTGGAGAACGCCTCTGAATCATCTCGGCGGGAAAAAAGTCGCCGTTCCGCAGCGTCATAAATTGGAACACCCGGTCCGCCGTTTGGTTTGCCTCTTCCGAAGCGGACATATCGCTGAAATGAGGTACCCTGCCATGAAGAATCGTCACATCCCCCTCGCGCTGGCTGCCGCGACGGCCCTGTCGCTGCCCCTCTTCGCCATGCCGGCTTCCGCCGCGGTGGAGGCTGGGACGCTGGGCTGCCACAGCAAGGGCTCTACCGGCTTCATTGTCGGCTCCTCCGAGGAACTGGTCTGCGAGTTCACGCCGGCCGGCGGCGGAGCCCGGGAAGTCTATGCCGGGACGCTCGACACCTTCGGCCTCGACGTTGGCGTGACCGGTCGGACCGTCATGACCTGGGCGGTGGTCATGGCCGACGGCAATGCCTACAGCCAGAGCGCCCTCGCCGGCACCTATGTCGGCGCGACTGCCGAGGCTTCGGCACTGGTCGGCGGCGGCGCGAACGTCCTCGTCGGCGGCGCGAACGACAGCTACACGCTGCAGCCGCTCAGCCTGCAGGCCCAGGAAGGGATCAACGCGGCGCTTGGCGTCTCCAAGCTGACCCTGCAGCCCGCAGTGGCGGTTCCGGCGGCCGTGGCGCCGGTCGCGGTTCCCGCTCAGCCGGTCTCCCCCGACGGCAGCGTCGTTCGTCCGGAATAAGGGGTTCGCGAACACCTTCGCGATGGGGCGGTGCCTGAAGCGGCGCCGCCCTGTTTCGATTGCGTCGCCTGTGTTCGGCGAAGAGGCAGCCGCCGGCAGGCCGCCCGGGACCGCGTCTGCTTTTGGGCTTTCGACCGAAATCCGCTATCGATCTGCAGGATTACGAATCGACAAAGGCAGATCATGACCATCCGCGTGCACAAGGGCGACCTTCCCGACCTCTCCCGCTACAACGGCCCCGTCGCCATCGACACCGAAACGCTCGGCCTCGACACGCGGCGCGACAGGCTCTGCGTCGTCCAACTCTCGCCGGGGGACGGCACCGCGGACGTCGTCCAGATCGCCAAGGGCCAGCGCGAGGCACCGAACATCGCCGCGCTCCTGAAGGACGCCTCGAAGACCAAGATCTTCCATTATGCCCGCTTCGACGTCGCGGCGCTCTACCACGCCTTCGGCGCCATGACCGCCAACGTCTTCTGCACCAAGATCGCCTCGCGCCTGACCCGCACCTATACCGACCGCCACGGGCTCAAGGATCTCGCCCGCGAACTCATCGGCGTCGACCTCTCGAAGCAGCAGCAGTCCTCCGACTGGGCGGCCGAGACGCTGTCTCAGGCGCAGGTCGAATATGCCGCTTCGGACGTTCTCTATCTCCACGACATCATGGGCGTCCTCTACAAGCGGCTCGAGCGCGAGGAGCGCATGGATTTCGCCAAGGCCTGCTTCGCCTTCCTGCCGACCCGGGTGAAGCTCGACCTCGCCGGATGGGGGGAAGAGGACATCTTTTCGCACTCGGCCTGAGCGCCGGAAGGCGCGTCAAATCCACGGTTGGAAGAGGGGACGCAAAGGAAGCTTGCCGGCGGCTTTCCGAAAAATTCGTCATCGATGACGAATGTGCATGTTGCGTCACGCGATGTCGCAATCCGAATGTCGCGGAGCGATGGAAAAGACCACATGCGGCGCAGAGCGCAACGCCATCACGAAAGGTTCGCCGCCATGCTCCGCAGCCTGTTCCACACCGAAGCCGTCCAAGCCGTCGCCGTCACCGGTCTCCTGTTCGTGGCCGTCGCCCTGGCCGCCGGTTTCCTGCATGTCGTCGCCTGAACGACACGACGAATCGAGGGGCCGCGTCGCGGTCCCTCAGATCATGATCCGGCGCAGCGCCTCGTCGGGCGCGCGCCGTCCATGCCACTGTTTGGGGTAGCCGAACGAGACTTCCTCGAAGCGGACCCCGTCGATGATCCGGCTCGACGGCATGTGGAGGTGGCCCGAGACCACCACGGAAGCATTGAAGCGGCGGTGCCAGTCCTCGGTCCGCGTCGTGCCGCACCACAGCGAAAAGCGCGGGATGCGCGGCGGCCGGGCCAATTCCTCGCGCAGGGGCCAGTGATTAACGAAAATGCGCGGGACGCTTTCCTCGCCGAGTTCCCGCAGCCGCGCCTCGGTCAGATCGCAGCGCTCCCGGCACCATTCGGAGCGACTGGCGAAGGGGGCGGGCGAAAGAAACTGCTCGTCGGCGCAGCGCACCCCGCCCCTGCGCGCCCAGGCCAGCGCGTCCTCCGCGGCGACGTCCGGCGGGCGGAAGGAATAATCATAGAGCAGAAACATCGGCACCAGCCGGAGCGGACTGCCGTCGATCTCGATCAAAGGATAGTCGTCCTCCGGGGTCAGAACGCCGTATTCGCGGCAGAGATCGACGAAGGCACGATAGCGCGCCTCCCCCCGCCGCGGCGCTTCGCCGGCGGGGGCACCGCGCTCGCCCACCGCCCAGAGCTCGTGATTGCCGGGCACCCAGACGAGCTGCTTGAACTTCTGCGCCAGGCTCTCGAAGGCAAGGCGCAGATGATTGGTCGTCTCGCCGACGTCGCCGGCCAGAATCAGCCAGTCGTCCGGGCGTGGCCGGATTTCGGCCAGGGCCTCGCGATTGGCGGCAAATCCCAGATGAAGATCGGCGACGGCGTAGAGTCTCACGGCGCGCGCTGCCCGCCATCGAGAGGAAGCACCGTCTCTTCGACCGGCGCGTCGTCTCCAAGCGGCACGACGCGTCCGAACCACAGCCGCATCCCGCCTTGTCGCGAGGATATGGCAAGGGCGAGCCGGTGGCTCGGCCCCATGGTGCGCCTGAGGAAACGCCAGCGGGCCGGATCGTCCGGGCAGCTGGATTTGAAGGCGATGATCGGCGCATCGCCGGTGATGTCGTAGGCAAAGCCGTCGAGCGGCAGGGCGAGTCCCATGCCGCGCGCCTTGATGTAGGCCTCCTTCAGCGTCCAGAAGGCGAAGAAGCGTTCCGTCCGTTCCGCCCCCTCGCCGGCCCGGACATGGGCGGCCTCGCTGGGAGCGAAATAGCGGTCGCAGAGCCTGGCGAGTTCGTTGTCCCGGTCGATCCATTCGACGTCGACGCCGAGGTCGCAGTCCTGTCCGACGGCGAGCGCGACGAGCCCTCGCGTATGGGAGAGGTTGAAGACGAGGTCCGGCGCGAGATGGGCCTGATCCGCCGCGATCGAGGGGCGGCCGTAACGATTGGCCTCGAAGCGCCAGTCCGCCGGATCGACGTCCGCATAGCGCGACAAGGTGGTCCGGACCAGCGCCCGGCCGGTCAGATATTCCTGCCGCGCGCCCTCGACCTTGTAGCGCTCGTAGCGGGCGCGCTCGGCCGGATCGAGCAACGGCAGCCAGCCTGTCTGGCGGTCGTCCGCAAGAGCCGGGTCGGCAAGGTGGACGTCGACGTGGCGGGGGTGGAGCACGGCTTCGGGCAGGATGTCCTCTCAGACGGGTGAGGCGCAGCGACGACGGTCGCGCGCGGCTGGCATGGCCCAAAGATGGGAACGCTTGCCCGGTTTCGCGAGGAGCAGCAACGTCGCCAAGGCCGAAAACCAGCCGGGTGAGACAATGACGCAGCCCGGCGGCTCAGCTCGCGGTAACCGGCATCGACAGCGAGAACAGCGCGGAGAAGATCAGGCCGAAGAAGATGATCCAACCGAACACCGTGTTCGACTTGAACAGACCGAGGCACTGATCGGGGTCGTCGATGTCGAGGCTGAGGATCTGCCAGACCATCTGCACCGCACCGACGGCCAGCGCAGCATAGGCGGGCCAGGACGGGCCTCCGGCCGCGCCCATCGGGGCGGTGGCGAAAGCGGCGAAGAACAGGACGATCGCCCCGAGATAAAGGACTGTCAGGGCTTCGCGCGTATGCCGTCCGAACAGGCGGGCGGTCGACCTGACGCCGACGAGGGCGTCGTCCTCCTTGTCCTGATGGGCGTAGATCGTGTCGTAGCCGATCGTCCAGAGGATCGAGCCAGCGTAAAGCAGCAGCGGCGACAGCGACAAGGAGCCCCAATGGCCGGCCCAGCCCATCAGCGCGCCCCATGAGAAAGCCAGGCCGAGGCCGAGCTGCGGCCAGTCGGTGAAGCGCTTGAGAAACGGATAGATCGCCACCGTCAGCAGCGAAAGGATACCGAGAAGCACGGCGAAGAGATTGAACTGGAGGAGGACGAGAAGGCCGAGCAGCGACTGCAGGACGAGAAACAGCTTCGCCTGCCCGCGGCTCACCCGTCCGGAGGGCAGCGGGCGCGAGCGCGTTCGCGCCACCTTGTCGTCGATGTCGTGATCAACGAGGTCGTTGTAGGTGCAGCCCGCTCCGCGCATGGCGACGGCGCCAACGAGAAACAGGAACAGATGCCAGAGGCTCGGCAGGCCCGGATGCACCGCGCTCGGAGCGATCGCCTGGGGCGCTAGCGCCGCCGACCACCAGCACGGCCACAACAGAAGCTGCCAGCCGATCGGCCGGTCCCACCGGGCGAGCTGCGCATAGGGCCAAATGGCTCGCGGTAGCCAGCGATACACCCAGTTGTACACTGGCGCGTCGGAGACCCGATCGGTGGATTCAGCCAGGCTGGTTTTGAGATTCGCCATGGCGACCAGAGTGTGTGCATGATTGCTGCAGTCAAGTGAAAATCACGTTGCAATGCTTCCCGGCGCAATTTTTTCGCGGCCCGCCGTTCTTGACCTCCCTGCCCATAGCCCCCTATCGGCACTCTGATGATGAAAAACGACAGTGGCTCGAGCCGGGAAATGCGCATGGATGTCCTCTTGATCGGCTCCGGCGGCCGCGAACACGCGTTGGCCTGGAAGATCGCCCAGTCGCCGATGCTCAACCGGCTCTATGCGGCGCCGGGAAATCCGGGCATCGCCGAATGCGCCGAGATCGTCCCGCTCGACGTCGCCGATCACGAAGCGATCGTCCGGTTCTGCCGCGACAAGGCGGTCGGCCTCGTCGTCGTCGGCCCGGAGGCACCGCTCGTGGCGGGGCTGGCGGACCGGCTGGAGGAAGCCGGCATCCTCGTCTTCGGGCCATCGGCGGCGGCCGCCCGGCTCGAAGGCTCGAAGGCCTTCACCAAGGATCTCTGCTCGCGCCACGACATTCCGACCGCCCGCTACAAGCGCTTCACCGACGCCGCCGCGGCCAAGACCTATCTCGACGAGACCGGCTATCCCACCGTCATCAAGGCCGACGGGTTGGCGGCCGGCAAAGGCGTGACCATCGCGACCAACCGGGCGGAGGCGATGGCGGCGGTCGACGGCTGCTTCGAGGGCGACTTCGGCGGGCCCGGCGCCGAGATCGTCATCGAGGAGTTTCTCGAAGGCGAGGAGGCGAGCCTCTTCTGCCTTTGCGACGGCAACCGCGCCATCGTCTTCGGCACCGCCCAGGATCACAAGCGTGCCTTCGACCGCGACCGTGGGCCGAACACCGGCGGCATGGGCGCCTATTCGCCCGCTTTGGTGATGACCGAGCGGCTGGTCGAGCGGGCGATGAAGGAGATCGTCGAACCGACACTGAAGGGCATGGCCGAGATCGGCGCGCCGTTTCGCGGTATCCTCTATGCCGGGCTGATGCTGACGGAGACCGGTCCGAAGCTGATCGAATACAACGTCCGCTTCGGTGATCCCGAAGCGCAGGTGCTGATGATGCGGCTCGACGGCGATCCGCTCGAGGCCTTCCTGGCGGCCGCCAGGGGCGACGTCTCGGCCATCGCGCCGACCTGGTCGCGGGATCGGGCACTGACGGTGGTGATGGCCGCGGAAGGCTATCCGGGCGCCTACAGCAAGGGCACTGAAATCACCAAGTTGCCGGCAGACGATGCGACGACCCGGATCTTCCACGCCGGCACCAGCCGCGATGGCGACCGTCTCGTGGCGACCGGCGGCCGGGTGCTCAACGTCACCGCGCGCGGCGCCACGGTACGCGAGGCGGCCGCCCGTGCCTATGCGGCCGTCGAGCAGGTGGGCTGGGACGACGGGTTCTTCCGCACCGACATCGGCCATCGCGCCATCATGGTCGAGGGCGCCTGATCCACGAAAGGCACGTGGCCGCGTCCAGCCGGAGCCGTCTTACGCTGGGGCGAAGACGGGCGCGCAGCAGAACCGGCCGCTGACGAAGCTTCCGCGGTGAACCTTACTTGGCCGGCCAGGCATAGGCGATCTTGCGCAGCGCCATGTCGTTGAAGCGCTCCTCGCCTTCGGCGATCACCACGCCGCCGAGCCGTTCGTAGAAGCCCGTGGCCAGCGAATTGTCGGCGAGCGCCCAGACGGCGTGGCTCGCGAGGTTCCGCTCGCGCAGGAGTTTCTGGCTGGCGCAAAAAAGGCGCCGGCCGAAACCGACGCCCTGATGGGAGGGCTTCAGGTAGAGTTCGTAGATCTCGCCGTCGACCGCGAGGGCCTTCGTCCGGTTCGGGCCCATGGTGGCGTAGCCGACCGTCTCGCCGCAAAATTCCACGACGAGAATGCCGGCGCCGTTCTGCACGGCGCGTTGCCACCAGCCGGATTGCCGGCGCTGAAGGATCGAAGTCAGGCAGCCGTGGGGAATGAGGCCGGCATAAGCGCCCCGCCAGGCCGATTCGTGGACATTCGCAAGGGCGGCAGCGTCCCTCGTTTCGGCAAATCGAATGGCGGTTGTGATCGTCGGCATCGCTTTTCAACTCCCGAGATCCGATTCCGATCCACGAAGCTTAAAATTTTTCTACCGGACTGACAAAAAACCGTCGCACGACCTCTCCCGGCCGCGGTGATTCAACGGCGGCATCGACATGTCCGCTTTCGTCCGGGGCCTGGCGCGGATCTCGCAATGCTAGCGCCGTCCGAGCACACCTTCTGCCAGGGCCTTCTGGATGCCGGCGATGTTCGAGCGCCGCGACAATTCACGGGTGAACGGTGGCTGGCCGCTCACCCAGATCGTCATTTCGGAATCGGCGTCGAACGTGCCCGCCGTCTCGATCGAAAAGGTGGTGATCGCCCGATAGGGGATCGACTGGATCGTCCGCTTGCGGCCCGTCATGCCCTGCTTGTCGACGATGATCAGCCTGAGATCGGTGAAGACGAGCATGTCGCGCACGACCGCGAAGGCGAGGACGATCTCCTCGCCGTCGATCATGATCGGTGCGAGCTCGGCGTGAACTTCGTTCACGTCGACGTCGCTGGTCAGGCCCATCAGGCCGGATAGAAGTCCCATCGCCGCTGCTTTCTCTTGGTGTTTCCGTCACGGCCGACGCTCGCCGGAACCGTCCCGGCGCAGATAAGGCGAAAGGGGCAAAAAAAATTCTCGAGACATCCATAAGTTTTTCTATCTCTGGCGGTGAGAAAATAAAAGTTTCATTTATCCTCCGCCTCGCTACCATCGCCGCAAAAATCCGGGCGCCATGGGTGCCCGAGGACGCCGTGTGCGGCGCGACAGGGAGGACGACGTGAAACACGGCATCAGACAGCTTTTCATTCCGGGACCGACGAACGTGCCGGACCGGGTGCGGCGCGCCATGAACGTGCCGATGGAGGATCAGCGCTCGCCGGACCTGCCGGAGCTGACGCTGGGCCTCTTTGGCGACCTGAAGCGCGCCTTCAGAAACGAGAGCGGACGGGTGTTCATGTTCCCCTCTTCGGGCACCGGCGCCTGGGAAGCGGCGATCCAGAACACCCTCGCCAGCGGCGACAAGGTGCTGATGGCGCGCTTCGGCCAGTTCTCCCATCTGTGGGTGGAGATGGCCCAGCGTCTCGGCCTCGACGTCGAAGTCATCGACGTCGAATGGGGCAAGGGCGTCCCCCTCGACGCCTATGAGGCGCGGATCGCCGCCGACGCCGACCACGAGATCCGCGCTGTCTTCGTCACCCACAACGAGACGGCCACGGGCGTCACCTCCGACATTGCCGGGGTGCGCAAGGTTCTCGACGCCCATTCCCACCCGGCCCTCTTGTTCGTCGACGGCGTCTCGTCGATCGCCTCGATCGAGTTTCGGCAGGACGAATGGGGCGTCGACCTCGCCGTCGCCGGCTCGCAAAAGGGTTTCATGCTGCCGGCCGGCTTGTCGTTCCTCTCGGTCTCGGAAAAGGCGCTCGCCGCGAACCATGACAATCGGCCGAAGATGGCCCGCAGCTATTTCGCCTTCGCCGACCAGATCGCCATGAACGATCAGGGCTACTTCCCCTACACGCCGCCGACGCAGTTCTTCCATGGCCTGCGCGCCGCCCTCGACATGCTGTTCGAGGAGGGTCTGGAGAACGTCTTCGCCCGGCATCACCGCCTTGCCGAAGGCGTTCGCCGCGGCATCCAGGGCCTCGGCCTGAAGCTCGTCGCCGCCGGGCCGCAATGGTATTCCGACACTGTCTCGGCGATCTACGTGCCCGAGGGTGTCGACGCCAACCGGGTGATCAAGATCGCCTACGAGCGCTACGACACCTCCTTCGGCGGCGGGCTCGCACGGCTGAACGGCAAGGTCTTCCGGATCGGCCATCTCGGCGATCTCAACGCGGTGATGTGCCTTTCAGCCCTCGCTGCGGCGGAGATCTCGCTCGCCGATGCCGGCGCGAAGATCACCCCCGGCGCCGGCGTCGCGGCAGCTCATGCGTATTTCCGTGAGGCGGACGCGCCGGTGCTGGTCGAGCGCCAGGCTGCCGAATAGTCACCAGGCGGAAGCCCTTACCCCGCACGAAAACCGCGATAGGTGGCGGCGCCCGGCTCGGCAACGGCCGACTCGGTCGTCGCCATTGTCCCGATGCTGTCGTGCAGCGGCGACTTGATGCAGACCGGGTCGGTGTTCGCCGCATCGCCCGTCAGTGCCAGGGCCTGACACCGGCAGCCGCCGAAATCGACATGCTTGCGCTCGCAGGACAGGCAGGGCTCCTTCATCCAGCTCGTGCCCCGATAGGCCGTGAAGGCGGGGCCGTCGTACCAGGTCTCGGCCAGAGAGTGGTCGCGGACGTTCCAGAAGTCGAGATGGGTGATCGTCTCGGCGGCGTGGCAGGGCAGCACCTTGCCGGATGGCGTGACCGAGAAGGTGCGGGTTCCCCAGCCGCCATTGCAGAGTTTCGGATAGCGGGCGTAGTAGTCGGGGAACACCGCGTCGATGACCAGCGTACCCTTGAGCCTCGCGCGGGCCGTCTCGACCTCCTCGATGGTCCGGTCGACGTCCTCGCGGACCGGCATCAGCTGCGCCCGGTTCTTCAGCGCCCATCCGTAATATTGCGTGTGGGCGATCTCCAGGCGCTTGGCGCCGAACTCCACCGCCTTTTCGATCATCTCCGGCACCTGATGGATGTTCATCCGGTGGATGACGGCGTTCAACGTCAGCGGTACGCCCCGCTCGACCACGGCCCGGGCGAAGGCCCGCTTCTTCTCATAGCCGCCACGATAGCCGCCGACCCTTTGGGTGATGCCCTCGTCGGCGCCCTGCATCGACAGCTGGATGTGATCGCAGCCGGCCTCGATGAGTGCGTCGAGCTTGGCGTCGTCGACGCCGATGCCCGATGTGATGAGGTTGATATAAAGCCCGACCTCGGCGGCGTGGCGGGTCAGTTCGACGATGTCGCGGCGGGCCGTCGGCTCGCCGCCGGACATGTGGAGATGGATGACGCCGAGTTCGGCGGCTTCGCTGAAGACGCGCTTCCAGGTCTCGGTGTCGAGCTCGGCCGACTTCGGATCCAGCTGCAGCGGGTTCGAGCAATAGGTGCAGCGCAAGGGACAGCGATGGGTGACCTCGGCGAGGAGGCCGAGGGGCGGCTGCGGCTGCGGCGTGACCGCCCTGTCCGGGCGGTCGAGGAGGATCGTGTCGCTCATAGGGTCACCATCTGCTTGTCGGACAGATCCGTCAGGAGTGCCTCGACATCCGGACGGATCGTCGCCTCGTCGGCGGTGAACAACTGGGTCAGTTGACCGAGGATCGCCTTGAACGTCGTCTTGCCGTCGATCCGCTTCAAGATCTCGGTGGCGATCGGATCGGCCTCAAAGATCCGCTCCGGCCCGAGCAGCACGTAGCGGCCGCGGGCCTTGTCCTCGCGAAATTTCACCCCGCGCGGCAGGGCCGGGACGGTCTCGTCGGCAATGCTCCGGGGCGCCGCCATCAGGGCGCCTTCCCGCCGCTTTCCGCTTCGCCCGGCCGCCAGGCATCCGGCGGCGTCAGGGCCGGCTCGACATAGGCGTAGTACAACGCATCGAGCTGCGCCCAGAGCACCTGGCACTTGAAGCGCAGCGCATCCATCACCGCCTCCTGCTTCTCGCGGGTGTCGGCGTGCTCGAGGCAGTAGTTCAGGGCGAAATCGCTGTCGCGCTTGGCCTGCACCGGCCGCTTGTCGAAATAGGCCAGCGTGTCCTGCGAGATGAAGTCGTAATGGGCCAGCATGCCCTTGGTCCGCACGCCGATGACGTTGGGCGAGAACAATTCGGTGAGCGAGGAGGCGATGGCCTCGAGCAGCGAGCGGTCGCGGACGAAATGGACGTAGGCGTCGACCGCAAAGCGCGTGCCGGCGAGGATGCCGCGGCCGGACATGACGTAGTCCCGGTCGAGGCCGACACCGTCGGTCAGCGCGATCCACTTCTCGATGCCGCCGCGCTCGGTCTCCGATCCGTCGTGATCGAGAATGCGCTGACGCCATTCGCGGCGCAATTCGACCGTGCCGAGCCGGGCGAGGATGTAGGAATCCTTCACCGGAATGTTCGCCTGATAGTAATAGCGGTTCAGCGCCCAGGCCTGAACCTGCGGGCGGTTCAGCCGGCCTTCCTGCAACAGAATCTGGAAGGGATGGAGCGAATGGTAGCGCGTCTCGCCGATCCGGCGCAACGCGGCCTCGAGTTCCGCCCCACTCATCATCTCGGCTCGGGACTTGGTCATAAGGCGATCTCCATCCCGTCATGGGTGACCGTCCAGCCGGCGGCTTCGACGGTCGCGCGTTGGTCGGAACCCTGGACGAGAATGGGGTTCGTGTTGTTGATGTGGATATAGGCGCGGCGGGCGATGTCGAGCCCCTCGAAGGCGTGAAGGCTGCCGCCCTCGCCCGAGATCGGCATGTGGCCCATGCGCCGGCCGGTCTTTTCCCCGACGCCGGCCTGCCGCATCTCGTCGTCGGCAAAGAGCGTGCCGTCGAAGAGCAGCGCGTCGGCGTCGCGAATGCGCTCCGCGAGCGTTGCCGGCAAATGGGCGCAGCCGGGAATGTAGAAGGCGGTCTTTCCGTGCGCCGAAAGCTTCACCCCGACGGTCATCTCGCTTTCCTCGCCGACATCGACCTCGCCCCTCTCCATGAACAGCGGCACCTTGCCGGGCACGGAGAAGATCTCGACGAAGAGGCCCGGCAAAGGCTCGAAGCCGGCGCCGATCGCCACCGGGCGCTTTTCGACGAAGGCCGGATCGAGCACCTGAAAAACCGGGCTCTCGGCGATCATGCCGAGAACGCCGGTCGTTCCGTAGAGCGGGAAGCGCTGCTTTTCGCGCAGTGTCAGGAGCCCGGCGATGTGGTCGACGTCGCCATTGGTTACGAGCACGGCGGAAATTGGCGTCGCCCGCCTTGCCGCGTCATCGGCATGAGCGCTGGGGGCAAGCCGCGGCGAGGTCAGCACCTGTTGGCGCAGATCCGGCGAGGCATTCAACAAGAGCCAGTTGCGGCCGTCGGCGGATGCGGCGATCGAGGACTGCGAGCGCGCAACGACCCGCTCGTCGCCGGCCCAGTAGAGCCGGCAGACGTCGCACAGACAGTTCCACTGCGGGTAGCCGCCGCCGGCAGCAGAGCCCAAAACAAAAAGCCGCAGGCGGTGATCCCGCCCGCGGCCCATATCGACAGTCATGGCCGATTAGAATTCGACGGGCATGTAGCCGTTGATTTCCATCGCCATGCAGATTTCGGTGACAACCGGCTTGTTCCAGGCCATAGCTTGCTCTCCCATTTGCGTTAAGGGCGCCTTCTCTCCTGCGGCGAACCCGCAGAGCAGGCAGCACCCCGCCACTCCCAATATGCCGCTTCACGCGCGAAGTATAAACCCGGGCAGCGCCGTTTCTTCAGAATCGGGAAGAGTTCCCACAACCCGCCGGTCGCATCCGCCAAAAGCCGCCAAGCCTTTGCCCGGTCGTGGCCATCGCGGGCGGTCGGGGGTGTGACGGTCTCCTCATCCATCCCCCAACCTCGCCGAGCGGGCGGGACCGGCGCGACAGCTCGTTCGAACGAGCCGATGGGTTCATCCTCGCGCCGTACCCTCCAGCGCATCGACGAAGAGCGAGGGCTGGCCGAGTTGGCCGCCCTTGAGGACGACTTGCAGGCCGTCGAAACCCGGCTCGGTGCCGTGGCAGCGGCAGACGGGAGCCCCGCGACCGAGGGGGTGGGCGACTTCCAGCGCCAGGACCGGGATGGTCTCGAGCACCCTGCCCGAGGTGTCGCCGCCGGCAACCACGATGCGCTTCAGATCGAAGGCCGGAACGGCATTCGCAGCGACGAGACCGAGGGTGCGGCCGATGGCGTCCTGGGCAGCCGAGAAGCTGGCGTCGGTGCCGGCCCGCTCCTTCAGGGCGACGAAGGCCGGGTCGTCGACGGTCTTCGCGGCAAAGACGACGACGCCCTTGCCGGTCGCGAAGGCAGCCGTCGCCGCATCCATGATGCGGGCGACCTCACCCTCCTGCCGCGCGGCGTCGACCGCGGCCTCGACGTCGAGACGGACCGCGGCGAAGCCGGCCGCCTCGGCCGCGGCGATCTGCTCGGCGGTGACCGGCGAGCAGCTTCCCGACAGAACCAGCAGGCGATCCACCGCCGCTGCCGGCGGGAAGGTGGGCGCTTCCGGCGGCAAGACGCCGGTCTCGCGCCAATGGGCGACGAGGGCGTATTGCAGACCGGAGGAAGAGGCGCTGAAGATCCCCTCTCCCGCCCCCTCCCAGACGAGGCGGCCGGCCTCGCGCTGGGACGCGTCGTCGGCGACGTCGACGAAGGCCACCGCGCGCTCGGCCCGGGCCTTCTCACGCTCGGCCCCTGCTTCGCCCCGCGCCAGGCTGGCGAGGTCGATACCGAGAATCGTGCGCCCGGTCTGCTCTTTCAGATGCAGGCGCAGATCGCTCTCCCGCATCGGGGTGACCGGATGGCGGGACATGGTCGGATGGCGATCGATCCGGTAGCGGGTTCCGCCGGCCGCCGCGAACAGATTGCTGAAGACGAGCCAGCGGCCGAGATGCGGCGCCCCGACGATGCTCGGCGACCAGTCGGCCGCAACGAACCGGCTGCCGATGTCGATCGCCTTGCCGATGGAGCCGGTCCGCGGCGAGGAATCGAAGGTCGAGCAGACCTTGTACTGGATGATCCGCGGCGACAGCTTCGCCAGCGCCTCGAAACAGGCGGGGAGATTCTCCTCCATCCATTCCGGCGACTGGGAGCGCGCCGTCCCGGCAATGCCGACGACGGGGTAGCCTTCAAAACGCGCAAGATCCTCCGCGCTCGGCACCCCGGTGAAGAGGACGGTCGGCAATCCCGCCAGGGCCGTCACCTCCAAAGCGTCGGTGGACCCGGTGAAATCGTCGCCGTAAAATGCCAGCATCACGTTTCCGGTGGCAATCGTCATGAGAACTTCTCCACGGCCTCGGCCAGTTCGGGGGAGCGTTTGGCGGCTTCGCCGAGGGGAATTCCGGCGCTCGCGGCATCGAAGGCTTGCCTGAGGGACCTGACACCGGCGGCGATCCCCCTCGGATGGGCGACGATGCCCCCGCCGGCGCAGAAGATGAAGTCGCTCGAATCGAGGCGCGCCAGAGTGGGCTCGGCCTGCATCACCGTCTGGCCGGAGGAGAACACCGGCATGACGACGTTCCGATGGCTTTTCGTCATCGGCGTCAGGCAGGCCCGCGCGGAGGCGACGACGCTGTCGTCGGGTTCCCAGAACTTGTTGGCAATGCCGTTTACATGCATGTGGTCGACACCGGCAAGCCGCCAGATCTTCTGCCAGGCGACGTAGGAGAAGCCATTGTCCACTGACCGGCCGAGATAGCCCCAGCCATTGCGGTGGGCATGGATCGGCAGCCGAGCATGGCGCCGCAGGGCGGTGACCCCGGCCGGCCCGACCCCGTTGAGGCTGACCATCACGCAGCTTCCGCCGAGCTCGGCGACGAGATCGTGGCGCCGCAGCATCTCGTCGATCTCGCCCGTCAGATTGAAAGCGACCATGACGGTCCGGCCGGTTCGCGCCTCGTGGCGCCGGACCACGTCGAGCACCCGCTTCACGCGCTCGTCGAACGGGCAGCCAGGCCCGTCCGCCTGCAGCTCGTCGTCCTTGACGAAGTCGATGCCGCCCTCGCAGAGCTGGTCGACGACGGCCGCCGTCTCCGCCGGATCGAGCCCGACGGAGGGCTTGACGATGGTGCCGATCAGGGGACCCTCCGCGACGCCGGCAAGGCGCCGCGTACCCGCGACGCCGAAGGCCGGCCCGGGATAGGCGGCGTAGAATTCGGCCGGCACGGCGAAGTCGAGCAGCTTCAGCCCGGCAACGTCACGCAGCTCGTAGAGATTGCCGGCAAGGGCGGCGAGAAGGTTTGGCAGCGAGGCGCCGAGATTGGCGAAGGGCCAGGACAGCTCCATCTCGTAGCTGGCCAACGCGCCGGGCGATGCACCGGGAAGCGGCGGCAGACCACCATCCTCGACCGGGGCCAGCCGCTCGACACGCGCGGCTGAGCGCTGCTTGAGCGCCTCGCTCTCGCCGGGAACTGGAAGAAACGTGCCAGATGATTGCTCACCGGCGACGATGGCCGCGACCTTGTCCGCATCGCCCGCAGTGCGCAGAAGATAGGTGGCGCGGATGCGCCCCGGCCCGGCGGCCGGGGCCTCGGCGGCGACGTTCACCTCTTGCCTCCCTGCGCCTCGATCCACCGGGCGTAGTCTTCGATACCGGCATGGATGTCGGTGAATCGGGGCGAAAAGCCGAGGCGCTGGCGCGCCTTGGTGATGTCGAGCGGCGCGCCGCGCTCGAAGAAGCGCCCCGGCCCCAGGGCCATGCCGCTCCTGCGACCGGCGATTTCGTCGGACGTCTTCATGATCTCGTCGTGGCGCACGGCGACGCCGGACGAGACGTTGAACGCCTCCCCCGCGACGTCGGACGGAGCGTCGATGAGCGCGACGATACCCGCCGCCGTGTCGCGCACGTGAGTCCAGTCGAGCGACTGGTCGCCGCCCGACGGCGAGGAGACGTTCTCCAGCCCCTCGAGCGCCCCGAACATCGCCTGGTAGAGCACGTGCATCCGCGAGGGCATCCGGCCGGGCCCGTAGACGAAGTAGAGGCGAGCGTTGCGCACGTCGAAGCCGTAGGTGCCGCCATACTGGAGCGCCAGCGCCTCATTGGCCGCCTTGGTCGCGCCGTAGAGGTCGGTGACCTGAACCGGCGTCTCCTCGGTCTGCCCGCCGGGATGATTGCCGTAGATCGCACCGGAGGAGAGGTTGACGAACTTCGGCACGCCGAGGATGCGGCAGGCTTCGAGAACGTTCAGCATCCCGACCGTGTTGATCTGGATGTTGCGGAACGGACGCCTGGCGAAGCTTGGTCCGGCGATGACCGCGACGCCCCAGACGACGCAGTCGATCTTCCCCTCGTAGGCCCGCATGCGCTCGAAAAGCGTATGGACGTCGAGGACATCGACGTTCTCGAGGGTGATCCGGTCGGCGACGGCTTCGAGATGATCGAGGCCGCGACCTTCCAGCCGGTCGGCGCCGGCGTCGAAGATCACCACCTCCTCGCCGCGGGCCGCCAGGTCGTGCGCGACCCAGGAACCGACATGACCGAGGCCGCCGAAAACAAGCACAGACATCGTCTACTCCGGTGATTCTGACCCGCGCCCGTCAGTTCAGCAGCCAGTTCGGCACACCGAGGACGAGCCACGGAATGAAGGTGATCGCGATCAGCATCCCGAACAGCGGGATGTAGAAGGGCAGGATCTCGCGCACCAGGCTGCCGAACGGGATGTCGGCGACCTTCTGAACGGTGAACAGAACGGTTCCAACCGGTGGCGTGACGAGGCCGATCATCAGGTTGAAGATCATGACGACGCCGAAATGGACGGGGTCGATGCCGTAGCTCACGACCAGCGGCGTCAGGATCGGCGTCAGCAGGAACAGGGCCGGCACGCTGTCGATGAAGCAGCCGACGAGGAGGATGAAGAGGTTGAGAAGCAGCAGCAGCACCCACTTGTCCGCGACGTTGGCGGACAGGAAGTCGATGATCTGCGATGTCACCTGATAGCGCGCCAGCACCCAGGCGTAGAGGGCCGAGCCGGCAATGATGACGAGCAGCGCCGCCGTGTCCACCGCCGTTTCGCGGCAGATTGTCCAGAACTCCCGCAGCGAGATCGTCCGGTAGACGAAAAAGGCGATCAGCGCGCAGTAGACGACGGCGATGGCGGACGCCTCGGTGGGCGTGAAGACCCCCGACAGGATGCCGGCGATAATGATGACCGGGGTCAGGATCGGCAGGAAGCCGCGGCCGCAGGCCCGCAGGATGTCGCGGATCGAAGCCCGCGTAGCGACGGGGTAGCCGCGCTTGTGAGACATGTAGGCGACGAGGGCCATGAGACCGAGGCCCATCAGGACGCCGGGCACGATCGAGCCGAGAAACACCGCGGCGATCGAGACATTGGCCAGGGCGCCGTAGATGACGGCCGGAATGCTCGGTGGGATGATCGGGCCGATGGTCGCCGAACTCGCGGTGACCGCGGCGCTGAAGCCCCGGTCGTAGCCGTCCTTCTCCATCGCCTTCATCTGGACCGGCCCGAGGCCGCCGGCATCGGCGACGGCGGAGCCGGACATGCCGGCGAACAGCATGCTCGACAGGACGTTGACGTGGCCGAGGCCGCCCCGCAGATGCCCCACAAGCGAGCGGGCGATGTCGAAGACCCGGTCCGAGATCCCCGAGGTGTTCATCAGACGGCCGATCAGGAGGAAGGCCGGGATGGCGAGGAGGGTGAAACTGTTGACGCCGTAAAGCGTGCGCTGCGCCACCATCTCGTAGGGCACCGAGCCGAGACCTCGGTTCGAGGCGAGGACGGCGATCGACGCGCCGATCATCGCGAAGCCGACCGGAACACCGACGAAGAGCAGCAGCAGCAGCGTGCCGAACAGGGCAAAGAAGATCGTCATGCCGCGCTCTCCGGTGTGGAGCGGCCGAAAAGGGTCAGGACGAGGTCGCGCAGGACGAGCAGCACCAGCATCGCGATCCCGATCGCCTGGATGAGATAAAGGGTGGAGAAGGACACAGGGATGGTGCTGGCGCTGACGCTGCCGGTCCGCTGCATCATCCCGACGGCGCCCCAGACGAGGGCGCCCGCGATGGCGACGGTCAAAAGGTCGCCGATGACGTCGAATACCCGGCGCGCAGAGCGCGGCAGCATGTCGAGGAGGATGGTGATGCGGATCTGCGCCCCGGCCCGCTGCGCGATCGCCGCGCCGAGAAAGATCTCGCCGATGAACAGGAAGCGCGAGGTCTCGTCGGTCCAGGGGACGCCGACCGCGAAGACGTATCGCGCCGCGACTTGGACGAACATGACGACCAGCATGCCGATGAAGGCGAGGGTCATGACCGTTTCGACGGCAGACCAGAAGACGGCGGCGACGCGCCAGGCTCCAGCCCCCTCGTTCAATGGACGTTCCACGAAGATCCTCCCGACCGACCAACCGTCGCGGGAGCGCGCGGTGGGCGCGCTCCCGCTCTCGCCTCACTCGTCGCCGAGCTTCGAGAGCACGTATTCGCGGACCTCAGGGGCGAAGCCCTCGGCGATGCGGCGGATGGCCGGCGCAGCCTTCTGGCGGAAGGCCGCGACGTCCGGCTCGACCACTTCCATGCCCTTTTCCTGGAGCTGCTCGTAGAGCTTGTCCTGGTTGCCGGTGACGAGATCGTCGCCCCAGACGATCGCCTCGTCGATCGCCGACTGGATCATCGTGCGATCCTCTTCCGGCAGGCCCTGATAGAAGTCCTCGTTCATCAGCCAGTGGAAGAAGGAATAGACGTGCTCGGTGCGGTTCACATAGGACTGCACTTCGAAGAGCTTGCCCGACCAGATGTAGTCGACGGGGTTTTCCTGCATGTCGATGACGCCCGTCTGGAGCGAGGTGTAGACCTCCGGCCAGGCGATCGGCGAAGGCAGTGCGCCGATCTCGGTCCAGATCTCTACCCAGGGTGCGATCTCGGGGACGCGCATGCGGACGCCCTCGACGTCCGCAGGGGTCTTGACCGGCGTCTTCGAGGTCAGGTTGCGCGGATTGCGCACCGACAGGCCGACGAGCCGCAGATGGCCGCTCTCGATGACCTTCTGCCGCAGGGCTTCGCCCATCTCGCCCTCATACACCTTCCGCGCCTCTTCGCTGGAACCGAAAGTGAAGGGCAGATCGGCCGCCGCATATTCCGGCGCATAGAGGGTCATCGGCATCGAGCCCCCGAGAGCGATCTGGTATTCGCCGAAGCTCGCCCCCTCCAGATGGTCGCGCTCGCCGCCAACCTCGGTGCCGAGCAGCGTCACGGTATAGCGCCCGCCCGACTGCTCCTCGATGTTCTTCTTCAGCCGCTCGCCGACCTGAAACATCTCGTGGCTGGGTTCGACATGCAGCGCGATCGCGATGTCCTCGGCGAATGCCGGCATCGTCGACACGGTGGTGGCCGCCGCGAGCAGCGCGGCGCGTAGCATCGTTCTCATAAGAACCTCCCGATTCGGTATGGCCGCTCCCGTGGCCATTCTCAACTGGTCCGACCATCAGACATTCAGATGAGATGGTGACTTTCTGGCGTAAACTTGGTAGCCGTGTCAATGGGTGCTCGAACGAAGCGACAGGATAGGTGGACATGACAGATCCGGACGGTCCGGCAGCGCCCGCCACGCGGGCCCGCCGCCTGTTGAAGCCGAAACGGATGCACGAGGAGCTCGTGGAAATACTCGCGACGGAGATCTGCGAGGGCGTCTACGGAACCGACGATCCCCTCCCCTCCGAGCGCGATCTGATGGAAGAGTTCGGTGTCTCGCGGCTGACGGTGCGCGAGGCGATCGCCGCCCTGCAAAGCCGCGGCATGGTGACGACACGGCCGGGAACGCGGGCGCGCGTCTCGGCGCCGCAGCCGGACTTTCTCCTGTCCATGCTGTCGCAGGCCGCGACCTATCATCTGGCCCAGCCCGGCGGGCTGCGCTCGCTGATGCAGGTCCGGCTCATCGTGGAAACCGGGACGGCGCGCATCGCGGCGGAACAGGCCGACGACAGGACCGTCGCCGAACTGAAGGCGACGCTCGAGCGCAATCGCGCCGCGATGGGCGACCTCGAGGCCTTCGGTCGCACCGACATCGAGTTCCACGCCGCGATCGCGCGGATCGTCGGCAACCCGATGATCGATGCCTTCTTCGCCGCAGTCAGCGAATGGCTGACGGAGGTGCGCAATACCAGCCTCCAGACACCCGGTCAGACCGAGCGCGCCTTCAAAGCCCATGTGCGGATCTTCGCGGCGATCGAAGCGCGCGATCCGATGCAAGCCAGCGAAGAAATGTCGCGCCACCTCACCCAGCTCGCCGGGGTCTATCCGCCGGCCCCGACCGCAGTGCCGCGACACGACGAGGACAGACGATGAGCGACGAGACCCGGCTGCGGGAAAAGATCTGCCGGATGGCGCAGTCGCTCTTCGATCGCGGCCTGACCTGCGGCTCGTCGGGCAACATCTCGGCGCGCACGGCAGATGGCGGCCTTCTGGTGACGCCGACGGGCTCGACCATGGGCGATCTGGATCCGGCGCGGCTGTCGCTCTTCGACGCCGACGGACGATTCGTATCGGGCGACAAGCCGACGAAGGAAATGCCGCTGCACGAGGCCTTCTACCGCACGCGCGGCACGACGGGCGCGGTCGTCCACCTGCATTCCACCCATTCGGTGGCCTATTCGATGTTGCCGGACGTCGATCCAGACGACGTCCTGCCGCCGCTCACCGCCTATTCGGTCATGCGCCTGGGAAGGGTGAAGCTGCTTCCCTATTTCATGCCCGGCGATCCGGCGATGGGGGCGGCCGTCGCCGAACTCGGCGGCACCCGCCCCGCAGTCATCCTCGCCAATCACGGCCCTGTCGTCGCCGGCAAGGATCTCGACGCGGCCGTCTTCGCCACCGAGGAACTGGAAGAAACGGCGAAACTTGCCATGCTCCTCAGGAGAGAATCGCCGCGCATGCTCACCGCCGATCAGGTTCGGGCACTGCGCGAGCGCTATCCGCTCGACTGACCGCGGCGGTGCAATGGCAAGCTGGCGCTGGCACGGCGGCCGGCGACGGGTACCGTGTCCACGGCACGACGCCGAGCGTGGCCCCGCCGAAGCGCCGGCGCCCGAACAGCGTCGGGCGAACCTTGCGTGGGGAACAGGTATGATTCCCAATTGACAGACGCCGGCCTGTCATGCGGGTTGGCGTGGCCATGAGGAACGATCTGCCGACAGCGGACGCGATAGCCGGGAAGCCGCGCCTCGACGTCCACAATTCCGATGTCCCGGTGGTCTGCCGCGCCTGCGAGGCGCGCCATCGCGGGATCTGCGGCGCGCTGACGCCGCAAGAGCTGACCCGGCTCAGCCGGCACACCGTCAAACAGACGGTGGCTGGCGATGGCGCAATCGTCTCCTCCGGCGAGGACTTCAGGCACTACTCCAACATTCTCGCGGGCGTCGTGAAGCTCACCCGGCTGATGGCGGACGGACGGCAGCAGATCGTCGGTCTGCAGTTTGCGCCGGATTTCGTCGGCCGTCCGTTCCGCTCCTTCAGCGAAACGACCGCCGAGGCGGCCACCGACGTAAAGCTCTGCAGTTTTCCCAAGCAGGTAATGGACGAGATGATCGCCCATTCGCCCGATCTCGAACGCCGGCTCTATCAGCAGGCGCTCGACGAACTCGACGAAGCGCGCGAGTGGATCTTCGCCCTCGGCCGCAAGACCGCGGCCGAAAAGGTCGCGAGCTTCCTGTTGATGATCGCCGAGAACGTCGATCCCGAGGCGCCAAGCGGCGATCGGCCGATCCGCTTCGAAATCCCGCTGAAGCGGGCCGACATTGCCGATTTCCTCGGCCTCACCATCGAGACGGTCAGCCGCCAGATCACCAGGTTGCGCAAGGCCGGTGTCATCGTCGTCGAGAACAACCGGACGGTGACGGTGCCCGACCTGGAACGGCTGAGAGCTCGCTGCGAGGTGGATGCGGCCTAGAAACGAGGCAAGAGCCGAATGCAGGGCTTTCCGTTTCAGATCAGAACTCTTCCCATTCCTTGGCGTCTGCTTTCAGCGCAGCTCCGCCCGCTCCCAGGACCTTGAGTTGCGGGACGGATTGAGCGGCCGGGGCCGCGCGTCTCGTCGTGGGCCGAGTGACTGGACGGGCTGCGGATCGATCCGCGTCCGCTGTCCGGGATGTGGCCGTTTTGAAGCGGCCCGTGAGCTGTGAGAGATGATCCGTCTCTTTTCCCAGAGCCTGGGCGGCGGCCGTCGCTTCTTCGACCATTGCGGCGTTCTGTTGCGTCACCTTGTCCATCTGGTCTGCAGCGGCCGAGACCTCCTTCAGGCTCGTGCTTTGCTCGCGGGTACCCTTGGCGATCTGCGCAACGATTGCCGACATATCCGCGACTTGGGCGACGATTTCGTTCAGCGACTGGCCGGAGGCCGTGACCAGTTGCACACCGCTGTGGACCTCCTCTCCCGAGGCAGAGATCAACGCCTTGATCTCCTTGGCAGCTTCGGCGGAACGCTGAGCGAGTCCCCGCACTTCCTGTGCGACCACGGCGAAGCCCTTGCCGGCCTCGCCGGCGCGCGCCGCCTCGACGCCCGCATTGAGGGCAAGGAGGTTGGTCTGGAAGGCGATCTCGTCGATGATTGTGATGATCTGACCGATCTGGTCCGATGACTTCTCGATCTGGGTCATCGCGTTGACGGCCTGGGCCACGATGCTTCCGCCCTTCTCGGCATTGCGTTGAGCCTGCAGGGCGGACTCCTGAGCCCGTGCGGCTCCGTCGGCCGTCCCATTCACCCCTTTCGTCACCTCCGAGAGCGCCGCCACCGTTTCTTCCAGGCTCGCAGCCTGCTGCTCGGTACGCCGCGCCAGATCGTTCGAGGCGGTGTTGATCTCGTCGAGCCCGACATGGATCGAGCCCGATGCCGAAACGACGGCGCCGATCACCTCCTCCAGGCTCTGGATCGACTCGTTGAACTGATCGCAGATTTCCTCGAATCCAACCATCCGGCTCCGTTCCATCCGAGCGGTGAGATCGCCGTTCGAGAGCGCCGTAAAGGCCGGGGAAACGTTCCGGATGAACTCCCGCCGCGCCTCTTCCGTCGCCGCCAACTCGGCTCGACGCCGCTGTTCGGCCGAGGTGCGGCCTGCCTCCAACGCCTCGGCTTCCATTCGGCGCTTGTCCTCTTCGGCCTGGCGGAAGACCTGGAGAGCACGAACCATGTCGCCGATCTCATCCTTCCGGCCGGCGTCGGGAAGCGCCGCAGTGGTATCGCCGTCGGCGAATTTGCGCATCGCCAGGGCCGTCAGGCCCAGGGGGAGCGTGATGGAGCGGCCGACGACGAACAGAATTGTGGCGATGAGCAGGACGAGGAAAACGGCCGAACCGATCATCGCCTTCAATGCAAGCGATGAAATCCAGGCGCTCTGCGTCTTGGCATCGACACGTGCTTGAGAGACGGCCGTCTTCACGGTCTCGAACGACGGCTCGATCTCGCTGAACGTCTCGCTGAGCTGCTTGCGGATATCCGCGGCGGCAATCGTCGCCTGCGTGAACGCCAGGAAGCTCGTCTCGTAGCTTTGCAGGTCGTCCATCGCCGTTCGGTAGGACGCCGGCATGCCGAAACGAAGCGAGGGCAACGCGCGAAGCTCGGAGAGCTGATCCTGCAGCCTGGTGATGTATTTGGGATCGCCGCGCAGCATGAAGTCCTTCTCGTGCCGGCGCAGCATGAGCATCATCACCTGCAACTCGGGATCGCCGAGTTTGTTCAGGGTCTCTTCCAACGAGTGAACGGCGGCCCGCAACGCGCCCTGATAGCCGCTCGTCTCGTCGAGACCCAATGCCTGGGTCACCTCGACAGCCTCACCGAATTGCCCGCGGTAATCCTGAAACAGCGAGTTCATCCGCGTGACATCGCTCGAAAGCGGGCTCAGCCGCTCCGTTTCTGCGACCATGTCCGCCAAGGAGGCAAGGTCCGCCTTCAGCGTCGCGGCGATGGTCTCGTGCGCGGTGGCAAAGGCCATGTCCTTGCGAAGAAAGAAGTCCTTTTCGCTTCGCCGCTCCTCCAGGAAGGCAATCTCGACCTGGTCGATCAGCCGTTCGGTCTCCGCGGCTCGATCCGCCGCATCGTCATAGGCCGACCGAATGCCCCGCTCGACGACGAAGGTCGTGGCCAGACCCAGCATCCCGAGGATCGAGATGGACGCGACGATACCAATGCGGCGGGATATCTTGAGGTCTGAGAGACGCACGTGAACGAACTTTCATCGACGAAGGCTGCCCCGGCGGCGTGCCTTTGCCGAAGTGGTACCCTCGCCCACTTAATCTCCAGCTAACGCGCAGGAAGACTTTCTCCGAACTCCGCAAATCAAATTCATAAGCAAAACCAATTACCAATGACCCGCATTAACTTGCAAGATGCGAGAATTTCGAGCTCGTCGCGCGAAACATGGACTGGCGGTTTCTTGGCCTGATTCAGTGGACCGAACGCGGCGTGTCGCTTCGTGACACCTCACACCGCCTTCGAGTAACGCGCCTCGCCGCTCCGAAGATGGGCGTCGAACCAGGAGGCGACCGTGCGGGCGAGGCTTCTCGCCTCGGGGCGGATGACGAAGCGACGGCCAGTGACCTCCACAAGCCCGTCCGGATCGATCGCCGCCAGCCGCAGGGCCTCGCGGACATAAGGCTGTGCCGCGACGCCGAAGCGGTCGGACAGCGCCCCCAGATCCAGCGCGAAGTCGCACATCAGCCGCTCGACCATATGGCTTCGGATCATGTCGTCCTGGCTCAGCCGGTAGCCGCGTTCGGCGGCCGGCTCGCTCGCCGCAATCCGGCCTTGATAGAGGCCGGTCGGCACGGTGTTCTGGACATAGCCGCCGGCAAAGCGCGAGATCGCCGAGGCGCCGAAGCCGATCAGCGTGTCGCAGGGATCGGCGGTGTAGCCCTGGAAGTTGCGGCGCAGCGTGCCTGAGCGCGCCGCCTTGGCGAGTTTGTCGCCATGCAGTGCGAAATGGTCGATGCCGATCGCCTCGTAGCCGGCGCTCCGAAAGGCCGATGCCGCGCGCGCGGCATCGGCGAACCGCGCCTCTGATCCGGGCAGGTCTTCGGTCCGGATCATCGTCTGGTGCTTTTTCACATGCGGCACGTGGGCGTAGCCGAACAGCGCCACGCGCTCAGGCTGGAGCGCGATCACCTGTTCGACGGTCGCGTCGAGCCGCTCCGGCGTCTGCAGCGGCAAGCCGTAGAGCACGTCGATGTTGATCGAGACGAGGCCGGAGGCGCGCAGCGCCGCGATGACGTCGCGCGTCTGCTCGAAGCTCTGCGGCCGGTTGATCGCCGCCTGCACCGCCGGGTCGAAATCCTGAACGCCGATCGAAACGCGGGTCACCTCCAGGGCGCGCAGGCCCGACAGCGTCTCGTCCGTCACATCCGACGGGTCGATCTCGACGCTGATCTCGGCATCCGCGGCAAAGTCGAAGGCGGCGTGCAGCGCCTCGGACAGGCGCTTCAGGTCGTCCGGGCGGAGGAAGCTCGGCGAGCCGCCGCCGAGATGCAGGGCGCCGAGCTTCGGCGAAAACCCAAGGCGGCGACGAAAGGCGGCGATCTCCGCAACGACCGAGCCGACATAGGCCTCGACCGGATCGTAGCGGCGGGTCTGCTTGGTGTGGCACCCGCAGAACCAGCACAGCCGGTCGCAGAACGGAACGTGCATATAGACCGAGACCGGCGCTTCGGGATCGAGCCCGTCGCAAAGCTCGTCCCACAAAGCCCCGCCAGTGCCTGCGGCAAAATGCGGCGCCGTCGGATAGCTGGTGTAGCGCGGCACCTCGGCGCCGTAGCGGGCAAGCACGGCGCGGTGATCGACCGGAGACTGGAAGGCCGTCATCGCCTCACCCGATCTTCGCCAGAAGTGGAACGAGATGCTCCTCTTCGAAGGCGATGTGCCGCCGGAGCCCTTCGAAGAAGCCGCGCAACATGTAGCCGAGCGCTTCGGCCGCCGGATTCGCCGACGATCCCGCCGGCTCGGCGGCGACGATACCGAAAGAGCCCATGCGTCGTGGAAAGCCGGCCTGCGATGCCTTGCAGTGCTTCGCCGCGGCCCGCGTCCTGACGTAGTCGATCAGCTTGTCGGCCAGCTCGTCGCCGAAGCTCTCGTCCTCCCAATGCTCGAAATGCAGGCGCTGCAGCGTCCCGGAGAGTTCCGGGGACGCGTCGCGGCTCGTCTTGAGAACGGGAAAGACGGTGTCTTCCTCGAAGCGGTGCGCACGACGAATACCCGGTCCGATGGAGCGGGCGACATGCAGCGTCTGCTGGGCGTCGAGATCGTCCGGCAAGCCGTCTGCGATCGCCTCCAGCGCATCGCAGAGCCGGCGCTGGGCCGCAAGCTGATGGGACAGCGCCGCTGCGACCCCAGAACCCGCACCCAAAGGCGCAGCGCCGAAGCCATCTACGCTCGGCACCGACCGCGGCAACTCGCCGCGGGTTGCGGCGGGATGAAAGACGACGACGGCGCTTGCGACGCCTTGGTACGAAACTTCGGCCGAAAACTCGGCTTCCGACTGGGACCGGGGCTGGAACGTCATGGCGCTGCTCCGATGGCGTTGATCATGGCATCTGTCTCGCCGATCGAGGCCCGGACTTCCTTGATCCAGGTCAAGGCGCGCGCCTGCGGAAACTGACAAGTGCACTCCCGATCCCGGCGTTCGGCCCGGCCCTTCCGGCCGCCGCTTGCCGCCGGTTCGAGCGAGGGTGGCAATTTGATGAAATATACGACCGAGACCATGCTCGTCGGTCTCGCCGCGTTCCTGGCGCTGCTCGGCGCCGGCTTCGCGGCTGACGAGCCATTCAGAGCGCACTCCTATGTGCTGTTCGTCGTGCTGGCGCTGGCGACGATCGTGCTGATGCGCCGGATCGATTTTTCCGGCGACAAGATGATCCCGTTGCGGGCGGACGGCTCGCAGACGGGGCCGAGGGGCGGCTTGGCGGCGCAAAGCCAGAGCGCGGCCACCGCGTCGGTGGCCTACATGGACGATGTCGTCCGCTACGGCGTCATTGCGACGGTGTTCTGGGGGATTGTCGGCTTTCTCGTCGGCGTCGTCATCGCCTCGCAGCTCGCCTGGCCGGATCTCAACATCCAGCCCTGGTTCAATTTCGGCCGCATGCGGCCGCTGCATACGTCGGCGGTGGTCTTCGCCTTTGGTGGCAATGCGCTGATCGCCACCTCCTTCTACGTCGTCCAGCGCACCTGCCGGGCACGGCTGTGGGGCGGCAACCTCGCCTGGTTCGTCTTCTGGGGCTATCAGCTGTTCATCGTCATGGCGGCGACCGGCTATCTCCTCGGCATCACCGAAAGCCGGGAATATGCCGAGCCGGAATGGTACGTCGATCTGTGGTTGACCGTCGTCTGGGTCGCCTATCTGGCGGTCTTCCTCGGCACGCTGGTGAGGCGCAAGGAACCGCACATCTACGTCGCCAACTGGTTCTACCTCGCCTTCATCGTGACCATCGCGATGCTGCACGTGGTCAACAACCTGTCGCTGCCGGTCTCCTTCCTCGGCGCCAAGAGCTACTCGGCCTTCTCCGGCGTCCAGGATGCGCTGACCCAGTGGTGGTACGGCCACAATGCCGTCGGCTTCTTCCTCACCGCCGGCTTCCTCGGAATGATGTACTACTTCGTTCCCAAGCAGGCGAACCGGCCGGTCTATTCCTACCGGCTGTCGATCATCCACTTCTGGGCGCTGATCTTCCTCTACATCTGGGCCGGCCCCCATCACCTCCACTACACCGCTTTGCCCGACTGGGCGCAGACGCTGGGCATGGTCTTCTCGATCATGCTGTGGATGCCCTCCTGGGGCGGCATGATCAACGGGCTGATGACGCTGTCGGGCGCCTGGGACAAGCTTCGCACCGATCCGGTGCTGCGGATGATGGTGATCTCCATCGCCTTCTACGGCATGTCGACCTTCGAGGGCCCGATGATGTCGATCAAGTCGGTGAACTCGCTTTCGCACTACACCGACTGGACCATCGGACACGTCCATTCCGGCGCGCTCGGCTGGGTCGGCATGATCTCCTTCGGTGCGGTCTATCATCTGACGCCGAAGCTGTGGGGCCGTGAGCGGCTCTACTCGCTCCGCCTCGTCAACTGGCACTTCTGGCTCGCCACCCTCGGCATCGTCGTCTACGCGGCCGTCATGTGGGTCTCGGGCATCATGCAGGGCCTGATGTGGCGCGAATACGGGGAAGACGGATATCTCGTCTACTCCTTCGCCGAGACCGTCGCCGCCATGCATCCCTACTACGTCCTGCGCATGCTGGGCGGGGCGATGTTCCTGGTCGGGGCACTGATCATGGCCTTCAACGTCTACAAGACCATCCGCGGCGACCTCCGTCGGGAGGTGCCGATGGGCACCCAAACCCTGCAGCCGGCGGAGTGAGGAAAATCCGATGACCGACAAGAAAGACGAAAACCTCGCCCTCGACGGGGCGCGGCCGGAGCTGAAGGCCGACCCTGTCGCCAGAGGCATCCTCGCCCATCACGGCAAGATCGAGCGCAACGCCACGCTGCTCCTCGTCCTGTCGCTCCTGGTGGTGACGATCGGCGGCATCGTCGAGATCGCCCCGCTCTTCTACATCGAGAGTACCATCGAGAAGGTGGAAGGCATGCGGCCCTACTCGCCGCTCGAACTGGCCGGCCGCAACATCTACCTGCGCGAGGGTTGCTACAACTGCCACTCGCAGATGATCCGCCCGTTCCGCGACGAGACCGAGCGCTACGGTCATTATTCGCTGGCGGCGGAATCGATGTACGATCACCCGTTCCAGTGGGGCTCGAAGCGCACCGGGCCGGATCTCGCCCGGGTGGGCGGCCGCTACTCCGACGAATGGCAGGTGCAGCACCTCACCGATCCGCGCTCGGTCGTGCCGGAATCGATCATGCCGTCCTACGGCTTCCTGCTGAATGCCGATCTCGACATGAAGGATCCGGCCGGACATCTGGCGGCGAACAGGGCGGTGGGCGTGCCCTATGACGATGCGATGGTCGAGAACGCCGCGGCCGATCTCAAGGCCCAGGTGAACCCGGACGGCGACACCTCCGGTCTGCTTGCCCGCTATCCCAAGGCCGTGGTGGCGAATTTCGACGGCAATCCCCAGCGCCTGACCGAGATGGACGCCCTCGTCGCCTATCTCCAGATGCTCGGCACGCTGGTCGACTTCTCCGTCTACGACCCGCAAGAAAACCAGCGCTGAGGAGGCCCGACATGGACTTCGATTACCACACCATGCGCGCCTTCGCGGATAGCTGGATGCTGCTCGCCATGGCCCTCTTCTTCCTCGGGGTCGTCGGCTTCGTGCTGCGCCCCGGTGCCCGCCGGGCGGCCGACGAGGCCGCCGCCATCCCTCTCAAGGACGATTGAGCCATGGCCGATCACAAGGACGTCGATCAGATCACCGGTGTCGAGACCACGGGCCACTCCTGGGACGGCATCAAGGAGCTCAACAATCCTCTGCCGCGCTGGTGGCTGTGGACCTTCTACGCGACGATCGCCTTCGCGCTCGTCTATTCGGTGCTCTACCCCGCCTGGCCGCTGGTAAATTCCGCCACTTCCGGACTGCTGGGCTGGTCGAGCCGCGGCGAACTCGCCGAAGAGACTGCCACCGCCAACGCAGCACGGGCCGGACAGATCGAGCAGATCACCTCGCTCTCCGTCGAGGAGATCAATGCCGATCCCGAGCTTCGCACCGTCGCCATCGCCGGCGGCCGGGCGGCCTTCAAGGTCAATTGCGTCCAATGCCACGGCTCGGGCGCGGAAGGCGGGCCGGGCTATCCGAACCTCAACGACGACGCCTGGCTCTGGGGCGGCTCGCTCGACGCCATCCACACGACGCTTCAGCACGGCATCCGCTTTGCGAGCGACGACGACACGCGGATCTCGGAGATGCCGGCCTTCGGCCGCGACGGCATCCTCGACCGCGAGCAGATCGGCGACGTCGCCGAATACGTCCTCTCCTTCGCCGGCAATGCCGACGACAAGGCGGCCGCAGACAAGGGCCAGGCTGTCTTCGCCGACAACTGCGCCGCCTGCCACGGCGAAAGCGGCGAAGGCGTCAAGGAACTCGGCGCCCCGGCGCTGAACGACGCGATCTGGCTCTTCGGCGGCACGAAGGACGACATCGTCCGGCAGGTCACCGCCCCCCGCCACGGCGTCATGCCCGCCTGGGAAGAGCGCCTCGGCGAAACCACGGTGAAGGAGCTGACGGTCTACGTCCACAGCCTCGGCGGCGGACAGTAGGACGAACCAGCGAACCTGCCGACCGCATGATGCGGGCCCCTGCCAGCGATGGCGGGGGCCCGCATTGATTATCTCTTCACTTTCGAGGAACTGGGAAGCTGATCAGACGAAAGTCGCGCCTCGTTCCATCGCCGCCTCCAGCCGGTCGATTGCCTCGGCGAGCTTTTCGTCGATGACGTGCAGCAGGGTCATCCAGTCGTCGTAGTGATGGAGCTCGGCGGCTCCGTCCGATATGCCGCGCAGGCCGACGAGCGGGACACCAAAGCGCTGGCAAGCCCTCAGCACCGCGAACGTCTCCATGTCGACCATGTCGGCGTCGATCGCGTCGTAGCGCGGCCCCGAGACGATGTCGGCGCCCGTCGAGAGGCGGGCGGCAGGAACCCCTTCGATCGGTGTCGGCATCGGCGTTTCGACGGGATGATCGAGGAAGGGCGTCACGCCTTTCGTAAATCCCAGGAGAGAGGCGTCGATGTCGCGCCAGGACACCGAGGCGACCTGATAGACCTCGCCCTGTTCGAGCCTCCGCGAGCCGGCCGAGCCGAGCGAGACGACGAGATCGGGCCGCCCCCTTCGCGTCTCCAGTTGCTGCAGCGCAACGCCGGTGTGGAGTGCCGCCTCGATCGGCCCGACGCCGGTCATAAGCGGGCGGATGCGGCTTTTGAGCTTTTCGCCATATTCGGCATGGGCGGCCATGACGAAGAGAACGCTTCTACCGCCGATGGTTTCGATCGCATGGTCGGTTTCGGGTGGATTGGTCATGGCGGCCTCGGCGCGTTCGTTGCGGCCGCTAGTTCAACCACCAGAGTGCCGCGTTGAGAAGGCTCGCATAGGCGACCCAGGCGAGATAAGGCAGAAACAGCAACGCCGACACCCGCTCCGTGCGCCAGGCAGCGGCGACGAAGGCGACGACCGCCGCGTCGAGGGCGAGGATGACGATCAGAGCCGCGCCGAGCATGTGGGCGGAAAAGAACACCGGCGGCCAGGCGACGTTCAACGCCAGCTGCAGCCACCACAGCTTCTGCGCCGTTCCGATCCCCGCGCGCCAGACGCGCCAGCCGGCAACGCCGATGAGGATGTAGAGCGTTCCCCAGACCGGCGCGAAGACCCAATCCGGCGGGTTGAAGCTCGGCTTGGCGAGCTCTGCGTACCAGCCGCCAGTCTCAACGGAGAGCCCGATCAGGGCACCGCCCCCGACGCTCAGGAGCAGGAACAGCGGCAGGGCGAGATATCGGCTCATCGTTCGTCCTCGGCCCGCCACCGGCGCGCGACGTACATGCTTTCGTCGCCGTCCCTGAGTGAAATCTCGCCTTCGATCAGCCCGTCCTCCCGCAGTTCCGCAAAGCCGTCTCCCGAAATCTCCATTCCCTCGTCCGAGCCGTGGAAATCGAAGTGGACCATGGTGTTCGAGAATCCGCAGTCGAGGGAGAGCTCCATCACGATCAGCCGGGCCTCGCCCTCCCGCTCGCCGAACAGGAAATAGGCCGGGCCGCAGCTGTCGAGCGCCTCGCGATCCCACATCTCGGTCGAGAGGATGCGCCACTTCCCGACGAGCGGCCAATTCGGGCCGCCGTTCATCCTGCCCGCTCAAGCAGCGCGAAGAAGAAACCGTCCGTGCCGGTGAGTTTCGGCGTCATGGTGATCACGCTCCCTCCGGCAAGGTCCCTGACGCGGCAGCGCTCGATCGCTTCCGGCAGCATCGCGGCCCAGCGCGCACCGGTGTCGGCCACCGCGAACCCCTCCCCGGCATGCCGCTCCAGGAAGGCGGCGATGCGGGCGGCGTTCTCGTCGGCGATGAGCGAGCAGGTGACGTAGGCGAGCCGGCCACCGGGGCGCACGAAGCGCGCAGCGCGATCGAGCACCGCATCCTGCTCCTCGATCCGCTTGGCGAGCGCGTTTTCGGACAGGCGCCATTTGGCGTCCGGCCGCCGCCGCCAGGTGCCGGAGCCCGTGCAGGGCGCGTCGACGAGGGTCAGGTCCATGGAGCCGATGAGACCGGCCATGTCCTCGCGCGGATCGTGGACCTGAACGTTGCGGCTGCCGGCGCGGGCGAGCCGCTCGTGAATCGGAGCGAGACGGTGGCGGTCCGAGTCGGCGGCATGGATCTGGCCGGTGTTCTCCATCATGGCGGCCAGAGCCAGGGACTTGCCCCCTGCCCCGGCGCACAGATCGAGCACCTGTTCGCCGGGAGCGGCGCCGGAGAGCAGCGCGGCGAGCTGCGAGCCCTCGTCCTGCACCTCGAACCAGCCTTTCTGGAAGCCCGCCTCCACCTGTACGTTCGGATGGCGGCCGGCCCCTTCGATCGCGGCGATGCGGATGCCCTCCGGGGCGAGATCGCTCGCGGTGGCGTCGAAAGGCGCGAGCGCCTTCACCACCTTGTCGCGATCGGCCTTCAGCGTGTTGACGCGCAGATCGAGCGGCGGACGCGTCGAAAGCGCCGCGGCCTCCTCCACCCAGCCGTCGCCGAGGGATGCTTCGAGACGGGCGGCGATCCAGTCCGGCACGTCGGCGCGCACGGCATCGGGCGCTTCGGAGAGATCGGCGCCGCCAAAGCGCCCGACCTGGTCGTCTCCCGGCATCGCTGGCGCGAAACGGTCGCCGTCCAGCGCGGCGGCCAGTTCCGCCGTCTCCATTCCGAGCCCATCGAGCACCGCGGCAAAGCCCAGCGCCGCAGCGCCCTCGTCGCCCATGCGAAAACCGTAGGAGCGCTTCTTGCGCAAGGCGTCGTAGACGATGTTGCCGATCGCCGCCCGGTCGCCGGAGCCGGCGAAGCGGTGGGCGAGGCCCCAGTCCTTGAGCGCGTCGGCGACCGGCCGCCGCCGCGCCTCGACGTCGGATAGCACTTCGATCGCCGCGGCCAGACGCCCGCCTAGACGCATGACGAGACCTTTTCACGGATGATGGGCGATGCGGTGGTCATGGGCATCCTGACAAGGGTTCGACGAGTCGCGTTCGAAGGGCGCCGAAACGGCAGCGTCTATCACTGCCGCTGCCGGCGGGGCAAATGCGGCCGGCGGATGGGATCATCCAGCGCGGTCGGCTTCCGGCATGGGACCGCTGACGGAGGAACGGTGTCGCTGGGCGCATCTCACCTCCGCTGCCTCGCCGAAGAGTCCCGGACGACGACGAGCCAACGGTCCTCGCCCGTCAGCGGCTCAGGAACGCCGCAAAGGCCGCCCGCGCCTCGTCGGAGCGGAGCCGTCCGGCGAAGATCTCGAGTTCCTCGTCCATGCGGGCGAGCACGTCCTCGCGGCGGCCGCGCAGCAGGCCTCGGGCGATCCGCAGCGCTTCGGGCGGCTTCGCGGCGAGTTGGACCGCGGCGCTCGATGCCGCCTCTTCCGGGGCGTCGACCAGCTTGTAGACCAGCCCCGCCTGCCGCGCCGCCTCGGCGTCGAAGCTCTCGCCGAGGACGAGCAGGGCAAAGGCCCGCTGGTCGCCCATCATGCGCGGAGCGATCAGGCTGGAGGCCGCTTCCGGCGTGACGCCGAGGTCGAGGAAGGGGGTTTTGAACATCGATCGCGGGCTCGCATAGACGAGGTCGCAATGCATCAGCAGCGTCGTGCCGATGCCGATGGCCAGCCCGTCCACCGCGGCGATCATCGGCTTGTCGAAGCCAGCGACGAGATGCAGGAAATCGCCCGTCTCGGCCGGCAGCGAGCCGCCCTCGGCGATCGCCAGGAAGTCCTTGATGTCGTTGCCGGCCGAAAACGCCCCCGGCACCCCGGCGAAGACGACCGCGCGGATGGCCTCGTCGGACGACGCCGCCTGCAATGCTTCGAGCATCGCGCGGTACATTTCGCGATTGAGGGCGTTCTTCTTGTCCGGACGGTTCATCCGGAGGGTCATGACGCCGTCCCTTACGCCGGTTTCGATCAGCTCGGACATCACGATGCCGCCTCGACGAGAAGATCGTGGGCGGCCGCAAGGCTCGCTGCCCCTGCCACCACCTTGTGCCTGAGGGACGACGACTCGGTCACCAGATTCTCGGCGACGAACCGGCAAAGCGCGATCCGCTGATCGTTCGGCCCGGCCAGTGCGCCCTTGGCAAGCCATATGCCGCCTGATGCAAGGGCGAAGAGCCTGAGATACGGAGCAGCGCCCGCGAGCGCCGCGTCGGTCTCCTTCGATCGCAACAGGCCGAGGAGATGGTCCGTCGCGGCCCGAAGATCGGCCATTCCGGCTTCGAGACAGGCGGCCGTCTCGCCGAATTCCGGCGCATTTCGCCGCGACAGTTCGGCAAGCGTCGACGAGAGTTCGGCAAACAGGCCGGACACCGCCTCGCCACCCGACTGGCCGATCTTGCGGGTGACGAGGTCGATCGCCTGGATGCCGTTGGTGCCTTCGTAGATCGGCGTGATGCGGGCGTTCCGCAGCAGCCTTGCGGCGCCGGTCTCCTCGACGAAGCCCATGCCGCCATGAACCTGGATCCCGAGCGAGGCGACCTCGCAGGCGACGTCGGTTGCAAAGGCTTTCGCGACCGGGGTCAGGAGATTGGCCCGCTCCTGCCAGAGGCCGGCCTTTTCCGCATCACTCGTCGCATGGGCCCGCGCCCGGTCGGTGGCGATGGCGCAGTTGAAGGCGATGGCGCGGGCAGCGTCGGTCAGGCCCTTCATCGTCAGAAGCGTACGGGCGACATCCGGGTGAGCGAGGATCGGGCTCATCGAGCCGGCCTTCTCGGCGTCGGGCGCCAGCCGCGTCGCCCGGCCCTGGCGGCGCTCGCGCGCATAGGCGAGCGCCTTGTCATAGGCGGCATCGGCGAGGCCGACGCCTTCCATCCCGACCATCAGCCGGGCGTTGTTCATCATCGTGAACATGCAGGCGAGGCCGCGATTTTCGTCGCCGATGAGGAAGCCGACCGCACCCGGCTCCTCGCCCTCGACCGTGCCTTCGCCGTAGAGCATGGTGCAGGTCGGCGAGGCATGGATGCCGAGCTTGTGCTCGATCGAATGACAGACCACGTCGTTGCGCCGGCCCGGCGCGCCGCTCTCGTCCGGCAGGAATTTCGGTACGAGGAACAACGAGATGCCCTTCACGCCCGCTGGCGCGTCCGGCAGCCGGGCAAGCACCAGATGGACGATGTTGTCGGTCAGGTCGTGCTCGCCATAGGTGATGTAGATCTTCTGGCCGAAGATCCGGTAGCTGCCGTCGCTCCGGCGCTCGGCCCGCGAACGAAGAGCCGAGAGATCCGAGCCCGCCTGCGGCTCGGTGAGGTTCATCGTGCCCATCCATTCGCCGGAGACGAGCTTTTCCAGATAGATGCGCTTCAGCTCTTCGGAGCCGTGCTTTTCCACCGCCTCGACCGCGCCGATGGTGAGCAGCGGGCCGAGGGCGAAGGGCATGGAGGCGTGGTTCCACATCTCGGCAACTGCCGCGGCGAGCGCCGTCGGCAGCGCCTGCCCGCCATATTCGGCAGGGCCGGACAAGGCGTTCCAACCGCCCGCCGTCCAGTCCCGGTAAAGCTCCTTCCAGCCCGACGGCATGGTGACGCCGCCGTTCTCGAAACAGGCCCCCACCTCGTCACCGATCCGGTCGAGCGGCGCCATGCGCTCATCCGCAAAGCGCGCCGCTTCCGCCAGAACCGCCTCGACGAGGTCCGGCGAAAGATCCGGGAGAAGCCCCTCTGCCATCGCCCCGTCGAGACCCGCTATGGTCCGCAAGGTGAAGGCGATGTCCTCGACTGGTGGCCGTGGCATTGTTTGATCTCCTCCGTCGCTCCGCGCGGCGAAGTCGATCGCCGGCTGTGCAATATCATCAATTATTCGAACTGTTTCGATTGAAAGCGCGTCGACGCCCGTCCACTTCAACTCCATATGTCGCGAGTGAAAGCGGACGGCGACCCTTTCTGCAGCGAACCCGCGCCTGCAAGGAACCCGGCCGCCCGTTCAGCCATTTCTTCCACGATACATTAGGGAGGTCTCGATGCGGCTTGTTCGGTTTGGCGAGCGTGGTTCGGAGCGCCCGGGCCTCGTCGACGAGGCCGGCGGCATCCGCGATACTTCCGATTACGTCGGGACCCTCGACGGCGCGAATCTCGACCCCGACCGGCTGGTGGAGCTTGCGGCGATCGATCCCGAGACGCTTCCGAAGGTCGCGGAAGGCGTTCGCCTCTGCAAGCCGATCGAACGCATCGGCAAGATCGTCGGCGTCGGGCCGAACTATTCCGACAGCGCCCGGCTCGCGGGCTTCCGGATGAATCCGGAGCCGACGCTGTTTCTGAAATCGGCGACGAGCGCCTGCGGCCCGAACGATCCGATCGAGATTCCCCGGCTGGCGAACCGGGTCGACTGGGGCGTCGAGCTCGCCGTCGTTATCGGCCGCGTCGCCAAATATGCCGGCGTCGAGGATGCCCAGCGCGCGATCGCCGGCTATTGCCTCGCCAACGACATCACCGAGCGCAACTTTCAGCTGCAGCGCGGCGGGCAGTGGACCAAGGGCAAGTCGCACGACACTTTCTGCCCGCTCGGCCCCTGGCTGGTGACGCCGGACGAGTTGTCCGATCCCGATTCCGTCGCACTGTGGCTCGACGTCAATGGCGAGCGCCAGCAGATCGGCTCGACGGGCGAGATGATCTTCAAGATCCCCTACCTCGTCTCCTACGTCTCGCGCTTCATGCGGCTGGAGCCGGGCGACGTCATCCTGACGGGTACGCTGGCGGGCGTCGGCCTGTCCTACGACCCGCCGCGCTTCCTGAAGGCCGGCGATCGGATACGCCTCGGCGGCAGCGGCCTCGGCGAGCAGGAAAATCTCTGCGTCGCGATCTGATGTGAAGCCCGGCGCGCCTTGTCGCGGTGCGGCGTTCATCCGCCCGCGTCCTTGGCGCGATCACTCTCGGCCCGCAGCGCGCCGAGGACAAGGACCCGGGTCATTCGATCGGCGAGGCTGCGCGGCCTTGCGAGGTCCAGCCTGCCCAGCGCGGCGGCGTGAGCGGAAGAGGGTTCGCCGCCCAGCCCGCGCCTGAAGAGCCGCGCCATCGCCGGCCAGTTGCCCTCGTGCTCCTTCAATCGGCGCAGCGCCGGGGCCAGCTGCCGCTCCTCCGCGGTGAGGTCGGTGCCAAAGGGATAGGTCGGCAGAACGTCGGCAAAGGGTCTCAGCGCGTCTTCCAGCTCCCGCCTGGAATTCCACCGCTTCGGCCGGTGCCCGATTTCGAGCTTTCGCGCCGCAACGGCTTGCCCGATCAGCGAGCCTTGCGCACTCTCGTCGGCAATGGCGATCATCGCCGCGGCGGTGTCGCGGTCGACGCGGCCCCGAAGGTCGGCGACGCCGTATTCGGTGACGACGACGTCCTTCATGTGCCGCGGCACGGTGGTGTGGCCGTAGCTCCAGCGGATGTTCGACTGGCGCCCGCCATTGCGGGTGGAAGCGAGCATCAGCATCGAGCGTGCGCCTTCGAGCGCGAAGGCCTGATTGACGAAGTTGAACTGCCCGCCGACGCCAGACACCACCCGCCCGTCTTCCAGTTGATCGGAACAGACGTCGCCGAGGGCGGTGGCGATCATCGCCGAGTTGAAGAAGCGCGCGTCGCGCCGGTCTGCGGCATGGCGGGCGCGATCATGGGCGGGCAGGTCGTTGATGAAGGAGATTTCGCGCATGGCGATCTTTTCCTTCAGTTCGAGGTCCATTTCCCGCAGCCGGCGATAGAAGCTCTCCGGCCCGACGAAGAAACCGCCATGGAGGATCTTGCCGTCCGATGCCTCTCGCCGGACGATGCCCGCGTCGATCAGTTGCATCAGCGGGTCGACGAACATTTCCGACAGCGCATAGAGGCCTTCCTCGAAGGGGCGGGTCTCGAGCTCGATCGTCTCCGGCCAGTTTCCGAGCGCCGCGAGCACAGCCTTGAAACGGACCGGGTCGCGGTGCCGGAGGATCAGCGCATTGGCGATGGCGTCGCCCATGCCGCCGATGCCGATTTGGATCGTCCCGCCGTCCTTCACCAGCGCTGCCGCATAGAGCCCGATGGCGTGGTCGGTCAGGGAAATCGGCTGCTTCGGCACGGAGAAGAGCCGGGCCTCCTCGGCCCTGCCACCTTCGAGGATCATGTCGAAGCGCGACACATCAAGAGCGGCCGCACTGCCCATGAAGGGCATCTCCCGGTTCGCCTCGCCGACGAGGAGAACCTCTCGCCCCGCGCCCTTCATCGCCTCCATCACCGGCAGGAGGTCGAGCGTCATGTCGGTATTCGAGCCGAGGGAATAATGCTCCCGGTCCTCGGAGGGCGCCACCATCTGGGCGACGACGTTGACGCCGCTTTCGACCACATAGCGGGCGGCATGGGTGTAGTTCGCCGAGACGTAGTTCTCCTGCGCCGCCCGGTTGGACAGGAGCGATCCGGCCTGCAGGAAGAACTCGATCACCCGGACATTCGGCGGCAGCTGCCCCTTCTTGCGGGCGTCGACATAGTCGAGCCGCGTCACCCCGTCATAGAGCCGTTCGGCGAGCGGGCCGGCGAAACGGCCGGCAAGGCCGCTGCCCCCCGAGGGAGGATCAAGCGACAGGGCGGTGAAGATCGTCAAAACGATGGACGGATCTCCCGCTGCCAGGCGATAGAGCGCATTGGCGACGTGGTTGCCCTTGCCGAGGCCGAGCGGCAAGGCGAGCACGATCTTCCTGCCGACCCTTTCGACGATGGCGCGGGCGAGTTCGTCCTCGTCGGCGAAGCGTCGCACCATCAGCCCTTGAGCCGCTCCCAGCCCGGATGCGGCTCGAAGCGAGGCCCGTGCTTGGCCGCCAGATCCTTCATCCGCTGGACGATCCCGTCGATGCCGCGCTGGCGCGCATAGTGGACGGGGCCGCCGCGGTAGGGCGCAAAGCCCGTGCCGAAGATCATCGCGCCGTCGACGATCTCCTCGTCGGTGATGACGCCCTCGTCGATGCAGGCGACGACGGCGTTCAGCATCGGCAGGATCAGCCGGTCGATCATGTCCGGATCGTCCTTGGAATTGTCCGGCAGCGCTTCGGGGGCGATCTTCTTCGGCTTGCCCTCGTCGTCATAGTCGTAAAGGCCGCGCCCGGTCTTGCGGCCGAGACGCTTCTCCTCGACCATCTTCGTCAGCCAGTCGGGGGCCGGCGGCAGCGTGTTTTCGCCGAGCCGTTCCCGCAGCGAGGTGGCGACGTCGAGGGCGATGTCGAGCCCGACCTGATCGGTCAGTTCGATCGGCCCCATCGGCATGCCGAATTCCTCGGCCCGCAGGTCGATGCGCTCCTTCGGGATGCCTTCGTCGAGCAGCACGAGCGCCTCGGCCATGTACGGCGTCAGCGCGCGGTTGACGAGGAAGCCGGGCGCCGAGCCGACCGGAGCCGGCAGCCGCGAGATCTCGGCGGCAAAGGCGGTGGCGCGGCGCGCCGTCTCAGAGGAGATCCGATCGTGCGAGACGATCTCGACGAGTTGCATGCGCGAGACCGGGTTGAAGAAGTGCAGGCCGACGAAGCGTGACGGGTCCTTGAGGCCGGCGGCGAGATCGGCGAGCGGCAAGGCCGAAGTGTTGGTGGCGAGCAGAGCGCCTTCCTTCAGCTGCGGCTCGATCGCCGCGTAGATCTTGTGCTTCAGCTCGATCTTTTCCGGCACCGCCTCGATGACGAGATCGGCATGGGAGATGCCGAGGCCGTCCGGGTCGGGGATCAGCCGGTCGAGGGCGTCGCGAACCTTCAGCGGGTCCTTCAGCACCTTCTCCAGCATCTTCGCCGCCTTCTTCACGGCGCCGCCGATCGGCTCGAGCTTGATGTCGCCGAGCGTCACCTTGAAGCCCTGCCCCGCCGCCCAGGCGGCGATCTCGCCGCCCATCGCGCCGGCGCCGACGACATGGAGATGTTTCACGCCTGAGGAGCCGTCCTTCAGGCCTTTCATCTTCTCGCGCAGGAAGAACACCCGCACGAGGTTCTTCGAGGTCTCGGTCTCGATCAGCTCGGCGAAGCTATCGATCTCGGCGCGCTGCATGGCCCTGGGGTTGCCGCCATGCTCCTCCCAGAGGTCGATCAGCTTGAAGGGCGCCGGATAGTTCTCCTGCCGCGCCTTTTCAGCCGTCTTCTTGCGCATCTGCCGCGCGGCGAACTGACGGCCAGGCTTGTAGCCCATGGCCCGTGCCTGGAGCGACGGGGACTTCTTGCGCAGGTCGCCATAGAACGCCGCCTCGACGGCCGCCGCGACATGGCGCTCCTCGACGACGGCGTCGACGAGACCGATCGACCGGGCACGCTTGGCCGGCATTGCTCGGCCGGTCAGCATCATCGTCATCGCCTCGACGGGATCGGCGATGGAGGGCGCCCGGAAGGTGCCGCCGAGGCCGGGGTGAAGGCCGAGCATCACCTCGGGAAAGCCGAGCGAGGCGTCGGAGACGGCGATGCGGCGGTCGCAGGCGAGCGCCAGTTCCAGGCCGGCGCCGAGGCAGTGGCCGTGAACGACGGCGATCGTCCGGCATGGCAGCGCCGCCAGACGATCCAGCACCTGGTGCCCCTGATCGAGGGCTGCCTTGATCTCGGCGGTCGAGGCGCCGACGAACTGGTTGATGTCGGCGCCGGCCGCAAAGCCGGCCGCCTTGCCGGAGCGGATGACGATCGCCGCCGGCCGCTCTTTCTCGAAGCGCTCGATATGGCCGGCAAGCTCTTCCAGCACCGGACGGTCGATGGTGTTGACGCGCTTGTCGGTGCGGTCGAGCACCATCCAGACGACGCCGTTGTCGTCCTTCGCGACCCGGAAATGTCCGGTCGGCTCGACGTCTCGTGCCGGCCCCAGTTCGAGATCGCGCTGCGAAAGCGCGTTCAGCATCCTGCCCATATCGTCCGTTTCCGTCCGCTGTCGCCGCGTTTCTTGTCGATTGGAATTCGCCCGAGCAAACGCTCAGGCGGCTTCGAGCAGCATCGCCCCGCCGAGGCCGCCGCCGATGCATTCGGTGGCGATGCCGCGCTTCTTGCCGAGCCGCTTCATGGCATTGGCGAGATGAAGCGTGATGCGGTTGCCGGAGGTGCCGACCGGATGGCCGAGCGCGATCGCCCCGCCGTCGACATTGAGCCTGTCGTGGCCGATCCTGCCGCCGCGTCCTTCGAGGCCGAGGACGCCGTCGGTGACGTCAGGCTGGTCGAAGGCGGCGACGCAGGAGAGCACCTGCGCGGCGAAGGCCTCGTTCAGCTCCCACAGATCGATATCCGCAACCGAGATGTTCTGGCGCTTCAGGATCGGCGCTGTCGACGTGACCGGGCCGAGGCCCATGATCGAGGGATCGAGGCCCGCCCAGTCGGAATCGACGATGCGGGCCAGCGGCTTCAGCCCGTATTTCTCCACCGCCGCTTCCGAGGCGAGGATCGTCCAGGAGGCGCCGTCGGTGATCTGCGAGGAATTGCCGGGCGTTACCTTGCCATAGGGCTTCTCGAAGGCCGGCCTCAGCTTGCCGAGATCCTTGACCGTGGTTCCCGGCCGGATGCCGTCGTCATGGTCGTAGACCTTGCCGTCCCTTGCGACAGCGGGCAGCATCTCGTCCTTCAGCCAGCCGTTCTTTGTCGCCTCGCCCAACCGGCGATGGCTCTCGATGGCATAGGCGTCGGCATTGCGGCGGGAGACGTCGAAGAGATGGGCGAGGATCTCGGCCGTCTGGCCCATGTTGAGATCGGTGATCGGATCGGTCAGGCCGCGCTCCAGCCCGATGACGGGCTTGAGGTAGTCCGGCTTCAGCTTGGCGAACATCCCCGCCCGCTCGCCAACGGACTTCGCCCGGTTGAGCGCCGCGAACCACTCGACGGCGCCGCGCCGCAGAACCAGCGGCGAATGGCTGAGCGCCTCGGCTCCGCCGGCGAGCACGATCTCATGGGTGCCGCGCTCGATGTAGCGGAAGGCCGTGTCGACCGACTGCATGCCGGAGCCGCAATTGATCTGCACGGTGAAGGCCGGGATCTCGTCGGAGATGCCGAGCCTCAGCGATGCCACCCGCGCCGGGTTCATCTCGTCGGCGACGACGTTGACGCAGCCGAGGACGACGAGGTCGATCGCCGCGACCGGAAAACCCTGCCGCAACAAGAGCGGCCGGCCGCACTGGACGGCGAGATCGACGGGGGTGAAGGGGCCGGGGCGCCCGCGCGCCTTGATGAAGGGCGTGCGGGCACCGTCGACGAGATAGACGGGGCGTGAATTCACTCGGCGGCCTCGCGCGGCTCGATTTGTTCGTTGCCGGCCTTGCGCCGCTGGGTGGCGTGCTGGTCGGCGAGCGGCGACACGTCGTGCGCGTGATAGGCGTCGACCGCGACCACCTTGGCGACCGCTTCCTTCACCGTCATGAGGCGCACGTACTCGTCCGAGGTGATAACGCCCGCATCCCGCGCGGCAAGGGGATCCTTCACCTTCTTTTCGCGCATCTTCTTCTCGATCGGCGCCGCGTCGCAGACCAGCTCGAAGGCATGTTCGAGGTCCTTGACAGGGTGCGATGCATGGCGCTCGCCGAGATAGACGTCCGGCGTCAGCCTGTCGCGCTGGGACGACGGGCGCATCACCATGTTCGCCACCTCGGTGGTCAGTTCGTCCGACGGCTCCTCGTAGGGAACGCCGAGCGGGAAGGCGAGGAAGCGCACCAAGACGGCGGCCCAGCGAGCCGGCAGATTGTCGAGCACGCCGTTGAAGGCGATGCCGAGGCGGCAGTAGCCCTTCTCCATGATGTACTCGATCAGCGGCTTGTCGGCCTCCGGGCGTCCCTCGACCTCGAAGCGCTTCAGCACCGCGCCGAGGAGATAGAGTTCCGACAGGATGTCGCCGAGCCGAGCCGAGAGCATCTCCTTGCGCTTCAGCGCTCCGCCAAGGGTGAGCAGCGACAGGTCGGAGAGCAGCGAGAAGGCGGCGGCATAGCGCGACAGCTGCCGCCAGTGGCCGGTGAAGGCGGCGTTCTTCGGCGCCGGGGCGGCGAGGCCGCCGGTCCAGCCGCGCGCGAAGGAGCGCCAGGCGGTCTTCATCGAATGGCCGACATGGGCCCAGAAATGCTCGTCGAAATCGGCGAGGCCCTTCTCCCGGTCCTCCTCCGACAGCGCCATCATCTCCTTCAGCATGTAGGGATGGGCCCTGATTGCCCCCTGGCCGAAGATCATCAGATTGCGGGTGAGGATGTTGGCGCCCTCGACGGTGATGCCGATGGGCACCGACATGTACATCGGCGCGAGATAGTTCTTCTCGCCCTCGATGATCGCCTTGCCGCCATGGATGTCCATCGCCCGCTCGACGCATTCGCGCATCCGGTAGGTGGCGTGAGCCTTCATGATCGCCGACAGCACCGAGGGCCTGTGCCCCTCGTCGAGGGCGGCGACCGTCAGCCGCCGGGCGGCGTCGATCGTGTAGGCATTGGCGACGATCTCGGCGAGCGGCTGCTGGATGCCCTCGAACATGCCGATCGGCACGCCGAACTGGGTGCGCACCCGGGCGTATGCGCCGGTGACGCGGGCGCAATAGGCAGCGGCGGCTGCGGCCTGCGACGGCAGCGAGATCGAGCGGCCGGCGGCCAGCGCCGTCATCAGCATCGTCCAGCCCTGGCCGATCTGCTTCTCGCCGCCGAGGATCCAGTCGAGCGGGATGAACACGTCCTCGCCGGAGAGCGGGCCGTTCTGGAAATAGCTGTGCAGCGGGATGTGCCGCTCGCCGTGAGAGACCCCCGGATGCGAGGTCGGCAAGAGCGCCACGGTGATGCCGAGTTCCTCGCCGCGGCCAAGATGGTTCTGCGGATCGAACATCTTGAAGGCGAGGCCCATGACCGTCGCCACCGGGCCGAGGGTGATGTAGCGCTTGTGGAAGTTGAGGCGGATGCCGAGGACGCGCTCGCCCTCATGCTCGCCATATTCCACGATACCGGTGTCGGTCATCGCCGCGGCGTCCGAGCCGGCATCCTGCGAAGTCAGGCCGAAGCAGGGAATGTCGCGGCCGTCGGCAAGGCGCGGCAGCCAGTAGTCCCGCTCTTCCTTGCGGCCGAAATGCAGGAGCAGTTCGCCGGGTCCGAGCGAGTTCGGCACCATGACGGTGACGCCGGCGACCACCGAAACCGACGAGACCTTGCGGACGATCTCCGAATGGGCGGTGTTGGAAAAGCCGAGGCCGCCATATTCCTTCGGAATGATCATGCCGAAGAATTTCTTCTCGCGCAGGAATGCCCAGACTTCCTGGGGAAGGTCGTGATCCTGCGAGGCGATCTTCCAGTCGTCGATCATCCCGCAGAGCTCGTTCACCGGCCCGTCCATGAAGGCCTGCTCTTCCGGCGAAAGCCGCGCCGGCGGGGTCTTGATCAATTCGTCCCAGTCCGGATTGCCGGAGAACAGCTGGCCGTCCCACCAGACGGTGCCGGCGCCGATGGCCTCCTGCTCGGTCTTCGAGATGGACGGCATGACGCCCTTGGCCCATTTGAAGATCGGGCGGGTGATCTTGTCCTTGCGAAACGACATGGAACGGCTCCCTTTCGGTTCCTTGCCTGGGGCGAATGCCGAAGCTGCCCCGAGTGCTGCCTAGCTGGCGGCCTGATACGCTACTTTTACGTAAACGTCAAAATCGTTCCTGTAGCGACACCGCCGCGAGACACGCGACAAGCCCCCCAAATAGGGGTCGAACGAGCGGGGTGAATGCCATCGATGGCCGCATGCCTCCATGTGCCGGTCCTGCCGGCCGTCAGGATCGCACGTGGCGCCCGGAAAGGCGGACAGCCATGGCCCAGCCCGCCCTGGCGCACTAGTTCGTGATGGGAAAGACCGACGAGCGCCGGAAGGCGTCCTGACGGCCGCCCCTTTTCCCTCGCCCTCCGGAGTGCGCCCTTGCTCACCGTCCACCATCTGAACAACTCGCGCTCCCAGCGGGTGCTCTGGCTGCTCGAAGAACTCGGCGCCCCCTACGAGGTCAAGCGTTACGAGCGGACCAAGGACCTGCAGGCCCCGCCGGAGCTCAAGAAGGTGCATCCGCTCGGCAAGTCGCCGGTGGTCACCGACGAGGGCCGCACCATCGCCGAAACCGGCGCCATCGTCGAATACATTCTCTCGCGGTATGGCGAGGGACGGCTGATGCCGCCGGAGGGCAGCGACGACTACTGGCAGGCGCGGCACTTCCTGCATTACGCGGAAGGCTCCGCGATGCCGCCTTTGTTCCTGATGCTCGTCCTGCAGATGATCCCGGATCGGGCGCCGTTCTTCGCCAAGCCGATCCTCAAGACCGCGATGGAAAAGGTCGACGAGATGCTGGTGAAGCCGCAGATGGCGCTGCATCTCGACCATTGGGAGCGCTCGATCGAAAAGACCGGCTGGTTCGCCGGCGCCGAGCTTTCCGTCGCCGACATCATGATGAGCTTTCCCGTCGAGGCGGCAGCCCAGCGTTTCGGCTACGAATACCATCCGCGGCTGCGCGACTTCCTCCTGCGCATCCATGCGCGGCCCGCCTATCGCCAGGGGCTGAAGCGCGGCGGGCCCTATGCCTATGCCTAGAACGCAATCGGGGCGCCAGCCTTAAGCCTGTGCCCCGACCCCGCCTCACGATGCAAGGTCCCCGTCCGGTCCCGGCATCGTCCCCGTTCGGAATATCGCTCAGAAGCGATAGGTGACGCCCGTGCCGATCAGCCAGGGATTGAGCTTGGCCTTGCCGGACAATTTGCTGCCGCCGACGACGACATCGAAATCCGGCTCGAGGAAGATTTTCTTGACGTCGACGTTCCAGCCCCAGTGATCGTCGATCATGTAGTCGAAGCCGACCTGCAAGGCCGCGCCGAAGGTGTTCTCGATATCGAGGTCGGAGGCGGCGTCGCCGTCTTGGTTGTAGAAGATCGCATAGGTCGCGCCGGCGCCGACATAGGGCTTGAACTTGCCGAAATCGGTGAAGTGATACTGGAGCGTCAGGGTCGGCGGCAGCAGCCAGGTCTTGCCGACGCGGCCGAGGCCGGCGATCGACCCCTCGCCATTCACATTCGCATAGGTCGTGCCGAGGATGAGTTCGGCGGCGATGTTGTCGGTGAAGTAGTAGCTGATGTCGAGTTCGGGGATCACCGTGTTCGAATAGGACAGGTCCGATCCATTGACACCGTCGACATATCCTTCGTCCTCGGTGAGGACGCCGAGGCCGCGCAGGCGGATCTGCCAGGGGCTCTGATATTCGACAGGCGCGGCAATGCCGGTGAGATCCGCGGCAGCGGCGGGCCCGCTCAAGGTGACGGCGGCAAGGGCTGCGCCGGCGAGGAGCGCGGCGGTCTGATGGTGGATGGGCATGGAATGATCTCTGCTGGGATTGGCGATTGGGACCGCCCCAGGATTAGTCAGTCTGACATGCGACCGACTTGATCCAGGTCAAACTCCCGCCACAATCGGCCAAGCCCCTTCCCCTGACCGAAAGCTGGCTCATTTGGCCGTCCGGGCGCCTGCGCCCGGTTCACGACAACGGAGGCTCGGCGGCATGAAATTCCTGGTGTTCTACGGCTCCTATCGCCGCGACCGGATGGGCATCCGCCTCGCGGACTTCGTGGTCGACGGCTTCAAGGCGCGCGGCGACGACTGCGAACTCATCGACGCCAAGGCGCTCGACCTGCCGATGCTCGATCGGATGTACAAGGAATACGCCCCAGGCACGGCTCCGGCGGCGCTCGAAGCGCTTGCCGCGAAGATCAAGGCGGCGGACGGCTTCGTCTTCGTCACCGGCGAATACAATTGGGGTGTGCAGCCGGGGCTGAAGAACCTCACCGACCATTTTCTCGAAGAGTGGTTCTGGCGACCGGCGGCGATCGCCAGCTATTCGGCCGGGCGCTTTTCGGGCGTACGAGCGGCGCTCGCCTGGCACGGCACCCTGTCCGAGATGGGCATGGTGGTGATCTCCTCCGCCCTGTCGGTCGGGCCGATATCGGCGACACTCGACGAGAGCGGGCGGCCGACAGGCGAGCCTGGCGCCCGGCTGGAAAAGGCGTTTCCCCGCTTTGCGGCCGACCTCGAATGGTGGGCCGAGGCGGCGAAGGGCCAGAAGGCGAAGACACTGCCGCCTTATTGAGGCCCGATCCCCTATTGGTCCTACCGAGGGGTGCATCCGACCGCGAGCCGCCTTATGATGACGCTACGTCATCATCGATCCGCGGTCCCTCCGATGAAACCTTTCCTCTCCGCCCTGTTGCTCTGCCTTCTGCCGACGCTGGCTTTCTCCATGGAGTTCCGCATCGAGGGCGAGACGATCCACGCCACCGGCCCGATCGAGAAGGGCGATGCCGACCGTTTCACCACCACCGTCGCGCCGCGGATCGACGGCCCCCTCTTCGCCGTCTCCTTCGATTCGCCGGGCGGCAGCCTCCTCGAAGGCATGCGGCTCGGCGAGGCGATCCACACGGCCTATGCTGGCACGATCGTCGAGCGCGGCAAGAATTGTCTTAGCGCCTGCGCCATCGCCTTTCTCGGCGGCAAGGCCTTCGGCAGCTACGCCCATCAGGTGCGCCGCGAGGTCGAACCGGGCGCCCGGCTCGGCTATCACGGCTTCTTCTCGGGCCGCGCCGATCAGGTCGAGTTGGTCAACGAGGTCCTCGACCAGTCGCGCCTCGTGAATGCGCTGCTGCTCGACTATGCGACGCGCATGCGGTCGGTGGATGGCGGGCTGTTGTCGAAGCTGCTGACGACGGCCCCGGCAAAGATGGAAATAATCGACACTCCGGCGGAAATCGCCGGCCTCGGCATCGGCCTCGTCGGCGACCCCCTGCCCTTGCCGAGAGACTGGCCCACCATTGCCTGCCGCAACGCCGTCCAGCGGATGATCGGCGCCTTTGCCGATGCCAAGCCGCGCGTCGGCTCCGACGCGAGAACGATGGCGAGCCTCGAAGGCCTGCGCCGGCAGATGCTCGACGACAAGTATCCGGCGGACGCAAACGCCGAGGCGGTGAGAGTGGCTCTTACGAGGCTCGATCCCTCCGATGCAATCGACCTGATGGTCGGCGAGCCGGTCTATGCCGACCCCGAAAATCCGCCCGTTCGCGTGACCCTGAACCAGGGCGGCGGGTTTCTCGGCAATGCCTGCTACGCGATGGCCGATGCGGGCTTCGTCACCACCATCGTCGTCGACGGCATCGACAGCAAGGCGACCTTGCGCCGGGACGATACGCTGTTCGCCAACGATCCAGACCGGCCGCTCTGGTAGCGGACCGGATGGTCGCTCAGCGCCCCTGTGTCATGAGGATCTTCACCGCGAAGGCCGAGAAGATGCTGGCGAAGAGATAGTCGATCGCCCGGGTGATCTTCGGCCGGCGCTTCAGCGCGCTCGCGAGCTTGTCGGCCGCGACGATCATCGCGAGGGAAAACGGCGTCGCGAAGACGATGAAATAGACGCCGAGGAAGAACAGCTTCTGCCCCGCATGGGGATCGCCGGCATGGACGAATTGCGGCAGGAAGGTCACGAAGAACAGGATGATCTTCGGATTGGAGAGGTTGATGCCGATTCCCGTCAGCCAGCTGCCCTTGAGCGAGGGCTGCTTCTTCTCGCCATTGGCATCCAGCTTGAAGGTCGAGCCGGTGCGGATCGCCTGAACGGCGAGAAAGATGAGATAGCCGGCGCCGAAGATCTTCAGAACGAAGAATGCCTCGGGCGAGGCGGCGATCAGCGCCGACAGGCCGACTGCGGCAAGCGTCGTATGGATCAGCGAGCCTGTCGAGGCGCCGGCATACGCGGCGATCCCCGACGCGCGGCCGCCGGCGAGGGTGCGGCCGAGGAACAGCGTCATGTCCGGCCCCGGCGTGATCGTCAGGACGAAACAGGCGACGGAGAAGGCGAGGATGGTCGAGAGGTCGGGAATGAAGGTCATGATGGCCGCATGGTTGGCGAGGCTGCCGACCTCTTTACGCCATTCGCTTCTCGCCCACCAGACGCAACGCCGGGCGCGCTTTGACAGGCGATGCAGAAGCCAATTATACAACCTTTACGATTATTCGAGATGGCGGACCCGCATGAGCATCGGCTTTTATCAGGTGCGCCCAGGCGACGAACTCTATCGCATCCTGCGAGCACATTACGGCGACGCCGCCTTCCTTCGAGATAGAGAGGCCGTCGTCCGGCTCATTCTCGAGAGCAATCCTGACATCAAGGACCCGGATCGGATCTATCCGGGCCAGATCGTCGTGCTGCCGCCTTCCGCGAATAGGGGCATTCACTCGCACTCCAATGCCCCTTCAGCCAGTGCCGGGATGCAAAAGGCGGCGCCCTTTCAATTCCCGTCGACTGGATCTTCGAAAGGCGTCGATGGGGAATTGCCACGTCTGGCGCCAAGCGCGAAAAGCGCATGCGGGATCATCAAATCAAAGCTCACCACCGTACAGGCACCGGAGCAGGATTTCATCGGCTCCATCAACATGTACGACGCCGCCCTGACCGGCTCAGGAAACTATTTCGATTTCGTCAAAAAGACCGCTCATGCGGCACAGGAGCCGATCCGCGAAATCATCGGCCTGCACGGAATGAAAAGCGCCGGGATTCTCAACAAGGGTCAATATGACTACCAGCGGTCGAAACGGATCAAGGCGGTCGAATCCAAGCTGGGCCCGCTGCATCGCCTCATCAACCCTTCGCGCAAGCCGGGCGAAGTGCTGCGCGTCGCACCGCACGCTGCGGATAAGCTCGCTGCGCATAGCGACCAGATTCGAACCCTCGGCCGCATCGGCAGAGCGGCGAGCCGCGGCAATGTCGTGCTCGGAGTGATCGATCTCGGTGTCACAGCGACGGCAATCAGAACCGCGGAATCCGACAAGGAGCGCACGATCATCGTCGCGGAGAAAGCTGGTGGGCTTGCCGGTTCTGCGGCTGTCGCCGGCATTGCCCTGATGGTCGTTTCCGGGCCTCTGGGTTGGGTCGGCCTGTTGACCATCGCGACTGCCAGCACCGTAATGGGCGTGGCTGGCGGGATGGCAGCCAAACACTATGCGGAAGGCAAACTCTATGACGACGAATGCACGGATTTCGACCTGAAATCCGACAAGGCCTGGCAGTGGATTCATCGGCGGCTCGCGCGTTAGCTGGCCTCCCCGTGTTCCCTTCGCCGCCGCTTTTGTGTAGACGCCCGATGACGCAAATCTTCAGCGGGCACACGCAAACATCATGGCCACCAAACGCGACGTCAAAAAGGTCGTCCTCGCCTATTCGGGCGGGCTCGACACCTCGATCATCCTGAAATGGCTGCAAACCGAGTTCGGCGCCGAGGTGGTGACCTTCACCGCCGATCTCGGCCAGGGCGAGGAGCTGACCCCGGCTCGCGAAAAGGCCGAGCGGGCCGGCGTCAAGGACATCCGGATCGTCGACGTGCGCGAGGAGTTCTGCCGCGACTTCGTCTTCCCGATGTTCCGGGCGAACGCCGTCTACGAGGGCACCTATCTCCTCGGCACCTCGATCGCCCGGCCGCTGATCTCCAAACATCTCGTCGACATCGCCAGAGAGACCGGCGCCGACGCGATCGCCCATGGCGCGACGGGCAAGGGCAACGATCAGGTCCGCTTCGAGCTTTCGGCATACGCGCTCAACCCGGACATCAAGGTCATCGCCCCCTGGCGCGACTGGGAGTTCAAGTCGCGCACCGACCTGATCGACTTTGCCGAGAAGAACCAGATCCTCGTCACCAAGGACAAGCGCGGCGAGGCGCCCTTCTCGGTCGATGCCAACCTCCTGCACTCCTCCTCCGAGGGCAAGGTGCTGGAGGACCCCGCCGAGACGCCGCCGCCCTACGTCTTCATGCGCACGGTCAGCCCCGAGGAGGCGCCGGACAAGCCGACCGTCATCATCATCGGCTTCAAGAACGGCGATCCGGTCTCGATCGACGGCAAGGCGATGAAGCCGCACGAGCTGCTCGCCGCGCTCAACGATCTCGGCCGTGACAACGGCATCGGCCGGCTGGATCTCGTCGAGAACCGCTTCGTCGGCATGAAGTCCCGGGGCATCTACGAGACGCCGGGCGGCACGATCCTCCTCGTCGCCCACCGGGCGATCGAGTCGATCACGCTCGATCGCGGCGCGGCACATCTGAAGGACGAGCTAATGCCGCGCTATGCCGAGCTGATCTACAACGGCTTCTGGTTCTCCCCCGAGCGCGAGATGCTGCAGGCGGCGATCGATCTCAGCCAGCGCAACGTCGAGGGCGAGGTTCGCCTCAAGCTCTACAAGGGCAACGTCATCGTCGAGGGCCGCTCCTCACCGAAGTCGCTCTATTCGGATGCCCTCGTCACCTTCGAGGACGACCACGGCGCCTACGACCAGAAGGACGCGGCCGGCTTCATCAAGCTGAACGCGCTTCGGCTCAGGACGCTGGCAAAGCGCGACGGACGCTGAGCCGGGCCGAACGCCCGCCGACACAAACGGACGGTGCCGCGGCTTCCACGACCACCCCATGAAGGGCGGCGCAGCGGCCCGCCCTCATCCGCCCCTCCGGCAAGCCCCACGGGCCACGGTCAGGCTGCGGGTTCACGGCGCGGCGGGTTTTCGCCGCGCATGTCCTCGTGCAGCCAGACCATGCGGTCGCAGAACCACAGCTTGCCGCCCATCGCGAGAACAAGGCCGAAGAGGGTCGGCCAGACCTGCAGGACGGCAAGACCGTAGACGAGCGGCACCACGCCGGCGGCCGACACGCTTGTCAGGAGCAGCGCCACGCGCCGGTGGTGCGGCGGGACGGCGCGCTCCCGCCTCGCGAGGAACAGCCGCTCGCCATAGGTCGCCCGCGCCGCCCAGCTGTCCTGCCGGGCGGGCGGCGCGAACAGCCGCGGATTGACGAAGACGAAGATCACGACGGCGGCGACGGGCAAGAGACACCACCAGCCGATCCAGGCCCGCGTCCAGAAGGCCAGGACGAGCAGCGGCAGCGTCGCCACCCGGCTCCAGACGCTGAGCGGGTTGGCGTGACGCGCCCAGGCCGCGTCGTCCATGCGCATCAGCCGCTCAGTGAGGGCGAAGACGTCCATCGCCTTGCGCTCCTCGCCGGCCAACGGCGTCAGCTCTCGTCGGCGAGGCCTTCGAACAGCGCCGTCGAGAGATAGCGCTCGGCAAAGGACGGGATGATGATGACGATGTTCTTGCCCGCCATCTCCTCGCGTTGGCCGACGATCACCGCTGCGCGCACGGCCGCGCCGGACGAGATCCCGACCGGAATGCCTTCGAGCCGCGCCACCAGACGGGCATATTCGAAGCTCTCGTCGTTGGCGACCTTGACGATCTCGTCGTAGATCTCGCGGTCGAGGATCGCCGGGGCGAAGCCCGCGCCGATGCCCTGGATCTTGTGCGGGCCCGGCTCGCCGCCGGACAGCACCGGCGAGGCCTCCGGCTCGACGGCGAAGATCCTGATCGCCGGATTGCGATCCTTCAGAACCTGTCCCACCCCGGTGATCGTGCCGCCCGTGCCGATGCCGGCGACCAGCGCGTCGACCTTGCCGCCGGTGTCGTTCCAGATTTCCTCGGCCGTCGTCCGGCGGTGGATCTCCGGATTGGCCGGGTTCTCGAACTGCTGTGGGACCACGGCGTCGGGCAGGCTCTGCACCAGTTCCTCGGCCTTGGCGATGGCGCCCTTCATGCCTTTGGCGCCTTCGGTCAGGACGAGATCGGCGCCCAGCAGCCGCAGCATCTTGCGCCGCTCCATCGACATCGTCTCGGGCATGGTGAGGACGAGCTTGTAGCCCTTCGCCGCAGCGGCGAAGGCGAGGCCGATGCCGGTGTTGCCCGACGTCGGCTCGACGAGCGTGGTCTTGCCCGGCGTGATCCTACCCTCCGCCTCGAGCTTCTCGATCATCGCCACGCCGATGCGATCCTTGACGCTGGCGATCGGATTGAAGAATTCGAGCTTGGCGAGAAGATTGGCCTTCACGCCATACTCCCTGGCGACCTTGTCGAGGCGCACCAGCGGCGTATCGCCGATCGTGTCGGTGATGGAATCGTAGATCCGACCCCGTCCCTTGGTTCGCGGCAGGCTGTCGGTGACGGGCTTATCCATGATGTCCTCCAAGTTTTTGTCCGGCATTCGCCGGGGCGAGATCTCGTTCGGCGCGACCGTTCGGCCTCGGGTCGGTGGCGTTCGGACCGGCGCGAGGATTTCGTCCTCACCGGCCTTACGCAGCTTGCCGCCAGACGCGGCTGCCCGGCTCGGGGAAAGCCGAACGGCCCATTGCGTCGAAACGTCGCTCGAAGGGAAGATAGGACGCTTGGCCGCTCGGTAGGAGGCCTGTTTTTCCCAATCCGCCCGGCATCGTCGGAAAAGCTTTGCGCGGCAGCCGCAGAACGCGAGGCGATCGGCAATGTTTTAACCAAATTGTACTGCCGGCAGCGACCTGATCTTCAAGAATATATCGTCAGGCTGAACGCCGACGCAGAGTGCATACGAGCATTCGAAACGTTGCGGGGCCAACGACATGCAGCCATCATCAGACCGAATGAAAACCGTCTGGGGGGAGTTCGTTCTTCTTGCGGTCGTCGTGACGCTCGCGACCACGGCCCTGGCGCTGTGGTTCTTCAAGCCCTACGGCGAGGCGGTCATGCTGAGGGCCGTCGGCTTCACGGTTGCCGTCGCCGTAGCGAGTGCTCTTCCCTATCTTGCCTATCTCGCCCTCAGGGTATCCTCGCTCTACGCCGACAATGACGGCCTGATGCGGGCAGCCCTGACGGACCGGCTGACCGGCGTTCTCAACCGCCAGGGTTTCGACCGGAAGTTCCGCAGCCATCTGCGCTTGCTTCTCGGCGAGAGCGACAAGGGACTGATGCTGCTTATCGTCGATGCCGACCATTTCAAGAAGATCAACGATCGCTTGGGCCATCCCGTCGGCGACATCGCCCTGAAGAAGATCGCCGCGACGTTGAAGAAGCTGACCCGCGAAAGCGACGCGGTCGGACGGCTCGGCGGCGAGGAGTTCGTCATCTCGCTTCCCTGCAGCAATGCCGATCAGGGCGAGATGGTGGCCGAGCGTCTGCGCGAAGCGATCAATCGACTGCATGTCGGCTCGCACACGAAGGGCGCCCAGCTTTCCGTCTCGATCGGCGGCGTCTTCATGCGGTCGCCGCAGCCCTTCGCGCGGGTCTACGAGGCGGCCGACGCCAATCTCTACAAGGCCAAGGAAGGCGGCCGGAACCGCTGCACCATCACGGCGATAACCGCCCAGGGGAACGGCCGCCTGCGCGGCGGCGACGGACTGCGGACCGCCGCAGCCGTCCCGTTGGCTCGCTGATCGGCCGCGCCGATTGGGAGGCGTCGATGTGATGGGCCGGCCCGATGGCAATCCGAGAGAATGCATCCGGCCGCCAGGGGGCCTCAGTTCTGCCCCGTCGAGCCGAACCCCCCCTCACCCCGAACCGAGCCGGAAAGTGCCTCGGCCAGCGTGAACGCCGCCCGCGTCACGGGGGCGATCACGACCTGGGCGATCCGGTCGCCGTGGGAAATCATCACCGGCTCGGCGCCGAGATTGATCAAAAGCACCTTCACCTCGCCGCGATAGTCGCTGTCGATCGTGCCGGGGCTGTTGAGCACCGTAACCCCCTGGCGCGCGGCAAGACCGGATCTCGGCCGGATCTGCATCTCGAATCCGTCGGGCAGCTCGACCGCCAGCCCCGTCGGCACCAGGGCGCGCTCGCCGGGTTCGAGGGTCAGCGGCGCCACCAGGGCGGCGCTGAGATCGGCGCCGGCCGCGCCTTCGCTGGCATAGCTCGGCAACTTCGCGTCTTGGCCGTTTTCGAGCCGCATGACGCGGACCGTCGCGCCTTCCGGTGATCGTGACACGCTCATTTCCTGACGCTCCGCCCGAGCCGCGCTGCAATCCAGCCCGCCAGCCGTCCGGCTGCCGCGTCCTTGGCGAGCTTCGGCCACTCTTCCACCCCATCGGCCGTGACGAGGCGGATGGTGTTGTCGCTGCCCCCCATCACGCCACCCTCAGGCGAGACATCGTTGGCGAGGATCGCATCGGCGCCCTTCCGTTCCAGCTTGTTACGAGCGTTGGCCAACAGATCGTCGGTCTCGGCCGCAAAGCCGACGACGAGGCCTGGCCGCTTGGCATGATGGCCGATGGTGGCCAGAATGTCCGGGTTCTCGGCCAAGGCAAGGCTTGGGGGGCCCTCGGCAGTCTTCTTGATCTTGCGCAGACTCTCGGCCGCGACCCGCCAATCCGCGACGGCGGCGACGAAGACGGCGATGTCGGCCGGCAGCGACGCCTCGACGGCAGAGAGCATTTCGGCCGCCGTTTCGACATGGCGCACCGAGACCCCTTGTGGATCCGGCAGCGTCACCGGGCCGGAGACCAGCGTCACGTCCGCGCCGGCATCGCGCAAGGCCGCCGCGATCGCATGACCTTGACGGCCCGAAGAGCGGTTGGCGATGTAGCGGACGGGGTCGATCGGCTCGTGGGTCGGCCCGGAGGTAACGACGGCCGACAGCCCCGCGAGCGGCCGCTCCTTCGGCGACAGGATGGCTTCGGCGGCGGCGACGATCTCCAGCGGTTCCGCCATTCGGCCGACGCCCGCCTCGCCCTTTTCGGCCATCTCGCCCGTGCCGGGGCCGACGAAGCGAACGCCGTCCTCGCCGAGCCGCGCTAGATTGCGGCGGGTGGCGGGATGCTCCCACATCGCCGGGTTCATCGCCGGCGCCATGAGGACCGGTGCGCGGGTCGCCAGCAGGATCGCCCCGGCGAGATCCTCGGCAAGCCCGCCCGCAAGACGCGCCATGCGGTCGGCGGTCGCCGGCGCGACGACGACGAGACCGTGCTCGCGGGCAAGGCGGATGTGGCCGACGTCCTGCTCGTCCTCGCGGTCGAAGAGATCGGAATAGACCCGGTTCGCGGCCAGCGCGCCGACCGAAAGCGGTGTGACGAACTCGGCCGCCGCCCGCGTCATCACCGGTGTGACGCCGGCGCCGCGCTCCTTGAGGCGGCGGATGAGGTCGAGGCATTTATAGGCCGCGATGCCGCCGCCGATGATGAGGAGGATGCGCTTGCCGGCAAGAGCGCTCATGGGGCCAGGGCCGCCGTCACGTCGGTCGCCGCGAAGTCGTCGCCCTTGAAAAGCAGCGGCGCATCAAGAGATTGTGCCAGCGCGTAGGAGAAGCAGTCGCCGAAATTCAGCTTCGCGGCGCTGCCCGAACCACGGTCGTAGCGCTGCCAGGCGACTGCTGCGATGTCGGCCATTTCCTTCGTGAAAGGTATCATTTGAATGTTTGTGGACGCGACCAAGGCTTCGAGCCTCGGCTTGTATTGCGAACCGATGCGCGCATTGAGACCGATGCTTGTCTCTAGAAATGAAGGAGCAGCCATTGCTGCTTCACGCTCGACGATCAGCGCGCCGGCAAGGCCTTCTCCATCGGGCTCGGACAGGAGGATGGCTACTAGTGCCGAGGTGTCGACGACAATCACTCGACGAAGCTCCAGAGCTCGTCGGTGAAGGCCTTCTGATCAAACGGCTCGGATGAAGGGGGTACCCGAAGAGCCATAATCGCTTCGAAGACGCGCTTCTGCTCCTCGGGCGATCGCACCGGATGGCCGACGAGGGCCGGCTGACCGAGAGCGATGCCGAGATCGGAAACTCCCTCGCCGCTTTTGATTTTCTCCAGAACCAGAGCCACCCGCCGATCCAGATCGGCTTCTCGTTCCGCCTTCGAGGCGGGAACATCGTTCAAGTGTTCCACGAGCAGCGATTTCGCCTCATCGGCCACAGACCGATTGTGGTTCCTGGCCATGGCCTCGAGACGCTCCAGCGCGGCGTCATCCAGATCGTCGATCGTCAGGCTTGCCATTCGCATCCTCCTGCCGGCCTGCATCTTCCGTCACAGTATCTAACCCTGCGCATTCCTCCCGGCAACGCAGCCGCGCGCCCCGCCGCGAGCAACGCGCCACCCCCGTCTCACCCCAAGACCAGCGCGCCCGCGATGGTGACGAGGGCGATCGCGATCACCCAGCGCTCGACATGGCCGAGGATGATGCTCGCCTTGCCGTCCTGGACGAGGTCGTACAGCGTGTCGTCGTTGAGGCGGATGCCGTTTTCGATCAGTTCGGGGAGTTCGCGGCCGAGGATTTCCAGGCCGACGGCGAGTTCCGGCGCCTTGCGCAGAAGCTTCATCCCGGCCTGAAGCCCGTCCCGCGCCTCCTGCAGCTTCGCCGCCGGGCCGAGTTCGGCCATGATGTATTCGGAAACCACCGGCTCGGCGGCGACCCACATGTTGAACTTCGGATCGAAGCTGCGCGCGACGCCCTCGACGACGACCATGGTCTTCTGCAGGAGGACGAGTTCGGGCCGCGTCTGCATTTCGAAGAGCTGGGTGATCTCGAAGAGCAGCGACAACAGGTGCCCCATGGAGATCGTTTCCGCCGGCTGGCCGTAGATCGGTTCGCCGATTGCCCGGAGCGCCTGGGCGAAGCTCGCGACGTCCTGGGTGCGCGGCACGTAGCCGGCCTCGAAATGCACCTCCGCGACGCGGCGGTAGTCTCGCTGGATGAAGCCGTAGAGGATCTCGGCGAGGAAGCGCTTGGAATCGCGGCTGAGCCGGCCGACGATGCCGAGGTCGACCGCGACGATCGTGCCGTCGGGCGCGATGAACAGATTGCCCTGATGCATGTCGGCGTGGAAGAAGCCGTCGCGCATCGCGTGCTGCAGGAACGACTGGACGACGGTGACGCCGATCTTCTTGGTGTCGTGCCCCGCGGCAATGACTGCGTTCACGTCCGAGAGCTTGATCCCGTCGATCCACTCCATGGTGATGACGTCGCGACCGGTCCGCTCCCAGTCGATCCCCGGTACGCGGAAGCCTTTGTCGTGCGCGACGTTCTCTGCCATTTCCGAGGAGGCCGCCGCTTCGAGCCTGAGATCCATCTCGATGCGGGTCGACTGGGTGAGCGTCTCGACCACGGCGACCGGGCGCAACCTTCGGGAGGATTCGACGAAGCGTTCGAGAAAGTCGGCGATGAAACGGAACGTGTCGAGTTCGCGGCGAAAGCGCGCCCGGATGCCCGGCCGGATCACCTTGACCGCGGCAAAGCGCTCGCTGCCGTCGGGATTGCGGATCCGCGCCTTGTAGACCTGGGCGATCGAGGCTGCGCCCACGACCTCGCCGAGATCAATGTAGAGGTCGTCGAGCCGTCGCCCCAGGGTCGTCTCGATCTCGGCAACGGCGAGGTGCCGCTCGAAAGGCGGCACCTTGTCCTGCAGCGCGCCGAGTTCGCCGGCGATGTCTGCCCCGACGATGTCCGGGCGCGTCGCCAGAAACTGCCCGAGCTTCACATAGGACGGGCCGAGCCGGTGCAGCGCCCGCGACAGCCGGTCGGAGCGGTCCCGCCCCTTCGTCGATCCGCGCTGGATCAACCGCGCGAAACGGTGCAGCAGCTTGGCGCCGGCCGGCAGGCCCTCGGCGGGAAAGGCGCCGACGACGCCCTCGCGCGCCAGCACGAAGACGGCCCGGACAAGCGCGAACGTCCCGGAAATTGGATTGGTCACGAGTCTCGCCGCCTGGCCCGGCCGGACTGGGACGCGGTCGGAATCACGCGAGCCCCCCGTCTACGGTTTCGATGAAGCACGGATGTTTCCGCTGGTGCGATGTCGACTGCAAGCGTCACCGGCGTCAGAGCTTCCATCCCGAATGGATGGCCGCGATGCCGCCGGACAGGTTGCGGTAGTCGACCCGCTCAAAACCGGCCTCGCGGATCGCCGCCGCGAAGTTCGCCTGGTTCGGAAACCGGCGAATCGATTCCACCAGATAGGCGTAGGAGTCGCGGTCGCGCGCGACGAGTTCGCCGATCCGCGGAATGGCATTGAACGACCAGGCGTCGTAGATCTTGTCGAGAACCGGCAGGTCGACCTCGGAGAATTCCAGGCACATGAAGCGGCCGCCGGGCTTCAGCACACGGTAGGCCTCTTTCAGCGCCTCGCCGATCCGCGGCACGTTGCGGATTCCGAAGGCAATCGTATAGGCGTCGAAATGGTTGTCCAGCAGGGGCAGTTCCTCAGCGTTGCCCTCGGTGAAGGTCAGATTGCCGCCGAGCTTCTTCTTGATCGCCCGCTCCGCCCCGACGGCGAGCATCGAGGCATTGATGTCGAGCACGGTCCCGTGGGCGCGGCCGCGCGTGGCCTCGACGATGCGGAAGGCGACGTCGCCGGTGCCGCCGGCAACGTCGAGGAAGCGATATTCCGGCCGGTGCGGCGGGCTGAGCCAAGCGACCATCGCCGCCTTCCAGGCCCGGTGCAGGCCGCCGGACATGAGGTCGTTCATCAGGTCGTAGCGTTCGGCGACGCGGTGGAAGACCTCGTTGACGCGCTCCTGCTTCTCGCCCCGGCCGCTGACGGTCGCATAGCCATAGGCCGTCTCCATGGCTTCGGCTCCGGTGACGCGCGACTGCGACATGACATTCGACCTTCGTTGCAACGCATCGGTTCGATGCGGATAGTGCGGGCACCCGACTCATCGCCTGGCGGGCAGCGAGAAGACGTCGCGCGGGACGGGCCTAACGGCTTCTTCGCGCCCCGCCAAGAGGCCGCCGCCAAGCGCCCATTTCAGCAAAGGACTTAAGCGCACATGCCGGAATTGCCAGAGGTGGAGACCGTGCGACGCGGCCTCGAGCCGGTCATGGCGGGCGCCCGGATCGAGCGGGTCGTCCTTGCCCGCCCGGATCTGCGCTTCCCGCTACCGGAAAACTTCGCCGTGCGCCTCGCCGGCCGCAGGATCGAGGGGCTCGGACGGCGGGCGAAATATCTCCTCGCCGATCTCGAAGGCGGCACCGTTCTCGCCATGCATCTCGGCATGTCCGGCTCGTTCCGCATCGAGAGCCCGGCCGGAGCGAGCACACCCGGCGTTTTCGTCCACCCCCGATCGAGCGAGCGGCTGCACGATCACGTCCGCTTCGAGCTGGAGACCGCCAAGGCGACGGCCGTCACGGTGATCTTCAACGACCCGCGGCGCTTCGGCTATATGAGTCTGATCGAGAGGGTCGACTTCGACGCCCATCCGCATTTTCGCGGGCTCGGCATCGAGCCGACCGGCAACGCCTTGTCCGGCGCGGCGTTGGCGCCGTTCTTTGCGGGCCGTGCCGCGCCGTTGAAGGCGGCACTTCTCGACCAGAAGGTCGTCGCCGGCCTCGGCAACATCTATGTCTGCGAGGCGCTTTGGCGAGCCAAGCTGTCGCCGCGCCGGGCCGCCGGCACCCTTGTGACGGCGAAGGGCGGGCCGACGAAGCGGCTCGACGAACTCGCCCGGCAGATCCGCGAGACGATCTTCGATGCGATCGCCGCCGGCGGTTCCTCGCTGAAGGACTACCGCCAAGCCGACGGCTCGCTCGGCTATTTTCAGCATTCCTTCGCTGTCTATGGCCGCGAGGACGAGCCGTGCCGGCGCGAGACATGTCGCGGCGTCGTCAAGCGGATCGTCCAGTCCGGCCGCTCGACATTCTTCTGCCCGCTCTGCCAGCGCTAGCGCTCGACGGGCGGGGGAACCTGCGCCGTCAAGTCGTATTGCGTTCGCTGCCTCGATCGTCCAAGCATGGCGAAAAGCAAGCGTCGGCGTTGCGTTCGGCGCATGTCGAGACGGTGGAGCGCCATGAGCTACGAGACGATCAAAGTCGAGACCCGCGGCCGTGTCGGCCTCGTCACTTTCAACCGGCCGAAGTCGATGAACGCCTTGAGCGTCCAGATGATGCGCGAGATCGTCCAGGCGCTGCAGACGTTCCAGAGCGATGCCAAGATCGGCGCGGTGGTGCTGACGGGGTCGGAAAAGGCCTTTGCCGCCGGTGCCGATATCAAGGAGATGCAGGGGCTGGACTTTCCCGAGGCCCTGACGACCGATCTCTGGGCCGAGTGGGAGGGGCTGGGCGATTTTCGCAAGCCGACGATCGCGGCGGTCGCCGGCTACGCCCTCGGCGGCGGCTGCGAAGTCGCGCTGATGTGCGACATCGTGATCGCTGCCGACAACGCCAAGTTCGGCCAGCCGGAGATCACCCTCGGCGTCATCCCGGGCATGGGCGGCACCCAGCGCCTCGCCCGTTCGATCGGCAAGGCGAAGACCATGGATCTCTGCCTCACCGGCCGGCTGATGGACGTGCAGGAGGCCGAGCGCTGCGGCCTCGTCGCCCGAATCGTGCCGGCGAGCGACCTCGTCGAGGAGGCGCTGCGCACCGCCGACAAGATCGCCAATTTTTCCCTGCCGGCGGTCATGCTGGCCAAGGAAGCCGTCAACCGCGCCTTCGAGGTCCCCTTGTCCGAAGGACTGCGATTCGAGCGGCGGGTGTTCCACGCGCTGTTCGCCACGGAGGACCAGAGCGAGGGCATGGAGGCTTTCGTGCAGAAGCGCTCGCCGCAGTTCAAGAATCGCTGAAGCGCCCGCCTGCCTGCGCCTCCGCCCTCACCCCCGGGCGCTCGATGACGACGCGATGACGACGTCGAAGGTTGACGCGGCGCCGCCATTTTCTTATAAGGCGCGCCAATTGGCGGTGCCTAGCGGGCGCCGCCCAGTTCTTTTGTGCGCTGCGTAGCCTGCTGAACGCTGGCGCTTCATGGTCCGATCAGGAAAGAGAGACGACAATGGCCAACACTCCTTCGGCCAAGAAGGCGACGCGAAAGATCGCTCGCCGCACGGCCATCAACGGTGCCCGCCGCTCGCGCGTACGGACCTTCCTGCGCAAGGTCGAAGAGGCGATTGCCGCCGGCGACAAGGAGGCCGCAGTCGCCGCGTTCCGCAATGCCGAACCGGAGATGCGCCGCGCCGCATCCAAGGGTGTCTTCCATCGCAACACCGTTTCCCGGAAGATCTCTCGCCTGTCGCATCGCGTGAAGGCGATCGCGGAGGCCTGATTTTTCCTCTGCGATGACTTTGAGAAAGCTCGGCTCGCGGCCGGGCTTTTTTGATTCGAGGCTTGACGCCGACGACGGGCCGAGGATTCGGTCGCGGAAGGCGTCAGATTGTCGCGAGGCATCATGCCGTTGACACGTTGTTCAAAAAGACTCTTATTTATCAATTACTTGCCGAAGGTCGCCAATTCGACCGTCGTTGCCGGCTAACCAATTTCTGCCAAGCCTTTGAGTCAAGTAGCCCGTCGCGAATTCCGCAAAATTTATTCTTTCGAGGGTGCGAGGCGCGCAGCCGCAAGAGCCAAACCGCAGGGGCATAAGGGGTTCCGGCGGGAAGGCTGCGCGGAGGCGATGTCGGAGTCGCAACAAGGGCGCTGCCGTCGACCGGGAATCCCATCGAGTCGGCTTGCCCCGGCCGCTCGGGTTTCGTAAATTCTCGCCATGACAAGAGCGGAGACAGACGTAGTGCGGGGACAAGCGGACTTATCCAGAGCTTCAAGCAGTCCTGTGATGGGTTCGCGGACGTCCTTCGCAACGTCCGCCTTTTAGACTCTCAAATCCTATCATGAAATTTAGTGACGGTTGGTAGTCGGCCCGAAGGGCAGCCGGCTGGATACTGTCGTTGTACTCACTCTGGGGAAGGTGCGATGGCGCAGGGCTATGAAGGCGATGTGAGCGTCCGGCAGTGCTGGTCGGTGCTGGCGGACGATCCGACCGCAATCCTCGTCGACGTGAGGACCGCGGCGGAATGGACCTATGTCGGGATCCCCGACCTCTCGCCGCTCGCCAAGACGGCGGTTCTGGTCGAGTGGCAGTCCTATCCCTCGATGGCGGTCGATCCGGCTTTCGTCGAGCGGGTCGAAGCGGCACTCGGCGAAGGGCCGGGCAAGCGGGATGGTCAGATCTTTCTCCTCTGCCGCTCAGGGGTTCGCTCGGTCGCGGCCGCGCGTGCCCTGACAGCGGCCGGTTTCGAACATTGCATCAACATTCTCGACGGCTTCGAGGGCGCCCCCGACCAGAATGGTCACCGGGGCACCATCGCCGGCTGGAAAGCGGAGGGTCTTCCATGGCTACAGAGATGATTCGCGCCCGCCCGGCGGCAACGGGCCCGGCGAGAACCAAGATCGACGGCGCCATGAACGCGCCGCAAATGAAGAGCGGCAAGCACGGGGCAATGATGACGGATGTTGACTCAGACCGGGCGGAGGTGATCGAGCGCGTCAAGATGCGCCTCAAGGCTCAGCTCGGCCAGGACATCTACATGAGCTGGTTCCAGCGCATGAAACTCGACACTCTCGGCAAGGGTGTCTGCCAGGTCTCCGTGCCGACTGCCTTCCTGCGCTCATGGATTCAGTCGCACTATCAGGAGCTCTTGACCGAGATCTTTGCCGACGAGGTCCCCGGGACGCTGCGCGTCGACGTCGCGGTTCGCTCCGCCGTCCGGGGCGGCGGTGTCACCATCCGTTCGAGCCGAATCGGCGGACGCGCCGAACAGGCCGTTCCCCTGGCAGCCGGCGACGCGCGGCTCGTTCAGAAGCCGGTGGCCGAGGAACAGGAGCTGCTCGAAGCGCCGTTCACCGTATCGGGCTCGCCCGAATTCGGCTCGCCGCTCGATCCCCGCTACGTCTTCGAGAGTTTCGTCGAGGGGGCGTCGAACCGGGTAGCGCTCGCGGCGGCAAGATCCATCGCGGAAAACGGGCCCGGCTCGGTGCGCTTCAACCCGCTTTTCGTCCACGCCGCGGTCGGCCTCGGCAAGACCCACCTCCTCCAGGCGATCGCCAATTCGGCGGTCCGCCGGCCCGACCGGCCGCGGGTGGTCTATCTGACCGCCGAATACTTCATGTGGCGCTTCGCCACCGCCATCCGCGACAACCGCGCCCTCGACCTCAAGGAGACCCTGCGCGGCATCGACATCCTGATCATCGACGACACCCAGTTCCTTCAGGGCAAGTCGATCCAGCAGGAGTTCTGCCACCTCCTCAATGCACTGATCGATTCGGCCAAGCAGGTGATCTGCGCCGCCGACCGGCCGGCGGCCGATCTCGAATCCCTCGATCCGAGGGTCCGCTCGCGGCTCGCCAACGGCATCACGCTGGAGATCGGCGTTCCCGATTACCCGATGAGGAAGGCGATCCTCGAAAGCCGCGCCGCCGCCATGCGGGCCGAGGATCCGACCTTCGCCATGCCGGACCACATGATCGATACGATCGCCAAGCGGGTGATCGGCTCCGGCCGCGATCTCGAAGGCGCCTTCAACCAGATCGCCTTTCGCCACTCGCTCGGCCAGCCGTTGTCGGCCGAGCATCTGGAAGACCTGCTCAACCAGCTGACCCGGGCGAATGTCGAGCGGAAGGTGCGGATCGAGGACATCCTGAAGTTCGTCTCGCGCCACTACAACGTGACGCGCACCGACATTCTCTCCGCGCGGCGCACCAAGACCATCGTCCGCCCGCGCCAGATCGCCATGTATCTCGCCAAGACGATGACGCCGCGCTCCCTGCCGGAGATCGGCCGGCGCTTCGGCGGCCGGGACCACACGACGGTGCTGCATGCCGTCCGCAAGATCGAAGGCGAGCGCTCCAAGGACGAGACGTTCTCCAACGAGCTCGACCTGATCCGGCGGATGATCGAGGAATAGCCGGCCCACCGGCGCCCTCGCCTCCGATGCGGCCGAAGACGGCGGTGCAGCGCGCTTTTGGCGCGCCGCCCCGCCGCTTCGCCCTTTTCAAGCCGCGAGCGAGCCTCTAAGAACGTTGGTCCCGGAAGGCTCTTGGTCGGGTCCCCGGAACCTATGGAACGGCAGACCCCATGCGTATCATCATCGAGCGTTCGAACCTTCTGAAGTCGCTGTCGCACGTCCACCGCGTGGTCGAACGGCGCAACACGATTCCGATCCTGTCCAACGTGCTGGTGCGCACCGAGGGCGACGGCATGCGGCTGAAGGCGACCGATCTCGACATCGAAATCACCGAAACCGTTCCGGCGATGGGCGAGGAGACGGGCGCGACGACGGTGCCGGCCCACCTCCTCTACGACATCGTCCGCAAGCTGTCCGAGGGCTCCGAGGTCAAGCTCGCCACCAATGGCGAGGGGACGCAGATGACGATCTCCTCCGGCCGGTCGAACTTCCGCCTGCAGTGCCTGCCCGAGTCGGACTTTCCCGACATCACCGCCGGCAGCCTCAGCCACAATTTTTCCCTCAAGGCGGCGGACCTCCTGCGGCTGATCGAGCGGACCCAGTTCGCGATCTCCACCGAAGAGACGCGCTACTATCTCAACGGCATCTATCTCCACACCGTCGAGGTCGACGGCGACCTCTCGCTGCGAGCCGTTGCGACCGACGGCCACCGGCTCGCCCGGGCCGAGGTCAATGCGCCGTCGGGCTCGGAGGGCATGCCGGGCATCATCGTGCCGCGCAAGACCGTCGGCGAGGTGCAGAAGCTCCTCGGCGAATGCGGCGAAGACGACATGGTGGCGGTCGAACTCTCCGATTCGAAGATCCGCTTTTCCATCGGCGCCGTGGTGATGACCTCCAAGCTGATCGACGGGACCTTCCCGGACTATCAGCGGGTCATCCCGCAGAACAACGACAAGGCGCTCACCCTCGACCGGCAGACCTTCTCGGCCGCCGTCGACCGCGTCTCGACCATTTCGTCGGAACGCGGTCGGGCGGTGAAGCTGTCGCTGTCGCCCGACCAGCTGATGCTGACGGTGAACTCGCCGGACAGCGGCACGGCGACCGAAGAACTCGCCGTCGAATACGGCTCAGACGACATCGAGATCGGCTTCAACGCCCGCTATCTCCTCGACATCACCAGCCAGCTGTCCGGCGAAAGCGCCGTCTTCATGCTGGCCGATCCCGGCTCGCCGACCCTGATCCGGGACGGCGGCGACGAGACGACGCTCTACGTCCTGATGCCGATGCGGGTGTGAGGCAAGCGGCGAGGCCGGCTTTGAGCGATACCGCGCCGTCTTCTGTGCCACTGCCCTCGACGCGGGTGGAGCGGCTGCGGCTCGGCGACTTCCGCAACTATCCCACCCTCGATCTGTCCTTCGACAGCGGCTTCGTCGTCTTCTTCGGCGACAACGGCGCCGGCAAGACCAATCTGCTCGAAGCCCTGTCGCTGCTCTCGCCGGGCCGGGGCATTCGCCGCGCCACCTATGGCGAAATGGCGCGCAAGGGCGGCAGCGGCGGGTTCTTCGCCAGAGCCGCGGTGGTCTCGAACGACGGCGAGGTCCTTGTCGAATCGCGGCTGCATCCGACGGCGGACGGGCCCGCGAGCCGTGCCCTCAGGATCGACGAAACCGCGGCGAAGACCGCCGACGAGCTTCTGGATATCTGCCGCGTCCTCTGGCTGACGCCCGCGATGGATGGCCTGTTCACCGGGCCTGGCGCCGACCGCCGGCGGTTTCTCGACCGGATGGTTCTCGCCATCGATCCGGCCCATGGCCGCCGCGCCAGCGACTACGAGCGGGCGATGCGCTCGCGCAATCGCCTCCTCTCCGAAGACCGCATGGACGACGCTTGGCTCTCCGGCCTCGAGGCGCAGATGGCCGAACTCGGCGTCGCCATGGCGATCGCCCGCACCGAACTCGCCGACATGCTGGCGACGAAGATCGCCGCGGCGGCGGATGCAAGCCCGTTTCCGGCCGCGCGGCTGTCGCTCCAGTCCGGCTTCGAGGACGTGGATCTGGCCGGTCCCGCCGTCGACGCCGAAGAGGCGGTACGCCTCGGTCTCAAGCGCTCACGCTCCCTGGACAGGGCCGCCGGCCGGACGCGTGAAGGGCCGCACCGTGCGGATCTCTCGGTGTTTTTCGCCGCCAAGGACATGCCTGCCGCCCTCGCCTCGACCGGCGAACAGAAGGCCCTCCTGATCGGTCTCGTCCTCGCTCACGCCCAACTCGTCGCGCAGGTTTCGGGCTTCCGGCCGATTCTCCTCCTCGACGAGGTGGCCGCCCATCTCGATCCCGGGAGGCGCCAGGCGCTGTTCGATCTCGTTTCGACGCTCGGGGTCCAGGCCTTCATGACCGGGACGGACGAGGCGCTGTTCGAGGCGCTCGAGGGGCGGGCGAACATGATCCCGATCGGCCGGGCGAGTGGAGAATGAGACGATGAGGCAGACCAAGGCCCCCACCGCGGGGCAGGCGCTCGGACGGGACGAGATCGAGCGCTACGCGCGCCACATCGTACTGCCGGAAGTCGGCGGCGCCGGTCAGCAGAGGCTCAAGACTGCCCGGGTGCTCGTCGTCGGTGCCGGCGGCCTCGGCTCGCCGGTGGCGCTCTATCTCGCGGCGGCCGGCGTCGGGCGGATCGGCATGGCCGACGACGACACGGTGTCGCTCTCCAACCTGCAGCGGCAGGTGATCCACGCCACCTCCGACATCGGCCGGCCGAAGCTCGACAGTGCCGGCGAGCGCGTCGCCGGCCTCAATCCGCATGTCGCCTTTGCGCCCCATGCGGTGCGGCTCGACGCGCAGAACGGACCCGAGATCGTCGCGGGCTACGATCTCGTCGTCGACGGTTCGGACAACTTTTCCACCCGCTATCTGATGGCCGATCTCTGCGAAGCGGCAAGGATCCCGCTGGTGACGGCGGCGGTGCAGCGCTTTTCCGGCTCGCTCACCGTGTTGGCGCCGCATCTGACAGACGCGGACGGACGGCAGAACCCGCGCTACCGCGATCTCTTCCCCGAGACCCCTCCCCCCGGCGTCGTGCCGTCCTGCGCCGAGGCCGGAATCCTCGGCACCACCACCGGCGTCCTCGGCACGCTCGCGGCCAACGAGGCGATCAAGCTGATCTGCGGCATCGGCGAGCCGCTGATCGGCAAGCTGTTGATGGTCGACCTTCTCGGCCCGCGCTTCGAGACCATCCGCTACAAGCGACCCAAGACCGCCTGACACGAAAGGTGCCTCAAAGCCGCAACGGGCATGACGGCTATTCGGCCGCGACGGCATCCACAGTCGGCGAAGGCGCCGCCGGCGCGTCGATGGCGGTTTCAGGAATGGCCAGCGACAGGACGATCGCCGACAGGCCGGCGAGGGTGATCGGCGTCGCAAAGACCTGGCGGATGAAGTCCGGCAGCTGCTGGGTGGCGTCGGGCACGAGCGTGACGCCGAGGCCGAGGCCGAAGGACACGGCCATGATATAGGCCTTGCGCCGGTCGATATCCTCGCTGGCCAGGATGCGGATGCCGGCGACGGCAATGGTGCCGAAGAGAACCAGCGTCGCGCCGCCGATCACCGGCTTGGGGATCATCAGGAAGACGCTGCTGATGATCGGCAGGAAGCCCATCACCACCAGGATGCCGGCGATGTAGAGGCCGACATGGCGGCTGGCGACGCCGGTCATCTGGATGACGCCGTTGTTCTGGGAGAAGGTCGTGTTGGGGAAGGTGTTGAACAGCGCGGCAAGGCCCGAATTAACGCCGTCGGCAAGAACGCCGCCCTTGATGCGCGACAGGTAGAGATCGCCCCTCACCGGTTCGCCGGCGATCACCGAATTGGCGGTGAGGTCTCCCGTCGTCTCGATGGCGGTGATGAGATAGATGAAGGCGATCGGCAGGAACAGCGCGAGGTCGAAGTCGAGGCCGTAGCGCAGCGGCATCGGCAGCGCGAACAGCGGTCCGGTGCCGAAGGACGAGACGTCGACCCTGCCGAGGACGAGGGCGACGAGAAACCCCGCCACCAGCCCCAGCATGATCGCCGAGATGCGGATCATCGGTTGGAATGGAAGCTGAGGACGAGGATCACCGCCACGACGAGAAAGCCGAGGGCGAGATTGACCGGATCGCCGAGATTCTCGCCCGCCGTCGCGCCGCCGGCAAAATCGGTGAAGCCGACCTTGACCAGCGACAGGCCGATCACGGTGATGACGACGCCGGTGACGGTCGGCGTGATGATCCGGCCGAGCTTGCCGATGAACTGGGAGAGCGCGATCTCGACGAGGCAGCCGACGAGGCAGAGGCCGAAGATCATCGCCAGGATGTCTTCGGGCGTGCCACCCCGTCCCTTGACGGCGAAGCCCGCCGCGAGGACCGCGCCGAGAAAGGCGAAGCTCGTGCCCTGCAGGCTGAGGAGGCCGGAGCCGACCGGGCCGATCCGCCGGCACTGGATGAAGGTGGCAACGCCCGAGACGAACAGCGACATGGCGATGAGATAGGGAACCTCGGCGCCCAGCCCCAGCACCCCGCCGATGATCAAGGTCGGCGTGACGATGCCGACGATCGCCGCGAGGATGTGCTGGACCGCAGCCAGCGTCGCCGGCCCCGGCGGCGGCACGTCGTCGAGCTTGTAAATCAGTGTGCCAAGCGGCGCTGCCGTCTTTTCGCGCATCGATGCCTCCACTTGCGTCAGCCGGGCGGACGGGCAGCCCTTCATGGGCGTCCTTGCCGTCCAGCGACAAGCCAAGCAGGAAGCGTACCAGTTCACCAAGGATCGCAAGACTGCCGAATTCGCCTCGCTGCTCAAAGCATCAGAGCTTCGCCACCCTCATTCAGCGCCGATGCCGCCTCGCATGAGATCGAAACAGAAACGCCCCCGGTGTTTGCCGGGGGCGAGGCAGTTCGCATATCGTGTGCTTGCGACGACGCGGGCGCCGAACGGCAAGCGCAGGCTGTCGTGCGGCCTCAGGCCGCGGCGGCCTCGATCTGCTTCTCGTTGGCGTTGCCGGCGGTCGAGACGATCTCGATCTTGCGCGGCTTCATCGCCTCCGGAATGATCCGGACGAGATCGACGTGAAGGAGGCCGTTTTTCAAGCTGGCGCCCCGGACCTCGACATGCTCGGCGAGCTGGAAGCGCCGCTCGAAGGCGCGGCCGGCGATGCCGCGATAGAGGGTCTCGCTCGCGCCGTCTTCCTTCTCGGCCTTCTCGCCCTTCACGGTCAGCGTGTTCTCACGCGACTCGATCGAAAGCTCGGTCTCGTCGAAGCCCGCGACCGCCATGGTGATGCGGTAGGCGTTCTCGCCGGTGCGTTCGATGTTGTAGGGCGGATAGGTCTGGCCGTTGTCGGGCTGGGACAGCCCGTCGAGCATCGAGACGAGGCGGTCGAAGCCGACGGTGGAACGATAGAGGGGGGCAAAATCAACGTGACGCATGATGTTCTCCATAGGAAGCAACAAGTTTCGTCCATGACCGATCGAGCAACCCGTCTGGCGTTGCTTCGGTCCTGCGGCCCTTTCCAGCGGCCGCACCGAAGAATTGGTCGCGCCTGCTGGGCGGTTCAAGAGAGAATTCGAAGCCGGCAAAATTTTTTGGCGACGTCGCAGCTCGCTCTGCGCCCGTGCCGGAACGGCCGGGCAACCGGGGCTGCACCCTGAACGGTAGATGAACGGCGGCTTCCGGCCCCGTTCAGGGGGCTGGTGCGATGTTCCACGGCATGGAGCAGCCGGTCGTCAACCAACACCACGATCTGCCGCTCCGCCGCCAACCGTCTTTCACAATCGGCGGTGAGAAACGGTCGCAGTGTCCCGTCCCTTCCACTGTGGCCGCTCGACCGGGAGTCTTGAAGACGGGGCTCCCGGTCTCTTTTTTTTGCTGAAGACGCGTTTTTGGTGACGTCTCGCCGCCGTCCCTCGGCGTCTGCCGCTACCGCATTCACAAATCTCATCATCTGCGGTGCGGCCCGCGACTCGCGCGGCACAACGACGTCGCAGAATGGGTCAAAGCATCAGGCCGCTTCGCCGCTGAGGAATGGATCCAGGCTCGATGGCCGGGATGACGAAGCTTCTCGCTTTGCGGCCGTTCTTCCACGCCGACCTTGCTTGGCATGGGCGACTGCTGACGAAGCCGGACAAGACGTCTGAAGCGTAGGCGTCCGCCGTCCAGTCAAGCCTCGCGGCCCTCGCCTGCTCGTCTCGCCGGCAGGTCCAGATCGCGGATGCGGGCAGATCGGCCTCGCTGGGCCGGTCCTTCCTTCGACCTCAGGTGTCCCAGGCCTTCAGGCAGCGCGCGCAGCCGGCACGAGGGCTCTCGAGCCCGTCCCGGTCGTCGCAGCAGCCCGATCCTCCTCCAGCATGCGGATGCGCTCGTCCTTCTTGCCGGTTTCGCGCTGCAGCCGCTCGATCTCGTGCTTGCGCTTGTAGGAGGCCCGGCGGTGGTGGTTCTGGCTCAGAAACGTCCCGATGCCGCCGAGAACGAGACCGAAGATGACTGCGCCCATCATGAGGATGGACAGGGACACGTCGAAGCTGAGCTGCGGAATGCTGCCGAACGGATCGAGGCTGACCGTGACGTCGCCTCGATTGACCACCATGAACACCACGAGCACGATGGTGATCGGCAGGAGAACGATGGCGGCGGTGATTTTGGCGATCATGTCTCTTCGTCCAGGCTGGTCAGGGCGCGCGGCGACGCAGGAGGCATAAGATGGCAGAAGGGCGGGCCGCGTCAACGCGCCGGGCGCATTCTCGTCGCCGTCCGAGCCGGCAAATGCGCCATCGACGTCACTTGCGGTTCAGCCTTTCGCGCAATTCCTTGCCGGCCTTGAAGAACGGCACCCACTTCTCCTCGACGGAGACGGCTTCGCCGGTGCGCGGGTTGCGGCCCGAGCGCGGCGGCCGGTTCTTCACCGAGAAGGCGCCGAAGCCGCGCAGTTCGACGCGGTTCGAGTCGGACAGAGCCTCGGTGATCTCGTCGAAAATGGCGTTGACGATCGTCTCGACGTCCCGCTGATAAAGATGCGGATTGCGGTTGGCGATGGCCTGGACGAGCTCGGACTTGATCATTCGCGATATCCCTCATGCAAAACGCCGCAGCGGGCAGACGATGTCCTTGTCCCCCACCGCTGCGGTACGTCGGCAAAACTTATAAAGAATTCCGAGGCTTCACTGAACATTTGCGCGGCTACTCAAAGGCTGCCAGAGCGATACGAGCCCGTCAAGCTGTCCCGCCTTCATCATCAGCGCCGAGGGGAGATTTCCGGCCCGCAAGTCGAGGCCGACGATCTCATAGGCGAGCGAGCGAGCGGAGCCGAGCAGGGAAAAGGAGGAATCATCCTCCGGCTTGCGATCGACGAACTTCAGTCCGGCCGGGATCTTCTTGTCCGTCTCCAGCCAGCGACGCACCGCCTCCTCGCCGCCGATCTCGTCGACGAGCTTGAGACCAAGGCCCTGCTGGCCGGTGAAGATCGATCCGTCGGCCAGCCGCCGCGCCTCTCCGGGCGCGATGCCGCGCCGCTCGGCGACCAGCCCGACGAACCAGTCGTAGGTGTCCATCACCAGGCGGCGGATCATGTCCTCGGCGCCCGGCGGCGGCGGTCCGAAGGGCGATGGCTCGGCCTTCAGCGGCGCGGATTTGATGGCGTTGACCTCGACGCCCACCGTAGCGAGGAGCTTCTCGGCGTTCACATACTGGAAGATCACCCCGATCGACCCGACGATGGAGGTGCGCCGGGCGACGATGTGATCCGTACCGGCAGCGATCATGTAGCCCGCCGAGGCGGCCAGCGTCCCGACCTGCGCGGCGACGGGCTTCTTCTGCGCCACCGCTCGCACCGCCTGATAGATCGATTCTCCGCCCGCCGTCGTGCCGCCCGGTGAATCGATGCGCATGACGACCGCCTTGACGTTGTCGTCGTCCTTCAATTCGTCGAGGAGCTCCAGGAGCTTGCGATCCTCGAGGATCATCCCCTCGATCGAGACCCGGGCGATCTGATCGGACGACCGACCGTCGAAGGCGCTCGGAATCCCGACGAGAAAGGGCACGGCGATCAGGGCCACGACGGCGATCGCCACGGCCGTGATGCGCCAGAAGCTCAGTCTGCGCCGAAGTCGGCGACGATCGATCAACTCGCCGGCCACATTGACCATTCCGCTCTCCGTTCCATTACCTCGTCTCACCAGACAGTTGGCTAGCGAAAAGCACGGCACCTGTGAAGTTCGAATGTGAGATCGGGGCGGGCGGCGACGCGGATCGGGACGGAGGAAACCTGCAATGGCCTTCGCCAGGACACGGAAGGCCGATAGTCGCCACGTCGATATGTCGCTTCCGTGCTATTGACTGTCGCAAAACACGTTGATTGATGCTAAAGAGCGCCGCCTTGAGGTTCAGAACAGCTCGCAAGACGGCTCGAACTCGGATCGAGGAGCCGATTCCGATGAGAGGTTTCCTTGACATTACAGATGGTTGATCTCGACCCGCCACGCCGGGGCGACGCGGGCCGAGCGGAATTCTCGGCGACCAGACAGGCCGAGTTCTCGCGCGCCGTACGGCATTCCCGTCTCGTACGGATGCTGAAGATCGGCCTGCCCGTCGTGGCCGCGGTGATCCTTCTCGGCGGTCTGGTGCTCATTTGGCTGGCCCGCAGCGTGACCGACGACGTTTCGGTGACGAGCACCGCAATCGACGACGGCAGCGTGGTCATGCAGGACCCGCGCATGTCCGGCGTCGACAGCAAGAACAGGCCCTACCAGCTCATCGCGAGCCGCGCGGTGCAGTCGCTCGACGGCGGCGGCATCACCCTCGACGCCATTCAGGCCACGGTCCCGATCGACGACGATGTCACGGCTGACATCCGCTCCGAGTCCGGCTACTACGACGCCACGGTCGGAACGCTGCAGCTGAGCCAGGGCATCTCCGTCAAGACGACCAGCGGAATCTCGGTTCGACTCGCCGGCGCCGACATCGATCTGTCGTCGGGAACGATGGACGGAAGAGGCCCGGTGCTGATCAAGTCGGGGACGCAGACGATCGAGGCGCAGAGTTTGAAGGTTTCCGACGGCGGTCAGTTCCTGTCCTTCGGCGGCCGCGTGAAAATGCTGATCAACCCGGCCTCGCTGAAGAGCGAGGCTTCCGCTTTCCAGCCGAAAGAGTGACAGAGCATGAGCTCTCAGAATTTCTCCGCAAAGGCCCTCTCCGCAAAGGCCATTGCCGTCGCCGTCGTGATGGCGCTGAGCGGCCCCGTGGCGGCCCAGAGCGAGGGCGGCGCGAGGCAGACCTTCACCGGCCTGCAGCTTCGCGGCGACCAGCCCATCGCGATCGAGTCCAACCAGCTCGACATCGACGACCGGAACACCGTCGCGACCTTCTCGGGCAACGTCTCGGTGAAGCAGGGCGAGGTGCAGCTGAGCGCCGGCAAGCTGATCGTCTATTACAAGAGAAACGGCAACGCGGCGAATAAGGCGAGCGGCGACGCCGCCGCCCAGTCTGAGCCGGGCTCGCTTCCGGGCGGCTCCAGCCAGATCGACCGGCTGGAGGCGACCAACAACGTCTATGTGAAGTCCTCCAGCCAGGTCGCCACGGCCAACCAGGCGTCATTCGACATGGCGCAGAATCTCGTCACCCTGACCGGCAACGTCGTCCTCACTCAAGGCGAAAACGTCGCCGAGGGATGCCGTCTGACGATCCGCATGGACACCGGCGTCGCCAAGCTGGAAAGCACGCAATGTGGCAACACGGCAGGAGGCGGCCGCGTTCGTCTGATGCTGACGCCGGGCCAGAGTGGCTCCGGTCAGGCGCGCTAGAGAGGGCGAAGGCTTGAACGTTCGTTCGCAGCCCGAGGGCGAGGCCTCCAGCGCCGGTCGGTTCGATGGGACGCTGGTCGCAGCAGGCCTGACAAAGACCTATCGCGGCCGCCGGGTGGTGGACGACGTCGGGCTGGTGGTGCGCCGCGGCGAAGCCGTCGGCCTGCTCGGGCCGAACGGCGCCGGCAAGACCACCTGCTTCTACATGATCACCGGGCTCATACCGGTCGACACCGGACGGATCGGGCTCGACGGCCACGACATCACCAAGGTGCCGATGTACAGGCGCGCCCGTCTCGGCATCGGCTATCTGCCGCAGGAAGCTTCGATCTTCCGCGGCCTCTCGGTCGAGGACAACATCCGGGCGGTGCTTGAGGTGGCGCAGCCCAACAAGAAGCTGCGGGAGGCCGAACTCGACGAGCTGCTCGAGGAGTTCCACATCTCGCACCTGCGCAAGCAGGCCTCGACGTCGCTATCCGGCGGCGAGAGACGGCGATGCGAAATCGCCCGGGCGCTCGCTTCCAAGCCGACCTTCATGCTGCTCGACGAGCCCTTCGCAGGTGTCGATCCGATTGCCGTCGCCGACATCCAGGGCCTCGTGCGTCACCTGACGGCGCGCGGCATCGGCGTGCTCATCACCGATCACAACGTCCGGGAGACGCTCGGCCTGATCGACCGCGCCTACATCATGCACGCCGGCTCCGTCCTGACGCACGGCACCCCCCAGGCGATCGTCGACAATCGCGACGTGCGCAGGCTTTATCTCGGTGAGCAATTCAGCTTCTGAGTTCCCCAGCGCCACTCACCGGGACGGACGGCGACATCGTCGATTGACAAGCCATGACCTCAACCGCTTTGATGGCGGCGCTGAGGCTTGGGAGAGGTCGTTGCGCCTTTTCCTGGAACCTTCGCACGTCGCCGCGTGACAATGGCACGACGCCGCGTCACGCCCGGTTCACAGCGAGTTCGATCGGCGTAAATGGCACTTTCCGCAAAGCTGCAGATCCGACAGTCGCAGTCGCTGGTGATGACGCCCCAGCTGCTCCAGTCGATCCGTCTCTTGCAATACAGCACCACCGAACTGCAGGCTTTCGTCGACACCCAGATGGAGTGCAACCCACTGCTCGTCCAGGGCGCCGGCCCGGAAGGCGAGCCTTCGCGAAGCGTTGCCGCGCCGGCTGCCGGGCCAGAGGCCGGCACGGCCGCGCCGAGCCTCGCCTCGACCAAGAGCGATCCGGCGAACCGCCCGGCCTCCGCGCCACGGTCGGGCTCCGAGCGAGGGCGATCGGGCGACGGCGACTTCAGCATCGAGGATCTCGCCGACCGCCGCATCTCGCTGCACCAGCACGCGTCGAAGGAAGTCGCCGACATTCTCGTCGACCGGGCGTCGCAGCGGATCGGAGCCGTCCTGGTCGAGCATCTCGACGAAAGCGGCTACCTGCGGATCACCGAGCAGGACGTTGCGGCGAGCCTCGGCGAGTGCCCGAAAGCCGTCGCGGCCGCGATCGCCAAGCTGCAGGGCGAGGTCTCGCCGGCCGGCCTCTTTGCCCGCGACCTTTCGGAATGCCTCGCCATCCAGCTGAGACGGAAGAACCGCTACGACCCCGTCATCGCGGTGGTGCTGCAGAATCTCGACCTGCTCGCCCGGCGGGATTTTTCCACCCTGCGCCGCCTCACCGGCGAGGACGAAGCGGAGCTGATGGACATCCTGGCGGAGGTCAGGGCCCTCGATCCGAAACCCGGCCATGCCTTCGACCACGACGGAACCGAGGCGATCGTGCCGGACGTCTTCGTCACGGAAGCGATCGACGGCGGCTGGCTGGTGGAGCTCAATTCCGACGCTTTGCCGCGCGTGATCGTCGACAACAGCTACCTCGCCGCCGTCCGCGGCGGCGCGCTGAAGGGCGAGGACGCGAGCTTTCTGTCGGAATGCCAGCAATCGGCCAACTGGCTCGTGCGGGCACTCGATCAGCGCGCCAAGACCATCCTGAAGGTCGCGACGGAGATCGTCCGCCGGCAGGACGGATTCCTCACCCACGGGGTCGGCGGTCTCAAGCCGATGACGCTGATGTCCGTCGCCGAAGCCATCGGCATGCATGAATCGACCGTCAGCCGCGTCACCGCGCAGAAATACATCGCGACGCCCCGCGGTACCTTCGAGATGCGATTCTTCTTCACCGTGGCGATCGCCTCGGCCAATGGCGGCGACGCTCATTCGGCTCAGAGCGTCAAGCACCGCATCAAGATGCTGGTCGATTCCGAGAGCGTCCACAAGGTCATGTCCGACGACGACATCGCCGCCATCCTGAAGAAGGAAGGGATCGATCTGGCCCGGCGGACGGTGGCGAAATACCGCGAAGCGCTCGGCATTGCCTCCTCGATCCAGCGTCGGCGGGAGATGAACGCCCGCCGGCTCGCCTCCTGAGCCCGGCCTCGCCGTCCCCTTCCTCGAAATCCATCCGGGCTTCGGCTTCCATTGTGACGGTCCGAGCCATATCTAGCTGGTTCGGGAGCCGGCCGCGTTGACAGGTCCGAGCGACGTTTCTAGAAGGCCGCACTTCCGGGTGCGGCTTTGCTCGGTGCCGGGCAGGCGCTTCGGCGCGTCGGCGCCGCCCTCGGAAGCGCCGCGTCCCGGTCGACCGAAGCGTCGACGGGGCGACGGCGAAGGATAGGAGAGATGGAATGGCCTTGCGCGTATCGGGAAAGCACATGGATGTCGGCGAAGCCTTTCGCCAGCGCATCGAAGAGCGCCTCGGCGAAGCGGTCGACAAATATTTCGACGGCAATTTCTCCGGTACCGTCGTCGTCTCGAAGGAAGGCAGCAGCCGCTTTGCCACGGACTGCACGGTCCATCTCGATACCGGCGTCGTGTTCCAGGCAGCTGGCGAGGCCCACGATCCCGAAGCAAGCTTTGCCGGCGCCGCCGAGCGGATCGAGAAGCGGCTGCGCCGCTACAAGCGGCGGCTGAAGGACCATCAGAACAACAGCCACCGCGAGATGGCCTATCAGGTCATGGCGGCGATCCCCGAGGAAGCGGAAGAAGTTCCGGCCGACTACGCCCCCGCCATCATCGCCGAGACCACCCTCAAGGTCGGCACCCACTCGGTTGCCGGTGCGGTGATGGAACTCGATCGGCAGGACAGCCCTTTCGTGTTGTTCCGGAACGCCAATTCGGGCGACCTCAACATCGTCTTCCGCCGCGCTGACGGCAATTATGGCTGGGTCGATCCGTCGAACTACTCGCGGGAATCGTAACGGCGCGATAAGCTCCGCCCTCTAGGGTGACGTGCCTGAAGCGAGAAGGCTGGTCTTCGATGGATGTCAATACGCTGATTGACCCCGGCGCGATCATGCCCGATCTGCGGGCCAACTCGAAAAAGCAGGTCTTGCAGGAGTTGGCCGGCAAGGCCGCCGAGATCACCGGCATTTCCGAGCGCGAGATTTTCGAGACCATCTTGGGTCGCGAAAAGCTCGGCTCGACCGGCGTCGGCAACGGCATCGCCATTCCGCATGGCAAGCTCGGCGAGCTCGACCGCATCGTCGGCCTGTTTGCCCGCCTCTCGCGGCCCGTCGATTTCGACGCTCTTGACGACCAGCCGGTCGACATCGTGTTCCTGCTTCTCGCCCCTCAGGGCTCGGGCGCAGATCACCTCAAGGCCCTGTCGAAGGTCGCCCGACTGCTGCGCAACCGCGACATCGTCGACGAGATCCGCGCGACGCGCGACGGCAGCGCCATCTACGCGCTGATGACCAGCGCCATGGCCCAGAACGCCGCGTAAGCCGGCGCCCCTCGCGCCGCGCGGTCGACGCGAGAGAATGGCGGCGAAGGCCGCAAGCCGTTGATTGCGGCTGCGACACCTCACCCGGGCAGCTGCCGTCCTCCCGACCTTTCTCGCCGAGGCGTTTCGCCAGTCACACGGCGTCCATCTCGATTTGCGAGCATATTTCGGATGATGCACATATAGGTTGTGGATCGGCCGTCTTCTTTGCTAGGCTGCGCCGGTCGGCCCCGCGGCCGGATGGCCTCTCGCCGGAAAGCCGTCGCGGGATCGGTGCCGGTGGCGTTTCCGGCGATCCTCGGAACGGAGAGGGACGACACGGCTTCGATGAGCGGATCGCTTCTGCAACAGACACGTATCGGCGAATTGACGACGCCGTTCGGCGAAGACGTTCTGGTTCTCCACCGGCTGACCGGGACGGAAGCGGTCAGCGAAAATTTCGATCTGCGGGTCGACGCCCTGTCGAAACAGCCCGATCTCGATTTTTCCGCGGCGATCGGCGAACATTCGACCGTTCGCCTCAACACGATCCGCGACGGCGTCCGCTTCTTCGACGGCATCCTCACGGATGCCGAATGGCTCGGTGCGGAAGAAGGCGCCTATCGCTACCAGTTGACCCTGAGGCCTTGGTTCGAACTCCTCGGCCACCGCGTCGACCGGCTGATCTTCCACGAGATGACGGCGCCCGACATCGTCTCGAAGGTGTTTTCCGCCCATGGCGGCCTCGCCCGATTCGAAAAGCGGCTGACGAGATCCTATCCGACGCTGGAATACACGGTGCAGTTCGAGGAGAGCGATCTCGACTTCTGCCGCCGGCTCATGGAAGCGCACGGCATCGCCTATTATTTCAGGCACGGCCGCGGGGAACACACGCTGGTCATGGCGGACGGCATTTCCGGCTACGATCCGGTGCCGGGCTCCGTCCGCAACTATTATCCGCTCGATCGCCAGTACCGGCGCCCCGAGGAGCATCTCTCGCGCATCGTCGCCGGACGGCGCTTCACCCACGGCCGCACCACGCTGAACGACTACGACTTCAAGAAACCCGGTGCCGACCTCAGGTCGGAGCGCCGGGGCGACAGCGATTTTGCCCATGGCGACCTCGAGGTCTACCGCTTCCCCGGCCGCTATACCGAGCGGGGGGCCGGCGAGGATCTGGCGCGCGCCAGGATCGAGGCGACGCGCGCGCTCGACCGGCAGATGACGATGGAAGGCGACTGCATGAGCCTCTCGCCCGGCCACCTCGTCACCCTCGCCAACCATCCGACCGGCTCGCTCAACCGCGAATATCTGACGCTGGCGGCGAGCCACCACTACCGGGCCGAGGACTATATCAGCGGCGCCTCGGGAGGCGAGGATTCCTACGAGGGCGCCTACACCGTCCTTCCCGCCGACATCCCCTTCCTGCCGCTCTGTGCGACGCCCCGACCCAGAGCGCCCGGGCCGCAGACGGCAAAGGTGGTCGGCAAAGGCGAGATCGACTGCGACGAGCACGGCCGCATCCTCGTCAGGTTCCACTGGGACCGCCAGGGGGACCGGTCGATGCGCTGCCGGGTGACCCAGGTCTGGGCCGGCAAGGGCTTCGGCGCCATCTTCATTCCCCGGGTGGGCATGGAGGTGATCGTCGAATTTCTCGACGGCGATCCGGATCGGCCGGTGGTCACCGGCTGCGTCTACAACGGCGACAACGAGCCGCCCTACCCGCTCGACGACAAGAAGACCATCGCCGGGTGGAAATCCAACTCGACGGTCGGCGGCGGGGGCTACAACGAGTTCGCCATCGACGATACCAGCGGCGACGAGCTGGTCCGCCTGCACGCCCAGCACGATCTCGAGGCGAAGGTCTTGAACAACGAACGCCGCCAGGTACTGAACGACCGCACGAGCGGCATCGGCCACGACGACACGCTCGATGTCGGCCGGGACCTCACCGTCACCGCCGGCCGGCGCATCACGCTTCGGGTCGGCGCGAGTTCCATCGTCATGGAGGGCCAGTCGATCATCATCCAGTCGCCGAACGTCGAGATCAGAGCATCGCAGGAATTCACCTCGAAAGCGGGCTTGAACTCGGAGCACCAGGCCGGGATGACGATGGACATCAAGGGCGCCCTGGTGAAGATCAACACATGATCGAGCCCCGCCAAGCGAGCCTTACCTCCGACGGGGCCGGCGGAAATCTGCCGGGGACGCGGCGTCCCGACCTGGCGATCCTGGCCCGGGACGTGTTTTCGGCAAGTCCCGCCATAGCCGACGACATGCGGGCCCGGCCCGGCGGCGAGACCAGCCCGCAGTTTCTCGCCCGGCTGATGTCCTCCACCACCCCGGAGGAAGCCGTGACCTTCTGCGCCTATCTGTTGCCGCCGGCCGCGGCCGTCGCCTGGGGCCATCGCTGCCTTGCGGCGCGTCCGCCGACGGACGGCCGGTCCGACGCCCGCCTCGTGGCACTGATCGCGGCGTGGCTCGCCGAATCTTGGGGCGATCTCAACCGCGAGGTGCTGCGGCGGGAGATCCTCGCCATCGCCGAGGCATCGCGGCCGCGGAGCCCGGCCGTCTGGATCTCTCTCGGTCTCGGCTGGAGCTCGGGCAGCATTTCGACGCCGGGACTGCCGGAGGTGTCGGCGCCTGCCTTCGCCACTCCGCGGGCGATCAACGCCGGCATTCTCGGTCTCCTCGCCCGGAGCGAGATTGCCGCACGCGCCGCGACGCTTGACGAATTCGTCACCTTCGCGCGGCGCATCGCGGCAGCGATCGTCGCCGGCGAAGACCTTCCGCCGCAGCGGTGAGAGGAGCAGGTGGAGCATGCGCATCGAACTCGTCGTCGAAAATCTCGACAGGCTGGACAATGGCGGACCGACTGGGTTTTCCGCCACCGACCGCTCCTTCGAAATCGGCCGCGAGCCGCCGCGCGACTTCGTGCTGCCCGATCCCGAACGCATGATCTCCAGCCGCCACTGCGAGGTGCGCTTCGAAGGCGGCGGCTTTCTCCTCATCGACCATTCCACCAACGGCACCTTCGTCAACGGCTCGGACAGCCGCCTCGCCCGCCCGAAGCGGCTCGAGACCGGCGACCGCATCCAGATCGGCCACTACGTCCTCGCGGTCAGGATCGAGGCTGGCAGCGGCGGCTGGGACGAGGGGCCGTCTCCTCTCTCCCTTCCCGCCGGCCCGGGGCGCGGCAAGCCGCTCCCTCCGCCCCTTGAAGGCAATGGCGCGGCAATGGGGAACCCTTGGGCGATCGACGGACCCGTCGCGCCGCCGGTCGACCTGCAACCGCCGCGCCGGCCGAACCCGCCGGCCTTCGAGCAGGAGGCCTTCAGCTTCGACGTGCAGGGAGCGGCCGGGGCACCGGCCGGACCGGCCGGCGGATCGTCTCCCGACTGGTCGAGCCCTCCCGATGGACCGGCCCCAAGGAGCGGGGTCGAGGCTTTTCCCGGGGAGCGGCATGAGGCCAACGAGGAATTCGATCGATCCCCGCCTCGCGGCGAAAGCGACGACGATCCGTTCGAGATCAACGCACCGGCGCCCTCCCCCGAGCCGCCGTCCATGCCCGCCGCTGCCGCGTGGCCGCGACCGGCGGGCGACCGTCGCAGCCTCGCGGCGACGCCGCCCGATCCGCGACCCATCGCCTGGCAGGACATGCCGCCGAGACCGGCTGCCCCGCCGGACATGGCAGGCTCGGCGCAACGCCTCGCCTCGCCCGCGGGAACCGATGCCGACACGCTGCTTTCGGCGATCGCCTTGGCGGCGGGCCTCGATCCCGGCGCCTTCGCCAAGCGCCCGCCGAAAGACGCCGCCCGGGAGATCGGTGTGCTTCTCGGCGTCGTCGCAAAGGGCGTCGGCGATCTGTTGAAGATGCGAGCCAAGGCGAAGACCCTCACCCGCAGCGCCGATCGCACGACGATCGAGGCCGCCGGCAACAACCCGCTGAAATTCTCGCCGACGGCCGAGGCCGCTCTCACCAGGATGTTCGGCAGCGCGGGGCACGACTACCTGTCGGCGCAGGAGAGCTTCGAGGAAGCCTTCCGCGATCTTTCCGAACACGAACTGATCACCTTCGCGGCCATGCAGAAGGCCCTGAAGCGGCTGATCGACGACCTTTCGCCCGAAGCGGTCATGGCGCGGGTACCGACTTCGGTCGTGCCGTTCTCCAAGAAGGCGCAGGCCTGGGACGTCTTCGTCAACCGCTGGGACGCCAAGACGGAACCCTTCGAGCACGGCATGCTCGACGTCTTCCTGCAGTATTTCCGGGAGAGCTACGACGACGGCGCCCGGGCGCGTCGGCGCGGATAGCGCATGATTGGAAAAGCGGGAATCGATATTTCCGGGAGGGCTACCGGCGAAGCGAAAGCCGCTCGCACCCCCTGCCCGACTTGTCGGCACCGCTGCACCGGCGGATCGTCACTTCGCCATCTTCGTGCCATGTGCCAAGCCTCGGGGCCAGGGTCCCCCGTCATGGCGCGACTCCCGCAGAACCGAAACGTCCCCCGCGAGCAGGTCCCCCTCGCTCCCGACGAAGAAAATCGCCGAACCGTATACCACCATAGCCTCACGGGACGCATTGCATGGCGCGGCACAAGCCGGTATGAGACCGGCCCACGGCCATTCGAGCCATTGGGGCGTCGCCAAGTGGTAAGGCAGCGGCTTTTGGTGCCGCCATTCGCAGGTTCGAATCCTGCCGCCCCAGCCAGACCCATCTAAGCTATTGAAATACTGATCGATCCGTTCCAGCTGGGGAGCCATTCCGCCAAATGGGACACACGACTGTGACACAACCGTGTGACACGGAGTGTGAAATGGGGATCACGACAGGTCTCGAACGACGCGGCGCCGTCTACTATTGGCGCAAGCGCCTGCCAGATGGGCTCGCCGGGCGAATCGGGCTGACGCATGTTAAGCTCAGTCTCCGAGCTCGTGAGGTTCAGGAGGCACGCTATCTGGCGCTTGTCTGGACGGTATGGCCGCCGAATTGCTGATGAGCGAACTTCCTGAGATCACACGAGAGCAACTACAGTCGCTCTTCCGCAACCGTTAGCCGATCCAAGATTTCCGGCCGACTTCGACGGGCGATCACATCCGTGAGAACGGAAGACAACGACAGCAACTGCAAGCAGTGGTTCGACACCCGATCACCGCCTTCCCGCACGGTCAAGCTATCCGCGGGGCGGTGGCCACGAGCAGGAAGGAGACTGTCACCTCCTTAGCAGTGATCGTCGGAAACCTGCCCTTCGGGTTCCGCCCATCGCAACCCTCAGTCGAATTTTGGGAACATCGAAGGCCGGCGTGCGTCAAGACGTGCAAAGGGCAGTGAATTGCCGAGCAGCAGGTCTAAACTACTGCCGCTTACGGTGCGCGAGACTCTCCATGCGATCTGCACCAAACCTGCATCTTTCCTCGACTGGCTGGCAATAGACATCTCGCGCAACCAGGAGGCCGCGCATGATCGTCCGAAATTTCTTCATCGTTTGCATTGTCTGCGGTGCCTTCGCCGTCTTGTTCGCCAAACTCGTCAACTACCAGCAGCACCACGACAATATGCAGCGGTTCGACCAGCCGTTCCGGCTGAGGTAGCCTCTGGACATCGAGTGGAGGTCGGGAAGTCCTTCGTCCTACGGGACGGAGCAGACGGCTGGAAACTATGCGTCCTTGCGCCCTTGGGCTAGGTCACGGTCTTGAATGCCATCTCGAACAAAGCACCGCCGCTCTGCGAAGGACGGTAGCGGACGCACCCGCCGTGCGCTTCGACGATGGCGCGGACCACCGAAAGGCCGAGCCCGTTGCCGCCCAGTTCGCGCGACCGGATCGCATCGCCTCGCACGAAGGGATCGAAGATGCGCGTCGCTTTGTCCGGCGGAAGGCCCGGCCCCTCGTCGGCGACGCCGAGCACCGTCTCCCCGCCGCTCTGCCTCAGCGAGATCCTGATCGCACCGCGCATGGCATAGCGCCGTGCATTGGTGATGAGAGCGAGAAGGGCCTGCCGCACGCGCGTCGCGTCGACTTCGACCGTGACGTCCGACAGGTCGAGCGCGAGCGCGAAGCCCTGGGCCCTCAGCTCGGGAGCCAGCAGCTCGGCCATCTCGCGGATCTCCTTGGCGAGGTGAACGCGCTCGAGGCGCAGGTCGAGATGGCCGCTGTCGGCGAGTGTGACCGTGCGCAGATCCTCGACGAGCCGCGCCAGGCTGTCCACTTGGAGGACCAGCCCCCGGAGCGAACGCTCGTCCGGGTCGAACACACCGTCGATCATGCCCTGGAGGCGGCCTTTCAGGATGGTCAGCGGCGTACGCAGTTCGTGCGCGATCGTGGCGTTCCAGAGCGCCATGTCGGCGGCCATGTCCTGAAGGCGCTGCGCCATGGTGTTGAAGTCGTCGATGAGCGTCGCGATCTCGCCGAGCGAGCGGTCGCCGGGCGAGGCCCGCGCCGACAGATCGCCTTCCGCGATACGCCGGGCGCTTCGAGCAAGCGCCTCCAAGGGCTCCAGGATGCGCCGCGCGAGACGCAGGGCGACCACGGCCGCGACCGGCAGAGCGACGAGGATGGAGGCTCCCAAAATTGCGAGGTCGGTCGCGGTGAGCCATTCGTCCCCACTGTCCAGCCGTGGATAGAAGGCGATGATCACCGTGTAGGCGAGATAGGTCCCGAAGAAGACGAGGGTCCCGGCCGTCACGGTGATGGCGGACATGGCCAGGAGGATCTGACGGCTCAGCCCGGCGCGAAGCTTCATGACCTTCACGCCGTCAGGCGGTAGCCGACGCCGCGCACGCCGGGCAGGAGCCCCTGCGCGCCCGCCTGCTCCAGCTTCTTGCGCAGCTTGCTGAGATGGCTGTCCACCGTGCGGTCGAGCGCGTCCGAACCCGGCAGGCAGGCATCCACCAGCTCGCTCCGGGTGAACACCTTCGTCGGGCTGCGCGCCATGTGGGCGAGAATGCGGAACTCGGTCAGCGTCAGCGCGAGGGGCGCGTCGCCGAGGCTCGCCTGGTAGGCGTCGAGATCGATCGAGAGCTCCCCGACCCGCAAGACGCCCGCCGCGCTCGCCAATCCCGACCGACGGAGCACCGCCTTCGCCCGCGCCACGACCTCGATCGGGTTGAACGGTTTCACCACGTAGTCGTCCGCCCCGATCCGCAGTCCTTGCAGGCGGTCGATGTCCTTGTCGAGCGCGGTGATCATGATGGCCGGCGTCGAGCCCCGGCGGCGCAGTTCGGCCAGCACCTCCCATCCATCGAGGCGCGGCATGGTGACGTCGAGAAGCACGAGGTCGGGCTTCAGCGCGAGGTGTAGGTCGAGCGCGGTGCGGCCGTCCCGTGCCTTGACCGTACGGAAGCCCTCGCGCACCAGATAGGCGTCGAGAATGGCGCAGATCTCCTCGTCGTCCTCGGCGATTAGGACAAGGGCTGTCATGGCGGGCGTTCTCCTTGACCATTGGATGCCATCCGGCACGGCGGCCGTCGAGCGCCCCGGCGCGTTCTCCACGAAACCGCAACCTATTCTGCACGCGGCGCCAACGGAACGGGCCGATAGGAGCGTCGTCGTCTGGACGCGACGAGACCGTTGCCATGGAGACACCGCAATGCCGACCCTGCGCCGCTTCTCGATCCCCGCCTGTCTCGGCGCCGCCGCGCTGCTGCTCGCTGCCTGCTCGAAGGGCGAAACAGGCACGGCGCAGGCGGCCCCGCCCGCTGATCCGCCGCCTGTCGCCGTGGTCACGGTCGAACCGCGCCGGGTGGTCGTCACCGACGAGCTGCCGGGCCGCGTCTCGGCGCTGCGCACCGCCGAGATCCGCCCTCAGGTTTCCGGCATCATCCAGAAAGTTCTGTTCACCGAAGGTTCCGAGGTGACGGCCGACCAGCCGCTGTTCCAGATCGACCCCGCCCCGCTCGCCGCCGACGTCGAGGCGGCGAGTGCCGTTCTCGCACGGGCGCAAGCCGACCTTCTCAACGCGAACCTCAAATACGAGCGTGTCCAGGCGCTGTCGGCCACGCGCACGGCGAGCGCCGCCGCGCTGGGCGACGCCACGGCCGCGCTCGCCCAGGCCAAGGCGAGCGTCGCCGAGGCGACGGCCAACCTGACGCGCCGCAGGCTGGAGCTGGCGCATGCCACCGTCCGAAGCCCGGTCCCCGGGCGGATCGGTCAGGCTCTCACCACCGAGGGCGGCCTCGCCACGGCCGGCGGCGCAACGGCACTCGCCGTCGTCCAGCAGCTCGACCGAGTCTATCTCGACGTGCGCCAGCCCTCGATCCGTCGCGAGGCTCTGGAGGACATGGTGGCGAGCGGGCGCAGCGAGGAGGCCGGCACGCTGGCCGTAGACATCCTGACGATCGCGGGCAAACCTTACGAGTTTCCCGGCAAGGTCCTGTTCTCCGACAGCACGGTCGATCCGGGCACCGGCAGCATTGGCCTGCGGGTCGAAGTGCCCAATCCCTATCGCCAGCTCCTGCCCGGCATGTATCTGCGCGCCAAGGTGCCGAGCGCCGTCTATCCCGCAGCGCTCACTGTGCCGCAGCAGGCGGTTCAACGGGACGCGTCGGGCCAGCCGCAACTCGCGGTTCTGGGACCCGACAACACCGCTACCCTCCGAGCGGTCGAGCTCGGTCCCCTGGTCGAGCGGCACTACGTGATTCTGTCCGGTCTTTCTGCCGGGGAGACCGTCCTCGTCGAGGGGCAGGATCGCGCCGAGCCGGGCCGTCCGCTCGCTCCCGTCCCCTACCAGCCCGCCGCATCCTCGCCCGAAGGCTGAAAGCTCTCCCATGCCGCAATTCTTCATCGACAGGCCGGTCTTCGCCTGGGTCGTCGCGATATTCATCACACTGGCGGGGCTTGCGGCGATCCCGCAGCTTCCCGTCTCGCGCTTTCCGGTGATCGCGCCGCCGAGCGTCAGCATCAATGCGACCTATACCGGCGCCGGCCCGCAGACCGTCGCCGACAGCGTGGTCGCGCCGATCGAGCGCGAACTGACGGCGGTCAAGAACCTCCTCTATTTCGAGTCTTCGGCGGACGCATCGGGCAATGCCAGCGTCACCGTGACCTTCAAGCCCGGCACCGATCCGGAGATGGCCCAGATCGACGTGCAGAACCGCCTGAAGGCTGTCGAGCCGCGCCTGCCCGAGCCCGTGCGCCGCGCCGGCCTCTCGGTCGAGGCCGCCTCGTCCGGCTTCCTGATGATCGTGACGCTGCGCTCCGAGGGCGGCAAGGTGGCCACGCTGGCGCTCGAGGACTATCTTGCGCGGAGCCTGTCGCCTGAGCTCAAGCAGGTGGCGGGGGTCGGCCGCGTCCAGTCCTTCGGCTCGGAGGCAGCGATGCGCGTCTGGGTCGATCCCGCCCGCCTCGTATCCTACTCGGTCTCGATGGCCGAGATCGTCCAGGCCATCCAGACGCAGAACGTCCAGGTGGCGCCGGGGCGGCTCGGCGAGCCGCCGACCGTTCCCGGCCAGGCGGTCAGCGTGCCCCTGACCCTCAGCGGCCAGTTGGAGACGCCCGAGGAATTCTCCGCCATCGTTCTGCGCGCCGACCCGGACGGCTCGAAGCTGACGCTCGGCGACGTGGCGACGGTCGAGGTCGGCCCGCAGAGCATGGGCTTCTCGATCTTCGACGACGGCAAGCCCGCGACGGCCGCCGCGATTCAGCTTTCGCCCGGCGCCAACGCCGTCAGCACCTCGGAGGGCGTGCGCGCCCGCCTCGCCGAGCTCGCTCCCTCGATGCCGGAGGGCATTTCCTACGCCATCTCCTACGATACCGCCCCCTTCGTGAAGCTCTCGATCGCCAAGGTCGTCCAGACGCTCGGCGAGGCGATGGTGCTGGTATTCCTGATCATGCTCCTGTTCCTGCAGAACGTGCGCTATACGCTGATCCCGGCAATCGTCGCGCCGATCGCGCTCCTCGGCACTTTCGCGGTGATCTGGGGGATCGGATACTCGGTCAACGTGCTCACCATGTTCGGCATGGTGCTGGCGATCGGCATCATCGTGGACGACGCGATCGTCGTGGTGGAGAACGTCGAGCGCCTGATGGCGAGGGAGGGCTTGTCCCCGCGCGAGGCCACGCGCCGTGCCATGCGCGAGATCACCGGCGCAGTAGTCGGCATCACCCTCGTCCTGACGGCGGTGTTCCTCCCCATGGGCCTTGCGACCGGCTCGATCGGGGCGATCTACCGGCAGTTCACGGTCTCGCTCGCGGTATCGATCCTGTTCTCGGCCTTTCTGGCCCTCAGTCTGACGCCCGCGCTCTGCGCCACGATCCTGAAGCCGGTCACGGCCCATCACGAGCGCCGAGGCTTCTTCGCCTGGTTCAACCGGGGCTTCGATCGGCTGACGGGTCGCTATGTCACGTGGGTCGGTTGGCTGGTGAGGCGGGGCGCCCGCGTCATGCTGGTCTACGGCGCAATCGTCGGCGCGCTGGCGCTGAGCTTCGGCGCATTGCCAACAGCCTTCGTGCCGGACGAGGACCAGGGCACCTTCATGACCTCCTTCACCCTGCCGGCCGACGCGACGGCCGAGCGCACGCGCAAGCTGGTGGAGCGTTACGACGCCCATGTCGCGACGCGCCCCGACATCGCGGGCAACCTCTCGATCATGGGCTTCGGCTTCTCTGGCTCGGGATCGAACGCCGCCATGGCCTTCACGAGCCTGAAAGACTTCGACGAGCGGACCGGCGACACGGACACCGAAGTGGAGGCGGCAACGAGGGCGATGGCGCAAGCAACCGAGGGTGAGGTTCTCGTGATGAAGCCGCCGGCCATCGAGGAGCTCGGCACGACCTCAGGTTTCGCCCTGCGCCTCCTCGACCGAGCGGGCCGCGACGCCGCGGCGCTGCAGGCGTCGTCCGAGACGCTGGTGGACCTCGCGGCCAAAAGCGCGCTCCTCCAGAACGTGCGCGTCGACGGCCTGCCGAGCGGCCCGACGGTGAAGCTCGACATCGACCGGCAGAAGGCCGGGGCGCTGGGCCTGTCCTTCTCCGCCATCACCGACGCCCTCGGTGCGGCCATGGGCTCGACCTATGTCAACGACTTCCCGCGCGCCGGCCGCCTTCAGCAGGTCATCGTCCAGGCGCGAGCGGAGGACCGCATGCAGGTCGAGGACGTCCTCAAGCTTCACGTGCGCAACGACAAGGGCGGCATGGTGCCCCTCTCGGAGGTGGTGACGCCCACATGGTCGCTCGGACCGCTCCAACTCAGCCGCACCAACGGCTATCCCTCGCTGAGCATCTCCGGCGATGCCGCGTCCGGCGTGTCGAGCGGTGATGCCATGAAAGAGATGGAGCGGCTCGCCGCCGAGCTTCCCGGAGGATTTGCCGTGGAATGGGTCGGCCAGTCCTTTCAGGAGCGTCAGTCGGGCGCCGAGGCGCCGATCCTCCTCGCAGCCTCCTTCGTGGTCGTCTTCCTCGTTCTCGCGGCTCTCTACGAAAGCTGGGCGATTCCGCTCTCGGTCATCCTGGTGGTGCCGCTCGGCATCGTCGGCGCCGTGGCTGCGGTGCATCTGAGGGGATTGGAGAACGACGTATTCTTCAAGGTCGGGCTCATCACGCTGATCGGCCTGTCGGCCAAGAACGCGGTCCTGATCGTGGAGTTCGCCCGCAAGCTGCGGGGTGAGGGCATGAGTCTGGCGGAGGCGGCGGTCGAGGCGGCGCGCCTGCGCCTGCGGCCGATCGTCATGACCTCGCTCGCCTTCACCCTCGGCATCGTGCCGCTCGTGATCGCCAAGGGCCCGAGTTCCGAGACGCAGAACGCGCTCGGCACCGGCCTCTTCGGCGGCATGATCTCGGCCACCGTCCTCGCCGTCCTGTTCGTGCCGGTCTTCTTCGTCCTCGTCATGCGCCTCGCCGAGCGCAAGGCCAGGGATCGGATCGAGCCGAGCCCGGCGCCCGCCGGAGAATGACCGTCCGGTGCAGGGCGATCCCCGCCGAGGCCGGGCCCGCACCCGCGCCCCAAAAATCCTCTTCCAATTCTGGAGACCTCCCATGACTGCCATTCCGGCACCCGGCCGCATCACCCTCGACGTCGCGTCCGAAGCCGACCTGCCCCGCTTCCGCAAGGATCTTCAGGACGCCTTCGCGATCGCGGTCGTGGACACGTTCGGATCGGTGGACAAGGGACCGATCCCGCTCGACGAGGAGGTTGCCGCCTCCTTCGACGCACCGAACGCGGTGGTTCACCGCATCCTCGAGGACGGGCGCTGGGTCGGCGGCGCCGTCGTCTCGATCGATGCGGAGACGCGCCACAATTCGCTCGATCTCCTCTTCGTGCGCGCAGACGAGTTGGGCCGCGGCATCGGTCGCAAGGCGTGGGCGGCGATCGAGGAGCGCTACCCGGAGACGGAGGTCTGGACGACCCACACGCCATACTTCGAAAAACGCAACATCCACTTCTACGTCAATGTCTGCGGCTTCCAGATCACCGCATACTACCATGCCGGCCACCCGAACCCGCACCGTCCGGATGATCCGGAACTGCCCGGCGACGGCGGAATGTTCCGCTTCGAGAAGCGTTGACCTGCCACTGAGTGTTTCCTCCATCTCAGATTAGAGATCGAAGGAAGGAGTGAGGAAGCGGAAGCGAATTACGCAAGAGCAGATCATCACAGTTCTGCGTGAGCACGAGGCATGTGCGAAGGCGGGCGACCTGGCCCGCCAGCACGGCGTCTGCGAGGCGACGTTATATAACTGTAAGGCGAAGTATGGCGGGATGAACGTCTCCGACGCCAAGCGCCCGAAGGCCCTGGGCGGCCCTGAACCCGTCCACTTTTCGGGCCAGATCGCCTTCGTCTGGACCGCAGGTCCAGACAAGATCATCGCCGCCGTCAAGCGTGGGGACACCAAGCGTCGGATTCAGTCCACTGGATGTTCAGTCCCGCAATGTGGTGGCGTGGAGTTCCCGTCAGAAGACCTTCCCCCGCGCGGTCACCGGCCACAGCGTCTCGACGGTCTGCCCGCGCACGGCAACGAACCAGTCGTGGAGATTGCAGGTCGGGTCGCAATGGCCTGGGACGAGCTTGATCCTTTCGTTGATGTCGAGTTCGCCGCCGTCGACCGCAAGGACGCCATGTTCGTCGGACGCGCCGGTGTATCGCACGCCTGGCTTGTCGAAGACCCTCGGGAGGCCGCTGTCGACAGCCAGAGCTTTCAAGCCGGCGTCGCAGACTGCGCGTTCGCGCGTCGGAAGGCTCAGGACGGAGGTCAGGACGAAGAGCGCATTCTCGAACCCGCCGACCCTCCCGCCGTCCTCCGCCCGGATCTTCTCATAGTCCGCATCCATGAAGACGTAGGAGCCGCATTGAAGCTCGTTGTAGACGCCGGACCGCGCCTCGAACGGGAAGCTCCCCGTTCCGGCTCCCCCGACGATGTCGCAATCGAGGCCAGCGTCCCGGATGAGGGAAACCGTCCGGGCGGTGACGTCGGCGGCCGCCGCGATCGCGGCGGCTCTTTCGGCTGGATCGGCGATGTGCTGGGCGGGTCCGTGATAGGCCTGCAGGCCGGCAAAACGCAGAGCCTTCGCCCCCGCGATCGCCAGCGCCAGCCGCACGGCCGGCGGGCCGGGCTCGATGCCGCAGCGGCCGGCGCCGCAATCGATCTCCACCAAGGCTTCGATCGTGACGCCGTGGCGCTGCGCTGCCTGTGACAGCGGCTCGACATTCTCAGGAGCGTCGACGCAGACGATGATGCGGGCTCGCGTGGCGAGCCGGGCCAGCCGGTCGATCTTGACCGGATCGCGAACCTCATTGGTCACCAGGATGTCGGTGATGCCGGCGCGCACCATGGCCTCGGCTTCCGAGACCTTCTGGCAGCAGATCCCGCAGGCCCCGCCCTGGCTCATCTGCAGCCTTGCGACGTCAGCCGACTTGTGGGTCTTCGCATGTGCCCGCAGGCGCATTCCGGCAGTCTCGGCAAAGCCGCGCATCCGGGCGAGATTGCGCTCCAAGGCATCAAGGTCGACGACCAGGGCCGGCGTCTGGATCTCGCCCGACGCCATACCCGGCAGAGCCGGCACGTCGTAACCGAGCTCGAGCTCTGACAGATCAGCCATTTTGCCATTTTCCTTCTGCCATGACATATGCATCCTCATGCTGGAACGCGATGTCGTCGCAATTTCATAAAGCTGCATAACAAATGGGTTTCAGTCATTTGTCGAGACCGGGCGAGCGTTTTTCGGCCGCCGAGCTGACGCCGAGCGCACGCGCCGTGTTTCGCAGCCTCGTGGCGAGCGGCCCCTCGACCCGGCCGCAGATCGGGGAGCAGCTGGCGCTGTCGCGGCCGACCATGTCCGCCTCGATCGGCGAACTGGAGCGGCTCGGCTATGTCGAGAAGGTCGGCGAGTCGCAGGGCAGCCCGGGCGCAAGGCGGCGCTCTACCGGGTCGGCGCCGGTGCCGGCCACGTGACGGCGGTCGATGCGGGCTCGACCCATGTGCGGCTGCGGGTGGCGACGCTCGATCACCGGCTGCTGCACAGCCGCACCTACAGGCTTCCCGCCAGCCATCGGCTGATGAACGAAGAGATCAGCCGGGCCGTCGCCGAGGAGTTCGCGGCGGCAGCCGGCGAGACGGAGGCGACATGGGGGCCGCTGCGGGCCATCGGCATCGCCCTGCCCTCGCGGGTGGTCGTCGACGGCGCCGAGCGCGCCTCCACCCGCCAGGACGAACTCTTCACCCATTTCGCGCCGCCGGACGGCCCCGAACTGGTGCTGGAAAACAACGTCAACTGCGCCGCCGTCGCCGAGAACGTCTATGGCGTCGCGCAGGGCCGGGAAGACTTCGCCTATATCCAGATCGGCCTCAAACTCGGCATGGGGCTGATGCTGGGGGGACGACTGATTCGCGGGCGCAACGGGGCGGCCGGCGAGATCGGCCACCTCGCCTATCCCTTCGCGCCCGGCCACACCCCGGTCGCCGGCGAGGCCGAAACCTATCTCGGCACGGAAATGCTGATGCAGCGGGTGCGCCAGGCGTGGCCGACGGCGGCGGCGGCTCCAGAAGACGCCGGCGCACTGTTCCTGCGGGCTGAAAACGGCGACGCCGTCGCCCGGGATCACGTGGAGCGGCATGCCGCCGATATCGGGGCGCTGGTCGCCAGCTGCGTCGCCATCGTCGATCCGGGCCTCGTCGTTCTCGGCGGCGGCGTCGGGACCAGCCAGCTGATCCTGCCGGTTGTGCGGACGGTCGCCAACGCCCTCAGCTATCCGGTGAGCATCGAGACCAGTTCGCTCGGGCCCGATGCCACCGTGCTCGGCATCGAGAAGCTGGCGGTCGACCGCGCACTGGACGTCGTGCTGGCCCAGCCTTCGCTCTAGCGGAGCGACGCACCGAGCCGTCCCGGCGAGCCCATGCCGCCGTGCCCCCATCCGCCCCCGCGGCTGCCGCCCCCACCTCAGATCGCAGGATATGCCGGCCTGGCGTGATCGGCCGACGGGCGATCCACCTAAGATCGGCCGCGGATCGGCCCCAGATGGAGGAACGAACGTTCGACGGGCTTTTCAGCTTGCGCATCCAATTTTGTTTGTTAACATGCCTAACATAAGTCGCGCGGATCCTGCGGCTGAGAGTCTGGTGCAAGTCAAGCAAATGGAGAGCCTCATGCGCAGTTCCGCCATGCTGAAGTCAGCAACCGTCCTCTTGGCCTTCGCGGCCAGTTCCGCCCGGGCGGCCGACGAGCCGGTAACGCTCGAATACTGGGTCTATTCGGACTTCGCCCAGGGCGACGCCCTGGCGCTGCAGCAGACGTTCATTTCCGAGTTCAAGGAAAAGCATCCGAACGTCACCATCAACATTTCCGGACGCGGCGACGACGACCTGACGGCGGGGCAGATCGCCGGCGCCGCCAGTGGCACCTTGCCCGACGTCTTCATGAACGGGCTGGCCGTCGGCGCGCAGCTCGTCGAGGTCGGGGCGCTGTCCAACCTCTACCCGCTGTGGATGGAGATGCCCGAAGAATACCGCGCCCAGTTCGACGCGGACGCGCTGAAGAGCTGCATGCCGAAGCCGGAAGAGCTTTATTGCCTGCCCTATACGGGCTTCGGCGAGATCATGTTCCGCAATCTGACGGTCCTCGAGGAAGCCGGGATCGACACCTCGCAACCGCCGAAGACCTGGGACGAATGGTACGGGCAGATGCAGGCCGTTCAGAAGGCGGGCAAATACGCCGTGCCCGACCAGACGCAGGTCTTCAATTCGGTCGCCAGCACCTATGCGATCGTCGGCGGCATCGACGGCTGGGGCATCGATTTCGCGGCAATGAAGACCAAGATCGATCCCGAGACCTATGCCAAGGTCCTGCAGCTCTTCGTCGACATGGCGCCGCTCAACAGCGGCACCAGCCGCAACGACCAGTCGACCAAGGATCTCTTCATCACCAACCAGCTGGCGTTCCACGTCGTCGGCCCGTGGGTCAATCCGACCTACGAGCAGGCGGCGAAGGAGTCGGGCCTGAAATACGACTTCGTGCTGGTGCCCGGTATGAAGGAAGGCGAGCACGGCGGCATCAAGAGCTACGAGATCGTCGGCGTGGCGCCGGGCGACCACCAGAAGATCGCCTTCGAATTCGCCGCCTACATCACCGAGAAGAACCAGATGGCGCGCTGGGCGAAGCTCCTGTCGCGCTACAACGCCAATGCCGAGGCCATGGCGGATCCGGACGTCGCCGCCCTGCCGCTGATCGAGAAGTCGGTGCAGGCAGTGAAATACGCCGTCGACGTCATGCCCCCCTATTTCGAGGGCGCTTATCCGAACTGCTACCGCTCGATCGTCACCGACAATGCCGCGATGGTCGCCGACGGCGATGCCTCCCCCGAAGAGGGCGCGAAGGAACTGGTCGAGGAGCTCAACGACTGCCTGGCCAACTGAGCGATGAAAGCGCGTCCGGCCCTGCGGCCGGACGCCTGCCCGGGGCAATGACCATGAATTTGAGACATCTGCCACATTATCTGATGGTGCTGCCCTTCGTGGCGCTGTTCGCGGCCTTCTTTCTCTATCCGATCGTCAGCGGCTTCTATTACAGCTTCCACGACTGGAACGCCGTAACCGAGCCGCACTTCGTCGGGCTTGCCAATTACGAGCGGATCGTCGGCTCGCGGGATTTCTCGCGGGCGATGTGGAACCTCGTCACCTACGTCGTCATCACCGTACCGCTCGGCATCGCGGTGGCCTTCGGCCTGGCGCTTCTCGTCGACAGCTTCAGCGGCTTCTGGTCGAACCTTTTCCGCAGCGTTTTCTTCCTGCCCGTCGTCCTGCCCGCCTTCCTGGCGGCGACGATCTGGCGGTGGATGTATGCGCCGAATTTCGGCCTGGTGAACATGGTGCTCGGCTGGTTCGGCTATCCGTCCGTCAACTTCCTCAACGACACCGACACGATGCTCTTCTCGCTGATCGCGGTCGACATCTGGGTGTCTGCAGGCTTCAACATGGTCATCCTCCTCGCCGGGCTGAAGAACATTCCGGTCGATCTCTACGAGGCGGCGCGGCTCGACGGCGCCAGCCGGCTGCAGCAGGTGCGCCACGTCACCATTCCGATGCTGGCGCCGGTGCTGTTCTTCGTCATGACCTACGGTCTGATCTCGGCCCTTCAGGTCTTCGACGTGCCGTGGCTTTTGACCGGCTCGTCCTTCACCAACTACGGCGGCCGGCAGAACGCGCTGCTCTTTCCCGTCATGGACATGATGGGCCGCGCCTTCGGGTCGGTCCGCTTCGGCCAGGCCTCGGCCTACGGCTTCATCCTCACCGCACTGATCATCGTCGTCACCGCCGGGATGTTCGGCCTTCGAGCCATGAGGAGCAAGCCATGACCCTCGCGATCGAGGCGACCGGGAGCCGGCGGAGCCGGTGGTCCTCCATCACGGCTTGGGACTTGTGCCGCTGGGCGATGGCGATCTGCGTGACCATCGTCGTGGTCTTCCCGATCTGGTGGATGGTCAACGTCGTCTTCACCGAGCCCGGGACGCCGGTTTCGATCAACCCGCGGCTCTATCCGACCTCGTTTGCGGCCGGCTGGGACAAGGTCGCGATGATCATGCGGGAGACCGGTTATCTCCACGCCTATTACATGTCGATGGCCTATGCGCTCCTGACCATCGCCGGCGTGCTGCTTCTCGGCTCGATGGCGGCCTTCGAATTCGCCCTGTTCGAATTCCCCGGAAAGCGTCCCCTCTTCGGCCTGATCATGCTGTCTTTGATGGTGCCGACGGCCGTCACCATCATCCCGACCTATCTGCTGACGGCCGAACTCGGCTGGATCAACACGATGCAGGGCCTCGTCGCGCCCGGCCTCGCCTCGGCCTTCGGCCTGTTCCTTTTGGTCGAATTCATGAAGGGCCTGCCGAAGGAGATGATCGAGGCGGCGCGGCTCGACGGGGCGCGGCACTTCCAGATCTACTGGCACGTCGTCCTGCCGCTGACCCGCAACGCCATGGTCACGCTGGCGATCCTCACCTTCATGAAGACCTGGGGCAATTTCATCTGGCCGCTCATCGTTCTGTCGAACGCCGAGAAATACACGGTCAGCCAGGTCGTCGGGCTTTTCAACGCACCCTTCTCCCACCAGACGGTGGACGTGGTGATGACCGCCAATCTTCTGGCGGCCATCCCGCCGCTCCTCTTCTTCCTCATCTTCCAGCGCAAGATCGTCGAGGGCATCGCGATGTCCGGATCGAAGGGCTGAGGATCTACCGAGGCTCAGATGGCACAACTCGATCTCACCGGCGTCGCCAAGAAATTCGGCGTCGTCGACGTCCTGCGCGACATCAATCTCAACATCCGGTCCGGCGAGTTCGTCGTCTTCGTCGGCCCGTCCGGCTGCGGCAAGTCGACCCTGCTGCGCATCATTTCCGGTCTCGAAGAGGTCACCGCCGGGGATCTCCATCTCGACGGCGAGCGTCTCAACGACGTCGATCCGGCCCGCCGGGGCACAGCGATGGTGTTCCAGTCCTACGCCCTCTACCCGCACATGACGGCCGCCGAGAACATGGGCTTCAGCCTGAGGATGGCGGGGGCGAAGAAGGCGGAGATCCGCGAGAAGGTGGCAAAGGCCGCGGCCATCCTGCAGCTCGAGAAGCATATGGATCGCAGGCCCGGCCAGTTGTCCGGTGGCCAGAAGCAGCGCGTCGCCATCGGCCGGGCGATCGTCAGGGAGCCCAAGGTCTTCCTGTTCGACGAGCCGCTGTCGAATCTCGACGCCGAACTCCGCGTGCAGATGCGCGCCGAGCTGATCGATCTGCATCGGCGGCTCAAAGCGACGATGATCTACGTCACCCACGATCAGGTCGAGGCGATGACCCTGGCCGACCGGATGGTGGTTCTCAATGGCGGCGTCATCCAGCAGTGCGGACGCCCGCTCGACCTCTACGACGACCCGGACAACCGCTTCGTCGCCGGCTTCATCGGATCACCGAAGATGAATTTCTTGTCGGCGACGGTGAAGGAGGTGCGCCCCGACGCGATCGTCCTCGATCGCATCGGCGGATCGTCCACATCCCTCGTCATGCCGTTTGAAGGCTTCGACGCCGCCGAAGGGCCCATCGAGATCGGTGTGCGGCCGGAGCACGTCCGGCTCGCCCCTTCCGATGAAAGGCGCGACGGCGATGTCGAGGTCGACGTGACGCTCGTCGAGGAACTCGGCGACGTGACTTACGTGCATGCGACGATGCCGGCCGGCGAGCGGATCATCGCGCGCAGCGACAATGCCCGCCATCGCGCCGAAACGGCGAACCGGATCCGGCTCGACCCATCCCGCTTCCTGCTGTTCGGCGCCGCCGGCCAGCGCATCCGCCCAGCCGGTGCCGCATGACGAGCGGGCAAGACGCAGACCGCGCAGGATCGACGGCAACGGTCGTCGGGATCGACATCGGCGGGACGAAGACGCATTTGCGGCTGCGCGGACCGGACCTGGCGAGGGATGAGGTCGTCCCGACCGCCAACTGGCGGCTGCGGGAATGGCATGCGGACGCCGCCGAGCTGTTGCGACTGGTCCACGACCTGTCAGAGGGAACTGCCATCGCGGCGATGGCCGTCGGGGCGCATGGCTGCGACGACGCGGCGGAGTGCGAAGCCTTCGAGGCGGCGTTTGCCCGAATAAGCCCGTTCCCGGTGCGTGTCGTCAACGACGCCGAACTGATGCCGGCAGCTCTCGGTCATCCGGGCGAGATCGGCCTCGTCGCCGGGACGGGCTCGATCGCCGTCTGCCGCACACCAACGGGCGAGATGCTGGTCGCCGGCGGATGGGGCTGGATCATCGGCGACGAGGGCAGCGCCGCCAGTCTCGTCCGCGAGGCGGCAAGGGCCGTCGCCCGCCATCTGGACGAAGGCGGCAGACGGGACGAGCCGCTGGTGGCCGCGGTCTTCGAGGCTCTCAAAATTCCCTCCCCCGCCCGGATCGGAAGCCGCCTCGGTCAGATCGGCGGCCCCGTCGCCGCCGGCTCCTTCGCTCCCATCGTGTTTGCCGCCGAAGCGGCGGGATCGAGGCTCGCCGCGCGGGTAGTCAGTGAAGGTGGGCGTTCGCTCGCCGAACTCGTCGCACGGCTCGATCGCCGCGGCGCCGGCGCCCGAAGGGTCGTTGCCGGCGGCAGCGTGATTTCTTCGCAGCCAAGCCTCTGGCGCGCCTTCTGCGCGGGCCTCGAAGAAAGCTGCGACAGCCGGATCGAACCCATCCTCTTCACCGGCGCGCCCGTCGAGGGAGCCCACCGCCTCGCCGCGCAACTCGCCCGCAGCGAGCCGGGCGCGCTCTTCGTGCGGCCGCACACATCCACCATGACAGCAAAGGCATCTTCATGAGCTATCGATCGACAGTCGCCCGCCAGACGGAATCCCTGGCCGACAGCCTCGCCGCGGCACGGGCCGAACTCGCAGGCATGGATCTCTCCGGCTTCGGCGCGGGCCTGACGGCGGTGACCGGCATCGGGGCGAGCTTCGCTGCGGCGGTGGTCGCCGCGAGCGAGATGCAGCGGCGGGGCAGACGGGCGGTGGCGATCCGCGCGGTCGACATGGCCGAAGGTTACGATCTCGCCGATTCCATCATCGCCCTGTCGCATCGCGGCCGCAGCGTCGAGACGGTCGAGGCGCTTCGCAAGCTGCCGGGCGCCGAAAGCCTGGCGATCACCAACAGCGCGGAAAGCCCACTGGCAAAGGCGGCCAACCATCACGTGACGCAGGCCAACGGCGCCGATGCGACGCCGTCGAGCACCGGCTACACCGCGACGCTGCTCGTCGCCGGCCTCGTTCTCGACGCGATCACCGGCGGCAAAGGCACCGACTGGGACGCCCTGCCCGGACAGTCCGCGGCGATCCTCGAGGCCGCCGATGCCAAGATGGACCGGCTCGGGCGATTGTTCGCCGATCGGCGCGCCATCGACTGCGTCGGCGCCGGCGCGGCGCTCGGAACCGCCGACGAAGCCTCGCTGCTCATCCGCGAGGCCTCACGCATCCCGGCCGCCGCCTACGACACCCGCCATTATCTGCACGGGCCGATGGAATCGATGGATGAGACGACGGGAGTCGTGATCTTCGGCAGCGGCCGCGAGGTCGAACTCGCCCGCCAGCTCGACGCCATCGGCTGCCCGGCGCTGCTGGTCACCTCGAAGAGCGGGATTGCCGACGGCAGGACGCTGACCGTCCTCGAGGTCCCACACGCTGAGGATCGCATCTTGCAGGCGATCTTCGACATCTTCGCACCGCAGCTCCTCGCGGCCACCCTGTCGGACGCCGCGGGACTGACGGACACGAAGTTCCGCTACAAGCAGAGCGACACGAAGATCCTCGATCCCGCGGCCTGATCGACCAGCCATCGTCCGGCCGCAGAAGATGACCGTCTCGGCCGACCGCTGAACAGCCGGCCACGACGAAGCGGCGATGCGCTCCCGATCGTCCGATGGCCAGGCGGGACCTGGAACGCACAATCCGCCGGCATCTCGCTGCGCTCAAGCGAGATGCCGGCACGGTGAGATACCCCGTCGGATCACCTGTGGCAGAACCGCGGGCCTACTCGCTGTCGGCGGGGTTGGCTGCAGCCTTCGCCAGGGCTTTCACCGCGAATATCGTCGAGCCTTGGCCCTGATCCCAGTCATTGGTCAGGATCAGCATCTCGTCGGTTCCCGGCCGGATCGCCATGGAAGTCGATTGCAGATTGTGTCCCTCGTCGCGTCCCGGCAGGAGTCGGCATCCAGGCGAAGCGAATCCGGTCCCGCCCCCGTGAAGGTGTAGGTGACGACCGCGCCGAAGGGGGCGACGATGGTGGCGTCGGCGAGCGAGACCCTTTTGCAGCTTTCCGCCCGCCAGTTCCGTCACCCACAACGTCTTGCCGTCCGGGCTGAGGCCGATGCCGTTGGCGATCTTCAGGTTCGGCAGAACGGACAGGGGATCGCCACCGTCGGGCCCGACGTAGTAGACTCCACCGTCCGGGCTGCTGGAACCGCCCTTGAAGCGACGATCGCGATGTTGCGGGCGTGCAACGCCATGTGTCCGCGCTGGCTACCCTCCGTCGCGAGCGCGCGAAGGGCCGCCATGTTCTGGGCGACCGCGACGGTCACCTCGGCCAACTCCTGCGCGCTCTGAACCTGCAGAATCTTCGGCGCGGCCTGAGCGGGGGGATGCGTTTTCGTCGCCCCCCGACAAGGCCGACGGCCATCGGCATTTCCAGGGTTCGCGCGCGGCCAGAAGTTTCAAGCGAGCCGCGAACGGATTGCCGATCCCGAGCAACTGGACCTGGGCCCGCATGGCCGGCAGCGTCGAAGATGTCTGAAAGCCGCCGTTGTCGCGGGCGATCCACGCCATATAGGACGCCGCCGCACGCCGGATGGTCCCGACCTCGACGACCTCAGGCACAAGCTTGCGCCCCACCGGCCGAAGCTCTTCTTCACCCAGTCCCAGGCGCACAATGCCACCGGCGGCTCGCTGGAACCGCCGGTGGCATTCGGCCTTCTGCAGGCAGCTGAACAGTGGGGCTTCCTGATCGTCGAGAACGACGCCTTTGCCGACATCGTCCCACCTGCCTTCTCGCGTCTCGCCGCGCTCGATCAGCTCAATCGAGTTCTTTATCTCGGGACGTTCTCCAAGACGCTCTCTGCAAGCCTCAGATGCGGCTTCATCGCGGGCCATCCCTCCCTCATCGGCCCGCTGACGGACATGAAGCTCCTGACATGCGTCGCCACCTCCGATCATGTGGAGCGTTTCGTCTTCAATCTGATCCAGGGCGGCCAGTATCTGCGGCATCTGCGCCGGCTTCGCTCACGCGTCGAGAGCGCCAATGCCGCGGCCGTGACAGAGCTGGAGGAGATCGGACTTTCCGTCCGGATGAGCAAGGTTCCGGCTTCTATCTCTGGGCCGAACTTGGCCAATCCGTCGACGAACTTGCCGTCTGCCGCGCCGCCGTCGGAGCTTTCGATCGCTGTAGTTCTGCTCGAACGGCGTGCGTGGTCTTGGCGCTGCCGTGAAGAACCTGGCCCATAGCGCTTCCCTCTCTTTCGAGTTCAAAGATACGCCATCACACTGTGGGACTGAACAGGCGCGGCCGAGCGGGGTGAAGGGGATGAAGTGACGCGGTCAAAAGCTGCCCTCGCTGGCAAACAGCGATTTGCGCTCGCCGGTCTTGCCAAGGCGGCTGCGACCTTGGCGTACGCCGCCTCGAGTTGATTTCCGGTGCGCTCGATCTGAGCATGAGGTCGTGTTCTTCGTCGGCAGCCTCGCCTCGGGACATATGATAGATATGCCGCCGACACGGCCGGTACTATTTCGTCGAGCTTTCCTTCTGCACCACTGACAAGCCATTGTCCTTCCAGCCCGAAAAGCCGTTCCGCATGCTCCGCGCGTCGAGACCCATTTCCAGGGCGGTCTTCGCGGCGAGCAGGGAGCGCCACCCCGACGCGCAGTAGAAGACGAAGGTCTTCGGTTCAGCGAAGACCGGCCTGTGATACGGGCTTTCCGGATCGATCCAGAACTCCAGCATGCCGCGCGGAGCGTGGAAGGCGCCCGGAATCATGCCTTCGCGCGTCAATTCACGGGGATCGCGGACATCCACCAGAACGATATTCTCGTCATCAAGCGCTGCCGCCGCCTCTTCAACCGTGATGGAGCAGACGACAGCATCCGCCTCGGCGAGGAGATCCTTGTATCCCTTGCGGGCCACGATCAGCGCCCCATCGCATAGAATTCGGGGTTGGGGCGCATGCTGGTCGCATTCGCCAGGCGGTTCGACATGCCGAAGAACGCCGAGATCGCGGCGATGTCCCAGACGTCGTCGTCGGTGAAGCCGTGGCTCTTCAGCGTCTCCATGTCCTCGTCCCCCACCTCGTAGGCGCGCTGGGAGACCTTAATGGCGAAGTCCAGCATCGCCTTCTGGCGCTCGCTGATGTCGGCCTTGCGGTAGTTGATCGCGACCTGGTCGGCGATCAGCGGATCCTTGGCTCGGATGCGCAGGATCGCGCCGTGGGCGACCACACAGTACTGGCACTGATTCACGTTGCTGGTGGCCACGACGATCATCTCGCGTTCCGCCTTGGTGATCGGGCCGGGCTTGTCCATGAGCGCATCGTGATAGGCGAAGAAGGCACGGAATTCATCCGGCCGGTGGGCAAGCGTCAGGAAGACGTTGGGCACGAAGCCGGACTTCTCCTGCACGGCGAGGATACGGTCGCGAATGTCTTCCGGCAGGTCCTCGATCTTGGGCACAGGAAAGCGGCTGATCGGCTGGTCGGTCATGATGGAGGCACTCCTTATTCCGCCGCGATCGCGGCGAGGTTCTTCCGATAGGCCTCGAACGCGTCGGGAGCCTCTCCCGCATAGGGCTCGACGTGAACGAGGCAGGTGTGGGCCGAGCAGCCCTGGCCGAACTCGGAGGTTCCGATGTCGAGGGTCAGGACGTTCGGATTGCCGGCGAGGTCGAGGCCGCTGTTGCCGCTCGGCGTAAACCACGCCCCGGTCGGCAGCACGACGACGCCGGGCCGCACGGTGTCGGCGACGGTCGCCGTCGCAAGACAGGCGCCGCGGTCGTTGTACAGGCGCACCGTCTCTCCGTCCGCGATGGAAAGGCGCCTCGCGTCCTCTGCGTTGAGGCGCGCCTGCTCCCGGCCGCCCCGTTTCATGGCAAGGCTCGCCTCGCCGGTCTCGAGTTGGCTGTGCAGGCGCCCGGCCGGCTGGTGGGAAATCAGATGCAACCGCCCGCCCGCATCGTCCCGGCCGAGCCATTCGGCGGGCTCCATCCACGCAGGATGGGCCGGACAGCCGGCATGGCCGAGACGCTCCAGCTTGTCGCTGCCGAGCACGATCCGGCCGCTCTCCGTGACGAGCGCGTTTCGCTCCGGGTGCTCTCGGAATTCGGCCAGATAGGTGTGCCCCGTCTTCACCGGGCAGCGCGCATAGCCCGCCTCCCAGAACGCGTCGAAGTCCGGCATCTCGAAGCCGAGGCGGCTGGCGGCATCTTCCCTGCTCGTCTCGTAGAGATGGCGCAGCCAGGCCATCTCGTCACGCCCCTCGGCGAAGGCCTCGCCCACGCCGAGCCTTTCGGCGATCCCGTTGAAGATGTCGAAATCCGAGCGCGCCTCGCCCAGCGGCTCGATCGCCCTCTTCATGGCGATGATGAAGTCGGAGCGCTTGTTTCCGGCAAGGTCGTTGCGCTCGATGGAGGTGGAGGCGGGAAGAACGATGTCGGCACGCTGGGCGGTCGCGGTGAACATCGGGTCCTGGACGATGATCGTTTCGGGCCGAGTCCAGGCCTCGGACAGGCGATTGATGTCCTGATGATGATGATAGGGGTTGCCGCCGGCCCAGTAGACCAGCCTGATATCCGGATAGGTCCGCTCCGCGCCCTCATAGGTGAAGGTCTTGCCGGGGTTGAGCAGCATGTCCGAGATGCGCGCCACCGGAATGAAGCTGTCGATGACCTTCGCAAAGGGAGAGATGGCCGGCGAGCGGCCGAGATTGATCGGCGCGCCGACGCCGCCGAGCGAAGCGTAGCCATAGCCGACGCCGCCCCCCGGCAGGCCGATCTGGCCGACGATCGATGCCAGGCCCAGCGCCGCCCAGAAGGGCTGTTCGCCGTGATGGGCACGCTGCAGGCTCCAGCTCACCGTCAGCATGCTGCGCGTGGCGACGAGCGTATTTGCAAGCTCAGCGATCCCGGCCGCGTCGAGGCCGGTGATCGTGGCGGCCCAGGCCGCATCCTTGCGGACACCGTCCTCGTGGCCGTCGAGATAGGCGATCAGTCGCTCGGAGCCGCTGGTGCAACGTGCAAGAAAGTCGCGCGCCTCGCGGCCGTTCTTCAAGATCTCGCCGGCCAGCCCCAGCATCAGCGCCGTGTCGGTGTTCGGGCGGATCGGCCACCATTCGGCATTCAGCCATTCGGGGACGTCGTCCTTCAACGGCGAGACCAGGACGACCCGAACGCCGCGATCGGCGATCTGTCTGAGATAGGTTTCCAGCGAATGGGTGGCGATGCCGCCGGCCTCGCTCTGCGCCGTGCGCGGCGACAGCGCCCCGAAGACGACCAGCGTTTCGGTGTGTTCGGCAATCGTATCGAGCGTGTTGGCCTGTCCGCCGCAGGCGCCTTCGTCGCCGAGCGTATGGCGCAGGATCACAGGGCCGGCGGCGATCGAGTAGGTGTCGACGTGACGGGTGAAGCCGCCGACGAGATTGAGCATGCGCTTCAGAAGCGTCGAGGCGTGGTGGAAGCGGCCGCAACTTGTCCAGCCATAGGATCCGGCGAAGATCGACGCATTGCCATGGCTGCCCGCGACCCGCGTGATCTCCTCAGCGACGAGGCGTGTCGCCTCGCCCCAGCTCACCGGCACGAATTTCTCCTTGCCGCGGCCGCGCCGATCGCTCTTCTCGCGCTTTTCCAGCCAGCCTTCGCGCACCATCGGACGAAGGACGCGCCGATCGGATTTCGCCCACTCCGCGACGGAGTGAATGATCGGCGACGGCGCCGGATCATGCTCGAAGGGTTCGACGCCGACGATCGCCCCGTTCTCGACGAGGATCGTATAGGCGCCCCAATGGCTGCAATGCGGAATGCGTTCGACAGTACCCATCGTTCTTCTTTCAAGCCGCTCAGATCACCGCTTCGATCAGGAAGGGGCCCTTTCGCCGGCACGCTGCGGAAAGAAGCGTCTCGAAACCCTCCGCCGTGTCGGCGCGTGCGGCCTCCACCCCCATGCCACCCGCGATCTTCACCCAGTCGAGTTCCGGATTGTCGAGGTCCAGCATGCGCCGAGCGTTCTCGCCGGGCGCACCGGCGCCGACATTTTCCAGCTCCTTGTGCAGGATCTGATAGCGGCGATTGGCATAGACGATCGTCACCACGTCCAGCGCCTCGCGGGCCTGGGTCCAGAGCGCCTGAACCGTATACATGCCGCTGCCGTCGGCCTGAAGACCGATCACCTTGCGGCCCGGACAGGCGACGGCCGCCCCCGTCGTCAGCGGCAGGCCGATCCCGATGGCGCCGCCGGTGAGCTGCAGGAAGTCGTGGGGCTCGGCACCATGGGTGCTGCGGAAGAAGTCGCGGCCCGACGAGACCGACTCGTCGCAGACGATCGCATCGGCAGGCATGTGGTGGGCAAGCGCGATCGCCATCGCCTCGGGCGTCAGCCGCCCGGACAACAGGGGGGGCCGGTACCGCTCGGCGAGACGGGGGGCCGCCACGTGGCCGATCCCGACCGCCTCGGCCAGGGCCTCGATCGCCGCGACGACGTCGCCGCCCTCTTCGATCAGTTCGAGGACCGCACAATCCTCCGGCAGCATGGAACTCGGCTTGCCCGGATAGGCGAAGAAGCCGACTGGAGCCTTCGCGCCGATGAGGATAACCTGCTCGGTGTCGCGGAAGGTGGCGAGCGCCTGGTCGATGACATAGGGCACCCGGTCGAGCGCCGGGCGCCCTGCGCCGCGCTGCATGCGGCCATTGGCCTGCTGAGCCATCAGCCGCGCGCCGGTCGCATTGGCAAGACGGTCGAGAAGTTTCAGCTGCCGCTCGCGCAGGGCGAGGCCGGAGACGAGGATGGTCGTCTGCCGACCGGCCCGCAGCGCCCTTGCCGCCGTGTCGACACGCGCTCCGTCGGGCGCCGTGGGCGCCAGTCGCGGAGCCCGTTTCGCGACGGCCCGATCGGTCGAATTCCAGGCCGCGTCGGCGTGGAGGATCAGCGTCGCGATCTGGCCTGGTTGCCGCGTCGCAGCCGTGATTGCCTCCTCCGCCCGCTGTCCGACGAGATCCGCGCGCTCGGCCCGGCCGAGCCAGTGCGACACCGGTCGCGCCAGGGACTCGATGTCGGAGGTCAGGGGGGCGTCATAGGCAAGGTGATGGGTCGCATGGTCGCCCACCACGTTGACCATCGGCGTGTGGGCGCGGCGGGCATTGTGCAGATTGGCGATGCCGTTGGCGAGGCCCGGACCGAGATGGAGAAGCGTCGCCGCCGGCTTGTCTGCCATGCGCGCATAACCGTCCGCCGCGCCGGTCACCACGCCCTCGAACAGGCCGAGGACGCAGCGCATCTTCGGCTGCCGGTCGAGGGCGGCGACGAAATGCATCTCCGACGTGCCGGGATTGGCGAAGCAGACGTCGATGTCGTTGGCGAGCAGCGTCTCGCAGAGAAGATCGGCGCCGTTCATGCGCAAGGCTCCTTCATCACGGCCTGCCGGCGCAATGCCGAGAAGGCTTCCCAGTTCGGCGCCACGGCATCGAGGAGGCGGACGAACAGATCGTATTTCGCCATGGCGTAGTCGCGGACGGGGCCCGTGCCCGGCTCGATGGCCTCGTCCGGCGGGCCGATCCAGCTGGCAATCTCTGCGTCCGAGGCACCCAGGAGAAATTTCGCGCCGATCGTGCCGAGCCCGCGCAGACTCGCATGTCCCGTCGTCGTCCGCTCGACCTTCGCGCCGAGAAGCGTCGCGAGGAAGCTCGCAAACGTCGCGTCGCCGGCAAGGCCGCCGCCGAGCGACAGCGCACCGGCGGGGGCGTTCATCATGTCGTGGCTCTTGCGGGCGACGAAGGCCAGCGCCTCGCGCGCCGCCCAGGCGATCTCCTCTGGCCGGGTCTGCGCGGTCAGGCCGAAGATCGCGCCGGTCGCATGCGGCGTCGTCACGGGCGCGCGTTCGCCGCCGGGCTCGAAGAACGGGTGCAGGATCAGGTCGGAATAATGCGGCGCGCTCCGCTCCGGCACACCCGCCATCAACCTGCCGAGATGGGACATCAGCGTCGCGCCGTTGAAGCTCGGGTGAAAGCAGAGATAGCCCTCGCCGAGGGCGAATTGCTGCACCATCGCTCCGGCGGGTTCGGTGGGGACCACACCGGCGTCGGTGATGTGGCAGGCATGGATGGCGCTGGTGCCGAAGATCGAGGCGCGGCTGACACCTGGACGCGTTCCGAGGCCGAGCCCGATCAGCGTCGTCTGGACGTCGCCTGGACCAAGGAGAACGGGAATGTCCCGTCCCGCGATGCCGATCTCGGCTGCGGCCTCGCCCGAGAGGAATGCCGTGCAGGCGTCGATCGGCGCGAGTTCGGGCAACAGGGCGATGCCCTTGTTTAGGCCGATCGCCACCTCGACGAGGCGCGACGTCGCGCCGGTGCGCCAATTACCCCATACCGGCAGAACGGCGCTCGGTTCCGCCATCGCCTTGCCGGTCAGGCCGAGGAACAGCCACTCCTTCAGGCGCAAGGCGAAGCGGATCTTGGCGAAGCGCTCCGGCTCGTTGCGGCTGAGCCAGAAAAGCTGCAGGCTCTGCGAGGCGGAGGTCGGGCGCGAACCGGTGAGCAGGCGGATTTCATCCAGAGCGCCCTGCTCCGCCAGATCCCCCGCCAGCGCGCGGCAGCGGCCGTCGAGCCAGGTCATCGCCTGGCCGACGGGTTCGAGATCCTCGCCCACCGGCCAAAGCCCGTCGCCCTGCCCGGTGACGACGATGCCCGCGACCGGGCCGGACAGTTGGCTCGCGCAGTCCCTCAGGACGGCAAACCCGTCTTGGCGGGACATGCCCATGTCCTGTTCGACCCGCTCGGCGCTCCGCCTGAGCGCACGGTTCGGCCGCTCCGCGGCCGCGAGCAGACGCCCGGAACCGTCAAAGGCTGCAGCCTTGACAGCCGTCGTGCCGGAATCGAGACAGAGCAGGACCGGGTTCATCGGCTTCAGGACGCCTGACGATAGCCTTCGACGACCTTCGGACTCTGCTGCCCGTAGGTCTTGAACTTCACCAGCACCTCGGCGATCTGCTCTTCGCTGAGGACCGGCGGCTCGCCGGTCGGCAGGCAGAGAAGATACTGGCTGGCAAGCTCCTCGACAGTGACGGCCAAAGCGAGCGCCCGGGCGATGGAGACATGGGCCGCGATCACGCCGTGATGGGCGAGCAGGCAGGCGCGCGAGCCTTCCAGCGCCTCGATGGCGCGATCGGCGAGCTCCTGGGAGCCGAAGATCTCGTAAGGCGCGCAGCGGATCCTGGACGCCCCGGTGGCGGCGATCGCGTAATGGATGGCCGGAATGTCCTTTTCGAGGATCGAGACCGCCGTCGCCTTGGTCGAATGGGTGTGGACGATGGCGTTGAGATCCGGCCTCGCCTGAAGAATGTCCCGATGGAAGCGCCATTCGCTCGACGGCAGCACGTCGCCCTCGAAGGTCGCGTCCCAGCGCATCGCCACCACGTGCTCCGGTGTCAGCTTGTCGTAGGGAACGCCCGTCGGCGAGATCAGGAGACCCTCGCCATGGCGCACGCTGACATTGCCGGCCGTGCCCTTATTGATGCCGAGCCGGCTCATGTTCTGGCAGGCTTCGACCAGTTCCGTGCGCAGCTTCAGTTCGTCGTCCATCATCGATCTCACTTCGTCGGATAGAGGGGGGAGCGGCCTTCCAGGAGACGGCCGATATCCTCGGCGATCATTTCGGCGGCCTTATGGGCGGAATAGCGCGACGCGCCGGCGATATGCGGCGACAGCGTCACGTTGGGCAGCTTGAGAAGCGGCAGGTCCGCCGGCGGAGGCTCGGGATCGAAGGTGTCGAGGGCCGCGCCCTTCAGATGCCCCGACACGAGCGCGTCGAAGAGCGCCTGATAGTCGAGCACCTGCCCGCGCGTCGTGTTGATGATGTAGGCGCCAGGCTTCATCATCGCGATCTGGGCTCGCCCGATCATGCCGCGGGTCTCCGGCGTGACGCGGGGATGGAGGGTGACGACGTCGCTCTGGCGCAGGAGATCGTCGAAGGGAACCTTCTCGATTCCCATCGCGCGGTCCGCCTCCGTCAGCTTCTTGAACGGATCGGCGACCAGGATGCGCGCGCCGAAGGCGTGGAGGAGCCGTGCGACGCGGGTGCCGATATCGCCATAGCCGACGATGCCGACGGTCATTTCACAGAGCTCCGGCCCGGTCTGGTCGTAATGGAAGAATTCGCGGCCGAACCCACCGCCGGCGACGTTCAGATGCCCGCGGACGAGATTGCGGGTTTCGGCGAGGATCGAGGCGATGGTGAATTCGGCGACGGCCGAGGCGTTTCGTCCCGGCGTGTTGATCACGGTGACCCCCCGCTCGCGCGCCGCCGGCATCTCGACGTTCACCGGCCCGCCGCGCGAGACGGCGATGATCTTCAGCTTCGGCGCATGGGCAAGGCTCTCGGCGGTGATCGGCGCCAGATGGGTGATCAGGATGTCGAGATCGGCGAGGAAGTCGAAATACTCCTCCGGCCGCCCCAGAAACTCCGCCACCGGCAGGCTTGGGTCCTTCTTGGTCGTCTGCAGTCTCAACGGCCAGTCCGGCATCATGCTCTGGTAGCGAACCGGCCGCTCGCCGAGACGCCTGCGCAGCGCCGCCTCGAACAGCTGCGGCTGCATGAAGCCGTCGCCGATCGTTCCGATGGTGATCGTCTCGGTCACGTCGCGCCCCCCTTCAGGCGGTCTTGGTCTTGACGGAAGGCGCCGCTTCGAGCCCCGGCAACACGTCCTGATAGTCCGCGCCGGCAACGCCGATGCCGGCCAGGATGTCGGCGGTGTGCTCGGCGAAGGCCGGCGGCTTCATGCGATAGCTCGCCGGCGTCCGCGACAGTTTGATCGGGCTTCCCGTGCCGCGATAATTGCCGATGTCGACGATCATGCCCCGATGATGCGTATGCGGGTCGGCGACCACCTGGTCGATGGAGCGGACCGCACCACAGGGGACACCGGACTTGATCAGGCGTTCCGCCAGGACTTCGCAGTCATGCTCCGCCAGCGCCTCCTCCAGTAAGGCCTTCAGCGCGTCGCGGTTGACGTTGCGGGTGCCGTTGGAGGCAAAGCGGGGATCCTCGGCAAGCTCCGGCCGGCCGATCGTCCGGCAAAGCTGCGCGAACTGGCGATTGTTGCCGACCGCGAGGAAGATCGGCTCCGTCCCCGTCGCAAAGGTATCGTAAGGGCAGATGTTCGGGTGTGCGTTGCCGGAGGGCTTGGCCGGCACCTCGTTCAGATAGTAGTTCGGCAGATGCGGGTGGAGGAGCGAAACCCCGCAGTCGTAGAGCGTCGTCTCGACGAACTGACCCTTGCCGCTCTCTCCGCGTTCGGCCAGCGCCATCAGGATCCCGATGACGGCGTTCAGCCCCGTCACCATGTCGACGACCGGCAGCCCGACCCGCAGGGGCTGGCCGCCCTTTTCGCCGTTGACGCTCATGATGCCGCAGGTTGCCTGGACGGCCGCGTCGTAGCCCGGCAAGCCGCCGAGCGGCCCGTCGGCGCCGAAGCCGGAGACCCGGCAGTGGATCAAACGCGGAAAGCGCGTCTCCAGTTCTTCCGGGCCGAGGCCCCATTTCTCCAACGTGCCGGTCTTGAAGTTCTCGATGAAGACATCGGCGTCTTCGAGAAGCCGCAGGAGGAGCTCGCGCCCGGCGGGCTGGGAGAGATCCAGCGCCATGCCGCGCTTGTTGCGGTTGAGCCCCAGGAAATAGCTCGCGGCGTCATCCAAAAATGGCGGCCCCCAGCCCCGCGTCTCGTCGCCCGTCGGCGGCTCGACCTTGATGACGTCCGCGCCGTGGTCGGCGAGAACCTGGCCGGCATAAGGCCCGCCGAGCACGCGGCTGGCGTCGATGACCTTCAGATGAGACAGTGAACCGCGATCGGTCGTCATGAGCACTCGCTTCTATGCCGCGCTGGCGCAGCCATCGATTTCCCGGCGAAGCTCAGCGGCGAAGCCGGGATAGGTTTCGTGGAGTTCGTCGAGAACGCGGCCGCGAAGAAGCGCCAACGTTTCCTCGTTCGGGGCTGGCGTGAAGGGTGGCCGCTCGTCGTGTTCGAAGGCGAATCCGGTCGCCGCCTTGATCTCGCGTAGATCATGGGCCGGATGGATGCTTTCGAGTCGGAAGCCGGGACGGCTTCGATCGAAGGAGAACAGCCCCTTGCTGGTGACGAGGGCCGCGGGGCCGCCTTCGCGCCAGACGCCCGGTTCGCTGACGCCGGGGGCGCTGATAAAGTCGACCTTCTCGACGAACACCCGGGGCGTATGCTCCTCGCGGAACAGGATGACGCGGGGCACGGCGAAATAGAGATAGGCGGAGCCGAAGGAACCGGGCCAGCGCACCTTCGTCGCCGGATAGTCGCCAACGCCGACCAGATTGACGTTGCCGCGACCGTCGATCTGGCCGCCGCCAAGAAAGAAGGCGTCGATCCGCCCCTGCCCCGCGCAGTCGAAGAGTTCCGCCGAACCATTGGTGAAGAAATTGTGTTCGACCGAACCGAGGATCGAAAGACGCACTCTCTCGGCCTTCGCCTCTTGCTTCAGGGCGCGCAGCAGCATGGCGCCGGCCGCCGGGATCGGCGAAGCCGCACCGACGGCGACGTGGCGCACGCCGTCGAGCAGCCGCGCTATGGCGGTGATCAGGATCTCGCGGGAGGTTGCAGGTCCGCTCATCGCGCGGCCTCCCGCAGATCGCCGCTCATGTAGTCGGCAAAGCCTTCGGCCGAACGCGCGGCCGCGGCGTAGCGTTTCAGCTCCGCGGTATCGGTCTCGTACTCGCCCCATAGCCCATAGGGCCAGGCGCCCCGCTCGGCGACCGCGACATCGCTGACGTAAATGCCCGGCAGCGTCCCTGCGGCCGTGGTCTCGTCGGCGAGCAGGCTGCGTTCGACGATCCGCTCCACGGTGACGAGGGTCGTCCGGGACGCATAGGCCATGGCCGCCAGCTCGCGGCGGCGGCCGATCCAGACGTTGCCGTCACGGTCGGCCATCGGCGCATGGAAGATCGCGACGTCGGGATGGATCGCCGGCACGAGGACGATCGGATCGCCCGCCGCTTCGAAGGGATTGTCGATCACCCGCCAGTCGCCCCGGTTGGCAAGGACGTCGGTGCCGATCAGCCCCCGGATGGGAACGAAGGGGACACCCTTCTGGCTGGCAAGAAGCCCTGCATGAATGGCCGGACAGGTGGCGTCGCAAATCTCGATCCTTGCGGATTTGACCGCATCGTTGAAGCGCGGCGCGCCGCCGGCCTCGCCGAGCGAAACGGCACTCGTCTCGACGCGAGCGACGAGGCCCGCTCCGATCAGCATGTCCACCTGCAGACCACCCGTCGGCACGCACACCAGATGCAGGCGATCGGCGCCATGCTCGATCAGCGGCCGGGTCATCGCCATGGAAACGCCGGCATAATCCACCGGCAGTGCGATGCACATGCCCGGCTGGACCGCCTCCGCCATTCGTCTCAGATCAGAACCCACGCTTGCCTCCCGCGACAGCAGCCGCGATCGCGCCCCATGTTCTATAATTCGGAACGCCGTTCTAAATGAACTATATTCTTTGTTCGAGGCCCCTGTCAAACGCGCCTCTCCGGAGGACTCATGAGGATGCTGGAGCGCGTCAAAGCTCTGTTTTTGTTGGATCATTCCTGAACGCCGGTGCCGGGTCCACCGGCCGCTTGACAAACGGCTTTACTCGGGAAAATATGAATTCTGGAAAGCTGTTCTATATTATGGAACAGACCCGGAAGGAACATGAGATGGAAGATTCGGCTCGCGCGCCGCAGGGTTGGGCGGACGCCTCGGCACCCGCTCGACCGGCGGCTTCCAGTCCCGCCAATCAGACGATCGGCAGCAGCGTCGACGTCAGGAGTGTGACCAAGTACTACGGGCATTTTCGTGCCGCGGACGATATCAGCCTGAGCGTCAGCCCGGGCGAGTTCATCACCCTCCTCGGACCGAGCGGCAGTGGCAAGACCACGCTTCTGAATCTCGTCGCCGGCTTCCAGAAAATCGATGCGGGAGAAATCCTCGTCGACGGCAAGCCCATCCATCACGTGCCGACCCACAAGCGCGGCTTCGGCATGGTGTTCCAGGGCTACGCCCTTTTCCCCAACATGACGGTCACGCAGAACGTCGCCTTTCCGCTGCGCATGGCAGGCGTCGATCGGCAGACCGCGGAGCGACGGGTCGCCGAGACGCTCGAGATCATGCGCATGTCGGACCACGCGCACAAGGCGCCCTCACAGATGAGCGGCGGCCAGCAGCAGCGCGTCGCGATCGCCCGCGCGATCGTCATGCGCCCCAAGGTCGTCCTGATGGACGAGCCGTTGAGTGCTCTCGACCGGCGCCTGCGGGAATCGATCCAGATCGAGATCCGTGATCTCCATCAGACCCTCGGCTCGACGATCCTCTTCGTCACCCATGACCAGGGCGAAGCGCTGACCATGAGCGACCGGATCGCGGTGCTGAATGCCGGGCATATCGTCCAGGTCGGAACGCCCGTGGAAATCTATCGCCATCCGGTCGATCGTTTCGTCGCCTCCTTCGTCGGCGAGAGCAATCTGATCGAGGCGGAGGTGATGCAGAAGCGCGGGGACATGATGACGCTGCGCAACCGCGCCGGCTACACGTTCAGCGCCCGAAGCCGAAACGCGATCGACGTCGGCAAGGCGACGGTTCTGGTGCGCCCCGAGCGGATCACGATTTCGAACGAGGCCGGGAAGAACTCCATCCCGGTCACGGTGACGTCCGCACTGTTTCTCGGCGAGATCCTGCGTATCGAGGCCGAGATGGAAGGTGGGGAAAAGCTCCTGATCCGCTGTTCGGACAGCGCGCATCGCGGACTGCCTGCGATCGGCGGGACGCTCCACGCCAGCTGGGGCGCCGACGACTGCTGGATGCTGTCATGAGCGCCCCGGCCCTCGACTTGCCCGCCGCCGGCTCGCGTGCGGTGCCGTTCTCGCAGCGATTGCGCAATCCGATCTGGCTGCTCGCGCCGGCGGTCATCTTCCTCAGCTTCATCTACCTCGTCCCGCTGATCGACCTGATCCGCATCAGCTTCAACGGCTCGACACCCTGGATCCATTTCGAGCGGGTATTCTCGCTGCCGCTCTACTGGGATTCTCTCGTCAGGACGATGGGGATCTCGGTCACCGTCGCCATCCTTTGCTGTATCTTCGGCTATCCGACGGCCCTGATGATCCATCGCACGCGTGGCTGGGTCCAGGTCTTCGTCGCGACCACCATCATCCTTCCCTATTTCATCGCGATCCTGATCCGCACCTACTCATGGATGGTGCTTCTCGGCCGCAACGGGCCGATCAACAAGCTCGCCGTCGCCCTCGGCATTTTCGACGAGCCGATGCAGCTCCTGTTCAATCGCGGCGCCGTGCTGCTCGGCATGACGGCCGTGCTTCTGCCGATCATGGTGCTGTCGATCTATTCGAGTGTCGCCCGCCTCGACAGCGGGCTGACGCGTGCGGCCGCGGCGAGCGGCGCAGGGCCGATCGCCACCTTCTGGCGGGTCCTCCTGCCGCTCACCCTGCCGGGGGCAGGCGCCGGCTTTCTCCTGGTCTTCGTCATGGGCCTCGGCTTCTTCATCACGCCGACGCTGCTTGGCGGGCCGGGCGACCAGATGTTCGCCATGCACATCACCCAGCAGGCGAACTTCGTCACCAGCGAAGGCTTCCTGCAGGCTCTCGGCGTCGTCCTCCTGGTGATCACCCTCGTCGTGGTCGGTGTCGCCGGTCGATTCCTCGGCTTCGAGTTCCTCTGGGGCGGCGGCAAGCTTGCCGAGGCGCACGAGAGCAAGAGCCGATCTGGAGCGAGCGCGCCGCACCGCCGCACGGCAGGCATGGTCGTCGCGGACACCCTCGGCTGGCCGATCCTGCGGGCGCTGTCGAAGCTGCCGGGCTCGGTCGGGCGCGTGACCGTGAGCGCAATGACGATCTTCGTGATCGCCACCTTGATCGTGCCGATCGTCGCGGTTGCGATCATCTCCTTCAGCCATGCCAGCTACATGACCTTCCCGCCGCCCTCCTATTCGCTGCGTTGGTACGAGGAATTCTTCACCGACAGCGCCTGGATCGAGGCCTTCCTCAACTCCTTGAGCATTGCGGTGATTTCCGCAGTCATGGCCGTCGCTCTCGGCGCCTCGGCCGCGATGGGGATCGTGCGCAGCAAGATCGTCGGCAAGACCTTGATCATGCTGCTCATCGTCAGCCCCGTCATCGTGCCGCCGGTGGTGCTCGGCCTGTCTCTCTACGGCCTTTATCTGCGAACCGGCCTCGACGGCACGATCGGGGGGCTTGCGGCTGCCCATGCCATCGGCGGTCTGCCAATCGTGGTGGTGATCGTCTCGGCTTCGCTTCAGAGTGTCAGTCGTGATCTCGAACGGGCCGCGGCCGTCCACGGCGCCTCGCCGATGACGGTGTTTCGCATGGTGACCCTGCCGGCGATCGCACCGGGGCTCGCAGCCGCGACCTTCTTCGCCTTCCTGCACTCGTTCGACGAACTGGTGCTCACGCTGTTCCTCACGGGCCCCCGCCTGCAGACGCTTCCGCTCAGGCTATGGGCCGACGTGAACTATCAGCTCAACCCGGTGCTCGCCGTAGTCTCGACCCTGGAAGTCCTCCTGGTCATCGGCGGCATCATCCTGGCACGCCCGGTCCTTGCCCGTCCGCAGCGCGCCCAATGAATGCAACGAAAACAACGAGAGAGGAGACTGAAATGAGATTGGCAAATACGATGTCCCGCCTGATGGCGGGGGTATTCGGCGCGACGGTCGGCCTTGCCGTCACCGGCACGGCTCTCGCCCAGAGCAACGAAGTGGTGATGCAGGATCCTGGCGGCGCCTATGGCGATGCGCTGCGCAAGATCATGTACGATCCCTTCGAGGCGGAGACCGGCATCGACGTCGTCCTCGTCCAGGAAGCCCGTAGCGGTCCGCGCATCAAGGCGCAGGTCGAGGCCGGCAAGACCGAGTGGGACCTGACCTTCATCTTCGATCAGGAGACCAAGCTGCTCGGCGACTGCTGCCTCGCCGACATCGATTACGACAAGCTCTCCGACAGCGCCAAGAAGACGCTCGACACCATGCCCGAGAACCTCAAGCGGCCGAAGGGCGTGGCGCTGCAGGTGATCGGCGTCGGCATGGCATACAACACCGATAGCTACACGGGCGAAAAGGCGCCGCAGAACTGGGCGGATTTCTGGAACGTCGACGCATTCCCCGGCAAGCGATGCCTGCCCGCTTGGCCCCGCTTCGTCTTCGAGGCGGCGCTGATGGCCGACGGCGTCAAGAAGGAGGAGCTCTATCCGCTCGACATGGAGCGCGCGCTGAAGAAGGTTCGGGAGATCAAGCCGCATGTCGTCAAGTGGTGGACGACCTCCGCACAGCCGCCGCAGCTGCTGCTCGACGGCGAGGCGGACATGTGCATGGCCTATACCGGCACGATGAGCCTGCTGGCGCTCGAGGGCGCCCCGATCGAGCTGAACTGGAACCAGGGCTTCATCTACTACGACTTCTTCTCGATCCCCAAGGACGCGCCGCATTACGACAACGCCCTGAAGCTGTTGTCCTGGCGGCTCGACGCCGAGCGGGCCGCGGAACTGACCTCCGCCTATCCGGTGGCCCTGCCCTCGCCGCTGGTCTTCGAAGCGGCCGATCCGGAAGTCAGCCGCTATTGGGCCAACAACCCGGACAACGTCGCCAAGGCGATCGTGTGGAGCCCGGAATATTGGGGGGCGATGTCGCCGGACGGCCGGACCACCAATGAGGAATACGGCCAGGAGAAGCTGAACTCGTTGCTGGCCGAATAAGGCACGACCAGTCGGGGCGACGACCGAACGCAGTCGCCCCGATCGCCGCCTGTGTGACAGCCCCGCGTGTCGTGGGAAAAGCGCGGTTCGTCCTGCCCGATGGCCGCCGTCACAACTTCTCGCAGCTCTTTTGGGTTCTTGCGCTCACCTTATCCGGTCGAAGAGTATATGGCTTCATGACCCGACACTCGTTCCGGCGATCAGGCATTTCATGGACAAGGCTTTCATCAAGGGATTGCGACTGCTCGAGACGCTGGCCGCCAGCGAGACGCCTCGTGGTGTCACCGATCTCGCCAACGAGCTGTCCTTCACCAAGAGCAACGTCCATCGCCTTCTCTCCACCCTGCAGCAGCAAGGCTATGTCCGGCAGATAGAGGGGCAGAGCACCTACCGCCTCACGACGAGGATCTGGGAACTCGGCAGCCAGGTCATCCGGCGCATGGATCTCATCGAGATCGCCCAGCCTTCGATGCAGCGCCTTGCCGAGGCCACCGGAGAAACCATTCACCTGTCGATCCTCGACGGGCTCGAGGTCGTCTATCTCGAGAAGATCGAGAGCGCCCATCACATCCGTGCCCATACCAGCGTCGGGTCACGGGCTCCCGCCTACGCGGTCGCGACCGGCAAGGCGATGCTCGCTCACATGCCGGATGCCTATCTCGACCGGTTCCCCGATCGCCTCCACCGTTACACCGCCACCACCCGGGCGACGCTGCAGGAGCTGAGGGCCGACATCGAGAAGGCTAGACAGGACGGCTATGCGATCGTACCCCACGGCGAGTGGCGCGAAGGAATTGCGGCCTGTGCCTCGGCGATCCTCGGACGTTCCGGCCAGATGGTCGGTGCGATCGGCATGTCGGGGCCAGATACCCGCATCAAGCGTCAACAGATCAAGCAGTTCTCGGTCCACGTCCTGGAAGCGGCACAGTCGATCTCGTTGGCTCTCGGCTATCTCGGTCGCAACTGAGCGGGCTTGGCCCGCCCCAACATTCTGAAATCCCCATAGGAACGCAAACGATGCACTATCCGAACACCCAATTGTTCATCGCCGGCCAATGGCGCGACAGCAAGGATGGACGGACGATCGACGTCCGCGATCCCGCCACCGACGAGGTCATCGGAACCGTCGCCCATGCCGGCATCGCCGATCTCGACGACGCCATCGCGGCGGTGGAAGAGGGATTTCGCATCTGGAGCCAAACGTCCGCCTTCGAGCGCTCCAAGCTCATGCGCAAGGCTGCGGACATCTTCCGCGAGCGGGCGGACGAACTCGCCTGGATCATGACGCGCGAACAGGGCAAACCGCTTCCTGAGGCCAAAGGCGAGATCCTTGCCGGTGCCGACGTCATCGACTGGTTCGCCGAGGAGGCGCGGCGAACCTACGGGCAGATCATCCCCGGCCGTGTACCGGGCGTCGCACAGATGGCCATCAAGTTGCCGGTCGGCCCGGTCGCGGCCTTCACGCCCTGGAACTTCCCGATCAACCAGGTGGTGCGCAAGCTCTCCGCGGCTCTGGCCGCAGGCTGCTCTATCATCGTCAAGGCGCCGGAGGAAACGCCGGCCGCCCCGGCGGCGCTCGTCCGCGCCTTCGTCGATGCGGGAGTGCCTGCAGGCGTCGTCAACCTCGTCTATGGCGTTCCTGCCGAAATCTCGGAATATCTCATTCCCCATCCGGTGATCCGCAAGATCTCCTTCACCGGCTCGACCAGCGTCGGCAAGCATCTCGCCGCGCTCGCCGGCCAGCACATGAAGCGCGCGACGATGGAGCTCGGCGGCCATGCGCCGGCGATCGTCTTCGACGACGCCGATCTCGAAAAGGCGGTCAAGCTCCTTTCCGCCTCGAAATTCCGCAATGCCGGGCAGGTCTGCGTCTCGCCGACGCGGTTTCTCGTTCAGGACGGCGCCTTCGACACGTTCCTCGACGGCATCACTGCGGCGGCCAAGGCGATCAAGGTCGGCAACGGCCTCGACGCGGGGACCCAGATGGGGCCGCTCGCCAATGAGCGGCGCATTCCGGCGCTCGAGGAACTCGTCGCCGATGCCGTCTCGAACGGCGCTGAGCTCAAGACCGGCGGCAAGCGCAGCGGCAACCAGGGTAACTTCTTCGAACCGACGGTGCTCGCCAACGTACCGGTCAAGGCGCGGATCATGAACGAGGAGCCCTTCGGCCCGGTGGCGATCGTGAACCGTTTTTCGAACGCGCAGGAGGCCATCACCGAGGCCAACCGGCTGCCCTTCGGCCTTGCCTCCTATGCCTTCACCCGGTCGGCGGAGACGATGCGCGAGCTCGGTACCCGCGTCGAAGCCGGGATGATGACGATCAACCATATCGGCCTCGCTTTGCCCGAAGTGCCCTTCGGCGGCATCAAGGATTCCGGCTACGGGACCGAGGGCGGCTCGGAAGCGATCGAGGCTTATCTGATGACCAAGTTCATCACCCAGACGGCCGGCTGAAGCTTCGGGAAGGCTCCGGCGACCTCTCTCTCGAACACGAATTCAGGCCGGGCGCTGTTGCAGCGCGCCCGGCCTTTCTTTTCCGCAAGGACGGATATCCGTCAGGCCTTGACGTCGATCACGACCCGGCCGCGGATCCGGCCTGCGACGATCTCTTCGGCAAGCTTCGGCAGGTCGGAGAGAGGCTCGACGCGGGCGATCCTGTCGAGGTGAGCCTTGTCCAGATGATCGGCGAGGGTCTTCCAGGCGCGCTCGCGCTTGGCCAGCGGTGCCATGACGCTGTCGATGCCGATCAGCGCCACGCCGCGCAGGATGTGCGGCGCCACGGTCGCCGGCAGATCCATGCCGCCAGCCAGGCCGCAGGCGGCGACGGCGCCGCCATAGGCGGTCTGGGCCAGGACGTTGGCGAGCGTGGTGGATCCGACGGTATCCACGGCGCCCGCGAAGCGCTCCTTGTCGAGCGGTTTGCCCTTCTCGGTAAGGCTGCTGCGGTCGATGAAGCCGCTCGCTCCGAGGCTCTTCAGGTAGTCGTGGGTGTCGGGCCGCCCGGTCGATGCCGTGACCTCGTAGCCCTTTGCCGAAAGCAGGCTGATCGCCGTCGACCCGACACCGCCGGCTGCGCCCGTGACCAGCACCGGCAGGTCCTTGGCGGCGATCCGTCCCCAGTCCTCCAAAGCGTCGACGCAGAGCGCCGCCGTGTAGCCGGCCGTTCCGATCGCCATCGTTGCTTTGATGTCGAACGCCTCCGGCAGGCGGATCAGCCATTCCGGCTTGACCCTCTGATAGAGCGAATAGGCGCCCCATTCCGTCTCGGACATGCCCCAGCCATTGGCGACGACCTTGTCGCCGGGCTTCCAATCGGGCGAACGGCTCTCCACCACCGTGCCAGCCATGTCGATGCCGGCGACCATGGGCAGGCGCCGCGCGATCCTTCCCTTGCCGGAGACCGCGAGGCCATCCTTGTAGTTCAAGGTCGAATAGGCGATCTCGACCAGAACGTCGTAGTCCGGCAGATCGGCGATGGTGAGTTCGCGGAACTCGGCTTTCGGCTTGCCGTCCTGATCGACGATCATCAGGGCGCGAAACGGATCTGTCATTGTTGCTCTCCGCTGGGGGTGAAAGAGGGCGGGCGTCGCTCGGGCGGCGGCAGGTGCCGCTTCATCCAAGGCCATCGAGCAAACGGGGGGTGGAAGCGCCCGCGCCGCTCGCCGTCAGTGCATCTTCGGTCGTACTCGCGAATCGGGCCGCACGCTGGGCGAGCGCCTGTTCGAGAATTCCGCGCATGCCTTCGAGATGGCGGCGCATCAGGGCAGCCGCCCCTTCCCCGTCTCGAGCCGCGATCGCCTGCGTGATGCGCGCGTGGGACTCGGCAGCCCGCCGACGTTCGCGGTCCTCGACGATGATCATGTTGGTGATCGGGATGAAACTTTCGATCACCGTGTACATCATCAATTTCAGCGGCCCGTTCGCCGTCGCATCGACCACCGCCCGATGAAAGCGAACGTCGGAGGCGCAGAACCCTTCATCGCTCAGCGTCGCCTCGCGCTCGACCGCAATCTCCGCCTCCATCGCATCGAGGTCCCTCTGCGTCCGGTTGGCCGCCGCCAGGCGGCAGGCGAGCGTCTCGGTTTCCATGCGGCTGAGGACGATTTCCTCGACGGAAAACGCTCCCATGCCGATCAGGAGGGTTGTCGCCCCCTCGATGGTCCGGCTGACGCTCTCCAAACTCGGGAGGTCGACGAAAGTCCCGCCGGACGGCCCGCGCTGCGAGCGGATCAGGTTCTGCGCCGCCAACCGTTTCAGCGCCTCGCGGACCGTCGGCCTGGAAACCTTGAACCGCCGGGCCAGCTCGATCTCGTCCGGGAGGCGTTGGTCGACGCCAAGCCGCCCGTCCAGGATCGCCGCACGGATCGACTCGGCGACCTGTCTGGAGAGACTCGTCCTGACGATCCGATCATATTCGATGGTCATCGCTCGTGCCTCCAATTCGCTGCTGGCTCGCCTCCCGGTCTGCCGGTCCGGCACCAGTTCGACGACGCCATGGAAAAGGTATGACAAATATAAGTTTGGTGGTAAAGTCCTTCATTCTGGAAGCTGCGGGATGGAGGGGGCCGCCGTGATCGAGGAACTCGCGAGCGATGCGCCGCCGAACGAGGCGCTTTTGAACCGCCTCGCCGTTCTGTTGCCTCGCGCAGCCTTGATGATCGGCGACGACATCGATCCCCGCTATCAGGAAGATCGCCGCGGCCGCTTCTCCGCGCAACCGCGTTTCATCATGAGGCCCTCCTCGACCAGTGAGGTCGCTGTGTGTCTCGCCGCTTGCAACGCCTTCGCCCAGCCGCTCGTGCTGCATGGCGGGCGCACGGGACTGTCGGGGGGGCACCGAATCCATCCCGGCGAAGCCGTTCTCTCGCTGGAGCGCATGAGCGATGTCGGCGACGTCGATACCGATGCCGGTGCCATCCTCGCCTCGGCCGGCACACCACTTCAGACCGTCCAGGAGAAAGCGGACGCGGCCGGCTATCTGTTCGGCGTCGATCTCGGCGCCCGCGGCACTGCCACGATCGGCGGCAACATCGCGACCAATGCAGGCGGCATCCGCGTCCTTCGCTACGGCATGTTCCGCGCCCAGGTCGCCGGCCTCGAAGCGGTGCTTGCCGACGGGACGGTCCTTTCCAACCTGCGCGGGCTCGACAAGGACAATTCGGGCTACGACCTGAAGCAGCTTTTCATCGGCAGCGAGGGAACGCTCGGCGTCGTGACGCAAGCGCTTCTGAAACTCCACTCCAAGCCCCATGACACGGTCAACGCCTTGCTCGCCGTCCCCTCGCTCGATGCGGCCATCGCCCTTCTCAAGGTGCTGCGCGTCAGGCTCGGCAGCGCGCTGTCCGCCTTCGAACTGATGTTGCCCGCGGCCTTCGACGGGGTGGTCGAGTTTCTCGGCGTGCCCCGTCCCTTTTCCACGAAGGCGCCGTTCTACGTTCTCACGGAGGCTGAAATCCGGCAGGACGGAAGTGAACTCGACAGCTTCACGGCCTGCCTGATGGAGGCGATCGAGGCCGGTAGCGTGGAAGACGCGGTGATATCGCAGTCGAGGCGGGAATTCGCCCAGCTGTGGGACATCCGCGATTCCTGCGCCGAGTACGTCAGGTCCCGCAACAATATAACCGGCGGCGACATCAGCGTCCCGGTCTCTCGGATAGGAGACTTCCTGAAGGCGAGCCAGAAGGCCGTGAAGGCGATCGACGCAGGGACCGAATTCATCCTGTTCGGGCATCTCGGCGACGGCAACCTGCATTATGTCATCAGCACGCCGAAGGGCCGTGCGGCGATCGACCGGGTGTACCGGCTCGCCGCCGAGCATGGCGGCTCGATTTCCGCCGAACACGGAATCGGTGTCGACAAAAAGCCCTGGCTGCATCTTGCGCGAAGCGAAGCCGAGATCGCCGTCATGCGCAGGCTGAAAGCCGCCTTCGACCCGAACGCCATCCTCAACCGTCACCGCATTTTCGATTGAGGTCGTCACGCCGGCTGGCCGTATCGGTTCCCCGATCTGGACACTCTCTCGGCGGCGCGCTCTTGCGTCGACAGCCTCCTCGCTTGCCGCCCAGCAAAGCTGGCAGAGCCGGTCCATGAAGGCAGCGTGGTGGCGGTCGATGCCAAGCTGATCGAGAAATGGCGTGCGGATGGAGCTTGGAGCGAGAAGACCCTGATCGGAAAGACGCAGGACCTGCCTTGGAACCGGAGCAGAAAGGCGCCTCTGGATGGCGTTCAGGGGATGAGCAGGCGGCCGATCGGGCCCATCACCGAACTCCCGACGGCTTCACCGCCAAAACGATCTTGCCGACATGCTGCCCGTCCTCCATCTCCTGATGGGCGTCGCGGACGTTTTCGAGCGTATGCACCGAGTTGATCACCGGCGCGTAGAAGCCGCGCTCGACGAGCGGCCAGACATGGGTCTCGATCTCTCGCGCCAGTCGCCCCTTGTCGGCGATGGAGCGGGGACGGAGGGTCGAGCCGCAGATCGTCTGCCGGCGCTTGGCGAGCGTCTGAAAGTTCACGCTGCCGACGGCGCCGCCGAGGAACGACACGACGATCAACCGGCCGTCGTCGGCGAGACAGCGAAGATTGCGGTCGAGATAGTCTGCGCAGACGAGATCGAGAATGGCGTGGACCCCCTCGCCCTTCGTCCCGTCGAGCACGGTCTGGCAGAAGTCCTCCTGGCGGTAGTCGATGGCGAGATCTGCGCCGATCTCTCGCGCCCGCTGGACCTTGTGCTCACTTCCCGCCGTGGTCGCGACCCAGCATCCGCATGCCTTGGCCAGTTGGATCGCCGTCGTGCCGATGCCGCTGGTGCCGCCATGGATCAGCACGCGCTCGCCGACGCGAAGCCGGCCGATGTCGAAGAGATTTGCCCAGACGGTGAACGTGGTCTCGGGAAGTGCCGCAGCTTCGATCCAGGAAAGCCGTTCCGGCTTCGGCAGGATCTGCGGCACTGGTGCCGTGCAGTACTGCGCATAGCCGCCCCCGGAGACCAGGGCGCAGACCTCCCTGCCCATCATTGCCTCGTCGACGCCCGGGCCGCAGGCGACGATCCGGCCGGCGACCTCCAGGCCGAGGACCTCCGTCACGCCGGGTGGTGGCGCATAATTGCCGGCCCGCTGCTTGGCGTCGGGCCGGTTGATGCCGGCGGCCTCCACTTCGATCAGCACTTCGCCCGCCGCCGGCTGCGGAACCGGCACCGTGCGGATCTCCAGCACCTCGGGGCCGCCGGGCCGGGCCGCGAAGACGGCGGACATCGTCGTGGGAAGGGTCATGGTCGTGCCTTTCAGACAGCCGGCTGGCGCACCGTCGCGGCGAGGCCGCCGTCGACCAGGAGCTCGGTGGCGGTGATGTAGGCGGCGCGGTCGGAGGCAAGGAACAGCGCCGCCTCGGCGACGTCCTCCGACGACCCCATCCGTCCGAGCGGCACCTGCGCATTTCGGACCGCCAGCGCGTCGTCGATGCTCTTGCCGGCATAGGCCTTCGCCAGCGTGGTGCGGATGCGCGGGGTATCGATCAGGCCGGCGATGATGGTGTTCGCCCGAATGCCGCTCGCCGCATGCTCCATGGCAAAGAGGCGGATGAACTGGATGGCAGCCGCCTTGGTCGCGCCATAGGCGAGATGCGGGTAGCCGACATGGCGGATGCCGGCGATCGAGGACGTGGCGAGCACGACGCCCCTGCCCTGCCGGGTCATGATCGGCACGACGGCCTGCGACGCCACATGCAGCGAAGTCAGATTGGCGTCGGCGATCCGGCGCCATTCCGCAGGCGAAGTCTCGCCCGACGGCCCGGCCCGGCCGAGACCGACATTGCAGTGGAGGACGTCGATCCGGCCATGGCGCTCCGCCGTCTCGCCGACCAGCGCTGCGAGCGCGGCATCGTCGAGGACGTCGACCGCGGCGGCTTCTGCCAACCCACCCGCTTCGCGGCAAACCCGCGCCGTTTCCTCGGCCGCGGAAAGGTCGCGATCGGCGGCGACGACGGTGGCGCCCGCCCGGCAGAAGGCGAGGCAGATCGCCTTGCCGATGCCGATCCCCTCGCCGAGCGAGCCCGCGCCGAGGACAAGCGCGACGCGGCCCTCGAGATCCCGATCCATGACTTCCTTCCGTTTCGTTGTCATGCGCCCGCGGCCGCGCGTTCGCGTGCCGCCTTCGCGGACTGGAACTCCTTGCGCAGGCCGATGAACAGCGAGAGCACGGTGGCCGCGATGAAGAACCAGCAGATCGGGCTGCGCACAAACACCGAGGCGTCGTTGGCGATGAGGTAGGAGCGGCGCAGATTGTCCTCGAAGAGCGGCCCGAGGATGAAGCCGATCAAAAGCGGCGGAGTCGACATGCCGATCCGCGCCATGAGGAAGCCGAGCACGCCGAAGCACAGCATGATCAAAACGTCGAACATCTGGTTCTGGACGGCGTAGCTGCCGAAGACGCAGAACAGCAGGACCAACGGGATGAGGATGTGCCGGGGCACGTCCGTGATCTTGGCGAAGTAGCGGATGGCGAAGAGGCCGCTGCCGAACAGGAAGACCGACGCGACGATCATGCCGCAGAACAGCGCGTAGATGAGGTCGATGTTGTCCTGGAACATCAGCGGCCCGGGCGTCAGCCCCTGCAGCATGAACGCGCCGAGGATGACGGCGGTGACGACGTCGCCCGGAATGCCGAGGGCGAGCAGCGGGATCAGCGTCGCGCCGGCAACGCCGTTGTTGCCGGATTCGGCCGCCGCCACGCCCTTGATCTCGCCGCGGCCGAAGGTCTCGGGCGTCTTCGAGTTCCGCCGGGCCTCGCCGTAGGAGAGGAACGAGGCGGCCGTCGCGCCGATGCCCGGAACCGAACCGAGCGCCACGCCGATGAAGCTGCCGCGCACGATCGTCGGCAGGCAACGCTTGAACTCGGCCCAGGACACCCGCGATCTGTCGCTGGAGGAGACGTTCAGCGGGCTGGCGCGCTGGAGGTAGAATTCGATGACTTCCGGGATCGCGAAGAGACCGATGAGCAGCGGAATGTAGCCGATGCCGCCCATCAGGTTGAAATTGTCGAAGGTCAGGCGCTGCGTGCCGTAGACGAGATCGAGGCCGACGGTCGACAAGAGGACGCCGAGCAGGCCCGAGATGATGCCCTTGGTCAGCGACGATCCCGAGATCGAGATGACGATGGTCAGCGAGAAGGCGATCAGCCAGAAATATTCCGGCGGGCCGAATTCGAGCGCGAAGCTGGCGATGGTGCCGGCGAGGAAGATCAGCGCGAGATTGGAGATGACGTCGGCGATGCAGGAGGCGTAGAGCGCCATCTGCAGCGCCTTGCCGGCCTCGCCCCGGCGCGCCATCGGATAGCCGTCGAGGGTGGTGCAGGCGGCGGCCGGCGTGCCCGGCGCGCGGATGAGGATCGCCGAGATCGAACCGCCGAAGATGCCGCCCTTGTAGATGCCGACGAGCAAAAGGATGCCTGTCACCGGCGGCAGCGAGAAAGTGAAGGGCAGCGCCAGGGCGACGGCCATCGTTGCGGTCAAGCCGGGGATCGAGCCGATGATGACGCCGATCATCACGCCGACGCCGATGGCGACGAAGTTCTGCAGGGTGAAGAACAGCGAGAGGCCGAGGCCGATATTCTCCATCATAGCGCGATCAACTCCTCGACCGGCCCCTCGGGCAACGGCACCTGCGCGACCTGGGTGAAGAACAGCCAGACGAAGACTGGAATGAGGATGGCGACGGCGGCCCCCCGCACCCAGGAGCGTTCCCCGCCGATCGCAAGAAGGACCGCCATGGCGAAGATCGCGACGGGCAACGTGCCGACGCTTTCCGGGAGCCACCAGAAGGCGGCAAAAACCGCAAGCACGAGGACGAGTTTCCAGGGCCATCCGCGTGCCGGATCGAAGCCCTCGCCGTCCTCCTTCGGAACGCCCTGGCCGAAGATCGCCTGGGCGGCGCAGACGAGGCCGAGCACTCCGATCAGGGCGGTGAGAACGTAAGGCAGAAACGCCGGCGAGAGCGGCGCGGCCTTGACGCTCGCCGGCACGGAAATGAAGGCCGGGATGGCGACGAGGGCAAAGACGAGCGCGGCCGCCGCGACGCCGAGACCGAAGAAGACGTCGCGCGAGCTTCGCCGCGCGACCGGCGTTCCGCCCGCCTCGACTGATGTATCCGACATCGGGATGCCTCCACGAACGAACGAGGAAGGCGGGGCGCCGTTCGTCGCGCGCCCCGCCAAAGACGGCTTACTCGACGCGCACGCCCGCGTCGGAGACCACCTTCGCCCACTTGTCGAGCTCGGCGTCGATGAACTCCCCGAACTTCTCCGGCGAACCCCCGACCACCGTCGCGCCGTTGTTCTTGGCGTAGGTCTGGAACGTCTCGCCGCTGATCACCTCGTTCACCGAGGCGTTGACCTTATCGACGATCGCCTTGTCCGTTCCGGCCGGAGCGAGAAGGCCGAACCATGACTTCGCCTCGAAGCCTTCGAGGCCTTCGATGCCGGTCTCGGAGAGCGTCGGAACGTCCGGGAGCGAGGGATCACGCTCGGCCGACGTCACCGCCAGGGCCCGGATCGTGCCGGCCTTGATCTGCGGCATTGCCGAGGGAAGATTGTCGAACATCACGTCGATATTGCCGGAGACCAGGGCGGGAACCGCCTCGCCGCTGCCGCGATAGGGTACGTGGGTCATGTCGAGGCCGGTGCGTGCCTTGAACATCTCGCCGGACAGATGGATCGAGCTGCCGGTGCCCGACGAGCCGAAGCTGACGTTCTTGCCCTTCGCCTGATCCATGAACTCCTGCACGGTAGTGGCTTTGGAGGCTTCCGGCACGACCATCACGTTCGGGATCTCGGTGATCCAGACGATCGGCTCGAAGTCTTCCTTGGCCTTGTACTGGAGATTGGCATAGACGGCCGGGGCGATGCCGTGGGACGAGACCTGCCCCATGAACAGCGTGTAGCCGTCGGGGCGGGCGCGCGCCGCCTGGGCCGTACCGAGCGTGGCGCCGGCGCCGGGGCGGTTCTCGACCGTGACGGTCTCACCCCATTTTTCCGTGAGCCCCTGCGCGACTTGGCGAGCGAGGACGTCGGTGGCGCCGCCAGCGCTGTAGGGGACGATGATCGTCACGCGCTTGGTGGGATAGTCGTCGGCCTGTGCACTGGCCTGTGATGCCAGTCCGAGCCCGGTTGCGAACACCGTCGCCGCAGCGAGCAGTCTACCGAATGTCTTCATCGTCTTTCCTCCCAGTTTGACGCATTGCCTGCTGTTGGATCAGACCGATCCGATGGTCATGCCTCCGCAGACGTAGAGAACCTGACCGGTGACGAAGCCCGCGCGATCCGACGCGAAGAACGAGACCGCGTCGGCGATGTCGTCGGGTGTGCCCAACCGTTCGACGGGCACCTTGGCGATGATCGCCGCGGTGCGGGGATCGTCGGGCGGATTGACCTCGTCGAAAAGCGATGTGCGGATCGGGCCGGGCCCGACGGCATTCACCGTGATGCCGTGGCGGCCGAGTTCCAGCGCCCATGTCTTGGTCATGCCGTGCAGCCCGGCCTTCGAGGCCGCATAGGCGGTGCGCTTTTCCTTGCCGAGGGCCACCCGGCTCGAAATGTTCACCACCCGGCCGATGCCTGCCGCCTTCATCGCCGGCAGCACCTTCTGCAGGCAGATCAGCGGCGCCTTGACGTTGACGGCGGCCACCGCGTCGATCGACGCGGGGTCGGTGTCCTCGACGCTTGCCGGCGCGACGATGCCGGCATTGTTGACGAGCCGAGTCACCGGCCTTCGGCGGACGAGATCGTCGAGCGTCTTCGAAAGGTCTGCGACATCGGACAGGTCGACTTCAAGAAATTCGACGAAGCTGTCGTGATCCGGCTCGACCCGGTCGAGCACCACAACATCGAAGCCGTCGGCCGTCAATCGCTTGGCGATCGCGCCGCCGATGTTGCGGGCGGCGCCGGTGACGAGCGCCGTCGCCCTCATCGCTTCTTCTCCCCGCCATCGTCGGCCTCGTAGGGGATCGCGTCGTCGACGAGCTGCCAGATGAAGCGCCCGCTCGGACGCTGCTGCTCCTCGGCGATATGGGCGATCAGCCCGGCGGTGCGGCCGAGCACGCTGAAGCCGCGCATGAGTTCCACCGGAATGCCCATCTCGCCCAGCAGCGCCGCCGTCGCGCCGGTGGCGTTGATGGTGGTCGGCTTGCCGCGCTTCTCGTCGAGGACGCGCGACAGGAGACGCAGCGCCGCGCAATGTTCACCATCGAGGCCGTTCTCTCCGGCGATTTCGAGAAGCCGCAGCGCACGGGGATCGACAGGCTTGTGCAGATGGTGCCCGAACCCCGGCAACGGCGCCTTGCGGGAGCGATGATCGTCGACGATTTCGGCCGCGAGCGCCTCCCGGTCCTCTGGGGCGGCCTTCACGATGCGATCGAGCAACCGCGCATTGTTCTCCACCGTACCGACGAAGCTCGAGCCGACTGCCAGAAGCCCGGCAGCAACGGCCCCTTGCAGGTTCTCCGGCGCGCTCATGTAGATCGAGCGGGTGGCGATGGCGCTCGGCGTGAAGCCGTGCTCCATCATGGTGATCAGCACCGCGTTGAGAACATTGCGCTCGCCGTCGGATATTTCCCGTCCCAGCATGTGCCAGACGGCGACCGAGACGAAATCGGCGTTCTTGCCCGGTGCGAGAATGTCCTTCACCAGATTGCGGTCGCGGTAGTAGACGTCGGTCTCGGTGTAGCGCGACAAAGCGGTGGTGGGCGTCTGGCTCATGCCGTTTCCTTCGTGTTTCTGCGCGCCTCGAAGTCGTCGACGAGAGTCTGCTTCTGCAGCTTGCCGTAGGCGTTGCGGGGAAGCTCTTCGTAGACGAGGACCTCCTTGGGGGCCTTCACCGAGCCGAGCCTGTCCTTGACGTGGCGGATGATCTCGGCCGGATCGGCGGCGCGGCCTGGCTTGAGCTCGACCGCCGCGAGCACCGCTTCGCCCCATTTGTCGTCAGGCACGCCGAAGACCGCGCAGTCGGCGACGGCATCATGCTCGGCGATCACCGGCTCGACGTCGGAGGGATAGACGTTGAAGCCGCCGGTGATCACCACATCCTTGGAGCGGCCCTTGATGAACAGGAAGCCCTCCTCGTCGAAGGAGCCGAGATCGCCGGTGTGGAGCCAGCCGTCGCGAACGGTCTCAGCGGTCTTTTCGGGCTGGCGCCAGTAGCCGGTCATCACCAGATCGCCGCGGATGACGATCTCGCCGATCTCGCCGGCCGGCAGTTCGTTGCCGTCGCCGTCGACGATTGCGACTCGGGTGAGAAAGGTCTCACGACCGACGGAGGCGCGCTTGTCCTCGCGCCGAAGGTCGTCCGCCGAGATCATCGTGGCGATCTGCGGCGCTTCCGTCTGGCCGTAGGTCGATGCGACGACCGGGCCGAAGATCTTCTGCGCGCGCTCGATCTCCTCGCTGCGCATCGGTGCCGAGCCGTAGACGAGGTTGCGCAGGGTCGGAAAGCGCAGCGTCTCGATGCCGGGCTCCTGCATCATCATGTAGATCATCGTCGGCGGGACGAAGGTCGTGGCGATGCGGTTGTCGGCGAGTTGCGCCAGCACCTCCGCCGGCCTCGGCCTGTCGGTCAGGACGATCGTCCCGCCGGTGCCCAGCGTCGGCAGGATGTAGGTCGAGGTGCCGTGGGTGATCGGCGCCGCCGCCAGATAGCGGTCGCCTTCCCGCAGGTTCCAGGAGACAATCTGCGTGGCGATGTTGGTGTTCCAGGACCGGTAGGGCTGCATCACGCCCTTGGGCACGCCGGTCGAACCACCGGTGAACTTGATCGCCTGGGTGGCATCGAGGGGCAGCGGGTGAAAGGCAGGCCGCTTGCCGGCATGGCGTTCGACGAGGCCGGCGACGGTCGCCTCGCCCTTGTCCGGCGACGTCGTCAAGATCCGCGCGGAGCCCCGGGACACCAGCTCGCGGACCTCCGGATCGACCACCACGATGCTCATGCCGGTGAAGTCGACGGCCCGGCCGATCTCCTCGCTCTTGTTCTTCGGATAGAGCGGCACCCAGACCTTGCCGGCAGCGAGCACACCGAGCCACGCAATCAGGTGCTCGACATGATTGAAGCAGCAGATGCCGACCCGTGAGCCGGGTTCGGGGTCGATGTCCTGCAGTGCGGCGGCGAAGGCAGAGGCCGAAGCGTGGAGCTCGCGGTAGCTCAAGGACGCGTCCGCGGCTTCGACGGCAACGGCATCGGGTGTCGCCCGGGCCTGGCGATGAAAGAGATCGATCGGAAACATCAGATCTTCCTGCAGGTGGTGAAGCCGGCCCGCTCGGCGACGGCGAGCATCGTGGCGACCACCGCCGCCTTCTGCTTCGACAGGCGTGACTGGACGTTCGTCACGGACAAGGCGGCGATCACGCGGTCGCCCTCGAACAAGGGAATGCCGATGGCGGCGATGTCCGGGATGATCACCGCATCGTTCACCACGTAGCCTTCGACGGGATATCGGGCGATGGCGGCGCGGACGATCTCGGCGGTCAGATCGCCGTATTTGCGGTAGCGTTCGCGCTCGCGCTCGATCGTCTGTTCGCGCTCCTCTTCCGGCATGACGGCGAGCAAAGCGAGGCTCGCCGCCCCGGCCCCGAGGGGGCGCCGCGAACCGACCTCGAGAGTGTTGATGTGGATATCGGTGTCGCCGCCGATGACGTCGATGCAGAGCGATTCGCCGCGCGAGGGGACGGACAGGCAGACGATGCCGCCGACGTCCTCCTGGACGGCCCGAAGCGAGCAGCGCATGCGCCTGCGCAGCTCGACGAAGGCGACGTTCTCGCCGGCCCTGCCGACGATCTCGTAAGGCATGATGCCGAGATGGTAACGCTTGGAATAGGGATCGAAGCTGACGAAGCCGGCCTCGGTGAGCGTCCCGAGCAGCCGGTGGGCGGTCGCCACATGCATGCCGGCGCGACGCGCCGCAGCGCTCAGGACCATGCCGTCCGCCCCGCGCTCGGCGATGACGGTCAACAGATCCAGACCTTTGGCCAGGGATGTCCTCGCACCCGCAACGGCGGGCGTGGACTGCGCCGCAGCACTCATGTCGTCTTCCTCCCGGCGGCCTCCCTAGATCGCCGATACGGAAGTTGAATGAGGAAGCGCCGCCGGTAAAGGCGGCGTTCTCGAAGAGCGGGAGAAGTTTTTCGCCTGACGATAAGGATTCAGCCCCGTCGGTCGTGCGACGGCATCGGTCGGAAGCCGGAGGCGATCCGCCCGATGGGCCATGCCGGGCGGCATTTTGCGGTGGAAAACTCGCTTCGTCGCCTCGCTGTGTCGCCGGTGCCTAAAGCTCGCCCTTCGCCATGCGGCCGGCGATGTGGTCGGCCTGGCGAAGGGCCAGGGCGACGATGGTCAGCGTCGGGTTCTCGGCGGCCCCTGTGGTGAATTGCGAGCCGTCCGAAACGAAGAGGTTCGAGATGTCGTGAGCCTGTCCGAACCGATTGACCACCCCGTCCTCGGGTTTCTCGCTCATCCGGTTGGTGCCGAGATTGTGGGTCGAGGGATAAGGTGGTGTCTCGATCGTGCGGACCGCGCCGACCGCGTCGTAGATCGCCGCGCCCTGCTTGTAGGCGTGATTGCGCATGGCCGTGTCGTTCTCGTGGTCGTCGAAATGGACGTCCGGGATCGGCATCCCGTGCTCGTCCTTTTCGTCGGACAGGGTCACGCGGTTGTCGGCGCGCGGCATGTCCTCGCCGACGATCCACATGCCGGCCATGTTGGCATAGCCGTCCATGGCACTGGAAAAATCGCGGCCCCATTTGCCGGGGTCGAGGAAGGCGGCCATGAAGGGCAGGCCGAGCGACAGCGTCTCGAACTCGTAGCCGCCGACGAAGCCGCGCGAGGGGTCGTGCTTGGCCTCGTCACGGATGATGCCGGCCATGGTCGTGCCGCGATACATGTGGACCGGCTTTTCGAAGATGCCGTAGACCGAGCCGGTGGTGTGGCGCATGTAGTTGCGCCCCACCTGTCCGGAGGAGTTCGCCAGCCCGTCGGGAAATTTCGACGAGGCCGAGTTGAGCAGGAGCCGCGGGCTCTCGATCGAGTTGCCAGCGACTGCGATCATGCGGGCCTTCTGGCGCTGCATGCGGCCTTCCTTGTCGGCATAGACGACGCCCGTCACCTTGCCGGCGTCGTTGTGCTCGATCTTGAGCACCATGCAGTCGGGCCGCACTTCGAGCTTGCCGGTCGCCTCGCCCTTGGGGATCTCGGCAACGAGTGTCGACCATTTGGCGCCCGACTTGCAGCCCTGGAAGCAGAAGCCGATTTGCAGGCACGATCCCCGGTCGTCGCGCGGTTCGGAGTTGATGGCCATGCGGCCGGTGTGAACTTCCTTGTAGCCGATCTTCTTGGCGCCGGCCTCCATGACCTTGAAGTTGTTGTTGCCGGGAAGGCCTGGAATGCCGTTGGTGCGGGTCACGCCCATCCGGTCCTCGGCCATGGCGTACCACGGCTCCATTTCCGTGAGGTCGATCGGCCAGTCGAGGAGATTGGCGTCGGCGAGTTCACCGTAATGGGTCTTCGTCTTGAACTCGTGCTCCTGAAAGCGCAGCGAGGCGCCGGCCCAGTGCACAGTGGAGCCACCCACGGACTTGACGATCCAGGCGGGCAGGTTGGGAAAGTCCTTCGACACCCGCCAGTCGCCGGAGGTCCGGCGCTTGTCCTTCCAGGCGAGCTGGGCGAAGGAATCCCATTCGTCGTTGATGAAGTCCCAGGTCTCGTGGCGCGATCCCGCCTCCAGGATCACCGTGTCGATGCCCTTCAGGGCGAGCTGTGTGCCGAGCGTGCCGCCGCCGGCGCCCGAGCCGACGATGACGACCACGCTGTCGTCGTTGAGATCGTAAGGTGCTGGCATGTTGGTTCCTCCCGGGCGCTCCCGGATGCGCGCCGCCTCCTCGCGGCCTGGCACCCTGCCCCAATGCTGTTCGTTCGATGCGCGGTGTGGTCGAGGACGTGCCGTCAGACCCAGTCGATGTCGTCGAAGCCGCGATCGATGTAGCCGCCCTGGTCGGCCGAGGCGCCCTCGTAGCCGAAGATCGGCCAGAGCTCCTTCTGGTTGTAGAGGCCGACGACGAGGTTGGAGCGCACCTTCTGGAAGAACGGATCGGCTTCGCCCATCGCCTCGAGGATGGCGACGCGGTCGGCCTCGTCCGGAAGCGACTTGTAGTCGGTGCCGCCCTTTTCCCTGGCGGCCGCATCGAGCTCGGCGACGCCGTCCTCGAGCAGCGCCAGATCCGCCTCGGAGGATCGCGCAGCCTCGTCGAGGACACTGACCGCATTGGCATAATAGGAATCGGCGACCGCCTCGTGCGGATAGCAGTCCCGCGACATCTGAACGAGCGCGGCAAAGGTGTCCGGCTTGGCGGAGCGCGGCATCTGTGCCCAGGCGTTCCCCACGATCAGGCCCGACGGCATGACCGTCATGGCGAGCAGCCCGACGCCCGCCTTCACAAAACCGCGCCGGTTCAGCGCGAGCGTCGTCTTTGCCATGCCATTTCCTCCCATATTTTGGTTGTGATGCGGTCGTCCGATCGAAGCGGCAGGGCGCCCTCCCTCCCCGGGAGCGCCATGCCGACGGTCACTGGAAGCGGCCGCGCCGCTCCAGGACCTCGATCTTGTAGCCGTCCGGGTCTTCGATGAAGAAGAACCGACCGAGCGGCTTGCCGTCGTGGCTGATTTCCTTGATGTCCTTGGGCGAAAGGCCGGCCGCCTTCATCCGCTCGTGTTCGGCGGCAAGATCGGCAACGGAAACCGCGACATGGCCGTAGCCGTTGCCGAGGTCGTAGGGCTCGCTCTGCCCTTTGTTGACGGTCAACTCGACCTCGTGGGTCGCTTCCGCGTTCGACAGATAGATCAGTGTGAAGCCGTCGAAGTCGAAGCGGTCGGCGATCTTCAGCCCGAATGCTTTTTCGTAAAACTCGATGGAGCGCGCCTCGTCGAGCACGCGAATCATTGTGTGGATGACCTTGGCCACGAAAACTCCCTCATGCTCCTTCATCGGCAGTCCGATCTTGCGTCGTCGATCGGTACCGAAGTTGGAATCAATCTAGGAAGTCGTCTGCGTGGCCGGGTAGTAGAATGCTGTTACGCCAGCATTTTCGCGCTGGGAAAATGCCGATGGAGGCCGGCGCCTCGCCCTCTCTTCGGCCGAGGCTGCGCCGGTCAGGCCCCTCCGCACCGATCGAGGCTAGCTGGCGATACGGATGCCCGACAAAGGGTGGCGGCTCGGCGCAGTGCCGGGCTTTTCGAACACCGCCGCGTCTTGTTGCTGCAGATAGACGAGGCAGGCACAGCGCAGGAGCGAGGCGAAATTACGCACCCGCCCCTGCAATTCCAGCACCTCGTCGTGAAGCGTCGTCAGAAACTTGGCCAAAGTCATTCCCTGGTTTTCCGCCAGATCCTCAAGCGTATGCCAGAATGCCGCCTCCAGGCGAATGGACGTGACCTGTCCATTCATCCGGACCGAACGGGTCTCCATTTCGGTATCATCCTGCGGAATGCTAGCGAAGAGATGGCACATGGCTGACGTCCTTCGAAGTTCCCATCAGCCGAGTAGACGCGCAAAATGCGATCCGCACAAGGCGGAAGAAGATGCGGAATCGGCGCTTGCACGCCTGCGGAAGCGTTCGACGTTTTGCAGCGTCAGGCTCTGGCGGATGGGTCATCGGCTTCGAGCAAGAAGAGGAAAGAAGACGGCTCACACGAATTTTCGCGACAGGCCGTGAAGCTCCAGTTTCCGGTAGAGCGTCGGTCGTGAAATTCCGAGCCGCCGCGCGACCTTGCTGATGTTGCCGTTCTCCGCTCCGAGCGCCTGAAGCAAGGTCTCGCGCTCGGCATCGGCCAGGCGCGAATTGCATCGACTGCTTCTACGCCCCGCCACGCCAATCGTCCACCACGTCGACTATTCCGCGATCGACATCCATAACCTCAACTGGATCGTCGAACATTGCGGGGCGCCGCGTCTCGATGACTTCTGCTGGATCGCGACACAGGAGACGAACGTCTATGGCGGCTTCGCTTTCGTCCTGCGGTTCATCCATTCGCGACCGCGCCACTTCGCCGGGATGATCGCCGAGCTCTTGTTCTGGATCGAGCCGGATAAGATCCGCCGCCGAGCCGCTTCCGTTTTCCGAATACCGGCAGACGAGGACGTCGGCGCATTCGCCCGCCGAACACATGCGATCGATCCCGATGGGATCGGATCTGGCGACGCCGCGGGTCCCGTTCATGTTCAGCATACCGCGACCCGGCTAGAGATTGCTGCAAAACTTGTCGAGATAGAATTTCTTGGCGGGCTGGATGTGCTCCACGCAGATGTCGGCGAGTTGCTCGAGGCGCTCCCCCTCGATCGCCTCGATGATCGCGACATGTTCGAGCTTGGCCCTGTCGACCAGTTCGGTGACGCTGAGGCCGTGGGATCGGATGCCATGGGTCTTGGCGTCGGTGGCGGCGATCGCCTCGATCAGATAGGCGTTGCCCGTTCCCTCGAACAGGATGCGGTGGAATTCGGCGTTGGTCTGAAAGATCGCCAGGAGATCGCGCCGGTCGAACGCGTCGCGATGCGCTTCCTGGGCCTCTTGAAGCCGTTCGAACCACGCAGCGTCCGGCGGCAGCCGGATGCGCAGGGCGCCCTCCCGATGCAGGATGGCCCGCAGGAGATAGAGATCCTCGACCTCTTGGCGCGAGAAATAGCGCACCGCCGCGCCCCGGTTCGGCAGTTTCTCGACGATCCCCCGCCGTTCGAGTTCGACGAGCGCCGCCCGGACCACGTGCCGCTTGGCATTGAAGCCGACCATGAACTCGTCTTCGTAAAGCCGCTGCTTGGGAAGATAACGGCCGAAGATGATGTCGCGTTCGAGCTCGGAGACGACCCGGGCCACCGCTTCGGCGGTCCTGCTTCCATGTTTCGACAAATCGTCCCCCTCGCCGATTATCAATAATCTTATTACCGCTTAAAGCGATGAAGTTTGCGACGCAAATGGCGCTCGTAAAACTCTTGCGCCGCCCCCGCCCGCTCGTATGGTCGCCACCTCACCGACCGAGGAAGGACTGGCGCTCCAGCCATCGCCGGCCCGGATGCCCCTCCCGCGGCCCCCACAGCGGGCAATAGCAATGGATCTCCTCATGCCGCGTTACGACATCGTCACGATCGAAGGTGACGGAATCGGCCCCGAAGTCGCCCAAGCCGCCATTCGGGTTCTGCGCGAAGCCGTCGGCGAGAACGTGCTCCACTTCATCGATGCGCCGGGCGGCGCCGCCCATTACGCCCGCAGCGGCGATGTGCTTCCGGACGAAACGTTGAGGCTGTGCCGCGAGAGCCATGCGATCCTCCACGGCGCTGCCGGCCTGCCGGAGATCACCTATCCCGACGGCACGGAAGTCGGCAACGAGCTGCATCTGCAGCTCCGCTTCAAGCTCGATCTCTATGCCAACGTCCGTCCGATCAAGCTTCTGGCCGGTGTCGGATCGCCGCTCGCCGCGCGCGAGACCATCGACATCGACTACGTCATCATCCGCGAGAACACCGAGGGCCTCTATGCCAGCCGCGGCGCCGGCGTCGTCCTGCGCAACGAGTTTGCAACCGACACTCTGGTCGTCAGCCGCAAGGGCGTCGAGCGCGTCGCCCGATTCGCCTTCAACCTGTCGCGCAAGCGCGACGGCGCGCCCCGTGACGGCAAACGCCGGGTCACGGTCTGCGACAAGGCCAACATCCTGCGCTCCTACGCCTTCTTCCGCGCGGTTTGCCAGGAGGTCGCCGGCGACTATCCCGACGTCGAGATCGACTACGCCTATGCCGACGCGATCACCGTCCACATGCTGAAGAAGCCCGACTTCTACGACGTGATCGTCGCCGAGAACATGTTCGGCGACATCATCTCCGATCTCGGCGCGGCGACCGTCGGCGGCCTCGGCATCGCGCCGTCCGGCGAAGTGGGCGATACGCACGGCCTCTTCCAGGGCGCCCACGGCTCGGCGCCCGACATCGCCGGCCAGAACGCCGCGAGCCCCCTGGCGATGATCCTTTCCGGCGCCCTGATGCTCGATTGGCTGGCCGACAAGCATGCCGACGAGGCCCTGGCCGGCGCCGCTGATCGCATTCGCCAAGCAGTCGCGACGAGCCTTTCCGAGGGACACGCCATTCCGCGCGATCTGGGAGGTTCGGCCAGCTGCACCGAGGTGACCGACGCGGTCTGCCGGGCGCTCGGATGAGTGTCCGGATTCGAGCCGGCCGCTAGAGCCGGTCACTACCAAGTCCATTCATGGGAGGAACAGAATGTTTACCAGACGTCTTTTTGCCGGAGCCTTGGCCCTCGGCGCGACGAGCCTGATGCTCGCACCGGCCTTCGCCCAGACCTCGGGCGGCTATCCGGACAAGCCGATCAACTACATCGTCGTCTTCAATGCCGGCGGCGCGTCGGATCTCGCCGCACGGATGCAGCAGAAGTACTTCGAGGCGGAGATCGGCGTTGGGGCCGTCGTCCAGTACATGCCCGGCGGCGGCGGCGCGCAGGGCTGGGCACGCCTCAACTCCATGGAGCCCGACGGCTACACGATCATGGGGACCAACCTGCCCCACAACATCCTCCAGCCCATGGCCGCCGATGTCGGCTATGAGACCGACGACATCGCCACGGTCAACTTCTTCCAGTACACGCCCAGCATCGTCGTCGTTCCCAAGGACAGCCAGTTCAAGACACTCGACGATCTGATCGCCTACGCCAAGGAGAATCCCGGCAGCCTCACCTTCTCCGGCTCGGGGTCCAATTCCGGCGATCAGGTCATGAAGGAGCGCTTCGATCAGGTGGCCGAGGTCGTCACGACCTACATTCCCTTCAGCGGCACGAGCCCGGCCACCGCAGCGCTGCTCGGAAACCAGGTCCAGGCATCGGTCACCTACACCACCGAGGGCGTGAACCAGGGCGACCAGCTGCGGGTGCTGGCCGTGGCGGCCGACGAACGCCTGCCGGCGCTTCCCGACGCGCCGACCTTCAAGGAGCTGGGCTACGATCTGGTCGGCGGCGCCTATCGTGGCGTCGCGGTGCCGAACGGGACGCCGGAGGAGCGCCGCCAGGAAGTCTCCGGGATGATCTCCAAGATCAGCCAGAACGCCGAGTTCAAGCAGGAGATGGAACAGGCCGGCTTCGTCCCGGTCGACATCACCTATTCCGAGATCCCGGAATTCATCGCGGAGCAGACGGAGATCTACACGTCGGTCGCCGAGCCGCTCGGGCTGATCGACAAGTAAGAGCTGTCGGCGGGCCGGTCGTTCGACCGGCTCGTCCCTTTCGGCGCGGGAGGCGGCCATGGAAATTCTGGGATACTTTTCGAATGCCTTGGAGCCGACCAATCTCCTCCTCGCGCTTTTCGGGGTCGCGGTCGGAACCTTGATCGGCGCGTTGCCGGGACTGTCGGCGACTATGTCGCTCGCGGTGCTGGTGCCCTTCACTTTCACCATGGACCCGGCGTCCGGGCTGGTCATGCTCGGCGCGATCTATACCGGCGCCCTCTATGGCGGCGCCTATGCGGCCATCCTCGTCAACACGCCGGGCACGCCCTCGGCGATCGCCACCACCTTCGACGGCTTCCCGATGGCCAAGCGCGGCGACGGGGCATTGGCAGTCACGCTCGCGACCCTGGTTTCCGTCTTCGGCGGCCTGACGGGGGCCCTGATGCTGCTTCTCCTCGCGCCGCCCCTCGCCCGGGTCGCGCTGCAGTTCGGGCCGGCCGAATATTTCTGGCTCGCCATTCTTGGGCTGACGCTGATCGCGGCGCTTTCGGTCGGCAATCAGCTGAAGGGGCTCGTGGCAGCGCTCTTCGGCCTGATGCTGTCCATGGTCGGCGTCGCGACGGTGGGCGGCGATCTGCGCCTCACCTTCGGCACCAATGCCCTCATCGGCGGCATCAACGTCGTCGCCGGACTGATCGGGATCTATTGCATTCCGGTGCTCTTCGACCTCGTGCGGACCGCCGATCCCCATCTCGATCCGCCGCAAGGATCGCACGTCGCCGGCTTTCGCCTGCGCGAGGCCTTCTCGATCCTCGGGCGCAACAAGTTCAACCTCGTCCGCAGCTCGGTGGTGGGAACGCTCATCGGCATTCTGCCCGGTGCCGGCGGCTCGATCGCCAGTCTGATCACCTATTCGGCGGCCCAGCGCGCCTCCAAGGACAAAGACAGCTTCGGCAAGGGCAACCCCGCCGGGATCATCGCGACGGAATCGGCCAACAACGCCACCGTCGGGGGCGGCTTCGTGCCCACCCTCGTCCTCGGCATCCCCGGCACCCCGCCGGACGCCATCATCCTCGGCGCCTTGCTCGTGCAGGGGATCAAGATCGGGCCGACGCTGTTCACCGAACAGGCCGAGATCACCTACACCTTCATTGCCGGACTGATCCTGGCGACGCTGTTCATGCTGCCGGTGGGACTTCTGATCGGGCGCTACGCCTATCGCAGCATCGCCTCGATCCCCAAGGCCGCGCTGGTTCCCTCGATCGCCTTCCTGACCGTGGTCGGCAGCTATTCCATCCAGAACAACTGGTACGACGTGGTCATCATGCTGGTGCTCGGCGTCATCGCCTGGCTCATCAAGGAAGTGGGCTATCCGACCTCGCCGATCGCGCTCGGCCTCGTCCTCGGCTCGATCGCCGAGCAGGGCTTCGTGCAGACCTTCCTGATCGGACGGGCGCAGGGAGACATCGTCGGGCGCTTCTTCCAGAGCCCGATCTCGCTGTTCCTCGTCACGATCATCGTCATGGGACTTCTGGGGCCTGCCCTGCGCTCCTTGTGGAAGGCACGGCGCCGGCAAAGACATCCGGCCACCGAAGCCGGCCGATCGGAGGCATCGAAGTGACCTTGCTTCTCTCGAACTTCGCTCCGCCGCTCTGCTTCATCGCCCTGTCGGTCTTCGTCTGGACAGACGCGGATCGGTACACGGCTCTCGGCTCGGTGTTTCCGCGCACCATGGCCGCGGCGATGGCGATCTGCTCGGTGCTGATCCTGATCCGCTCCGCCGCCGTTCTTCGGGCAAACGGGCGGACGTCTTCGCCAGCCGAACGCGGCGGGACCGAATCCCTGGGGCGGCCGCTGTCGCTCCTGGTGGTCTTCGGCCTCTGGTTGTTCGCGATGAACACGATCGGCTTCATCGTCTCGAGTGCCGTCGCCTTCGTCGCCCTGACCCTGATCGCCGAGCGCGAGACCTTCGCGCCGAAACGGCTGCTCCTGATCATGGTCGTCGGCATTGGCGGGATCGTCGGCGTCGCGGCGCTCATGTCCGACGTGCTCATGGTGCCGCTGCCACGGGGCATTCTGTTTTAATGCCGAAAGACGTCCGCACGGGCGGGCGATACCGAACGAACTGAAGCGAGGGGAGGTCTCATCATGGCTGACGGCGCGAGCACGACGGGGCAAAGAACCGAGCGCGAGACGTTCGATCTGCCGGTCGAGGCCGCAGACGCCAAGACGGTGCGCGTCCAGCAGGCGCCGCTCCGGGAGATGGTGGAGACCCTGCTCGTCAGGCTCTCGGTGCCGACCAAGGACGCCGGCATCGTCGCGAGATCCCTGGTGTCGGCGGATTTGCGCGGCATGAATTCCCACGGGGTGCTCAGGCTCCCCGTCTATCTGCGGCGGCTGCGCATCGGCGGCATCAATCCGAACGCCGAGGCTGAAATCGTTCGCGAGACGGAGGGCACGGCGTTGCTCGACGGCGATGCGGGCCTCGGCTCGGTGCTGACGGCGCGTGCCATGGAAATGGCGATCCGAAAGGCCAAGGGGCGCGGCATCGGCGCCGTCGGCGTGCACAATTCGAACCACAATGGCGAGGGCGCCTTCTACGCCAGCCAGGCGATCGAAGCGGGCATGATCGGCATCGCCACCACCAACGCCTCGCCGATCATGCCCGCCTGGGGCGGCACGACGCCGATCACCGGGCCGCTGCCGATCACCATCGGCGTTCCGGCCGGGCGCCACCCACCGATCATCTTCGACGCGGCGCTCGGCATGAGCTCCCGGGGGAAGATCCTGCAACATGCCGAAGAGGGGCGGCCGCTTCCCGACGGCTGGCTGGTCGACAAGGACGGGCGGCCGACCAACGATCCCGAATGGGTTCGAAACGGCGGCTGGATCCTGCCGATCGGCGGGCACAAGGGCTGGGGCCTGATCCTCGCCTGCGAGATCCTGACCGGCGTCCTGATGGGCGGCGCCTTCGGCACCGAATTGACCAACCTCTACGACGATCTGGATACGCCCCAGCGCAACAGCCATTTCGTCCTCGCGATCGACGTCGCAGCCTTTCTCGATCCGGTTGCCTTCCGGGCCCGGATGGACGGCTATGTCGATCTCCTGAAGGCATCCGCCCCCGCCCCCGGATCGGACGGCGTGCGCATGCCCGGCGAGCGCGAGCACGAAATGGAGCAGGATCAGAGCCTGAACGGCATCGCTCTCCAGCGCGGTGTGCTGCGGGAGATCGTCGAGATCGCGAATGAAATGGGAGTGACGGTTCATGTCGCAGAACGCTGAAGACTGGCTGGAACGGCTGGCCAAGCTCGAGACCGGCCTCGTCAGCGACGTGATGGACGAGGCGGGCGTGCCGAACCATGCGCTCGCCTCGTCGCTCCGGCCGATAGCCCCGCACGGAGTGGTCGCGGGACGGGCCGCCTGCCTGCAGGGCGCCCCGACGCTCAGCGCCGTCAATCCGGCCAAGCCGATGCCGGCCGACACGCTCGAAAGCGTCTGCGCTCCGGGCACCATCCTCTTCATCGAGACCGGCGGCTTCACCTCCGGCGCGGTGCTCGGCGGCTTCATGGCCTACAGCGTCCAGCGCGCCGGCTGCCGTGCCATCGTGACCAGCGGCGCGGTGCGGGACGCCGACGAGATCCGCGGCTACGGCATGCCCTGCCATTGTGCTCAAGTGGTGCCGAACAACGCCGCCCGGCGCTGGCGCCTGACGGCCAGGGACGTTTCGGTCGCCATGCCGTCGCTGCTCGGCGGAACGCTCACCGTCGCGCCCTTGGATTACGTTCTCGCCGACGGTGACGGGATCGTCGTCATTCCCCAGGCGATCGCGCCGCAGATCATCGAGGACGCGGAAACCCTCGGCAGGATCGAGCGTGCGATCGCCGCCGAAATGCGGGCCGGCGGCGAACGCCACGCGGTCTTCGCCCGCAATCCGCGCTTCGACCACGTCCGGCCGGTCTGACCCGGCGACGGCCCGTAGAGGACCGCGGCCCGGAAAGATGACGCGAGATTGCCCTCGCGGCCAGAACAATACGCAGGATTTGCGAGAGGAAAGCAGCAATGAGTGAAATCACGCCAACTGGCGACCAGGGGTCCGACGACGGGCTGTGGGTGCCGATCCTCACCCATTACAGCGGCGAGCGTCCCGGCGCGGTCGACATCGAGCGCACCATCGCACATCTCGGAGCCATTCGCTCCTCGGTCCGCCAGATCATGTTGGCCGGCTCCACCGGCGACGGCTGGGACATCGACGCGGCAGGCTTCGACGCCCTGATCGACCTTGCGGCAAGAGAGGAGGTCCTGGATCTCGACCTCTCGATCCTGTTCGGCGCACTCTGCCCGACCACCGAAGAGGTGGTGGCGCGTCTGCGACGTCTCGAGGAGCGCCTTCGGGCCGAACCGGCCTTGTCCGAGCGGTGCAAGGGCGTCGTGGTTTGCCCGCCCGTCGATGCGGCCGCCACACAGGAATCGATCGAGGCCCATTACGACGCCGTCATGGCAGAGAGCACGCTGCCGATCGCCGTCTACCAGCTGCCGCAGGTCACCGGCTGCGTGCTGGCGCCGCAGACCTTGGCCAAGCTGTCGCGCTCGCCAAGGGTGACGATGTTCAAGGACAGTTCCGGGGCCGACGCCGTTGCCGACAGCGGGCTCGACTTCGGCACGGTCTGGATGGTTCGCGGGGCGGAAGGCGGATATGCTGAGGCCTTGAAGCCGGTTGGCCCCTATGACGGCTGGCTGCTCAGCACCGGCAATGCCGTCGCCCCTCACCTGCGCGAAATTCTGCGCCTGCGGGACGCCGGCCACGCTGCTGCGGCGGGAGAGCTTTCGGACCGGTTGAGCATCGCCATTGCGGCAGCCTTCGAAGCGGCGCAGGGCGAGCCCGGCGCAAACGCCTTCTCCAACGCCAATCGCGCGATGGACCATATCCAGGCCCACGGATCCGCCTGGCGCGAGCAGCCCCTGCCCCGCAAAGTCGACGGCAACGTCCTCAGCCTCGAGGTCGTCGAGAAAGTCGAACGGGTCATAACGCCCTTTCTCGACGGTGCCGGCTCGGGCTACATGACGGATCGCGCATAGCCGGTTCAGCGACACCGAAAGCACAGGGTCGGAAGGGGCCGGAGCAAGCGCCACGGACACAGGAGAGCGCGCGATGGACATCAAACGTTGCGGATCGGTCGCCTCGCGGCGGCCACCGGCCGCCCACTTCACCGGGGCAGTCTGGCAGGACCCGATCATCGAAGCGCAGGAGCCGGCGCGGCTGCGCTCGGCCGTGGTGCGCTTCGACCCGGGCGCCCGGACGAACTGGCACACGCACCCGCTGGGCCAGACCCTCTACGTCGTTTCGGGCTCCGGTCTCGCCCGGACGAAGGGAGGACCGGTCCAGGTCATTCGTGCCGGCGACGTCGTCTGGATCCCGCCGGGAGAAAAGCACTGGCATGGCGCCGGGCCCGACACGGCCATGACGCACATCGCCATGCAGGAGGCCCTGGACGGCTCGCACGTCGAATGGATGGAGCCGGTCACCGACGACGAATACGCGGCGACCTGAACGACGCCGTCGCCGGGCCGGATCCGATTCTACCCTCGAAGAGCGCCCCTCTCTCGTCGAGCGGCACAGCGGAAAAGCTGCTGGCGTTCGACGGCGCCTTCAACGCCGCCATCCTGACCATGGCTGGCTGCCCGGCACCTTGAGCCGTTGGTGGCGGGTGGCGCCGCGCACGCATGCCTCGGAGAAGACGCGGAAGCCGGTGTTGCCGGCGGCGCCCTCAACACCACTCCCGAGCGTGGCCCCTGGGGGCCGGACATGGCTCCGGCCGCCTTCGCATCGGACGCGCCTTGCCGGCGCCGCCCCGTCGATCGCAGCCGGCACATCCGCAAGCGTCGAGGCGAAAGCCGCGCATGAGCGTCCGGTAAGAAGTCTGAATCGCATAGTTTCGTATGGAAGCGTATTCTGATTTCCTGGAGCGTGGGAGGATGCGCACCATGGGAAAACCGGTTTCATCGGACTTGCGGCTTAGGATCGTTCGCGATGTTGCAGCCGGCCAGACGCGGCGTGGGGCGGCGGCCCGGTTTGAGGTGTCCCCCTCGACGGCGG
>NZ_JAAAMG010000050.1 GCF_010500815.1 Jiella pacifica
CGCAAACGGAAGGGCAGGTCACCAAGCTCAAACTGTTCAAGCGTTCAATGTACGGACGCGGAAACCTCGATCTCCTTCGCCGACGGTTCCTCATGGCATCATGAACCACACAATCTGCGGAAGAGCCGGGAAACCGGGACCACCTCACTCTATGCCAGCCGTTCGTCGCTTCGAAACGCGATCGTCCGCGCGAACGATCGAGCGAACCGACAGGACGTGCCGATGATGGCATGGACGCGCGTCGACAAGATCGGACGCATCCGCGATGTGCTCTTTCCGAACTGGCAGCTTGAACCGGTCGTCGCAAAGCGATGACGAAGAACCTACGTACGGAAACCGCCACCAATAACGAGGGCTGTCCGTGCTACCCTTAGTAGACGCTCCAGGGCGAGCCCGCTCCACTCCATCCGCCGTTGCCTGTCCCGACGCCACCTGTTCGCCCCGCTGCGTTAGTTCGACGACGATCACCTCCGGAGCGCTGTCGATCCTCGCGATCAAGCCAGACCGCTCCAAACGATCCAACGCTTCCCGAAGGTCAGCCTGAATGTCGTCCAAAGCGTAGAAACGAAGAAGATCGTTTAGGACTAGGTTATTCAAGCGATCGCCGGGTTGACGTCGGAGTATGCGGAGGATCGCAAGCGCTTGATGTCGATCTCGCACTTTATCGGCTTCGTTCGGTCGATTCTCGCCGGTTCGCTGTGCAGAATGATCTATCATGATCTGCCTCATTCCGACCTAAGCGCGTTACGTAGGGCGAATCTGGCTGCCCGACAGCTTTGTTGTATCGTCCCCTGCAAAGCCATTGCCATAGGTGGGCCAAGTTCCTCCTACCATCCGATAGAGTTATGTCCTTTTCGTCAGTTCGGCGCAGAAGCATAATTCCCGTCGCCCGCGATAGGTAGAAAACCGAGCGGCAGCTTTCGGAGAGAGGGAGAGTCTTTCCGAATGACGATGATAGGTCGACAGCCGCCGTTGATGCGATGATTTAGCGGATTACAATCACTTCGACACCAATGCTCTCTGCGACGTTTGACCAGATACGATCGGCAGTGACAGCTGGCATGTTGAGCATCCGCGCAAGAGCGAGACAGCTTCGATCGCCGAGGCTGAGGCCGAAGGCTTTCGTCCATTCAAGCAGGTCGGCTGCACGCTCGGCGAGTTCCCAGGTGAAATCGTGTCCTTCGAGATTGAGAGAGCGGACTGCAAGGCGCGCATCTTCCGGCGCCATGCCTTTCGATGCCAAGCTCGCGAGCAGTTCCTGGACATTGACGGTGGAGATGATCGCGCGGTCCTCGAGCATCGACGCGACCGTGTCGGCTCCCGCCTCGTCCCGAAGGAAAGCCATGATCGCGGAGGTGTCGAGCACCAACCCGGTCATGCCCCACCGTCCGCTTCGCGCAACGCTTCCGCGCGCCGTTCCTTGATCAGATCACCTACCAAATCGACATCAGAGGGAATGGATTGACGAACGAGATCCTGAGCTCGCTTGAGGGAGCGCCGCAGCGTCGTCACCTCGACCTCGCCGTTCTCCTTCTCGATGAACACGATCTTTCCGCCGCCATTGAGGTCGAGTTTGGATCTGAGGGCCGAAGGGAGGTTCATCCGCCCATTTTTTGCGACAGGTACGATATGTCGATCGAGCATGAAAGTGATTCCTGTTGGCACTGAGGAAATCAGGTAGTATCCGAAGATAAGGCTTATTGCTCGAAACGAGAAGGGATTTCTTGGGTAGACTCAGTCTGAGATAAGCATCCAGCGCATAAGTGACCGCTTTTGAGCGCTCCTCCTGAATCTGCTCGTAAATTAGCTTGCCTGAGAACTGCGCATGCGCGATGCGTGAGACCCCGATTTTGATACAGTTTCGTTGGTTCTTCCCCGTCATGTCACGCGTTTTCGCCTATGCCCGCGTTTCGACGATCGAACAGACCAACGAGAACCAGCTCGGCGAAATCCGCAACGCGGGTTTCGACCTCCAGGCGCGGCGGACAGTTGTCGAGACGATCTCAGGTTCGCATACCGCTCTGGAGCGTCCAGGCTTCGCCCGACCGATCGATCGTCTGGAAGAGGGCGACATTCTTGTTGTCACCAAGCTCGATCGGCTCGGCCGCAACGCGATGGATGTCAGGAAGACGGTCGATCATCTCGCCGCGCTCGGCATCAAGGTTCATTGCCTGGCGCTTGGCGGTGTCGATCTCACCAGTGCGGCAGGGCGCATGACGATGGGCGTCATCAATGCCGTTGCCGAGTTCGAGCGCGATCTCCTGATTGAGCGAACGCAAGCCGGGCTGACCCGGGCCAAAGGACAAGGGAAGACGCTGGGCCGTCCGCCGCGCCTGAGCGAGGACAAGAAGCGCGCTGTCGTCCGCGAACTGGAAGGCGGCACCTCGATCGCCAGGCTTGCGCGCGAATATGGCGTCAGTCGATTGACCATCACCCGCGCACGCGAGAATCTGAGACAGAAGGAAGCCGCTGGTTCAGGAGGGGAGGACGCCGATGCCGATCAAGCCTGAGCTGCGCGGCTTCTATCCGCTCGACTGGCCGCAGCTGTCGCAGTCGATCCGCTTTCGCCGGGCCAGGGGACGCTGCGAACATTGCGGTCGCGCGCATGGGCAGATCGTCTGTCATCTCGGCGATGGCCGCTGGTTCGACGCAGAGTTGGGACGATGGCGTGACACGAAAGGCCGGAAGATCCGAACCAACCTGCCGGCGCCGGAGGATCTGCCGCCGGAGATCCCGGCCTTGTTCACGCGGGTCTTTCTTGCCTGCGCCCATCTCGATCATGACGTCGGCAACAACGCGGCGGCGAACCTCGCAGCGCTTTGCCAACGCTGCCACATGATCCACGATCGCCCCCATCATCTGACCCGGCGGCGTATTACGTATCTGATGCGACGAGCCGTGGGTGATCTGTTCATGGGGATCTATCGGTAGATGCCGATACTCAGTCGGGAGGGATTAGGGAGACCGATCGTCAGGTCGAATTTCCAGCGTTCCCTGCTCATCGGCCCATCGAGCGAAGCCTTTCTCCACGAGCGCTCGCGCGATTGGGTTTCCCCGCATAAGCTGAGACCCCTCACGGAATAGTCGGTCGAGCAAGAGAGCTTCTTCGGCGGTCAATCTCATGGTGCTGCTGCACATCTGCATATTCCATGCACTTCCAGGGGCTCGGTAAGGCACCGTTGCAAAAAGCAGGATACCGTCCGAACCTGAGGCTTCAATGACCGGCGAGTGGGAGAGTAGCGCTGTCCTCTGCGTTCAAATGGCGGCACTTCTCGCCGGACATCATCCTGCTCTGCGTGCGCTGGTACTGCCGCACCTCGCTGAGCTACCGTGATCTGGAGGAGATGATGAAGGAGCGCGGCCTATCGGTCGACCATACGACCGTCTATCGATGGGTTCAACACTACGCGCCCGAGCTCGAGAAGCGGATCCAGTGGTACCAGAACCGGCAAAGCCGCAGCTGGCGGGTCGAGAGACCTACGTGAAAGTACGCGGCGAATGGAAGTACCTGTTTCGCGCGATCACCAGCGATGGCCGGACCCTTGACTTTGACCTGTCGAACACCCGCAGCACCAAGGCGGCGAAGCGCTTCCTGTCAAAGGCTGTACGCGCCAAGCATGATCGGCCATCCTCGATCACCACGGACAAGAACCCCGCCTACATCGACGCGATCCGGCAGCTGAAGGCCGAAGGGTTGATCAAGCCGGACTGCGAGCATCGGCGGCAGAAATACCTGAACAATCGCATCGAATGCGACCATGGCGGTCTGAAGCAACGGATCCGTCATGTTCGGGGCTTCCAATCGAAGAGAACGGCCACTGCAACGCTGAAAGGGTTCGAGGTGATGCACATGTTCCGCAAGCGACAATTCGATGGCTGGCTCAATGCCGTCGCCTAGGGTCGCGAAGCCTGCTTCATCGGCAGACTCTTCAACGTCTTCATTCCGGCTTGAAACAGAACAGAAGGGGATCACTGCGGCCCTTATCGGTTTTCGCAACGGAGCCGCCGCAAGCACGGTGTCTGCCTGCTGAAACGTGTGCAATGGGTTGCCGTTCTGAGAATTGGGATCGGCAACCCGAGCATGTCGATAAGCCAGCCACGAACTTCACAAAAGAATGTCGGGCTGATCCGAAGTGTCAGGGGGTCAGCACCACTTTGGTGCAGCCATCCGCCTTGTCCCGAAACGTCTTGTAGAGCTCCGGCGCGTCTTCGAGCGTGCCGCGATGGGAGATGAACGACGTCGTGTCGAACTGACCCTCCTCGATCCGCCGCAGAAGGTCGTCGGCCCATTTGTTGACGTGCGTCTGCCCCATCTTGAAAGTCAACGACTTGTTCATCGCCGCGCCGAACGGGATCTTGTCGACGATGCCGCCATAGACCCCCGGCACTGAGATCGTGCCGCCCGGACGGCAGACATAGATCATCTCGCGCAGGACGTGCGGGCGATCGGTCTCAGCCATCACCGTTTGCTTGATGCGGTCATAGGCATGCTCGAGGGTGTAGCCGGAATGGGCCTCCATGCCGACGCAGTCGATGCAGCATTCCGGGCCCTTGTTGTCGGTCAGCTCGTTCAGCCGCTCTACGGTCGACTCCTTGGAGAAGTCGATGGTGATTGCACCCATGCGCTCGGCGATGGCGAGGCGCTCGGGCACCTCATCAATGACGATGACCTGGCGTGCGCCCATGATCTTCGCGCTCTGCAGGGCGAAGAGCCCGACGGGACCGGCGCCCCAGATGGCCACCGTGTCCGTCGGCTTGATCTCGCATTCAGCTGCGCCCTGCCAACCGGTCGGCAGGATGTCGCCGAGGAAGAGGACCTGTTCGTCGGTAAGCGTCGAGGGCACCTTGACCGGACCGGCGTCGGCGAAGGGCACACGCACGAATTCCGCTTGTCCGCCAGCATAACCCCCGGTCAGATGCGAATAACCGAAAAGCCCCGCGCTGGTATGACCGAACATCTTGGCGGCAGTATCAGCGTTGCGGTTCGACCGCTCGCAGACCGAAAAACGTCCGGCGCGGCACTGGTCGCATTCACCGCAGACGATGGTGAACGGCACGACGACCCGGTCGCCGACCTTGAGCTTCTTGTTGTCGCGGCCCACTTCCATAACCTCGCCCATGAACTCGTGGCCGACGATATCACCCGATTCCATGCCCGGCATGAAGCCGTCGTAGAAGTGCAGGTCCGAGCCGCAGATGGCGCAGCTCGTGACCTTGATGATGGCGTCGCGGCCGTGCTCGACCTCGGGATCGGGCACGCTCTCGCAGCGCATGTCATGCTTGCCGTGCCAAGTGATCGCGCGCATCAAATACTTCCTTTCTGAACTCAGTTGCCTTCAAGCTCGACTACCTGTAGCAGATGGCAGAATGGACCAGTTGGAGATCCATCGATTGAAGATAATTCACGTCGGTCGCGGTGAATCACCCCCATGCCATGACGCAGAATGGTCAAACGACTGCCGAACACTGTAGCAGCACGGAGCCGGGGGCGTCCGTCGCCGGATCGTTCGAGGGAGCTGACCAGGCTCATCATCTCGCTCGCGCGCCAGAACTTCATGACGCTGGGCTACGGAGAAACCAGCATTGATCTGATCGTGCATCAGGCAAAGATCTCCAAGAAGACCTTCTATGCCCGCTTTGCCAACAAGGACGAGTTGTTCGAGGCCGTCTGCCTACAGATCGTCGAGGAGCGTTTCGTCGGCGCGGGATTTTCCATGGTCGAAGGCGGCGATCTCGCCGAGCGTCTGGAGACCGTGGCGCTGCAACTTCTGGAACAGGCTCTTCAGCCCGAGATCACGACCTTCTACCACAACTTGCTCGTCATGAGCTCGACGATTCCCGGGGTTATAGCGGCGGTCAATAAAGCGACCGAACAGCTTCATCAGCCACTGGCCCGCATTCTCGACGAGGCCGTCGTCGCGGGCGAGCTACGTCCCATGGACACCTTGGTAGCAAGCCGCCGGTTTTTCGACGGAACCGTTTTGCCACACATCGACAGGGTCCATCTCGGGCTCAGAGAGCCTACCGTCACCGAGGCGGACAAGGCAGAAGTGCGTGACTACGTCGAGTTCTTCATCCGGGGCTACCACCCCCTTACATCAAAGGTGAGGTAAGGGCGGAACGTAATCCGGCGGCGTCATTCCGGCTTGCGGCACCGGGGGCACGCGCCGTTCCGATCGCTATCGATAGTCGACCGCACGTCGTTCCCTTCCGCCGTGGAGCGCAGGCCTCACGAAATGGCGACCGTGATCCCGGAGAGGATCGAGGTGCATTGGGACTGTTGCACCAGCATCACAACGCCATCAAGTTCGATGCAGCATATTGATACGAACCCGTACTTTTGCTCTTCTGACCTCGCTGACGAATCGTCGTGCTTCAGGTGTCCTCGAGGCCGAGTGAACACTCTCCGTAGCCGGCATTCTCGGGTCTCGTGTGGCGACGGAACACAAGGTTGGTGATTGGAGACAATGCTGAGATTCATATTGGCTGCCGCATTTGCTTCGATCGCGCTCCCGGCGGTGGCTCAAGAGAGCTCCCGCATGGCCCTTGGCGGCATCGTCATTGGGAAGAACGCCGACTTGATGGAATGGCGCCTCGGAGGCGGCCTGTACGACACAGGCCCGTTTACACCCGATTCCTTCTCGGGCGGCACCGTTAACGCAGAAGTGCTTCTGCCATCGCCGGATTTCCTCGCCGCCATCGGATCGCCACGCCCCTATCTGGGCACGGACATTGCGATATCGAACGACCCAATCCACGTCTTCTATGCCGGCCTCAACTGGGAGGCCTATCTCACCGACGCCTTCTATCTCGGCTTCAGCCTCGGCGGCTCGGTCAACAGCGACAGCAAGGTGGGCAACGACGAGGGGGAGGTCAGGGATCTCGGCTCTCCGATCCTCTTTCACCTGCAGGCCAGCGCCGGCTACGATTTCACCCGCAATCTCGGTGCGCAGATCTACCTGAACCACGTCTCCAACGCCAATATCGCCGACTCGAACGATGGCCTAGAATCGACAGGTCTGCGACTGGTTTATCGGTATTGACGGTAGCTCTCGCATCGGGCTTGCTCCGTGTCGCCACACCGCTTCCCTTCGCGATCGATGTGACTGTCCCGGGACAGATTGGAATCTTTGAATGAAGCACTCTGCCGGGCCATTTCCCGCGCGGACCGTTTTCGCGTTGCTCGCCGTGACGCTCCTAGCGCTCACGGGCTGTGCCGCGCGGCCTTACGCGACGCTGATTCCGGTGTCCGGCACGGTGCGTGGCGCGCACATCGTCAACATGCTCGTCGCCTCGACGCGTCAGCCCTCCCGTGTTCCGGGTGTGGTCTTCAGCGGTGAGCGTGGACCGGGCCTTTCGGTCGAAAACATCGTCGTCTCCATTCCCCCCGACAACGTGCGCAAGCCCGGAACGGTAATCTATCCGACGGCCAATCCGGGTGACCCATCCAAGGAATTCGTCACGCTCAAGATCGCGCCCATGGCGGAGAAGGATGCCCTGGCCTGGTATCGCAATGTAACCGGCCCGAAGAAGCGCGTTCTCATTTTCGTTCACGGCTTCAACTCCACCTATGAGGAGGCGGTCTTCCGCTTCGCCCAGATCAGCCACGACACCGGCGTCAACGCCGCGCCGATCCTCTTCACCTGGCCTTCGCGCGGCAGCATCTTCGACTATCTCTACGATCGCGAAAGCGCCAATTACTCGCGGAGCAGCCTCGAGACGATCATCGCCCAGGCGGCCGACAGCCCGAATGTCGACGAGATCACGCTGATGGCTCATTCCATGGGAAGCTGGCTAGCGATGGAGGCGGTCCGGCAGCTCACCATCCGCCGGGGCCGAGTGCCCGCAAAACTCCGGAACATCGTTCTGGCCGCTCCCGATCTCGACATCGACGTCTTTCGCCAACAGCTCGACGAACTCGGTCCGGCTCAAGATCGCATCACCATATTCACATCTCAGGACGATTACGCCCTGCAGGTGTCCCGGCGGCTTGCCGGCGGCGTCCAAAGGCTTGGATCGATTGATCTCGACAACCCGCTGATGCTGACGTTCTTCGCCAGGCGCGGAGTCAATGTCGTCGACCTCAGCGATGTCCAGGCGGGCGACAGTCTCAATCACACGAAATTCGCCGAGAGCCCCTTCGTCGTGCAGGCGATCGGCCAGCGGCTGATTGCGGGAGATCGGGTTTCGGATTCACGGGTGAACCTGGCCGAGGCGATCGGCGCCACTGCCGTCGGCACCGCGCAGGGCGTCGGCTCGGTGATCGGCGCCGCCGCCTCGGTGCCGGCTGCGGTCGTGGATCCGAACAGCCGCTTGCGGTTTCGCGATCAGCTCGAAGGCGCTGGCCGCAGCTTGACCGGTTCCCTGCAGACCGCGACCGGTCAGTGACGCGGCCATGATGCGTGCTGGACGTTGGCTTGCCCTGGGGGTGCTCGCCGTTGTCGCCCTTGCTTTCCTGGCGTGGAGCGCGATGGCTCTCTGGTACCATGCCGGGGAACCCCTCGCCAGTCGCATCGCGCTCGTGGCGTCTTGGCTCGCCATGATCGCCGTCGCGTCATCGCTCAGATGGAGATATCCTCGGCTCTGCTGGGCTATGATCGCCTTACTGTTCGTCGGCTTTTCCGCCTGGTGGTGGTCGATCGAGCCACGCAATGACCGCAAATGGGCAGCGGACGTCTCGCGCATCGTGACCGGTCGACACGAAGGCCGAATCGCCACGCTGGAGAATGTCCGTGATTTCGACTGGACGAGCCGCGATGTCTTCGTCGAGAGATGGACGACGGAACACTACGATCTCGCTGACTTGTCGAGCATGGACGTCACTTTGTCCTACTGGGGCATCGATGCAATCGCGCATACGCTGGTGAGTTTTGGCTTCTCGGACGGTCGCCATGTCGTTTTTTCGGTCGAGATCCGGCGCCAATGGGACGAAGAGTTTTCCTCCCTTGCCGGGTTCTTCAAGTCCTACGAGTTGGCGCTGATCGCAGCCACGGAGCGGGACATCCTTTACCTGCGCACGAACATCCGCAAAGAGGACGTCTATCTCTATCCTATCGACATCCCTCGGAAAGCGATGCAGACTCTCTTCGTGGAGTATGTCGATGAGGGTAACGATCTGACATGGAACCCCGCCTTCTACAACACGCTGACAGCCAACTGCACGACGGTCGTGTTCGATCTGGCGAAGATGATCGGACCCGGCTTGCCAACCGACTGGCGAATCCTTCTGTCCGGTTACCTGCCGGGCTATCTGCGTGACCAGAAAGTGTTGCCCTGGGAGGGTTCAATTGGGGCGCTGCGTCAACGTGCCGCGATCACTGCAAAAGCCGGAAGACTTTCGCCGGATGACGATTATTCGAAGTCAATACGAGCGGGTCGATAGTGCTAATCAAACCGCCGAGCTGGCTTCGTGCGAGTATCAGCACAGTACGCATCCGGCGTGGACCGCGGGAGGCTGATTTTCTTCTTTTCGATTGATTTTTCCGGCTTGCGTCTTTCGGCTTGACCCGCTGGCGAGTTGTGGCGAACTCATATGCGAGGTGCCGGTGAGGTCCGGGCACCTCGCCCACGAGTTACGGTCCATTGTGGCATCATTTGCAACCGATCGACCGGGAGCAGGCCGCATAACACTTTTCCGGAAGTTCAAAACCGTCACGGCGTATGTAGGCATAACGGGGGTGTTGAGGGGGTTGGTGCGTACGGCGCGACGCATGAGCTGCGTCAGGCAGCGACCCGTTCGTCCGACGCATCGCCTGTTGCCCAATTCCATGGCAGGAGTTCGCCGAGCCGGGACTGCGGCGTGTCGGCAATGCGGTCGAGAACGTCGGCGAGCCAGGCCTGCGGCTCGATGTCGTTCGGCCTGGCGGTGGCGATCAGGGTCAGCATGAAGGCGCAGCGGTCGGCGCCGCGATCGGAGCCGGCGAAGAGCCACGACTTGCGGCCGAGGGCCAGGCCGCGGATCGCTCGCTCGGCAGCGTTGTTGGTAAGACAAATTCTGCCGTCGGCGGTGAAGCGGGCAAAGCCCTCCCAGCGCGTCAGCATATAGTCCATGGCCTTGGCGACCGGAGCATGGCGCGACAGGCGCGCCCGCTCGGTGCGCATCCAGTTCTCCAGATCGGCGAGAACAGGAATGCTCCGCTCCTGCCGAAGGGCGAGACGCTCCTCGGCCGAGTAGCCGTTCACCTCGCGCTCGATGTCGAACAGGACGTCGATGCGCTTCACCGCCTCCAGCGCCAGCGGCGAGATCGGTGCCGCGGTCTTTCCCCGTCGAGCGCTCCTGGCGATGTCGGCGAGTTCGAAGAACTTCT
>NZ_JAAAMG010000051.1 GCF_010500815.1 Jiella pacifica
GGCTCGGCATCAAGGAGATCGACGAAGGCATTTGGATCGTCAGCTTCATGAGCTACGATCTCGGATACATCGACCTGGAACAGAGAACCTTGCAGACCATCGACAATCCGTTCGGCACGAGATTGTCTCCCATGTCTTAGGGACGTTCTGTTACCCATGTCTCCGGGGCGGACATAGGGAAATCTGGTAGCGGGAGAGGGACTTGAACCCCCGACACGCGGATTATGATTCCGCTGCTCTAACCAACTGAGCTACCCCGCCGCCGGGCCGCTTCGCTGTGGCGACGCGGCGATATACGAAGCCGAAGCTCTGCGTGTCAATGGTCTTTTGCGGGTAGCCCAGGGCTGTTGCATTTGGTCGAGGACTGAACGGGCGAAGTCGTTCGATCATTCCGATCTCGGCGGCGGGGCGTGCGGCAACCACCTGCAGATCGGCGAAAGGCTCCGCCCCCACGGCACAAAGGGCCGGCCGGTTGTCCTTCAGCCGCAACAGTCAGTCGCCGCCGCGATCGAGGATCACCTTCGCCGTCTCGTTTCGACGGTGGATCGCGTCGGCCGTCACCAACTGCCCTGTCAGGTCCAGGCATTCCAGCAGGGCCCGGGCCGCGAGAGATCTCGCCGTCGCCGGCCCGAAAGCCCTGCTGGCCGATGACGGTCTCCTTGGAGCGCAGGAATGGCCAGGCGGAGCCAAAGTCGCGCGGCAACTCCGCGCGAGCCGGATTGCCGACCCGTCACTCGACACTCAGCGGCTGGTCCCAGCGGGTCACCGCGACGGCCTGCTCGACCGGCGACAGCAGTTGTGGCGCCGTCACCAATTGGCGGACGCCATGGGCGTGATTCTCGCGAAAGACATTGCCCTTTTCGGCCCAGCGATAGAGCGACGAGATGTCGAGTTTGGCGCATTGCGGCCGGACGCTCCAGGTGACCTGGAGGGGCGAACACGTCGACAGGTCGTATTTCGGCCCGGTGGTCGAGCCGAGATAGACGACGGGCGTCCCCGTGCCCTCCGGCAATGCGGGCGGCTGGTGATATCCGGAGCTTTGCTCGCTCCGGTGGGTGAAGGATTCGAAGTCGAGCGCCTTGGGGTCGTTGGCGACCAGGAACGTCTGCGCCTCGACCCGCAGGGCCGGGTTCGAACAGCTCTTGCTGAGGCAGGAGCCGAGGCCTTCGCCGGGGCTGACGTCGCAGGAGGAAAACACCCAGTGAACCTCGATCGTGTCGCCCGGCTTCACCCCCTTGAACGGGCCGAAGCCGTGGGCCGGATCATCGAGTTCCTCCGGGCTCAGCTGGTCGCTGTCGTTGCACTTGTAGCCGCCATGTTCGCCGCTGCCGGCAGAGATCGAGAAACCCGGCGCCTTGTGTTCGGCATTGGTGTGGAGATGGATGTTGCAGAGATTGAGGCTGGCAGCCGCCGGCGCGCGGGCGAACACGCGTTCGTTCACCCCCTCGAATCCGGCGATGTCGCGCGGCGACTGGGGCCCGTATCCCATGCAGATCCCGCCTTGCGTGTCGCTCGCGGTGGATGTCGCCAGGTGCGTCGCATCGCTTGCGGCGGCGAACGGCACCGATGCCGTGCCGGCGACGGCAGACAGGCCGAGAATCCAAGCAAACCTGATGATCGTCACGTCAAATATCCTTGCAGCACGTGCATGGTGGAGCCAACCCGGACGGAGCTACAGCATCGCCCTTAGAAAACCGTTGAAAGAAACCAAAATTCCGTCTCGATCGACTGGTGTTCTTCCTGGTTCGATTTGCTGCCTTACCTCAGCTCCGGGCGGCGACTTCCTCGAACGCTGTGGCGCAGCCGGCCGCTGCGAGCGGGGCCGCGGCCGCGGCGGGCTTGCAGTGGGACGGGAATGACGTCTCCCCCGGCTTTTCCTCAAGAAGCTTCCTGGATGGGGTTGCAAAAAACCCATGCCAAAGCCTATGACAGCGCAATCGGAGAGGTGGCCGAGTGGTCGAAGGCGCTCCCCTGCTAAGGGAGTATACCGGAGACGGTATCGAGGGTTCGAATCCCTTCCTCTCCGCCATGGACCGCCCCTTTTGTGCGTTCCTGTAACACGTTGATCGAAAACGAGAATTTCTAGCCGATCCCTACGCGAGGGATCGAGTCGTGTTCGATGTTCCAGCCGATGTTCCAGCTGCAAAAAACCGGAGGCCGCGAGGCCAACGGGTGCGTCACATGTCGCGATCGAGTTCGGGCTGGCGGTTTACCATGCGCTTGCCGCGTCCGTTCCGTGATATCCTGAAGAACGATTCGGCGGCCCGTTCCCTGTCCCCATTCGTGCGCGCGAGCTTCGGTCCCCTGACCGTTCGCAACGCCGCAGTGGTCGGAGAGGTCGCGGCCGCGCGATGTCGACTGATCTACGCAGAGGGATCGCGGAGGCGGGAGATGATGGACAACTCTTTCGACGCCAATGTGAGGTGGTCCCGGTTTCCCCGGACAGTTGGATAAGCTTGGTTCGCCCGAGAGAGAGGACGAACCGATGACGGGGAAACGGAAGCGGTATTCGGCGGACTTCAAGGCCAAGGTGGCGCTGGAGGCGATCCGAGGTGAGATGACGCTGGCACAACTTGCCGCCAAGCACGGCATCCACCAGACGATGATCAACGCCTGGAAGAAGCAGGCGATGGAAGGCATGTCAGGGGTGTTCTCGGGAAAGGCCGAGGCGGCTCAGGCTGATCGAGGCGGCACCGGCGATCCGCGCAGCCATGATGGCCGAGAGGCCGACCGCACCGACACCGAAAATCGCTGTGTGCGAACCTGGGGCGACCTGCAGCGCATTGAGGATCGCACCGGCACCGGTCTGAAATCCACAGCCGAGGGGTGCGAGGAGTTCCAGCGGAAGATCGGAGGGGACTTTTACGACATTGCTCTGATCTGCCAGAGCATAGGTCGCGAAGGACGACTGCCCGAAAAAATGGCCATGGATCGCCTTGTTCTGTCCTGCACCGTCCGGCCAGTGAAGCGCATTGCTGCCATCCAGCCGCGAGCCGCCGAAGCAGATCTCGAAGGCATGCTCGCAATAGGCGTTGCGCCCGGTGCGGCAGTAGCTGCACTCCTGACAGGACGGAAACGAGAGAACGACGGGATCGCCTGCCTCGATGCCCTTCACGCCAGCGCCGACCTTCTCGACGATCCCGGCGCCTTCGTGGCCAAGGACCAACGGTAGCGGCACGGGATAGTCTTGATTTCGGACGTGGATGTCCGTCTGGCAGATCCCGACGGAATGGATCTTGACCAGGACTTCCGTTGCGCGCGGATCGTCAAGATGCAGATCCCGGAAAACGAATGGTCCGGCTTTTTCCTCGATGACGGCTGCACGCACCCGCATCGGAATTCCCCCGACCTGAGAAAGTCATCTCTGTTTAGCCTTCGTCTGAGGAGAACATATCCTTGTGCTGCAGCGCTGTACTGTCGGCGTTCGCGAACGCCGGTTTCGCTGCACCAGAACATTTGGCCCGTCGCAGCATAGAATGAGGGGTTCGGCTCGCGACTGATGGCGTTGAGGAGCGAAGTCGCGACTCCTTAGGGGACGCAATGCCCACCGTGATCTTGCCGTCGTCGCTTACTTCGGCCGGGTCACGGAGCGCTTCGTTGAGAGGGGCGGCGCGGCAGGCGCGACCCGCCTGTCTTCCTCTCCGCTGGTCATTCGCCCGGTTGGCCTTTCAACACCAGCGACCCGGCGGCGGCGGCCGAACCTTTGAGCGCTGCCCGGCCCTTCGTCCAATCGTCCGATCCCATGCCGAACTTCTCGCGCAACCAGGCAAGCGTCAGGCGGCGCGTCGCTTCCAACGCGTCGGGATCCTCGGTTTCGGTTTCCTTGGCGTCCAGCCCGGCAATGCCGCCGAGACCGTGTCCCACACCGGCGATCGTCAACAGAGCTTCTGCGCCGGGAGCGTCGTGAAACACGTCCGCATGCCACTCGGGACCGCGCGGCGTGAAGTGCGGCTCGTCCTCGGCGCCGCAGACGACCAGTGTCGGTGTCTGGATCGAACTGAAGTCGAGGTGGAAGAAGGGAAAGCGTGCCGCGTTGTCCGGGGTCAGATCCGCACCGCCGCGGCCCGGCGTCGCCAACAGGACACCGGCGCTGATCCGAGGGTCGGAGAAGTCCTCGCCGTTTAGGCGCGCCCCGAGAAGCAGGCTGCAGCTATGCCCGCCGAAGGAATGGCCTGCGACAGCGATCCGGCCGTGATCCAAGCGTCCCGTCAAGGCCGGTGCCTGTCGCTCGACTTCGTCAAGCTGGTCGAGAATGGCCCGCATCTCGGCCACCCTCTCGCGCCAGAAGAACGGCGCCCCGGGCAGATCCGGTCCCAGTCCCGCCACGCGGGAACTCGCATGGGTCGGCTGGATCACGGCCAGCCCCCGTTCCGCCCAGAACTGCGCAAGCGGCGCATAGCCGTCTTTCGAGGGGATGTATTTCGATGGCCCGAAGCCGTGCGACAGCAAAACGACGGGCAGGTCTGTCCCGGAGGCCGGCGCGGTGAGGCGCAATTCCAACGGAGTTCTGCCGGGCATTGGAAGCCGGATCGGCGTGTAGGCCACTGTCAATGCCGCATCAGGCGTCGGCAGATGGCGAGCGTGATCGATGAGCCGGTTCACTGGCACTGTCTCCTTGATTGGCGGGAAGGGGGGGCACAGCTGTGCCCCTCAGACGTCACGCCGCGGCGATGCCTTCTTCCCGGAACCATGTCTCGGCATCCGCGCCAGCAGGCAGCATCATCGGCGCATCGACATCGCTGACCGCGCGCCAGACCGCCTTGGCGACATCCTGCGCGTCTGTCTTTTCGCTCGCGGTCTGAAGCGTCCGGAAATAGGCCTGAACGAACGGGCCATAGGCCTCGGGCACATCCATGCCCATGCGCGCCACGGCATTCTTGCCGAAGGAGGTCGTCGGTGCGCTGCCGGGCAGGACGACCCGGGCTCGCACGCCGAATTCCGCAGCTTCGAGGGCAAAGCTTTTCGTGAACGCGTTGATCGCCGCTTTGCTGGCGCTGTAGATCGACAGAGCGGGCAGGGGGCGCAACGTCACGCTGGAGCTGATGTTCACCACGACGCCGGAACGGCGCTCGCGCATTCCGGGCATCACCGCCTTGGTCATGGCGATGGAACCCAAAACATTGGTCTCGAAAAGCTCACGGGCTTTCTCGATCTCGGCACCTTCCAGGACATTCAGCATGCCGACACCGGCATTGTTGACTAGCGCATCGAGCCGGCCGGCCTCGGTCACGCAGGCTTTGATGCTGCTCGGGGTCGTCACATCGAGCGGCAGAAGGCGCAATCGCTCCGATTGGGGCAGAGCTCCGGGCGAGGGGACCCGCATGGTGGCGACGACCTCCCAACCTTCGTTGAGAAATCGCGTGGCGATGGCCTGTCCGAAGCCTGTGGAGCAGCCGGTGATGAGGATGCGCGACATGTCGATCTCCTGTTTGTCTCGGACAGGGAGATAGACGGTGTCTGTCGGATATAATATATATGAAAGTCCGTAATCATTCATCGAAAGTCCAAGACCGATGCCGGACTTCAGCAATGATCCGCTTTCCAGCGTCGTAACGCTTTTGCAGCCGCAGCCTTCGATCTCCAAAATGGTGGAGGCTGGTGGGGGGTGGCTGGTCGAGCGGCATGACCTGGCAAGCCCGTTCTATTGCGCGATCGTCGAGGGAAGCTGCTGCTTGACGCTCGCGGGCCGCGAGCCGGTAACCCTTTCCGCCGGGGATTTCGTCCTGATCCCGGATTTGCACAGCTTCACCATGTCCAGCGAGGTTCCCCCGCCGCGCCTTGCGGTGCGTCCTCCGCGGCAGACCGGACCGGGTACGTTTCGCCTGGGGCCGGCGGAGGCCGACGTCGAGTTTGGGGCTCTCGTCGGTCATTGCAGGTTCGCCGCGCCGGGGAAGGATTTGCTCGTGTCGCTCCTGCCGGGGATGGTCCATGTCTGCGGCCACGATCGGCTGATGGCGCTGGTGCCCCTGATTCACGAGGAGACCCGTTCGGAGCGTCCGGCGCGTGGCATGATCCTGAAACGTCTGCTCGAGGTCCTGATGATCGAGGCTCTGCGATCCGCGCCGAGGGGATCTCTGCCGCCCGGCCTGCTGCGCGGCCTCTCCGACCCGCAGCTTTCCGGCGCACTGCGCTCCATCCATGCCGATCCGGCAAATACGCTGTCGGTTGCTGAACTCGCCCGCGTCGCCGGCATGTCGAGGTCAGGATTTTTCGAGCGCTTCCGTAAGGAGGTCGGCAGCGCGCCGATGGAATACCTCACCGCCTGGCGCATGGCGCTTGCCAAGGATCTGCTGCTGCGAGGCTCCTTGACGCAAAGCGAGATCGCCGGTCAGGTCGGCTATGGTTCGGCCAGCGCCTTCGCCATGGCCTTCGTTCGACACGAACGGATGGCTCCGGGAGCCTTCGCCAAGACGCATGCGACGAGGAATGGCGGTGAGCTTCCCGTTCAAGCCGAGCTGATTTGAAAGTGCCTGATAGAGGAAGAGTGACCGGATCAGGAGGCCGCGACTAAGCAAACGATTCAGGATGCGGTTGCCGTCGGTGTCGTAGACGAAGCTGCCTTCCGCACGATCGATGACCCGGCGCTCGAACACCGGACCGTAGCGCATGACGTGATCGGAAACGTCGGACCAGAAGCTGTCTTCACGGTTGCATTCGGCATGGCGCTCTCCGGTGTCCTGCAGATCTCATCGGGAGACTAGCGCCAATGTCCGGGCGAGGATAATTCATTTCCATCCGATCCGAATTGAAGAAATCTCATATCATGGCGGACCTCGATATCGCTCTTCTGCGCAGTCGCCGTGTCCCGGGCGGGGTCGATCCGCTCCGCCGCATTGCGCGTCTCTCGCACGCAGTCGGCGGTCAGCCTGCAGATGAAGCGTCTGGAAGCGATCGTCGGCGAAAGACTGTTCCATCGAACCGGGTCCGGTGTGGCGCTGACGGTCGCGGGAGAGCGCTTCTTTCCCGGAGCCGAGCGCATCTCGGCGGCGCATGACGAGGCGATCGAGAACGTCCGGTCGGACGGCTTGCAGGGATCGATCGCCTTCGGATGCCCGGAAGACTATCTGACCGCGTTCTTCTCGGAGCTTTTGCGGCGGTACGGAGCCGCGCATTCCGGCATCGAGATCGAGATCGTCTGCGCGCCGACCGTCGATCTCCACCCGCTGCTCCAGCGGCGTCGCATCGACCTCGCACTCGTGTCCCTGCCCGGCTCGGCGCGATTTGAAGAGGTGATCCGATACGAACCGCTCGTCTGGATCGCCTCCACGCAGGCTCCGGCACTGCTCGGCGAGCCCTCGGTGCCGCTGGCGCTCTCCGCGCCGGAGACGCTCGACCATCAGAAGGCACGCCGGGCGATGGACGCGGCCGGTGCGGCCTACCGCGTCGCCCATGCGAGCAACGGCCTCGACGGTCTTTTGGCCATGGCGCGATCGGGGCTGGCGATGAGCGTCGCCACCCGCGCGGCTGTCCCCGACGATCTGACCATCGTCTCCTAAGTGCTCGACTCGAAACTCGTTCAAACATAGCAGTATCTTGCGAGCCGGCGTGTGAGCAGCCGGATCTGAGCGACGTGGACCCAAGCCTCGGCGCTTGAGATCGTTTTCTCGAAGTCCTTCGCCAACCTGCGGCATCGGGCGAGCCATGCGAAGGTCCGCTCCACGACCCATCGGCGTGGCAAGACGACAAAGCCGGTCATGTCGTCCGTCCGTTTGACGATCTCGATCGTCCACTTCCCATGCTTCTCAAGCCTGCCTTTGAGCTTTTTGCCGGCACAGCCGCCATCGGCAAAGACATGGCGCAGCTATGGATAGCGGGTTCGGATCTGCTGCGGGACGTCCGGCGCACCGTCGCGATCCTGAACGTTTGCCGGATGGACGACGAGCCCGACCATCAGGCCGAGCGTATCGGTCAGGATATGGCGCTTACGGCCATTGATCGTTCTCCGAGCCACGGGTCTACTCGAACTTCCAGCGTCATATCCGCGAGGGCCGCCGCTCTCGGTCGTCTTGACGGTCTGGCTGTCGATGATGCCTGCGCTTGGGCTCACCTCTCGCCCTTCCAGTTCACGCACAGCGGTGACGAGGACAGCATTGATCGCTCGAAGCAGGCCGGTGTCGCGAAAGGCGTAGAAGTAGCGTTGCACGGTCGAGCGTGGCAGGAAGTCCGACGGCAAAAGGCTCCAGGCGCAGCCGCCCGACGCGAGATACAGAATCGCGTTCATCACCTCTCGCAAATCTGTCTTTCGCGGACGACCGATCCGCTTGGCCGCAGGAAGAAGCGGTTCGATCACCGCCCATTCGCAATCGGTCAGGTCGCTTGAATACCGAGCGTTGTTGCGAGGATAGTCGCGGCGAGCGATTTCAGTCCAAGGCATCGGTGGCTCCATCTCGTTCAGCGACAAGACGGAATCACAACCTGCTGAATTCGCTCAACTCATTTCGGGCCGGGCTCTAAGGCCTGCCATCCCTGCCGGAAATCGGCATCGCCCTTGCCTACCCATCGGCAAGGCCGTCGCGTGCCATTCGCTCCTTCGGCACGCTCATCGCGTCAATCCTCAAGTCGGCGTGACTAGTCTCCCGTGAAGAATTTCGAAGCCACTGAAATGGCTGACTGATCGGCATGTGCAAAGATTTGACTTTCGCCGGTTTCAGCCGTGTGTGGCCGCAGAAACTTGCAAATTGCGTTGCTGCGGCGGGC
>NZ_JAAAMG010000052.1:0-2678 GCF_010500815.1 Jiella pacifica
CGTGCTCTTTGACATTGTTGGTAGTAGAGACAAGAAAGAGAAGCGTGGGCGGCGCGGGATCTGCGGCTCATGGATTGATCGGAGTGATCTGATTGGTTTGTGAGTTCTGGAGACAACCAAGTCGTTACATGTTTCTTGGATGAGAATTGTTTCTCTGGTCTGTTTGACGGATTTGCCGGATCTTCGGGTTTGGCGGGTCGTCGTGGGCTGGAGGACGACGGCATCCTTTGTCGCCTGATCTCGCAGGATTGCGGGTCGGGCCTTTGGTCGTCCTCAAGGCTTTCGGGCTTTGGGATGGCCGGGCAGGGTGTCGAGAAGATTCTCGTCAAGCTTTGAGAACAGTGACGGCTAGGACAATCTCTTATCAAACCTGAGAGTTTGATCCTGGCTCAGAACGAACGCTGGCGGCAGGCTTAACACATGCAAGTCGAACGCATCCTTCGGGGTGAGTGGCAGACGGGTGAGTAACGCGTGGGAATGTACCTTTTGCTACGGGATAGCTCCGGGAAACTGGAATTAATACCGTATGTGCCCTACGGGGGAAAGATTTATCGGCAAAGGATCAGCCCGCGTTGGATTAGCTAGTTGGTGGGGTAATGGCCTACCAAGGCGACGATCCATAGCTGGTCTAAGAGGATGATCAGCCACATTGGGACTGAGACACGGCCCAAACTCCTACGGGAGGCAGCAGTGGGGAATATTGGACAATGGGCGCAAGCCTGATCCAGCCATGCCGCGTGAGTGATGAAGGCCCTAGGGTTGTAAAGCTCTTTCAGTGGGGACGATAATGACGGTACCCACAGAAGAAGCCCCGGCTAACTTCGTGCCAGCAGCCGCGGTAATACGAAGGGGGCTAGCGTTGTTCGGAATTACTGGGCGTAAAGCGCACGTAGGCGGACTTTTAAGTCAGGGGTGAAATCCCGGGGCTCAACCCCGGAACTGCCTCTGATACTGGAAGTCTCGAGTGTGGTAGAGGTGAGTGGAATTGCGAGTGTAGAGGTGAAATTCGTAGATATTCGCAGGAACACCGGTGGCGAAGGCGGCTCACTGGACCACAACTGACGCTGAGGTGCGAAAGCGTGGGGAGCAAACAGGATTAGATACCCTGGTAGTCCACGCCGTAAACGATGGAAGCTAGCCGTTGGGGGATTTATCCTTCGGTGGCGCAGTTAACGCTTTAAGCTTCCCGCCTGGGGAGTACGGTCGCAAGATTAAAACTCAAAGGAATTGACGGGGGCCCGCACAAGCGGTGGAGCATGTGGTTTAATTCGAAGCAACGCGCAGAACCTTACCAGCTCTTGACATGCCACGACGGTTACCGGAGACGGTTTCCTCCCTTTGGGCGTGGACACAGGTGCTGCATGGCTGTCGTCAGCTCGTGTCGTGAGATGTTGGGTTAAGTCCCGCAACGAGCGCAACCCTCGCCCTTAGTTGCCAGCATTCAGTTGGGCACTCTAAGGGGACTGCCGGTGATAAGCCGAGAGGAAGGTGGGGATGACGTCAAGTCCTCATGGCCCTTACGGGCTGGGCTACACACGTGCTACAATGGCGGTGACAGTGGGCAGCCAACCAGCGATGGTGAGCTAATCCCAAAAAGCCGTCTCAGTTCGGATTGCACTCTGCAACTCGGGTGCATGAAGTTGGAATCGCTAGTAATCGTGGATCAGCATGCCACGGTGAATACGTTCCCGGGCCTTGTACACACCGCCCGTCACACCATGGGAGTTGGTTCTACCCGAAGGCGTTGCGCTAACTCAGCAATGAGAGGCAGGCGACCACGGTAGGGTCAGCGACTGGGGTGAAGTCGTAACAAGGTAGCCGTAGGGGAACCTGCGGCTGGATCACCTCCTTTCTAAGGACGATCCTTCACGGCGTTCGGTCCATCAGGCCTTCGGGTCTGGTTCGCCGGACCTCCCGTATCGGATTGTTTTGGAACAAGGCGTCGATAAGTCAGTCGATGCCGCGCATACACGAAGCGCTTATGAAGCTGGACGACGAACCCTGCCTGTGGCTTGCCGCAGGATGGGGCAAGGAAACCAGCCTAGGGCGTGAAGGGCAGAGCCCCGCCGCCTTCGTTTCTCTTTCTTGTCAGGATGATGAATATCTGCCGAGCCTATCAGCAGCCGGTCGGTCGCATCTCCGTCATGTCTCTTCGATATGACGGATGAAGACGATCGCCGAAGGTTGCGGACCACACCGGTTCGGGCCCGTAGCTCAGTTGGTTAGAGCGCACCCCTGATAAGGGTGAGGTCGGTAGTTCGAATCTACCCGGGCCCACCATTTTGGTGAGGCGTCCGATCGAGGATTGCAGCGTTGTGCCGACCAAAATGGTGGGCCCGGGCAGCTTTCCTTGTCTGTCTGTCCTCGCTTCGCTGCGGGCAGACGGGGCCGGGCCCACCGGGTTGCGGCTGCAAGGGCGCCTTGTCGTGAAAGCCTGGCGCCTCTTCGGTAGGCCGAACGGCCGTCGGACCTTTGGTCCGCCCTCGCGGAGCGCCTCGCGCGTGAGCGAAAACAAACGGGGCCTTAGCTCAGCTGGGAGAGCATCTGCTTTGCAAGCAGAGGGTCATCGGTTCGATCCCGATAGGCTCCACCACTCGCTGTCGTTCGTGGTGTCGCCAATCGGTTTTGTCACTTTGTCCGTCCTCGTCTCTTCGAGACTGCAGGCAGACGGGGGGGNC
>NZ_JAAAMG010000052.1:2772-6438 GCF_010500815.1 Jiella pacifica
GACGGGGGGGGCCTCACCATCATCATCCAAGACGAGAAGCAAAAAGTTTGTCGCTTGGCTCCATGTGAGCCGGGCGGCCTGTTCTCTCTACCATCGTGAAGAAGAAGACGGATCTCGAAGGATCGTCGCCAAAGACCCGCAAGGGTCTGCCTCCTACTCCGGGGCGCTGCATTCGCAGCAAGCACGGTTCTGTCGGTGAAGGGTTCCGGAAGAAGGTTCATCGCCTTCGTCCGGGTCATAACGACCTTTTGCCATTGATCGGTGTTGCCTGACCGCACACCGTCGGGGTTCGTCTCGAGAAGCTGGTCTTTCGCCAGTTGGGTTTAGCCACCCGACTGGCAGAATGGCACCGCTGCAGGACGTTGGTTCAGGTTGCACACCTGGCCGATGTTTGCGGTGCCGAACCAAGAATGATCTTTCGTGAGTGATCTCTCTCTTGGGTTTGTACGGTTCGCCGGACGGATCCGATGATCATTGACGATGAGAACGATCAAGTGTCTTAAGGGCATTTGGTGGATGCCTTGGCATGCACAGGCGATGAAGGACGTGATACGCTGCGATAAGTCATGGGGAGCTGCGAATAAGCTTTGATCCGTGAATTTCCGAATGGGGCAACCCACCTTCGATCCCTGTTAAGTTTGAATTGTTCTGCTCGGCCTTTGGCTGTGCGGAGCTTTGGCCGTTTGGCTCCCGATCGAGGGAGTACGGCAGTCAGAGCCCGACCGGGCGACGCAGCGAATGCTGCGCCCCCGCGGAGCCGATCGCGATAGCGATCTGGCGTGAGCGCAAACGAACACTTCAAATTAACAGGGGTCAAAGAAGGTATCTAACCCTGAATCCATAGGGTGTTAGAAGCGAACTCGGGGAACTGAAACATCTCAGTACCCGAAGGAAAGGACATCAACCGAGACTCCGTCAGTAGCGGCGAGCGAACGCGGACCAGGCCAGTGGCCTCATATGAGAGAAGCCGAACACGTTGGAAATCGTGGCGAGATTGGGTGATAGCCCCGTAGGCGCAATGCTCTTTGAGGTCCTCGAGTAGGGCGGGACACGTGAAATCCTGTCTGAACATGGGGCGACCACGCTCCAAGCCTAAGTACTCGTGCATGACCGATAGCGAACCAGTACCGTGAGGGAAAGGTGAAAAGCACCCCGACAAGGGGAGTGAAAGAGAACCTGAAACCGAATGCCTACAAACAGTGGAAGCCCGCAAGGGTGACCGCGTACCTTTTGTATAATGGGTCAGCGACTTAGTCTGGCGAGCGAGCTTAAGCCGATAGGTGGAGGCGTAGCGAAAGCGAGTCTGAACAGGGCGTTCAGTTCGTCGGATTAGACCCGAAACCGAGTGATCTAGCCATGAGCAGGCTGAAGGTGCGGTAACACGCACTGAAGGGCCGAACCCTCATCTGTTGCAATAGATTGGGATGACTTGTGGCTAGGGGTGAAAGGCCAATCAAACTCGGAAATAGCTGGTTCTCCGCGAAATCTATTTAGGTAGAGCGTCGGACTTATACTCCAGGGGGTAGAGCACTGGATGGGCTATGGGGACTCACCGTCTTACTGATCCTAACCAAACTCCGAATACCTGGAAGTACTATCCGGCAGACACACGGCGGGTGCTAACGTCCGTCGTGGAAAGGGCAACAACCCTGACCACCAGCTAAGGTCCCCAAGTTATGGCTAAGTGGGAAAGGATGTGAAGTTTCCAAAACAACCAGGATGTTGGCTTAGAAGCAGCCATCATTTAAAGAAAGCGTAACAGCTCACTGGTCTAAATAAGAGACTTTGCGCCGAAAATGTACCGGGGCTCAAGCCATACACCGAAGCTGTGGATTTGCGACTTGTCGCAAGTGGTAGCGGAGCGTTCCGTAGGCCTGTGAAGGAGGACCCGTGAGGGCCTCTGGAGGTATCGGAAGCGAGAATGCTGACATGAGTAACGATAAAGGGAGTGAGAGACTCCCTCGCCGAAAGTCCAAGGGTTCCTGCTTAAAGTTAATCTGAGCAGGGTTAGCCGGCCCCTAAGGCGAGGCCGAAAGGCGTAGTCGATGGGAACCACGTTAATATTCGTGGGCCTGATGGTAGTGACGGATTGCGTGTGTCGTATGGTCTTAACGGATTGATCATGCGGCGAAGCGGTCCCAGGAAATAGCTCCATCATTATAGACCGTACCCGAAACCGACACAGGTGGACTGGTAGAGAATACCAAGGCGCTTGAGAGAACTCTGCTGAAGGAACTCGGCAAATTGCACGCGTAACTTCGGAAGAAGCGTGACCTCTGTTTACGCAAGTGGGCAGAGGTGGCACAGACCAGGGGGTAGCGACTGTTTACCAAAAACACAGGGCTCTGCGAAGTCGCAAGACGACGTATAGGGTCTGACGCCTGCCCGGTGCTGGAAGGTTAAGAGGAGAGGTGCAAGCTTTGAATCGAAGCCCCAGTAAACGGCGGCCGTAACTATAACGGTCCTAAGGTAGCGAAATTCCTTGTCGGGTAAGTTCCGACCTGCACGAATGGCGTAACGACTTCCCCGCTGTCTCCAGCAGAGACTCAGTGAAATTGAATTCCCCGTGAAGATGCGGGGTTCCTGCGGTCAGACGGAAAGACCCCGTGCACCTTTACTATAGCTTTACACTGGCATTCGTGTCGGCATGTGTAGGATAGGTGGTAGGCTTTGAAGCATGGGCGCCAGCTCGTGTGGAGCCATCCTTGAAATACCACCCTTATCGTCATGGATGTCTAACCGCGGTCCGTCATCCGGATCCGGGACAGTGTATGGTGGGTAGTTTGACTGGGGCGGTCGCCTCCTAAAGAGTAACGGAGGCGCGCGATGGTGGGCTCAGACCGGTCGGAAATCGGTCGTCGAGTGCAATGGCATAAGCCCGCCTGACTGCGAGACAGACAAGTCGAGCAGAGACGAAAGTCGGTCATAGTGATCCGGTGGTCCCGCGTGGAAGGGCCATCGCTCAACGGATAAAAGGTACGCCGGGGATAACAGGCTGATGACCCCCAAGAGTCCATATCGACGGGGTTGTTTGGCACCTCGATGTCGGCTCATCGCATCCTGGGGCTGGAGCAGGTCCCAAGGGTTTGGCTGTTCGCCAATTAAAGCGGTACGTGAGCTGGGTTCAGAACGTCGTGAGACAGTTCGGTCCCTATCTGCCGTGGGTGTAGGAGTATTGACAGGATCTGACCCTAGTACGAGAGGACCGGGTTGGACGTACCTCTGGTGGACCTGTTGTGGCGCCAGCCGCAGTGCAGGGTAGCTATGTACGGTCGGGATAACCGCTGAAGGCATCTAAGCGGGAAACCCACCTGAAAACGAGTGCTCCCTATCAGAGCCGTGGTAGACGACCACGTCGATAGGCCGGGTGTGGAAGCGTGGCAACACGTGAAGCTTACCGGTACTAATCGCTCGATCGGCTTGATCGTTCTCATTCGTCAATGATCATCGATCCCTCAAGGGATCGAGATCATTGAAGATTATTCTTGGTCCTCAATCGCCGGCAGGCCCATCCGGGCCTTTGGCTAACGTTCCCTCGGAACGCCGCCTCGTTCGAGGCGGGGCTGTCTTCGCCCATATGTCGCTTCGCGACGGGGCTACGACGGCGCCAGATCCGAAAAAGTCCGGGCGGCGATTGCAATGAAAATCCAGCTTCTCGAAATCGTT
>NZ_JAAAMG010000053.1 GCF_010500815.1 Jiella pacifica
CGATCTCGACGCCTGGCTCGTCCACTACAACACCGAACGCCCGCACCTCGGCTACCGCAACATGGGCCGTAGGCCAGTCGAAACCGTCATGTCATTCGTCAGTCAAGAAGCTTAAGTGGACACATGATCCCGCTTCACCGCGCCGGACCTCCTCCGCTCGATCCAAACAGTCCAAATGAACACCAGCATCGGCTAATGTCAGAAGACAAGGGAGACAACGGCCATTAAAGTGAAGACCAACGCAATCAAGCTGGGCACTACCACTGCGGCGCCCAAAGCGATTGCAATAGTCGAGGCTACATCAGTTGCGGCTTGAGCTTTCGACATAATGCCCCCAACATAATTCCGCGCTGCCACACGGCAAGAGGCGGGAAGATAAGGGTTCGGCTCACTCGACCGGCCAAACCACGCTGCAAGCGAATTGCATCTTGTACGCCTAATCGCCGTTCTGCCCACTGGGGCGTTCCAAGATGCGGCTCAGCATCGGATGGATGCGTGATAGTTCGTTGAGATGCGCTGCGGATAGCTGGGCCAGACAATCCTCAGCCCGGGCAGTTAACTGGAGCAGCACCCGTCGCTGGTCTCCGCTGTCTTGTAACCTCACAACGAGGTCTCCTTCAGAAAGGCGATTGACCAGTTCAACAGCGCTGTGGGGCCGAATCCGTAGGCGATCAGCCAGATCGCCCACCGCAATGGGATGGCCCCTGCCATACCCCTTGATGACAAGCAGTGCCTGGTGCTGCCGTGCTGTCAGACCGACGCTCTTCGCCTCGGCCTCGCTGAACTCCAGAAAGCGACGGATCAGATAGCGGAACTCGGCCAGTGCCGAGTAGTCGGCTTGAGTGAGGTTCGGCTGCGGCATTTTTATCGGTCTCGCTTTCTAAGAAGCAGGCACAGTCATGTGCCGACTCTTGCATTTATATCGTATGGCGATATGAACCGCTCCGTGCACGGCGTGCATTTGGATCTTTCTGCCAACGCAACTGTAAAAAGCACTCCTTCATGACCAAAAATGCCGCTCGTCCGCGTCTCGGCGACTTCACGACCCAGCCCCGTGTCGTGGTCATCGCAGCCATTGCAGTTCTTGTCGCAACGGCAGGTGTGGGCGCCGGAATTATCTTGCTCCAGCTGATACGGCTGGCGACGAATGTCGCCTATTTCGGGCGATTCAGCTTTGCTGAACTCAAGCTTGCAGATAGTCCTCTGGGTTTGGCCGTCGTCATCGTCCCTGTCATTGGTGCACTAATCGTGGGTTTGATGGCCCGCTACGGCAGTGAGAAAATCCGTGGGCACGGCATTCCGGAAGCTATCGAAGCAATCTTGCTCGGGCGCTCTAGGCTGGATGCGAAAGTGGCGATCCTGAAGCCGCTGTCCTCCGCGATCGCAATCGGTACGGGCGGCCCGTTCGGTGCCGAAGGTCCGATCATCATGACGGGAGGCGCCATCGGATCATTGATCGGCCAAGCGCTGCCGGTGAGCGATAACGAACGGAAGACGCTGCTGGTAGCCGGAGCGGCCGCGGGCATGACCACAGTTTTCGGAACGCCGATAGCGGCGATCATGCTGGCCGTGGAATTGCTGCTGTTCGAGTGGACGCCACGCAGCTTCATCCCGGTAGCCGTAGCAGCCATCGTGGCGGAAGTCGAACGTACGGCTCTGCATATGCCGTCCCCACTGTTTCCGTTTTCTGGCATGATGGACATCGGCTTGATCGGACTGGCGGGGTGGGTCGCCATCGGCATTGCTGCCGGGCTTTTGTCCAGCCTGCTGACGCAACTCGTCTACGCCTGTGAAGACGCCTTCCAGAAACTCCCTATTCATTGGATGTGGTGGCCCGCAATCGGCGGCCTGGTGGTCGGTCTTGGGGGCTTGATCGAGCCCCGCGCCCTGGGCGTGGGGTATGCCAATATCGAGCATATGCTCAGCGGCGAGACCATAGCCTGGTCGGCCTTGATCTTGCTGACAGTGAAGGCCGTTATCTGGGCCGCCGCGCTTGGCTCGGGAACCTCGGGCGGCGTTCTGGCGCCGCTCTTGATCATTGGCGGAGCTATGGGCGCCGTGGTGAGCGGCATCATGCCCGCTGCCAGTCCTGGATTCTGGGCGCTTCTGGCTATGGCTGCGACTATGGGCGGCACTATGCGGGCACCGTTGACCGCGACCTTCTTTGCCGTCGAGTTGACCGGAAACACTCATATCCTCGTGCCTTTGATTACGGCCTGCGCCACAGCCCATGCGGTGACTGTCCTCCTGATGAAGCGGTCAATCCTTACAGAAAAGATTGCGCGGCGCGGGCACCATATTGTCCGGGAGTACCGGATCGATCCGTTCGCGCTTGCTCGAGCTTCTGATGTGATGACCCGAGAGGTCGACACTCTCCCCGCTACCATGACCCTGCAGAAAACGACCACGTTTCTCACGGCGCCCACTACCGTCCATCCCACATTCCCGGTCGTCAATGAGAGCGGGCATGTCCTCGGCATCGTCGATCCCCCCTCCGTCCTACGCTGGCGGCGTGCGGGACAGCATCGGAGCATGATGCTTGCAGATCTGCTTTCCGGACGAAGACCGGTCACGGCTTATCCTGACGAACATCTGGAAAGCCTCGCCGATCGCCTGCTGAGCGCAAACGTGCCTTACCTGCCCGTGATATCTCGGGATGATCAAACGCTGGTCGGCTACATCGGCTGGAAGGACCTGATGCGAGTGCGGCTTAAGCTGCAAGCGGAAGAACGCGACAGGGTCTCCTTCTTCAAATCGCCAGCTAGAAGGCGCCGCGCGCGGCTGGCTTCGGTCGAGCCGGTCCCTACAGATAAGGTTCTATGACAACCGCCTTGCAGCAGCAAAAGGACGCGTTGTATTTGTCAAAGCCGCGATCTCAGCGTTCCGTCTCTTCTTCTGCAAAGATCCCTACCAAACGCCTGCGCGGTTCAGTCTTCGGGGAGAACTGTACATTTACGCGTCAATTTGCTGATGATGTGTGCAAATCAAAGTGCGTTATGATTATTGTTTCAGCTTGAATCGACGGAAGTGATTTACGATGGTCTAGAGGGATCGTCGAGATCTATGTGTTTTAATCTGGCAAAGTGAGCTGATGCCTTGGATCAAGCTGTCGCAAATGCCGTCCTGATCATGGCGATTGGGTTGGGTTTGCCAAGCTTTCTTGTCTTGGTCGAAGGCCAGGCGCCAAGAACGATCATTCCATTTGCAGGTGCCACGATAGGGACAACTGCCGCGTTCGCAGGGATGGGAATGGCGTTCCAGAACTATGGCTTCTTGCAAGCCTTACTGAGCGTCCTGGTGGGCGTGACGATCGGCGTCGCAATGATGTGGCTGATGCCGAGGATGCGGGACATGCCGATTATGCCGATCGTATCCCTCGCCCTTCTCCTGTCGTATCATTCTGCTCTCTAGGGGGACGGCGGGCAACGAACGCCAGCCAGTCTCGAGCGGGAGAGCTGCAATGGATAACGATGCTGAGGCTCATCAAGACGACGAACCGAACGAGTATTCATCGCCTGCCTGTTTCCTCCACGAACTGACTCCTGACATCACAGGCATCGGGCACGCCGCGGAGGGATTAGACGACGGGGTGATCCGCTGGCGGAAAATCGTGCGCCCTCGACTGATCGAGATGCGCGCGGCTATTCGGGCCAATGACCGCAAGCGCATGGACGACGTCATTCGCACAAGGTTGTCGGGTCTCCTCGCGACCATGCAGGGGAGGATCGTCAGCATTTATTGGCCTATGAAGGCGGAGCCCAACCTGATTCCTTGGGTGAAGAATTCGCTTCCGAGCGAGCTCGCATTTGCTCTCCCGGTGGTGATCAAAAAGGGCGCACCGATGGAATTCCGCAGTTGGTCGCCTGGGGAATCTCTCATCAGGGGGGTCTGGAACATCCCTATTCCCGAACACGGCGCTAGCTTGGTGCCGGACATCGTAATCGCACCCGTGGTCGGCTTCGATAAACGTGGCTATCGCTTGGGTTATGGTGGCGGGTACTTCGATCGCACTCTGGCCGTTCTTGCACGCAAGCCATACGTCATCGGCATCGGGTATGCGCAGGCGGCGATAGAGACGATCTATCCACTGAAGCACGATATTCCCATGGACGTGATCGTGACCGAGCAGTCCTGCGTATCCTACGCATCCTCAAGCCGCCTTGCCAGCACCTTGGAGATCGCGGATAGCAAATCGGTCTGAGTGACGAGACCGAGAATCCGCTGATTCTCGTCGACGATCACCACGGCATGTGTTTTGCCGTCAGTCAGTGAATCGATCAACCCGATGGCCGGTGACGTGGGTGCGCTGACGACCGCGTCGGTCATGGCGTTCCCTACGACACCCATGCGTCCGGTCAGTTCTCGAAGGCCCACGATTCCGGCAAGACGCCCGTGGGCGGTGGTGACAGGCAACGTTCTCACACCATGGTCCAGAAGTAGGGTGTAAGCTTCGTCGGCGTCGACCGTTTCACCGACCGAGATCACGTCTCGGGACATGATGTCGGCGCATGAGAAATCATCGTGCTCCCTCAGCAGGGAGCGCAGCTCAATTCTGCGAAGCAGCCTGTCAAGATCCTGCGGGTCGATATCGAATGTCTCTCCCAGATCCGCCAGTGCGCCCTCAATGTCCTCAGCACGAAAACCAACACGCGCCGTCGGCGGCAAGTCAGACGTGCCGTGCGTATTGGTTGGCGCGGCCGCCGGAACATGAGGGTAGGAGTGAGATGAGAACCGATGGAAAAACAGGCCCAAGAGGACCAGAACTGTGGAATTCGCGGCGATCGGGACGAAGGCAAACATATATCCTGCCGCCGCAACCGTCGGGCCACCGATCACCGCTGTCAGGGCGGCCGCTCCTCCCGGTGGGTGCAGGCAGCGCGTCAGGGACATCACGGCGATAGCCAGCGCCACCGCAAGGCCAATCGCGAGCATCGGGTCGTCCACGAAGCGGCCTACCGTGATGCCAACGAGCGCCGAGATCGTATTTCCCCCGATGATCGACCAGGGTTGGGCCAAAGGACTAGCCGGGACCGCGAAGAGGAGGACGGCAGACGCCCCAATTGGTGCCACAATGAACGGCAGGAACGGATCGCTACCGAATGCGGAGGCGCAAACGAAGCCCGTCAGACAGATACCGATCAAAGCTCCCATGCATGCGATGGCACGATCGCGCAGGGTGGCGCCAGCCAGAATGGGGACGAAGAGCCTAAAGGCTTTGCGAGCCAACGGATCATTCCGGAGCGGAGGGGGGATGAGCATTCTGCGCAGGCACATATTAGGAAAAGATCGCCACCGCTATGCCCAACTCAGACATACATCAAGTCTGTAGAGTGAGTTCGAAGGGTGGAACGAACCCGCACTCAGGTCGTGTGTCCACTTAAGCTTCTTGACTGACGAATGACATGACGGTTTCGACTGGCCTACGGCCCATGTTGCGGTAGCCGAGGTGCGGGCGTTCGGTGTTGTAGTGGACGAGCCAGGCGTCGAGATCGG
>NZ_JAAAMG010000054.1 GCF_010500815.1 Jiella pacifica
GTGATGGCATCTCCGAGCTTCGACAATCGAGCCGAACCGCAGCACGAGCAAGAGGTCGGCGCCGGCACGATCACCCGTTCCCGCGGCAGATGCTCCGGGAACGGCTTCTTCGAGGGGCGCTTGCGGGTGAAGGCCTCGACGACCGTCGTCTTCGCCGCGGCCTGCTCGGCGGCAAGCTCGTCCTCGGTCGCGGCCGCCTGGGCGTCCTCGAGTTGCATCTCCAACTGGTCGATGAGACGCGCCTTCTTCTCCGAACGCGTCCCATAGAGCTCGCGCTTGAGCTTCTCGATCTCCAGCGTCAGATGCGCGATCAAGGCTTCGGCGTGCGAGGCCTTCGCCCTTCTGTTGGCCACTTCGGCTTCCGCCCGATCGGCACGCCGTTCGGCCGCCGCAAGCGCGGCCTTCAGGGCGGCGATATCGTCCGGCAGGGCGGCCATGGCGGAAGGTCCGAAGCAGTTCGTGACAAAGCCGATTCTGCCACAAAACCCCTGCGACGCAAGCCTTTCCGCCTATCCCACCGACGTCGGCCTCCAGGTTTCTTGCGGAGCGCGCCAGTCGATTCCGGACAGGAGATAGCCCAGTTGCGCCGGGGATATCGTCACCGCGCCATCCGCGACCGACGGCCAGAGAAAGCGCCCCCGTTCAAGCCTCTTCGTATAAAGGCACGCGCCCTGGCCATCATGCCAGATGATCTTCAAAAGGTCGCCTCTACGGCCACGAAAGCAGAACAGATGGCCACTGTTCGGGTCGCGCTTCAGCACCTCCTGCACCATCAGCGACAGGCCCGGGAAGCCTTTACGCATATCGACATGCCCCGTCGCCAGCCAGACCCGCACCCCGCTCGGAACCGGGATCATCGGCGCCGATCCACAACGGCGATGACCCGCGCCAGAGCCTCGGGATCGACACCGGCGTCGATGACGATCCGTCGCCCGCACGTCAGGATGATCTCCATGCGAGAGGACGTCGCCACGCTCCCTTGCCTCGGCAACTCCGATACCGGTGCGAGCACCGCAGGAACAAACGTTGGCACGAGATCCGGTCCGGCTGGGGCGTCTCGAAACGTCCGCCGCCACGTCGCCAGTTGCGAGCGCGATATCCCGTACCGCCGGGCCGTCGCCGAGACCAGCCGCGGGCATGCCATGCTCTTGATGACGATCTTCAGCTTCTCCTCGTCGCTCCAGCGACGACGCCGCCCCGTCTCGACGATCTCAAGCCGCTCAAAGGCTCTGTGCGTATTCCTGTCCATACGCACTGTTTTCAAGCGCGAAACCTAAACCCCGCAAGGCGGTCTCCGCCGTAGGCGTACGAAGAAGGCGAGGAAGCTTCCGTTCGCTTCCGGCAAAGGACTGAGGGAAATTGTAATCGCTATATGATGGCTATGGCCCCATGAGCTCTCGCTCGTTCGCGGCGTCGAATTTGGCGACATCGCTTTCCATGCGGCTTCCCCACCGCGCGACGAAGGCTGCCGTATCCTCGGCAGCCAGGTGAGCGTCGAGTGCAGCCTGATCCCGCCAGCGTTCGACGACCAGTATTCGCCCGGCGCTGGAATTCTCGGGCGCGACGGCGAAGAACAGGCAACCGTCGCGAGCGCGGGCGGCGTCGCCGAACGTCGCCATCTCGAAAAGGAAGGCCGCGACATCGGCGTCGACGATGTGAATTTGTCCGATTACGATCAGCATGACGGTCTCTCCTCAGCAATCGACCGGTTCACTCGAGGACGAGCACGATCTTGCCCTGAATGCTTCCCTGTTCGGCCCGCTCATGTGCCCGGGCGGCACTGGCAAGCGGGTAGGTGCTGTCGATCACGACGCGGACGGTTCCGTCATCGAGGAGGGGCGCGGCCTTCTTGAGCTGTGCGCCGCTGGAGCGGACCTGCGTCGACGACACGGTGATGCCGAGAAGTTCCGCCTCGTCCTGTGCGTCAAACCCGAGCGGGAACGCCAGGAACAGTGCGCCGGCGCGTCTGATCGTCTTCAGGAAGCGGGACGCCGCCGTGCCGCCCACCGTGTCGAATACGAGATCGACGTCGTGGACGGCCGTGTCGGCCGAGGTCTTGTTGTAGTCGATGAACTGATCGGCCCCGAGATCACGCATAAGCGCTTCGTGCTTGCCCGAGGCAACGGCGATGACGCGAGCACCCTTCCAGCGCGCCAACTGCACGGCCAGATGTCCGACGCCGCCCCCCGCACCATTGATCAGCACCGTCTTGCCGGCAAGGGCACCGGGACATGGGGAGCGGGTTGGAACGGGTTCGGCTCTTCGTGACCGAGATCGATCAGGAACTGCCATGCGGTGAGGAGCGACATGGGCGCGCCCGCTGCGTGTACATGATCGATGCCCCCAGGCTTCAGCGCCAGCTCCGAGGCGGGCACGCTGACATATTCAGCGTAAGCTTTGCTGCCCTCCATCACATCCGCGGGAAAGCGGACCATGGCGTAGACTTCGTCGCCGGGAGAAAACCCTCCGGCGCCTTGGCCGACACTCTCAACGACGCCCGAAATGTCCGAACCGAGGATCAGCGGAAAGACGGGATGAGGCTGCCACTCCGAGGGCAGCGAGCGGTAGCCATCCCGGAGATACCAGTCGGGCGGATTGAGGCCGGCGGCCCGTACCCGCACCAGGACCTCGCCAGCTTTCGGCTTGGGTCTTGGGGCATCCTCGTAACGGAGCACGTCCGGTTCGCCGAATTCGTGGAGGCGGATCGCCTTCATTGTGTTGCTCATGGATCGCTGCCTTCGCTGGTTGGACTGCGCTCAATGTAGTCGAAGGGGTAGCTCTTGATTATTTGGGCCAATGCCGCTTCTGTTGTGCCATGAAGGAACAAATGGCGTTGGAACGGCTGACAGGGTTGGCAGCCTTTGCGCGAGCGGGTTCGCTCGGCAGCTTCACAGCGGCAGCCCATGCGCTGTCGATCTCACCCTCGGCGGTCAGCAAGAGTGTCCAGCGCCTGGAGAAACAGCTCGGGGTTTCCCTCTTCACACGCACGACCCGCTCGCTGACTCTGACGCCGGAAGGACGCGACCTGCACGAGCGCGCCGTCAGTCTGTTGCGCGATGCCGAGGAGATCGGGCAGACGGCTTTGGCAGCGCGGACGGAACCGTCGGGCCCCTTGCGGATCACGGCTTCCCTGCCAATCGGCATGCATGTCATCGCCCCTATGCTGCCGGCATTTTGCCAGGAACATCCAAAGGTCAGCGTCGATCTGCGGCTGAACGACCATCTGGTTGATCTGGTTGGTGAGGGAATTGACGTCGCGGTCCGGATCGGTGAACTTCCAGATACCCGGCTGGTGTCGCGCAGGCTCGCGCCGCATCGGTTGTGCTGCTTTGCGTCGCCGGCCTATCTCGCAACGCGCGGGACGCCGCAGCACCCCAATGACCTGGCTGAACACGCCACCGTCCTTTTGCGCTATCAAAGCACGGGGCAGGTCTTGCGGTGGCCCTTCCGGATCGCAGGGCGAGTGGCCGAGAGGACGCCTGACTCGTCCCTGTCACTCGATGTCAGCGAGGCGATCGTGGCTGTGCTGGCCGCGGGTGGGGGGATTGGAATGGCGGCGACGTTCGTTACGGCGCCCTATGTCGCCCGCGGCGAGCTCGTCCCTGTGCTCGCCGATTTTGCCGTCGAACGAGACAACGTCACTGCGCTGTGGCCAGAGAGTCGGCGCACCAATCCGGCCGTCCGTGCATTCCTGACAGCGTTGCAAGCATCCTTCCGGGAGCGGATGCGTCAGCTCGATACGGAATGATGTCTGCATGCCGGCGGAGTTCTTACGTTTGAACCGGCCGGAACGGGTCGATTGCCGATCGGCAGCTTTTCCGCAGGTCGTGTCCGAAATCTGCCGGTCTCCTTTCGGCCCGCGGCCGCAATCTGCCCGGCCGACCGGATCTCGTCTTTGGGCTTCACCGCAAGGTCGTGTTCGTCCAGGGCTGCTTCTGGCATCGTCATCCGGCTTGCAGGAAAGCGACGACTGCCAAGTCGCGCATCGACTTCTGGCAGGACAAGTTCGAAATGAACGTCGCCTGCGATGCGCGGACATCCGCGATCTCGAGGTCGCCGGATGGCAGGTGATGACGGTTTGAGAATGCGGAACGAAGGACGTCGAGGCGCTGGTGAGTAAGACCCAAGACCTTTCTCGACCAGACCCCAACTCCACGAATTCCTCGTTTTGTAGCATGGTAACTCACGGACGGAAGAGCGAACGCATGGGACCTACGATCCGACGCGCCAAATGTCGTGACGGCGGGGTGATGAGCCAGAAGGCGCTGGAGGAACTTTCCCGTCATCGACTGCACGAGATGCGACACGAGGCGGTCGTGGCGCAGGTCGGCAACGCAAGCGAGCCGTTCTGGTGCGAGGAATGCGGACAGCGACTCTGGCCGAAGCTGGACGTGACTCGCCGACCGATTTGGGCCCACCTCGCCGATCCTGCGGATCCTGGTCGGTATTGCCCTCTGATGGGGACGAGATTGACCTACGACCAACTGGACGCTCGCCTGTATCGCGGTCGCCAGGAGGGGGCGCTCCATCACCGCATCCTTGACGAACTGGAGACGATGTCGCGCGTCGATCGTTGGGTGGATTCAAACTCGATCCGCCGGGAACGCTACCTCCCCGCTGCGGTGTCGGCCTTTCGCGGGCGCTTCCCGGACCTATACCTGACCGCTCAGGGCCGTGCCTTTGTGTTCGAGGTTCAGACCGCTCCGATCACGGTCCATCGGCTTATAGAACGGGGACGGTTCTACGCGACCGCGGGGACCAGGCTGCTTTGGGTGACATGGGGCTTCGATCCGCAGAGCCATACGAACGCTTGGTATTGGGACCTTATCTCTGCGGACATCGATACCCTATTCTCGCTGGACGACGCGGTGCTGGCACGCAGCCGTAACGACAACGCGATATCGTTGCGACGCTTTCGAGTTCGACCCGAAGACGGTGGTTTCGATGTCGACATTGTAGGTCTATCCGATCTCGATCCCTATTTATGGTCACTTGATTTGAAGGAACGTTGGATGGCCGCTGTAGGACGTCGCCTGCAACTGTCCGAAGTGGCCTTCGACGAACTGGCAACCCGTGCCAACATTGTTCCGGAAGGCGACGACGAACGCTGGTCACTCGCCGAAACGGCGAACGTCCTGATCGCGTTGGAAGCGGGCAGACCGGTCGGTCGAGGTAGCGAGAACGTCGTCGGTCAGGTTAACGCGTTCCTGAACTCGGACTACGGGGCCGTTGCACGAGGCATCGTCCAGCAGGCCCTCACCAAGTTCCAACCAGATCTCTGAGGTGGTCCCGGTTTCCCGGCTCTTCCGCAGATTGTGTGGTCATGAGGCTTTGCGACTCTTTCTGACACCGCAGATGATGCGGTGGAGAAGGCATGCTTCAGATATCCATGGTTCCCGGCTGC
>NZ_JAAAMG010000055.1 GCF_010500815.1 Jiella pacifica
ACTCAGGCGATGATGCGCAACCTTGGTGGCCGCATCACGCGGCCCTGCGGACTTCCTTGATGGTGACGGTCCCATGGTTCGGTCCTCCTTCCCAAAAATAGCATGGAAAGAAGATTAAGAGGACAGACAATCTGATGGAGCAATCAAATTCGAGGCCCTTGGTTCAAACTCAAAGGTGCGGCCGCCCAGGACGAACCAGGATAGTTCTTTTTTTAAGATTCGGTCGGACAGGCGAACGGCAGGTTTCGGCCCCAACCTGACAAATCGTTCAACGCTACAATGCGAGCTGCGATCTCCACTAAAGGCCAGTGTTCTAGGATTACCCGAGCCGCTGCGATGGATCGATCTCCTCGGAGATCTCCTGCTGGAGCTTTGGCCCCTTGGCGAGGCGCCGGCCCAGCGCCGCGACGAAGGCATCGTAGCGCTCGCCGGCCTGAGCCCGCGCCGCCGCCTGCGCGGTCTCTGGCAGCGGCGGATTGGAGATCAGCCAGAAGCGGACGAAGAGAGCCAGCATCTCGACCGAGATGCCGAGATCGCGCTCGAGCCGCGTTAGCCGGCGGTCGAGCTGGTCGAGACGCTTGGTCGTCGCCGCCTCCTGCCGTTCAAGGGCGTCAGGCGACAGGAACGAGGCAATCGCCGCTTCGGCGACGAGCGATCGCGAATGATCGCGGCGGGCGGCATATTCCGCGAGTGCCTTCATGATCGGCGGATCGAGATAGACGGACAGGCGCTGTTTCTTCTGCGGCTTGCTCATCGGCGCCTCACAAATCCATGCCGTCGGCGGGATCGAGCGAAACCTGCCGCGCCACGCCCTGCATCAGCCGGTCGACGCGGCCGATTCGTGTTGCGTCGTCATCGGCTTCCGCATCGAAGTCGAGATCGAATTCATTAGCAGGCGTCGTCACGGGTTTCTCGATCGGTATCACGCGGGCCAGTTCCGGCTGCTTGCGGTGCTCCGATTCTGTGGGATCGTCGTCGTTGCTCGAGGCGCCATTGGCGTTCTCCGTGGTGCTTGTCGGCTGGGTCGGCATCGGCATTGTGCTCCAGTCGTCGGCAGCTGAAGCGTCGTGCTTGATCAGCACCGGCGGCGGCAACACCCGATCGGCAAACCGCGTGTCCTCGAAGTACCGTGCCTTCTTTGCCCGGATCGGCGGCGTACCCGCCACCATGACGATCTCGTCCGCTGGCGGCAGCTGCATGACCTCACCCGGCGTCAGCAGAGGCCGCGCCGTTTCCGAGCGTGACACCATCAGGTGGCCGAGCCAGGGCGACAGCCGATGGCCGGCATAGTTCTTCATCGCCCGCAGCTCGGTGGCCGTGCCAAGGGCGTCCGACACCCGTTTGGCGGTGCGCTCGTCATTGGTCGCAAAGCTCACCCGGACATGGCAGTTGTCGAGGATCGAGTTGTTCGGCCCATACGCCTTCTCGATCTGGTTCAGCGACTGGGCAATGAGGAAGGCCTTCAGGCCGTAACCTGCCATGAAGGCGAGCGCGCTTTCGAAGAAGTCGAGCCGCCCCAGCGCCGGAAACTCGTCCAGCATCAGCAGGAGCCGATGGTGTCTGCCGTTGGCCCGCAAATCCTCGGTCAATCTTCGGCCGATCTGGTTGAGGATCAGGCGGATCAGCGGCTTGGTGCGGGCGATGTCCGAGGGCGGTACAACGAGGTAGAGCGTGACCGGTCGCGCGCCGCCGACGATATCGGCGATGCGCCAGTCGCAGCGCTGCGTGACCTCGGCGACGACGGGATCGCGGTAGAGACCGAGGAACGACATGGCGGTGGAGAGCACGCCTGAGCGTTCGTTGTCCGACTTGTTGAGGAGTTCGCGTGCGGCGCTGGCGATGACAGGATGCGGTCCGGCCGATCCCAGATGCGGCGTCTTCATCATCGCGGCGAGCGTCGCCTCGATCGGTCGGCGAGGATCGGAAAGGAAAGCGGCAACGCCGGCGAGCGTTTTGTCCGCCTCGGCATAGAGGACATGAAGGATGGCGCCGACCAAGAGCGCGTGGCTGGTCTTCTCCCAGTGGTTCCGCTTCTCGAGGCTGCCTTCCGGGTCGACCAGGATGTCGGCGATGTTCTGGACGTCGCGCACCTCCCATTCTCCACGGCGCACCTCCAGCAGCGGATTGTAGGCGGCTGACTTCGAGTTGGTCGGATCGAACAGCAGCACGCGGCCGTGCCGAGCGCGAAAGCCGGCCGTGATCTGCCAGTTCTCGCCCTTGATGTCGTGAACGATGGCTGAGCCCGGCCAGGTCAGCAGCGAGGGTACCACGAGGCCGACGCCCTTGCCGGAGCGTGTCGGCGCGAAGCACAGCACATGCTCCGGCCCATCATGGCGCAGATAACTGTGATCGAACTTGCCGAGGACGACGCCGTCGGGTCCAAGCAGACTGGCAGCTTTTACCTCGTCCGGCCGCGCCCAGCGGGCCGAGCCGAAAGTCTCGGCGTTCTTCGCCTCCCGCGCCCGCCAAACCGAAATGCCCACCGCCACGGCGATGGCGAGGAAACCACCGGACGCGGCAATGTACGCACCCTCGACGAAGACCGGCGGCGCATAGGCATCGTAGAAGTACCACCACCAGAAGAACGCTGGGGGTTGGTAGACCGGCCAAGCCGCAATCTCGAACCATGGCCTCCCGAGCTGTGCCTGAAACCCAAGTCGCCACGCGGTCCATTCAGTCGCCGTCCAGGTCGTCGCGAGAACGATCGCAACGACGATGACAATCTGCCCCCAGAGAATCTTCGTTGCCGGCACGCGCTTCTCCTTTTTGGAGAAAGTCGGGCGTGGTACCGGGACGGTTCAAGCGGGTGTCGAGATATTGGCGGGACGCTCGCACTCTCGGACGACATTACCGGTGTCAGCGTGGGTCCGGCACTGGCGCGCGGACCAAGGGCAAGAAGATTTCATCCACGATCTCGTCGATCGCCTCTTTCGGCAGCGGCGCGAACGTCATCAGGATCTCGTGTCGTGCAAGATCCGTGGGAAGATCCGCGATCCGGGACGTCACACGAGCGGCATCGATTTCGCCGCGAGCGATGCCCCGCTCGAGGATCGCTGCGACATGTCGCTGCTCGACGATGCCGCCTTTTGCTTCGGCGAAGCTCGACGCGCTGCCCGCCAGGTCTGCCTGCAGGTCGAACAGTAGTCGGACGAGGTCGGGCCGTGCCCGATCCGACAGGAGCCGGAGCAGCACCTTCATCTCGTCACGCACGCTGCCGAGGTCCGGAATCTTGATCGGATTGAGCGCAACGAAGCGCGCCATCGCCGCGGTCGCGAGCTTGCTTCGGCTCGGCCAGCGGCGGTGAAGGACAGGTCTGCTCGTGCAGGCCCGCTTGGCCACGCCTTCCAGAGTGAACCCGGGATAGCCACGCTCAGCCAACTCTGCCCAGGCCGCATCGAGGATCGCGTTCTCGAGCACCCTGCCACGTCGACGTTCCAACGCCTCACCTCACGCTTAGAAAATAAGATTCATCATGCATCTTATTGATGCTCCCTCGATCATGCTTTAGATCCGTTCTGCATCCAAACGAGGAGGATCTCATGTCCGTTCGGCGCAATCGCAACTCGCGCGGCAGCGTGTTGGTCGTTGGCGCAAGCATTGCTGGTCCTACAGTCGCCTATTGGCTTGCTCGATACGGGTTTGCCGTCACTGTGGTGGAACGTACGGCGGGCGTTCGCAGCGGCGGATACCCCATCGACATCCGCGGCACGGCCGTCGACGTCGTCGAGCGTATGGGGATCCTTCCGCAGGTTGAGGCTGCGCATGTCCATTCCCGCCGAACAACGTTCGTGGATGCCGACGGAGAGGTGGTTGGCGTCGTTGCGATGGAGGATCTCACCGGCAGCGAAGCTGGTCGCGACATCGAATTGCCGCGTGGCACCCTGACTGACAAGCTCTACGCGCTGACCTGCAGCGAGTCGGTCAGCTACCGCTTCAATGACACTGTCGAGACGTACGCGCCATGCGGTGCCGGGGTGGACGTGCAATTTCGAAGCGGAGAGCGCGACCGCTTCGACCTCATCGTCGGAGCCGACGGCCTGCATTCTCGTACTCGGCAGCTGGCCTTCGGTCCCGAGAAGCAGTTCAGCCACTATCTCGGCCACTGCTTCAATCTGTTTTCGCTCCCGAACGAGCTGGGACTGTCCAGCGAAGCCGTGATCTACTCCGAGCCGGGACGAAGCGCGGGGGCATTCGCTGTCGGCGACAGTGGCACGATGTCGGCATTTCTCAACTTCGCCACGGACGAGCCGCCATTTGGGGCGCATGCCGACCTCGACGAGCAGCGCCAACGCACGGAGCGGATGTTTGCCGGTGATGGCTGGATCGTGCCGCGACTGATCGAAGCCATGAAGACCGCGGACGACCTCTATTTCGACACGGTGGGTCAAATTCGCATGCCCGCGTGGTCGTGCGGTCGCGTGGGACTGGTCGGCGATGCGGCATTTGCTCCCTCCTTTCTTTCGGGTCAGGGCACCAGCCTCGCGCTGGTGGGGGCTTACGTGCTGGCCGGAGAGTTGGCCTCGAACGACGAGCCGGCCGAAGCATTTGCGTCCTATGAGGGGATCGTTCGGCCCTTCGCCGAGGCCAACCAGGCCCTGGCAACGAAGGCGGGCGGGTCGCTGCTCCTGCCTCGAACACAGCAGGAGCTGGATGCACGTAATCGTACCCTGGAGAGCATCGCTTCACATAGGATGCCACAGGCTCTCGGGGACGATCCCCGGAAGGTGCACGCCATGCTGCAGCTTCCCGATTACTCCCGGTTCGGAAAACGTGCTTCTTGACGGAAGCCGCAGCTCCGAACGAGCCCAGTTGTGTCACGAGATCCCCAATCCACGCTTGCGACCAAAGCTCCAGTCGACGCCGCCATCGCGCCTGGCGACA
>NZ_JAAAMG010000056.1 GCF_010500815.1 Jiella pacifica
ACGCTATGCCGATGATGACGGGTCTGCAGCTCATCGCCGCCATACGGCAGGACTACCCGGATCTGCCGGTGCTGCTTGCCACTGGTTACGTTGAATTGCCTGCGGGCGCAGATCAAAGCCTTCCACGCCTGTCCAAGCCGTTTTCCCTGGAAGAACTTGCCGGCGCAATAAACGCGGCCATGTCAGTGTCCCGCGCTGAGAATGTCACCTTCCTGAGCCAAAGGCTGCGGCAAGCAACGCGCGCCCAGACATCTCCGGGACCGGGTACTTCGACCGATTCTGCATAATGGTGGCTGGTCGATCGGACCAGCTCTTGGCGCGATCCGATTGAGGTCGCGACCGCTTTCCAAAAATCTTGTGCGCATGGCAATTCGTCAGCCGACCTGCCTTTCGACCGACCGACCGACCGACCGACTGACGCTCGGGGCTATAATGTAGGCCGGCACATCGGAGGAAACGACTGATGCCACATACGCCTACGGCGGAGATCGCCTTGCGCTAGGCGTACTCGTCCGCAATGTATGCTTCGCACTGCGGAACAAGCTCCTAAAAACGTCGCGTCAAATTGAAGAGGGTGCCATGAGCCATCATCTGGATGTCCACGTATTGGGCCAGTTTCGTCAGCTTGAGAATCTCTGCCTGCGTCGCCTGTCTAGGATTCCGCCCGATGACACAAAGCGCACCGATACCGCCGGTTAGCCGGACGCCGGCATAGAAGCGGATTCCCGGAGCGTTGGTCACCAAGACGTTGTCAGCGAACCGCTCGTCCTGGGTGGCATCCTCTACGATTAGTGTGCCTTCGGTCTGGATCGTATGCGCGCAGAACGATTGGCTGCGGGGCATCTGTCTCACGTCTAGCCCGACGATGCTCTTAAACCATTGCCGATCTGTGTCGACCAAGCTAACGGCGGCGATACAGGTTCCCGGCAGGAGGCCGAGCGCTTGCTCAACGAGGCTCCTAAAAGAGCCATCGTCTTGCGTGTCGAGAATGCCGATCGCGCGGAGCCTTTCGATGCGCCGAGTTTCCTGAAGCGGGTCTATTTGTAGCATCCTGTCAGCGCCACCCATGGCTTGCCCTTCTCGGCCGGGAGGGGGCAGCTCGCGTGCAATGCGGTTTGCAGCTATTACGTTCATCACCCTCGCATAGCCTTCCGCGTCCTCTGCGCCCGATGCACCAAGGTCAGTTGCGGCCGCTTTGCATTGGACCCGACGCTCTCCCCTTCATGAAGTCTGAACTCGCTTATCAGTGTCGCCATCTCCTCAGCAGCATTCTGAAGGTTCTGCGTCGCTGCCTTGGCCCGACCAAGCATCTCGGCGTTTTCCTGGGTCGCTTGGTCCATCCGGTTGACCGTAAGGTTGACTTCACCCAAACCGGCTGCCTGCTCCTGGGCTGTCTTGGCGACGGAGGAGAGGACGACGTCAATCTCGCCGACTTTTGCCGTGACTTCTTCGAGCGCGGCTGCTGTCTCGTTCATGAGGGCGACGCCTCGTTTGACTTGGCCGGAACTCGACGAGATCAGCACCTTGATCTCCTTGGCGGCTACCGCGGACCGCTGGGCGAGGCCTCGCACCTCTTGTGCGACAACCGCAAAGCCGCGACCTGCCTCGCCTGCACGAGCAGCCTCCACTCCTGCGTTTAGCGCCAAGAGGTTTGTCTGGAAGGCGATCTCGTCGATGATGCCGATGAACTCGGCGATCCTTCCCGAACTCTCGTTGATCTCGCCCATGACCACGGCTGCCTGGTTCATGACCTTTCCAGACTGGAGGGTCCCCGATCGGGCGCCGGAAGCCGCAATCGCGGCCTCGAGCGCACCTTCGGCGCTCGTTTTCACCGTTGCAGTGATGCTGTCCAAGACGCCGGCGGCGTCTTGAAGGTTTGCCGCCTGCTGATCGATCCGGCTCGACATGACCGCAGTCAATTCGAAAATCTCGTGTGTCTCAGTTTTGACTAGTTGAGAGCTGTTCGCCACCTTTTGCATGGTAGATTGGAGGGCATCCAATGACGTGTTGTAGTCCCTCCTGAGTTGCTCAAAGGCAGGCGCGAACGGATGCTCTAGTCGGTGACATAGGTTGTTGTTCGAAAGCTCATCCAATCCGCTGGCAACTTCGACGACCGCTCGGACGCGGTCCGTTACGTCAGTCGCGAACTTGACGATGGAGCAGACCTTGCCGTCGCCATCGAGGATAGGATTGTAGGACGCTTGGATTGAAACGCGTTTGCCGTTCTTGCCCACTCGTTCAAACTCGGCCGCGACATAATTCCCCTCATTAAGGGACTGCCATAGGTCGCGATAGGCCTGCGACGTGGCATAGGCTTCATCCACGAACATCCTGTGATGGCGGCCCTTCACCTCCTCCAATGTGTAGCCGAGCAGGTCGAGGAAATTCTTGTTCGCGTCGATGATCGTGCCGTCGGAAGTAAACTCGATGATCCCCTGAACGCGCGAGATCGCCCCCAACTTGCTCTCAAAATTGGCGTTGCGCATGTGCGCCGCGGTCGTGTCGCTGGCCACCTTTACCACGCGGGTGACCTTGCCCCGGGCGTTCAGCACCGGATTGTAAGACGCCTGGATCCAGACCTGGCGTCCGCCCTTGCCAAAGCGCCGGTACTCCCGGCTCTCGAACTTGCCCTGCCCAAGTCTGCGCCAAAAGTCCCGATAGTCCGCCGACTCTGCGTAAGACTTGTCCACAAACATGCTGTGGTGGCGGCCGACGATCTCCTTGGAAGAATAACCCACAAGTCGGCAGAAGTTTTCGTTGGCAGAGAGGATCATCCCATCAGGAGAAAACTCGATGATGGCAAGAGACTTTTCGAGGGCGTCGATCAGACGCGTCCTCTGAGGACCAAGAAAATGACGTGAGAGCATCGTGCAGCGTTCCTGGTTGCGACAGAGCTCCAGGGCGGAACCGTGAATGATCCATTTGATCACGCACAGCCTAACGAGTGCTGAAGCAGCTCCCACCAAGGCGCTCTTGTGGCGTTAGTCGGAGCAATCCCAAACCTGCATGGAGGATAGCCGCCTACGGAAGATGCTATATGTCACCGGCGAGGAGGTTACGTTGATGAGATCTCATTCGCTACCGAGCCGTCTTCTGACCATCGGCAATCTCATGGAACTCCGGCGAGGACCGCAGTCGGGAATGATTGCGGTGATCGAGGATATCCAGGGCAGAGCGGACGATCCGTTCTATATCGGAAGGGTTTCATCGGGGGAGAAGCGGGTCACCTGGTACTGGAAGTCGGTGATTCCGGTCGGCCATCAACCGACCCTTACCGCACCAGAGAGAGCGACCATGGACGAATACCAACGTCTTCACCGGGGAAAGGAGCGTCGGGCTATAGCAAGCCTTGGCTCGCTTCAGAATAGGTCTCATTTCGATCGAGATCCAAGCCCCACTCTCCAAAAATCAGATAGCCGTTGCGACCGGAATTCTTGACGCGGTAAAGGGCGACGTCCGCACGGCGCACAAGATCCAACTGCATCGGCAGCTCGGTGGATGCGATTGCGACCCCGATCGACACTCCGATGAACACCTCTTGATGCTCGACCTTGAACGGGGTTCGGATGGTCTCGATGATGCCTCGGGACAAACCCTCGATCTCGATGCGATCGCGAACATGGTTTCGCAAAACGGCAAACTCATCGCCGCCAAGCCGAGCGACCATGTCGTCTTCCTGGACGAGGGCCAGGAGTCTCAAACCAACTTGCCGGATCACCTCATCGCCTGCCTGATGACCGAGGGTGTCATTGACGGCCTTGAACTCGTCGAGGTCGAGGTAAAGGACGGCAAAGCCACGCTTGGTGTGCTTGAATTCCCGCATTCGCTCATCAAGCTGGGTTTGGAAAGAAAACCGATTAGCGAGCCCAGTCAGCATATCGTGGTGGGCCATGTACTCGATCTGCTCTTGTGAGGCGGCGAGCCGGCGCGTCGTCTGATGAATCCAAAGCAGCAAGCCGCCGGCGAGCAGCAGAATGCCGGCAGCGGCCAGCCTGAGGATGGGCGTCATCTGGTCTAGGATTTTCGTTCCGGGCTGCTGGACCGACCAGACAAGATAGCCGACAGCGCCGCCGTCGGACGTCAGGGGGAAAGCAGCCTCATGACGCCCAAAGCCGTTTGTCCACGAGAACCTGGCGTCATCGATCAGGAAATCGCGGTTGAGTTTTGTCAGGAAGCCCCCGTCGAGAAACTTGACCGCGACATGTGCCGGCTCCTTTGCGAGGGGTTGCGCGATGGTGCCCGTATCCGACACGATCGCGGCGACGCTGACGACAGCGGGGCGGTTCTCCAGGAGAACGTATTGTCTGATAGCCGTTGGGGCGTCTTCAGCGGCGGCGGCCTGTCGCCGGCGCTGCCGCAACTCCGCAACCGCCGGCTCGACCACGGAAGCTTGTGTAAAATAGGCAGCGGGGTCAGCTCTTTGCCCGTCCAACATGGCGTAGATTGATCGATCGGCGTCATCGAGGACGAACGTGCGGTCGATCCCGTAATAGTCATGCATCCAGATGCCAAGATTGGCATCGAACCAGTCGGGATCTCGAGAGCTGAGGGCCTGTGTGACGGCGTCGTCCCAAGTCGTACTGGATTGCTGGTTCTTCGTGTGTCCACTTAAGCTTCTTGACTGACGAATGACATGACGGTTTCGACTGGCCTACGGCCCATGTTGCGGTAGCCGAGGTGCGGGCGTTCGGTGTTGTAGTGGACGAGCCAGGCGTCGAGATCG
>NZ_JAAAMG010000057.1 GCF_010500815.1 Jiella pacifica
GCCGCCCGCACTCTGGACCAACTCTGGCGGGCCGTCGGCGACATCTGCGCCCTCTTCACACCCGACGAATGCTGGAACTACTTCAAGGCTGCAGGCTGTGTTGCAGATTAAACGCCCGACGCTCTAGTGCTCGTGGCGACGCCCCCGAAGGGGCCCTGACGATCCGTCTGTAATGGCGGCCGCTGCCGGTGCGAAGGATCATTCGGAAACCGAATGTCGCCTTCATCCGCGCGCTGCGCAGCCTTGCTGCTCCACCAGCGCGCAGGTGGAGGCGATCGACGTCTGAAATCACACACTGGAGGACCGCATGTCCCGTCCTGAAAGCCGCGATGCGAGTCTCGCCCTCGCACCAGTCGACCGGCTCCATTCCATCATGCGTATCGAACGGACCGGCCGGGCCATTGCTCTTGCCGGTGTGGTGATCCCGCTTCTTCTGATCGGGCTTTTGAAGTTCACGGCCGTCGAGGTCGAGGCTCTGAAGCCCGTCATCGGCGGGACGCCCTGGCTATCCTGGCTCTATCTCGTTTTTGGCGAGACCGGCGCATCCTGGCTCTTGGGCATCGTCGAGATCGCGACAGGCGGCCTTCTGATCGCTTCCTGGCGTTTTCCGAAGGCGGGCGTCGCCGGCGGTCTTCTCGGTGCCCTCACCTTCGCCGTCACGGTCTCCACCATGCTGGCCCTGCCGATATGGGAGACAGGATCCGGCGGCTTCCCGTTCCTGAACTTCCTCGGCTCCTTCCTCGTGAAGGACGTCGCTCTTCTCGGCGTCAGTCTCGTCGTCTTCGGTGAAAGCCTGGCTCGCCTGAAATAGACGCCCCGTCTGCCGCTCGTCTTAATTTTGAGTTTCTTCACGAGCCTCGTCCGCAACATGGTTTCACCCGAAAGCCGGGCCGTGGTGGCAATGCTGAGGGATATGCGGCCGTGGGATGGTTGAGCCGTGCGAAGTCTCTTTAAGGCCTTCAGTTGACGGCGTATGGCGCATCTTTTGCCTTCGTCTGTTAGGATTTCGACAAGCTCTGCTGTCCGTGAACAATACCCCGCCCCGGGTCACGGACGCGGCATGATCTTCCCGTCCGGTTGCCCCTGTTCCCTGCTCACCCGATGGTCTTGCTCTCAAGCCAAGCACTCATGACGCTGACTAGCTGGGCTTTGCGCTCCAGTGGCAGCCAGTGTGCGGCAGAAAGGCTGGCAAGCGTCAGATCCGTGCAGGCCGCGCGCATCGGGTCGCCCTGACGATTTCCGGAAATGCTGCAGATCTGGTCGAACTCGCCGTTGACGAACAGCACCGGCTGCGACAGGCGACCCCCATCCGGGGCCCTGCGGGCATAGGCGAAATTGGCGTCGTCGTTCAGATACCAGGCGCAGGCGGGGTGGAAACCCTGATCTTTGAATGCCTTTACGAGAACGTCGAAGTCCGCCGCAGGCCAGAGGTCCGGATCCGGCAGCGTCGGAGGGGCACGATGCGCCTCGCCGAAGCGCCCGTTGTTCCGTGTGACCTTCGCACTCGGCGAAACCTCGTCGACGGCTTCGGCCTCGCCCTTGCGAAAGATCGAGGCCAGCGACGCTGCGACATCGGCGTTGAGGTCCGCGACGGCTGCATCGAAGTCTGTCGTATAGTAGCGGTAATAGTCCCACTGGCCGTCCGGATAGCTGTCGGCCGGGTAGATCGTTCGGTCGACCAGCGGCACGAGCGTATCCAGAGCGTGACCGTCAGGCTGGTAGGCCAGTGCCACCAGCACAACGCTCCGGCTCCGATGAGGCTGATGGGCGGCCAGTTCCGCCGCCACGACGCTGCCCCAGTCGTGGCCAACCCAGACGGCAGGTCGGCCGCCCAAGTGATCATGCAGTTCCGCCAGATCGGCCACGACGTGCTCGATCGCGTAGGCTTGGTTGGAGGCGGGAGCGAACGAGTGCCCGTAGCCACGCAGATCCGGAGCGACGCAACGCCAGCCCATGGCGGCGAACGCCTCGATCTGCGCGCGCCAGACCAGGCCGATGCAGGGCCAGCCGTGCAGAAAGATCATCAGCGGGCCGTCGGCTGGTCCGGCCTCGATGTAGTGAGTACGCTGACGGGACGAACGCACCTCGTGCGAGACGAGCGCGGATTGAAGCGGATCGGCCATGATCGGATCCTTCGATTGGCTTCGGCTCTTGGTTCGAACGGAAGGCGGATGGGCGCGGTTGATGGACGGCATAGTTCAGTGTTCGGGAAACCCGATACGCACAAGAGTATCGCCGCTCGGCGCTGCGAGGATGGAGGCGTTCCCGCGATGGCGCTCCACCACCTGCTGGACCAAGTTCAACCCCAGCCCAGTCCCGGTCGCTCGCGGCCGCAGGCGATGGAACGGCTCGAAGACCCGCTCGCGTTCTTCGGGGGGAATACAGGGCCGTCCAATCATCAAACCTTCTGAGCCAGCTCGCGTTTGCTGGTATTCCCACCGTACATTGCCGCAACATTGAAGCCACTTTTCATTCGGCAAGTAGCAGAGACCGGCACGAAGCCGGTAGTCAGTCGTCCGTGAAGAAAGCTCGTCAAGCGGCGTCGGCGGTTTGACGGGTGCCGAATAGGCTGATGATCGCGATCTGGATGAAGGCGACAAAAAGCTCCAGCCAAGCGAGGATGCGGCGGAAGTTGT
>NZ_JAAAMG010000058.1 GCF_010500815.1 Jiella pacifica
GGATTTCGGCGCGGGTCAATCCGTGACGGTGGCCGCGGCGGCTTTGGATTTTCGCATGCTTTCTCCTTTGAGGTCGATGCGGTGGGCGTTGTGGACGAGCCGGTCGAGGATGGCATCGGCGATCGTCGGGCTTCCAATCAGGTCATGCCAGCGCGACACGGGGACCTGGGCGGTGATCAAGGTGGATTTCCTTCGGTAGCGTTCCTCGCAGATTTCCAGGAGGTCGAGGCGCTGCTGGTCGGCGAGACCATGGGTGCCCCAGTCGTCGAGAATGAGGAGCTGGGCGCGGGCGAGTTTGTCGACGAGGCGCGGGAAGCGGCCGTCGAGCCTGGCCATGGCCAGATCCTCGAAGAGGCGCGGCATGCGGACATAAAGGACGGAATGATCGAGCCGTGCCGCCTGCCGCCCGAAGGCGCAGGCCAGCCATGTCTTGCCGGTGCCGGTCTGGCCGTTGAGGATCAGGTTCTCGCTGGCCTTCAACCATTCGCCTTGCGCCAACGCCATCAACTGGCGCCGATCGAGACCGCGGGCGGCGTTGAAGTCGATGTCCTCGATCGAGGCGTCGGGAAAGCGAAGCCGGGCGAGGCGCAGACGATTGGTGAGCCGCTTGTCGGCGCGCAGGGCCCCCTCCCGGTCGAGCATGAGGCCCAGCCATTCGTCCCGGGCCAGTTCCTTTGTTCCCGGTTGCTCGCTCAAATCACGATAGGCGCTCGCCATTCCGGCAAGGCCGAGCGCCTGCATCTGGTCGAGGGTCGGATGGTTCAGCATCAAAGACGGTCCTTGTCTCATTGATAGTAGCTGTTGCCGCGAATGTTGCCGTGCGGCGGCGCGGGTCTGACGGGCTCGGCGGGTTTGGCCTTTTCGAGCCCGGATTTGAGGATGGCGTTGACGGAGGAATAGGAGATCGCGTTGATCGTCAGCGCCCGTTCGCATGCTGCCTCGAGGCGCGATTTGTCGAAGCGGCGTGCGAGCGAGATGACGCCCATGGCAGAGCGATAGCCCTGCTCGGGATGCGGCCTGTCGCGCATCAGCCGCTCGACGAGAATGGCGGTATTGGCGCCGATCTTCGCCGCCTGCCGCATCAGGCTTTCCGGCGTGGTGCCGGCGTAGCGGCGATGCGACGAGGGCATGTGTTCGTTGACGGTGACGTGGCCCGATCGCGCCGATCGGCGAACATGGCTGGCGACGCGTTTGTGGTTATGGAAGATCTCGACAACCCGATGGGTGAGCCGCACATGGACCTGTTGGCCGATCAGGCCGTGCGGCACGGAATAGACGGTGCGCTCGACGTCGACGTGATAGTCGGGATGGACCTTGGCGGTCTTCCATTCGGCATATTCGAAGGGTGCTGACGGCAACGGCGACAGGGCCTCGCGCTCGATCGCCTCGAAGAGCTGTCGGCGGCTTTGGCCGACATGGCGCATCGGCCGGTCGTTCAGATCCTCGAGGAGTTCGCGGATCGCCAAGTTCAATTCAGACAGCGAGAAGAAGCGCCGATTGCGCAGACGCGCCAGAATCCAGCGCTCCACGATCAAGACCGCGCCCTCGACCTTCGCCTTGTCGCGGGGCTTTCGGACCCGGGTCGGCAGGATGGTCGTGTTGTAATGCTCGGCCATCGCCGCAAACGTCGCGTTGAGCGTCGGCTCGAACCAAAGCGGCTTGGCGACGCCGGCCTTCAGATTGTCGCAGACGATGCTTCTCGGCACACCGCCAAAGAAGGCCAAGGCCCGGCATTGGCCTTCGATCCAGTCCGGCAGCGCCTGGCTGAAGCTGGCATGGACGAAGGTGTAGGACGAAGCGCCGAGCACGGCGACGAAGATTTGCGCCTCGCGGAATTCGCCCTTGTCGGGATCGAAGATCGGCACCGTCTGGCCGGCATAGTCGGTCTGCATGACGCCTCCGGCCTCGAACCGGTTGCGGTAGCTCGGCGCGCGCCTGTTCTCGAAAGCCGAAAGACCAGCGCAGAACCAGGTGTAGCCGTAGCCGTTCGGATGCGCGGCGCGATATTCCTGCCACAACAGCGTCCGCGTCACGCCCTTGCGCTTCAGCTCGCGCGACAACGCCGCCCAATCCGGCTCGCTGAGATCACGTGGCGGCCGTCCCATGCGTTTGAACAGGATCGCTTCGAGCGTCGCGTCGTCGAAAGGTTCCGGCATCGGCCAGCCGACAATCCCGGCCTCGCGGGCGCGAAGCAGATAGGTCGAGACGCTCGTGCGGCTGATCCGCAGCCGTTCGGCCACTTCGCGCACCGAGAGTTTCTCGGCATGGGTCAGGCGAAGAATCGCCTCGATATCCTTCATGGTCGTTCGTTTCGCAGCTTTCCGTCTCGGCATCGGTCCCTCTCGCCTTCATCGGCGAGGAGCCTGCCAAAACGGCGCTCTCGAAATCCGCACCCAATCCAGGAATGTTCCGTCCGGGACTTGCCGAAATCGCTGTCCGCGACTTACCGAAATCCGTGTCCGCGACTTTCTGAAATCACTGTCCGGGACTTACCGAAACCCGCA
>NZ_JAAAMG010000059.1 GCF_010500815.1 Jiella pacifica
GTCAGGCAGAAGATCCACTTCTTCTGCATGGATCTGCCGCACTCGGACGCGCCGTTCGTGAAGGCCTATCCGGCCGAGACGACGGAGGCGTTCCTCGACGGTCACGTGTCGGCCTTCGACTTCTTCGGCAAGGTGCCGCTGTCGATCCTCTACGACAACACCACGCTGGCGGTGGCGAAGATCTGCGGCGACGGTCGCCGTGAGCGAACCCGGGCCTTCACGGAACTCCAGAGCCACTACCTCTTCGTCGACCGCTTCGGCCGCCCCGGAAAGGGGAACGACAAAGGGAAAGTCGAGGGGCTGGTGAAGTATGCCCGGTCGAACTTCATGACGCCGATCCCGCATGCAGCGAGCTTTGATGACCTGAACGCCATGCTGGCCGAGCGATGCCGCCGACGGCAAGGCGAACGGGCCGGACGCCACGACGAGACGATCGGCGAGCGGCTCGTCGCCGATCTGGCGGCCTTCAAGCCGGTGCCGGCGACACCCTTCGAGCCGTGCGAGAAGCGGATCGCCCGGGTCTCGTCGACCTCGCTGGTCCGATACCGGTGCAACGACTACTCGGTCCCGACGACCTACGGCTTCCGGGATGTCCTGGTAAAGGCCTTCGTCGACGAGGTGGTAATCCTGTGTGGCGGCGAGGAGATCGCCCGCCATCGGCGCGACTATCGCACCGGAACCTTCGTCTTCGACCCGCTGCACTACCTGGCGCTGATCGAGACCAAGCCGAACGCGCTCGACCAGGCCGCTCCACTCCAGGGCTGGGATCTGCCGGAAGGCTTCCAGCATCTTCGCCATCTCCTGGAAGCCCGCATGGGCAACCGCGGCAAACGGGAGTTCATCCAGGTGCTGCGGCTGATGGAGACGATACCGATGCCGATCGTCACCGACGCGGTGACGGAAGCGATCCGGCTCGGAGCCATCGGGTTCGATGCCATCAAGCTGATCGCTCTCGCCCGGATCGAGCACCGCCCTGCGCGTCTCGATCTGGCGGCCTATCCGCATCTGCCGAAGATGGACGTCAGGACGACGGCCGCGGCTGACTACGCCGTCCTCATTCCCGGGCGGGCGGTATGACCGACAAGTCGACACCCGACACCATGCCGAGGGGAACGACGGGCGGCACGCCGCAGGTCCTGCTCGCCCACCACCTCAAGCAATTGAAGCTGCCGACGGTGCTGAGGGAATACGACAAGGTCGCCCGCGAATGTGCCCGCGACGGCGTCGACCATCCCCGATATCTGCTGCGCCTGATCGAACTGGAACTGATCGACCGGGAACGGCGGACGGTCGAGCGCCGGATCAAGGCGGCGCGGTTCCCAGCCGTCAAAAGCTTCGACACCTTCGACTTCACCGCCATCCCGACGCTCAACAAGATGCTGGTGCTGGAACTGGCGCGGTGCGAGTTCATCCTTCGCCGGGAGAACGTGATCGCATTGGGCAATTCCGGCACGGGGAAGACGCACGCCGCCTTGGCCCTCGGCCTGGCCGCTTGCCAGAAGGGCTTTACCGTCGCCTTCACCACCGCTGCCGCGCTTGTCCATCAGCTCATGGAAGCCCGCGACGAACGTCGTCTCCTGAAGCTGCAGCGCGATCTGCAAGCCGTCAAACTTTTGATCGTCGACGAGCTTGGTTACGTGCCGCTGTCGCCCACCGGCGCCGAGCTTCTGTTCGAGGTCTTCTCCCAGCGCTACGAGCGCGGATCGACGATCGTCACCTCAAACCTGCCCTTCGAAGACTGGACGAGCGTCCTGCACTCGGAACGGCTGACCGGCGCGCTGCTAGATCGCCTCACTCATCACGTCCACATCTTGACGATGAATGGCGACAGCTATCGGCTCAAGCAGTCGTCCGGCAGCTGCCGCTCTTCTGCTTCCGATAAAAGGGCGGAGCAAAAACAGGCCACCGCCGACGCCGTCGATCCCAACACTGGCGAAATCTCCGCGACCTGATCCTCAAACAACGGCACCGACACACGAAGGGGCCCGATCGGGCCCCTTCGTGTGTCGCGCCTGCCATGACCGTGGCCTGCTTTTACTTCGCCCCACTGGCCTGGATTTGCTCCGTCGTTGACA
>NZ_JAAAMG010000006.1 GCF_010500815.1 Jiella pacifica
CTACAACTTCCGCCGCATCCTCGCTTGGCTGGAGCTTTTTGTCGCCTTCATCCAGATCGCGATCATCAGCCTATTCGGCACCCGTCAAACCGCCGACGCCGCTTGACGAGCTTTCTTCACGGACGACCTCGCCGCCCAGGTCTGACCGGGCGACGAAACGGCCGGCGCCGATGCAGCATCGGTGCCGGCGGCAGGCTCACTTCTTCTTGTCGTTCGACTGTGCCGTGGCGAACTTGCCCGGCACGGTCGACGGCACCGCGTCCTTGGCCTTCTTGTCGGCCTTCGGCTTGCGGGTTTCCTTGTTGCTGCGCATCTGGCCCTTGGCCATGGCTCTCATCCTCGATGGGGTTGCGATGGCAAGCGTTAGCATGGGGCGAAACGCAAGACGCGAGAATTTTTCGTGAGTGGCGGCGGCAGAAAGCTGCCGAGAACGATGGCCGACATACCGGCTCGTGAAGGCAGTCGAGCATCGGCGGGACGAATCCGATCCCATCGTCGCAGATGGAAACTATCGGCCCTCTCAAGCCGTTGTGAGCCACGAGAGGCTCGCCTGAAAGCGGACAACTGATCTGAGGCGCTGCGAACGTCCGGCACATCGCACTTCAGGTTGTTCGGGTGACGCGAAGTCGACCCTGCTCGCGCAACTGGAACGCAGGGGATGTGTGGTCGTAATCGAACCCGGTCGCCGGATCTTCGAAGAAGACCAGCGCGGCGCCGGGCTGGCGCTGCCTTGCGGGGACCTTGAGGCTCGCCGGCCGGTCCGAGAGCGCAAGCAGTCGGCGCATGTCATCTGGCGGTGGCCGCTATTGCCAATCGCATCTGCCGTTTCGATATCCGGGGTCAGCGACCGAGATTATGAGGACCCGACCCAGTGGATATTCAGCGCCTTCTCTCCGATTTCCTCGGCAGCCAGACGCAGGGCGGCTCGTCATCCCGCCGCGATCCCCATCGCGACGGTGACGGGTCGCGGCGCGGAAATTCGGGCGGCTCTCTGATCGATCAGGTCGGCGGCATACTCCAGGGACGAGGCGGTTCGATGGTGACCAGCGCCGTCGTCGGCGGTCTCGCCTCGCAGCTCTTCAAGAAGAAGCGCGGCAAGTCCTTCGGCGGCAGTGCGCTCAAGCTCGGCGGTGCCGCGCTGGTCGCCGGCCTCGCCTATAAGGCGTATCAGAACTACCAGGCGAAATCCGGGGCCACCGCCTTGCCCGGCGCCGAACCCGTGCGGAACCTGGCCCCGGCGCAGAGCCCCGACGAGGTGCCGGAGCCCCATGGCACCGCATTCATGCCCTCCGGCGAGGAGGATGATCGCGCCCGGCTGATGCTGTCGGCCATGATCGCCGCCGCCAAGGCCGACGGCACTATCGACGCCGACGAGGAGAATGCGATCTTCGGCAAGATCGACGACATGGACATGGCGAGCGACGAAAAGGCCCTCGTCATGGACGAACTCCGCCGCCCCAAGACAGTCGACGACCTCGCCTTGGAAGCGAAGACGCCCGAAGTCGCCATGGAAATCTACACCGCCTCGGTGCTGGCCATCGACGCCGACCACCCGGCCGAACGCGCCTATCTCGACCTCTTGGCGGCAAGGCTCGCTCTGCCGGCCGACCTCGCTCGGGAGATCAGGCAGACCGCGGGCGCGGAGTAGCAGGCGGCCACGGTCCCGCATCCGTCGTCACGGCGCTTTGCTGAACAAGGCTGATCGGCAGCATTCGACCCGTTGCGGCCGTTCATGCCAGGAAGTGACTGCTCTGAAAGCGGCCCCTTGCAGGTGGCTGTCGTCATCGATCACGTCTGTCGCAGCAGTCGAGTGCAGGACTGTTGGTTTGAGCCGGGATTTCACGACTGATTATAGTGAAGGGTTTCAGCTTGATGCAGTCCATCCAAAATCTTGTGGAGCGCGCAAGTAAGACCGAGCATGGCTTTAAAGATCTGGAAAAGGCGGCCGTTGAAGTGTGGGATACGGTTTCTGCGACCGAAGCCAAAAAACTGGCGTTTACTCTGTTACAGGTGAGCTTGCCGCAAGCGCGATGTATTGGAACATTCATTCTAGGGATGGCGGCAGCACGGTGTGATGACGCTTTAAAAGCTCTGAAGGAGCAGGCTCGCCGAGACAGCGACTGGCGCGTTCAAGAAATCATTGCGAAAGCATTCGATCGCTTCTGTGCAGATAGGGGATACGAAACCGCGCTTCCGGTCATCGGGGTCTGGTTGGCCGATCCTTCCGCCAACGTTCGACGGGCTGTAACGGAAGGTCTCCGGATATGGACGGGACGACCGTATTTCCGCGATCACCCCGAGGTTGCAGTTGATTTGCTCAGCCAGTTTAGAAACGACGACAGCGAATATCTTAGGAAGTCGGTCGGAAACGCCCTGAGAGACATCAGCAAGAGGCACCCCGAACTTGTCGTGCGCGCCGTTGCAGGATGGAATCTTGACGAGCACGGCACACGTCAGACCCATAAACTTGCGACCCGATTGCTCCAGTCGAGGCTGAGACAGCAGAGGATAGACGATGGAAAAGATGCGTACCAGTAATGCATTTCATCTATTCATAGGGCCGCCATATCGTGCAAATTTCTGGAATTTTTTAAGTTATATAAATACATGAATGCCCCTTCAGACAGAGATGGATTGCTTAAATCGATCGATTTAAACTTCGATAAACTTATCATCGAGCTGCGCGCCATCCCGTTGTCCGTGGTCGATGAACAGAGCCTGGAAGGACATGCGAAGGGAACACAGATGAGCGTTGCCAATCTCGCAGCCTATCTAGTCGGGTGGAACGAGCTGGTGCTAAAATGGCTCGACCGGGACGCAGCGGGCGAGCCGGTCGATCTGCCCGAAACCGGCTTCAGGTGGAATGAGTTGGGCCGGCTCGCTCAGAAATTCTATCACGACTATGAGGACGTCCCCTATCCGCAGCTTATCGAGCGTCTGGAGGCGGCGAAGGGGCGGATTGTGTCGTTGATCGAAGCCCATAGCAACGACGACCTCTATGGCCGCCCTTGGTATGGGAAATGGACGATGGGCCGCATGATTCAGTTCAACACGTCTTCGCCTTACGCGAACGCGCGCGGACGTTTGCGGAAGTGGCTGAAGACAAAGAGTGTGGCGTAGATATCGGGAATTACGCGGTTCCCCTTGAGCCTTTGCCACCATTCAGACCGGTCTTGGATGTGCTCATGACGACTTCCCACCCAGTGCAGACGAACATCCGAGCTGCCGCGCTCATATCTCATGCCAGCGGGCGAGGATGCTGACGCCTCCGCCCGCTGCACACATCCCGTTCTCGATGCCAAGCCAAAGGCTTGACGAAGATCAGGATTCGGAACCAGGAGTCATTTCCAATGCCTCCTGGTATCACCCCCGCTCGCCCGGCGAACGCTGATCGGAGAACGAGACCGCCGGCGCCGCCTTCGACCCACAGCCCCTTCGCGGCTTGCCCCGACATCGAAATCGTTGCACCTAGCTCCATCGCTGCGGCGCGGACGGGGGCCTTGCCACGTGACATCGGATCATCTGACGCGCGATCCGCGCCCGGCCCTGCGCCGTCCCGGCGTCTGGGGATGGATGGCCTTCGATTTCGCCGCCCAGCCCTTCTTCACCGTCGTGATCACCTTCGTCTTCGGGCCCTATTTCGTCTCGCAGCTGGCGAGTGACCCGGCGACGGGGCAGGAATGGTGGGCGTGGTCGGCGACGATCGCTGGCCTCCTCGTCGCGATCGGCTCGCCGTTTCTCGGCTCGGTCGCCGATCGGGCGGGGCCGCGCAAGCCGTGGATCGGGGTCTTCGCCGTCCTGAAGATATCGGCGCTCTGCCTGTTGTGGTTCGCGAGCCCCGGATCGTCGCTGTTCGTCGCCTCGCTACTCGTCGTCCTCGCCTCGATCGGGGCGGAATTTTCCATCGTCTTCAACGACGCGATGATCCCGCGGCTCCTGCGCAACGACGAGATCGGGCGGGTCTCCAACGTCGCCTGGGGTATCGGCTATGCCGGCGGCATCGTCTTCCTCGTCGTCGCGCTGGCCTTCCTCGCCGGCTCGAAGGAGACCGGCCTGACGCTGCTCGGCCTCACTCCCGCCTTCGGGCTCGACCCGGCGACGGGGGAAGGGGCGCGGGCGACGGCGCCGCTGGCGGCGCTGTGGTATCTCGTATTCATCCTGCCGATGTTCTTCCTGACGCCGGATCGGCCGCGCGGCGAAAAGGTCTCGGCGGCGATGCGCCAGGGGCTCGGCGATCTCCTCGCCACCTTCCGGGAGATCCGCGAGAGGAAACCGCTGTTCCGGTTCCTGATCGCCCGGATGATCTACCAGGACGGGGTCAATGCGCTGATCGTCCTCGGCGGCGCCTTCGCGGCCGGCATGTTCGGCTGGACGCTGACCGAGAGCGGCCTCTTCGGCATCATCCTCAACGTCGTCGCGATCCCGAGCTGCTTTGCCGCCGGGCTGATCGACCAGCGCTTCGGATCGAAGGCGGTGGTGGTGATCGCGATCCTCTGCCTGACTCTGGCGACCCTCGGCATCATCTCGACGAGCCCCGAGGCGACGCTGTTCGGCCTCCTGAGCTTCGCGCCGACCGAGCCCGGCGGCGGCCTCTTCGGCAGCGGCGCGGAAAAGAGCTACATCGTCTTCGGCCTGCTGATCGGCCTCGCCTTCGGGCCGATCCAGGCCTCGTCCCGCTCCTGGATGGCGAAATCGGTGACGCCGGAGGAGGCCGGCCGCTATTTCGGCTTCTACGCTTTCATCGGCCGGGCGACGTCGTTCCTCGCGCCCGCGGCGGTGGCCTTGACGACCCGCTACGCGGCGCAGGGCTTCGACCCGATCACCGCCTCGCGGATCGGCATGGCGAGCCTGATCGTGTTCTTCGTGGTGGGTCTCGTTCTCGTGCAGCGAACCGAAGGACCGCCGGAGACCGGCAGGGCCTAGAACAAGGCGGGACCGCCGAAGCGTGCCGGTTTCTCCGGCGCGGCGCGGGGCGACCTTTCCCTTTCGGAGCATGGCGCAGAAATTCGCACGGACGCAGATCGCTTGCAGCCGCCGCCCGCCGCCCACCGTGCCCGAAACCGATCAGCCGGAAAACTTGTTGTTCTTCGGAAAGCCCTTCGGCACCAGGCGGCCGGCCTGGGCGCGGTCGCCGCGCCATTCGAGCAGTTCGGCTTCCTGGCGCAGGAAGGCCCTGGAGGCGGAATCGGTCCAGGTGAGGCCCTCGGCCAGCTTGAACACCTTCACGTCCGAGACGCCGCCGTCCTTGTAGCGCTGCAGGCGCACGCCCTTGCCCCGCGCCATCTGCGGCACCTGGGAGAGCGGGAAGACCAGCAGCTTCCTGTTCTCGCCGACGATCGCCACCATGTCGCCGCCCGCAACCGTCACGGCAAAGCCCAGCCGGGCGGTTCCCGAGACGTTGACGAGCTGCTTGCCCTTGCGCGTGCCGGAAATCATGTCGGCCTCGGTGGCGACGAAGCCCGAGCCGTCGGTGGAAACGAGCAGCCGCTGACGCTCCGGATCGGCGACGAAGCCGGTGGCGATGTCGTCCTCGTCCTCCATCTCGACGGCGAGACGGATCGGCTCGCCCTGGCCGCGGCCCGACGGCAGCTTGTCGCCCGACAGGGTGAAGGCGCGGCCCCCCGTCGACAGGAAGATCAGCTTGTCGGTCGTCATTGCGTGGATGGCGAGCTTCAGCTTGTCGCCCTCGCGGAAACTCAGCGCCGACGGGTCGGTCAGATGCCCCTTCATGCCGCGCAGAAAGCCCTTCTGCGACAGGACGACCGTCACCGGCTCTTTTTCGATCAGGGCGACGGTGATGTCATCGAGATTGCGGCTCGGCGCGTCGGCAAAGCGGGTGCGGCGCCGGCCGAGCTTGGTCTTCTTCGAGAAGGTCTCGCGGACCTCTCGGACTTCGCCTGCGATCGCCGCCCATTGCTTCTCGCCCGAGGCGAGCAGCGCCTCCTTCTCGGCCTTCTCGGCGGTGAGTGCGTCGAACTCGCGGCGCAGCTCGAATTCCTCCAGCTTGCGCAGGGAGCGCAGCCGCATGTTGAGGATCGCCTCGGCCTGATTGTCGGTCAGCTCGAAGGTGCGCATCAATTCCTTCTTCGGCTCGTCCTCCTCGCGGATGATCCGGATCACCTCGTCGACATTGAGGAAGACGACGAGATAGCCCGAGACGATCTCCAGCCGCCGCTCGATCTGCCCGAGCCGGTAGCCCGTCCGCCGCTGCAGCACCTCGCGCTGATGGGCGAGCCATTCCGATAGCGCCTCCTTCAGCGACAGCACCTTCGGCACCTTGCCGCCGGACAGGACGTTCATGTTGAGCGGGATGCGGCTCTCGAAGTCGGTCAGCCGGAACAGCGATTCCATCAACAGTTCGGGATCGACCGTCCGGCTCTTCGGCTCCAGGACGACGCGCACGTCCTCGGCCGATTCGTCGCGGATGTCGGCGAGGAGCGGCAGCTTCCTCGCCTGCAGCAGTTCGGCGATCTTCTCGATCAGCCGCGACTTCTGAACCTGATAGGGGATCTCGGTGACGACCACGACGTAGTTGCCGCGGCCGGCATCTTCCTTCTCCCAGCGCGCCCGCACCCGGAAGGAGCCGCGACCGGTCTCGTAGGCCTCGCGGATCTGCGCCTGGCCGTCGACGACGACGCCGCCGGTGGGGAAATCCGGCCCCTGCACGAAGCGCAAAAGCTGGTCGGTGGTGGCGTCCGGATCTTCGATCAGCTTCAGCGCCGCGTCGCAGAGTTCGGCGGCGTTGTGCGGCGGGATCGACGTCGCCATGCCGACCGCGATGCCGGAGGAGCCGTTGGCGAGGAGGTTCGGGAAGGCGCCCGGCAGGACGACCGGCTCCCTGTCCTCCTCGTTGTAGGTCGGGCGGAAGTCGACCGCGTCCTCGTCGATGCCGCGCAAAAGCAGCGTCGCGACCTCGGTCATGCGGGCTTCGGTGTAGCGCATGGCCGCGGCACTGTCGCCGTCGACATTGCCGAAGTTGCCCTGGCCGTCGATCAGCGGATAGCGGACGGAAAAGTCCTGTGCGAGGCGCACCAGCGCGTCGTAGATCGCCGCGTCGCCGTGCGGATGGAACTTGCCCATCACGTCGCCGACGATGCGGGCGCATTTCTTGTAGGCGTCGCCCGGATCGAGGCGCAAAAGCCGCATGGCATGGACGATCCGGCGATGCACGGGCTTCAGCCCGTCGCGCACGTCCGGCAGCGCCCGGCCCATGATGGTCGACAGCGCATAGGCGAGATAGCGCTCCTCGAGCGCCGTCTTCAGGTCGATCGGTTCGATGTCGCCGCCGCTGCCAGGGGGTTCCGCTGCCTTGCCCATAAGGCCCGTCTATCGAAGGTCAAGACGAGGAACAAGACCGGAACGAAACGATCCCCGGCTTTTTTCCGTGATCCGCGGCGAAAACGAAATCGCAAGGCTTCGGGCCTGCCCCACCATTACACGTCTTCGTGCCGCCGGAATTGTGCGTAGATTGCCGGTTCCGACCGCGCTACGTCTCCGCGCGGGGCATGACCCACTCCGCGCCACGCGCCGGGCTCAACGCTGAAAGAAGGTACCTTATGTCCGCCAAGACTACCGTGTCCTTGACCACGACCGCCATCGCGCTGCTCTTCGGCTCGACCGCGGCCTTCGCCGCCGACGCGAACGCCTTTGGCGAGCGCCTCAAGGCCGTCGCAGCCGAGCAGAACATGACCCTCGCCTACGACAGCGCCTCCTCGGAAGGCGATGACGTCGTCCTGTCGGGGCTGACCGCCACGCCTGAGGGCGAAGAGCCCGCCAAGCTCGGCGACATCACCTTCGAGGACGTCACCGGCTCCACCGCGGAAGGCTGGAAGGTCGCGCGCGTCCCGATTGCCGACGTCGACGTCACCGAGGACGACACCCACACGACCGTCACCGGCATTTCGATCGAGGGCCTGGAACTCTTGCCGGCCGACCGCTCCAGCCTGCCGCCGGCCAAGCAGATGTCGGCGCTCTACTTCGACAAGGCCGGCATCGAGAGCCTTTCGGTCGAGGAGAAGGGCACCAAGGTGTTCGACCTGTCGGGCGCCTCGATCGAGAACACCATCAACGACGACGACACCTTCTCGTCGGACTTCGATTTCGGCAGCTTCAACGCCGACTTCTCCACCGCCGATCCCGAGACCGTCAAGACCATGGGCGATCTCGGCTACACCAAGATGAGCGGCGGCATCGAGGGCAGTGCCAACTGGGATCCGAAGACCGGCACGGTGACGCTCGACCCGTTCGAGATCGACGTCGAGAACGCCGGCAATCTCTCCTTCACCTACGAGATGTCCGGCTACACCCCCGCCTTCATCCAGTCGATGCAGCAGATCTCCCAACAGATGCGGCAGAACCCCGAGGCCGATCAGAACGGCGGCATGGCGATGATGGGGCTGATGTCGCAGCTGTCCCTCGGCTCGGCCGACATCACCTTCACAGACGATTCCCTGACCAAGAAGCTGCTCGACTACTATGCCGAGAAGCAGGGGACGACGCCGGACCAGCTCGTCCAGCAGGTCCAGGCGATGGTGCCGGCCGCGCTTGCCCAGCTGAACAACCCGGAGTTCCAGTCAAAGGTCAGCGACGCCGTTTCGACCTTCCTGAAGGATCCCAAATCGCTGTCGATCTCGGTCGACCCGGAGACCCCGGTTCCGGCGATGCAGATCATGGGCGCGGCGATGGGCGCTCCGCAGACCCTGCCGCAGGTGCTGTCGCTCGACGTGACGGCGAACGACGCGACCGGGGACTGAGGTTTCGGCGAAGGCGTGATCCGCAAGGCCGGCAGCCGGCTTTGCGGATCGCTTGGGCGAGACCGACGAACACCGCGGCGAGCGAGGACAAAGCGTCGATGTTCCGGCGCCCCGGAGTTCGTGGCCGCACATGGATTCTCGCGCCGGCCGGGCCTTACAGCGCCCGGCCGGCGTTTTATGTTCAGGCAGATCATCCCGGATTCCATCCACGGCATCGTCACGACGCAACGACGCTGCGGGATTCACTTAAGATCCGAAGGAGATCGCCATTTTCGGCCTGCCACCCGTTCCCGACGCCATTCTCGGCGGCATTCTTCTCGCCGCCATTGCGCTGTGCGCCGTGATCGTGCTCGCGCGGACGATCGGCCTCAGATCCTTTTCGAAGATGACCGCCTTCGACTTCATCATCACCCTGGCCACGGGCTCGCTGGTGGCGACCGCCGCCTCGTCCGTCGACTGGTCCGCCTTCCTCAAGGCCGTCGTGGCGATCGCAGCACTGATGAGCATCCAGGTCGTCCTCGCCTATGGCCGGCGCAACAGCCGGGCGGTGACGACGCTGGTCGACAACGAGCCGCTGCTTCTGATGCGCGACGGCGTCTTCATCGACGCGGCGATGGCTGAAAGCCGGGTCTCGCCCGGCGACGTCTATGCCAAGCTGCGCGGCGCCAACATTCAGGCGATGAGCGAGGTGCGCGCCGTGGTGCTGGAGACCACCGGCGACATCTCGGTGCTGCACGGCCACGACTTCGCGCCGGAACTGTTGCGGCACGTGCGCGGGGCGGAAAAGGCCGGACCTCGCCACGACGACGAAGCCAGAAGCGCGAGCAGCAAGGCCTGACGCGGGAGCACGGCTTCACCGGCTCGGGTATTCCAACTGCTCTTCACGCCTCACCGGCATTCATCCGCGCGGCGAGTTGACGGGGGGGACGCCGTGACGCACTGTCTCGCGACTTTCCGCGCGCCACTTGCCGAACCGACCAATGCCTCGGAGGCGCCCGATGGCCGACGCACCGCTCATCCTGACGCTCGGCCTCGACACGGCAAGCTTCGAGCGCCTCGACGCAATGCGGCGCCGGCACTTTCCACGAGAGCGCAATTTCATCCCAGCGCATCTGACGCTGTTTCACCATCTGCCCGGCGAGAAGGAGGAAGAGGTCGCGGCGACGCTTCGCGCCGTCACCCGCGAGGCGGCGCCGATCCCGCTCGCCGTCACCGGCCTGCGCTTCCTCGGCCGCGGCACGGCCTGCGAGATCGACGCCCCGCCCCTCGTCGCACTCCGGCGCGACCTCACTGCACGCTGGCGGAATGACTTGACGCGGCAGGACGCGCAAGGATTTCGCCCGCATGTGACGATCCAGAACAAGGTGCCCGGGGCCGAAGCGCGGACGACATTCGAGACGCTGCGGTCGGCGTTCTCGCCTTTCGAGGCGACCGGAACGGGCCTCATCCTCTGGCACTATCGTGGCGGCCCGTGGGAAGAAGCTGGCACGTTTCCCTTCGGCGGATGAAGAGTGCCCCGACGACTGGAGCCATTGACCGCCAGCTTCTTTTGGTTGTCTCATGCGGGAGATCAAGCAACCTAAGAGGGCACCATGCCCACCGGCCCGGCCGCACGCCGCCTCGATCCCGTCGCCCACAAGATCCCAGGCCGGCTGATACCGGGGCCGGGCAGCCCCGACGTCCTCATCGGCGGCCTGCCGGCCTGGCGCGCCCGCATCGATCGGCACGAATGCCGGCACGGCACGGGGGTCGTGATGGAGGGCTCGCCGACGGTGCTGATCAACGGCCAACCGGCCTGTCGTTTGGGCGACATGGTCGCAGAAGGATCGAACAGGCTGAATGCGATCACGGGCGGCTGTCAGTCGGTGATCATCGGCGATGCCCCGGGTACGAGCTCCGAGGCCTTCGGGCGGAACTCGCTGTCAGAGCGAGTGGAGCCGCGATCGGGAGACCCGTTCGAAACGCTTCACGATGCGATTGAGCAGGAAGCGGTCGATGCCATCGCCAACGACATTGTCGCAGGCAACATGGCGGCCGCCCACTGGAAGGCCGCCATCGCCGGTCTAAAACTCACGCTGCTGCCATCGAGCAGAGGCGAAGCAGCCATGATGGTCATCTCCGTCGGTGCTGGTGCGGCAGGCAAGATTGTCGGCACAGCGGGCCGGTTCCTGGCAAGAGTACCGCTGAGGCGGAAGGGGCTTGAACTCGTGGCGACCCGCTTTGGCACCAAGATCGAGAGACAGATGGCGAAACGCGGGTGGACAAAGGAAAGCGTCGAGGCGACGATCAATGCTCCGCACCGCCGGGAAGCGACGCACGACACGCGCTGGAAACCCGACGGGACCCGTGCCAGAGATAAAGCGACCGCCTATATCAATCGCGACGGAAGCTACGTCGTGCGCAATGATGCTACAGGTGACATCGTGCAGATTTCCGATCGCACGAACCCCGGCTGGTCATCACCCTTCTGAAAACGGCACGAGACCATGACGAACGATTACGTCACCTACGACATTTCCCTGCAGCGTCTCCGCCAATTGCAACAGCAGGAGCGCAGGATCGTCGGGATCGAGCGGCTGATCGTCGACGAAGAGGGTCGGGTCACGCCCGACCTGGATGGCATCGCGGATTTCTCGGACGCCAGCCGCGAGCAATCGCATGTCGCGGCTTGGCGCTTTCTCAAGATGTACGGCTCGGACCCGCACGAGAGGTTCGACTTCGTCGTCGAGTAAGGGAAAGGCGAGGAGCCCTACCCCTTCTTCTCCACCGGAGCCACCCGCAGTCCCAGCTCCCGCAGCTGCGCCGGGCTCGCCTCCGCCGGCGCCCCCATCAACAGGTCGAAGGCCTGCTGGTTCATCGGGAACAGCGCGATCTCGCGGAGGTTCTTGGCGCCGCAGAGCAGCATGACGATGCGGTCGATGCCGGCCGCCATGCCGCCATGGGGCGGGGCGCCGTATTGGAAGGCGCGGTAGAGGCCGCCGAAGCGCTCCTCGACGTCGGCGCGGGAATAGCCGGCGATCTCGAAGGCCTTGACCATCGTCTCGGGCAGCTGGTTGCGGATGCCGCCCGACGCGATCTCATAGCCGTTGCAGACGATGTCGTACTGGAACGCCTTGATCGACAGGGGCTCCTGGTTCTCCAGCGCCTCGATGCCGCCCTGGGGCATCGAGAACGGGTTGTGGGCGAAATCGACCTTCTTCTCGTCCTCGTCATATTCGTAGAAGGGGAAGTCGATGATCCAGGCGAGCTCGTAGGCGTCACGGTCGAGAAGGTTCAGTTCCTCGCCGACGCGGGTGCGCGCAGAACCGGCGAACTGGACGAATTTCTCCGGCCGGCCGGCGACGAAGAAGCAGGCGTCGCCCGCCTCGAGGCCGAGCTGGGTGCGAACCGCCTCTGTCCGCTCCTCGCCGATGTTCTTGGCGAGCGGCCCGGCGCCGGAAACCGCGCCGTTCTCTTCACGCCAGAAGATGTAGCCGAGGCCCGGCTGCCCTTCCCCTTGCGCCCATGAATTCATCCGGTCGCAGAAGGCTCTGGAGCCGCCGGTCTTCGCCGGAATCGCCCAGACCTCGACCTTCTCGTCATTCGCGATCATGTTGGCGAAGACCTTGAAGCCCGAGCCGGCGAAGTGCTCGGTCACGGCCTGCATCTCGATCGGGTTGCGCAAATCCGGCTTGTCAGAGCCGTATTTCTTCATGGATTCCGCATAGGGAATGCGCCGGAAGGTTTCCGAAACCTTTTTGCCGTCGGCGAACGTCGCGAAGACCTCGCGGATCACCGGCTCCATGGTCTGAAAAATGTCTTCCTGCTCGACGAAGCTCATCTCGACGTCGAGCTGATAGAACTCGCCATAGAAGCGGTCGGCCCGCGGGTCTTCGTCGCGGAAGCACGGCGCGATCTGGAAATAGCGGTCGAAGCCCGACATCATCAACAGCTGCTTGTACTGCTGCGGTGCCTGCGGCAGGGCGTAGAACATGCCGTTGTGGAGCCGCGAGGGCACCAGGAAGTCGCGCGCGCCCTCGGGGCTCGACGCGGTGAGGATCGGCGTCTGGAATTCGGTGAAGGCCGCTTCCTGCATCAAGGAGCGGATCTTGGCGATGATCTTGGTGCGCCGCATGATGTTCTTGTGCAGCGTCTCGCGGCGGAGATCCAGGAAGCGGTATTTGAGGCGGATGTCCTCGGGATAGTCAGGCTCGCCGAAGACCGGCAGCGGCAGTTCCTTGGCCGGCGAGAGCACCTCGATCTCCCGGGCGAAGACCTCGATCGCGCCGGTCGGGAGCTTGGCGTTCACCGTCTCGTCCGAACGCGCCTTCACCTCGCCGTCGACCCGGATCACCCATTCGCCGCGCACCGTCTCGGCGGCCTTGAAGGCGGGCGAATCGGGATCGACCACCACCTGGGTGAGGCCGTAGTGATCGCGCAGGTCGATGAACAGGAGGCCGCCATGGTCGCGGATGCGATGCGCCCAGCCGGACAGTCGCACGGTCTCGCCGACATTCTCCTTGGACAGGGCGGCGCAGCTGTGGGTGCGGTAGCGATGCATGGCTTGTCTCGTCGCGGCTGTTGGCGCCGCTTCGCGGTCCGGCGAGCGGGCGTGAAATCTCGGATTTGCGGCGGAAAAGCACATGGGCGCCCGGTGATGTCAAGGCCGGGCCTGCCGCTCGGCCGGGCGCCACACGCCCGTCGATCGCTCCGCAGTCGCAGGCACGGAGCCACGGTGTTTCGCGGAGAGGAAGAAAAGCCTTGCGCCGCTTCGCCGGCGAGGAACCGCACGCCGCCTGCCCTCACGCCGAAGGGCTCGACATCGAAGCGCGTATCGGATGCTTTGCGCCGCGAACGGCGTTTCGAGCAAGGCCTGCGATCCACATCGGTCAGGCCATCTGAATGAAATCGCATGTTGATTTGATCGGCAGCACCTATCAAGCCTAGCGATATGACAAGAAGACAGGCGATTCGGGTAACAAGACGGCCATGAACCAGATGAATTCCTCCCTTTGCGCATGCAACAGCGGGCTCTCTCCGGAAAGCTGCTGTGACATGGACAAGACTGCCGCAGCAGCCGTCGAGATTCCGGCGACCCTCAATGGCAACGTCGAAGCCGCCGCTTCGGCGCTGCGGTCCGGCGATCTCGAGCGGGCGGAACAACTGGTGATCGGCGTGTTGGAGAATGCGCCGCTGCACGTGCCGGCGCTGCGCACGCTCGCCGCAGTCCGGCTCGACCAGAAACGGCAGAACGCCGCCGCCGTGCTGCTCGAACGGATCGTCGGCGAGGAGCCGGCGGACTATTGGGCCGTCAGCAAGCTGGCGCTTCTGGAACTCGGACGGCACCAGAACCTGAAGGCCGAGGTGCATGCGCGGCAGGCCCTTCGGCTCGCTCCGACCAATCCGCAATCGCACAATCTGATGGGGGTCGCGCTGACCCAGACCGGCAAGGCGGCGGCCGGCGAATACCACCATCGCAAGGCGCTCGAGCTCTCCGGCAAGCGCATCCCGATGGTCTTGTCCAATCTCGCGCTGAACCTGAAGAACCAGGGCCGCATGCAGGAGGCGCGCGAGCTTTACCAGGAAGTCGTCGCGGCCGAACCGATGAACCGGCAGTCCCTGCTCGGCTGGGCCCAGCTCGAAGAGGCCGACCGCAATCTCGACAGGGCGAAGGAACTTCTCGACCGCGTCGAAGAGGTCAGCGCGCCGACGCCGGCGACCCGTCAGACCCGAGCCGCGATCCTCGGCCGGGAGGGACGCGCCGACGAGGCGCTGGCGATTCTGGAAGCCGAGGAAGAGCGGCAGCTCAGGCCGATCGAGTTGATGGAGCGCGGCCGCCTGCTCGACAAGACCGGGCGCTACGACGAGGCCTGGGAGGCGTTCCTTGCTAGCAAGCAGCGGGCCGTCGAAATGGGCGGCCAGACCTATCTCCGCAAGGAAGCCCGGGGCCTTGCCGACCAGCTCGAGCAGTTCTTCGCCCAAGAGCGCGTCGACATCCTGCCGCGCGCCGGCGTCCGCGCCGACGCCGCCCAGCCGATCTTCATTCTCGGCTTTCCCCGTTCGGGCACGACGCTGCTCGAACAGTCGCTGTCGGTGAGCCCACAGATCACCGCCGGCGACGAACTGCCGATCGTTCACGAGATCGTCGCGACGATGCCGCGGCTTCTGGCGAGCCCGCACGAATATCCCGGCGCGCTGGCCGAACTTTGGATGGGCGACAAGCGCGACGAGCTCGACAGCCTGCGCGACTTCTACCTGCAAAGGGCCCGGCAGCGAGGGCTCCTCGGTGGCGAGGCGCGCTTCTTCACCGACAAGATGCCGCTCAACGAGATGCATCTCGGGCTGATCGGTCTCATCTTCCCGCGCTCGCCGCTGGTCCACATGATCCGTCACCCGCTCGACATCATGGTCTCGGCCATGTCGAACTTCTTCACCCATGGCGGCTTCTGCGGCGCGCAGCTCGAAACCGCGGCCGAGCACCTCGTCCTGTCGAACAGCCTGGTCGCGCATTATCGCGCGGTGATGGATCTGAACTACAAGGCGGTGCGCTACGAAGACGTCGTCGACGACCAGGAGGCGACGATGCGCGGCGTCTTCGACTTCGTCGGCGTCCCCTTCGACCCGCGGGCGCTGAGCTTCGAGGAAAACGTCCGCTACGCCCGCACCGCGAGCTACGCCCAGGTCACCGAGAAGCTCTACGATCGATCGCGCTACCGGTATCGCCATTACCTCAAGCATCTGGAGCCGGCGCTGCCGATTCTGCAGCCGCTGATGGAGGAGTGGGGTTATGCGGTATAACGGCCTCGAAGGCTCGGCAAACCGCGATCAAAGGCCTGCGGCGTCCTTTCCCTGAAGCGCCGCAGCGGTGAATTGCGTCCTCGAACCGTCCGCCGATATAGGATGCACGACGTAATCTCCGGGTTAGTTGCGATCTGATCTGTTGCTTTTGAAACTATACTTCAAACTATCGAAGCCGCTGCCCACTGGCCTGCAATTTTCCTGCATCACCCTGTTGTATTTCATCATTTCTTCTTGGCAGCCCAGATTGCGCATGCTAGCGTAGCATTCATATTCGCCGCGCGGGCAAAGTGTGCCGCAAGTGAAACCGTTTCCTACCCGTAACCGTCCCCACATGGAGCGCCCACGATGGCAGGAGTAACCTTCGCTCATTCCTACCGACTGACGGGAAACCAAGTGGGGGCGCAGTTCACAGGCGCTCCAGTCTATGTGTACGACGATGATCAGGGCGGAGAATCTCTCACTATCTTCGGCGACATTAACCCGGACGATCTGTTCGTTCATTTATCGGTCGATCCTCCCGGCCAAAGATTTCCCGTGACATACGTGGGACAGACTTCTGGTGGTGTCATTGTCAATGACAGCACCTACGGGCGCCTTCTATACACAGACAATAGTTACACGAACGGCAGTACCATCAGCTATTCGACCAACGCCTACGCGTTTTGCTTCGCGCAAGGCACGCTGATCCGGACGCAGCGGGGCGACGTTCCGGTACAGGCTCTGGCCAAGGGCGACATCGCCGTGACCGCCTCCGGGACTGAGCGCGAAATCACCTGGATCGGCCGGCGCACGCTCTCGCTGAACGGCGAGATGGCCCATATGGCCCCGGTGCGCGTCCGCGCCAACGCCTTCGGGGCCGGCGTGCCCGAGCGTGACGTCTTCCTTTCGCCCGGCCATCCGGTGCTGGTGCGCCACAACGGCGCCGAGGTTCTCGTTCCGGTGATGAACCTCATCAACGGCACGACAATCGAGCGGACGTCGCTGGAGAGCGTGACCTACTGGCATGTCGAACTCGACCAGCACGACGTGCTTCTGGCCGATGGTCTGCCCGCCGAAAGCTTCTTCGACATGGGCTCGCGGGCCTGGTTCGAGAACGACCTCGACGACGTCCTCGCCAATCCGGATCTCGTGCCCGCCGGCCAGCATGGCCGCTGCCGGGAGGTCGCCATCGACGGACCGCTGGTGGAAGCGGAAAGGAAGCGACTCGCCGATCTGTTCTATTCCGAGCTCTCGGCCCAGTGTGCCTGGCCGGCTCAAGAGAGCTACGCCGCAGCCTGATCGGCAGATACGCCCGCGGCAACGACCAAGGCGGCGGCCGCGATCGGCCGGAATGGTCGCTGTGCGGCAAGGTCGGAACCGGCGAGACAAGGGCCGGCTTTCCCGACGCGGCGTGAAGGCGAATCACTCCGGCAGATCGGGGAGTGCTTGGCTTCTGAGGCATGTCCGGTGGCACGGACGTTCACCGGCGGACAGGCGGCAGCGGCCGGAACCGGCGGCCGACCGAAAGCGCCGCCGGGCGCGCCGACAGGCCGGTCTATCCGGGCGGTGAAGCGCGAGCATCGAACGACGTTCGCAGTCCATGCCTGACGCGGTGGCGGACACCCGCTCCATCGACGTTCGAAACGCGCGATGCTCGGGCGATGTGTCTCGACGGCTGCGGCCTTGCCTCGCGGTAGCCACGAGGAGCGACGAAGGTACACAAGGCACACAAGGCAATTGCTGATCCGCAATGCGCCATGCGATAGGCTCGCGCATAACCCTCCTTTGTCGCGTTGCAGCTCCGCCCCATGAACACCCGCCCGAACTTCGACGATTTCCTCGCTCTCAGACGGAGCGATCCGCGGCTCGCCCGGCTCACCCACGACGTCGCCCTGCCGCGATCACAAGGCGTCGAATTCGGGCCGGGCCCTCACCCCCTGCCCCTGCCCGACGGGCTCTCCGTCCGCTATGTCGACCTGGTGTCGGAGGACGCGGCGGGCGGCTCGGTCGACCATGTCTGGAACGGCAATGGCTCGCTCCTCGCTGCCATCGGCGAGGACAAGACCCGCGACTTCGCCATCGCCCGCCTCTTCGCCCATCGCGTGCCCAACCTTCTCGGATGGTTTCGCGGCGTCTTCGAAGCGCTGCGGCCGGGGGGTGTGCTCAACATGACGCTTCCCGACAAGCGGATGACCGGCGACGCCCTCAGGGCGCCTTCCACTCTCGGCGAGATCCTCGAGGCCGATCATCTCGGCCTAACGCGGCCGAGCTTCCGCCAATTCTTCGATCACCGCCGCCTCGCCGTCCCGCTCGGCCCCCAGCAATTGTGGCGCGAGCCCGTCGATCCGGCGCAGTTGACCGGCGCCGGCACCGAGGAAGCCCTCGCCTTCGCGCAGGAGGCGAGTCGCGACGGGGCGGATGCCGGCATCACATGTCATTGCTGGGTCTTCACCCCGCTGTCCTTTCTCGACCTCATCGAGGAGCTTTCCCGGGCCGGCCTGTTTCCCTTCGTCATCAGCCAGTTCGCGACCACCGAGCCGGGAAGCTCGGAGTTCTTCGTCTGCCTGCGGCACGATCATGCCACGGAGCCGGCAAGGCTCCTCGAACGCCAGACGGTCGCCATCGACCACGTGCGGAAGATCGCACTGGAACGCCGGCGGCGGGCGAAGCTGATGGCATCCGAGTGACGCAGAGCCGCATGGCAGGGCCCCGGTGTCTCACCCAGTGGCCAGTGGGGAAAGCTGGGGAGGCCCGCCGCTCGATCGATTGTGTGCGTCAAAAGCCTTTCGCTCGAAGATTTCTTCGGGCTAAAGAAGAATCATGCATCTGATCACCACCACGGCGGATCTCGCCGAGACCTGCCAGACCTTCGCGAAATCGGATTTCGTCACGGTCGACACCGAGTTCATTCGCGAGACGACGTTCTGGCCGGAGCTCTGCCTGATCCAGATGGCGTCTCCGGACGAGGGGGTGATCGTCGACCCGCTGGCGCCGGGCATCGACTTGTCGCCGATCTTCGACCTGATGGAAAATCCGTCGGTGCTGAAGGTCTTCCACGCGGCGCGCCAGGACATCGAGATCATCTACAAGCTGTCGGGCCGGGTGCCTGCGCCGCTTTTCGACACCCAGATCGCGGCGATGGTCTGCGGCTTCGGCGAATCGATCGCCTATGATCAGCTGGTGGCGCGGCTGTCCGAGGCGCGGATCGACAAGACGTCGCGATTCACCGACTGGCGCCGGCGCCCGCTCTCCGACAAGCAACTCGTCTACGCGCTCGCCGACGTCACCCATCTGCGCGACGTCTATCTGGCGCTGCGGGAGACGATCGAGGCGAGCGGCCGGGGAACCTGGCTCGACGAGGAGATGGCGGTGCTCGCCAACCCCGAGACCTACGACCTGCATCCCGAAGACGCATGGACCCGCCTGAAGCTCCGGGTCAAGAAGCCGATCGAGCTGCAGGTGATGAAGGAGGTCGCGGCCTGGCGCGAGCGCGAGGCGCGCGATGCCGACAAGCCCCGCGGCCGCATCCTCAAGGACGAAGCGGTCTACGAGATCGCCCAGCAGCAGCCCCGCGACGAGCAGTCGCTCTCCCGGCTGCGCACGCTCTCCAAGGGCTTCGAGCGCAGCGCCTACGGGCGCGAGGTGCTTGCCGCCGTCGAGCGCGCCTTCGCTCTGCCGAAATCGGCCTTGCCGTCCGTTCCACGGCCCCAGCAGCTCCCCGAGGGAACAGCCGCGGCGGTCGAGTTCCTGAAGGTCCTCTTGAAGATCGTCGTCGAGGAGGAGGGTGTCGCGGCAAAGCTCATCGCCTCCTCCGCGGATCTCGAGAAGCTGGCATCGCAGGGCGAGGAGGCGGACGTTCCGGCGCTGACGGGCTGGCGGCGCAAGCTCTTCGGCGAGCGGGCCCTCGATCTCCTGTCCGGGAAGGCCGGCCTCGTCTATCGCAACCGCCGGGTCGAGCTGCTGCCGATCACCTGAGACCGAAAGGCGCGGCGAACGCTGCTCGGGTTGCAGGTCGCGATCTTCGTCGAGACGGGCTTCGCGCCGCCGCCGATCTCGAATGGCGGAGGCTTCGGTGTCCGCGTCGATGACCTGACGATTCGGGCCGCGCCCGCGAGCGCCTGCTTAAAATTCGTGGGATCGGGCGAGACTGCTCCGGCAGACCCGCCGAACGGGGCACGCCTTCCGGCAGGACCTGCCCGAATGCAATCGGGCTTCATTCTCGGCGGGAACCCGTCGAGAATGAAGCCCGTGCTGGCAATCCCTCGCGCTTCAGCGCTGAGCGAGACGCTCGCTGCCCTGCTTGACGACGACCTTGGCGCCCATCGGGACACGCTCGTAAAGGTCGACGATGTCCTGGTTCATCAGGCGAATGCAGCCCGAGGAAGCGGCCGTGCCGATGGTCCACCACTCCGGCGTTCCATGCAGGCGGAACAACGTGTCCTTGCCGTTCTGGTAGAGGTAAAGAGCCCTCGCCCCGAGCGGATTGCTGAGGCCCGGATCCATGCCGTTGCGATAGGGCTCGAGTTCCGGCTTGCGATCGATCATCTCCGCCGGCGGAAACCACTTCGGCCAGTGCTGCTTGTCATTGACTTGCGCATCGCCAGCCCAGGAGAAGCCCTGGCGGCCGACGCCGATGCCGTAGCGCATCGCCATGCCGCCACCCTCGACGACGTAGAGGAAGCGGTTCGCCGTATCGACGACGACTGTGCCCGGATCGTATTGCAGGCCGTCGGGATAGGAGACGCGCTGGCGCAGAAATTGCGGGTCGATCTTGGCGGTCGGGATCGCCGGAAGCGAAAAGCCGTCGTCGACGGTGGCGCCGTAGCCGATCTCGTTGGTCGCGGCGAGGCTGCCGGCGTTGGCCAGATTGTCCGGCCCCGCATAGGCTGCCACCTGCGTGGTGGCCGGCGTGAGGCTGGCGCGACGCGGATTGTCCGCGCAACCGGCCAGCATCAACGCTGCGATCGCTGTGCCGATAGCCAAAGTGGTCTTGATCGTCATGACGGGTGCCAATCCGGTTGGGGTGTCTTGCTGGCTGCCTGGCCGAACCTGCGGCGAGAGCTCATCGGAACCTCTTCTCCGATAGGCCTCCTCAGGCAGCCGAGCAACGGCCGCATTGCAGCCTATCGTGGTTAAGAAAGAGTTTGTTGCGCTGCCGTCACAGTTGACCTGTGGCCCGCAAGCGACATCTCGGTCGCCGCAACGGACCCAAAGGTTCAGACCATGAACATCGGAGAGGCCTCACGCCAGTCGGGACTGCCGGCGAAGACGATCCGCTACTATGAGGAAGTCGGCCTGATCAAGCCGACGCGTGCCAACAACGGCTATCGCGACTATCGCGAGCGGGACGTGCACGTCCTGCGTTTCCTGCAGCGTTCGCGCTCGCTCGGCTTCTCCATCGCCGAAGCCCGCAAGCTCCTGTCGCTCTATGGCGACGAGAACCGTCACCGCGAGGACGTGCGCCGGCTGGTGACGCGCCGGATCGGCGAGATCGACCGCAAGATCGCCGAGCTCAACTCGCTGAAACGCGCCCTCGCAACGCTGACCGACCAGTGCGAAGGCGGCGACAGCCCCGACTGCCCGATCCTCGAGGAGATCGCCGGCGAACGCGTCGAATGATTCGCCGGAGGCGGCGGCGTTCCGACTTTCCGCTGCTTCGCCAAGATTTTCCGAGAAGGCATCCGGGCGGCAAGGGCGATCGCCTGGAGCCGGCGGCGACGAGGTGAGCCTGTGAGCCCGCACGGCATCGCGTTTCGGCCGCGATGGGTGGGAGCGAGCGGACCGTCGTTCTTCTTAAGCCACCCTAACTATCGCGATTCGTTTGCGTTTTGTTTCCGCCGCGAATAATTTCCCACGCATGCCACTCGTTTCGCCTTTTGCCCAGTATCCGCTGATCGACGGTCGCCAGTCCGAACGCGCCATGATGGTGCGCCGCGGCGTCCAGCGGATGATGCTCGCCCGCCAGATCGCCCTCCTGCCGGAAATGCCGCTCGCCTCCGGACGGCGCGCCGATCTCGTCTGCCTGTCGGAGAAGGGCGAGATCGCGATCGTCGAGATCAAGACCTCGATCCAGGACTTTCGGGTCGATCAGAAATGGCCGATCTACCGGCTGCATTGCGACCGGCTCTATTTCGCCACCCATCCGGGCGTGCCGACGGAGATCTTCCCACAGGAGTTCGGGCTGATCCTGACCGACGGCTACGACGCGGAAATCCTGCGCGAGGCGCCGCTGGAGCGGCTGGCACCGGCGACCCGCAAGGCGATGACGCTGAAATTCGCGCGGTTGTCGGCCAATCGCCTGCTGCAGGCCGAATGGGCGGCCAATCCCGCCGCCACGATGGACTGAGGCCGGCGGCTGCCTGCCGGCCTCAATGTCGCGGTCCTCTTCGTTCAGGAGCGCAGCGTCGCGCCCGTCGCCTTTTCGACCCCGGCAACGATCTTCGCCGACACCGCCTCCAGTTCTTCCTCGGTGAGGGTGCGCCCGCTCGGTGCCAGCGTCACCTCGATGGCGACCGACTTCCTCGCCTCGCCGAGCGCCGCGCCGGCAAAGACGTCGAACACCCGGACTTCTTTCACCAGCGCCTTGTCGGCCCCCTCGGCAGCACGGACGATACGGCCGGCCTCCACCTGATCGTCGACGACGAAGGCGAAGTCGCGCCGCACCGGCTGGAATGGCGAGAGCGTCAGCACGGGCTTGGTGCGCGTCGGCTTCCTCTTCGGCTCCGGCACCAGGTCGAGGAACACCTCGAAGCCGCAGAGCGGGCCGGTGACGTCGAGGGTCTTCAGTACCATCGGATGGAACTCGCCGAACTCGGCGATGACCACCTTCGGCCCAAGCTTGATGCGGCCCGAGCGGCCGGGATGGTACCAGTCGCTCGCCGGCGCCTCGATCGTCAGCTTTTCGGCCGGAAAGCCGACTGCCTCCAAAACCGCGAAGGCATCGGCCTTGGCGTCGAAGACGGAGACGGGCGCGGAGTTTCCGGACCAGAACCGTCCCGGCCCGTCCATGCCCGCCGTGCCCCGGCGGATGCCGCCGGCGACGCGCTTCTGGCCGTCCGGCGTGTCGGACTGGTAGATCCCCGCCACCTCGAACAGCGCCGTGTCGCCATAGCCGCGTGCGGCATTGCGGCCGGCAGCGGCGATCAGCCCCGGCAGCACCGAGGGGCGCATGTCGGAGAGATCGGCGGAGATCGGGTTGGCGAGCTTCAGCGCCGCATCGCCGCCGCCGAAGGCCTTCGCCTCGGTCTCGGAAACAAAGCTGTAGGAGACGCACTCGACCATGCCACGGGCCGCCAGCGCCCGGCGAGCCGAGCGGTCGCGGATCTGCGCCGTGGTCAGGATGCGGCCGTTCACGGCGGCATGGGAGGGCAGCGGCGCCGGCTTGATCTCGTTCACGCCGTGAAGCCGCATGACCTCTTCGACCAGATCGGCCTTGCCGTCGACATCCGGCCGCCAGCTCGGCACCGTGCAGACCAAGGCGTCACCCTCGCGATGGGGCGCGAAGCCGAGAACGGCGAGGATGCGCTCCTGCTCGCTGGCATCGACCGAAAGCCCGGTGAGGCGCGCGAACTCGGTCAGGGGCAGGCGGACTTCCTTCGGCTCGAAAGGGCGGACGCCCGCGACGACGCGCTTCGAGGCCGTGCCGCCACAGAGATCGAGCACCATCTGCGTCGCGAGATCGAGCCCGGGCTCCATGAAGGCGGGATCGACGCCGCGCTCGAAGCGATAGCGCGCGTCGGTGATGATGCCGAGCGTCCGGCCGGTGCGGGCGATGTCGAGCGGCTCCCACAACGCCGATTCGATCAGCACCTCTGTCGTTGCCGCGTCGCAGCCCGAATGCTCGCCGCCCATGACGCCGGCGATCGACTCGACGCCCTTGTCGTCGGCGATGACGCAGGTGCCCTCGGGGAGCTTGTATTCGCGCTGGTCGAGGGCGAGAATCGTCTCGCCCTCGGCCGCGTCCCGGACCTTCAGCCCGCCGGCGACCTTCTTCGCATCGAAGACGTGCAGCGGCCGGCCGCGGTCGAAGGTGAGGTAGTTGGTGACGTCGACGAGGGCGTTGATCGGGCGAAGGCCGATCGCCTTCAGCCGCTTCTGCAGCCATTCCGGCGACGGGCCGTTCGAAACGCCCGAGACACGCCGCAGCGCGAAGCCGAGGCAGGTGGCGCTCTCGACTTCGAGCCCGACGCCGACGTCGCCCTCGCCTTCGATCCGGGGCACCTCGGGCGTCTTCAGCCGGCCGAGACCGGCGGCCGCGAGATCGCGCGCGATGCCCGCGACGCCGGTTGCATCGGGATGGTTGGGCGTCAGGTTGATCTCGATCACCGGGTCGATCAGCCCGGCATAATCGGCATAGCGCATGCCGACCGGCGCGTCGGCCGGCAGGTCGATGATGCCGTCATGCTCCTCGGACAGTTCGAGCTCGCGTTCCGAACACATCATGCCGAAGGATTCGACGCCGCGGATCTTGCCGACCGCGAGCGTCGTGTCGATGCCCGGAACATAGGTTCCCGGCAGAGCCAGCACGCCGACGAGGCCTTCGCGGGCGTTGGGCGCGCCGCAGACGATCTGCAACGGCTTGCCATCGTTCACCTCCGGGCCGGCATCGACCGACAGCAGCTTCAGCCGGTCCGCATCCGGGTGCTGACGGGCGGAGACCACCCGAGCGATGCGAAAGGGTGCGAACACCGCGCGGTCGTCGACGGACTCGACCTCGAGGCCGATCATCGTCAACCGCTCGCAGATTTCATCGAGGCCCGCCTCTGTGTCGAGGTGATCCTTCAGCCAGGAGAGTGTGAATTTCATGGGTTCTAAGCTTCATTCGGTTCGAAACGGAAGAGAAGGTGGCCGGCAGGTGGCGATAGCCGGCCTGCCGGCTAGGGGGTCGGACGGGTGGTTCCCTTGGCGCTGTCGCTCCGCTTCCCTCCGGCTCGCACGAAGCGATAGGTGAAGAGCGCGACGACGGAGAACACGACATAGAGAAACAGGAGCGACGTCGTCGGCAGGGACGAGCCGAAGACGATCTTCTCGGCGACGAGCGGCACGACCACCCCGGTAAAGAACGAGGCGATGGCGGCCCCCGTCGGCGGCAGGAGCCGGTAGTAGAAGACGAACAGGCCGACCGTCAGGAGGACGATGATCCACCGGCCGATCGAGGCGATCATGCCCGTGACCGACAGGCTGAACAACACCCAGCCGAGAATGTCGACGACGAAGAGACCGACGATGGCGCCGGCGAGAACCGCGATGACGTCGAGGACGATGAGACGGGCGGGCATGAGGCGATTCCGCTTCAGGATTGAGAGTGACGATCTTGCGCTTCGAGCAGTCAGTTCCTTGGGACGCTCATTCCATCGTGCCCCGGCAAGTCGACGACGAGACAGCGGAATGGCAGCCTCTCCGGGAGGAAAGCCTGCACCGTCGGCTCATAGCGCTCGGGCCGATCCATTGCACCCAGATTGAAGAAGATCTCATCAGCCAGCCGGGTGTCCTCATAGGCGATCGGCGCCCCGCAGGTCTCGCAGAAGCTGCGGGCGACCGGGTCCCTGCCGTAACGCTTCCCCTCGCCACCCTCGAACCGGACGTCCCTGCGACGAAAGCCGACGAAGGCCAGGAACGGCGCACCGGAGGCGCGCCGGCAGTCCCCGCAATGGCAGATCGCCGCATAATGGGGATCGGCCGAGGCGGAAAAGCGGATGGCGCCGCAACGGCAGCCGCCGGTGTGGAGGGTGGCGGGGTCGTGGGTCATGACATCCGTTCGGTTTTCTTCGACCTATCGCCGCGGCGCAGAAACTTTACCAACCCCGCTCCTTGAAAAGCAGGCTGATGGCCAGCTTGCGGCGAAAATCGTCTCCGGCATCGATACCTTCGATGTCCTCGACGGCTTCACGAGCGACCGCGACGAGTTCCTTCGTCCTGGCGACTGAAAACATCCCCTTCATCGCCGGCATGTAGTCGGCGCGATGACGTTCGGCCTGCAACATCAAGAACGCCGCGCTGATTTGGCGCGTTCTCTCATCGACGCTGAAAGGCGGCCTTGCGAAGACGTTTCTCATCGGCCCGTGATCGAGGGCGCGATACACACGCTGATAGTCCTCCGATCCCTGATGAGCAGAGCGTGCCACATAGTCCGCACAGAGCTTCGCGACCGCGTGAAAGATGGCATAGTAAGCGGCACTGATCGCACGTCTGCGAAAGACGACGTTTCGCGCTCCCTCGCTCACAAGCAGGTCGGCAGCTTCCAGCATGCGTCCCATCGATCCGGGGGACATTCTAGTCGAAGTCCTCTTCCGGTGGCTCCTCGGGCGCGTTTCGCATCTCGGTGGAGAGGATGACGAAACGCTCGTCACCTCTCGTCCACAGCAATCCATTCGCCTCCGCGGTCACGCTGATCACGGCCTTTGCCGAGACCGGACGCTCCACCGTGGCAACGATCCGGAAGATCGGCGCGCCGTCAAAACCAGGCTCCTCGACGACGGTGGCCCCAACGAGTCCGAACCCATCGAGCCTCTTTCGAACCACCGAGAGGATCAGTCCTTCCGCGTCTTCCGTCGAAAGCGTCGCATGCTTGAGCGATGACATGGCGTGATTCCTTCCGAGGAACGCTGCTAGGCCGACACTATCACATCCCCCTTCGCCGCCTCACCCCTGGCTCAGCCCCCCGAACAGCGTCGGCATGTCGAGCGGGCGGAAGCCGTAGTGCTCCAGCCAGCGGACGTCGGCGTCGAAGAAGGCCCTGAGATCCGGCATCCCATATTTCAGCATGGCAATGCGATCGATGCCCATGCCCCAGGCAAAGCCCTGATAGACGTCCGGGTCGAGCCCGCCGGCGCGCAGGACGTTGGGATGGACCATGCCGCAGCCGAGGATCTCCATCCAGTCCGAGCCCTCGCCGAAGCGCACTTCGCCGGGCTTCGACCGGTCGCACTGGATGTCGACCTCCATCGACGGCTCGGTGAAGGGGAAGAAGGACGGGCGGAACCGCATCTTCAGCTGCGGCACCTCGAAGAAGGTCTTGCAGAACTCTTCCAGCACCCACTTCATGTTGGCGATGTTCGACGTCGTGTCGACCACCAGGCCCTCGACCTGATGGAACATCGGCGTGTGCGTGGCGTCGGAATCCTGCCGGTAGGTCTTGCCCGGAATGACGATGCGGATCGGCGGCTTCTGCGTCTCCATGGTGCGGATCTGCACCGGCGAGGTGTGGGTGCGCAGCACCTTGCACTCGCCGGTCTCGTCGGGAGCCAGGAAAAACGTGTCGTGCATCTCGCGGGCGGGATGGCCCTCGGGAAAGTTCAGCGCGGTGAAATTGTAGTAGTCGGTCTCGATGTCCGGCCCTTCGGCGATCGAGAACCCCATGTCGGCGAAGATCGCGGTGATCTCGTCGATCACCTGGGAAATCGGATGGATCCGCCCGCGCGACGCCGCACCCTGGCGAACGGGCAGCGTCACGTCGACGCGCTCGGCCGCAAGCCGCGCCGCGGTCGCCGCCTCGGCCAGCACCTCGCGCTTGGCCGCGATCGCCTCCTGCACGCTGTCGCGCAGGCCGTTGAGCCGCGGGCCCGCCTCCTTGCGCTCCTCCGGGCTCATCTTGCCGAGCCCCTTCATCATCTCGGAGATCCGGCCCTTCTTGCCGAGCTCGGCAATGCGGATGGCTTCCAGCGCGGCTTCGTCTTCCGCCTGTTCGATCTTCTGGATCAGCTCGGTCTCAAGCGTCTCGCTCACGCGTCACTCCAAGATTGTCATGCCGGCGGGGCGGCCATTCGGCGCCTCGTTAGCGCAAGGGACACCGTGATGGAAGCGCAGCGGCCAGCCAACGGGTTGATGGCGGATGAAACCGGCATCCGGGCAAAGCCTTTGAAGGGGCACGATCGGAAAAGGCAGGACCGGCGCACCGGCCGCCGCCGCCGGGTTCCACCGGCTGCCCCATCATTCTGACACGATCCATTCTCTATGTCAGCGCGGACCGGGGCCGGATCGGCAGGACGGCTGGCAGCAGCGGCACCTCGCAAGGTCGGTTTCGGCAACCGGAAACACACCTCTTCGAATGCGTAGTGACGTGATCGAGCACATCCCAGATCCCGCCGGCCTTTCACCTTCCGGACCGACTGGCGGCGTTAAAAACGCGAGAGGGCCGCGCCTGTCCGCCATTCTGACGGGCCTCGTCTGCGATGCATCAAGGGAGCGGATCGCGATCAGCGATCTCTTCGTGGCGACGGGCGAGCGCGCCTTCGGAGCCCTGCTCTTCCTGTTCGCCCTGCCGAACCTCCTGCCGATGCCGCCCGGCACATCGAGCATCCTCGGCGTGCCGCTGATCTTCCTCGCCGCTCAGATGAGCTTCGGCTTCAAGCCATGGCTTCCCAGCATAATCGCGAGGAGGTCTCTGCGTCGCAGCGACCTGTCGGCCGTCGTCGAGCGCTCCGCACCGTGGATCGCGCGCGCCGAACGGATCCTGGCGCCGCGCCTCGGCTTCCTGGTTCACCCCCCCGCAGAGCGTGTGGTCGGGCTCCTCTGCCTTGCCTTGGCGATCATTCTGATCCTGCCGATCCCGCTCGGCAATTTCCTGCCGGCCCTGGCGATCTGCATCTTCGCTTTCGGCATTCTCGAGCGCGACGGCCTGTGGATCATCGCCGGCACGGCCATGGTTGCGATCTCCGTCGGCGTCGTCTGGGGCATCGTCGTTGCCCTCGTCGAATACGGACTCGTCCTTGCCCGGGATCTCTGGGGCTGGATCGGCGCGTTTGCGGATTCCTTGCGGTGAGTCGGCCTCGACGAAAAAGACCCGCGGATTGCGCCGCGGGTCTCGTTTACATTCAGTACCTGGAAGAGGCGTCGCGACTCAGGCCGCCTGCTTCTCGCCGACCGCGCGCTCATAGGCGTTCGGAAACTCGCTCTCTTTCAGATAAGCGAGCGCCGCCTTGGCCTGCTCACAGAGCGCCGCGAAGGCCTCCGGCTCGTGGATCGCGATGTCCGACAGGACCTTGCGATCGACCTCGATGCCGGCCTTGGCCAGACCGTCGATGAAGCGGCCATAGGTCAGGCCGTGCTCGCGGACCGCGGCGTTGATGCGCTGGATCCAAAGGGCGCGGAAGTTCCGCTTCTTCACCTTGCGGTCGCGGGTCGCATACTGCTTCGACCGATCGACGGCGGCCTTGGCGGTGCGGATGGTGTTCTTGCGGCGGCCGTAGAAGCCCTTGGCCTGCTTGAGAACCTTCTTGTGCTTGGCGTGGGACGTAACGCCCCGTTTGACGCGTGCCATGATCTAAACTCCTGAAATCTCTAGAATGCCGGAAACGCGCCGCTCAGCGGTTGTAGGGCATGTAGGTCTTGACGATCCGCTCGTCGGGCTTCGACAGAATCATCGTGCCGCGCGCGTCGCGAATGAAGTCGTTGGAGCGTTTGATCATGCCGTGGCGCTTGCCGGCGGCACCCGCCTTGACGTGGCCGTTGGCGGTCATGCGGAAGCGCTTCTTGGCGCTCGCCTTGGTCTTCATCTTGGGCATTTTGCTCTCCTGATTAAGAGGATCGCGACGTCGGCCGAACCGTCTCGCGGCGGCCTGATGACTTGCCTTCTGGGAAGGAAGTGTCGCGAACAGCATTAGGAGCCGCCACGGCATGCCCTGCCGGCCGGCTCTCGTCTGAACGCGGGTCTCATACGCGAGAGGCGGGGAATGCGCAAGGGTCTCGGCCGAACGAATGGAGGCTTCATGCTCCTTCCCGCCCCGTGCTTGATCGCCGCCCCGCCCTCCGCCATAAGGCCCGCCAATGTCAGTTGAAGCTCGCCCTCGGAGCCGCCCCATGAGCGCCTTTGCCCCCCGCGTCTTTTCCGGCGTGCAACCCACCGGAAACCTGCATCTTGGCAACTATCTCGGCGCGATCCGCAAGTTCGTCGCCCTGCAGGAGAGCCAGGACTGCATCTATTGCGTGGTCGATCTCCATTCGATCACCGCGCAGCTGGTCCACGACGATCTGAAGGGCCAGATCCGCTCGATCACCGCGGCGTTCCTCGCCGCCGGCATCGATCCGAAGCGCCACATCGTCTTCAACCAGAGCCGGGTGTCCGGCCATGCCGAACTCGCCTGGATCTTCAACTGCGTCGCCCGCATCGGCTGGATGAACCGGATGACCCAGTTCAAGGAAAAGGCCGGCAAGGACCGCGAGAACGCTTCCCTCGGCCTGCTCGCCTATCCGAGCCTGATGGCCGCCGACATCCTGCTGTACCGCGCGACGCACGTGCCCGTTGGCGACGACCAGAAGCAGCATCTGGAGCTGACCCGCGACATCGCCATCAAGTTCAACAACGACTTTTCGGACAAGATCGCGGCGGCAGGTCTCGCAACGCCCATCCAGATGGGAGAGGAAACCGTCAACGGCTATTTCCCGATCACCGAGCCGCTGATCGAGGGGCCGGCGACCCGGATCATGAGCCTCAAGGACGGCTCGAAGAAGATGTCGAAGTCCGACCCGTCCGATCTCTCCCGCATCAACCTCACCGACGACGCCGAGCAGATCGCCCGCAAGATCAAGAAGGCCAAGACCGACCCGGACGCCCTGCCCTCCGAAGTCGCAGGCCTTGCAGGCCGGGCGGAGGCCGACAATCTCGTCGGCATCTATGCGGCCCTGGCCGAGACGACCAAGGCCGAGGTGCTGGCGGAATTCGGCGGCCGGCAGTTTTCCGAGTTCAAGCCGGCGCTGGCCGATCTGGCGGTCGAAAGGCTCGCCCCGATCAACGCCGAAATGCGCCGGCTGATCGACGATCCCGGCCATATCGACGCGGTGCTGAAGGACGGCGGCGAACGGGCCGGCGCCATCGCCGAGAAGACCATGGCCGACGTGAAGGAGATCGTCGGCTTCCTGCAGTGACACGGGTGCCTTCGCGGCCAAGCCGTGGCGGGGTTCGCCATTCGACCTTATGGTGGTGGTGAAGATCCAGCGGGAGAACCACGATGGCCGCGGAAAAGCTGACGATCACCCTTCAAGGTTCGGCCGCGAAGATGCTCCGCGCGCTTTGCGAGGCCTCGGGGCATCCGCCGGAGGTCTATCTGGAGGTGATGCTCAAGGATCATTTCGATGCCGAGATGGCGGAGATCCGCGAGTTGCAGGAGCGGCTGCAAAATGCCGAGGCCGGCAACGTTATCCCTCACGAGGAGGCACGTGAGCAACTTCGCCGCACGATCGCTCGGGCGAGCCGCGACGCCGCCGAATGAAGCGAATCGTCTGGGAGACGAAAGCTCTCCGGGAATTCGACGAAGCCCTCTCCTACCTCGCCGCACGCAACGAGCAAGCGGCCCTCGCATTGGAGAAACGGATCAGCGACGCCATCGCGCTTCTGGCCCGAAACTCGATCGGACGACCAACGAGATCTGCAGGCGTACGGCAGAAACTCGTTCTGCGAACGTCGTATTGCGTGCATTACCGGATCGTCGGTTCCGATCTGGTCGTGCTCGACGTCCGACATCAACGGCGTAAAGATCCAGTCGAGGGCTCTTAGAAAGTCGGTAGTTCGCCGAGCTTCACCACCTCCATCTTGCCGCCGGCCTCCACTCCGGCCATTTTAGCGCCCATGGTTTCAAAACGGATAGGCCGCGAAGCGGGCGGCAAGCGCAAGTTCCTGGCGATCATCGACGGCACGCCCGAATGCACAAGGGCGGCCTCCTATGCCGCCTATCGGGCCAAGGCGAGCGGCGGCGGGGCAGTGCTGCTCTACGTCATCGAGCCGGGCGACTTCCAACATTGGCTGGGCGTCGAGAAGCTGATGCGGGCCGAGGCCCAGGAGGAGGCGGAAAACGCCCTCGCCAAGGTCGCCGAGGATCTGCGCGAGGTTGTCGGCATCGAGCCGGAGGGGGTGATCCGCGAGGGCAAGATCATCGAGGAGATCCACGCCCAGATCGAGGCCGATCGCGAGATCGCCATCCTCGTCCTGGCCGCCGGTGAAGCGGGCGAAGGACCGGGGCCGCTGGTTTCGGCCGTCGCCGGAAAGGGCGCAGCCTTCCCGATCCCGGTGACGATCGTTCCGGCGTCCCTGACCGACGAGGAAATCATCAGCCTCTGCTGAGCGATCCCTGTCGCAATGGGCTGCATGTTGTGAGAGGGGGCCGGAAGGATGAGCCCGATCGATCATACCGGACGAAACCCGCCTCGTCCGCATGCTGACATCGGCCGCCGGAATACCCATTTCTTGCCGTGACGGCCGAAGACCGATATCTTTGGAACAATTCAAAAGAGCGCCCGGGCCAAACGACCGGCCGGCCGGCGAGAGGTTAAAGACGATGTTCATCCAGACCGAAGTGACACCCAATCCAGCGACCCTGAAGTTCCTGCCCGGCCGGGTGGTCGTTGAGCGCGGCACCGAGGAATTCTCCTCGATGGCGGACGCCGAGGCCCGCTCTCCGCTGGCGGCCCGGCTGATGGCGATCCCGGAAATCTCCAGCGTCTTCTTCGGCTACGACTTCGTCACCGTGACGAAGAGCACCGCCGAGTGGCAGCACCTGAAGCCGGCGATCCTCGCCAATCTGATGGAGCACTTCATGGCCGGCGAGCCGGTCATGGCACCCGCCGGGGCATCGACCGTCAGCGACGGCGACGAGTTCTTCGAGGCCGGCGACGAAAACACCGTGGCGACGATCAAGGAACTGCTGGAGACGCGGGTGCGCCCCGCCGTCGCCCAGGACGGCGGCGACATCACCTTCCGCGGCTTCAAGGACGGTACGGTCTATCTGAACATGCGCGGCGCCTGCTCGGGCTGCCCGTCCTCGACCGCGACGCTGAAGCACGGCATCCAGAACCTGTTGCGGCACTTCGTGCCGGAAGTGCAGTCGGTGGAGGCCGTCGAGGCGGCTTGAGGCCGGCCGTGAGGCAGGCGGAAACCTAGTTGCGTCGTGTCAGCCACGCTGATGACTTAGGCTGAGATTTCCTTGAAGCGCGAAGGATGCGCGACATGAAAGTGTCTATCGCCGAGGCCGAAGGACAACTGGACGATCTCGTCCGCCGAGCCGAAACAGGCGAAGAGGTCATTCTGACCCATGATGGCAGGGCTCGCATACGGCTTTTGCCGATAGACGAGCCATCGAAAGCGATGTCGCGGCGTGCCTTGCTGGAAGAAATCCAGCGGTCTGCGCGCCGCAATGCCACACCCGGCCCCTCCGCAGCGCGCAGCCAAGATTTCCTCTATGACGACGATGGCCTGCCAGGGTGATCGTCGTCGACACCTCCGCTTTGATGGCAATCCTCCTCGAAGAAGCGTTGGCGCAGTCCTGCATCGAAGCCATCGCTCTTGCCGATCGGATTTCGATTTCCGCGAGCAAATTCGCAGAGGCGATGATCGTTGCGCAGCGTCGAACGCTTGCGGACGAGATGCGACGTGTCATCGTGGAAGGCGAGTTCGAGGTGGTCACGCTCGACGAGAAGGCAGCGGCTCGGGCCGCTGACGCCTATCGGCTTTGGGGAAAGGGTTTTCACCCGGCACGACTGAACTACGGCGATTGCTTCGCCTATGAACTTGCCCGACGTCTCGACTGCCCGTTGCTCTACATCGGCAGCGATTTTTCACAGACAGACATCGCAGCGGCCCTCTGATCCGTTCCCCGAGACTTCCATGCCCCCGTTGATCCTCGCCCTCGACACCGCATTCGCCCGTTGCACGGCCGCCGTCTTCGATCCGTCCGGCGAGGGCCGGCTGCTGGCGGCCGCAGAGCCCGACATCGGTACGGGCCATGCGGAGCGTCTCACCAGCGTCATCGACGAGGTCTTCACCGAGGCCGGAGCCACCTATGGCGACCTGTCCCGCATCGTCGTGACCATCGGTCCCGGCTCCTTCACCGGCATCCGCGTCGGCGTCGCGGCGGCGCGCGGCCTGGCGCTGGCGCTCGACATTCCGGCAATTGGGATCTCGACATTGGAGGCCATCGCGAAGGGCGCTCTCGCGAGCAAGGATACCGGCGCGAATGCGTCGCCGATTCTCGCCGTCATCGACGCCAGGCGGGGCGAGATCTATGCGTCGCTGTTTTCCGCCGGCGGCCGGCTGATCGCCGGCTCGGCCGCGCTCCAGCCGTCACGCCTCGAGGCGTTTCTCGCCGGACCTGCCGAAGCCTTGCATGCCGCGGGTGGCGAAGCCGGTGGCCCGCTTCTTCGCCTCGTCGGCAGTGGCGCGGCAATCGCCCAAGCGCATCTCCCAGGCATCGAAACGATCATCGCCGGCGAGACCGACCGGATCGACCCGGAGATCCTCGCCCGGCTCGGCGCCCGGGCGCCGGCCGGGGAGCCGCCGCGTCCGCTCTATCTGAGGAGTGCCGATGCCAAGCCGTCCTCCGCGCCGTCGCTGCGCCACGCGCCGATGGAAAGCATTCCCTAATCGGCCCTCGGATATCATAGTGAATTCGGTGAAGGGGCCTGTCCGGCAATATCGTCCGGCCCATCCTCGGATGCGTCGCTCGATCGCATCTCGAAGGTTGCAGCGGCCCGGCGGTGGGAGGATCGCGTCATGTATTGGTTCTTGCCTTGGGTCTGGACGGCGAGTTGGCTCGAGACCTTTCTCGGCCATGGCGAGCCGGTGGTGATGGAACTCACCGACGAGCAGCTCGACGCCGCCGCCGAGCTCCACAGCGAAGCCTTCGACCAGCCCTGGTCGGGCGACGAACTCGGCACCCTTCTCGCCCAGCGGGGCAGCTTCGGCTATGTTGCCCGGCACCTCGGAGCGCCCCAGGCCGGGCCGCTCGGCTTCGTCCTCGCCCGCAACATCGCCGGCGAGGCCGAGATCCTGACGATCACCGTCGCGCCGCGCAGTCGCCGCGCCGGCATCGGGCGACTGCTGATGGATCACGTGCTGCAGAAGCTCCATGCCGAGCGGGCCCAATCGCTGTTTCTCGAAGTCGACGAGGAGAACGAGGCGGCCCTGAGGCTTTACAAGCGGCTGCGTTTCGAGGAAGTGGGGCGCCGCCCCGCCTATTATCACCATCCCGATGGTCGGCGGACCAGCGCCCTCACCCTGAAACGGAGCCTGTCCAGCTGAACGGGCGGCGGCGCAAGAGACCGACGATTTCTCCCAAACGCAGCACCCCCGCCATGCCCCGCCAGAGAATGCGCAGACGCCGATCGAGCGAGCCGTCATGATCGCCCGGCTGCGTGTCGCCTTCGTCGCCTCCGTCCTCGTTGCCCAGACCCTGCTGCTGTGGCCGCTGCAGGCGCTCGCCATGCGCCGGGGCTGGCCGCTGCAGAGGAAGCTTCCGCATCTCTGGCACGTCGTCGCCTGCCACGTCGCTGGCGTGAAGGTGACGGTGGTTGGAAAGCCGGCAAGTGGGCGGCCGCTGCTTCTCGTCTCGAACCACCAGTCCTGGTCGGACATCATGGTGCTCGGCCGGGTGATGCCCCTGTCCTTCATCGCCAAGGCGGAAGTCAGCTCCTGGCCGGCCTTCGGCCTTCTGGCAAAGCTGCAGCGCACCGTCTTCGTCGAGCGCGAGGCGCGCGGTCGTACCGGCCGCCACGCCTCGCAGATCGCCGAGCGGCTGTCGGAAGGCGACGCCATGGTGCTGTTCGCCGAGGGAACGACGTCGGACGGCAACGAGGTCCTGCCGTTCCGCACGGCGCTGTTCGGCGCCGCCCAGATGGCGCTGCGCGATTCCACCTCCGGCTCGGTGCTGGTTCAGCCCGTCGCCGTCGCTTATACCCATGCGAGCGGCCTTCCGCTCGGCCGCTATCATCGCCCGGTTGCCGCATGGCCGGGCGACGTCGAACTCGCGCCGCACCTCCTCGGCTTCCTCAAGGAAGGCGCCATCGACGCGACGGTCGTCTTCGGCGAACCTTTGACCTTCACCGGCGCATCCGATCGCAAGGCGGTCGCCCGGAGCGCCGAGGAGACCGTCCGGCGGCTTCTGGCGGGCGCCCTCGCCGGGCGCCCCTGAGGTGTTTGCGAGTGCCAGCGTTGGGCCCTGCCCCTCGGGCCGAGAGGGAAAAGCTGCCGCCGACGCTTGCGCAAAGCCACGATGCCGTCGATATATGGCGTTAGACCTCGAGGCAGGACGAGAGTTTCGGACGTTCAGGCGTCCGACCGCAATGAACGAGAGCCTGAACTGAAGGGCGCATGAGCGATACGAGGCAAGCGACAATTTCGCCGACAGAGCGAGCCGGTTCGCGCAAGGTCTTCATCAAGACATATGGCTGCCAGATGAACGTCTACGACAGCCAACGCATGGGCGATGCGCTGGCGACGGGCGGCTATGTGGCGACCGAGGCAATGGAGGACGCCGATCTCGTTCTCCTCAACACCTGCCACATCCGTGAAAAGGCCGCCGAGAAGATCTATTCCGAGCTCGGCCGCATCCGCGTGATGAAGGCCGAGCGCGCCGCCATGGGCAAGGACACCCGCGTCGCCGTCGCCGGCTGCGTCGCCCAGGCGGAAGGCCGGGAGATCATCGCCCGGGCGCCGATCGTCGACCTCGTCATCGGGCCGCAGACCTATCACCGCCTCCCCGACGCGCTGCTGCGGGTCGACAAGGGCGAGCGCGTGGTCGAGACGGACTATGCCGTCGAGGACAAGTTCGAGCATCTGCCGAAGGCAGGCAAGCGCGAAATCAGCGCCCGCGGCGTCACCGCCTTCCTGACCGTGCAGGAGGGCTGCGACAAGTTCTGCACCTTCTGCGTCGTCCCCTATACCCGCGGCGCCGAGGTCTCCCGGCCGCTCGCCCAGATCCTCGACGAGGCCCGCCGTCTCGCCGACGCCGGCGTGCGCGAGGCGACGCTGCTCGGCCAGAACGTCAATGCCTGGCACGGCGAGGACGCCGCCGGCCGGCCGATCGGCCTCGGCGGGCTGCTGTATGCCCTCGCCGAGATCCCGGGCCTCGACCGGCTGCGCTACACGACGTCCCATCCCCGCGACATGGACGACGAGCTGATCGCCGCCCATCGCGATCTGCCGGAGTTGATGCCCTATCTGCACCTGCCGGTGCAGTCGGGCTCCGATACCATTTTGAAAGCCATGAACCGCCGCCACACCGGCGACGACTATCTGCGGTTGATCGAGCGCATCCGCACGGCGCGGCCGGATATCGCGCTGTCGGGCGACTTCATCGTCGGCTTTCCCGGCGAAAGCGATAAGGATTTCGAGGCGACCATGCGCCTCATCGAGGCGGTCGGCTACGCCTCGGCGTTTTCGTTCAAGTATTCGCCCCGGCCCGGAACGCCCGGCGCCGAGCTGCCCGGCCATGTCGACGAGGCGGTCAAAGCTGAACGCCTCGCCCGCCTCCAAGACCTTCTGCGCTGTCAGCAGCAGGCGTTTTCCGAAAGCCTCGTCGGCAAGAGCTTGAGCGTCCTCGTCGACAAGCCCGGCCGACGGCCGGGCCAGATCGTCGGTCGCTCGCCCTATCTGCAGCCGGTTGTCATGGATGAGAATGCCGGCACCGTCGGCGACGTCGTGACCGTCGAAATTGCCGGCGCCGTCGCCAATTCGCTGATCGCCGTGGGCGCCTCCGATGCCAGAAGCGCCCTCACAGGAGGCCCGGTTGCCGCGTAACGTGACGCCCGATCCGAGACAGACTTTAAAACAGGGCGCCTCGGACATGGCGCACATCGTTCTCAACTTCGAGGACAACCGGCTGGCCAGCCAGCTGTTCGGCCAATTCGACGAGCATCTGGCCCTGATCGAGCAGAAGCTCGGCGTCGACGCGCGGGCGCGCGGCAACAAGGTCGAGATCCGCGGCGAAGCCGCCGCCGTCGAGCAGGCCCGGCGAGCCCTCGACCATCTCTACGACCGCCTGCAGGGCAGCGCCGACATCGGGCCGAAGGATGTCGACGGCGCGGTGCGCATGGCGATCGCCCAGGACGATCAGCTGGTTCTGCCGACGCTGGAGAGGAAGGGCCGGATGGCGCTCGCCCAGATCTCCACCCGCAAGAAGACGATCCACGCGCGAACGCCGACCCAGGACGCCTACATGCGGGCGCTGGACCGGGCCGAACTGGTGTTCGGCGTCGGGCCGGCGGGTACCGGCAAGACCTATCTGGCCGTCGCCCACGCCGCGCAGCTGCTCGAGCGCGGCCAGGTCGACCGCATCATCCTGACCCGACCGGCCGTCGAGGCGGGCGAGCGTCTCGGCTTCCTGCCGGGCGATCTCAAGGAGAAGGTCGATCCGTATCTGCGGCCGCTCTACGACGCGCTGCACGACATGATGCCGGTCGAGAAGGTCGAGCGGGCATTGGCGGCGGGGGCCATCGAGATCGCGCCGCTCGCCTTCATGCGCGGCCGCACGCTGGCCAACGCCGCGGTGATCCTCGACGAGGCGCAGAACACCACGTCGATGCAGATGAAGATGTTCCTCACCCGCCTCGGCGAGAACGCCCGCATGGCTGTGACCGGCGATCCCTCGCAGATCGACCTGCCGCCCGGCCAGAAATCCGGTCTGGTGGAAGCTTTGCGGGTTCTCGAAGGCGTGCCGAACGTCGTCACCGTGCGCTTCGAGGCCAAGGACGTGGTGCGCCATCCGATGGTCCAGGCAATCGTCGAGGCCTATGAGCGGGACGCGACCGAGCAGCGGAACACGGGCGGCTCGCCTCTCGACCGATGAAGAACGAACGGACGAGAGCTTGGTGAGCCGGCAAACGACACGGCGGGAAAGCCGAGAAGGCATGGAGACGAGATCAGATCGCGAGGCGGCGCCACCAGAGGCGTCCGCGGAGGATGAGGAGACGGCCGTCCCTCCGCCCCTGCCCGGGTTTGCCGCGCTGACGGTGGCGATCGCAGTCGAGGACGAGGCCTGGACCGACGCTTTCGGCCAAGAGGAACTCGCCGCCCTGACACGTCGGGCACTCGCTGCGGCAGCCCGACATCTGGAACTGCCCGGAGCGATCGAGACGGAAATCTCGGTGACCTATTCGAACGATGCGACGGTCGCCGAGGCCAACCGCGCCTGGCGCGGCAAGGACCGGCCGACCAACATTCTCTCCTTTCCGATGGTTCAGCTCGAACCGGGCGAGCTTCCCGGCCCGCTGGCCGGCGACCTTCTGCTCGCCTTCGAGACGGTGGCTCGCGAAGCTTCGGCCGAGGACAAGCCGCTCGCCGACCATATCGGCCATCTTCTCGTCCACGGCTTCCTGCACCTCATGGGCTACGACCACATCGAGGACGACGAGGCGGCGGCCATGGAGATGACGGAAATCGCGATCCTCGCGGGTCTCGGCATCCCCGATCCTTACGACTCGCCGACGGAACGTCCGGCCAGCCACCAAACAGAATGAACCAAGTCGAGCGATCGTCTCGTTTCTGACGTGTCGATCCTCTATCCTTCCAGGACGAAAGAGCATTGAGCGAGACGATGTCACGTGAGGACCATTCGGCGGACCGGCAGGCCAGCGAGCCCGCGACCGCCAGCGGCGACGCCAGCAGCGACGACCGAAGTCGCTCCTCCCCTCCCCCGCAGTCTTCGAACGGCAATGGCGGACGGCGCTTCTTCGACGGACTGTTCGAGCGGTGGCGGCCGCGAATGTCCCGCCTCGTCCGCGAGGATCTGACCAAGGCTCTTCTCCACCAGGGACCGGAAGCGGACGCCTTCTCACCCGCCGAGCGGGCGATGCTGAACAACATCCTCCGGCTCCGGGAAGTCCGGGTCGAGGATGTCATGGTGCCCCGCGCCGACATAAGAGCGGTCGAGATCACCACCACGCTCGGCGAATTGATGAAGCAGTTCGAGGCGAGCGGCCATTCGCGCATGCCGGTCTATGGCGAGAGCCTCGACGATCCGCGCGGCATGATCCACATCCGCGACGTCGTCGGCCACATCACCCGCGTCGCCCGCCCGGCAAAACCCCAGAGCAACGGCAACGGCGCGCCGGCCAAAAAGCCGCGCGCCGGCCTCGACCTTCGCCAGATCAACCTCGCCCGCAAGGTCGAGGATCTCGGCATCATCCGCAAGGTGCTGTTTGTGCCGCCCTCCATGCTGGCGACGGACCTGATGGCCCGGATGCAGGCGGCGCGCATCCAGATGGCCCTCGTCATCGACGAATATGGCGGCACCGACGGCCTCGTCTCTTTGGAAGACGTCATCGAGATGGTGGTCGGCAACATCGAGGACGAGCACGACGACGAGGCGCCGATGATCACCGAGCGCGGCGACGGCATCTTCTATGCCGATGCGAGGGCCGCTCTCGACGAGGTCAAGAAGGTGATCGGCGGGGACTTCGACATCTCCGAATATGTGGAAGAGGCCGATACGATCGGCGGTCTCCTGTTCTCCGAACTCGGCCGCGTGCCGGCCCGGGGCGAGGTGGTTCAGGCCGTACCCGGCTTCGAGTTCCAGGTGCTGGAGGCCGATCCGCGCCGGGTACGGCGGGTGCGGATCATCCGCTTCCGGCAGGGTGAAAAGCGCCGCCGCATCGTCGAGGGGCTCGCCGACCAGGCCTGAGGCGGGGGAGCACGGGACCGACCAAGAGCGGCCGGCCGGACTGTCGGGAGAGATCCCGCGCCGACCGGCCTTGTCGGCCGTCGCGCATGGCCGGCGCGCCGCGATCAGGCTGGGTCAAGCGATCTGGCATCCAATCGCGTTCTGGGCTAAGTGCGGCCGTCGGGGTCGGAGGCATTTGCGTGCGGGGGCGATTGGGCGCGGCGATCAGCCATGGCGATAGGGTGGCCGCCCGGGGGTTCTTCGAACGCCTGGCCGGCAGGGTCATGCTGCTCGAAGGCGCCCGCCGCATCCTGCTCACCCTCGCCGCCGGCGCTTGCGCGGCGCTCGCCCTGCCGCCCTTCGACTTCCCGGCGGCGGCCTTCGTCGCTTTCACGATCCTCGTCTGGCTGCTCGACGGCGTCGGCGCCCGGCCGACGCTCGCGCGCACACTGATCGCCGATTTTGCCGTCGGCTGGCTGTTCGGCTTCGGCTATTTCGTCGCCGGTCTGTGGTGGCTCGGCAGCGCGATGCTGGTGAATGCGGCCGCCTTCGCGGTCTTCATTCCCTTCGCCGTGCTCGGACTGCCGGCGGTGCTCGCCGTCTATTTCGGCCTCGCCACCGTCCTCGCACGGCGGTTCTGGCCCGACAGCGCCTTTCGCATCCTCATCCTCGCCGCCTCGCTGGCATCGTTCGAATATCTCCGCTCCTTCGTCCTCACCGGCTTTCCGTGGAACGAGATCGGCGTCCTCGCGGCCCCGACGCCGATGCTGATGCAGTCGGTCAGCCTGATCGGCCTGCACGGGCTGAGCCTGCTCGCCGTCTTCGTCTTCGCCGCACCGGCGGTGCTCGCCGACCGCCACGGCCGCGGGCCGGTCCTTGCCCTGGCGGTCGTCGTCGCCGCCGCCCATGTCGGCTATGGCGCCTACCGCCTCGCCAACCATGCGACGACCTTCGTCGACGGCGTCGCGGTCAGCGTCGTCCAGGCGAACATCGCCCAGTCCGACAAGTTCGACGAGACGGCCGCCCAGGCAATCTTCGCCCGCCAGATCGCCGTCACCGAAAAGGGCCGCGAGAGCCGGCGGCCGGTCGGCGGGACTACGGCCGGGGCGGGCACGGGGGTCGGGGCCCAGATCGTCGACGCGCGACCCAAGACCCGGACGCTGATCGTCTGGCCGGAATCCTCCCTGCCCTTCGTTTTGACCGAGCGGCCAGAGGCGGTGGCGCGGCTTGCCGACATGATCCAGCCCGGCGAGACGCTGATCGCCGGCGCGCCGCGCATCGAGCCGATGGCGTCGGGCGGCGAGCGGCTCTACAATTCGGTGCTCGTCGTCGACGACAACGGCGAGATCGTCGATGCCAGGGACAAGGTGCATCTCGTCCCCTTCGGCGAGTACCTGCCCTTCGAGCGCTACCTGGCGCGCTACGGGATCATGAACCTCACCGAGATGCCGGGCGGCTTTTCGGCCGGCACCGAACGCCGGCCGGTTCCGCTGGAGGGCGCGCCGTCCTTCCTGCCGCTGATCTGCTACGAGGCGATCTTCCCGAGCGAGATCGCCGTGAGCGCCGCCGCCGAGCGGCCGGGCTTCATCGTCAACGACACCAATGACGGCTGGTTCGGCATGACCCCCGGCCCCCACCAGCATCTCCGGCTGGCCGAACTTTCGGCCGTCGCCCTCGGCCTGCCGCTGGTTCGCGCCGCCAACACCGGGATCTCGGTCGTCACAGATCCCTACGGACGGGAGATCGAAGCCCTGGCGCTGGGCGCGACGGGCACGATCGAGGCCGGACTGCCGGCGGCGGCGGAACCGACGCCTTATTCCCGCCTTCGAAATCTTCCCTTTTTCGGGCTGCTCGCTGCGACCTTCGTGTTTGGGGTGAGCGTCTGGTTATTCATCAGTCGGCAAACGGATTGACAACCCGCCGCTAATGAGCGACGCCGTTTGAAACTACTAAGGGGATATGAACTATTTGTGCGAAGTGCCGGTCGCCCCTTAGGACCGCGCTTCTGTCCGACTTCGACTGGGGGTCGAAAGCGAAAAGGCGTGAGTGATGCTGGAGAGCAAGAAGAAGCCCAACCCCATCGACACCCATGTCGGCTCGCGCGTCAGATTGCGGCGCACCATGCTCGGCATGAGCCAGGAGAAGCTGGGAGAAGCGCTCGGCATCACCTTCCAGCAGGTCCAGAAATACGAAAAGGGTTCGAACCGGATCGGCGCGAGCCGCCTGCAGCACATTTCCGACGTCCTCACCGTGCCGGTCTCGTATTTCTTCGAGGACGCGCCCAGTTCGGCGGCGGCTCCGCGCAGCGGAATGGAGGAGAGCGGTTCCGACTATGTCGTTGATTTCTTGTCGACAGCGGAGGGTCTTCAGCTCAATCGGGCCTTCGTCAGGATCGCCGATCCGAAGGTGAGAAAGCGCGTGATCGATCTCGTCCGCAGCTTGGCGGGCAGCGCCGACGACGCCCAAAAAAGCTGAAAATCGGGCCAATTCGGCGTATTTTTGGCCCTCTGTGGCTTGACGCCGGCCGGCCCATACAGCAAACCCGCAGCGGCCCACGGGAATATCACTCCCCGATATATCATTCGAGCCGGCGCGTGCATCCGTGACCCATACGGAGTGCTTCGCTTCGACGCGGTTGCACGGCCCCTGAGAAGAGGAAAACCGAATGCCACGCATGGACTACCTTTTCACCAGCGAAAGCGTCTCCGAAGGCCATCCAGACAAGGTATGCGATCGGATTTCCGACGAAATCGTCGATCTGGTGTACCGCGAGGCCCGCAAGGGCGGCGTCGATCCCTGGTCGGTACGAATTGCGTGCGAGACCCTCGCCACGACCAACCGGGTCGTGATCGCCGGCGAGGTGCGCCTGCCTCCGTCGCTGATGAAGACCGACAAGAACGGCAAGGAAGTGATCAACCCGTCGCGCTTCAAGTCGGCGGCCCGCCGCGCCATCCGCGACATCGGCTACGAGCAGGACGGCTTCCACTGGAAGACCTGCAAGATCGACGTGCTGCTTCACTCCCAGTCGGCCGACATCGCCCAGGGCGTCGACAAGTCCCATGAGACGCGCGACACCGAGGGCGCCAACGACATTTCCGAGGGCGCCGGCGACCAGGGCATCATGTTCGGCTACGCCTGCAAGGAGACGCCGGAGCTGATGCCGGCGCCGATCTTCTATTCCCACAAGATCCTCGAACTCCTGGCCGCCGCCCGCAAGTCCGGCGAAGGCGAAGCCGCCAAGCTCGGCCCGGACGCCAAGAGCCAGGTGACGATCCGCTACGAGAACGGCGATCCGGCCGAGGTGACGTCGATCGTCCTGTCGACCCAGCATGTCGACGAGACCTGGGACTCCAAGAAGGTGCGCGAGGTCGTCGAGCCCTATATCCGCGAAGCCATGGGCGACCTGCCGATCGCCAAGGACTGCGTCTGGTACATCAACCCGACCGGCAAGTTCGTCATCGGTGGCCCGGACGGCGACGCCGGCCTCACCGGCCGCAAGATCATCGTCGACACCTATGGCGGCGCGGCGCCCCATGGCGGCGGCGCCTTCTCCGGCAAGGACACGACCAAGGTCGACCGCTCGGCCGCCTATGCGGCGCGCTATCTCGCCAAGAACGTCGTCGCGGCCGGCCTTGCCGAGAAGTGCACGATCCAGATCGCCTATGCGATCGGCGTCGCCCAGCCGGTTTCGGTCTATGTCAACCTGCACGACACCGGCAAGAACGTCACCGAGGAGCAGGTCGAGAAGGCAGTCCGTGCCGCCATGGATCTGTCGCCGACCGGCATCCGCAAGCACCTCGACCTCAACAAGCCGATCTACGCCAAGACCGCGTCCTACGGCCATTTCGGCCGCAAGCCCGGCCGCGACGGCTCGTTCTCGTGGGAAAAGACAGATCTCGCGCCGAAGCTGAAGGCCGCGATCAAGAACGGCTGACACAGCCGATCCGCTCTCGGCCGGCGACAAGCCCGGCCGTTTGCGACCGAGACCGAGGACAAAGGCCCGGCCAATGCCGGGCCTTTCTGTTGCGGGGATGGGCGGCATGGTCGCCTCGCGCGCCGAACTTTCCTATTCTACGAGCGCATCGTCATGGAGCGGACCACCATGGCCGAGAACGGCCACCTCGAACGTCGCCGCGAAGCCTTCTTCGGCCGGTTGAAGGGCCCGAAGCTCAGGCAGCATCAGGCCGACCTGATCGAAATGCGGCTGCCGCAATTGCGGGTGGACCTCACGCAGCCGGCACCGGCCGATCTGGCACGGCTCTTCTCGGCGCCCGTCGAACGCTTCCGCCTGGAGATCGGCTTCGGCGGCGGCGAGCATCTCCTCCATCGCTCCGGCGAGGATCTCCGCTGCGGCTTCATCGGCGTCGAGCCCTTCGTCAACGGCATGGCAAAGCTGCTCTCGGCCCTTGACGCGACACCGCGAGAAAACCTCCGCCTGTTCGACGACGATGCGACGCTGGTCCTCGACTGGCTGCCGGACGCCACGCTCGATGCCGTCGACCTCAACTATCCCGATCCCTGGCCGAAGAAGAAGCACTTCAAGCGGCGCTTCGTGAACGCGAAGAATCTCGACCGGTTCGCCCGCGTGCTGAAGCCCGGCGGGATCTTCCGCTTCGCCTCCGACATCGACACCTATGTCGACTGGACGCTGCGCCACGTCGCCGAGCATCCCGCCTTCGAATGGACGGCACGGCGACCGGCCGACTGGCACGAGCCGTTCGCGGGCTGGCTCGGCACGCGCTACGAGGCCAAGGCGATCCGCGAGGGGCGCCGGCCGGCCTATCTGACGTTCCGGCGGCTCGAAGGCTGAGCGTCAGGTCGGAGACCGCCGCGCAAGTCGGCGCTGTCCACCTGCGAGCGTCGTGGTCCTCGACGAGGAGGGCGAGGCGGGCGACCCTCGTCCCGCTCATTCATCTTCCGGCCTTGATGCCGGCTTGGCCGCCTGCCGGCGCCGCCGCATCAGGGTGGTCAGCTGGCTGCGATCCGCCGCCCCGGTGAGGAAGGCGAGGAGGAAATAGACCGCCATCGCCGCGATCACCAGCGCGCCCAGCGCCGGCAGCTGGCGATGGATGCCGTCGCCGGTTCCGAGCCATGGCGAGAGCTCGGCAAGGCCGAAGATCAGCCCCGCCCCCATGACGGCGGAACAGAGGCACACCAGGGTCGCGCGTTTCAACAGCGCGCGGTCGATCTCCCAGAGGCCGCGCCGATAGAGGCCGAGGAAGAGGAGCCCGGCATTCAGCCAGCCGGCGAGGGTCGTCGCCAGCGCGATGCCCCGCTCGGCGAGGAGCCAGAACAGACCGAGGGACAGGACGATGTTGGCGCCGGCCGAGATCAGCGTCGCGATCATCGGTGTCTTGGTGTCCTCTCGCGCGAAATAGCCGGGCGAGAAGACCTTGATCATCACGAAGGCCGGCAGGCCGAGGGCATAGAGGCCGAGGACGGAGGCCACCGCCGCCGTCGCCGAAGGCTCGAACTCGCCGCGCTCGTAGATCACCCGGATGATCGGCTCGGGGATCAGGAACAACGCGACCGCCGCCGGAACCGTCAGGAACAGGGCGAATTCGAGCGAGCGGTTCTGGGTGTGCTGGGCCTCGCGCATGCGGCCGGCCTTCAGCGCCCGCGAAAGCTCCGGCAGGAGGACGACGCCGATGGCGACACCGACCATTCCAAGAGGCAGCTGATAGGGCCGGTCGGCATATTGGAGGATCGAAACGGCGCCCGGCTTGAACGAGGCGATCGCCTGTCCGACGAACAGGTTGATCTGGGTGATGCCACCGATCAGCGCGGCGGGACCGGCGAGGATCAGGAGCCGCTTCAGACCCTTGGTCCAGCGCGGTCGCCTGAGCCCGACGCCGAAGCCGGCCAGGCGCATGGCGACGACCACCATGGCGAGCTGGGCGATGCCGGCCACGAGCACGCCCCAGCTCATCATGAAACCGATCGTCGCCTTGTCGGCGCCGATGTGAAGAGCGTAGCCGATCACCCCGATCAGGATGAAGTTGAGCAACGTCGGCGCCGCGGCGGCAGCAAAGAAGCGGCGGAAGGCATTGAGGATGCCCGAGACCATCGCCATCAGCGACATGCAGGCGAGATAGGGAAACATGATGCGCGAGAAGGCGACGGTGATGGCGTAGCGATCATCGCAGGAGATCACCGCGCCGCCAGCCGACGGATCGTCCATGCAGACGGCGAGGCCCGGCGCGATGATGGTCTTCACCAGGAATGGCATGAAGATCATCGCCAGGACGGTCAGCCCGGTCAGAACGGTGAAGAGCGTCGAGAAGACTTCCGAAGCGAAGCGCCGCGCGCCCTCCTCGCCCTCCTCCTCGAGCGAACGGGAGAACAGCGGGATGAAGGCGGCGTTGAAGGCGCCTTCGGCGAACAGACGCCGGAACAGATTGGGAAAGCGGAAGGCGAGGTTGAAGGCGTCCGCCACAGGCCCGACGCCGAGCGCCGAGGCCATCAGCATCTCGCGGGCAAAGCCGAAGATGCGGCTGACGAGGGTCGCTCCGCCGACGGTCGCGAACTTCGACAGAAGGCTCATGTGCGGCCGAGCCCGTAGGCCCGTTCACCCGACAGGATGCCGGCTGTCTGTGGTTCCGAGCCCGGGTTCTCGAAGACGTGGGTCAGCCAGGACGCGATCCGCCCCGTGCGGCTTTCGCTGGTGATCTTGGTGCCGAGCAGGTCGGTGACGTAGAAGACGTCGACCACCTTCTCCCCATAGGTCGAGATGTGGGCGGAGCGGATGTCGAGATTGAGATCGGCCATGGCGCGGGTCAGGTCGGACAGAAGCCCCGGCCGGTCGAGACCTTCGACCTCGACGACGGTGAACTGGTTGGACAGGGCATTGTCGATCGACACCCGCGGGCGGATCGAAAAGGCCGTCGGCGGCCGCTTGGCCTTCTGCCCCGAGATCAGGCGGCGGCGGGTGTCCTTACCCTGCAGGAGGGCGCCAATGTAGCCGCAGATCCGCTCACCGCGGCGCAGTTCGTCGGCGTCCTGAACGAACTCGCGGTTGAGCATCAGGACGTCGAGCGCCCGGCCGTCCGACATGGTGAAGACCTGGGCGCCGACGATGTTGGCGCCAGCTCCCGCGCAGGCGCCGGCGAGCATCGAAAGCAGCCGGGGATGATCCGGCGCGAGAACCATGATCTCGGTGATGCCCTGGAAGGCGTCGGTCCTCACACGGGTCGCCAGCGGTTCGCCGGCGCCCCCCTCGCGAACGAATGCGGCGTGGCGCACCTGCTCGTCGAGCGGGGTCGTCAGGAAATAGTTCGGATAATGAAGATCGAGATAGGCCTCGCGCTCCGCCTCGCCCCATTCCGCCAGCCGATCCGCCAGGCGCCGCCGGGAGGCGGCGAGCCGCTCGGCCCGCGTCGAGCGGGTGAAGCCGCCGGTCAGCGTCGGTTCGGTCTCGAGATAGAGCGTCCGCAGCAGCTGTCCCTTCCAGCCGTTCCAGACGCCCGGGCCGACGGCGCGGATGTCGCAGACCGTCAGAATCATCAGGAGATTGAGGCGCTCCAGGGTGCGCACCCGCTCGGCGAAGTCGAGAATGGTCTTGCGATCCGAGATGTCGCGCTGCTGGGCAGTCATCGACATCACGAGATGGTCCTCGACCAGCCAGGCGACCAGTTCGGTCTCCCGCTCGTCGAGGCCGAGCCGCGGACAGAGCTTCCTGGCGATCTTCGCCCCGGCGGTCGAATGATCCTCCGGCCGCCCCTTGGCGATGTCGTGGAGAAGCAGCGCGACGTAGAGCGCGCGGCGATCCTTGACCGTGCCGATGAGCTCGCTCGACATCGGGTGGTCGGCGGTGAGTTCGCCGCGCTCGATCTGCGAGACGAAGCCGATGGTGCGCAGGAGATGCTCGTCCACCGTGTAGTGATGGTACATGTTGAACTGCATCATCGCGACGATCTTGCCGAAGTCGGGAATGAAACGGCCCAGCACGCCCGCCTCGTTCATCCGCCGCAGGTGGAATTCCGGGTTCGTCCGGTCGGTCAGGACGTCGAGAAACAGGCTGTTGGCATCCGGATCGTCCCGCAGCTCGGCATTGATCAGCCGAAGCGAGCGGCGGATGAGCTTCAAAGTGTCCGGGTGATATTCGAGCTTGTTGGAGGCGGCGAGGCGAAACACCCGGATGAGATTGACCGGGTCGTCGCGAAAGACGGTGGGCGAGGAAACGTTGATGCGGTTGTTGTCGATGTGGAAGTCGATGGTCCCGGGGATCTTCTTCGCCCGGCCGCGCAGGCTGCGGACGAGGTTGCGGATGCCGCCGATCCCTGGGGCGGCCTTGGCGTGCTGCTCTTCCAGCGCCGCGCAGAGGATGCGCGTCAGATCGCCGACGTCCTTGGCGATCAGGAAGTAGTGCTTCATGAAGCGTTCGACGTCTTTCAACCCCGGATGGGCGTTGTAGCCAAGCCGTTCGGCGATCTCCGGCTGGAGGTCGAAGGACAGGCGCTCTTCCGCCTTGCCGGTGGCAAAGTGCAGGTGGCAGCGCACCGCCCAGAGGAAGTCTTCGGCCTTCTGAAACAGCTTGAGTTCGCGCTTGGAGATCACGCCGAGCTCGGCGAGCGCCTCCGGCGTCGTCACCCGGTAGTGATATTTGGCGATCCAGAACAAGGTGTTGAGGTCGCGCAGGCCGCCCTTGCCCTCTTTGACATTCGGCTCGACGAGATAACGGGTGTTGCCGAGCTTGGCGTGGCGGGCGCTGCGCTCGGCGAGCTTGGCGGCGATGAACTCCTCGCTCGTGCCCTCGACGACCTCCTTCTCGAAACGCTGGCCGAGTTCGTCGAACAGCGTCTTGTCGCCGACGATCAGCCAGCGTTCCAGAATCGAGGTGCGGATCGTCATGTCGGCGCGCGACAGCTTGACGCACTCGTCGATGCTGCGCGAGGCGTGGCCGACCTTGAAGCCGAGATCCCACAGGAGATAGAGCAGATATTCGACGACCTGCTCGCCGAGCGCGGTCTGCTTGTAGGGCAGGAGAAACAATAGGTCGATGTCGGAGCCGGGGGCGAGGGTTCCGCGCCCGTAGCCGCCGACGGCGACGACCGCCATGCGCTCGCCGGACGAGAGGTTCGACGAGTGAAAGACATGGCGGAGCGCAAAGTCGTGGATGCGCCCGATGACGACATCCTGGATCGTCGCAAGGCGCCGGGCGCAGTCGAAACCCGCACGATCCTCCCGGAATGCTTCCTCGACCCGGCTGCGCGCCTCGCGGATCACCTCACGCAGGTAGGAGAGCACCTTGGCGCGCGCTTCGTCCGACGATCCACCGGCGCTGTCTTCCGCGGCGATCGCCGCCAGACCTGCCGTAACGCCTGCGGCGTCGATAAAACCGGAGATGTCGATCTGCGGCACGGACTCCGCCGTGAGCGGGACGTTACGGCTGTTCGCCGCGGTGTGGGGCATCGAACTTCCTGCGACATTCTCGGGTGGCTGCCCGGCTATATCGCAACTGCCCCTTTCGGCAAAGAGAAGGGCCGCCCCAGCGGTTGCTGGAGCGGCCCTCGACATTTCGATAGCCGTCTTATGAAAGTCGGCGTGCCGGTACTGGGATTAGTTGGTCACGGCGTCGGTCGTGGCTTCGTCCTGAAGCGCTTCACCCGCCTGGGACTTCGGGGCCTCGCCCGGAGAGAAGGTCGCACCCGAGCCCGGAACGATCGGCTCACCAGCAGTCGGCGCGTCATTCGTCATGGCACCGGTCGTCACGGCATCCTCACCGGCGGCGACAGAGTCACGCTCGTCGGCACGAAGGTTCTCGCGCTGCGTCTCGCTGCCCGGAACGATGGTTTCGCTCTCCGGCTGGGCGACCTCGGCCGAACCCGTGCCCGGATTGTCGGCGACGGCGTCACGCTCCTGGGCGTTCTGGTTCTCGATCTGCGTCTCCGAAGCCGGAATGTTGGCCTGGGCGAACGCGCCCTGCGCTAAAATCGATGCACCGAGGAGGGCGGCCGAGAAAATTGCAGTCGTCTTCATAGTCAATCCTTCCGAATTTCCTTCCGAACACAGTCACGCGAAGCTTCGTCTGGTAAAGCTCTCGTTCGGGTTCGGGATTGTTCGCGTCGATATGTGTTCACAACGGTGTAACACGGGCATGGTTCCCGCCCGTTGCGTGGAAGACGGTCACGCCATCGTCACGCCGTCGTGAGTATCGTTGCGCCCTGGTGAGTAGAGCCGCGCGTTTTGCCCCGTCGCGGCGGCCGCACCGGGTGGAGCCCAATCTGGAATCATCGCTCCCGCAGCAGCGCCGCGCTCAAGACGGTTTCCGTCAGCCGAGCTTCAGGAGGGCCTTCAGTCGGTAGAGTTCCTCAAGCGCTGCCTTCGGCGACAAGGAATCCGGATCGAGACCTGCAACCGCTGCGGCGAGGTCGGAATGGGGGTCTTCCGCCGGCCTTTCGGCCGCGCTCCTCTGTCGATCGAGCGCCACCGAGAACAGCGGCAGGTCGTCGATGAAGGCCGTGCGCTTGGCCTGGGAGCCGCCCCGCTCCAATTCGGTCAGCACTTGGCGCGCCCGTTTGACGACGGAGGCCGGCAGCCCGGCGAGCTTGGCGACCTGAATGCCGTAGGAGCGATCGGCCGTGCCGTCGGTGACCTCGTGCAGGAAGATCACCTCGCCCTTGTATTCCTTCACCCGCATCGTTGCGTTGGAAATGCGCGGCAGCCGCCGGGCGAGTGCGGTCATCTCGTGGAAGTGCGTCGCGAACAGCGCCCGGCAGCCATTCGCCTCGTGCAAATGCTCGACGGTGGCAAAAGCGATCGACAGGCCGTCATAGGTCGCCGTGCCGCGCCCGATCTCGTCGAGGATGACCAGCGAGCGCTCCCCCGCCTGATTGAGGATCGCTGCCGTCTCGACCATCTCGACCATGAAGGTCGAGCGGCCCTCGGCTAGGTCGTCCGATGCGCCGACGCGGGAAAACAACCGGTCTACGGTGCCGATATGAGCGCGCTCCGCTGGAACGAAGGCGCCGATCTGGGCGAGCACGGCGATGATCGCGTTCTGCCTGAGGAAGGTCGACTTGCCGCCCATGTTCGGTCCGGTGAGCAGCCAGATCGCACCGTTTTCGCCCGGGCTCTTCGGCGATAGATCGCAGTCGTTGGCGACGAAAGGCTCGCCCGAGCCGGCCTTGAGCGCCGCCTCGACGACGGGATGTCGCCCACCCTCGATGGAAAAGGCCAGCGTGTCGTCGACCTTCGGACGGCTCCAGGCGGCTTCCACGGCGATTTCCGCCAGTGCCGCCGAAACGTCGAAGACGGCGAGCGCCTCGGCGCCCCGGCGCAGCGTCTCGGCCGCGTCGAGCACGGCGCCGGAGAGTGCGTCGAAGCAGGCGAGTTCGATCGACAGCGCCTCGCTGGCGGCGCCGGCGATGCGGCTTTCCAGCCCGTTCAGCTCCTCGGTGGAAAAGCGCATGGCGTTCGCCATCGTCTGGCGATGGACGAAGGTCGCGGCGGTTTCGCCGGCCATCAGCGTCCTGGCGTTCACCTCACTCACCTCGACGAAATAGCCGAGCACGTTGTTGTATTTGATCCTGAGGGCGCGGACGCCTGTCTCGGCGACATAGCGACTTTCGAGCTCGGCGATCACCCGGCGGGAATTCTCGCCGAGCGTCCGCGCCTCGTCGAGGCCGGCGATGGCGCCCTCGCGCACGAAGCCGCCGTCACGCTTGTAGAGTGGCGGGCCGTCGACGAGGTGGGCGGCGAGATCGGCCGCCAGCTTTTCGGGCAGCGCCCGCAGCGCGTCTCGCGCCGCGCCGAGTTCCTCCGGTAATTCGCTTGGCAAGCGTTCGGCCAGGGACAGGGCGGCGGCGAGGCCGTCGCGCACCGCCGCAAGATCGCGCGGACCGCCCCGACCGAGGGCGAGCCGCGACAGCGCCCGCTCGCCGTCCGGCAGGCCGGCGAGCCATTTGCGCATGTCGCGCCTGAGATCCGGCGCCTCGACGAGAAAGGCGACGGCGTCCTGCCGGGCGGCGATGACCTGGCGATCGGTCAGCGGCGCGGCGAGCCGTCCGGCGAGGAGCCGGGCGCCGGCCCCGGTGACGGTGCGGTCGATCGTCGACAGGAGCGATCCCTGGCGCCGGCCGGACAGCGTCGCGGTGAGTTCCAGAGAGGCCCGGGTGGCCGGATCGATCTCCATGATCGACCCCGCTGAGATCTGGACCGGGCGCTCCAGCATCGGCTTGGCGGCGATCTGGGTCTTGCCGAGATAGGCGATGAGCGCGGCGGCGGCCGAAAGTTCCGCCCGCGAGAACCGGCCGAAGCCTTCGAGCGTCGCGACGGAGAAGAACCGGCAGAGCCGCGTCTCGGCGGTCGAGCCATCGAACAGCGCCTGGGGCTCGGGCCGCACCGTCCGGCCGAAACGCTTCAGCCGCGCCGCGAAGGCCGCGTCGTTGAACAGGCCATCCGAGACGACGATCTCGCGCGGCTCGACGGCGGCGATCTCGGCCTCGACCCGCTCGGCGGCGACGGCGGCGGTGCGGAAGACACCGGTGGAAAGATCCGCCCAGGCGAGCGCGAATTCCGGCCGCTCGCTGCTTCCGATCCGCGCGACCGTCATCAGGTAGCTCGACCGACCGGGTTCGAGCAGCGCCTCCTCTGTGATCGTGCCGGGCGTCACCAGCCGGACGACGTCGCGCTTCACCACCGATTTCGCGCCGCGCTTCTTGGCCTCGGCGGGATCCTCGAGCTGTTCGCACACCGCCACCCGATGGCCGAGGGCGATCAGCTTCTGCAGATAGTCGTCCGCCGCATGGATCGGCACCCCGGCCATGGGGATGTCCTCGCCGAGATGCTTGCCGCGCTTCGTCAGGGCGATGCCGAGCGCTCGCGAGGCTTCCGCGGCATCGTCGAAGAACAATTCGTAGAAGTCGCCCATGCGGTAGAACAGCAGGCAGTCGGGATTGGCCGCCTTGATCTCGATGTACTGGGCCATCATCGGCGTCGGGGCGGCGTCGCTGGTCATCGGCCGGGTGTCACCTCGTCGAACGGCGCTTGGAGCTTGCCCGGCGGCGGCGGCATCTTCCGATCCGCCCGCATCGTCTCGATCCGCCGGGTTGTGCGAATCGCTATCGGTGCAGCGGCCACTTCGCAAGCCGCCCGGCACCGCCATCCCCGCCATTCGTGATCGGCGCCGGCCAGCTGACGCCGTGAGGAGACTTCAACAACGGCCGCGCAGGCACCATCTCAGTCCCAGTCGCGGCGCCGAACGGGTTGCATTTCACGGCGCGCTCAGCTTCCGTTCATCGGGGTGATGCGATGACACGCGAAATATCGCTCGAGCCGCGGCGCGTGCTGGGGTGATCTGATGAGAGGGAAGTCCTGATGCCGACGAAAACCATGCGCCTGGCGATGGCCGTAGCGTTCGCGCTGCAGTTCGCATCGTTCGCTCCGGCCATCGCGGCCGACGACGCCGTCAACATCCTGCAATATGCGCTCGCCCACCCGACGGACAATGCCCGGTTGCCGACGCTGCCGGCGCTCGGCGATTCGGTTCCGTCCTCGGTGAAGCTGGAGCAGCCGAAGGGTAGCCGCGCCTTCGCCTATTTCTACTATGCCGGCCAGCCGATCATCGTCGAAATGAAGACCCGAAGCATCGTGCGGATCGGCGGCTGAGGCCGCCGTGGTCGCCCCGGGCGGACACGCAGCGAATTGATTCAGCTCCGCCGGGTGAGACCGGCGGGTCGCCTCAGGCGGCGAACCGGCTGGCGTCGGCGCCGTAGTGGCCGACATAGCGCGGATTGATGTTGGCCCGCGGCAGGACGATCAACACGTCGGTGGTGCCGAACTGCTGGTCGACCACCGCGCCCTCGCCGACATAGCCGCCGAGCCTGAGATAGCCCTTCAGCAGCGGCGGCAGCACGGCGAGTGCCCTGCGCGGATCGATTTCCACCGGATCGGCGTCGAAGAACGTGCCGCGATGGGGAAGAGCGCGCACCCGCCATTCCTCCGGCGCCGGCGCATTGGCCTGCAGGAAGGCGAGCGGGGCCGCGAGCTGCGCGGGGTCGGTGCCCGCGAGCGATGCGCAGCCGAACAGGACGTCGATATCGTGGGTGAGGACATAGGCCCAGATGCCCTGCCACAGCAGTTCGACCGTGCGCTTGCCGCGATATTCCTTGAGGACGCAGGAGCGGCCGAGTTCGAGGAAGCGCTTGCCGGCATGGCGGGCGATCATCGGCGCGATGTCGAATTCCTGCGCCGTGTAGAAGCCACCGGCGAGCGCCGCCCGCTCGCCGCGCATCAGCCGGTAGGTGCCGACGATGCGCTGGACGATCGGGCCGCCGCGGCCGTGGTCGATGACCAGAAGGTGGTCGCAGTAGCGGTCGAAGCCGTCGCGGTCGCGCCGCGTCATCTTCTGCAGCTTCGAGGGCTGGGCGCTCATCTCCTGATAGAAGACGCGGTAGCGGAGCTGCTGCGCCGCCTTGACCTCGGCGGCACTGCGGGCGAGCCGCACCTCGAGATTGCCGAGCCGTCCGAGCAGCGGCGCCGCCGGATCGAACCTGCGGACGAAATGCAGGATCTTCGCCGGCATCTGGCCGAAACCGGCGCCCCTGCCCTCGAAAGCGATCTTCGGAAAGGTCATCGGGCTACGCCGCCAGCCCTTGCTCGGGCGGACAAGCCGCTCCTCGGGAACGACAGGGCAGGCTTCGACGGCCTCGCCGGTGATTCCGAGACTGTGCGTTGCCATCGTCGTTCTCCGTCCACCACCAGGCGTTCCCATCGGCTTTACGAATATTCGGCAACGTTTTCGTGACTGAATGCCGCCCAATATGACGCTTGATGGCGCCGCAAGACAAGGACCCCCTCGCGAAAGGCCCTCCCGAAGGGGCTGGGACGGCCTCCGAAAGCACCGTCTTCACGGCATTTTCGCCACGACGCGGCCTCGGATCGTTCCCGCGCTGATCCGGCGAGCCGTTTCGATCCGGTCGTCGGAGCCGATCCGGACGATCATCCTCCGATCTCGATCCTCGGACAACCGCTTCCATGCGCGCTCGCGTTTTCCGACGGCGCCATCGGCGTCGTGGCCCGGCGACGCCCGCCGCGGTTCTGCGCTGTTTCACCGGTCGTCTACAACCAAGATGGTGTCACACCCAAGCGCCCGTCAATCGCCGCGCCTTTCGGCCGCCCCTTTTCGCCCAGCGCCGGCCAAGACGAATTCGTCGAGAAGGATGATGGCGGCGCCGACGGTGATGAAGGCGTCGGCGAGGTTGAAGACCGCGAAGTCGAACGCCGGCGTGTGGAAATAGACGTAGTCGACGACGTAGCCGAGGCGGGTGCGGTCGATGAGATTGCCGATGGCGCCGCCGACGATGACGGCGAGACCGAAATGGGTCAGCCGCCGCTCCGCCGGGGTCTTCCACCACATGAAGAGGACGACGACGAGCACGGCGGCGGCGAGCAGCGACAGGCCGACGTCGCCGAGATCGGCAAACATCGAAAATGCGATGCCGGTGTTGCGCGCATGGAACAGCGCGAGGAAGGGCAGGATCTCGATCGCCGAGCCGAGCGGCATGGTGGCGACGACGACGGCCTTGATCACCTGGTCGAGCACGACGGCGAGGACGACCGTCAGGAGGTTGAAGAGCATCAGCCTGCGGATCATAGGGTCAGGACTTTCCGTCGGGCTTCGAACAGCATGACGCCCGTCGCCACGGCGAGATTGAGGCTGTCCGCCCGCCCCGCCTGTGGAATGCGGACGAGAACGTCGCAGCTTGCCGCCATCTCCGCCGAAAGCCCCGCCTGCTCGTTGCCCATGAAGAGCAGCGTCGCCGCAGAATAGTCCGGCGTGCGATAGTCGACGGCGCCGGTCATATGGGTGCCGACGATCTGGCCGGAAAAGCCTTGCCGCCAGGCCAGGAACTCCGCCTCCTTCGCCCGGACGACCGGGACGGCGAAGATCGAGCCCATGGTCGCCCGCACGGTTTCGAGCGAGAACGGATCGACGCAGTCGCCGACGAGGACGACGGCCTTCGCCCCCACTGCGTCGGCGGTTCTCATGATCGTGCCGAGATTGCCGGGATCGCGCACCCGGTCGAGGGCGACGGCGACCTCGCCCGGGCCGAGCGCGATCTTCGCCAGCGGCACCGACTGGCGCCTGAAGACGCCGATCGCGCTCTGGGGATTGTCGCGCCGGGCGATGGCCTCCAGCACCTTGGCGCTCGCCTCGACGACGTCGGCGCCGATCCCGACCGCCCGCGAGACCGCCCGGGTGAGCACCTCGCTGCCGCCTTGAAGCGCCGCCTTGGAGACGACGAGGGTGCCAAGTTCCCAGCCGGCGTCGAGACCGTCGAGAACGAGCTTCAGCCCCTCGACGAGGAACAGTCCGGTCTCGTCGCGATGGCGCTTCTGGGCGAGCGCCCGGATGTCCTTGACGATCAGGTTTGCGGCGCTGGAGATTTCCTTGATGCGGCCGGGCGCGGCGAGCGGGCCGGAGGGCTTCTTCTTCGGCGTGTCGTCAGTCATCGGCGATCCACCGTCCGAACAGCGAGGTCGAGAGCAGCCGCGGCTCCTCGCCGGCTTCGCAGATCACCAGCTCGCCGGCCTCGATCCGGCCGCCGAGGCCGCGGAAGGCTTCCCCCATCAGCGCGCCGAGGGAATAGAAGGAAGAGCGGATCGAATAGGCAGTCAGAATCACGCAATCGGGCCTTTCGGAGACGAGCGCACGGGTGAGCGCCACGAGATAGGGCAGGTCCTCGAACAATTGCCAGGTCTCGCCCTTCGGGCCGCGGCCGAATTTCGGCGGATCGAGCAGAATGAGGTCGTAGCGGCTGCCGCGCTTCACCTCGCGTTCGACATAGCGCACCGCATCCTCGCAGATCCATCTGATGGGCTTGTCCTGAAGGCCTGCCATCTCCTGGTTCTCCCGGGCCCAGCCGATCGCCTTCTTCGAGGCATCGACATGGGTGACCTCGGCGCCGGCCCGTGCCGCGACGAGCGAGGCAAGGCCGGTATAGCCGAAGAGGTTGAGGAGGCGGGGCGTTTTGCCGGCCCGAACCCGGCGGGCAATGCGTTCCTCGACGAAGGACCAGTGGGCCGCCTGTTCCGGGAACACCCCGACATGGCGAAACGAGGTGAAGCGGCCGAGATAGGCAAGACCGTCATGGGCGAGCGGCCAGGTTTCGCCGAGCGGCTCGCCGGGAAACTGCCAGCGGCCGAGCCCCTCCTCCTCGACGTCGCCGGTAAAGGTCGCGTCGACGCGCTGCCATTCGTCCGGGCCGAGTCGTCTTGGCCAGATCGCCTGGTTCTCGGGGCGGCGGATGCGACAGGCGCCGTAACGTTCGAGCTTTTCGCCCTCGCCGCTGTCGACGAGCTCATAGTCCCGCCCGGGCTGGACGGTGAGGATCGTCGGCGCGACGAGGTCCGGCCGCGGACCGCGGGGCGGATCGAGATCCAGCCGCTTTGCCGGCGCCGCATCCTGGCGCGGCCCATCGGCCGGGCGCCGCCCTTCCGTCTGGCGGGCGTCGGCTTCGCCGACCGCCTCCCGCCGCCTTGGCCGGGCTCGGCCGGGCTCACCGGTGACACGCGATTGCTGCGGACGGCGGCTGCGCGCCAATGGCCTTCTCCCTGCGGGCTCTCGCCGATATCATCTTCGTCCCGGCTCTTATCGGTTCTCGGACGGCTTGGCAAAACGGCGAAAACCGTCAAGTTAGGCGGGGCGTCGCAAAAGGCCGCGGCCGCGACGACCGGTCCGAATGTCAAGGGAGGAAGACGATGGATCTCAAGGGCGAATACCGGCTGCCGGCCAGCCGCGAGACGGTCTGGGCGAAGCTCAACGATCCGGAGGTTCTGAAGCGCTGCATTCCGGGCTGCGACGAACTCGAAATGACCAGCGACAACGAGATGAAGGCGGCGGTGACCGCCAAGGTCGGGCCGGTGAAGGCGAAATTCAACGGCGAGATCCGGCTGGAAAACATCAACGCCCCCGAAAGCTACTCGATCGTCGGCGAAGGCAAGGGCGGCATCGCCGGCTTCGCCAAGGGGGGAGCGGACGTCCATCTTGCCGAGGACGGCGCCGAGACGATTCTCACCTACGACGTCAAGGCCCAGGTCGGCGGCAAGCTCGCCCAGCTCGGCGGCCGGCTGATCGATTCCTCCGCCAAGAAACTCGCCGGCCAGTTCTTCGACAATTTCGCCAAGGAGGTCGAAGCGGCCGAACAGGGAACGCCGGCGGGCGCTTGAGCGCAGCGGCGATCACAAGCGAGTTGCGGGACGGGCGGGTCGGCCTTCGGCGCCCGGTGATGCGATCGAAGACGCGGCCGGACATTTGAGCTTCGTCATCCCGGCCTCCGAGCCGGGATCCATTCCAAATCGTCGAAGCCGCTGCAAACGCCGGCCCGCCAACACACTGAATTGCAACGAGATCTTGGCTTCGATGCAGAGGAATGGATCCCGGCTCGGAGGCCGGGATGACGAAGCTGGCAGGCGGGCGATCATCCTGGCAACGAGCTTGTCTTGTCGTGATAAGGCTGTTTTGCCCCGTCCGTGCGGGGTCTGAAGTGCGCCGGTTCTCGAAGCCTATGAACCGACCGGAGGCAGGAGCGGAAAATTGAGCGACACCGAAGATCGACCGCAATTCGCCGAGATCCCCGGCAATCCGGCTCCTGAAAATCTTGTCGGCGGTTTCATCGAGACCTCCGACCGCAGGCGGATTCGCTATGCCATCGCCAAGGTCCGTGGCGCCTCGCGGGGCACCGTCCTCCTCCTGCAGGGCCGAAACGAGGCGATCGAGAGGTATTTCGAGACGATCGGCGACCTCAACGATCGCGGCTTCTCGGTGGTTACCTTCGACTGGCGCGGCCAGGGCGGCTCGGAGCGCTGGCCTCGCCGGCCATCCCTCGGCCACGTCAAGCATATCGGCCAATATCTGATCGATCTCGAATGCGTGCTGCAGGACGTCGTTTTGCCCGACTGCACCGGCCCCTACACCATCCTCGCCCATTCGATGGGCGGTCTGATCGCGCTGCATGCCGCCTCGCGCCATGCCAACACCATCGAGCGGCTCGTCCTGTTCGCGCCGCTGATCGGCTTTGCGTCCCGCCTGCCCAGTCTCGGGACGCTGTCGCGCATCGCCACCGCGGCCCGCTGGCTCGGGCTCTCCACCCGGCCCGTGCGGCGCGCGATCCCGGGCCGGCTGCCGAACCCCGCCGACAATCCGCTGACCTCGGATGCCCGACGCTACGCGCGCAACCGGCATCTCGCCGAAACCGCGCCGCAGCTCTTCAACGGCAGCCCCACCGTCGCCTGGCTGGCGGCCGTCACCCGGGCAATGCGGCGGCTGGAGGACTCCTCGGAGATCGCCGCACTTTCCGTCCCGACGCTGATCGTCACCGCCGGCGCCGACCAGGTCGTGTCCTCGGCGGCGGCCGACCGCCTCGCCTATCGCATGCGCTGCGGCTCTTCGCTGACGATCCCGCTGGCGCGGCACGAGATGCTGCAGGAGGCCGATCGCTTTCGCGAACAGGCGCTCGAGGCCTTCGACGCCTATGTCGGCAGCCCGGCCCTCGCCGCCGCCTGATCCCGGCGGCGTCCGGCGATATCGGGCGGGGCCTGTCCGGGCCGCAGTCAGCCGGCAAGGATCCGCCGCGCCGCCTCGTGAAGCGCGGGCGTCGCCGCCGCGAGAATGTCGCCGCCCTGCTCGGGCCTGTCGCCGGCAAAGGTCGTGACGATGCCGCCGGCCTGCTCGATCAGCGGAATCAGAGCGGCGATGTCGTAGGGCTTCAACCCGCCTTCGACGACGAGATCGACATGGCCTGCGGCGAGCATCGCGAAGGCGTAGCAGTCGGTGCCGAAGCGGGTGAGGCGGGCGGCGCCCTCCAGCGCCTCGAAACGCCCGAGGAGATCGCCGGAGAACAGCCGCGGCGAGGTCGTGAACAGCGTCGCGTCGGCGATCGTCTCGGTCTTGCGGACGGCAATCGGCCGCGCCTCGCCGTCGCCGCGCTTGAGGAAGCTGCCGCGGCCGTCGGCAAAGAAGCGTTCCCCGGTGAAGGGCTGGGACATGATGCCCATCTTCGCCCGGCCCGCGTCGTAGTGGCCGATCAGGGTTCCCCAGACGGGAATGCCGGTGATGAAGGCGCGGGTGCCGTCGATCGGATCGATGATCCAGCGCCGGTCGCCGCCGCCGGTCTCGCCGTATTCCTCCCCGACGATCGCGTGATCCGGGAAATGCGCCCCGATGAGTTTGCGAATCGCCCGCTCGGCGGCGCGGTCGGCCTCGGTGACGGGGTCGAAGTCACCGCCGGAGAGTTTGTTGTCGATGCCGCCGCCGGCGCGAAAGCGCGGCAGGGTCTCGCGATCGGCCGCGTCGGCAAGTTGCAGGAGGAAGGTCGCGTCAGGTTCGTCCATGGGACCGGAATCTCCGCTTTCGGCTGGACCGACGCCGCTCAGAATCGATCACGAAAAGGTGAATTCAGCGTGCGGCCGAATCGGTCAGAAGCATTGACACATTTGGCATCGCACCATAGTTTTTGCAGTGCGGCATCCGTGCCGTTGCCCTTATGGGCGTTTCCTCCCTAGACTCAAGACCGCGCTGCGTCACTGCAGTGCGGTTTTTTTTGCCCGTCATCCAGAGGTGGTCCGACGCGCAGCCGCGACGCGCCATTCACTCCGCCGCGGCAGACTGCGCCGCGCATTCGGCGGCGACATCGGCGGCGAAGCGTTCGACGAAGGCGGCGAGTTGCCCCTTCAGCCGCGCAAAGCCGTGATGGGGGGCGAAGCGGCTCTCGTCGGCATAGAGCCCCCTGTTGATCTCCACCTGGATCGCGTGCAGCCCCCGGCCCGGCTGGCCGTAATGCTCGGTGATGTAGCCGCCGGCATAGGGCTTGTTGCGGGCGACGTCGAAGCCGAAGGCGGCGAGATGGGTGGTGGCCATGGCGACGAAGCGGCTCGACGCGCTGGTTCCGTAGCGATCGCCGAGGACGATGTCCGGCCGCCGGCCGCCGGGCAGCGCCCGGACGCTGGAGGGCATCGAGTGGCAATCGATCAGAATGGCGAGACCGAAGCGATCGCGCGTCCGGGCCAGCAGCGCTTCGAGCGACTCGTGGAACGGCCGGTAGATCGACTCGATTCGCGCCATCGCCGCGGCGACCGGCAGCGTGCCGCGATAGATCTCCTCGTTCTCGGCGACGATCCGCGGGATCGTGCCGAGGCCGCCCGCCACCCGAAGCGAAGCGGTGTTGACGAAGCCCGGCAAGGCGCCGGCGAACATCTTCGGGTCGAGTTCGAAAGGTTCGCGATTGACGTCGAGATAGGCCCGCGGGAAGCGCGCGCGGATCAGCGGCGCACCGAGAGCGGGGGCGAAGGCGAAGAGTTCATCGACGAAGATGTCCTCGGAGCGACGAATTGCCTCACCATCCAGCCGTGTCGCGGCCATGAGATCGGACGGGTAGTCCCGGCCGCTGTGGGGCGAACAGAAGACGAAGGGAATCGCCACTTCGCGCGGCTCGACGATCTCGAAGGCCGGCACCAGGCCATCGCTGGTCTTGAGTGTCGGAATGTCCGTCAATCGTCCCTCTTCGCTTGCTTTCCAGAACAATTAGGGTCGTACGGCAATTTGCGCCAATTCCTTTTAGAAAATATCGGACCATTCTGGTATGAAATTCGTGTAAGGATCGATCGATGAACGGTCTGATCGGCCGAGGCGAATGCGGATTTGAGGAATGGCGAAAATACTGCTTGCAGAAGACGACAACGACATGCGCCGCTTCCTGGCCAAAGCGCTGGAGCGGGCAGGCTACGAGGTGGTCGCGTTCGACAATGGCGGAAGCGCCTATGAGCGGCTTCGCGAGGAGCCGTTCTCGCTGCTCCTGACCGACATCGTCATGCCGGAAATGGACGGGATCGAACTGGCCCGCCGGGCGACCGAGCTCGATCCCGACCTGAAGGTGATGTTCATTACCGGCTTTGCCGCCGTCGCCCTCAATCCCGATTCGAAGGCGCCGAAGAACGCCAAGATCCTGTCGAAGCCATTCCACCTGCGCGAGCTCGTGGACGAGGTCGGCAAGATCCTCGAGGACGCCGCCTGAGGGACGAATCGACAGCCCGGCCGCAGCCGAAGGGCAGTGGCCGGGCGGGTCTCCTCTCGCGCATCGACACGCTTAGGACGTGACCCTGAAGTGCGGGAACCGGCATTCGTGATGCTCGCGAGAGCTGCGCGACGGCCATTGATCCGTCGCGTTGCCGGCCCTCCGCCACCCCCGCCACAGAGCCTCCCGGGGCCGGCAGAAATGCGCTCCCCCGGCCCGTCGCAATTGTTTCGCGAAAGCCGGTTTTCCCTGTTGACGGATCGCGCGGTCATGTGGTCTATGCCGCTCCGTCGGATGGGCGTGTAGCTCAGCGGGAGAGCACTTCGTTGACATCGAAGGGGTCACAGGTTCAATCCCTGTCACGCCCACCATTCGACCCCTCCCCCTCCTTGATGAAAACCGAGCCATCGTCATCGATCGCCGCTCGTCGGGATGCCGTCGCCCGGCCTCTTCGTCTGCCGGCCAACCGCTGAAGAGGGGCGAGCGTGGCTCAAGAGGCCGTGCGGCGGCCATCAGTCGAAGATCACGCCCTTCTTCAAGATGAAGCAGCCATAGGGCCGCGACTCGGCCGTGCGGACCACCGCGTAGGTCGTCTTCGCCTCGTCATAGAAGTCGAATCGCTCCACCGCTTCCATCGTGACGCTTCGGCCCTCGGCGGCGTCGACGATCTCCTGCATGTCCCGGTGAACCTCGAAGTCGGCCTCCGGCTCGCCCTCCGGCGCCATGTAGCGCACCGGCGCCTCGACGAAGCCGTCGAGCGGCAGGAGCGAGAGAATCGCCCGGGCCGCCTCGTTGGTGCCGACGCCGGTCAGCTGCACGAGCGTGCCGGTGACCGTCTCCGCGGCGACCGACGCGGCGGGAAAATTGCGGTCGACGAGGACGATCTCGTCTCCATGGCCCATCGCTGCGAGGATCTGCAGGAGTTCGGGCGTGACGAGCGGCGGAATGGTCTTGAGCATAACGGGAACCTTCTGAGACTGCGGCGGCGATCACCGCCCGCTCATGTTCTACGGTGAGCCCGTCCAGTCGACCAGACCGCGCTGCCGCCGGAGCCGCACCGTCGGCGCACGCCCGACGGCGTGCCGTCGCCGTCAGGACGATTCCTCGTCCTCTTCGGCGTCCTGCTCCTCGGCCGGAACGTCCCGGCCGATCAGCCGCTCCCCGTCCTTCTTGCCGTCAAAGCCGTTGTCGGTGCGCTCGACGGCGTTGCCGACGAGATCGGGCTGGTCGAGGGCCGGGGATGGATGCTTCTCAGTGTCGGACATGATGTCTCTCTCTACCAAATGCGCCAGTCCGTAGAAAGCGCGATGCCGGCCAGTCGTTCCTCCGCCGCTTTCCGCAGGCGGCGCGAGGCGAAGCATGGCTCCATGATTTCCCTTGCGTAAAGTTTTAATTCGCTCCATCCTCCCGCTTCGATTGCAAACCGAGGTGCCGAGCGATCACGCATGGAACGGGACGAGCCTTCAGTCGAGACAGCAACTGCCGAAAGCGGCCCCGAGACCGAGACCGGCGGTGCCGAAATACGCAGCTTCGAACAGGTGTTCGCCTGCGAGATCGACGCGATCGCCGCGGCCAGAAGCGGAAATGTTTCCAGCACGTCCATCGCGAAGGGAGACGCGTGTTCGCCCCGAGGCCTTGCCATGTCAGGCGGCGGAATCCGCTCGGCCGCCTTCAATCTTGGTGCGATCCAGGCGCTTGACGCCTGCGGCATCTTCGAGAAGATCGACTACGCCTCGATGGTCTCGGGCGGCGGCTATGTCGGCGCAGGAGCGATCGCGGCGATCAAGCGCCACGGGATGTTCCCCTTCGTCGTCGCCGATGTCCGGGATGCCAACGACCATCCGATCGAGGATTTCCAGCCAGTCGAGGCGAAACGGGCCGCTGCGACCATGCAGCAACGGACAAATTCCAGCATGCCGGGCTCGGCGCCTGTCACAAGCCCCGCCACCGCAGAGGTCGCGGACAACCTCGCCGTCTCGCGGCTGCGCGATCGCGCCCAGTATCTGAGGCCCGACGGCCTCTGGGATTTCGTCGTTTCGGCCGCAATCATCCTGCGCGGGCTGGTGGTCAACGTCACCATGGTTGCTGCTGCCGTCCTGACACTGGCCGGCATCACGCTGATCCTCAATCCGACACGGTACGATCTCCCCCGCTCCGTCGTCTTCCAGATCGTCGAAGGGCTGGGGTGGAAAACGGCCCACACCGACCCGCCGGGTGTTTTCGAAACGCTTTTCCTGACGATCGTCTTCGGCCTCTGCCTGCTTTCCGCCGTCCTGATTTGGGGCCTCTTCCGCTCACTGCGGCCAGTGCCTGAAGCGCGATCCGATCCGGGCTCGTGGCAGGCGCGATGCGCAGCCGCCGCCCTCATCCTCCTCATCGCCATCTGCTTCGCCGAGCTGGTACCCGAGGCCGTCGGGCTGCTCCTGAAACTGAGAGACAGCAAGCAGGGGCTCGGCGCCATCTTCGATTGGGCGCCGCAGATCATCACCGGCCTCACCGCCGGCACCGGCCTCCTGGCCCTGGCCTGGAAACGGTTGGCCACACAGCTGAAGTCCTTCTCGAGCGATCCTCGCTGGAGCGGGCTGTTCAAGGCGGCGGCGGCAAGACTCACTCTCGTCGTCCTGGCCATGACCTTGCCGGCGATGATCGTGGTCACTTACCTGTGGCTGGTCTCGATCGGCGTCCGACCGTGCACGGCGGAAATCCGGCCCTGCATGCAGGAATACGACTACGCGCCCGTCTGGCTCGCTGGCATGCCGATCGGGGTGTCCCTGGCATTGGCCGCCGCCGGAATCACCCTCGCTGCGGCGCATGTGGGCCATGCAAGCCGCTATGGACGCGCCGGCAAGTGGGGCATCCTCGGTAAAGATCGGATGACCCCCGCGGAACGGAGACTCATCCTCGGCCGGATCGGCGCCTTCATGGCGACGGGTTTCCTCGCCGCTCTGATACTCGCCGTGCTCATCCCCGGCTTTGCGGAAACGCGGCCGGGATCGATCGGAGCGTTTTACCTCGGCACCGGCTTCGTCGCCGTCGCGCTGTCGCTGCTCTTCACCGGCAACGCCACCTCGCTCCACCGCCTGTACCGGGACAGACTGCACTATGCCTTCTCGATGGGGCCACAGGTGGCGAAGTCGACCAGTGAGGCCAACGCACCATTCAAGCTGTCCGAGCTCGCGGCGGGGCATGGCATCCGGCCCTATCCGATCATCAACGCTGCCATCAACATCCAGAAAGACAAGACGAACAAGCGCGCACGCAACGCTGACTTCTTCATCTTCACGCCGAACTGCTCGGGGTCGGACTCAACCGGCTACGTCGCGACACAAGCACTCGAAGCGGAAGAGCCGGGGCTCGATCTCGCGACGGCGGCGGCGATTTCCGGCGCTGCCGTCTCTTCGTCCATGGGCCGTGCCGGCGTCCCGCTGCTCTCGCCGAGCCTCGCGCTCCTCAACATCCGGCTCGGCTACTGGCTCCGCAATCCGGCCGTCCTCGCCTCGGCCAGCGCACTGAGAAAGGCCAAGCGCAGGGACTGGAAGCTGTTCTATTTCCTGCTGGAGTTCTTCGGCAGGCTGAACGCCGAGAAGAGCAAGGTCTATCTCACCGATGGCGGCCACATCGACAATCTCGGCCTCTATCAGCTGCTCAAGCGCCGCTGCCCGTTGATCATAGTCATCGACGCCGAGGCCGACCCCGGCATGCAGTTCACCAGCTTCGTCGACGTTTCGCGCTTTGCCCGCATCGATCTCGGCATCCGCATCGACCTGCCTTGGGAGGAATTGCGCGAGGCGGCGCTCGCCCGCAAGACGGAACTGGCGGGGGGCGCGCGCTGCGCGACGGCCGAGCGGAGCCGACACGTCGCCTTCGGTCGCATCCGCTATCCCAGCCGGATGATTCCCGATCGACAGGGACAGGTTGAAAACGGCTTCGACGGCCTTCTCGTCTACGTGAAATCGATGATGACGGGCGATGAAAAGGACTATGTGCTGGACTACGAACGGCGCTACCCCCGCTTTCCTCACGAGACGACGGGGGATCAGTTCTTCGCCGAGGAACAGTTCGAGAGCTACCGTTATCTCGGCTTCCATGCCGTCACGGAGGCCCTTTGCGACCAGAATGGCAAACCGAAGGGCTGGCAGAGCCTTCTGGCTCTGGCGGAGCGCGTCAGGCGCGAGGCGGGGTTCGATCCCCAAGGCGTCGGCTCCGTCGAGCCTCGCCACTCTCGCCGCCCCTCCCGGTCCCCGCCTCAGCCGGCGCGACGCCGCCGATAGGCCAGGAACCAGTCGACGAAGGCGGCGATGCCGTCCTCCACCGTCGTCGTCGGGCGGTAGTCGAGCGTGGCCTCGATCGCGCTGACGTCGGCGAACGTATCCTCGACGTCGCCGGTCTGCATCGGCTTCAGTTCGATGACGGCCTTCTTCCCGAGAGCCGCCTCCAGCACCTCGACGAAGCGCTTCAGCTCGACCGGCTTGCCGTTGCCAATGTTGAACAGGCGAAACGGGGCGCTGCTCGTCGCCGGATCGGGATTAACGGGATCGAAGCGGGGATCGGCCGGGGCGATCCGGTCGCTCGCCCGGACGACCCCTTCGACGATGTCGTCGACATAGGTGAAGTCGCGGCTGTGGCGGCCGTGATTGAACAGGGCGATCGGCCGGCCGGCCATGATCTTCTCGGCGAAGGAGAAATAGGCCATGTCCGGCCGTCCCCACGGCCCGTAGACCGTGAAGAAGCGCAGACCCGTCATCGGCAGGGCGAAGAGATGGCTGTAGGCATGGGCCATCAGCTCGTTGGATCGCTTGGTGGCGGCATAGAGCTGGATCGGATGGTCGACCCCGTCATGCTCGGAAAACGGCACCTTGCGGTTGGAGCCGTAGACGCTGGAGGAACTCGCGAAAGTCAGATGCGCCACTTTGGCGTGCCGGCAGACCTCGAGCATGTTGGCGAAACCGACGAGATTGCTCGACACGTAGCTCTCGGGGTTTTCCAGCGAGTAGCGCACGCCGGCCTGGGCAGCGAGATGGATGACCCGATCGAAGCTCGTCTCGGCGAACACCCGGTCGAGGGCGGCCCGGTCGGCGAGATCGGCCTCGACGAAGGTGAAGTCGAGCCCGCCCTCGCGGCGCAGCCGATCGAGTTCGGCGAGCCGCGCCCGCTTCAGCTGCGGGTCGTAATAGTCGTTGACGCTGTCGAAGCCGACGACGCGGTCGCCCCGCGCGAGCAGCTTTCGGGCGGTGTGGAAGCCGATGAAACCGGCGACGCCGGTGAGAAGGACGGTCTGGGACATCGGCGCGTCATAGTCACTTCGTGATCGGAAGCAAAGCCGGCCCATCCCAGGCGACGGCCGGATGGGCGGCGAGCAGCGCCAGCAGCCGGTCGGTCAGGGCCCAGGCGCTCTCGTCGTGCTGGAGATGATGGGTGAGAAGCCCGATCGGCTCGGCGCCGGCGGCAGCGCCCGCCCGGGTGTCGATCAGTTCGGCGAGCCGCTCGTCCACTGCATCGAAGGTCAGGCCCCGCATGGCGCGCCAGTCCATGACGTCGAGATGGGTGTTGAGTTCGGCGGGGCCGCCCTCGACCGCAGGCTTTGCCGAACCGTAAACCGATACGGTCGGCAGGCCGAGGCCGGCGAGCAGCGCGCGGACGGTCTCGCCGATCCGGTTCCAGGGTGGCACGAAGACCGGCCGGAACCGCTCCCCGAACAGTGTTTCCAGCCTCGCCTTTCCCACCGCGATCTCGGTGCGCATGGCCTCTGCCGAGCGGTGATCGCCGAATTCGGCGCGCTTCTCACCGGGCGGCGCATGGTTGGCGTGGGCATGGCCATGGAGAAGCACCGTGACGCCGGCTTCCCCGGCAAGCCGCTCGGCCAGCGCCGGCTCGGCGCCGACGGGAATGACGGCGAGGGCGAGCGGCAGCGCGTGGGTCTTCGCCAAGGCGAGCAGCCTCTCGAGCTCGGGCGTCGCCGTCCTCGCGTCGTCGTCGCGCCACCATGCCGTCACCCTTCGCCCGTCGCCGGCCAGCCGGTCGAGCGCCGCCGCCGACAGCGGAAAATCGCCCCTGGTGCTGGAGGCTGCCCCGCTCACGCCGCCTCGGCCCGCAGCGCGTCGCCGAGCAAGGCCGCCACCCGGTCGAGCCCCGGCTGCGGCGAGAATTTTTCGCGCACGCGGCTTTCTCCGGCCACCGCAAGGCGCCGCGCCAGCGCCGAATCGTCCATCAGCCTCGCGATCGCCTCAGCCAGCGCCTTCGGATCGCGCTCCTCGACGAGGAGACCGGTTTTCCCGTCCGTGACCAGTTCGGGGATGGCGGAGACGCGGGTCGAGATCACCGGCAGCCGGTGCGCCTGCGCCTCCATCAGGACGTTGGGCAGGCCGTCGCGATCGCCGGATCTGGCGATGCGCGACGGCAGAACGAAGAGGTCGGCCTTCGACAGGAGGTCGAAGACCTCGCCGCGCTCGCGGCTGCCGTGCCAGGTGATGCGGTCCGCGATACCGGCCTTCTCCGCCTGGTCCTTCAGCGTCTTCGCCAGAGCGCCGCCGCCGACATGGTCGAAATGCCAGCTCCGGTCCTTCAGCCGCGCCAGCGCCCGAATGAGATCGGCATAGCCCTTCTTCTCCACCGCCCGGCCGACCGAGACGATGCGGAATGGTCGGCTGGCGTCGTGGGGCTTGCGCTCCAGCGGGACGATGCCGGAGAGATCGAGGCCGTGATAGACGAGCTCGACCTTCTTCGGCTGCTTCGCCAGAGAGCGCAGGTAATCGAGATTGCTTGCCGTGCAGGTGACCCCAAAGGCCGAGGAGTCGAGCTTTTCCGACAGCTCCCATCGCTCGGACGTCCAGATGTCCTTGGCATGGGCCGAGAACGACCAGCCGAGGCCGAGGATCGTCGCGGCATAGCGGGCGACGGAGGCGGGCGTGTGGAGATAATGGGTGTGCAGCCAGCCGACGTCCTTCGGCAGCTCGGCGGCAAGCACGCAGGCCTGGCCGAAGCGGCGATAGCGGTTGGCCGTGTGGTCGCGCTTCAGATCGGCCTGAAAGATCCGCTCCGCCTCGGCAAATCCCGGCTGGCGCTCGGCGAACTCCCGGCCGCGCTTCACCCGCGCCGGATCGTCCTTCAGATATTCCGGCAGATAGAGCACCGGCGCGGTGATCCTGCGATGGACGGGATGGACCTTGGTCTCGCCCGGCTGGCGCAGCGAGACGATCAGCTGGGAGAGGCCGCGATCCTGAAGCCCGGCGATCTCCTGGGCAATGAAGGTCTCCGACAGGCGCGGATAGCCCTTGACCAGAATTGCGACCCGCTTCTGCATCCTGCCCGTCCTGTCTCGATCTGCTCGGCGCCCGTTCACATGGGCCCTGTGTCGGGATTATGCGACCCGGACGAAGCCGGCAAGGACCGGCGTCATACCAGCGAATCGATCGGTCGGCTGGCTATTCCAGCAGGCCGCCTTTGGCCAACAGCTCCCGGAACAGCGTATCCCGCGCCCGAAACCCCGGCGCCACGGACTGCTTTTCCGTATCCTGGATGAGCTTGGCGAAGACCACCGTCCGGTCGCCCTTCGTTGCCCAGCCGACGAACCAGCCATAGGGCCGGCCGCGGACGGGCTTGCCGTCCTCGCCGCGCGGCAGGCCGGCGCCGGTCTTGCCGTGAACGGTCCAACCGTCGCCCTCGACGCCATAGGCGGCGATCGCCGCTGTCATGTCATAGGCGTCAGCGGAGACGCCGAGGTCCCGCCGGACGATCCGCCGCATGAAATCCGCCTGTTCGCGCGGTGAAATCTGCAGCGAGTTGCCGAGCCAGGCATGGGTGAGCCCGTTTCCGCCGCCGGGAAGGCCCGAGATGTCCTCGTTGCCGTAGCGAAAGCGGCTGAGATAATCCAAGGCACGCTCGCGCCCGAGCTTTTCCATCACCCGCTGCGAATACCAGACGACGCTGTCGCGCATCCATGTCGCCGGCGTCGTCGCCTGCCGCCATTCCGGCCGCCAGTCGACATAGCCCTTTCTGAACGGCAGCTTCGGCTCATCCGGGCTCTTCAGGACGCCCGCGTCGAAGCCCATCAGGCCGATCGCCAGCTTGAAGGTCGAGGCCGGCGTCACCCGCCCGTCGCAGGCCGGCCCTATGTCGACCAGCGTCCTGCCGCTCGCCGCATCGAGAGCGGTGAGGCAGAGGGTCTTCGTTTCGGCGCGGACGGGCTGGGCGAAACAGAAGATGGAGATGGCGCACAGTGCGGGAAGACGTTTCATCGTTGGCCTCGAAAGGGTGTGGGATGCCCACCCATGCGGCCACCCGTCTGATTGACAAAGCGTCAACGCCGCAGCTTACTGGCGAGAATTGTGGGGAAAGGGAGCCGGCAATGCCGCATGGGCAGGCAGTGAGAGCGCAGCGACGTGGCGCCTCGTGCTTTGGTGCTGGCAGTTTCCTCGCGGTCCTCGGTCTTGCCATCGCCGGTTTCCTCTGCGCCCTGCCCGCGCCGGCCAAGGCGCAATCGGCGGCCGAGCCGAAATCGCTGGCCGCCGCCGTCGCCAAGGGCGAACTGCCGCCGCTGGCCGAACGCCTGCCGAAGGTGCCGCGGGTTCTGCCCGTCGACAGCGCCTGTTCGGCAGAGGATCTCGGCGGCACGCTCAACATGCTCACCGGCAGCGCCAAGGATACGCGGCTGATGCCGGTCTTCGGCTATGCCCGCCTCGTCGGCTACGACACCAGCTACAGGATCGTGCCGGACATTCTCGAGAGCTACCAGATCGAGGACGGGCGGATCTTCACCTTCCGTCTCCGGCCCGGGATGAAATGGTCGGACGGTGCGCCGTTCACCTCGGAGGACTTTCGCTATTTCTGGGAAGACATGGCGAAGGACCCGAAGATCGCGAAATTCGGGGTGCCGCCGGAGCTTCTGGCCGACGGCGAGGAGCCGGTGGTGACCTTCCCTGACGAATACACGGTGAAATATGCCTGGGGGAGAGCCAATCCGGGCTTCCTCGCCTCGCTCGCCGCGGCGACGCCCTTCGACATCTATCGGCCGTCCCACTATCTGAAGAAATACAATCCGAACTACACCGATCCGAAGAAGGTCGAGGCGAAGGTCGAGAAGTCCGGCCAGCGCAACTGGGTGGCGCTGCACTTCAAGAAGGACCGGGCCCAGCGCAACGACAATCCGGACATGCCGACCCTGCAACCGTGGATGCTGTCTGGCGAACTGGGGTCCGAGAGGCTGATCTTCACCCGCAACCCGTATTTCTTCCGGGTCGACGAGGAAGGTCGGCAGCTTCCCTATGTCGACGAGGTGGCGCTGACCATCTCCAATCCTGGCCTCATTCCGGCCAAGGTCGCCAATGGCGAGTCCGATCTCCAGGCGGCCTATCTGTCCTTTCCGAACTACCCCTTCCTGAAACGTGGCGAGAAACGCTCGAACTACCAGCTGCGCCGCTGGGAATCGGGCCGTGGCGCCCATGTCGCGCTCTATCCGAACCTCAACGCCAAGGACCCGGTCTGGCGCAAGCTGATGCAGACCGCCGATTTTCGCCGGGCCCTGTCGCTGGCGATCAATCGCAAGGACATCAACCAGGCGATCTTCTACGGCCTCGCGACGCCGGGCGGGAACACCGTCCTGCCGGGCTCGGCCTTCTTCGACGAAACGCTGCGCTCGATGTGGTCCACCTACGAGCCCGAGCGCGCCAACCAGATGCTCGACGAACTCGGCCTGAAGCGCGACGAGCCGGATGGCCTCAGGCATCTGCCGGACGGCCGCGAAATGCGCATCGTCGTCGAGACCGCCGGCGAAAGCCGCGAACAGTCGGACGTTCTGCAGCTGGTGCGCGACGACTGGCGGCGGATCGGCATCGACCTTCTGATCCGCGAAAGCCAGCGCGAGATCTTCCGCAACCGCATCAAGGCCGGCTCGACGCTGATCTCGGTGTGGGCCGGCATCGACAACGGCCTGCCGAACGCCGACACCGACCCGAAGGAACTCGTGCCCTCGACCGCCGAGCAGCTGGAATGGCCGGGCTACGGAATGTGGGTCGAGACCCACGGCACCGGCGGCGAGCCGCTCGGCGATTCGCCCGAACTGGCCCCCTTGAAGCGGCTGATCGACCTGCGGCAGGCCTGGAAGGCGACACTCGACGAAACCGAGAAGGCCAGGATCTGGCGTGAAGCCCTGAAGATCTTCGCCGACGAGGTCTACACCATCGGCATCGTCTCCGGCGTCGATCAGCTCGTCGTCGTCAAGGACAAGCTCGAAAACGTGCCGGAAAAGGGCGTCTACAACTACGATCCGGGAGCCTTCTTCGGCATGTATCATCCCGATACGTTCTATTTCGCCTGCCCCGCGGTCGACACGGCGGAAAAGCGCCCGTGATCCGCTACCTCACGAACCGCCTGATGACGATGGTGCTGACGCTCGTCGCCATCAGCGTCCTCGTCTTCGCCATCATCCAGCTGCCGCCGGGCGACTACCTGACCAGCTACATCGCCGAGATCCAGGCGCAGGGCGAGCAGGTCACCGCCGACAAGATCCAGTTCCTGCGGGAGGAATACGGCCTCGACAAGCCGCTGTGGGAGCAATATCTCGTCTGGGTCACCGGCCTCGTCCAGGGCGATCTCGGCTATTCCTTCGAATACAGCCAGCCGGTGGCCGACGTCGTGGGCGAGCGAATGCCGCTCACCTTGCTGCTCAATGCGGCGACCGTGATCTTCGTCTATCTCGTGTCCTTCCCGATCGGCATCTATTCGGCGACCCATCAATACAGCTGGACCGACCACGGCCTGTCCTTCCTCGGCTTCCTCGGGCTGGCGACGCCGAACTTTCTCCTGGCGCTGATCCTGCTCTATTTCGCCAACGTCTGGTTCGGCACTTCGATCGGCGGGCTGATGGCGCCGGAATTCATCGACGCGCCCTGGAGCTTCGCCAAGCTCGGCTCGGTCCTCGCCCATCTCTGGGTTCCGGTCGTCGTCATCGGCACGGCGGGCACCGCCGGCATGATCCGGCGCCTGCGCGCCAATCTCCTCGACGAACTCCACCGGCAATATGTGACGACGGCGCGGGCCAAGGGCCTGTCGGAGCGCCGCATCCTGTTCAAATACCCCTTACGCATGGCGATGAACCCGTTCATCGCGGATCTGGGCTCGATCCTGCCGAACATCGTCTCCGGCTCGGTGATCATCTCGGCGGTGATGAGCCTGCCGACGACGGGGCCGATGCTGCTCTCCTCGCTCAGGAGCCAGGACATGTATCTCGCCGGCTCGTTCCTGATGTTCCTGGCGGTGCTGACGGTCGTCGGCATGTTCATCTCGGATCTTCTGCTCGCTGCCCTCGATCCGCGCATCAGGCTCGGCATCAAGGCCGCGCGGTGAGGGGCGGACGATGAGCCAGATCCCGCATTTCATCTCGACCGAGCCCTTCGATGCCGAGGCGACGACCGCCGCCGGCTCGGTGGTGTCGGAACGCCACGCCAAGGCCTCGCAGGCGCGGCTGATCTGGTGGCGATTTCTGCGGCACAAGGTGGCCGTGGTCAGCCTCGCCTTTCTCGCCGTCAGCTATGCGGCGATCCTCTTCGTCGAGTTCCTGGCGCCCTACGAGCTGAATTCGCGCCACACCGACTTCATCTTCGCCCCGCCGCAGCCCGTCCATCTCTTCCACGACGGCAGCTTCGTCGGACCCTTCGTCTATCCCTTGAACTACACCCTCGACATGGAGACGCTGCGCCGGACCTATGACGAAGACCGTACGCAGCCGCTGCCCATCCGCTTCTTCTGCAAGAGCGAGCCCTACTCGTTCTGGGGTCTCTTTTCGGCCGAGACCCATCTCGTCTGCCCGCCGGAAGGCGGCACGCTGTTCCTGCTCGGCACCGACCGGCTCGGCCGGGACATGCTCTCGCGCATCGTCTACGGCGCGCGGATCTCGCTGACCATCGGCCTCGTCGGGGTGACTTTGTCCTTCATCATCGGCATCACCATCGGCGGCCTCGCCGGCTATTTCGGCGGCTGGGTGGACGCCACCGTGCAGCGGGTGACGGAGGTGCTCCGATCGATCCCCGAACTGCCGCTGTGGCTGGCGCTGTCGGCGGCGCTACCGCTGACCTGGAGCCCGCTGCTGGTCTATTTCGGCATCACGCTGATCCTCGCCTTGCTCGACTGGCCGGGGCTGGCCCGCGCGGTTCGCTCCAAGCTTTTCGCGTTGCGCGAGGAGGATTTCGTCGCCGCCGCCGAAATGCTCGGGGCGAGCCCCAGGCGGATCATCTTCCGGCATCTCCTGCCGAATTTCATGAGCCACCTGATCGCCTCGGCCTCGCTGTCGATCCCGACGATGATCCTCGCCGAAACCGCCCTCTCCTTCCTGGGCCTCGGGCTGCGGCCGCCGATCACCTCCTGGGGCGTCCTCCTGTCGGAGGCCCAGAACATCGAGGCGGTGGCACTCTATCCATGGCTGCTTCTGCCGATGCTGCCGGTGGTGCTGGTCGTGCTGGCCTTCTCCTTCGTCGGAGACGGCCTGCGCGATGCGGTGGACCCCTACCAGCACTGAGAAAGCGAAGACGGCGAGGCCGGAAGAAGGCTCTCGGGGATACCTGGGGCGCCCCGGCGGCGCCCCGGCTCGTGACGGCAATCAGGCCGCGCGGCGATACGCCGGCTCGGACTGCTGCCGGCGATCCTCGACCTTGAACTCGCGGATCAGCTCATGCAGCATCCGCATGTTGTCCTCGAGCGACCGGGTGGCCGCGCTGGTTTCTTCCACCATGGCGGCGTTCTGCTGGGTCATGCCGTCCATCTGCCGGACGCTGCCGGAGACGTCCGCCACCGCGCTCGCCTGCTGACGGGCGCCGGCGGCAAGGCCGGTCAGCCCGGTGTCGAGATCGAGGATCCGCTCGGCGATCTTCTGAAGCTCGGCGGCCGTGCGTCCGACGAGGTCGACGCCGCCCTGCACCTGATCGGAGGAGGAGGAGATCAACGCCTTGATCTCCTTGGCCGCTTCCGCCGAGCGCTGGGCGAGCGCGCGGACTTCCTGGGCGACGACGGCAAAGCCCTTGCCGGCCTCGCCGGCACGCGCCGCCTCGACGCCCGCATTCAGGGCGAGAAGGTTGGTCTGGAAAGCGATCTCGTCGATCACGCCGATGATGTTGCTGACCTTTTGCGACGACGCCTCGATCGCCGCCATCGCACTGATCGCCTCGGAGACGACCTTTTCCGATTCCTTGGTGGATTTCGCCGTCTCGCGGGCCGCCCCGGCCATCCGGTCGGCAGTCTCGGCGGAGTGCTTCACCGCAGACGTGAAGTCCCCCATCGACGCGGAGGTTTCCTCCAGCGACGCCGCCTGCTGCTCGGTGCGGCTCGCCAGATCGTCGGCGGCCCGGCGGATCTCGGAGGTCTCGTTGACCATCGAATCGATGGTCTCGAGGAGATGGGCCATCATCTTCTGCAGCTTGGCGAGGGCATCGTTGTAGTCCTTGCCGAGAACCTTCGTGTCCGCCGGCAGTTCTTCGGTGATGCGATAGGTGAGGTCGCCCTTGGCGATGGCTGCCAGGGCCCGGGACAGCACTTCGAGCGTCCGGGCGCTATCCTTGGCGGCGCTCTCGGCCCGTTCGCGCAGAACCATTTCCTCGTGAACGTCGGTGAGCGATCCGCAGGCGAGGATCGTCCGGCCATCGGCCTGGGTGCGGGCGCCGCCGGTTGCGCGGAACCAGCGATAGCTGCCGTCCTTGACCTTCAGACGGTAGCGGACGTCGTAGCCGGTCCTGCCGCTCTTGTCGGAAACGCACGTGCCGAAGGCGTCGAAGGTGCCGGCGACGTCGTCCGGATGCAGACGGTCGGACCAGCTGGTCATCAGATTGGGAAAGGAACCCTCGCCGTCGAAGCCGACCAGCCGGCGAAATTCCGCAGACCAGGTCCAGCGGCTCTTCTCGTGAGCGGCGTCGCCCTCGTGGAGATAGGCGTCCCAGAGGCCGATGCCCGATGCCTCGTCCAGGAGATCCGAACGCAACTTCATCGCCTGCAGTTTCGCGTCGGCGACGCCGTTATCGGAATTGGTTTTGCGTCCAAACGAAAACATCTGTGTTCGGCCCATGCTCGAAGTTGAGGAGTCTCCGAACAGGTATGCTTTAAGTCCGATACGATTTTGTTAACGGCATCGCGTCGAACCCAAAGTAAGCAAGAGAGATCAAACAGAACAACCTGAAAGACAATTGATACTCGGCCGCCATCTCAAGATGCCGGCCGATTTGTTGAAGCGAAAATGTGCATCACACCGCCGGCCACTGGTGATGCACCGCCCCTTCCGCGTCGAAGCGGCGGAAGGTATGGGCGCCGAAGAGATCGCGCTGGGCCTGGATGAGGTTGGCGGTGCCCCGCGCCCGACGATAGTCGTCGAAATAGGCGAGCGCCGCCGACAGCGCCGGCACCGGGATACACACGAGCGCCGCCTTCGCGACGACCCGGCGCAGCGCGGCCTGCCCCTTGGCGACACGACCGACGAAATCCGGCGACTGCAGGATGTTCACCACCGTCTGGCCCTTGTCGTAGGCCTTGGCGATGTCGTCGAGGAAATGCGAGCGGATGATGCAGCCGGCTCGCCAGATCTCGGCGATGGTGCCGAGCGGCAGATTCCAGCCATATTCGTCCGAGGCTGCCGCCATCGCCGCATAGCCTTGCGCATAAGCGATGATCTTGGCCGTCACCAGGGCCGATTCAAGTTCTCCGAGGCCGGCCTCGTCGGCGAAGAACTGCGTCTGCCCGGCCTCGACGCCCGCGTAGAGCCTGGCCGCATCCGCGCGTTCCGATCGGCGCGAGGAAAGCCCGCGGGCCGCGACCGCCGCCTCCAGCGTCGTCGCGCCGACGCCGAGTTTTTCCGCCTCGATGACCGCCCAGCGACCGGTGCCCTTCTGGCCTGCCTCATCGACGATCACCTCGACCATCGGCTTGCCGGTTTCGGGGTCCTTTTCGTCGAGGTTAACCGCGGTGATCTCGATCAGGTAGGAAGCGAGCTCGCGGCCGTTCCAGCCGCGGAAGATCTCCGCCATCTTCGCCGGTTCGAGCTTCAGCCCGTCGCGCATGATGCCGTAGATCTCGGCGATCATCTGCATGTCGGCATATTCGATGCCGTTGTGGATGGTCTTGACGAAGTGCCCCGCCCCGTCCGGCCCGAGCCAGGCAACGCAGGGCTCGTCCTTGAACTTCGCGGAGATCTTCGTCAGCACCGGCTCGATCAGCGGATAGGTTTCCTTGGCGCCGCCGACCATGATCGAGGGACCGTGGCGGGCGCCGAGCTCGCCGCCCGAAACGCCCATGCCGACGAATTTGAGGCCTGTTCCCTCGACCGCCTTCGACCGGCGGACGGTGTCGTTGAAGTCGGCATTGCCGGCGTCGACCATCACGTCGCCGGCTTCGAGCAGCGGGGCGATCTTCTTCATCTCGTCGTCGACCGGCTGGCCGGCCGGCACCATGAAGATCACCGCACGCGGCGTCTTCAGGCTCTTGACGAAATCCTCCAGACTCTCGGCCGGCAGGACATTTTCGGCGAGATCGGGATTGTCGTCGCGAACCGCGAAGGCCTTTTCCGGCGTCCGGTTCTGGACCGCGACCTTGAAGCCTTTCTCGGCGATGTTGAGTGCGAGATTGGCACCCATCACGCCCATTCCGATGACGCCGATATCGGCGGTTCCGTCGCTCATGGTCAGTCTCCTCGGCCGCTCCCGGCCTCTCATGATGCCTCTCGCAGCCTCGGGGGGCGAAGGCGGAATCGGGTGCCGGCCGCCGTGCTAGCTTTTCAGCCGCCAGCCGGTCTTGAAGATATAGGTCACCGCGGCGAGCGTCGCCCCCAGAAACACCAGCGTCATGGCGAGGCTGACGCCGATCGACACGTCCGACGTGCCGTAGAATGCCCAGCGGAATCCGGAGATCAGATAGACCACCGGATTGACCAGGCTGACGTCCTGCCAGAACTCGGGAAGCATCGAGATCGAATAGAAGCTGCCGCCCAGAAAGGCGAGCGGCGTGACGATCAGGAGCGGCACGATCTGCAGCTTTTCGAAGCCGTCGGCCCAGATGCCGATGATGAAGCCGAACATCGCGAAGGTGACGGCGGTGAGCACCAGGAAGAGGATCATCCACAAAGGGTGCTCGATGCGCAGATCGACGAAGAGCGTCGCCGTGGCGAGGATGATCAGGCCGAGCGCGATCGATTTCGTCGCCGCCGCGCCGACATAGCCGAGGACGATCTCGATCGGCGAGATCGGCGCGGACAGGAGCTCGTAGATCGTCCCGGTGAACTTCGGGAAATAGATGCCGAAGGCGGCGTTGGTCAGGCTCTGCTGCAGCAGCGTCAGCATGATCAGGCCGGGCACGATGAAGGCGCCGTAGGAAACCCCGTCGACCTCCTGGATGCGCGAGCCGATCGCCGCGCCGAAGACGACGAAGTAGAGCGAGGTCGAGATCACCGGCGAGATGATGCTCTGCATCAGCGTGCGGAAGGTGCGGGCCATCTCGAACTTGTAGATGGCGGCGACGGCGTTGAGGTTCATGGCCGGTCCTCGACGAGATTGACGAAGATCTCTTCCAGCGTCGACTGCTTGGTCGACAGATCGCGGAAGCGGATGCCCTCCTCCGCCAGCCGGCGCATCAGGCTGCCGATCCCCGTGCGCTCGGCATTGGTGTCGTAGGAATAGGTCAGCATCGATCCGTCGGCGGAGACGGACAGATCATAGTCCGAAAAGCCCGGCGGCACGTCGGAAAGCGGCTCCTGGAGATGCAGGATCAGCTCCTTGTGGCCGAGCTTGCGCATCAGCTCGGCCTTCTCCTCGACGAGGATGAGCTCGCCTCCCGAAATGACGCCGATGCGGTCGGCCATCATCTCGGCTTCCTCGATGTAATGCGTGGTCAGGATGATGGTGACGCCGTTCTCGCGCAGCTTGCGCACCACCTCCCACATCTCCCGGCGCAGCGCCACGTCGACGCCGGCCGTCGGCTCGTCGAGGAAGAGCAGCTCCGGCTCGTGGGACAGCGCCTTGGCAATGAGAACGCGGCGCTTCATGCCGCCCGACAGCGTCATGATCTTGTTGTCGCGCTTGTCCCAGAGCGACAGGTCGCGCAGCACCTTCTCGATATGGGCGGGGTTCTTGTTCTTGCCGAAAAGCCCGCGCGAGAAGGAGACGGTGTCGAAGACGGTCTCGAAAGCGTCGGTGGTCAGCTCCTGCGGCACCAGGCCGATCTTCGATCGCGCCGCCCGGTAGTTGCGGCCGATGTCGTGGCCGTCGACGGTGATCTCGCCGGCAGACAGATTGACGATCCCGCAGATGATCGAGATCAGCGTCGTCTTGCCGGCGCCGTTGGGCCCGAGCAGCGCGAAGATCTCGCCGCGGGCGATCTGAAGGTCGATAGACTTCAGTGCCTGGAAGCCCCCCTCATAGGTCTTCGACACGCCGCGAACGGCGAGGATGGGATGAGCGACGTTGGTGGATTGCATCAAGTTCGACCGATCGCAGTTCGTCCGGGCGCGCCGGCGGGAGCTTCCGGCCACATAGGCGGCAAGGGCTGCGAGGAAAGTGGGTAGCCGGCTCGCATCGAGCTTGCGGTTTCTCGGCATCGTCCAGGACGGGCTTCATCCGTCTCGACATCCACGCATCCAGCGCCCGGCTCTCCAGGCGTTGGACGCCGGTCGGCAGGTCCGGCCGGCCGATCTTTTCACCCGGGGCCGTCGACACTTTCGTCGTGGCCGCTCTACTTGCGCCGCCAAGGGACGACTTCGCCGCGATGCCGGCACGATCGAGGGATTCACAGGATGCGTTGGCGCGGGCGAAGGCAATCGGAGAACATCGAGGACCGGCGCGGCGGGGGCGGCGGCTTCGGCGGTCGCGGCGGCGGCATGCGCATTCCGATCCGCGCCGGCGGCGGCGGCGGAATCGGCCTCATCATCATCGCCCTCGTCCTGTGGCTCGGCTTCGGCATCAATCCGCTGGCCCTGCTCGGCGGCATGGACGACGGCGGCGGCAGCGTCCAGACCAGCCAGCAAGGGCCGGGGGTCGCCGGCACCGCCGACGAGACGGACGACTTCGTCGCCACCGTCCTCGCCGAGACCGAGGACACCTGGGGCCGACGGTTCGAGGCGTCAGGCGAGACCTATCCGAAGCCGACCCTCGTCCTGTTCGACGACCAGGTCCGCTCGGCCTGCGGCACCGCCGGCGCGGCGGTCGGGCCGTTCTACTGCCCCAACGACCAGAAGCTCTATCTCGACCTCGACTTCTTCCGGCAATTGAAGAACCAGCTCGGCGCGCCGGGCGATTTCGCCCAGGCCTATGTCGTCGCCCACGAGGTCGGCCACCACATCCAGAACCTTACCGGCGTCCTCGAGCGCACCAACCGGCAGCGCCAGGGCGCTTCGGCGAGCGACGGCAACGCCATCTCGGTCCGGGTCGAGCTGCAGGCCGACTGCTATGCCGGCATCTGGGCCCATGACGCCAAGGGCGACGGCATCGTCGAAGAAGGCGACATCGACGAGGCCCTGAACGCCGCCGGCCAGATCGGCGACGACACGCTGCAGAAAAGAGGCCAGGGCGTGGTCGTGCCGGATTCCTTTACGCATGGCACGTCGGCGCAGCGCCAGAAGTGGTTCCGGGCCGGCTATGAGAGCGGCGAGATCGGTGCATGCGACACGTTCGGGGGCAGGATCTAAATATGCGTCGATCCCGTTCACTCTGCCCAAGCTAATGCAATACGAAGAAGCGGAACGAAGCATTGTCAGCGTTCATCAGGAACCAGTATTCCAACAGCCGAGTGAAGGCAGCGGGCAAGCGATTCCGAGACGGGAATGCTAGCCCTGAGGATTCTATTGTCTTAGATAATTGGCGGGCGGCGCATTCTTATGTTTTAAATACTTTTCAAGCTACACTAAGAAATCGAGCAAGGGGCACAAATGTCACTGTTGCCCAGCGGCTGAAACGCCGCCCCACGATAATCGACAAATTGCGACGCGAACCAAGCATGCAACTGAATACCATGCATGATATGGCTGGATGCCGATTGATATTTGAAAATATTGATCAACTTATTAGATTTAGGGAAAAAATGACTTGGTCTCGATTTCGGCACAAGCCAAAGAGCTTTTTCTATCTGTACCATGATACAGAACATCCCATGATTAAAACCATGGAGCGGGTTGATAAATATAATTACATCGAGAATCCAAAATCCAGTGGCTATCGCGGTATCCATGATGTTTATGAATACAACGTCAACAGCGTGGGCGGCAAGGCTTGGAACGGTCTTCATGTAGAAATACAATACAGAACTGTTTTTCAACATGCATGGGCAACAGCGGTTGAAGTAGCGGACCTAGTTACGACGAATAGAATAAAATTTAGCGAAGGAGATCGGCCGCATGAGCGGTTTTTCCAACTTTCAAGCGAACTAATATCGCGGGTCTACGAGAGCTGCTATGGCCCCCTTCCACAAATACCATTTGATGACGTCGTAAAAGAATTTAATGATATTGAGCACTCGATTGGATTGCTACATACTCTTAAACGCTTAAGAACATCAGAACGATCTGACGTTTTTCGAAAGAATACTTTGCTTATTTTCTATACAAGTGACGATGAAATCGCAAATACGTTGGAGATAGAAACTTTCGATAGTATTTCTGAGGCAATTAATCGATATGGAGAACTCGAGAAAAATTTATCCGATGTTGCAGACGTTGTGTTAGTTCGCTCAGACAGTGAAGCAAGCGTGCGCCTAGCATACAGGAATTATTTCTCTGATACTGTCGAATTTGTTAGATATATCGAAAATGCACTTTCGAGAACGGAAGCGGAATTGCCGTATATTGGCAAATTAGCCAAATGAAACATGTCGCTGCTTTGTAGTGCGCCGCCGAGCTTCCTGCTTCACCTCGTCGATTGACGTGAAACGGCTCGGCCCACTGCGATTGCCCTCTTCGGCCAGGCGGCGAAGCTCCTCCGTCGACCAGCCTGCCGGCTCCCGGTCGGCCCGAAGCGTTCGAATCGCCTCGGCGACGACCTCGCTGACCGAGCCGAAGCGGCCCAGCGCCACCTCGTCCTCGACGAAACGGGCCTCGTCCTCGGCAAGCCGGACGTTGAAGGACTTCTCGACGCCCATGGGCGAGGCTCCCTGTCGATTGGTGAGGAAGATACCGCCCCGCGGAGCCGAGAACAATCGTGCCATCGACTTTGCAGCCGCCCCGCCGTCCCGCTCTTGCATTCGCCGGGGCGGCGTGATGCAAGACGGCACGTTTTGACCGACCGTTAGAAGACCCAGATGCCCGACCTCCTTCTCGAACTACGCTCCGAGGAAATTCCCGCGCGCATGCAGCGCAAGGCGGCGGGGGATCTGAAAAAGCTCGTCACCGACGCCCTGGTCGAGGCCGGCCTCACCTATGAGGGCGCACGGGAATACTGGACGCCGCGGCGGCTGACCCTCGACGTCAGAGGCGTCGACGCCCGTTCCAAGGACGTCGTCGAGGAGCGCAAGGGCCCGCGCACCGACGCGCCTGCCAAAGCCATCGAGGGATTCCTGCGCGGCGCCGGGCTCAGCTCGATCGAGGACGCCAGCGTCCAGTCCGACCCGAAGAAGGGCGACTTCTACGTCGCCACCATCAGGAAACCCGGCCGGGCGGCGGAAGAGATCATCGCCGAGGCGATGCCGAAGATCATCCGCGACTTCCCCTGGCCGAAATCGATGCGCTGGGGCCCGGCCTCGGCGGCGCCAGGATCCTTGCGCTGGGTGCGCCCGCTGCAGTCGATCCTCTGCACCTTCGGCCCGGAGACCGAGGAACCGGTCGTCGTCGACTTCGAGGTCGGCGGCATCCGGTCGGGCAACGTCACCGCCGGGCATCGCTTTCACGCGCCGGAGCCCTTCAAGGTGCGCCGCTTCGACGACTATGCGGCAGGGCTCGAAAAGGCCTTCGTCGTTCTCGACGCCGAGCGCCGCAAGGACATCATCCGCCACGACGCCGAAAACCTCGCCTTCGCCAGGGGGCTCGAGGTGGTGCCGGACGAGGGGCTGCTGGACGAGGTCTCCGGCCTCGTCGAATGGCCGGTGACGCTGATGGGCGCCTTCGAGGCGGAGTTCCTGCAGATCCCACCGGAAGTGATCCAGCTCACCATCAAGGCCAACCAGAAGTGCTTCGTCACGCGGCCCCAAGGCGGCGGCCAGACTTCCACCCTTTCCAGCGACTTCCTGCTGGTCTCCAACATCAAGGCCACCGACGGCGGCGCCGAGATCGCCCGCGGCAACGGCAAGGTGGTCCGGGCCCGGCTGTCCGACGCCCTGTATTTCTGGGAAACCGACCAGGCCGATCTGCCGGACGTCGCAAGCCTCAAACCCTCTGCCGAGAAGCTCGGTCTGAACCTTGCAAAGCCGCTCGACCAGCGGATGGCCAAGCTCGACGCGCTGGGCGTGACGTTCCATGCCAAGCTCGGCACGCAGGGCGAGCGGGTCGCTCGGATCGCCGCGCTGGCCGAGACGATCGCGGCGACGGTCTATCCGGACGGGGCGGAATTGGCTGGCGAAACGATCTCCGCCGAGGAGCTGAAGCGTCACGTGAAACGCGCCGCGCTGCTCGCCAAGGCCGACCTCACCACCGAGGCGGTCGGCGAGTTCCCGGAGTTGCAGGGCCTGATGGGCCGCTACTACGCGGGGCTGCAGGGTGAGCACCCGAGTGTCCAGGCGGCGATCGAGGATCACTACAAGCCGCTCGGCCCCGGCGATCAGGTGCCAGGCGACCCGGTGGCGATCTGCGTCTCGCTCGCCGACAAGCTCGACATGCTGGTCGGCTTCTGGGCGATCGACGAGAAGCCGACGGGCTCGAAGGACCCTTACGCGCTGCGGCGGGCGGCGCTGGGGGTGATCCGGGTGGTGCTTGAGAAGGCGCTGACGCTGCGGCTCGGCGGCTTCACCCCGGCGGGCGACCTCCTCGCCTTCTTCCACGACCGCCTGAAAGTGCAGCTGCGCGATTCCGGCGCGCGCCACGATCTCGTCGACGCGGTTCTCGGCACCGGTTCCGAAGGCAACGACGACCTCCTCGACGTCACCCGCCGGGTCGAGGCGCTCGGCTCCTTCCTCGCCACCGAGGACGGCAAGAACCTCCTTTCCGGCTATCGCCGCGCCGCGAACATTCTCGCCGCCGAGGAAAAAAAGGGCACGGCGATCGCCGCCAAGGTCGATCTCGCGCTTCTGTCCGAACCGGAAGAGAAGCTGCTCGCCGCCGCCATCGACCGGGCGGAGATCGAACTCACCGATGCGCTGCAGACCGCGAACTACGAACAGGCAATGGCGGGCCTCGCCAAGCTGCGCCTGCCGGTCGACGCCTTTTTCGAGAAGGTGCTGGTGAATGCCGAGGACGAGGGCGTCCGGGCGAACCGACTGGCGCTCCTGTCGCGCATCCGCGCCGCCTGCGGCCAGGTGGCGGATTTTTCCCGCATCGCCGGCTGAGCGTCGGCGGGCCGTTCCGGCATTCGGCCCGAAGCGATTGGCGCGAGGGTCAAACCGTCCTGCCGGAACGGCTCTCCTGCCGCAGCACACGGAGACGCCGAACGGCCGACATGCCGCGCATCGGCCGGCGCGCCGGGCGCGAAGCTGAACCGAAGCTGAATCCCCGAGCGGGTCGCATATCGGACGGACGGGGATTCACCCGGCCCTCACCATGACGCTTCTTCCGCCGTTAACCCTTTGAAGAGACTCGTCTGCCCAATTTGCATCAAATTTGCCATTTGCCGCATTGATGGAGCGGGACCGGCGCAACACGGCTCACGAAACGGCAATTTGTAACAATTCGTGAAGTGCCATGCCCGGAACCTGCCTAATTTGCAGGGGATATCGGCAGTGCGGATACGGGAAGTGGAGGCCAAGGCCTCGGGGATACGCTTCCGGAATGAAATAAATCGCTCGCGCGACTTCGAGGGGGCTTCGAAGACATGAGAAACCAGGGCGCTGCTCTTGCAGCCGCGATGAGACTCGCGCTGCTGTTGGCATACGGGTTCGTATTGGCGAGCGCCGCGCCGGCGGCCGCTGCCTGGAACGAGCCCTGGAAATCCGCCGACAAGGCCCTCGTCATCGACGCCTACGAGTTCAATCCGATCGACTGGAACGAACTCGCCTCCGACAAGCGGATCGCCGGCTTCATCAACAAAGCCTCGGACGGCCTGCCGCCGGAGTGGAACTGCAACGGCCTGAAGGGCGACGACCAAAAGCTCTGCAAGAACCGCTGGTGGAAATACTCCGTCACCAAGGAACTCTACCAGACGCGGCGGCAGATGGCGAAGATGAAGGGGCTGCTCTGGGGCGCCTACCATCTCGCCCGGCCCGGCAATCCCCGCGCCCAGGCCGACCACTTCGTCGATTTCGCCGAGCCGGCGGCGGACGATCTCCTCGCCCTTGACATCGAGGACAACGACGACGAGTGGATGAGCCTTTCCGACGCCGAGATCTTCGCCGACCAGATCAAGATCCGCACCGGCCGCTATCCCGTCCTCTACACCAACGGCTCGACGGCGAAGTACATCGCCGACAACGCTGCCGACTATCCGCTGCTGACGCGCCTGCCGCTCTGGTATGCCCGCTACCGCGACGACATCACCGGCAAGTTCCCGACCGACAATTGGTCGTCCTACGCGCTGTGGCAGTTCTCCTCGATGCACAATTGCAACGAGCGCTCCTGCCCATACCGCGTGAAGGGCGCCAAGACCGACATCGACGTCAACGTCTCGACCTACGACGTCGCCGGGCTGCAGAAGGCCTGGCCCTTCGACGAGCTGATCGAAAAGCCCGGCAATGCCGGCAATCTGATCGCCTCGGTCTCCGACAGCACCAAAAGTCAGGTGGCGGCCGCCGCGGATCTCGGCAAGAAGAAATCCGCCGAGCCCGCGCCGGGCGGCACGCTGGTCGCCGCCTACGGGCCGGCCGAGCATCACCCGGCCATCGATCCGCTGCAGATGCTGACCTCGCTCGCCAAGGGAAAGGCGCAGGATGCGTCCGCCGATCACAAGGTCGCGGACGGCTCGGAAACGGCGGCCTCGCTGCCTTCGCCGGAGCATGAGGCACAACCGGCCTCGCCGAGCGTCAATTCCTTCCGCCAGGCCGTCTCGCTCGCCGCCAAGGGCCTCGACCGGCTGATCGCGCCGCCGGCCGAAGCGGCAGTCCGGCTGCCGGAGCCGGCCGATGGCCTCGCCGCCGCCGAGGGCGAGCGGGTGCAGCGCTCCAGCGTCATGAAGATCCTCGCCTCGGCGGAAGCCGAGCGCCGCGCCAACGCGCTTCCCATGCCGGCGCGCGTCTTGTCGCAGCTGGGCGCCGATCGTTCCGATCGCGGCGGCCGCGTCCGCCGGGTGGCGGCCGATCACCTCGCAGCGCTGGGTCCGGTCGACCGGCGGATCTTCGGCGCCTTCGAGGCGACGCGCTGAGGAAAGCCGGCTTCCGGCGGCCCGAGAACGGCCAAAGCCAGCGGCCGAATTCCAGCCTTCTCCGACGGCCCCGCGCCGGCGGACCAAAAGACGCCTTCCATTCTTCCGCAGGGTCTGCGATCGAAGCGGCCATGCAGACCGAAATTCTCTCCCTCGCCGATCCTGAGGCCGAGCGTCGCGCCGAAGCGCTGCTGCGTGACGGCGACCTCGTCGCCCTGCCGACCGAGACCGTCTACGGGCTTGCGGCCGATTCCGGCTCTGGGGCCGCGGTTGCGAAGATCTTCGAAGCCAAGGGACGGCCGCGCTTCAATCCGCTGATCTGCCACGTCGACGGAATCGCCATGGCCGAACGGATCGCGGTTTTCGACGATCTAGCCCATCATCTCGCCAAGCGGTTCTGGCCGGGCCCGCTCACACTCGTCCTGCCGGCCGCCGCCGATACGCCCGTTCATCCGCTGGCGATGGCCGGCCTTGCGACCGTCGCCGTCCGCATGCCCCAGGGGGTCGCCGCGCGGCTTGCCGGCCGGCTTGGCCGGCCGATCGTCGCCCCCAGCGCCAATCCGTCGGGGCGCGTCACCGGCACGAGCGCCGAGGCGGTGGCCCGCGGCCTGTCGGGGCGCATTCCGCTGATCCTCGACGGCGGGCCGTCCCTCGTCGGCGTCGAATCCACCATCGTCAGGCCGCAGGACGGCCGGCTCGTGCTGCTTCGTGCCGGCGGCATTTCCCGCGCCGAGCTGAGCGCGGCGACGGGGCTCGCCGTCGATGATCCCGAGGACGGCGCCAAGATCGCCGCGCCCGGCGCCCTCGCCTCCCACTACGCGCCGGAGGGCCGGCTGCGCCTCGATGCCAGCGCCATCGAGCCCGGCGAATTCGTCATCGCCTTCGGGACGGATCGGCCGGATGGGCTCGAAAACGCCGCCGCGATCGTCAATCTCAGCCCGCGCGGCGACCTTCGGGAGGCCGCGGCCAATCTCTTTGCTGCTTTGTCGGCCTTCGATTCGGCGAGGGTCGAGCGGATCGCCGTGGCGCCGATCCCGCGCAGCGGCCTCGGCGAGGCGATCAACGACCGGCTGAAACGCGCGGCGGCGCCGCGATAGGGCCGCGCAACGGCCGCACGTGGCCGGTCCCCATTCCTCCTCTTGCCCGATCGGCAAGCCGGCCGCCTTCGCCCGGCCGCCCGAAAACGCTATCTTCCACGCGATCGACAGATTGCAGGAAGGCACGACCATGACGACAGCGGGCATCGCATTGCCGGAGGATCCACAGGACGCGCCGCTCTCCGGCGAACTCCTGCAGCGCTTCGCCGCGATCGTCGGCGACGGCAACGCCCTCACCGCGCCGGACGACATGGCGCCCTATCTCGCCGAGCCGCGCGATCTCTTTCACGGCAAGGCGGCGGCGGTCCTCCGGCCGAAGACGGTCGAGGAGGTCGCGGCGATCGTCCGGCTCGCCAACGAGACGAAGACGCCGCTCGTGCCGCAGGGCGGCAATACCGGCCATGTCGGCGGCCAGTCGCCCCGCTCCCCCCGCCAGATCGTCCTCTCCCTGGCGCGGCTCGACCAGATCCGCGACGTCGATCCGATCGGCCGGACGATCAGCGTCGATGCCGGCGTCGTGCTGCAGCGGGTGCAGGAGGCGGCCGAGGCGGCAGGGCTGCTGTTTCCCCTCTCCCTCGGCTCGGAGGGCTCCTGCCAGGTCGGTGGCAATCTCGCCTCCAATGCCGGCGGAACCGGCGTCCTCGCCTATGGCAATGCCCGCGACCTCTGCCTCGGCGTTGAGGCGGTGCTCGCCTCGGGCGAGATCTTCCACGGGCTGCGGCGCCTGAAGAAGGACAATCGCGGCTACGACATCCGCAATCTCCTCGTCGGCTCGGAAGGAACGCTCGGCATCATCACCGGCGCGGTCCTGAAGCTCTATCCGAGGCCCGCCGGCCGCGAGGTCGCCTTCGTCGGCGCCGCCTCGCCGGATGACGCGCTGAAGCTGCTGCGCATTGCCGAGCGCCATGCCGGCGGCGGCCTCACCGGTTTCGAGTTCATGCCGCGGCTCGGCCTCGACTTCGTCCTCCGGCACATCGAGGGGGCGCGCGATCCGATGGCCGAGCCGCACGCCTGGTACGTCCTCGTAGAGGTCTCGTCGAGCCGCTCGGGCGAAGACGCCCGAGACACCATGGAGGCCTTGCTGGCGGATGGCTTCGAGGCGAGTCTCGTCGAAGATGCGGCGATCGCCAAGTCCTTGAGCGAGGCGAAGGCCTTCTGGCACATGCGCGAATCCATGAGCTGGGCGCAGAAGCCGGAAGGCGGGTCGATCAAGCACGACGTCGCCGTGCCGGTCGCCAGGGTTCCCGATTTCCTGACGGCCGCCGACGCGGCGGTCCTGAAGGCCATCCCCGGCGCGCGCATCTGCGCCTTCGGCCATCTCGGCGACGGCAACGTCCATTACAACATCTCCCAGCCCGTCGGCGCCGACAAGGAGGACTTCCTGTCCCACTGGCGGGAGATCAACGGCCTCGTCCATGCCATCGTCGCCGACATGGAGGGGACCTTCTCGGCCGAGCACGGCATCGGCCTTTTGAAGCGCGACGAACTCAGCCAGACGAAATCCGCCACCGAGATGGATCTGATGCGGGCGATCAAGCGTATCTTCGATCCTAACAACATCCTCAACCCCGCCAAGGTTGTTCAGATTTGATTCAAGTTTCGGATTTGATAACCCTCCTGAAGGTCAGGAAGACTTAACTGACTTTCTTAGCGCGCGGGCAAGAGGCGCTGTCTATTCTGATCCCATCGAAAGGCCGGGAAATACATCGGCCAACGAACAGGGAATCCGAGCCGCACGAGCGGCTCTCAGGAGAGACAGAAGGCGTCACCCATGACCATCGCTCAGAACGCTCAGACCTCTACCCGCCCGATCTGGGCCGGCGCGCCCGTCCGGCTCGACCCGCAGAACTGCGATCTTCTCCAGAGCTTCGCCACCGTCGAACACGGCGAAGAGGTGACCTACCGGGTCGACAGACGCGGCGCCGTGATCCGCCGCACCCTGGAAGGTTGCGGCCTGCCGGTGTCCGTCGCCCTTCCGGCCCGCGCGTTTCGGGGCGTCGCCGCAAGAGCGATGGAAACGGCCGAGGGTGAAGTCACCGTGACCCTGGAACTCTATCACGACGATCCGAAGTGCACGGTCCCGCTCCTGGTGGCGAGCGACCTCTTCGACGTCGCCGCCGACTGGCGCGGCTGGTCGGATCTGTTCGGCCTGCCGATGCTGATGATCGAGGCCGACGGCAGCGTCGTCGCGCTTGAGGAGTCGGTCGGCCAGGTTCGCACCGCCCCGCCGGCCGGCCGGCGCAGCGGCCCGCATCGCCAGCGCCGTCCCCGCTTCCTCGCCCGTCGCAAGCCCGGCCTCGGCATGCGCATGGTGATTTCCGGCGAGGAGATCATCGCCCGTCGGTAGGAACGCCGACAGGCGGCACGAAGGCCCGCCTTCTTCCATTCATCTTGCCGGACCTCCACGGCTTTACGCCGCCCCTTCGCGAAGAAGGGGCGGTTTTTTGTCCCTGCGTAACACTCTTTGATTGAATTTTTTTCTCGAACATGTACCAATGAGTGTATTCCAATCATCGGGTCATCGCCGGGAGCAAAGCCATGCATGCAGGATCGGGTGTCTTTCGTCTGATGCTTCGGCCGCTCGGCCGGGTCCTCGCCGGCCCCCCTGTCGCCCAGAACTCGGACGGAGAAGGCGAAGCGCGCCGGGCCCGCGTCCTCCGGCGTTGTGCGGCAGCGGCCCTGGCGCTCACCATGGTGGGAGCGATCGCAGCGCCCGGCGAAGGGCGGGCGGCAGTGCCGGAAAAGCGGGTGGCGCTCGTCGTCGGCAACAGCGCCTATCGGCATACCGGGACGCTCGAAAACCCCTCGCGCGACGCACGCGCCGTCACGCAGAAGCTGCAGAAGCTCGGCTTCGAGGTCATCGAGGGCTACGATCTCGACAAGCCGCAGATGGACCAGAAGATCCATGCCTTCGCCAAGGCGGTCCGCGGCGCCGACATCGGCATGTTCTTCTATGCCGGCCACGGCATGCAGGTGAACGGCGAGAACTATCTCGTCCCCGTCGATGCGGCCTTCGAGGATCCCTCCGATCTCGAATTTCGGGCGGTCTCCATGGATGCGGTCATCCAGCAGATGAAATACGACGTCGCCGTGCGGGTCGTGGTTCTCGACGCCTGCCGGGACAATCCCCTGTCGCGCTCGCTGGCGCGCTCGCTTTCGGCCGTGACGCGCTCGGCCAAGGTCGCCGACGGCCTCGCCAAGATCGACATCGGCGGGGAAGGCGGGGAAGGCACGGCGATCATCTACGCCACCAGCCCCGACGAGGTCGCCTATGACGGCGAAGCCTCGACCCATTCCCCCTTCACCAGGGCGTTCCTCGAACAGATCGAGGCGCCGGACACCGACATTCAGGTGGTGATGTCGCGGGTCACGGGTAAGGTTCTGGAATCCACGAAGAACCAGCAGCGGCCGTGGATCAACGCCTCGCTCACCGGCGAGGTGTTCCTGAACCCGCAGACCACACGGGTCGCCTCGCTGGATCCGGCGGTCACCTTCGCTCCGGCGGCCGACACCCTGCCGCAGGCGACGCTCGACGTGTCGGCCGCCCCCGCCACCCGCGGCAGCGACGACGCCGAGACGCTGGCGCGCGAGACGGCGCTCTACAATCTCGCCCGCAATTCCGGCCAGCGGGCCGATTACGAAGCCTATCTCGAGACCTTTCCGGACGGATTGTACGCGGCCAATGCCCGCAAGCAGATCCTGCGGCTTCCCACCCATGCCGGCGGCAACGTCGTCGCCAGCCTCGGCAATGCCGGCGCGGCACCGCAAGCGGGACCCGCGACCTTCCAGGGCGGAGCACTTCAGGCCGGTCTGCCGGGTGCCGGCGCCGCTCCCGGCACTGACGGCCTCGCCGCGACGATCTCCGGCGAGGGAACCGAGGCGATCCTCGGTCTCGACAGGACGCGGCGCAAAGAGGTGCAGCTGCGGCTCAACCTTGCCGGCTTCAACACCGGCACGCCGGACGGCGTCTTCGGGCCCAACACCCGCAACGCCATCCTCGCCTGGCAGACCGCCCGCAACGCCCATGTGAGCGGCTATCTCAACCGCCCGCAATACGAGCTGCTGGTCGCCCAGACCCAGGCTGCGCTGGCCGCCTACACGCCGCCCGCCCCGCCGAAGGTCCGCGCCATCGCGCCGCAGCGCCAAAAGACCTACGCCGCGCCGCGCCAGCGCTCGAAGCCCCATGTCGTGCGCCGCGTCTCGCCGCGCCGCAGCGGCGGCGGCGATCCGGCGGCGGCGGCCTTCTTCGGCGGTCTCGTCGGCGGGGTCATCGGCGGCGCCATCGGCCGGTGACGGCAGCGCTTACGTGTGGTCTTGCGCGGTGCAGAAGCCGGAGGCGCCAGCCTCGACGTGCCGCCACCCATCCGTCATCCTGGATGCCCGTGGTTTCAGTTTGTTTGTGAAGCCCCCGAGACGTGGGAATGTCATAGGGCATGCCGCGAGGATCTGCTGCCCCTTCCAGAACGAGGCCCGCGGACGAACGGTTCGCGGGTCTTTTTCATTCCCGGTCGTTCTCCTCGCCCGGTTCGGAATACCGAGACCGATGGGCAAGGATACCGGCCCGTCCGCCTGCCGAACCCACCCCGATAAGACGTGGGATCGGCGCAGCCCGGGTGGAAGCCGCCAGCGCCTGCCGGGTCGTGACGGCAATCACCCCGCCGGGCACTGAAACCGGCAACGGTCGCTCAACGGTTCGATCCCCCTTGATCGGCCGGATCCGGGAACCCGTAGACCGGCATCGTGCCATCGTCCGAAGCGTAGATCGGCGCGTCGATCGTGCCGAGCTTTCTTGCTCCCAGCCGCTTCAGATCGTCGTCGCCGATCCCGAGCAGCAAAGTGCCGTGCCGTTCGCCCTCGCCGTTCCAGGGCCTCTCGAGCTGGAACTGGTCGGTCGGCGTCTCGCCCTTCGGCAGATAGGCGAGGACCTTCAGATCGGAATCGCGCAACGCATAGGCGATACCCGCCGTCAGCGCCCGGCTCTCGACGACGATGCGGCTTGCGCCGGTCCGCCCTGCCAGCGCTTCGAGGCTCGTCGCGGTCGTCTGCCAGCCGGCGAGCTGGCGCAGCTGCTTGCCGGCCCGGGGCGCATCGGCCGGATCGAAGACCGCCGTACCGACGAGGACGACCAGCGAGACGAGGCCGCAGACGAGCAGATTGGTCCAGAAGAAGAACCGCCAGCGATGCCGGATCACCAGGGCCGTCGCGACGATGACACCGGCCGGATAGGCCGTCGCGGCCCAGTTGACGTTGGCATGGGCGAGAAAGCCCTGGATCGTGATGGCGAAGAGAATCGGCCAGGACAGGACGAGCAGCAGGACGTCGGTGCGCGGCGTCTCCGTCCGCGCTTTCAGGAACAGCGCATTCAGCATCGCCCCGAAGATCACCGGCCCGGCGATACCGAACTGCGCGGCGAAGAACTCGAAGCCCTTCCAGCCGTTGATCCGCTCGAGGCTCCAGCCGATATTGTCGTTCGCCGTATGCTCGAAGGTGGCAAAGCCGTGGAGAGCGTTCCAGACGAGATTGGGGGCGATCAGGAGCAGCATGAGGCCGAGCGCGACCAGGCTTTCCCGCCGGAAGAGCTTGCCGCGCAGCTCCGGCATCAGGGCGCCCGCCAGCGCCACCAGCGCAGGCAGGTAGATCATCGCATATTTGGCGTTGAGCCCGAGCCCGGCCGCGACGCCGAAGAGAACCGCCGGTTTGAGGCCGGGACTTTCGATCTGCATGAAGACCGCGACGAGCGCGAGGGCCCAGAAGAACAGCAGGAACGGATCGGTGGTGATCAGGAACGACGAGACCGCGATCCCCGGCATGATGACGAAGAAGATGCCGGTCCAGAATCCGGTCCGGGCGCCGTAGAGTCTTGCGGCGAGCAGCGCCAGGACGAAGGCCGTGCCGCTGTTGACGATCGGCACGAACGAGCGCACGCAGGCTGCGCCCTCGCCGCAGATCCTCGTCTCCGCGGCGATCGTCCAGGCAATCAGCGGCGGCTTGGTGAAGTAGCCGAAATCGAAATTCCGGGCCCACAGGACGTATTGCGCCTCGTCGAAACCGAGCTCGCTCTGCGACAGGAACAGCGCCGCAAGCCGCAGCACGGCAATGACGGCGAGTATCGTGGCGAGCGAGGAACGGCCGAGGAAGCGATCCTGTAGCCGATCCGGCACGCTGGCGGCCTCAAGAGGGGCGGTCGTCGGAAGTGTCATATTTGTCTGTGATTGAGGCGCTAGAGCCCGCCGGACGCGGGCAATGCAGATGACCGCCTGCAGGCGAGGGACCAGGATCGGCGCGATCGATCGGTGCCAAATGCCCCACAGCGTCCTGCGGTGCAAGGAGGTTTGGAATGGACGGTCGTGCCGAACGGCCCATCTGGCTGCTCCGACGGTTTGCCGGATCGGCCGACATGTCGCCGCGAGCGGGCCAGGCGCCGGGCTCGCCGAGGCCGAGAGACAGGACGGCGCGGCACTTCGCCGGACCGATCGGGCGGCGTCCGCTCGTCGTCCTTACCGGCATGCTGGCGTTCATCAGCCTCTTCTTCCTCGCCTTTCCCCAGATCGACACGTCGGTCAGCTCGCTGTTCTATCGCCCGGGCCCCGGTTTCGTCGACAGTGACAATCTCGATCTGACGATAGTCCGCGGTTTCGGCAATTGGATGACCATCGCCGCCATTGTCTCCAGCCTCTTCGCCGTCTTCGGAGCAATGGTGGTGCGCCCGGGACGCTGGTTCCTGGCGCCGAGCGAGGGGCTCTACCTCCTCTGCGTCTACGCGATCGGACCGGGGCTGATCGTCAACGCCGTCCTGAAGAACACCATCGGCCGCGCCCGTCCGCGCGAGCTCGTCGAATTCGGCGGCAGCCTGAACTTCACCCCGGTCTGGGAGTGGAGTGGAGCCTGCACCCGAAACTGTTCCTTTTCTTCCGGCGAGGCGGCGGCGGCGGCGGCAATCCTGACGCTCGTGGTCCTCGTGCGGCGCCAGGACCGTCTGCCGTTCGGCCTCGGACTTCTGGCCATCGCCGCGACGGTCTCGGCCGCCCGCATCGCCGCCGGCGGACACTTTCTGTCCGACGTCCTGGTCTCCTGGGTGATCGTCCTTGCGACCATCGTCGCGCTGCGGCCGGTGTTTCTCGGCGAGCGCGGCAGGCGGATCGACGACGGCTTCGCCAGGCTGCGCCGGCGCATCCGCGGCAGGATGCCGATGCCGGCCGCATTCGCCCTTTCCCGTCCCGCGGCGATGAATTTCCCTGAATCGAAGCGATTTTCGGGCGCGACCGGCACGGCGGACTGTGATATTGGCGCGCCGATGGACGCCCACCCGACATTCGAACCGACGACGCAACTGTTGCATACCAGGCGATTCGCCAAGGTCAGCATCGTCGTCCCCGCCAAGAACGAAGCCGACAATCTGGCAATCCTGGTGCCGGAGATCGCCGCAGCGCTGGCCAGCCGCGACCACGAAATCCTCGTCGTCGACGACGGTTCGAGCGACGACACGCCGGCGCGGATCGCGCGGCTGCGGGCGGACGGAATCGCCGTGCGCCACATCCGCCACGCCCGCTCGGCCGGTCAGAGCCGGGCCGTGCGCACCGGCGTGCTGCACGCCGCCGGCGACTGCATCGTCACCATCGACGGCGACGGCCAGAACGACCCGGCCTTCATCCCGGCGATGGTCGACCTTCTGGAGCGAAGCGGCGAGGGCTACGGCCTCGTCGCCGGCCAGCGCACCGGGCGCACCGACACCTTCACCAAGCGGCTGTCCTCGAAGGCCGCGAACCGGCTGCGCACCGCGATCCTCAAGGACGCGACGCGCGACACCGGCTGCGGCCTCAAGGCGGTACCGACCGAACTGTTCCGACGGTTGCCCTATTTCGACGGCTGGCACCGCTACCTGCCGGCGCTGGTGCTGCGTGAAGAATTGACGATCGCCCATCTCGACGTCAAGGATCGGCAACGGCGCTTCGGCAACTCGAACTACGGGATCTTCGATCGCGCGGCGCGCGGCGCGCTCGACCTCTTTGGCGTCTGGTGGATCATCCGTCGGGGCCGCAGGACCCCCGGCCAGGTCGTGGACGTCACGGCCGCCATGGAGCAACGAGACTGATGTCGGCCTATCTCTACCACGTCTTCGTCGAGCAGTTCGATCTGTGGATCGCCCTCGGCTTCTTCGCCCAGGCGATGTTCACCGCCAGATTCGTCGTCCAGTGGATCGCGTCCGAACGGGCTCGCCGCTCGGTGGTGCCGGTCGCATTCTGGACGTTCTCGCTCGCCGGCGGCGCGCTGCTGCTGATCTACGCCCTGCACCGCCGCGATCCGGTCTTCATCATCGGCCAGGCGGCCGGCCTGTTCATCTATACGCGTAACATCATGCTGATCGCCGGCGAGAAGAAGCGCAATCTCGCCGAGACGGAGAGCATGGAGATCCCCCGCTCCTGACCGACAGAAGAGTTGCCGATTTAACTCTTTGCGGGACTTTGCCCGACTGCTGCCGTTTTCATTGATAGAAGGCGGGACAGATCATCGATCCGTCCATCCCGGCAATATCGCCACGAACAGATCCAAGACGAGGGAAACAGCCAATGCTTCGACGCCCCAAGTTCGCCCGCCTGGCAGCCGCCGGCATGACTGTCGCCATGCTCCTCGGCGCAGCCGTCCTTCCGGCAAACGCTGCCCAGTGCGGCAACTCGGCCGCCGGTTTCGATCAGTGGAAGCAGCAGATGGCCCGCGAGGCGGCCGCCGCCGGCATCTCCCAGCGCACCATCCAGTCGGCGCTGATGCCGACCCGCTATTCGAACAAGGTCATCAGCCTCGACCGCAACCAGCATTCGATGAACATCTCGCTCGAAGCCTTCATGCAGCGTCGCGCGCCCCAGTCCTTCGTCAACAAGGGCAAGCGGATCATCCAGCAGAATGCCGGCCTGCTCAACTCGATCGAGCAGCGCTATGGCGTGCAAAAGGAGATTCTCGTCGCCATTTGGGGCATGGAGACCGGCTTCGGCGCCAATTCCGGCAACATGCCGGTGTTCTCCTCGCTGGCGACGCTCTCCTATGACTGCCGGCGCTCGGCCTTCTTCACCGAGGAACTGCTGGCGGCGCTGGCGATCGTCGATCGCGGCGACATGAGCCCCGACCAGATGCGCGGCGCCTGGGCCGGCGAGATCGGCCAGACCCAGTTCCTCGCCAAGAACTACCTGCGCTTTGCCGTCGACGGCGACGGTAACGGCCGGCGCGATCTGATCCGTTCCAAGGCCGACGTCCTCGCCTCGACGGCGAACTTCCTGCGCCAGCACGGCTGGCGTCCGGGCGCCGGCTACCAGCAGGGCCAGCCGAACTTTGCGGTGCTGCGCGAGTGGAACCGTGCCGGCGTCTACCAGAAGGCGCTCGCGCTCTTCGCGTCCAAGCTCGCCGGCTGACGAGAACGCTGTTCGCGCCGTCCGCGGCGCGCTGAGGCAATGAAACGACGACGGGCTCGGCGCCACCATGCGCCGGGCCCTTTTTCATGGCCGGCGGCCGGGTCGTGCCTGCCTTCGTAACGACCGCGGAAGTGCCGGGCAGCAGACGGGTTCGGGGCCGCATCGCTCTGCCGTCCCCGAAGCGGTGCGCGAGGACGACATCCACGCCAGGGCCAAAAGCCCGTCGTCCTCCAACGCCGATTGCGCCCGCGGGGCGGATGCCCCGGGGCGGATCGGTACGGGCCGGCTGGAGGTCGCGGCTCGATCAGAGGCGGTAGAGGATCTGGTCGTTCCAGAACCGGTCGAGACGCTGCAGCGACTTGTTCATCTTGGTGAATTCCTGCTCGTCGAGACCGCCGACCTTGTCGATCGAGCCGATGTGACGATCGTAGAGTTCCGCCACCACGCGGGCGACTTCCTGGCCCGTCTCGGTCAGGGAGACGCGGACGGCGCGGCGGTCGACGCGGGACTTCTGATGATCGATGAAGCCGAGATCGACGAGCTTCTTCAGATTGTAGGAGACATTCGAGCCGAGATAGAAGCCGCGGGTCCGCAGCTCGCCGGCGGTCAGCACCGAATCGCCGATGTTGAAGAGCAGGAGTGCCTGCACGGCGTTGATGTCGGTGCGACCGGCCCGGTCGAATTCGTCCTTGATCACGTCCAGCAGACGGCGATGAAGCCGCTCGACGAGCTGAAGAGTTTCGAGGTAGAGCGACTTCAGTTCGGTCTTTTCTTCGACGACCGGAACCGACTGCGCCTTGTTGTTCGTGACCATGTTACTGCTCCGCTGTTGAATTGATGGATTATTGTTTTGTCTATCCATCTTGGAGACCAATCTACGCGGCGCACCTAAAATTCGACTTAAACCGCAGACTTAACACGATCTTACGCCGGTCGGACGAATTTCTTGCTTAATGAATTTCATCGAATGCGACGGAAGGGCCGCTCGAATTCAACGGCCGGGCCGCAGGCCGCTCTCGCGCCAGTCGATCACCCGCAGCGCCGCCAGCATGCCCAGCCCCCATCCATGGGCGGCAAGGCCGAGAAGGTTCTCGCCGAACATCGCCGGGAAGCCGAGATGCATGACCGCCTCGACGATGGCGATCAGCACCCAGATGACCGCGCCCCAGCCGGCCGTCATCCACAGGCCGATGCCGGCGACGGGATAGAGCACGGCAAGCGCCGGCGCGGCGATGCGCCACCAGATCGGCATCAGATCGAAACGACCGAGATGGACCGGGTCGATGCCGATCAGCCGCGCCCAGTAGAAGATGCCCACGGCGAAGATGACGAGCCCGGAGACGCGGCAGAGCAGAACCGTCAGCCGGCGATTGAGGCTCTTGGCCTTGGTCTCGCCCGAAAGCGCGATCGTCATCTGGCTGCCCTGGCCTTTCTCGGAGTGGTCACGGATCGACGACGCCTCGTATCGGACGTCGGTTTCCAGCACGGGACTGGCGCCCACCGGACATGACGGCGGCCCAGACCCGGACGATGCCGGGTCGTCCGCAGAAGGTCTGTACAATAGTCCTACGCTGCGACCGGTCCGGGCTCAAGCGGCGGCGGGCCGGCGGGACGACCCGCCCGACTTCCGTCACGCCCTGAAGGCCGCCGCCGTCCCGCACAAGCGCACCGTCTTGATGATCCACCCCGATGCCTATACGGCTCGACGCGAAGAGGCTGTTGCCGGCCGCGTTGCGCAGCCGCTGTCCGGGTTGTCTTCACGGCCCTCGGCGCGGCGGGAACGACCTCGCCCTTCCAGGCCTTTGCGGCGGGGTGCGCCGCGCTCCAGGCCGCAAGGGACGGGCCGTGCGCTGGTCTGCCGCCCTCTGGCTGAACGCCGACGATCCCCTCGTCGGAAAGAAATCTGTCTTGGGTGGTGTCCGGCATCACTCTCTATCGATGGGCGGCATGATGACGTTTCGAGATTTCGACCTCGCCGAGGGGATCCGGCAGAACCGTGCGGCGGGCGATTTCGCCTTCGCCTCGATCTGCTCGGCCCATCCCGAGGTGCTCGCCGCCGCGCTGGAGCATGCGCGGGAAGGTGGCTGGCCGATCATCGTCGAGGCGACCAGCAATCAGGTGAACCAGTTCGGCGGCTATACCGGCATGATGCCGGGCGATTTCATCGCCTTCGTCGCGAAGATCGCCGAGGCGGCCGACTACCCGGTCGAGAAGATCGTCTTCGGCGGCGACCATCTCGGGCCTCAAGCCTGGCGCAGCCAGCCCGCCGAGGAGGCGATGGGTCACGCCGAGACGATGGTGCGATCCTATGTCGAGGCCGGCTTCACCAAGATCCATCTCGACTGCTCCGAGGGATGCCGCGGCGAACCGGCCCAGCTCGACGACGCGGTCGTCGCCGAGCGCGCCGCCCGGCTGGCGCGCGCCTGCGAGGCGGCGGCGGGCGACGGCGCCTCGAAGCTGCGCTACGTCGTCGGGACGGAAGTCCCCCCGCCGGGCGGCGCCAGGGGCGAGCACGCGCCGATCGTTCCGACCGACCCCGACCGGGCGTTGCAGACGATCGAGGCGCATCGCCAGGCTTTCGAGCGCGAGGGGCTCGGGCAGGCCTTCGGCCGGGTCTGCGCCCTGGTCGTCCAGCCGGGGCTCGAATTCGGCCCGGCCCATGTCGACCACTTCGACACCGCCCAGCCCGACCGGCTGAGCCAAACCCTCGAAGGCTTCCCCACCCTCGCCTTCGAAGCCCACTCGACGGACTATCAGAAGGCCGCCGTCTATCCGGAACTCGCCCGCCGGCACTTCGCCGTCCTGAAGGTCGGGCCGGCGCTCACCCACGCCTATCGCGAGGCGATCTACGGGCTGTCCCATGTCGACGGCTGGCTGACCGGCTCTGCCCATATCTCCACGGTGATGGAAGATCTGATGCTGGCCGAGCCGAAGTCCTGGAGCGGCCACTACGACGAGAGCGACGCGGCGACGGCGAAAGCCCTGCGGCATTTCGGCTATGCCGACCGGATCCGCTACTATTGGGCAAAGCCGGCGGCGATCGAAGCGGTCGCCGCACTCGCCGCCCGGCTCGACGCCGTAACGTCCCTGCCGCGGCCGATGCTCGAACAGTATTTCACCGCCGAGGAGGTCGATCGGGCCTTGGGACGCGAAGGCCCGACATCGGCAAATCTCGTTCGGGCGCGCATCCGTTCGGCGCTGAAGCCGTATTTTTGGCCCGGCGACGCGCGAGCCTAGCCTCCGCCGCCGAACACCGGCCGGCTCACGGATCCCCCCTCTGTGCGCGCGCGGCCAATCTTGCGGGCGGCGCCGCAAGGGCATAGGCAGGCTCTGCGGCGCAGGGAGCGCCGCGGCTTCGGCACGGATCGACGCGCCGTCGACCAAAAGAGTGCCGCCGGAGCCTCGTCAGAAGGACGCGAAACCCATGACCGCAGAGAGACCTTCGATCACCGATCGCATCGATGCCGCGACCGGCGGCATGCGCCTGCGCCGCCTGCGCCAGGCCGACTGGAGCCGGCGGCTGGTGCGCGAGACGCAGCTTTCGCCGGCCGACCTGATCTGGCCGATCTTCGTGCGCGAGGGCTCCGACGCGCCGCAGCCGGTGGAATCGATGCCCGGCGTTTCCCGGCTGTCGGTGGAGCATTGCGTCGAGGCGGCGAAACGCGCCCGCGATCTCGCCATTCCGGTCATCGCGCTGTTTCCCTACACGAACCCGTCGCTGCGCGACGAGACGGGCAGCGAGGCGTTGAACCCGGACAACCTCGTCTGCCGGGCGACGCGTGCGATCAAGGCCGCCGTGCCGGAAGTCGGCATCATGTGCGACGTCGCGCTCGATCCCTATACCAGCCACGGCCATGACGGGGTCATGGTGGGAGAATGCATCGTCAACGACGAATCGGTCGAGCTGCTCTGCCGCCAGGCGGTCGTCCAGGCCGAGGCCGGCTGCGACATCATCGGCCCCTCGGACATGATGGACGGGCGCGTCGGCTGCATTCGCGGCGCCCTCGACGATGCCGGCTGCCGCGACACGATGATCATGGCCTACAGCGCCAAATACGCCTCGGCCTTCTACGGACCGTTTCGCGATGCGGTCGGCTCCGGCGGTATGCTGAAGGGCGACAAGCGCACCTATCAGATGGACTACGCCAACAGCGACGAGGCGGTGCGCGAGGCGGCGCAGGATCTCGCCGAGGGCGCCGACATGATCATGGTCAAGCCGGGCCTGCCCTATCTCGACGTCCTCGCCCGGCTGGCCCGGGAATTCGCCGTGCCGACCTTCGCCTACCAGACATCCGGCGAATATTCGATGATCATGGCGGCGGTCGGAAACGGCTGGCTCGACGGCGACAAGGCGATGGTCGAGACGCTGACCGCCTACAAGCGCGCCGGCGCGTCGGGCATCCTGACCTATTTCTCGCCGAAGGTGGCGGCGATGATGCGGGGCTGAGGAATGCGGGGATAGCTCCGTCTTTGACCGCTTGCACGATGACGCGGGATCGTTTCAGCTTCGTCATCCCGGGCTTGACCCGGGATCCATGCCTCTGCGCCCGACCGGCCTGATCGTTGCAGAAGGGCCGTTTGCCGGCCACGGCCGCCTCAGCTTCGACGATTTGGAATGGGTCCCGGGTCAGGCCCGGGATGACGAGGCGTTGATGGCTCCGCCCAATCTGCGACGCCGGTGCACCGCGCAGGCAGTCGGCGTTCACGCCTGAAAGGAGACGTGAGAATGCGGACCGGATCGTTGTTGAGAAACGGCTCATCGGCGGCAGATGTCCGGAACGCCCCCTCCCGCCGTCCTCCCCGCGCCGGGCTGGCCGGTCGCCCGCCCATCTCACTGCTGCCGGACGGGCCGGACATCCTCCGCCTTTCGCATCACACCCTTGACCTTTTCCAGTCTCCCGGCGACGGTGGGCGACGGCCCGCATCAGATGCGCCGCGTTCAGCCGGAAGAGACCTGCCATAAGCGCTTCGCTGCCGCCCATCGCCGCACCTTCTGCCGGCGTCGGTTCTTCCGGGCCGGTCGCCCGCTTCGTCAGGCGCCGCGCACAGGGCCGCACCGTTCCCGTCCTCGCCGTTTCCCTCGCCATCCTGGTGGTCTGGTATCTCGCGGCGATCGGCGTCAACTGGGCGACGGAGACCGACAAGCTCGCCCGCGCCGGCGACTACACCGCCATTGAGGCGATCGCCGCCGCTTGGTCCGCCCAGCGCCCCGTCCTGCCGGCGCCGCACCAGATCGTCGTGGAGCTGTGGAAGACGGTCTTCGACGTGATGCCCACCTCGCCGCGCTCGCTCATCTTCCACAGCTGGGTGACGCTCTCCTCCACCCTCCTCGGCTTCGTCTTCGGCTCCGTCCTCGGCATTCTCATCGCCGTCGGCATCCTGTTTTCCAAGACCCTCGACAAGACGCTGATGCCCTGGGTGGTCGTCTCCCAGACCATCCCGATCCTGGCCATCGCCCCGATGATCATCGTCGTGCTGAACTCCGTCGGCGTTCAGGGGCTTCTGCCGAAGGCCTTCATCTCCACCTACCTCTCCTTCTTCCCCGTCACCGTCGGCATGGTGAAGGGCCTGCGCGCGCCCGACCGCATGCTGACCGACCTGATGCACACCTATTCGGCGAGCCCCCTGCAGACGCTGATGAAACTGCGCTTCCCGGCCTCGCTGCCGTTTCTGTTCACCTCGATGAAGGTGGCGGTCGCCGCCAGCCTCGTCGGCGCCATCGTCGGCGAGCTTCCGACCGGCGCCGTCGCCGGCCTCGGCGCGCGGCTTTTGGCCGGCTCCTATTACGGCCAGACCATCCAGATCTGGTCCGCTTTGGTCATGGCATCCCTTATGGCGGCCGTGCTGGTCTGGCTGGTGGGGCTTTGCGAGCGGGCGGCGCTGAAGCGGCAGGGAGCGCGGCCGTGAGGGTGGCGCGTCTCGCCCCTGCGCTCGCCGGCAGAGTGTCGCCGAAAATGCGGGTGGCCGCCTTGGCGCTCCTCACGGTGCTGTTCGCGCTCCTCGCCTTCGCCCTCCTGCCCGGCGGCGGCTGGCCGCTCTTTCTCGCCGCCCTCGCCTTCTGGATCTCGGCCTCCGGCCTGACCTCCGCCCTCGCCTCGCTCGAACCGGCCTCTGCGGCGATCGGGCGGGCTCTCGGCCTCGCGATCCCGCTCGTCTTCGGGCTGACCCTTCTCGTCCTGTGGGAATTCCTCGTGCGCGGGCTGAACGTTCCGCCGGTTCTCCTGCCGCCGCCGTCCGCCATCGCCGCCACCATCGCGTCCTCGACGCATCTACTCTGGGCCGATTTCGTCCAGACCTTCCTCAAGGCCGTCATCGCCGGCTATGCGATCGGCTGCGGCGCCGGCTTTCTCACCGCGCTGCTCGTCGACCGCTCGTCGTTTCTCAAGCGCGGCCTGCTGCCCATCGGCAACCTCGTCTCGGCGCTGCCCATCGTCGGCGTCGCGCCGATCATGGTGATGTGGTTCGGCTTCGACTGGCAATCCAAGGCCGCCGTGGTCGTCGTCATGACCTTCTTCCCGATGCTGGTGAACACGGTTGCGGGTTTGAACGCGTCCTCCGCCATGGAGCGCGACCTGATGCGCACCTATGCCGCCAGCCACGGCCAAACGCTGACGAAGCTGCGGCTGCCGGCGGCCTTGCCCTTCATTTTCAATGCGCTGAAGATCAACGCGACGCTCGCCCTCATCGGCGCCATCGTCGCGGAATTCTTCGGCACGCCGATCGTCGGCATGGGCTTTCGCATCTCCGCCGAGATCGGCCGGATGAACACGCCGATGGTCTGGGCCGAGATCGCCATGGCCGCCCTCGTCGGCTCGCTGTCCTACGGCCTCGTCGCTCTGATCGAGCGCCGCGCAACCTTCTGGCACCCCTCGATCCGGCAGGGGTAGCCAGCCAGACGTCACCCATCAACCAGCAACAGGGGAATACTGCCATGAAAGCATCACTGATCGGCGCGGCCATCCTTGCCAGCGTCGCCGGCTTCTCCGGCGCGGCCAACGCCGCCGACGCGCTGACCCTGCAGCTGAAATGGGTCACGCAGGGCCAGTTCGCCGGCTACTACGTCGCCAAGGAGAAGGGCTATTACGACGAGGCCGACCTCGACGTGACGATCAAGCCCGGCGGCCCGGACATCGCCCCCGAGCAGGTGATCGCCGGCGGCGGCGCCGACGTCATCGTCGACTGGATGCCGGCGGCGCTGGCTGCCCGGGAAAAAGGCCTGCCCCTCGTGAACATCGCACAGCCCTTCGCGAAATCGGGCATGGAGCTGACCTGCCGGAAGGAAACCGGCATCGAGAGCCCCGAGGACTTCAAGGGCAAGACGCTGGGCGTCTGGTTCTCCGGCAACGAATATCCGTTCCTGTCCTGGATGTCGAAGCTCGGCCTTTCCACCGAAGGCGGGCCGGACGGCGTCACCGTCATCAAGCAGGGCTTCAATGTCGACCCGCTGATCCAGAAGCAGGCCGACTGCATCTCGACCATGACCTACAACGAATATTGGCAAGTCATCGACGCCGGCATTCCCGAAGATGAACTCACCGTCTTCAAATACGAGGACCAGGGCGTCGCGACGCTGGAGGACGGGCTCTACGTCATGGAGGACAGCCTCAACGATCCGGCGACGGTCGACAAGCTCGCCCGCTTCGTCGAGGCCTCGATGAAGGGCTGGGCCTACGCCGCCGAAAACCCGGACGAGGCGGCCCAGATCGTCCTCGACAACGACATGACCGGGGCCCAGACCGAAGAGCATCAAAAGCGCATGGTCCGCGAGATCAACAAGCTGGTCGACGGGTCCGACGGCACGCTCGACACCGCCGCCGCCGAGAACACCGTCTCCGTGCTGATGGGCGGCGGCTCAGACCCGGTGATCACCCGCAAACCGGAAGGCGCCTGGACCGCGAAGGTCACCGACAAGTTGAAGAAGATGTGACGGCATCCGGCCGGCCGCGACCGCTCGCGCCGGCCGAACCTGCCCGCGGCCGGCGCTGCACCGCCGGCCGTCGTCGTTTCGTCGCCTTCAGTGTTGATTGTTCGGCGGCGATTCCGTATCAGGCCCTCTGTCACGGACACATCGTCCGGCGCGGGCGCGTAGCTCAGTTGGTAGAGCAACGGACTTTTAATCTGTAGGTCTTGGGTTCGAGTCCCAACGCGCCCACCAATAACTCACTGAAATCCTATGGGAATTTCAATTCGCTGTTCGGGTCGCCATGCGCCTCCGCTGCAGGCCATCTCACATAGACCAAGTTTAGACCAGCCCGCATATTCCTCGGGTTCGCAGTCGTCATACGAGCGACCTCAACGGGCACGGACGTAGTTTCCTGAAGCGAAGCCGCCGGGGCCGTATTCCAAGGCTAAGGATGCTAAGCCCCTGGGTCAGAGCCAAGCATCATCGACGCTCGGCGTATCTTGAGCTACTGGTGGAGCATGGCTGTGCAAAATGCCTGCCCAGAAGCGTCTCCCTTGCCATAAATGAATTGCAGCACGGTAGACCGGATGTTTAGAGCGGTCATTCCGCCTTGTACGGTCAACTCCACGGGTTCGATCGGAAGGGCGGTAGGGAAATGATTGCCGCTTTGGCGGCGTATGACCACTCCTCGAGATTTCCGATTCAAAGGCCAACGGCGTTCCATGAGGTAACGGGGGCGTTTGAGCTTGGTGAGACCTACGGCGTTTGCGCGAGACACCTCTGTTAGTGCGGTCCCAACTGTGGGTCGGGCTCCGGAAGGCCGGAGGGATTTCCTCGGGCGAGCCAAGACTTCGGGTTGGGAGAAAAAGGATCCGGTCGCAGCCGTTGACAGGCTGGGGGAGCGAGGCGAAATCAGCGGCGGCTTCTCTGTCAGTTGATTGGCGGTGGTGCGAAATCTGCGCCGCCGAGGTTGACACCGCATGCAGTCGCGTGGCTGCGGCCTGACGGAGCGCGACTCCCGCGCAAGGCTCTACGCCTGCCAAGCAGGCCGGGGATCAGAAGGCGCTTACAGCCTCCCCTGCCGGGCCGCGGGAGAGTGCCCTCGGCCCGGCAGGATGCCGAGGAAGTCAACGCTCACTCTTGCCGTCCTGATCTTCCGCGACCGCCTTGGCTCCGGCGGCCCTCGCCAGATGCGGCTTGCGCTGGAAGGTCCAGCCATCCTCGTAGCGGTCGGTCAGCTCGTCGAAGCGGGCGGCGGCACCCTGTCGGTCGAAGCCCTGGGCGACGAGGCGCTCGATAATGGTCGCGCGGAGCTTTGTGAGGTACTGCGGCTCCTTGGTCAGCGCCCGGGTGATCGCCCAGTGAAGGGCGACCCGGGCGACGTCGTCGCGGGACGGCTTGCGCCGTGCCGCCTGCTCGGCGCGATAGGCCTTCTGCCAGGCGGCCTGGGCCTCGCTTTTTCGGTGCGGGATCGTGTCATCGGTGTCTCCGGTCAAGGGGGTGTCCGGCCCCGCCGCGGCGGCGGGGCCGGAGAGGCCGTCAATCGGCGCGGTGCGCAGTCGTCACGACCTCGGCGGCCGCTGCCGCCGCCGCGATGGCGGCCGAGACCTCAACCGGATCGAGGATCTCATCGGCGTCCGGCAACGGATCGTGATCGCGGTTGCAGTCGCGGTCTGCGAGGCTCTCGCCCTCGCTCCGGATCGCGCCACCACGCGATGGCACCAGCGAGATGGCGTCGACGGTCGGCGTCTCGGTCGCGTCGGAAGTCGACGCCTCCAGAACCGTCCTCTCTTCGCTCTCCTCATCCTCCTCTTCAGGGCCAACCTCAGGCCCGGCCTCCGGATCGGGCTGCGCGTCGGCCCCCGCTGCCGCCAAACGGGCCACGGTCGCCGATGGGGTACCGTCCTCGCCGTCGAGGGCAAAGGCCAGGAGCGGCAGCACCACGTCAGTCAGCCATGGCGTCAGTTCGCCCTTCTGCCGCAGCGCCTCTGCGCCGCCAGCCATGGTGGCGAGCATCGACAGGACCTCCTGCCAGCGCGTCTCCGGCAGCCGGACGTGGCGAAGGGTCTGGGATCCGGAGAGCGAATCCGGCTCGATGTCGAGGACGAGCTCGATCAGCTCCTTCTCGGCCAGCCGCGCCGTCATCATGACCGCCTCGGCGAGCTTGCCCTTCACCACCCGCTTGCCGCGGCTGGCGGGCTCGAGCGCCGCTTCCACCTCCTTGCCGATCGATGCGAGGGCCGCCCGGACGCTTTTGAGCTGACGCGCCTGCTTGGCGGCGGCAAGGCCCTTCAGACCTTTCAGGCCGCCGCGGCCGCCCGGCGCCGCGGCGGCTGCGTCGCCGCCTTCCTCGCCGTCGCCCGCCGCGCCAGCCACCAGCTCCTTCACCTCGCGCACCTTCAGCCGCTCGCCGCGCGCGAAGGAGGCGACGACGGCGTCGACGACGGAGCGGTCGGCCGCGACGAGGTGGTAGAGCACCGTCGGCTTGATCTCGTGGCGCACGCAGGCTTCGCGCGCGTGGCCGAGGTTGCGGTAGACCCCCCGGATGTTGCGGGCGTGGCGGTCGGTCATGTCGAAGGCGGTCTTCACCCACAGCCCGAAAGGCTGGTCCGTCAGGATGGCCGCGGCGTCGTCGAGGTGCTCGCCGAGGGCAAAGATCTGGTCTGTGCTGGCGCGGCCGAGCGCCCGGATCTGCGCCTCGATGGCCGCAATCCGCTCGCGCTGCGCCGCGTCGAGGCCGTCGATCGCCTCCTCGACGCTGGGCGCGCGGGCGCGCGCTTGCCCGCGCTCTTCACGCGCGGGGTCCGCGCGGTCTTCGTCTTCCTGTCGCTACCGCCCGTGGGTGCGGGGTCGTTCACGTTCACGGCCATCTCGGCTTCCCTTGTCTCGTGCTCAAGTCTTGGATCTGCCCTTCGAGAGACGAACCCGCCAGACGAAGAGCATTGAGGCGATCTTACCACTCGGACGAGCAAAGGGCGAATGATGCATCAGATCAATTAAATCAAGTAGCGCCGATTGATATGCAAAAATACTACAGACGGACGCGGTTATCCACAGAACATCAGATTATATTTCATCGGTTAGAAAAATTCGCGTCTTCGGATACCAATGACGACCGACGTTAGACTTCTTCCCACAAGATCATCGGCTGCCCGCGCAGGCTTGACGGCAGCGACGGCTTCGGCAGGTCCGGGCTGCAGGACGGGCTGGCGAAGATCCCGGAGGCCTTTCCGGAGGCCGCCAAGTCGATCCCGCGCACGACGCTTGAGTGACGGTCTGTCACCGAGCCTCCGTCTCCCCCATGCTGAGGCTCGCCAGCGCGGCCGCTTCAACGTCGTTGGCACCTGCAACGCCGACACGGATCATTGCAACGACGGCACGTCGCTTCGAATCGTCTGCCCGAGGCTTCGACACGATCATCCGCGGCCTTGAATCGGCGATCTCGAAGTCTGCAACGGGCATGCGCAATGTGTTTCGACGCAGCCTGACGCGTTTCGACCTGCGGGCAACGCGATCCGCCCTGGCGGCTGCGGATTGGCGGGTCGTCCCCACCGCTGAATCGGCGATCTCGAGCTTTGCAACGATGACGTCCGGCTTTGAATCGCGTGCCCGTGGCTTCGAATCGGGAATGCGCAACTTGTCCTGACGCATCCCGACTTGTCGGTGACCTGACGTGGCTTGCGTGGGACCGCATGCAACGGGCGTCACGTGGCGGGGCGTTGGGTCTGGATTTGGGAAACCGGGACCACCTCAGGCTTCTCAGCGGACGTGGTGCTCGTGGCCGGTCGGAACGGTCCGGGAATGAAGGTCGCCGGGTCGGAGATCAGCTTGTTGATCGTCGACACGGACACGCCGGGGATCGCACGCACGCCGATAAAGAAGTCCGGCATGAAGGCCTTGGATACCTGCGAGCTGACGTTCGCGGACGCCTGCGTTCCGGCAGCGGCTCTTTTGGGCGGAAGCGGAAAGGGATTGCTCTACTTCTTCACTTTCGTCGGGCTCGAGCGCTTGATGCTTGCGATCTACGCCCAGGCGTCAGCCGTTGCGATCCTGCAGGAACTGCTTGCATTCTGTGATGGGCGCAAGACATCCGCCGGCTCGATTCTGGACTGTCAGTTCATCTATTGCCGGCTTGCAGATCTTTACGGCGAATGCGCCGCAAATCAGGCCTTTATCGATGCCTGCATCGTCGATCAGGCACGTGGACGGTATGACCCTCATGCCGCCAGCCTTGCGAAGTTGCGGGCTACCGAAACACTGAAATCCGTGGCTCTACTCGGTGTCCAGTTTCGCGGCGCACAAGGCGTGAGTGGCGAGTCTGGCGAGCGCGCGGCGCAGGACGTGATCGACAGTTGCGTGCAATCCATATGGGGAGGCGCCAACGATGTCCTGCGCGACGCTATCGGCAAGCAGCTGGTGAACAGCATCTGAGCCCATCGATGGATCGATTTTGAATCGCCGAAACGGGAGGGACTACTACCTAAAGTTTATTGATTATGTAAATTGACCTGCAGATGGTGGTTGCGCAGGCCAGATGTAGCTGGCAGCGTTGCGACGCACACGCAAAGCACCGTTCCCTGCGAGTTCCTCATGCTTTTCATTCCACTGCCTTTCGTCGTCGCCATTCTTGCTTTCGTGCTCTTTGTCGTGGCGATCCGTAACGACGACGAAGACCGGCCGCCGAATATCCCATTTTTGGCGCTGATCCTGGCCAACGTGCTTCAATCCCTGCTGGTGGGCTTGAGATGGGGCTATGGCGTCGATGCCGTCATGTACATCTCGCCGGTTGTCGCTGCCACCATCCCGCCCCTCGTCTATGCCGGTATATGCCAGCTGATCGGGCGGAGCTGGTTCTCCCCGTCGCTTCGGGTAGGCGTCCATGCTCTTCCGGTTCTCCTCATAGCAGCGCTCACGGTCTTGTGGCGTGCTGCGATAGACATTGCACTCGTCTTGATTTTCGTCGGTTACGCGATCGCAATTCTTCTTTTTGTGCGACCTGGGACGGATGCTCTTCGGCTTGCGGCTCTCGATTCAGCGGGGCCCGCATATCGCGCTATTCTCTTCGCAGCCGGCGCATTGCTTCTGTCGGCGCTGGGAGACGCCTTCATTTTCTTCGAAGTGGAATGGATGCATGGCCGGAGTGCCCCTCTGGTGATCATGAGCGGTCAGCTTGCCGCGCTCGTCATCCTGTCCGTTGCCGTGGTCGCGATGGGCCGCAGCCGACCCGTCGCCGGCACGACGGACATGCCGGAGGTCGCGAAGGAGGTCGTCAGCAGCGAGGAGAAGGCCAAGACAATGACGGCGATCCAAACGCTGATGCAGGAAAGGGCAATTTACCGCGATTGCGACTTGACCCTGGATCGGCTGGCGCGCCGGGTCTGCATTCCCGCCCGCCAGATTTCGATCGCGATCAATGAAGCCACCGGCAAAAACGTCTCGCAATACGTCAACGCGTTCCGGATTTCGGAGGCCTGCAATCTGCTTTCAAAGACCAAAAGGCCGGTGACTGAAATCATGTTCGAAGTTGGTTTCCAGACAAAGTCCAATTTCAATCGCGAATTCCGACGCAGTACCGAGATGACCCCGCTGGAATGGCGCAGAAAACACCCCGCTGACGGAAAAGCCGCGGGGGTAGGTCCCATTTCAGGATTGAGTACTGCCTAGATCGCGTTTCCGGTCGAGTTCCCTGCCAGATCTTCCATACTGCTGGCATGAACATGATCTCCGATCACGACCGAAAACTCGCCGCAACGCTCAAGTCGCTTTCGCTTGAGCCTTCGCTTCGAACACCAAAGTCGCCGAGGCGAAGAGTTCGGCGGCTTCTGCTCTCCGGGTGGCTGTTGGCGCTGGGAGCAGGCGCGATATTCATCGTCGCACCGGCCTGGCCGGATGTTGCCGACCGTTTCAAAACCGCATTGTCGCAGCAATGGTGGACTGACGGGATATCGCCGGCCAAGCGTGCCGTGGAGCCATCAGGCTCGCGGACGGACCAGGTGGCCGCGGTCGACAATGCTGCTGCGACATTGCGCAAGCCGCCCCCTGTCGAGACGCGTGAAGTGACCGGTTCCGGTTATGTTTTGGCGCCGCACGTTGTTTCGGTCTTCGCCAAATACGAAGGCCGGATCACAGCGATCGAAGTCGAAGTCGGACAGCGTGTCCAGGCCGGCCAGATCCTCGTCACGCTTGACGATGCGGCCACCCGGTTTGCGCTCGAGCAGGCGCAGGTCGATAGGGTCACGGCCGACTTGCTTCTCGAGGCAAGGAAAATCGAGCTCGAGCAGGCGAATTCAACCTTCAGGCGATCTGAGGCGCTTGCCGCCAGGCAGTCCATTTCGCGGCAGGATCTGGAAAACGCGAGCACAGCTCGAAACAGCGCTGCCAACGCGCTTGCGCAGGCACGTCAGAACGTCGTCAAGGCCGATCTCGGAGTCAGGATTGCTCAGGAACGTGTCGATGGACTTGTCGTGAAGGCCCCGATTGCGGGGACGATCACCACGCTGGCCGCCCATGTCGGCGACATGGTGCTGGCCCGCCTCGACAGTGTGCTGGAAAATCAGAAGCTCCTGTCGATTACCGACACGACAACCCTGGTGATCGATGCCGACGTGGCAGAAACGAACATCGGTTCGCTGAGCCCTGGGCTGACGGGCGAAGCCGTCCTCGACGGCATTTCCGATCGGCCTTTCGCGATCGAAGTTCTGCGGATTGCACCCGTCGCCTCCCTTGAAAAGGGCACTGTTACCTTGCGCCTCTCGCTCCGGGACCCGCCCGACGGTATCCGGCCGAACATGGCGGCGCGCATTCGCATCGCACAGCGGGCTGGAGACACGTCCCGATGACATCTTCACTCAATCATGACCCCTACATTTCGCTGAGTAAGATCACGAAGGGATACAAGATCAGCGGCGACGACGTGCCGATCTTTTCCAATCTCGATCTCGAAATTCCAGGCGGCGATTTCGTCGCGATCATGGGGCCTTCCGGATCGGGAAAATCGACCCTGCTCAACATGCTGGCGGGCATAGACCGACCGGACACCGGAAGTCTGCGCATTGGCACGAGCCGCCTCGATCAGATGAGCGAAGCCGCCCGCGCCTCCTGGCGGGCGCATTTCATGGGCATCATATTTCAGTTCTACAATCTCTTGCCCATGTTGAATGTGGCAGAGAACGTCGAATTGCCGCTTCTCCTCAAGCCCCTGTCGGCAAAGGAGCGGCGAAGCCGGGTAGAGAAGGTGTTGGACCTCGTCGGTCTGACCGGACGTGCGAGGCAGTATCCGAAGCTGATGTCCGGCGGCCAGCAACAGCGTGTCGGCATTGCCCGCGCCATCGTCAGCGACCCGGCTCTCCTCCTGTGTGACGAACCGACTGGCGACCTCGATCGCAAGTCGGCGGACGAAGTGCTGGAAATGCTGCGTTTCCTCAACAGGGAACTCGGCAAGACGATCATCATGGTCACGCATGATCCGCAGGCGGCACTTTATGCCAAGAGGACGTTGCACCTCGACAAGGGCAATTTCGTTGAAGAGCGAAGGGCCGCCTTATGACCTTCCTGGATCTGGCCCGAAAAAATGCCTGGCGAAAACCGTTGCGCACCGCATTGCTGGTGATCTGCATTGCGGTTGCCTTCCTCATTTACGGCCTGACGGCGAGTTTCGTGAATGGCAGTCAAGGCGCGTCGGGGGCGAGCGATGATATCCTTGGCGTCATGAGTGCAGCCGGTCGCACGCAGCCGTTGCCGATCTCCTACATGAACCGGATCGAAGGCGATCCGGATGTCGCAGCTCTCAATTACATGATCCGTCTGCGAGGTTTTGTCGTTGCGGAGAAAAACGTCGTCAGCGTCAGCGCTGTCGATCCGCAGCGCGTCATGGAGGTGAGTGGAAAAGAACTTGGACTTACGCCGCAACTCTTGGATGCGCTCAATCTTCAGCGCGACAAGGTACTCGTCGGCCGAGCGCTCGCCGACGCGCAAGGGCTGCAGGTCGGTCAGAACATTACCGTGACCGGCTTTGACCTCGCCAGGCAAGACGGTAGCCGGAACTGGTCCTTTGGCATTGCCGGCATCTTTGATGGCGAGAATGCCTCCACCGACACGTACTTCATGCTCGGCCGCTACGACTATTTGAACGCAGCACGCGCGCGCAACAGGGACACCGTCGATGCTTTCGTCGTGCGTCCGAAGGTGAGCGCGTCAGCGGGCGAACTCGCGGTGCGGATCGATCAGATGTTCGCCAATTCGGCGGCGCCGACCAGGACGCAATCGGAAAAGCAGTTCCTCGAAGCCTTCCTGCGCCAATATGCCGATGTCGGCCTGATCGTGGACCTCGTGGTGAGTGCCGCTTTCATCACGTTGCTGATGATCGTCATCAACACGATGGTTTTCGCCGTAAGAGAACGAACCTTCGAAATCGGTGTGCTGAAGGCTCTCGGTTTCTCCGGCATGCAGGTCATGCTGCTGGTGCTCGGGGAAACGCTGTTCGTCTTCGCGGTCGGGGGAAGCATCGGTCTCGTCCTGGCAAAACTCCTCGTGGCGATAAGCGACCCGGCACTCGGCCTGGTTTTCTCCATGCCGGTCCTCGCAAAAGCCCTGGCCATCATCGCTTTCCTGGGTTTGGCGACCGGGGCTCTGCCTGCCTTCAATGCCCTCAGAACCCCCGTCATTGTCGCCTTCAGAGGGAGATAGACCATGTCTTCTCACATCCGACAATCATTCGTGATGACACGGGCAAACATCTTCAGCCTGCCGCGGCGCGTGTCCATTTCCCTCTCGATGGTCCTTTCGGTTGCGCTTGTCGTCTGCGTCCTTGCCGGGTTTCTATCAATGGCGAAGGGCTTCGAAACGGCCTTGCAGAGTGCAGGCTCGCCCTCGGTTGCCGTCCTGCTCGGTGGCGGCACCAATCAGGAGACGGGTTCCGACATTCCGGCATCGGTCATCCGCACGCTGGAAGCCAAAACAGATGACATCGGCGTCGCGCGTCATGATGATGGTTCTCTCATCCTGTCTCGCGAAATTGTCGTGACTGTCGACGTCAAGCCGGTCGGCGCCGACGCCGGACGAACCATCGCCCTCCGCGGCATGGACGCCGCCGGCTCTTCGATACGCGACAATGTCCATGTGTCGGACGGACGGCTTTTTGCTTCCGGCACTCGCGAGATTGTCGTCGGCGACCGTTTTGCCAGGGAACTCGGACTGCTCGTCGGAGAGACGATCCGGCTCGGCACGGTCGATTGGTTGGTCGTCGGGCGTTTCTCGGCGCAGGGCAGTGCATTCGAATCCGAGATATGGGCTGACCTCGACGCCGTCCGGTCCGCATTCGACCGACAGGGACAGGTCCAGAGCCTGCGACTACGGCTTGCCGAGGCGACGTCTCTGCCGCTGTTGCAGAGCCAGCTTTCCACGATCACGACAACACCGTTGATCGCCGTTTCGGAAGCCGATCTTTATGCTGCGCAATCGGGCCGAACTGCAAGCCTGATCCGGCTTTTCGGATGGCCGCTCGCCCTCCTGATGGCCATCGGCGCGACCGCCGGCGCGCTCAACACGATGATGAATTCCGTGTCCGACCGAACGGTCGAAATCGCCACCGTTCGCGCCCTTGGTTTCAGTCGCCTCTCGGCTTTTATGGGAACCTGGATCGAGGCAATACTGCTGGCCGCTATCGGCGTGGCCTGTGGCCTGACCATTTCGTGGCTGGCTTTCAACGGTTGGCAGGCCAGCACCATCGGCGCGAACAATGCCCGCATGGCCTTCCAGCTCGTGGTCACCGGAGATGTCATGCTCATTGCCGGCATGCTGGGTCTGGCGATCGGCGTCATCGGTGGCGCACTGCCGGCAATCGCCGCCACACGGCTGCCCTTGGCGACAGCCTTGCGCTCCCGCGGATGATGGTGGATGGCAATCAGGATTGACGTGGCGAACGGCGAGGTCTGCCACACCGACACCGGCAAGGACCCGCCGGACCCGCCGCCCAGTTCGGGCTGAGAGGTTGTTCCGGTGGCTGATGAAGAAATCAGAAAGACGCTTCGGCTGCCGGTCTCGTTTCGTGACCCCATCTCTGCAGCTGCAGCAGCCCGGAATCGGTCGATGAACGGCGAAATCGTCGCCCGCCTAGAAAGCAGCACTGGAAGGGCCCTGGCGCCCGTTTATCCTGACGGTGATATTCACAAGGCTACGAGCTTCGGAACTACGTGGGCTTCCATGGACGGATATCGATTTCGATCGCGGCACGGCGACGCTGAACTCACAGCAGCTCTCGGTTTCACTCGCCGCGCGGTTCCTTGTCGAGCACCATGTAGTCGAGCGGCAGCTGGGTCGTGTATTTGATCTGCTCCATGGCGAAGGACGAGGAGACGTCGCGGATCTCGATCTTCTCGATCATCTTCTTGTAGAAGGCGTCGTAGGCGGCGATGTCCGGCACCACGACGCGCAGGAGATAATCGACGTCGCCGCTCATCCGGTAGAATTCGATCACCTCGGGAAATTCGCCGACGACCTCGGAAAACCGCTTCAGCCATTCGGTCGAATGGGAATTGGTGCGGATCGCCACGAAGACGGTGACGCGGACGTTGACCTTCTGCGGGTCGAGCAGGGCGACCCGTCGCTTGATGACGCCCTCTTCCTCCAGCCGCTGGATCCGCCGCCAGCAGGGCGTCGTCGACAGGCCGACGCGCTTGGCGACGTCGGCCACGGCGAGCGTCGCGTCCTCCTGCAGAAGCCGCAGGATCTTCTTGTCGAGCCGGTCCATGAGCGATTCCGTGAGGTCGGCGGAAAGGCAACCGGATACAGGAGATGAAGCCGAAGCGAAAGCGCGGCGCTGCCCGCAGCCTGGCGAAGGACGACGATCCCGGTTAAGATCCCGCGACCGGAGCCGATGCGGGATCCGACGCATCGACCCGCCGGGCGGCCCGGAGTGCGCGAAGCCGTGGAGGCCGATCATGAGCGACGACGGACATACCTGCCCCTTCGATGGCGAAAGGCTCCAAGGCGTACGATATCATCGCGCCGACATGACGGGCGCCAGCTTCGACGGGGTCAACCTCGCCGATGCCCGTTTCCACGCCGTCCTGATGCGGGCGACGTTCAAAGACACAAATCTCGGCGGAGCCCTGTTCGACGACGTCGATCTGGCAGCAGCACGGTTCGACAACGTCAATCTTGCCGGCGCCACGATTACCGACGCCAATCTCTCCGGCGTCGTGATCGACGGCGCGACGCTTGCGAAGGCGGAGATCAGGAATGCCGACCTGACGGACATGCGGATCGACGGAATCCTGGTGACGGACATGCTTGAGGCCTACCGTCGCTCCCGGAGTTGACGAAGGCGATCGCCATCCGGCCGCTCGACTACCGGCCGAAGGCGGATTGCAGCCCCCTCAGCCCGCGCTTTCCTGCCGCTCGTCATAGGAGCGTCGCGCCGCCTCGATCCGCATGTGGTTGTCGAACGCCCAGTCGCCGATCGAGCGGACGGGACCGCACAGGGAATGGCCGAGTTCCGTCAATTCGTAATCCACCCGGGGCGGGATCGTCGGCGTCACGGTGCGGGTCACGAGACCGTCGCGCTCGAGCCCGCGCAGCGTCAGCGTCAGCATGCGCTGGGAGATCGACCCGATCGCCCGTTTCAGCTCGCTGAAGCGCTTCGGCCCACCGGCGAGCAGCATCACCACCAGAACCGACCACTTGTCGCCGATCCGCGACAGCACGCCGCCCACCGCCTGGCAGCCACCGGGGAACCGATCGTGGTCGCGGGTTACAGCGTTGTTCTCCGGTTCCAAAAATGTGCCTCCTTGCGGCCGATTACCCCAGTCATTTAATGAGCCTCGGTAACAATTCCATACCAGCAACTCAGGGGCTATAACCATGAAACTGCTTCACGTCGATTCCAGCATTCTCGGCGAGAATTCCGTCAGCCGCACCCTGTCGAAAGCGACGGTCGAGCGCCTGCGGAGCGAAATTCCGGGTCTCGAAGTCACTTATCGCGACCTCGTCGCCCAGCCGATCTCCCATCTGACGGCCCATCACCTCGCCGGGCCGGACCAGGACCCGCCGAGCGACCAGTCCCTGCGCGACGACCTGAAGCGGGGCGGTGCGGCCCTCGAGGAGTTTCTCGCCGCCGATATCGTGGTGATCGGCGTCGGTTTCTACAACTTCTCGATTCCGAGCCAGCTGAAGGCGTGGATCGACCGCATCGCGGCCCGGGGCAAGACCTTCCGCTATACCGAGAATGGCCCGGAGGGCCTCGCCGGCGATAAGCGCGTGATCCTGACGATCTCCCGCGGCGGCTTTTATGGCGCGGGAACACCGATCCAATCCTTCGAACATGCCGAGACCTATCTGCGCGCGGTCTTCAGTTTCCTCGGCATCATGGACATCGAGGTGATTGCGGCCGAAGGCATCAATACCGGGCCGGAGCAGCGCGAAAAGGCCACCAACGACGCGCTGGCGACGATCGAGGGCCTCAGGGCCGCCTGAGAGGGCTGCCACGAAGATACGGACGGCGCCTCCCTCATGTCGGCGCCGCCGTGACGGCAAAACGCTCCGGAAGGCGAGGACGCCGAAGCGTTCGACCGCCGAACGGAGCGCGCTGATCGACGCTGAGCGGGAAGCTCGACGAAGATCGCGAAACGGACCGAGAGCCGCTCCGTTCTACAGCCGCGGGCCGTAGAAGCACATCTTCTTCACATAGGCGCTCCGAACGCCGTCCCGCCGGAACTGCCGGCGATACTCGTTCGCCTGGCTCCGGCGCACCGGGCCGAGAGCCACGACGTAGAAACCCTTGCCGGCATTCGGACTGTCGGAATCGTCGAGATCGTAGACCGACGCATCGAGATCGCCCGCCTGGTTATAGGCCGAGTTGCGGCTCTTGAACGCACCGCCGATGGCGTACCAGCCACAGCCGGACGCATGAGCCGTCGACATGTCGGCGGTTACGATCCCCGCCAGAACTGCCGCCGCAACAATCATCTTGCCGACCATCGTCGTTTCTTCCCTAGCGTAAGATTAGACGAATCTCATAGCAGCAGGCGCGACGGGCCGCCATCCGAAACTTGCGAACCAAGCCCGGCTCATGGCGGAAAGGCAATATCGGGGCTTTGGCCGGAAAAGCGCCCATATCCTTGGAACCGGGACGGCTCGCGACGCGCGGTTCGCCTCGCCGACGAAGCGGCGAGGCGAACCGCCCGACTACAATGTTTCGTGAGGCGTGAAGAACAAGAACGCGTCAGATCGTCCCTGGCGGGCCACCTCGCCGATAAGGATGCGTCGGGAAAGATGCTCCCTCTCAGACCCGCCGCTCGACCATCATTTTCTTGATCTCGGCGATGGCTTTCGCCGGGTTCAGACCCTTCGGGCAGGTCTGGGTGCAGTTCATGATCGTGTGGCAACGATAGAGCTTGAACGGATCTTCCAGCCCGTCGAGCCGGTCGCCCGTCGCCTCGTCGCGCGAATCGATCAGCCAGCGATAGGCCTGCAGCAGCACGGCCGGGCCGAGATAGCGCTCGCCGTTCCACCAATAGGAAGGGCACGACGTCTGGCAGCAGAAGCACAGGATGCACTCGTAGAGGCCATCCAGCTTCTCGCGATCCGCGTGGCTCTGGCGCCATTCCTTTTCTGGCTCGGGGGTCTCGGTTTTCAGCCAGGGCTCGATCGAGCGAAGCTGGGCATAGGGAACCGTCAGGTCCGGCACCAGATCCTTGATCACCGGCATGTGCGGCAGCGGATAGACGGCGACGGCGCCGTCGATCTCGTCCATGCCCTTTGTGCAGGCGAGGGTGTTGGCCCCGTCGATGTTCATCGCGCAGGAGCCGCAAATGCCTTCCCGGCAGGAGCGACGCAGCGTCAGGCTCGAATCGACCTTGTTCTTGATCCACAATAGCGCATCGAGCACCATCGGCCCGCAATCGGCCGTATCGACGTAGAAGGTGTCCATGCGCGGATTGTCGCCGTCGTCGGGCGACCAGCGATAGATCTTGAATTCCCGAACGTCCTTGGCGCCTTCCGGCCGGTCCCAGACCTTGCCCTTGGTGATCCGTGAGTTCTTCGGAAGCGCGAGTTCGACCATCGTCTTTCCATCCGGTGCCTGTTTGGAATCGTTCGCACCATAGTGGTTGCGGTGCAAAACGGAAGGCCGTTCTGACCACGAACGCGCTTCTAATCGGTTGAAAGTTTTCGGTCAAAACCGCCGCAACCGGCATCGCGCCAAGACCTCGTCAACCTTCGCGCTCGCGCTCCTCGATCGCCGCGCGGACGCAGGCGACGTCGCCGGCATCGATCAGACCGAGTTTCGCCGCGTTTTCGGCCGCCGCGAAGAGCGTTTCGGCGCGGGTCACCGGGATCCGCAGCGCCTCCAGCGCGGCGATGGCCTCGCCCGCCTCGGTGGCAAGGTCGCCGTCGGTGACGTCGCGGATGTGAACGGCGATGATCCGTCCCTCGTGGCGCCGGGCGGCCTCGGCATAGATCGCCGCGTCCCTCTGTCCCGAATCTCCGATGAGCACGAAGGAAAGGTGCGGATAGGCGTCCATGATCTTGGCGATCATCTTCAGCTTGTGGCCGTCATGGCCGCCGGTCAGCCATTTGTCCCGGTCGAGGCCGAAGTCCTTGAGCAGCATCGGCCCGAGCGGGATCTCGTGCAGCGCCAGGAAGCTCTGGAACAGATCGTAGAGATTCCACGGGCTCGACGAGACGTAGAAGACCGGGTTCGTCTCGGGACCGGCCTCGCCCTTCGCCAGAGCCCGGTATAGATGCGACACGCCGGGAAAGGCCGTCCGGCTCTGGGCCGAATTGGCGACGACCGTGCGCCAGTGCTTGACGAAGTTGGTCGCGCCGGTCTTCACGATGGTGTCGTCGATGTCGGAAATGACGCCGAACCGCGCCGACGGCGAGACGGTACGGACATTGGCTTCGGCCGAGAGCGGCGCCACCTCGTGGACCGGCGCCGAGACGAGCTCGAGTTCGACGGCGAACCAGGGCGACCCCGCAGCATCCGGCCGCACCGGCAGTACGGTATCGAAGAAGCCCTCGTTGTCGGTGACGAGATCGCCCGATTCGCCGAGGGCGCGCCAAACGACCCGCGCGCCGCCGATCTCGTCGGTCTCGTAGCGTTTGAAGGTCAGCCAGACATTCCGCAGCGTCGATTCCGAGTGGGGCGCGGTCATCACGCCCTGATCTTCCAGCACCCGGCCGCGAATCCACAGGCCGTCGGGCGTCGCCAAGCCGCGATAGGGCACGAGGATCGGCGTGCCCAATAGCCCGGCACGGCGCTTGAACGACAGCCGGGCACCGTCCCAAAACCGCTCGGCGCGGTGAATACCCCGTCTCAGCATCCGGCCGCCCCGCCGCGACACCGCCGGCAGCGGGTGCTGCCGGCGGTGTCGTCGAAGTGGCGGCGGGAGGCGCTTTTACCACCCATCAGTTGGCCGAACCGCTGCTCTGCCCGGCGTCCGGCTCCGGTGTTGCAGAGGGGGCCGCGCCGCCAGCCGGCGCGACATAGGTCCCGCTCTTGCAGGCGTCGGAGGTCGCATTGAGGAAGGTGATGATCGTCATCTGGTCGTCCTTGGAGACCGTGCCGCGCTTGAACAGCTTGTCGGCGGTCGGCGGGGCGACGACGGTGGCGATGAGATAGTCGCGCTGCGGCGGGGTGAGCTGCGCGACCGCCTGTTCGCCGAGGCAGGTGCAGGCCTGCGGCGACGCGTCGCGGATCTGGATGCCGCAGAGTTCGGCGATCATCTGGATCTGGTTCTCGTCGGTCAGATGCGGCAGCTGGAACTCGTCGCCGACGGCGTTGCGCGGCTGGCCATCGGGGCCTGTCGGCTGGTTCGCCGCGCCCTCCTCGGGCTTCGCCGCGTCCGCAGATCCGGCCTCGCCCCCGCCGGAAGCGGCTTCCGGCGGCGCCGCACCGAGCGGCGCGCCGCTCTCGGTCGCGTCGCTCGCGTCGCCTCCGGCGGCGGCCGGCTTTTGCGGCGTTTCCGTCTCGGCCGGGCTCATCGGCTTCGGCGCGGCATCCGGCGGCAGGACGAGGTTCTCGCCGCCAGTCTGATCCGACGTCTGATCCGCCGCCTCGCTTGTTCCCGTCGAGCCGTCCGACTGGGCGGCGGCCGGCGACATCGAGATCGCCAGCGCCGTCGCTGCCAGAAATGCTGCCCGAACAACAATTTGCATCACGAAAATCTCCCATAGGCCTGACGAAGGGCGAGGCCTCGCCGCGTGGTGCCCGAGGACGGAGACCTAGCGCATTTGCTCGCCGCGGCGAAGGGGCGTGTCATCGCGGGATCATCTGCCGGAGTTACGGATCACCGCCACTCCCGGATTGCCAAGGCGAAATGCGCGGGACCATGCCCGAAGCCACACGGCCCGGGCTCCACGATCATCGAGGAAGACTCACACATGGCACGTATCCTCACTGCTCTTGCAGCGACCCTCGTCGCCGCCGCCTCCGCGGCCCTTGCCGCCGACGAGCCGGCGACGATGAAGTCCGAGACGCTGGCAACCTACACGATCCCCGAGGCCAATCAGGCCGTCGGGGTCGATGCCGACCATTTCTATGCCATCGACAACCGCACGATCGCCAAATACGACAAGAAAGCGCAGAAGCTCGTCCAGAAGTGGGAGCTGCCAAAAGGCGGCCCGGTCAAGCATTTCGACAGCGCCGCCGTCGTCGACGGCAAGATCTACATCGCCCATTCCAACTATCCGGAATGGCCGATCGCGAGCTCGCTGGAAATCTTCGAGGCCGACACGCTGGAACATGTCGGCACCCATTCCTTCGGCATCCAGATCGGCTCGTTCACCTGGGTCGACAAGGGCCCAGACGGTGCCTGGTATGGCGGCTTTGCCAACTACAACCGGGTCTTCGGCAAGAGCCCGCTTGCCTATGGCAACAAATACAACACCCAGGTCGTGAAGTTCGACGACGAATGGCGGCCGGTCGAGCAGTGGACGATCCCCGAGGAGATCGTCGAGAAGTTCGACGACATGTCGAATTCCGGCGGCTCCTGGGGGCCCGATGGCAACCTCTACCTCACCGGCCACGATCCGGCCGAAGCCTATGTGATGGCGCTGCCCGAATTCGGCTCGATCCTCACCTGGAAGGCAACGGTGCCGCTCGCCAATCGCGGCCAGGGCATCGCATTCGACCACTCCGACGAAGGCATCTTATATGCCATCATCCGCGGCGAGGGCGAGGAGGAGAACAAGGTCACGGTCAATCGCATCCTCTTCGAAGACGATGCGGCCAAGGCCGGCAACGAGGGAGCGACGGCCGGCTCGGCAAACTAATGGGAACGGGCGGCGAGGCCGACGCCTCCGCCCGTCGAGCACCGGGATTCTCGGTGAGACGCCAGCGTCTTGCACCGATCGCCTGACCGGACCGACAGGCGATTCGACATCTCTGGAAACGGTCCCGCGGCGCCCTCGCGCAGGCAATCCCGCCGACGCTCGGCGCCTCGAGCCCGAATGCAGGCGGGGACGGCCATCGCCGTCCCCGCCTGCATCGATCGCGCCTGGCATTGCGGCACCGGGCGGTTTGCCCGCCCCGCCCCGCCCCGTGCCCCTCGCTCAGAACTCCGCCCAGCTTTCTTCCTTGGCAGCCTCGCGGCGGGCGGCGCCGCCGGTTCCCGTCGTCTTCATCTGCGGGACGCCGCGGGGCTGGGCGAGCGGCCGCTGGGTCTTGGCGGCATGGGGCCGGGCCGGCGTGGCCGGCGCCCGGCCGGCACCCGCCGCCGTCTTGAAGCGCGACACCGTCTCGGCGAGGTCCTCGGTCTCCTTCGACAGCGTCTGGGCGGCGGCCGTCGACTGTTCCACCATCGCCGCGTTCTGCTGGGTCACCTTGTCCATCTGGTCGGCCGCGCCGGACACCTCGCGAAGGCTCGTCGCCTGCTCGCGCGCGCTGTCGGCGATCCTGGCGATCACCTCCGCCATGCCAGCCACCTCGGCGACGATTTCTTCCAGCGACTTGCCCGAGGCCGAGACCAGCTCGACGCCCTTTTCCACCTGCTCGGTCGAGGCCGTGATCAGGCCCTTGATCTCCTTCGCCGCTTCCGCCGAGCGCTGGGCGAGAGCCCGCACTTCCTGCGCCACCACCGCAAAGCCCTTGCCGGCCTCGCCCGCCCGCGCCGCCTCGACGCCGGCATTCAGCGCGAGAAGGTTGGTCTGGAAGGCGATCTCGTCGATCACCCCGATGATCTGCGAGATCTTCTGCGACGACCCCTCGATGGCGGTCATCGCCACCACCGCCTCGGCGACGATCTCGCCGCCCTTCTCGGCTTTCTGCCGGGCCGAATTCGCCGTCTGCCTCGCCTGTCCGGCCCCGTCCGCCGTGCGGTTGACGCCGCTCGTCACCTCGCCGAGCGCCGCCACCGTCTGTTCCAGCGAGGCCGCCTGCTGCTCGGTGCGCTGGGCGAGATCGTTGGAGGCAACGGTGATTTCGCCGAGCCCCGTGCGGATCGTCCCGACCGCCCCGACCACCTGGCCGATCGCCCGTTCCAGCTCCTCCACCGAGGCGTTGAACTTCGCCTTGATCGGCTCGAATTCAGGGGCCACCTTGTCGGCCATGCGCACCGTCAGGTCGCCCGCCGAGAGACGGTCGAAGCCGGCATCGACGACGCCCATGAAGGCCCGCAGGTCCTCCGCCTTGGCATTGTCGAGATCGGCCTGGCGGCGCTTGGCCTCATCCTGGCTGATGCGCGAGGCTTCGGCCTCCTTTTCCAGACGCTCCTGCCGGATCGCCGCCTGCTTGAACGCCTCGACAGCGCCGGCCATCGCGCCGACCTCGTCGCGGCGATCACGCGCTGGAACCTCGACCGTCTTGTCGCCGCCGGCAAGCTTCAGCATCGCCTCTGTCATGGCGCGGATCGGCGCCGCGATAGACTTGGACAGAAGGACGGCCATCAAGCACGCGATCAGAGCGCTCACGACGCCGCCGACGATGATCGCGGTGTTCGACATTGCCATCGCCGAATGCTGCGCCTCCGAGCGGACGACGAGAAGACCGGCCTCCTCCGAGATCATGCTTTCGGTCAGAGAGTTGATTTCGTTCAGTTCGACATCTCCCGGACGGCCGGAGAGGTAGCGCCGCGCCCCGGCGAAGTCTCCAGCCTTGCCGAGCGCAATGGTGCGCATGTTGGCAGCCGCATCCCACGACCCGATCAGGCCCTGCAGTTTCGCGGCGCGGTCCTGCTGGAGCGGATTGTCAGAGGTCAGCTGGGCAAAATTGGCCAGCGCTTCGGCCGCCTTCGTCTTGTTCGTCTCGTAGCGTGGCAGCATGCCCGCGTCCTCAGCCACAACGTAGCCACGAATGGCGGCTTCCTGATTGACCAGCCCCGAGCGCAGGTGGTCGATCTCAGCGAGAACCTTGTAGGTGTGTTCGTTCCAGTCTGTTGCCGTTCGGGCAGAATTGGTGCTCAAGACGCTGGTGACACTGACGATCGCCAGCACCGCGATGATACTCGCGAAAGCAACCAGCAGTTTCGTCGTGACCTTCATGGAGTTCAGGGACATGGGGCATTTCCGGGGCGGGGGTAAAGTCAATCGAAGCGCAACCGTCGGCCTCGAAGCCAGCCAACGATTAGGCGCGTTGTTTTACCGAAGGCTTAATTCCGCGACGACGTTCTTGAGATAACAAGCATAAAACTGATAAGACCGGAGCATTAATCAGATAGCGGTTGCATTTACTGCTTAAAACCACCAAGGAAAATCATATTCCTTTGCCGTCTTTCTATAAGTATGCCGTACCAATAAATCTTTGCCGTCACCGTCGCAGCATGCCCAAGCGAGGTGTGACGACAGTTCGACGGAATGCCGCGATCTGAGGGCGAGGCGAACGATCGCCCGGCCGTCCCAAGGGGCAGGCCATTACAGGCTGCGCCCCTCAAGACTGGCTCATTCACCCTGCCCGGCCGTATCCTCCGGAGGTCGGGGTGGTGACGATCACCGCCTCGCCTGCTTGAAGAACGGTCTGGTCGCAGCCGGCAAGTTCTTCCAACGAGCCGTCGAGCCGCCGCACTTCAGTGAGGCCCATCTCGCCCGCCTCGCCGCCGCAGATGCCCTGCGGCGGTTGCGTGCGATGGGAAGAGAGGATGGCGCAGTCCATCTTCCTGAGAAACCGAATGGTGCGCTTCGTCCCGTCGCCGCCGCGCTTCTCGCCGGCGCCGCCCGAACCCTCGCGGATGTGGAAATCCTCCAGCACCACCGGGTAGCGCATCTCCAGGATCTCCGGATCGGTGAGCCGCGAATTGGTCATGTGGACATGGACGCCGGAAGTGCCGGCAAAGCTCGTGCCGTCATTCATCCTTCCGGCCGGCGAACCCGAGCAGATCGTCTCGTAATACTGGTAGCGCTCGTCGCCGAAGGTCAGGTTGTTCATCGAGCCTTGCGAATTCGCCAGCGCCTCGAAGGCGGCGAAGAGAGCGTTGGTCACGTGCTGGGAGGTTTCGACGTTGCCGGCGACGACGGCGGCCGGATAGCGCGGCTTCAGCATCGAGCCTTCCGGCACGACGATCTTCACCGGCCGCAGGCAGCCGGCATTCATCGGGATCGGCTTTTCCACCATCACCCGGAAGACATAGAGGACGGCGGCCCGAGTCACCGGCTCGGGGGCGTTGAAGTTGTTGGCGATCGACGGCGAGGTTCCGGTGAAGTCGACGGTCGCCTCGCGGCTTTCCTTGTCGATGGTGATCTTCACCTTGATCGCCTGGCCGCTGTCGGTCGGATAGTCGCAGGAACAGTCGTCGAGCCTGGCGATCAGCTCGCGCACCGCTTCGGCCGCATTGTCCTGGACGAAGTCCATATAGGCCTGGACGGTGTCGAGGCCGAAATTCTCCACCATCCGCCTGAGTTCGGCGACGCCCTTCTCGTTGGCGGCGATCTGCGCCTTCAGATCGGCGACGTTCTGGTCCGGATTGCGGGCCGGATAGGGATGGTCGGTGAGGACGCGGCGAAGCTCGTCTTCCTGGAACGTGCCGCGATCGACGAGCTTCAGATTGTCGATCAGGACGCCCTCCTCGTCGACCCTGGTCGCCCGCGGCGTCATCGAGCCCGGCGCGATGCCGCCGACATCCGCGTGGTGGCCGCGCGAGGCGACGTAGAAGAGGATCTTTGGCGCCTGTTTCCCCTCGCCCTTCGAGGCTCGCTCCGCTCGCACCTCAGGATGAGGGGAAAGGACACGACCGGCGCCAGTTTCCTCCTGATGTAGGGCGTCGCCGTCCCCTGATCCCTCATCCTGAGGTGCTCGGTCGCCTCTGCGCGAACGAGCCTCGAAGGGCGAGGGATCACGGGCACCCTCCTCGAACACCGGCGTCACCACCGTGATGTCAGGCAGATGCGTCCCGCCATTATACGGCGCATTCAACGCGAACACGTCGCCCGGCCGGATATTCCCCTCGTTCTGGGCGATGATCGCCTCGACCGAACGGTCCATGGAGCCGAGATGCACCGGCATGTGCGGCGCATTGGCGACGAGCGCGCCGGTGTGGTCGAAGACGGCACAGGAAAAGTCCAGCCGCTCCTTGATGTTGACCGAGGAGGCGGTGTTCTGCAGCGTCACGCCCATCTGCTCGGCGATCGACATGAAGAGGTTGTTGAAGACTTCCAGAAGCACCGGATCGGCGCCCTTGCCACCAGCCGTGCCGGTGCCGAGCGCTGCAAGGCGGGGCTTCTTTTCGATGCGCTTCAGAAGGACGTCGTTGTCGGCCGTCGTCTCGGCCGCCCAGCCGGGCTCGACGACGATGGTCTGGTTCGGCTCGACGATCAGCGCCGGGCCTTTGACCGTGGCGCCGGGGCCGAAGTTTTCGCGCCGGATGATCGAGGCCTCGCGGATCTTGCCGCCGGTGAAGAACGAGCCGGCCCCGGTCGCCGCCGGATCGAACGCCTCTGCCGCGGCGGCGGCGTTTGCGGCAGTCTCCTTCGGCCGCTCCGCAGTTTCGACCGACACCGTCTCCACCGTGATCGCCCGGCCCGGATAGACGAAGCCGAACTGCGCCTTGTGGGCCGCCTCGAAGCCTTCGCGGGCGTCTTCCAGCGAACCCGTATAGGGCACCGGCAGCGTCGTGTCCGTGCCATCGTAGCGCAGCTGGAGCAGAACCTCCGTGACGTGCTCGCCCGGCGTAACGCCCTGCGCCTCGACCTCACCGGCGGTCTCGCGGGACAGCCGCTCGGCGAGCGCCTCGATCTCGGCCTTCGCCTCCTCCGACAGATTGGCGACCAGCGCTTGGCTTCGGCTGGAGAACAGCGAGGAGAGGCCGATGCCATAGGCCGAAAGCAGCCCCGACATCGGATGGATCAGCACGCTCTCCATCGACAGGGAGTCTGCAACGAGGCAGGCATGCTGGCCGCCGGCGCCGCCGAAGGAGTTGAGCAGATATTTCGAGACGTCGTAGCCGCGCTGCACCGAGATCTTCTTGATGGCGTTGGCCATGTTCTCGACGGCGATGGTGAGGAAGCCTTCGGCGACCTCTTCGGCCGAGCGGCCGTCGCCGAGCCTCTCGGTGAGTTCGGCGAATTTCTCCCGCACCACCGCGACGTCGAGCGGCTGATCCTGGTTCGGCCCGAACACCGCCGGAAACAGCTCCGGCTTCAACTTGCCGAGCATAACGTTGGCATCGGTGACGGTCAGCGGCCCGCCGCGGCCATAGGCGGCAGGACCGGGATTGGCGCCGGCCGAGGCCGGGCCGACCTGAAAGCGTCCCTGATCGACGGCGAGGATCGAGCCGCCGCCCGCGGCCACCGTGTGGATGCGCAGCATCGGCGCGCGGATCCGCACGCCCGCGACTTCCGAATCCAGCGCCCGCTCATAGGCCCCGGCATAGTGGGTCACGTCGGTCGAGGTGCCGCCCATGTCGAAGCCGATGACCTTGGCAAAGCCTGCCGCCTTCGCCGTCTCGGCCATGCCGACGACGCCGCCCGCAGGGCCGGACAGGATCGCGTCCTTGCCCTGGAACATCTCGGCCGCCGTCAGCCCGCCGGAGGACATCATGAACTGCAGCGATGGCGCGTCGGCATCGCCGGTCTCGGCGCCGAGGGCGCCGGCGACCTTGTCGACATAGCGCCTGAGGATTGGCGTCAGATAGGCGTCGACCACCGTGGTGTCGCCGCGCCCGACCAGCTTGACCAGCGGCGAGACCTCGTGGCTTACGGAGATCTGCGAGAAGCCGGCGGCCTCGGCGAGTTTCTTCGCCCGCGCCTCGTGCTCGCCATAGTGCCAGGAATGCATGAAGACGATGGCGACGGCGTCGATGCCTTCGGCCTTCGCCGCCGTCAGCGCCTCTGCCGTCGCGGCCTCGTCGAGCGCCACCTCGACCGTGCCGTCGGCCAGCACCCGCTCCGGCACCTCGGCGACCTTGGCATAGAGTTGCTCGGGCAGGATGATCTCTTTGGCGAAGATGTCCGGCCGGGCCTGATAGGCGATCTTCAGCGCGTCGCGGAAACCGCGGGTGATGAGGAGGAGCGTCTTGTCGCCCTTGCGCTCCAGAAGCGCGTTGGTCGCCACCGTCGTGCCCATCCGCACCGTGCCGATGCGGCCGGGCGGAATGGCGCCGCCGGTTTCGATCCCGAGCGTCTGGCGGATGCCCTCCAGCGCCGCGTCGTCATAGACGCCAGGGTTTTCCGACAGGAGCTTCCTCGGATGGAGCGAGCCGTCCGGCGCCTTGCCGATGACGTCGGTGAAGGTGCCGCCGCGATCGACGAAGAAGTCCCAGCGCCCGTCACGAGCGGCAGCGGAGGCAGTGTTCGGCTGGGCTTCTGCATGCATGACGGAGACCTGTTCGTTGGGGAGATGGTCACGGGGTGGATATTTGTCGATAATTTGTCGGTATGTTATCAGCGTATTCGATCTCCGGCAAACTTCGTCGATTTCGGCCGTGCGCCACGTCTTTTCAGGAGGCCGCCGATGAGCGCGGACATGACACCCGAACCGATCGGCCCGATCGTCTCCTCGGCCCACCTCGCCGACGGCGCGGCGCCGGCCCTGTCGGAGGTCGAGTTCGGCATGATCCTGTCCGGCCACGCCTTCGAGCGCTGGATGGTACGCTGCATGACGGCGGCGGGCGAGCCGGGCCTGACGGCGACGGAGATCACGGTCCTCCATTCGGTCACCCATCGCGGCAAGCCCAAGCGGCTTGCCGACGTCTGTCTCGTCCTCGGCATCGAGGACACCCATCTCGTCACTTATGCGGTTCGCAAGCTGGAACAGAAGGGCCTGGTTTCGCGGGAAAAGGCCGGCAAGGAGCGACTGATCGCCATTACCCCGGCCGGCGAGCGGGCCTGTCGGCGCTACCGGGAGCTGCGCGAGAAGATCCTCGTCGAGGGCATTTCCGAACTCGGGCTTTCGGCCGATCGCATGTCGGAGATCGCCCGTCTCCTGCGGCTTCTGTCCGGCCACTACGATCAGGCGGCAAGGACGGCCGCGAGCCTCTGACCGGTTGGTCGGAACTCTGCGACGAGGAACCGGCAATTGCTGCCCTGGCCTTTACCGGCTCGAAACCGCCGGTCCGCTATCCTGGCGGCGGTTTTTCCGGGCGACGAGGCTGATGACGGCGCAATGCACAATCATCTGATCCTTCTCCTCGTGGCCTCGGTCGCGGCGCTTGCCGCGCCCTCGCTGTTCGAGCGCTATGAGGCGAGACTGTCGTCTGGCCAGCCGGAGGCGCTGGATCGTGGCCCGGATGTCGTCGAGGCCGCCGCCCCGCCCCCGGTGCTGCCGCGAGAGACCCGCATCTCCGCCGACTGGTCGGGGCATTTTCGCACCGACGCCCTGATGAACGGCCGCAGCATTCCCGTCCTCGTCGACACCGGAGCGAGCCTCGTCGCCCTCGACGAGACGACGGCGCGCCAGCTCGGCATCACGCCGGCGGCGAGCGATTTTCGCCATTCGGTGCAGACGGCGAACGGCGTCGGCAGAGCCGCCCGGGCGCGGATCGACGTGATCAGCGTCGGGAGCGTTTCGGTGCGCAACGTCGATGCACTGGTGATCCGCGACGCGGAACTGCCCCAGGCGCTGCTCGGCATGAGCTTCCTGACCCGCCTCAAGGGCTATTCCGTCGAAGACGGCCGGCTCACGCTCAAGGACTAAGAGCTTCGAGGGCGCGATCCCTCAATAATGCGGCGGCTTTTCCGCCGCCGGTTTCGCCAGCGCCACATCCTCCACCGAACCGAGCCGTTCGCTCAGCGCCTGGGTCAGATGCTGCAGCCGCTCGATCATCCGGAAGGCCCGCGTCAGCTCTTCGGAGAGTTCCTCGATGGTGCGCGCCTGATGCGAGACCATCACCTCGAGATCCTCGATCCGCGGGCCTGCGCCCTCGTTCGGCTCGCTCATAGCAGTATCTCCTCGTATGTCCGGCGCTTCTCTGGTCCGATCGCCACCGGACGCCGCGTCCTGCGGTCGACATTGACGTGGACGAAGAACCCCTCCGCCGCCGCAAGCTCATCCTCGCCGCGAAACAGGGCGATCTCGTAGCGCACCGAGGAGCGCCCCAGCCGGCTGATGCCGATCCCCGCCGTGACGGGATCGGGGAAGGCCAGTTCGCCATGGTAGCGGCAACCGGTCTCGACCACGAGTCCGATTTCTTCGCTTCCCTGAAGATCGAGCAGGCCCGTCTCGATCAGCCAGCCGTTCACCGCCGTATCGAACAGCGAATAGTGCACGACGTTGTTCATGTGGCCGTAGACGTCGTTGTCGGACCAGCGGGTCGTCAACGTCCGCAGCAACGGAAACTCCGACCGCCGCCGGGGCTCTGCGCGCGGCGCCCGTCCCTCCCCCTCGCTACCGCTCACCTTGCGTCCTCCGCCTGCCCACCGAATTGCCTATGGCGTTTGCAGGATTGGCTGATTACTCTTCCCGAAACAACCGCGGAAGTCCTGATCCCACATGGCCGAACCGGCGATCGAACTGATCGGCATCGACAAGCGCTTCGGCGCCGTTCACGCCAACAGATCCATCGATCTCACCGTCGAACGTGGGACAATTCACGGCATTGTCGGCGAGAACGGCGCCGGCAAGTCCACGCTGATGTCGATCATCTACGGCTTCTACCAGGCCGATGCCGGCGAGATCCGCGTCGCGGGCAGGAAGGTGGAAATCGCCGACCCGAACGCCGCGATCGCCGCAGGAATCGGCATGGTGCATCAGCATTTCATGCTGGTCCACAACCTGACCGTCGTCGAAAACGTTATGCTCGGCGCCGAGCGCTCGCCGCTGCTTTCCTCCGGCATCGCCAAGGTGCGGGGCGAGCTCAGACGATTGGAGGAAGACCACGGGCTCGAGGTCGATCCCGACGCCGTCATCGAGGATCTGCCGGTCGGCCTGCAGCAGCGGGTGGAAATCCTGAAGAGCCTTTATCGCGGCGCCGAAATCCTGATCCTCGACGAGCCGACCGGCGTCCTTACGCCCTCGGAGGCCGATCACCTCTTCGAGGTGCTGAAGCAGCTCAGGGCCGAGGGCAAGACGATCATCCTGATCACCCACAAGCTGCGCGAGATCATGGCGATCACCGACACGGTCTCGGTGATGCGCCGGGGCGAGATGGTCGCGACGACGAAGACCGCCGAGACGTCGGTCGCCGAACTCGCCGAGCTGATGGTCGGCCGCCGCGTGCTCCTGACCGTCGACAAGGGCGCGGCGACGCCCGGCGATCCCCTGCTGACGGTCAAGCATCTCACGGTGAAGGATTCCCGCGGCGTCACCATGGTGGACGACGTGTCCTTCTCCGTCCGGGCCGGGGAGATCGTCGGCATCGCCGGGGTCGCCGGCAACGGCCAGAGCGAACTCCTGGAAACGCTGTCCGGCATCCGCAAGGCAAAGGCCGGCCTTATCGTCCTCAACGGCCGCGAGATCGACCCGGCAAGGGAGGCCGACCCGGCCGAGATCCGCCGCATCGGCTGCGCCCATGTGCCGGAGGACCGCCATTCCATGGGCCTCGTCCTGCCCTTCGAGGAGAACGAGAACGCCATCCTCGGCTATCAGTCCGATCCGCGTTTCCAGAAGGGCCCGCTGCTCGACCCGGGCGCCATGCGCCGCGACGCACTGGAAAAGATCGAAGCCTACGACATCCGCCCGGCCGACTGCCGGCTGAAGACCGCCAGCTTCTCCGGCGGCAACCAGCAGAAGATCGTTTTGGCGCGAGAGATGGAGCGCGACCCGGACGTGCTTCTGATCGGCCAGCCGACCCGAGGCGTCGACGTCGGCGCCATCGAATTCATCCACAAGCGCATCGTCGCGATGCGCGACGCCGGCAAGGCGATCCTCCTCGTCTCGGTCGAGCTCGACGAGATCCGCGCACTGTCGGACCGCATCCTGGTGATGTTCGCCGGAAAGCTCGTCGGCGAGCGGGGGCCGGAGGCGAGCGAGGGCGAACTCGGCCTGCTGATGGCCGGCATCGACGAGAAGGAAGCCGCAGAATGAATCCCGCCCGCATCACCCTCGTCACGCTCGGCGTCGCCGACGTCGCGCGCGCGGTCGCCTTTTACGAGGCGCTCGGCTGGAAGAAATCCGCCGACAGCGTGGAATCCACCGCCTTCATGATCGGCGTGGGGATCGTGCTGGCCCTGTGGAACCGCGACGACATGATCGCCGACGGCGGCGAAGGGTATCTGCCGCGAGGCTCCGGCTCGATGGCGCTGGCGGTGAATTTCGACAGCCCGGAGGCCGTCGATGCCTTCTACGCTGATGCGGTCGCAGCAGGGGCGCGTCCGGTCAAGCCGCCGTCGAAGGTCTTCTGGGGCGGCCATTCCGGCAATTTCCGCGATCTGGACGGGCATTTGTGGGAGGTGGCGCACAATCCCTTCTGGCGGCTGGACGAGGATGGCCAACTTTCGCTGAATTGACGCCACTGGCTGTGGAGGCATTTTATGATCAAGCAACCAGAAATTTTAGGGCGGAGCCGATGGCGCGTGTTTGCTGTTTATCCCAACGGAGAAAAGAAGAAACAACCAAGATTACAGGTCATTCCAAAAACAATCGCTCAGAACTTTGAACTAGAGAGTGGATCTGAAGCGACAATATTTATTAAAAATGAAAATAACAACCTTTTTAGAACATTTAACACGAAATTATTCAGTGGGACTGAATTCGAGATCCCTGAGGATATATTTCTCAATGGAAATTCGTTTTTATGCGAAATGGCGTTCGACCTATCGGGATCTGACATCGAGAGTAATAACGAATCTCCAACAGAAAGAGAGACCCTAGGAAAGATACGAGTATCCTTAAAATTAAAACAATTTCATATCCAACAAGGAACAACCGAGTGCGCCTTAACGGGCGATGGAATCATCGCATCTCTTGAGGCCGCTCACATTTTTCCTTGGTCGATTGCAAATCACGCTCAACGGCGACACATAGAAAACACCTTATTATTGTCTGCCACAGCTCATCGTTTATTTGACGCAGGACTTATCAATATCTCTGAAGAAGGGATCGTTGTTTGTGAATTTGATATAAGCAAAAGCTCGCTGAAGTCTGTTAAAGAAAAATTAGGTTATCTTTCTCCTCACAAGCGAGAATTTATCCGGCTGAGAAACACCACACATAAAAAGTATCGTTGAATGAGCCGTCCCTATGCCAAGCTCCCGCGCTGGATCGACTACGGCCTGATCCCCCTGGTCAATCTCGTCGTCGCCTTCCTCGTCGCCGGCCTCGTCGTCGTCGCCGTCGGCGAGAGCCCGCTGGAGGCGGCGGCGCTGATGCTGCGCGGCGCGTTCGGCTATGCGGAGGGCTTTGGCTTCACGCTCTATTACGCAACCAACTTCGTCTTCACCGGGCTTGCGGTCGCCGTCGCCTTCCATGGCGGGCTGTTCAACATCGGCGGCGAGGGCCAGGCCTATGTCGGCGGGCTCGGCGTCGCAGCGGTGGCGCTGTCGCTGGGGGCCATTCTACCCTGGTGGCTGAACCTGCCGCTGGCGATCGCCCTCTCCTTTGCCTTCGGGGCGCTCTGGGCCTTCATCCCGGCCTATCTCCAGGCCAAACGCGGCAACCACATCGTCATCACGACGATCATGTTCAACTTCATCGCCGCCGCGCTGATGGTCTATCTGCTCGTCGGCGTGCTGAAGCCCGTCGGCTCGATGGCGCCGGAAACCCGCACCTTCGACGCCGGCGGCCAGCTGCCGAAACTGAAGGGCCTGTTCGAGGTCTTCGGCTTCAATCTCGGCGGCGCGCCGCTCAACGTCTCTCTCTTCGTCGCGCTGATCGCCGCCGTCCTCGTTTACATGCTGATCTGGCGGACCAGGCTCGGCTACGAGATCCGCACGCTCGGCTTCTCGCCCCGCGCCGCCCGCTATGCCGGCATGTCGGAGACGAAGCTGATCGTCGTCACCATGATGATCTCCGGCGGCCTCGCCGGCATGATGGCGCTCAACGCCGTGATGGGCGACCAGTACCGCCTCGCCATCGACTTTCCGCAAGGCGCCGGCTTCGTCGGCATCGCCGTCGCGCTGATGGGGCGCGGCCACCCCGCCGGCATCGTTCCCGCCGCGATCCTCTTCGGCATGCTCTACCAGGGCGGGGCGGAGCTTGCCTTCGACATGCCGACGATCTCGCGCGACATGATCGTCATCATACAAGGGCTGGTCATCCTCTTTGCCGGGGCGCTGGAGAACATGTTCCGGCCGGGCATCGGCGCGGCCTATCAGCGGGTGCGCTTCCGCACCGAGGAGCCGGCGGGCAAAAACGTCGGAGAGGCCGGATGATGGACCTTTCCTCCTTCCTCGACCTGATCGATTCGACCATCCGCCTGTCGACGCCGCTGCTCTTCGCCGCGCTGGCCGGGCTCTATTCCGAGCGCTCGGGCATCTTCGACATCTCGCTGGAAGGCAAGATGCTGATCGCCGCCTTCGCCTCGGCGTCCGCCGCCGCCGTCTGGGGCTCGGTGATGCTCGGTCTCTGTTTCGGCATCCTCGCCGCCGTCGCCTTCTCGCTGATCCACGGCCTCGCCTCGATCACCTATCGCGGCAACCAGATCGTCTCGGGCGTCGCCATCAACTTCATCGCCGCCGGCCTGACCATCATCCTCGGCCAGAGCTGGTTCGGCCAGGGCGGGCGCACGCCGAGCCTGTTCGGCGGCGGGCGCTTCACCGCCGTCGAGTTGCCCTTCGCCGATGCGGTCCGCGACGTGCCGGTGATCGGACCGATCTATTCCGGCGTCCTTTCCGGCCAGACGCCGCTGGTCTATGTGGCGTTCCTGATGGTGCCGCTGACCTGGTGGGTGCTGTTCCGCACCCGATTCGGCCTCAGGCTCCGGGCCGTCGGCGAGAACCCGGCGGCGGTGGATACAGCCGGCATCTCGGTCACATGGCTGCGCTACCGGGCGGTGATCATCTGCGGCGTCCTCACCGGCTTTGCCGGCGCCTATCTGTCCACCGGCCAGGCCGCCGGCTTCACCCGCGACATGACCGCCGGCAAGGGCTACATCGCGCTTGCCGCCCTGATCTTCGCCAATTGGAAGCCGGTGCCGGTGATGTTCGCCTGCCTCCTCTTCGGCTTCCTCGACGCCGTCTCGATCCGCATCGAGGGGGTGGACCTGCCGCTCATCGGCCAGGTGTCGGTGCAGTTCGTCTCGGCCCTGCCCTACATCCTGACGGTGGTGCTCCTCGCCGGCTTCGTCGGCAAGGCGACCCCGCCCAAGGCCGGCGGCGTGCCCTATGTGAAGGAGCGATGATCAAGGTGTCGTCTCGCACGAGGATGGGGCCTGCCATGGCCCGAAGGATAGCCAGCCTGCCCGTTGCCCGGCGGCCCGTTCGTCGCCTCGCGGGGGCTTTCCTCGGCCTGTCGATGGCCATGTCGCAACCGGCCCTTGCGGCAGAGTTGGCGCCGCCACCCGTGACGGCCGATCCCTTGCACCGATGCACGCTCGAACTCGCCGGTCCGATCGTCGCGGGCGACGCCGAGCGGCTGGCCGACAGGCTGGAATTCGGCGGCATCCTGTGTCTGCGCGGCCCCGGCGGATCATATCCGGAGGGGGTGAAGCTCGCATTGATGCTGCACGAAAAGGGGATCGCAACGGAGGTCCGCGCGGAACAGTCCTGCCTCTCGGCCTGCGCCATCGCCTTCATGGGCGGCAGCACCGTGACCGAGACCGATCTCGGCGCCTTCCCGCATCGCTACCTGCACAAGGATGCGACACTCGGCTTCCACGCGCCTTATCTCGAAATCGGGGAGGGAGATTTCGACCGCGAATCGGTTCTCTCGGCCTATCAGGCGGCGATCCAGGCGATCGGCCTCCTGATCGCCAATCGCGAGACCCTCAACCTGCCGACCCAGCTGATCGAGGCCCTGCTCGAGAAAGGCTCCGACGACTTCGAATTCGTCGACACGGTCGACGAGGCGGGGCTCTACAAGATCGGCCTGTTCGGTTACGGGGACCTGTCCTACGGGCGGGCGCTCGGCGCCGCCTGCTGGAACGCCAATGCCTGGAAGAACCGCAACGAGTTCGGGCAGATCGGCGATCCGCCGAGCGACGAGTTCATCTACGAAAACACCTACCGCCCGGAATCCACCGCGGAGGCCGGCGACGTGAACGTCGAAGTCGGGGCGCTCGACAGCTATTGGTGCAAGGTAAAGCTTGCCACCAGGACGAGTTATCCAGACTTCTATGCCGACTATACGCGGGGCTTCGGCGGGCTGGTGACGCAGGTGACCTTCTACGATCACGGCAATGACGATGGCGATGGCGACCAAGGCCTTCGGCCGAGCAGCCGGATCCTCGAATTTCCGGCCTGGACCATGCTGCCCGGGCTGACCACGATCTCCGATCTGCCGGCGGGCCGTTTCCACGACTTCAGCTTTCTCTTCTTGTGACGAGCGATGCACACCCGTGACGACCATGCGAGAGCGGACCCATGACGACACACCTCTTCGAGGCGGCCAAGCAGGCGATGGCCAAGGCCCACGCCCCCTATTCGCGCTTTCCCGTCGGCGCGGCGATTCTCGCCGAGGACGGCAGCGTCCATTCCGGCTGCAATATCGAGATCGTCAGCTTTCCCGAGGGCTGGTGCGCCGAAACCAGCGCCATCGCCCGGATGGTCATGGCCGGCGGCAGCCGGAAGATCGCCGAGGTCGCGGTGGTCGCCGAGAAGCTCGTCGCCTGCAGTCCTTGCGGCGGCTGCCGACAGCGGCTTGCCGAGTTTTCCGCGCCCTCGACCAGGGTCCACCTTTGCGACGTGACGACCGGCGTCGTCGAGACCGTCACCATGGGCGAACTCCTGCCGCACTCCTTCGCGACGGATTCGCTCGAAGTCCCAGCCGATCAGGGCAGCGCGTGAGCGCGGCGGCCGATTTCCTGAAGGGCCGGCTCGCCGGCGCCCGGCCGATCGTCGCCATGGTGCTCGGCTCCGGCCTCGGCGATCTCGCCGAATGGGTGGAGATCGCGGCCCGCATCCCCTTTGCCGAGATCCCCGGCTTTCCCCAAAGCTCCGTCAGCGGCCATGCCGGCGAGATCCTCCTCGGACGGCTCGCCGGCCGCGAGGTGCTGATCGTGTCCGGCCGCGTCCATTATTACGAGCGCGGCGACGCGGCGGCGATGCGCCCGGTGATCGAAGCCATTGCCGGCCTCGGCATCGGCAGGCTGCTTCTGACCAATTCGGCCGGTTCCGTGCGCCAGGACATTCCGCCGGGTTCGGTGATGATCATCGAGGACCACATCGCGTTCTCGGGGATGAACCCCTTGATCGGTGAAGCCTCCGACGCCCGCTTCGTCGGCATGACGAGCGCCTATGATCCCGACCTTCGCGCCGGCCTCGCGGCGGCCGCCGAGACCCTCGGCGAACCGGTGTTCGGCGGCGTCTACATGTGGTTTTCCGGCCCCTCCTTCGAGACGCCGGCCGAGATCCGTATGGCTCGCCTCCTCGGCGCCGACGCCGTCGGCATGTCGACCGTGCCGGAGACGATCCTCGCGCGCTTCTTCGGCCTGAAGGTGGTCGCCGCGTCGGTGATCACCAATTTCGGGGCGGGCATGACCGGCGCCGAGCTTTCCCATGCGGAGACGAAAGAGATGGCGCCGCGGGGCGGAGCGCGGCTGTCGCGCATCGTCGAGACGATGTTGCAGGAGGGCGCGTTCGATGACTGACGGGACACAATCCAGACGAGCCGAGGCGCTGATCGCCCGGCTGGACCTCACCAACCTCAACGACGACTGCAGCGAGGCCGACGTCGCCGCGCTCTGCGGCAGGGCGGAGACGCCCGTCGGCCCGATCGCGGCGATCTGCATCTGGCCGGCCTTCGTCGGGTTTGCCCGGCGCGAGCTTTCGGCCCGCATCAAGGTCGCGACGGTGGTCAACTTCCCGCTCGGCGCCGACGACATCGATGCGACGCTCGCCGAGACTCACAAGGCCATCGCCGACGGAGCCGACGAGATCGACCTCGTCGTCGCCTATGACCGCGTCGCCGAGGATCCGGGCTTCGTCGAGGCGCAGGTGCGCACCATCCGGGCCAATTGCGGCCACGCGAAGCTGAAGACCATCCTTGAGACCGGCAGGCTCTACGACGAGTCGACGATCCGCGCCGCCTGCCATGCGGCGCTGGCGGGCGGCGCGGATTTCCTCAAGACCTCGACCGGCAAAGTGCAGGTGAACGCGACGCCCGCCTCGGCAACTATTCTTCTCGAAGAGATCGCCAAGGCCGGCGGCACCGTCGGCTTGAAGCCGGCCGGCGGAATCCGGACCTTCGAGGACGCCGACGGATACCTGCGCCTCGCCGAAACGATCTGCGGCCTCGACTATCCGACGCCGGAGCGGTTCCGGCTGGGCGTCTCCGGAGTGCTGGCCGATCTCCTGGCAGTCGCGACGGGGACGGAGCGGCCAGGCGGCAAGGCGGGCTACTAGGACATGGCTGCGCGCCCACACCGGAGGTCGTCGTTCCCCTGATGCTCCCCCAGGAAATCATCGCCAGGAAGCGCGACGGAAATTCCCTCTCTGCGGACGAGATCAGAACCTTCGTCGCCGGCATTTCCGACGGCAGCCTCTCCGATGCCCAGATCGCCGCCTTCGCCATGGCGGTGATCTTTCGCGGGCTCACGCGCTGCGAAACCGTCGCGCTCACCGAGGCGATGCGCGACTCGGGCGAGGTCATGGTCTGGCCGGGCCTCGACCGGCCCGTCGTCGACAAGCATTCGACGGGGGGCATCGGCGACAACGTCTCGCTCATGCTGGCGCCGATCCTGGCGGCTTGCGGCGCCGCGGTGCCGATGATCTCCGGCCGCGGCCTCGGCCACACCGGCGGCACGCTCGACAAGCTGGAGGCGATCCCCGGCTACACCATCGTTCCCGATAGCGAGACGTTCCGGCGGACCGTCACCGAGGTCGGCTGCGCCATCGTCGGCCAGACGGCGCGGCTCGCGCCGGCCGACGGGCGCTTCTACCGGGTGCGGGACGTCACGGCGACGGTGGAATCGGTGCCGCTGATCGTCGCCTCGATCCTTTCGAAGAAGCTCGCCGAAGGGCTTTCCGCCCTCGTCCTCGACGTCAAGACCGGCTCCGGCGCCTTCATGGCGGAGGAGGCTGCGGCGCGCGATCTCGCCGAAACCCTCGTCGCCGTGGCGAACGGCGCCGGCCTGAAGACCGCCGCGCTGATCACCCGCATGGACCAGGCACTGGCATCAACTGCCGGCAACGCCGTCGAGGTCGCGAACGCCGTGGATTTCCTCATAGGCAAACACCGGGACCGTCGGCTGGAGACGGTGACGCTGGCGCTCGCGGCCGAAATGCTGACCCTATCGGGCCTCGCGCCGAATGTCGAAGCCGGGCTCGCCATCGCGCGCCGGGCGCTCGATTCCGGCGCCGCCGCCGAGCGCTTCGGCCGGATGGTGTCGCGCCTCGGCGGGCCGGCGGATTTCGTCGGACGGACGGCGGCATACCTGCCGCAGGCGCCGCTGGTGCGCCCCGTCCCCGCCGCCGAGGCCGCCATCGTCACGACCGTCGACGCCAGGGCGCTCGGCCTAGCGGTCGTCGAACTCGGCGGCGGACGCCGTCTGCCGGAGGAAGCGATCGACCATGCCGTCGGGCTGACGGCACTCGCCGAGATTGGACAGGCCATTGCGAGGGACGAGCCGCTCGCGCTCATCCACGCCCGCGACGAGGCAGGCTTTCAGCGCGCCGCCGCGCGAGTGCGAGCGGCGTATGGGCTGGGCGAGACTGCGGTGGAGACGGGCGAGCCGGTGCTGGGACGGATCGGGTGAAGCAGGTCCGCGCCCCGTGCACCGCCTGACGCGCCCTCATCCTGAGGCGCTTCTTTGGGTTGCCCCCCATCGCCCTATGGCAGCCGGCCGATCCGCTCCGTCAACAGGGCAAAGAACCGGTCGGAATCTCCCGAGCGCACCCAGAAGGCGTTCTTCGCGCGGCCGGTGACGCCCCAATAGTCGACGACGGTCATGCCGCGAGTGAGCGGGCTGCCGGTCTCGATCTCGACGTTCACGTCCCGGCCCTCGAACATGTCGGGGTCGAGCACATAGGCGGTGACTGAGGGGTCGTGCAGCGGCGCGCCCTCCCAATCGTACTTCTCGACGTCGAAGCGCTCGGAAAAGGTCAGCATCGCCGCCACCGCCTTGCCCGCTGCGTTGCCGAGATCGCGGAAGGCGGCGATCCGCTCCTTGGTCGAGCGCATCTTGTGGGTGACGTCGAGCGACAGGACGGTGATGGGAACGCCGGAGCGGAACACCATCGCGGCGGCCTCCGGATCGACATAGACGTTGAATTCCGCCGCTGGCGTGATGTTGCCGCCCTCGAAGCAGCCGCCGCCCATCATCACCAGGCCCTGAAGCCGCGAAACGATGTCCGGCGCCTTGGCGAAGGCGAGCGCGACGTTGGTCAGTGGCCCGAGGGTGAGCAGCGTCACCGTGCCGGCTTCGCGCGAGCGCACCGTCTCGATGATGAAGTCGGCGCCGTGGGCGGCGCCCGCCTTCGTCGCCGGCTCGGGAAGATCCGGCCCGTCGAGGCCGGTTTCGCCATGCACGTGTTCGGCGGTGACGAGGGCGCGGCCGAGCGGCCGGTCGCAGCCGGCGTGAACCGGGACGTCGGTCCGGCCGGCGAGTTCTACGAGCTTCAGGGCGTTCTTCGTCGTGAGGTCGAGCGGGATGTTGCCGGCAACGGTCGAGATGCCGAGCACCTCGAGTTCGGGCGAGGCGAGCGCGGCGAGGATCGCCACCGCGTCGTCCTGGCCGGGATCGGTGTCGAAGATGACGGCGCGGGTTCCCATGGTCTCGGTCTCCTGTCCCATCGAAATCGGGCGGCCTCGGCGACCATTGCGGCTCGCCGCGAACGGGCTCCGCCGACGGGCCGCCTTGCGGCCCTGCCTATGGCAAGTTTTCGGGAGTTTGGATAGCGCGGCAGCACCAGGCGAACGGTCCGCGGCGCGGCCCGACCGGGCAGAGCCTGACGACAATCGCGCATCGACGGTTTCAAATTCCGCCCGTCGCTGTAGGTTCGCCTTGGGGCGGAGTGGGATTGCGCGACATGAAACTCGAGGAATGGCACCTGAACGACTGCGACGGCGTCGAGGAGCGGCAGCTCTCGGCCGAGTACCTGCCGGTGTTCGAAGCCCATCGGCAGAACGACGAGCCCGACCGCATCGAACGCTTGCGCCGAAGCTACGCCCTGGCCCAGATGTTGTTCCTGCTGGTCGAGGGCCGGCGCCTGCCGCCGCGTGTCGTCGTGGCGATGCACGACCACAAGGGTCAGCTGGCCGTCACCTTCGTCGATCGGGAGTGGCTTGACTTCCTCGAGGCCTTCTTCAAGCTCGCCTGGCGGGCCGAAGGCGAGCCGTCCGAAAACCTTGTTTCGACCGTCATGCAATAGGCCGGCGGCGGCGCGGCGAGCCGCTCCACCGGCCGGTAATAATGTCAGTCAGAGTGACGATTTTGTCCGGAATGGCTCGAATTCGAACGAATATCTTGAGCTTTCCTTCGGCATTCCCGGGCGACGATCCGCCGCACCCCGACCTTTTGAACGCCGCGTCCGGCAGCGACTGACGAGATCATGCAAGAAGATACGACGTACTCGATCAAAGACATGGAACGCGAGTTCGGCCTGACGTTGCGGACGCTCCGCTACTATGAGGAGCGGGGCCTCGTCCGTCCGGTCCGGCGCGGAGCGCTGCGGGTCTATTCCGCCAAGGACCGGGAGCGGCTGAAGCTGATCACCCGGTTCAAGGCGCTCGGCTTCGCGTTGGTCGAGGTGAAGGAGATCGTCGAACTTCTGGAAGCCCCGCGCGGCCGGCGCAAGAATCTGCATGGCCTGCGCTCGCGCCTGTCGGAGCAGCGCGAGCTCCTGCGCGAGCAATGCCGCGAGCTCGAAAAGGTCCTCGAGCTGATGGAAGAGACCCTCACGGAGGTCAATGGCGAGATCACCGCGCAGGACGACGGCAACCTGCATGGCGGCTGACGAGCCGGTGTCCGCCCGGTCGGTCGGCCTCGACCGACCGCGATCCGCGAGGGTCGGGCCGCCTCAATGCGCCATGAAGACCGGAATTTCGGCCTTCGCCAGGATCTGGCTGGTCGCCCCGCCGAAGATCATCTGGCGTAGCCGGCTCTGGGTGTAGGCACCTTTCAAGAGAAGATCGGCGCCGAGAGCGGCGGCTTCCTTCAGGATCGTCTCGCCCGAGCGGATGCCACCCCCCGCGATCGTCCTGAGCTCGACCGGAACGCCGCTCGCCGCCAGACGCCGCCGGATCATCGCGCCGGACGGCTGATCGTTCAGGCCACCGTCGTCGGCAAGTACGACCACCCGTTTGGCCGCGCGCAGGAACGGCCGCGCGAAGGCGATGGTGCGGGCCGTCTCGCTGGAGCCGTTCCAGGCGACGGCGATGGTCTCGCCGAAGGTCTTTTCCACCCGGCGCGGCGGCGCGATCAGGATCGGCCCGCCGCTCTCGAACAATGCCGATTCGAGGGTGGTGATCGAGGCGCCGTCCGGCCGTGGACGACAGACGACCGTGAGATCGAAAGCCCGGCCGTAGGCGCCGAGAAAGGCGTCGCCCGCCATGGTCTTGTCGTTCCAGGACCAGGCGGGGCCGGAAACGGCGCCCATGCCGGCTACGCCCGTCGTCATCATGCCGGACGGGGCCCCCTCCCGCGCGTCGTCGCCGGCCGATTCGTCCGGTAGCGGCTCGAGCGGCACCTCCTCCTCCGACATGATACGGGCGGCGAGGCGCTTCGCCTCCTCGCGGGTGCGGCGATGGTCGAGATCGGCGCCGCTCATGATGGCGACGCCGGCGGGATCCCAGGTGAGGTTGACGAGCGGCGGCATCTGCAGGGCGAAGCATTCGATGCGCCCGGCGAACCGCCGCGCGACCCCCGCTGCCATGCGCAGGGCATGCTCGCTGTCGTCGTGGCCTTCCGCCGGCACCAGAATCACTTTCATCTGCCCTCGCCTCTTCCGCCCGGAGGATCGTTCGCGGATCATGCCGCAGCGCACAGCATGATCCGAAAGACCGCCGCCTTGCAACTGCGCCAGGATTGACGGGCCCCGGGGGAGGCGATCGCCGGCTGGAAGCCTCGCCGGACGCCGCGACGATTTCGGTCGGTCCGCGAACGACTTGCCGGTTTGCCCTTGGCCCGGCCTGCGGCTAATGTCCTCTCCACCAGCACCTTGGGAGGGGTCGGCCGGCATGAGCCACCACGAGACCAGCCAGAAGAACCCCGGCGCCAACCTCGCCATCGACGGCGAACAGGCCGAGCTGCACGATCCCCTCGCCTCCAGCTTTCCGATGTCGCCGGAAGGCCGCCTGCTGTTCCTGATCGCCATCGCCTTCTCGACCTTCCAGCTGCTCACCGCCGCGCATCTGTGGGATCTGCCGAGCCAGATCGTGCGCGCCGTCCATGTCGGCTTCCTGTGCCTTCTCGGCCTGCCGCTGGTGGCCGCCGTGCGCAACGAGCCGAAGGCGCTGCGGGCGGTCTTCTGGGCTCTCGGCCTCCTCGGCATGGCCGTCGCCGCCTATCAGTGGTGGGAATACAAGGCGCTGATCTTCCGCGCCGGATCGCCGCTGGTCACCGACACCGTCGTCGGGGTTGCCGCCCTCGCCGTCCTCTTCGTCGCCACCTGGCGGATCATGGGCCCGGCATTGCCGATCATCGCCGGGCTGTTCCTCGGCTATTGCCTGTTCGGCGAATATCTCCCCTCGCCCTTCGTCACGCGGGGCTACGACTTCTCTCAGGTGATCGACCACATGGCCTTCGGCACCGAGGGCATCTACGGCATCCCGACCTACGTCTCGTCCAGCTACATCTTCCTGTTCATCCTGTTCGGCTCGTTCCTCGAACGGGCGGGGATGATCAAGCTGTTCACCGACGTCGCCCTCGGCCTCGTCGGCGGGGCGAAGGGCGGTGCGGCGAAGGTGGCGGTGTTCTCCTCCGGCCTGATGGGGACGATCTCGGGCTCCGGCGTCGCCAACGTCGTCACCACCGGCCAGTTCACGATCCCGCTCATGAAGCGCTTCGGATATCGGCCGGAATTTGCCGGCGGCGTCGAGGCGACGGCCTCGATGGGCGGGCAGATCATGCCGCCGGTGATGGGCGCCGTCGCCTTCATCATGGCAGAGACCCTCGACGTCGCCTATGCCGAGGTGGTGAAGGCGGCGCTGATCCCGGCGGTGCTGTATTTCGCCTCGGTGTTCTGGATGGTCCATCTGGAGGCCGGCAAGCGCAACCTGCTCGGCCTGTCCAAGGGGGAACTCCCCTCGGCCTGGGGCGCGCTGAAGACCGGCTGGTATCTGATCCTGCCGCTCGCCGTCCTCGTCTGGCTGCTCTTCGCCGGCTACACGCCGCTCTATGCCGGCACCATCGGCCTCGCGCTGACGGCCCTTCTCATCCTCGGCGCGCCGCTCGCCATGCGCATGCCGGGGCTCGCCATCCGCGTCGTCTTCTGGATCGCCATCGGCGTTTCGGCCGCTGCCTTCTTCGAATACGGCATCCTGCCGATCGTCGTCGCGCTTGCCGTCCTCGTCGCCGCCTGCGCCGTCTTCAAGGGCGGCCGCGAGACGCTGATCGCGGTGCGCGACGCGCTGGCCGACGGCGCCAAGACCGCGCTTCCGGTCGGCATCGCCTGCGCCATCGTCGGCATCATCGTCGGCACGATGACGCTGACCGGCGTCGCCAACACCTTCGGCCAGTTCATCGTCTCGGTCGGCGACACGTCGCTGTTCCTGTCGCTGGTCCTGACGATGATCACCTGCATCATCCTCGGCATGGGCATCCCGACGATACCGAACTACATCATCACCTCCTCGATCGCCGGCCCGGCGCTGCTGGCGCTCGGCGTGCCGCTGATCGTCAGCCACATGTTCGTCTTCTATTTCGGCATCCTCGCCGACCTGACGCCACCCGTCGCGCTCGCCTGTTTCGCGGCGGCGCCGATCGCCAAGGCGCCGGGACTGAGGATCTCCTTCGAGGCGATCAAGGTCGCGCTCGCCGGCTTCGTCATCCCCTTCATGGCGGTCTATACCCCGGCCCTGATGCTGCAGGACGGGGGACCGCTGGCGGCCGAGATCGGCTACCCGCTCGCGGTCGTCTACATCGTCTTCAAGGCCTGCCTCGCCATCGGGCTGTGGGGCGCGGCGGCGATCGGTTATCTCGCCGCACCGATGCCGTGGTGGCAGCGCATCCTCGCCGCTGCCGCCTCCTTCACCCTCATCGCCGCCCTGCCGCTGACAGACGAGATCGGCTTCGCGCTCGCCGCCGCGGTGATCGGCCTGCATTTCTACCTCCGCGGCCGGCCCGATGAGGTCGCGGCTCCGAAGGGGCCGAAGCCGGCCGAAGTGCAGGCGGGCCGGCGCCCCGGACGCTCGCCGGCCGAATGATCTGCATCCTCTCCGCCGGCAAGACGATGGCGATCGCCGCCAGCGCCTTCACCCTGTCCTGGACCCATTCGGTGGAAAAGACCCGCTGGGAAGAGCATTGGACCGCCGGGCCGGACGGGCTGACAGTCACGCAAGGGCGGATCGAAGGCTCGGGCGCCGGCATGGAGCCGCCGGACGACGCCCGGCTGGAAGGCGGCGCCTATGTCTACGAGCTCAAACGCGTGCCGGTGCCCGAACTCGCCCTCGCCGCATCGGGCGCGACGGGCGGCGGCTGGCGGCTCTGCGCGAAAGGGTCGCCCTGCCTCGAACTCGGCCGCGACCCCGGCCCGCCCGTCGTCATCCGCTGGTGCCCGGCGCCGGAACCGGCAACGGCCGCGCCGGAACGCGGCCGAAGATAAGCCGGGCAACGAGCCAAGGGTGGACTTGCCCGTCCGAGATCCTTAGCGTTTCAGCCGCGTTGATGTCGGACATTGTTGGAGTTGGCGCCATCCGTGAAGCATGATGCCGGCCCGCCCTGCGAAACCGGTCTGATCATGTCTTGAGACGACAGCTTGGATCAGGATGCGGCGCCACCGCAACCAGGGTCTCGCGTCGCGGCTGATCCGCGACGTGTTCGTATGGGGCGCAGATGCGGCACATCTCCTATACCAGCATGGCAGACGGACTGACGGCGGAAGAATTCGCCGACATCCTCGCCCATGCCCGAAAGAAGAATCTCGAATCGCAAATCAGCGGCGCCATCGCCTTCGACGGACGGATGATCACCCAGATTCTCGAGGGTCCCCGCCACAAGGTCGACGAACTCTTCCTGAAGATCCGCTCCGACCCGCGCCATTCCGGCGTCGTCCTGCAGTCGCGAGCGGACATCAAGGCATCGCAGTTCGACGGGTTCGGGTTGACGCCCATGACCCCCTCCGATCTCTACATGATCGCCCTGGCGATCGAGGAGAAATACGGCACCGGCGACAGTTCCGCCGAGCCCCTCGTCATGCGCCTCGGATAGCGCAGGAGCACTCGGCGGCGGCGCTCGTGAGCCGAAAGCTCGCGAACAACGCGTGAAGCATCGGCCGGCCGGTCGCCAGGAGATCGAAGCCCTCGTCGGTCTTCAGCCAGTGCGCGAACAGCCCGTGGACCGCAGCGCAATAGGCGCTGGAGGCGGTGTCGACCGTCCAGGCCTCCGACAATCCGCCCTCCGCCGCCGCCTTGGCGAAGATCCGCTCGATGCGGACGCAGAAGTCGTCCTCGTTGGCGCGCATGTGGGCCAGCGCCTCCTGCATCTCGCCGATATATTCGCAGCGGAACAACAGGATGGTGTAGACCTTCTTGCCACGCTCGTCGGTCGGCGCGAAGCGAAGCACCTCCAGGGTGGCGTCGAACAGCGCCGAGAGGACGTCGGCGGCGGCCAGCAGCGTGTCGGCGTTGAAGAACCGCTCCTTCGGCAGATGGGCGCGATTCTGCATGGCCTTGAAAAGATCGAGCTTGTTGGCGAAATGCCAGTAGATCGCGCCGCGGGTCAGGCCGGCTTCGGCGGCGATCTGCGACAAGCTGGTGGTGGCGACGCCCTGACGGAAGAACACCGCTTCCGCCGCGTCGAGGATCGCCTCCCGCGTCCTGTCCGCGCATTCCTTCGTCTTGCGCAACCGATGCCTCCTTGCCTCCATACATACATGCATGTATTTTAGTTGCATTGCAACATGGCCGACGCTCTGGTTCGGCCGCGGAAAGGCTTTTCCATGCAATTGCTTAGCTTGTGCAGGGCGGTCTTCGTCGTGACCGCGCTCCTGTCTTCGTCCCTTCATGCCGCAGCGCAGGCACCGAACATGCCGCCGCCGCAGGTCACCGTCGTGACGCTCGAGGCGAAGGACGTTCCGGTCGTCTACGAATATCCCGGTCGCATCGTCGCATCGCGCGAGGTGGAGGTTCGAGCACGGGTCGGCGGCATCCTGCTCGGCCGCGAATTCGAAGAGGGCGCGAGGGTCGAGAAGGGCGATCTGTTGTTCCGGATCGATCCGGCCACCTATCAGGCACAGGTCGCCCTCGCCAAAGCACAGGTCGCCCAGGCCGAGGCGCAGCTCTCCCAGGCGCGGCGCAGCGAAGAGCGGGCCTTGGCACTGACCAAGCGCGGCGCCTCGAGCCAGTCGACACTCGACGACGCGGTCTCGGCGCGCGAACTTGCCGAGGCGCAGGTCGAGGCGGCCGAGGCGCAGCTGCGCACCGCGCAGCTCTCGCTCGACTACGCGACGGTCACGGCGCCCGTCGGCGGCATCACCAGACTGGAGCAGGTTCCGGAGGGCTCGCTGCTTTCGACCGGCGATCTTCTCACCAAGATCAGCCAGATCGATCCTGTCTACGCCAACTTCTCGGCCGCAGACACGGAAGCCGCGACGATCCGCGAAATGGTCGCGAGAAGCACGCTCGAAGGGGTGGATGAGGTCTCCGAACTGACGGTGGAAATCGTCTTCGGCGACGGCGCGAACTATGGCGAGACCGGCCGGATCGACTTCACCTCGACGTCGATCGACACCGAGACGGGCACCATCCTGTCGCGCGCGGTGATGCCCAATCCGAACGGCAAGCTCCTGCCCGGTCAGTTCGTCCGGCTCAAGCTCAACGGCCTCGTCGCCCGCGATGCGATCCTCATTCCCGCCGAAGCGCTGATGCAGGGTCCGCAGGGCGTCTTCGTCTATACCGTCGACGACAAGAACGTCGCCGCCGTCGCCCCGATCGAGATCGACCGGCAGATCGCCGACGGCTATCTCGTCAAATCGGGCCTGAAGGCCGGCGACAAGTTGATCACCAAGGGTGTCGTCAAGGTACGTCCCGGTGCACCGGTGGAGCCGGTCGCGACCGATGGCGGCGAAGACGCGGCGACCACCAAGGAGACGGCGCAGCGATGAATTCCCGCTTCTTCGTCGACCGGCCGATCTTCGCCGTCGTCATCTCGGTCATCATCACGCTCGGCGGCATCCTCGCGATGAACGCGATGCCGATCGAGCAATATCCACAGCTCGTGCCGCCCCAGGTGGTGGTCACAGCCAGCTATCCCGGCGCCAGCGCCGAAACCCTCGCCCAGACCGTGTCAGCGCCGATCGAGCAGCAGATCAACGGCGTCGAGGACATGATCTACATGCAGTCGACGAATTCATCCACGGGAACGGCGTCGATCGCGGTGACCTTCGCCTCCGGCACCGATCCGGACCAGGCGACGATCAACGTCAACAACCGCGTCCAGCAGGCGACCGCCTCCCTGCCGGAGGAGGTGCAGCGACTGGGCGTCACGGTCGCCAAGCGCTCGTCGCAGATCCTCGCCGTCATCACCATGGCGTCGCAGGACCCCCGTTACGATTCGACCTATGTGTCGAACTACGCTCTCCTCTACGTTCTCGACGAATTGAAGCGCATCCCCGGCATCGGCGAGGCGCAGCTCTTCGGCGCCCGCAACTATTCGATGCGCATCTGGCTGCAGCCGGACCGGCTCGCCCAATACGGGCTGACGCCGACCGATGTCGCGACGGCGATCCGCGATCAGAATTCCCAGTTCGCGGCCGGCCAGTTCGGCGCACCGCCGTCGGGCGGCGACCTCGCCTTCACCTATTCGGTCACGACCGAGGGCCGGCTGCCGGACGTCGAATCCTTCGAGAAGATCATCCTCAAATCCGACGAGAACGGCTCGTCGCTGCTCCTGAAGGACGTTGCCCGCGTCGAACTCGGCGCCCAGGACTACGGCTTCAACGGCTCCTACAACGGCACGCCGGCCGTGCCGATCGGCATTTACCTGCAGCCGGGTGCCAACGCGCTGGCCACCATCGAGGCCGTCAACGTGCGGATGAGCGAGCTCGAGGCGGCCTTCCCACAGGGCATTTCCTGGGCGATCCCCTTCGACACCACCAAGTTCATCCAGGCCTCCATCACCGAGGTGATCCACACCTTCATCGAGGCGATGGTGCTGGTCTTCCTCGTCGTCTTCGTCTTCCTGCAGTCGTTCCGGGCGACGCTGATCCCGATGCTCGCCGTGCCGGTGTCGATCCTCGGCACCTTCGGCGCGCTGCTCGCCTTCGGCTTCTCAATCAACCTCCTGACGCTGTTCGGCCTGGTGCTGGCCATCGGTATCGTCGTCGACGATGCCATCGTGGTCCTCGAAAACGTCGAACGCATCATGGCGACGGAAGGGCTGCCGCCCAAGGAGGCCACGGCCAAGGCGATGAGCGAGGTGACCGGCCCGGTCATCGCCATCGTGCTGGTGCTGTGCGCCGTCTTCGTGCCGGTGGCGTTTCTCGGCGGTCTCGCCGGCACCATGTACCGGCAATTCGCCCTGACCATCGCCGTCTCCGTGACGATCTCGGGCATCGTCGCCCTGTCGCTGACGCCGGCGCTCTGCTCGGTGATCCTGCGGCCCTCGCACAGCCGGCCGATCGCGCCGTTCCGCTGGTTCAACGCCGGCTTTACCAAGCTCACCAACGCCTATGGGGCGGGCGTCGCCTTCATCATGCGCCGGGCGGTGCTGGCGCTCGTCGTGTTGGGGGCGCTGTCCTTCGGCATCTGGCACTTCATGCAGACGCTGCCCGGTTCGCTGGTCCCCGACGAGGACCAGGGCATCAACTTCGCCGTCGCCATCCTGCCGCCTGCCGCCTCGCTGCAGCGCACCACCAAGGTCATGGACCAGATGGTCGCCAACCTGCGCAAGCATCCGGCGGTCCAGGACGTCACCGCCTTCGCCGGCTTCGACCTTCTGGCCGGCGTCCAGAAGACCTCGGCCGGCGTCGCCTTCATCACACTGAAGGACTGGGCGCAGCGCGAGGACCCCACTCTCGACGCGCGCAATCTCGTCGGGCCGTTCATCGGCATGAATGCAGGCGTCCAGGACGGCATGATCCTCGCCTTCAACCCGCCGCCGATCCAGGGCCTGTCGACCACCGGCGGTTTCGAGCTGTTCGTCCAGGACCGCCGCGGCGGCGGCTCGGAAGCGCTACTTGAGGCGGCCAACGCCATGATCGCGGCAGCCGCCGAGCGGCCCGAACTCGCCGGCGTGCGCACCTCCTTCTCGGCCAACGTCCCGCAATACCGCATCGACGTCGACCGGCAGAAGGCAAAGTCGCTGAACGTTCCGATCTCGTCGATCTTCACCACCATGCAGGCGACCTTCGGCACGCTCTACGTCAACGACTTCACGCTGCTCGGCCGCAACTACCGGGTGACGCTGCAGTCGGAAGCCGACTTCCGCAAGACGCCGGAGGACCTGCGCTTCGTCTATGTCCAGGCGACGAACGGTTCGATGATCCCGCTCGACACGCTGCTCGACGTCAAGCGGGTCGTCGGGCCGGACCTCATCGAGCGCTTCAACGCCTTCAACGCCGCGAAGATTTCCGGTGGACCGGCGCCGGGCTATTCGTCGGGTCAGGCGCTCGCGGCGATGCAGGAGGTCGCGGCGAAGAACCTGCCGGAGGGCTACGAGATCGCCTGGACGGGCTCGGCCTATCAGGAGATCCAGGCCGGCGGCACCGGCGCGATCGCCATGGGCTTCGGCATCCTGATGGTCTTTTTGATCCTCGCCGCGCAATACGAGCGTTGGACCCTGCCGATCGCCGTTCTCCTCGCCGTGCCCTTCGCCGTTTTCGGGGCGCTGCTGGCGATCTGGTTGCGCGGCCTCGACAACGACGTCTATTTCCAGATCGGCCTGGTGACGCTGATCGGGCTGGCCGCGAAGAATGCCATCCTGATCGTCGAATTCGCCGTCCTGAAACGCGAGGAAGGCCTGTCCGCCTTCGACGCGGCGCTGGAAGGGGCAAAGCTGCGCTTTCGGCCGATCGTCATGACATCCCTCGCCTTCATCCTCGGCGTCGTGCCTCTGGCCATTTCGACCGGCGCTGGCTCCGCCTCGCGCCATTCGATCGGCACTGGCGTCATCGGTGGCATGCTGGCCGCGACCTTCGTCGCGATCTTCTTCATTCCGCTGTTCTACCGCCTGCTCGCCCGCGACCGGAAGAAGACCGACGGCAGCGAGGGCCGAACCAACCAGCTTCCGGCGCCGCAACCGGCAGAGTAACGCGTATCGTCGGCAGGCGCCGAGAAGATGGGCGGGCGCTCCCTGACCGGCGCCCGCCCTTTTTTTCGTTCGCCTCTCCGGCCAAGTTGCGAAAAACGGGTGGCCGAGCGCCGCATCCTCGTCCAATCCTTCGCCGCATCAGCAGCGGAAAGCGAACCATGATGGCGAACGAGGAACCCGGCCCGGCCAGGGCGGCAGCGACACCGGCGTCAACGGGCGATGCTGCACCCGCCGCAAAATCCATGAGCGGCGAGGACTGGTCGCTTCTGATTGCGCTTTCGATCATCTGGGGCGGGGCGTTCTTCTTCGTCGAGATCGCCGTCCGAGAGCTGCCGGTCTTCACCATCGTCGCTCTGCGCGTGGGGCTGGCGGCTCTGGCGCTTTTGGCCGTGATGCGGGTTCTCGGCATCGCCTTTCCGGCCCGCCCGACGGTTCTCCTCGCCTTTCTTGGCATGGGCGTCCTCAACAATGCCCTGCCTTTCTCGCTGTTCGTCTGGAGCCAGACTCACATCGCATCAGGCCTTGCAGCGATCCTCAACGCCACGACACCGCTGTTCGGCGTCATCGTCGCCAATGCGCTCACCAGCGACGAGAAGCTCACCGCCAACAAGCTGGCCGGCGTCGTCGCCGGCTTTCTCGGCGTCGTCGTCCTGATTGGCCCGGCGGCGATTCTCTCGCCGGGCTCCGATACGCTGGCCGAGATCGCCTGCCTCGGCGCGGCGCTCTGCTATGCCTTTGCCGGAGTGTTCGGACGGCGGTTCAAGCGCATGGGCATCTCGCCGCTGGCGACGGCGGCAGGCCAGGTCTCGGCCTCCTCGCTGATCCTCCTGCCGGCCGCCCTCCTCATCGACCGCCCCTGGACGCTCGCCATGCCCGGCGCGGCGACGATCGGCGCCGTTCTCGGCATCGCCCTCCTTTGCACGGCACTCGCCTACATCCTGTTCTTCCGCGTGCTTGCCTCGGCCGGAGCGACGAACATCATGCTCGTCACCTTCCTGATCCCGGTGAGCGCGATCCTGCTCGGCATCCTCTTCCTCGGTGAAGTGCTCCTGCCCCAGCATATCGCCGGCATGGTGCTGATCGGGCTCGGCCTCGCCGCGATCGACGGGCGGGCGTGGCGCACCATCGCAACGAAACGGGGCGCCCGAAGACGCCCCGCGTGAAGTCTGCTGCGATCGGCGACTGCGATCAGATGTGGATCGGCTTGGCAAACGCCGCGAAGGCCGCCTCGCGCACGGCTTCCGACAGCGTCGGATGGGCGTGAGAGGTGCGGGCAAGGTCTTCCGAGGCGCCGCCGAACTCCATGAGAAGAGCAACTTCGGCGATCAGGTCGCCGGCATCCGCGCCGAGGATATGGGCGCCCAGCACCCGGTCGGTCTTGGCGTCGACCAGGATCTTCACGAAGCCGTCGGTCTTCAGCATCGCCCTCGCCCGGCCATTGGCCATGAACGGGAACTTCCCGACCTTGTAGTCGACGCCGGCCTTCTTCAGCTCCTCCTCGGTCTTGCCGACCGAGGCGACTTCCGGCTCGGTGTAGACCACCGAGGGGATGGCGTCGTAGTTCACGTGGCCGGCCTGGCCGGCGAGGATCTCGGCCAGGGCCACGCCCTCGTCTTCGGCCTTGTGGGCGAGCATCGCGCCCTTCACCACGTCGCCGATGGCGTAGATGCCGTCGACATTGGTCTTGAAGTGCTGATCGATCTCCACCCGGCCGCGTTCGTCGAGCTTCACCCCGGCTTCCTTCAGGCCGAGGCCTTCGGTGTAGGGCTTGCGGCCCGTCGCCACCAGCACGACGTCGGCGTCGAGGGTCTCCGCCTCGCCGCCCTTGACCGGCTCGAAGGTGACCCTGGCCCCCGTCTCGCTCTTTTCGACGCCGGTCACCTTGGCACCGAGCCTGAATTCGAGCCCCTGCTTGACGAGCAGCTTCTGGAACGCCGTCGAGACCTCCTGGTCCATCGGGCCGAGGATCTTGTCGAGGAATTCCACCACCGTCACCTTGGCGCCGAGCCGCGCCCAGACCGAGCCGAGCTCGAGACCGATGACGCCACCACCGACGACCACCAGCTTCTCCGGCACCTTTGGCAGCGCGATGGCATGGTCGGAGGAGACGATGGTGGTCTCGTCGAATGTGACGTCGAGGCCAGGAATGCCGGCGACGTCCGAACCCGTGGCGATGCAGATGTTCTTCGCCGCAAGCGTCTCGGTCGAGCCGTCTTCCTTGGTGACCTCGACCGTTCCGGCCGACTTGATCCTGCCGGTGCCGATGACGCCGGTGATCTTGTTCTTCTTGAACAGGAAGGCGACGCCGTCGACGTTCGACTTCACCGTCTTGTCCTTGTGGGCCATCATCTGGTCGAGGTTCAGCTTCGGCTCCACCTCGATGCCGAGCTGGCCGAAGGAATGGCCGGCCGCCGCGAAGGTCTCCGAGGCATAGAGCAGCGCCTTCGAGGGAATGCAGCCGACATTCAGGCAGGTACCGCCATAGGTCTTGCGCTTCTCGACGACGGCGACCGTGAGGCCGAGCTGCGCCGCCTTGATGGCGCAGACATAGCCGCCGGGGCCGGAGCCGATGACGACGAGATCGAAGGTGTCAGCCATGGGGAGTGTTCTTCCAGTCTGTTTGCGGGACGGGCGACGAGGCCGCTGTATGAGGCAAAAATCCGGGCTCTATTTCCGACGGGACGCCGCGGCTTGCAACCCCCGCCGGCGCATCGCCGGACCGCGGGAAGGCGCCGACCGGGAATTCCCGGTGCCTTTCCCGAGGTCTCGACGGGAACGCAGCCGAGCGCCTCTTACTCACCGTTCGCCGGGCAGTCGCCCGAGGTTTCGTCGAACTTGGTGCGGGCCGGCCGCAGTGTTGCCTTGGAAACCTGCAGCGGCACGAAGGGTGGCGTCGCCTGGTTGGCCGGCTGGACGAAGCGCGTGACGTAGCAGCCGGAGAACACCCGCACGGAACCGTCGGTGCCCGTCGCCTCGATCACCGTCGGCACCGAGGTGTAGATGGAGCCGGCCGCGCCGTCGCTGACCGGCTCGCCGAGCTTCAGCCTGACACCACCGGTGGTCTCGTAGCCCTTCTGGAACGCCTCGAACTCCGGGCGACCGGAATCCTCGGCAAAATAGCTCCAGGCGCGCAGATATTCGTGCCGATCGATGGCGTTGTAGAGCGAGCCGATGAGCGAGACCGGCGTGGAGCGGTCGTCCATGTAGTCCGCCTGAGCCGCCGGGGCCTCCTCCGTCGCTGCCGGCAGCGACTGGTCGATTGCGAAGGCCGGCCCGGCGAGGGACACGCAGGCGGCGGCACCGACCACTAGGGCGACATGGAATTTGGTCATGGCAGGATGGACCTTGCGCCGGACACGTCGATGATCGCCCCGGTGGAATAGCTCGCCTCCTCCGACAACAGCCAGAGGATCGCCTTCGCCACCTCCTCCGCCGTGCCGGCCCGGCGCATGGGCAGGCCGGGGCCGAGTTCGGCGACGCGGTTCGGCTGGCCGCCGGAGGCATGGATGTCAGTGTCGATGATGCCCGGCCGGACCGCGCCGACCCGGATGCCCTCGTCGATCACTTCCTTGGCGAGGCCGACGGTGAAGGTGTCGATCGCGCCCTTGCTGGCGGCGTAGTCGACATACTGGCCGGGCCCGCCGAGCTTGGCCGCGACGGAAGAAAGATTGACGATGCCGCCGCCCTTGCCGCCGCGGCTCGTCGCCATGCGGCGCACGGCCTCGCGGGCGCAGAGGAGGCTGCCCGTGACGTTGATGCGGAACATCCGGTCGAGGCGCGCCGCGCTCATTTCGGCAAGCGGCAGGGCCGCATCGACGACGCCAGCATTGTTGACCAGCGCAGTCAGCGTCCCGAACCGGTCGGCCGCCTCGAAGATCGCCAGGATGTCCGCCTCGACGCCGACGTCGCCCCTGACGGCGATGGCGCTGCCGCCGTCGGCCGCGATCGCGGCGACGACCTTGTCGGCGGCCTCCCGGTTCGACGCATAGTTGACGACGACGGCATAGCCGGCCTTCGCACCGAGGATGGCGGTCGCCGCGCCGATGCCGCGCGAGCCGCCGGTGACGATCATGACGTCTGGCATGGTGTCCGGTTTCCTGCCCGTTTCCTGTTGCCCGTTGCGGTCAGCCGGCGGCCGCCAGCGTCAGCTTCGAACGATCGATATAGTCGGGCAGCCGTGTGGTCTCGTCGATGACGGCGCTTTGCAGCTGCTCGATGGTGAGGTTCCGGGCGCCGGTGAGATCTGCGCCGCGCAGATCGGCGCCGGTCAGATCGGCGTTGCGAAAATTGACGCGCGCGAAAATCGTCTTTCGAGCATCGGTGCGTTTCAGATTGGCTGATGTGAAGTTGATACCGGTGAAGTCCAGCGTACGAAGCACGGCGCCCTCGAAATCGAATTCATGTGGAGGGCGAGCCTCAGCCAGGGGTCTGACGTTGAAATTCATCTGCCGCCCTCCTTCGCAGGACTTCAGCGATTGCGCGGGCGTCCACCGGGGCGCCTTCACCTTCGATTTCTGCGCTCATGCCCGTGAGGTGGTTTTGAAGCAGTTTGAAGACAGGCCCTGAGAGATCCGGAAAATCCACGGTGATCTCACCGAGAATATAGATCGCCGCGAGGCGGACTTCCATTTTCTCATCACTGAGCTGCCCCGCCGACCGGTTGAACAGTTCCATGACATGAGCGCGTCTTGCAAGCGTCGCCTGAAAGACAGCAGACCCCGCCTGCGTCGTCTCCGGCCCCAGCTTCTTCCATGCGAGATATGCGCCGACGGCGGCAGCCGCCGTCAGCGCCAAATTGCGCAGGATCTCCGAGAGGTCGACCAGCGTCTCCATCCCGGAACCCTGTCCCGAACGCCGATCAGAGGTCGAGCACGAGACGCTCGGGATCCTCCAGGCTCTCCTTCACCCGCACAAGGAAGGTCACCGCTTCCTTGCCGTCGACGATCCGGTGATCGTAGGACAGCGCCAGATACATCATCGGCCGGATCACCACCTGGCCGCCGATCGCCATCGGCCGCTCCTGGATCTTGTGCATGCCGAGGATGCCCGACTGCGGCGCGTTGAGGATCGGGGTCGACATCAACGAGCCGTAGACGCCGCCATTGGTGATGGTGAAGGTGCCGCCCTGCATGTCGGACATAGACAGCTTGCCGTCCCGCGCCGCCCGGGCGAGACGACCCAGCTCCTTCTCGACCTCGGCAATGGTCATCTGGTCGGCGTCGCGGATCACCGGGACGACGAGGCCCTTGTCGGTGCCGACCGCCATGCCGACGTTGCAGAAGTTCTTGTAGACGATCTCGTTGCCGTCGATCTCGGCGTTCACCGCCGGGATCTCCTTCAGGGCATGACAGACCGCCTTGGTGAAGAAGCCCATGAAGCCGAGCTTCACGCCGTGCTTCTTCTCGAACAGATCCTTGTATTTCGACCTGAGATCCATCACCGCCTTCATGTCCACCTCGTTGAAGGTGGTGAGCATGGCGGCGGTGTCCTGCGCGTCCTTGAGGCGCCGGGCGATGGTCTGGCGAAGCCGGGTCATCTTCACCCGCTCCTCGCGGGCGGCATCGTCCGGCGCGGATGGCGCGCGGGCGGCCTTCGGCTTTTCCTGCGGCGAGGACGGCGCGCCCCGCGAGATGGCGTCGAGGACGTCGCTCTTCAGCACCTGGCCCTTCCGGCCCGAGCCGTCGACGTCGCCGTCCGAAAGGCCCTTTTCCTTCATCATCTTGGCGGCCGAAGGCGCCGGCGGGCGGCCTTCTTCCGCCTCGACCTTGCGGCGCGGCGTCTCGTCGGTGCCGCCGCCGACGGCAGTCGAGCCAGACGCCTGGGAGCCGGCGGACGCCCCTTCCTCGATCTTCAGGAGCAGCGCGCCGACCTTCACCTCATCGCCCTGTGCGACGGCCATCTCGCGGATGACGCCGGCGACCGGCGAGGGGATTTCCTGCGCCGCCTTGTCGGTCTCGAGTTCGAGCAGCGATTCATCGACCGAAACGGCGTCGCCGACCTTCTTGAAGATCGCGCCGACCGTTGCCTCGGTGACGGATTCGCCCGCCGCCGGGACCATGACCTCGACGAGCTTGCCCGCGCCCTTTTCGGCCGGGGCCGTGCCGTTGCCGGAAGCCTTCTCGTCGCCAGAGCCGCCGCCGCCGTAGTCGGACGTCGTCTCGGCCGCCTGATCGGCCTTCGCCGCCTGGCTCTTCGGCTTTTCGGTGGCCTTGGTGGTGCCGGAGGACTGACCCTCACCCTCGCCGATCATCCCGATGAGGGCGCCGACGGCGACGGTCTCGCCCTCCTTGACGACGACCTCCTCGAGGACGCCGGCGGCAGGCGCCGGCACCTCGACCGTCACCTTGTCGGTTTCGAGCTCGGCGATCGTCTCGTCCTGCTCCACCCGGTCACCGGGCTGCTTGAACCACTGGCCGATCGTCGCTTCGGTCACGGATTCGCCGAGGGTCGGCACTTTGATTTCGGTAGCCATCTGTCTCGTTCGTTCGATCTGGGCGCAAAAGCGGGTTTGGATGGACGCGCGGCCGGTTTCAGCCGAGCGCGTCCTCGAGGAAGTCGGCGAGCTGCTTCTGGTGGTTCGCCATCGTGCCGACGGCCGGCGAGGCGGAGGCCGGACGACCGGTGTAGCGAACCCGGCGCTTCTCCGCATCGATATGGTCCAGAACCCATTCGAGATAAGGGTCGATGAAGGACCAGGCGCCCATGTTCTTCGGCTCTTCCTGGCACCAGACCATCTCCGCCTGCTTGAAGCGCGACAGTTCGGTGATCAGGGCCTTCGCCGGGAACGGATAGAGCTGTTCGAGGCGAAGCAGGTAGACGTCGTCGATGCCGCGCTTCTCGCGCTCCTCGTAGAGGTCGAAATAGACCTTGCCGGAGCACATGACGACGCGCTTGATCTTGTCGTTCGCCACGAGCTTGGTCGCCGCGTTCTTGTCGAGTTCGGCATCGTCCCACAACAGCCGGTGGAAGCTCGTCTCGCCGGCCATTTCCGACAGCTTGGAGACCGCACGCTTGTGGCGCAGCAGCGACTTCGGCGTCATCAGGATCAGCGGCTTTCTGAAGTCGCGCTTCATCTGCCGGCGCAGGATGTGGAAGTAGTTTGCCGGCGTCGTGCAGTTGGCGACCTGCATGTTGTCTTCCGCGCACATCTGCAGGAAGCGCTCCAGGCGGGCGGAGGAATGCTCCGGCCCCTGCCCCTCGTAGCCGTGCGGCAGCAAGAGGACGAGGCCGGACATGCGCAGCCACTTGCGCTCGCCCGACGAGATGAACTGGTCGATCACCACCTGGGCGCCATTGGCAAAGTCGCCGAACTGGGCTTCCCAGAGCGTCAGGGCGTTCGGCTCGGCGAGCGAATAGCCGTATTCGTAGCCGAGCACGGCCTCCTCCGAGAGCATCGAGTTGATGACCTCGTAGACCGCCTGGCCCTTGGCGAGATTGGCGAGCGGGATGTAGCGGCTCTCGTCCTCCTGGTCGTAGAGGACGGAGTGGCGCTGGGAGAAGGTGCCGCGCTCGACGTCCTGGCCGGACAGGCGCACCGGATGGCCCTCGGTGACGAGGGTGCCGAAGGCCAGCGCCTCGGCGGTCGCCCAGTCGATGCCCTCGCCGCTGTCGATGATCGCGGCGCGGTTGTCGAGGAAGCGCTTGACCGTGCGGTGGACGTTGAAGCCCTCCGGCACGGCGCTGAGCTTGGCGCCCATCTCCTTCAGCGTCTTCATCGGAACGCCGGTGATGCCGCGCCGCGGCTCGTCTTCCTTCTCAGCCTTTCTGAGGCCCGACCAGGCGCCGTCGAGCCAGTCCGCCTTGTTGGGCAGATAGCTCTGGCCAGCCTCGAACTCCTCGTCGAGGGTCTTGCGCCACTCGGCCTTGCGGCTCTCGATGTCCTCGGCGGTGACCAGCCCCTCCTCCACCAGCTTCTTGGAATAGATTTCCAGCGTCGAAGCATGGTTGCGGATGGTCTTGTACATGATCGGCTGGGTGAAGGCCGGCTCGTCGCCCTCATTGTGGCCGAAGCGCCGGTAGCAGATCATGTCGATCACCACCGGCTTGTGGAACTTCATGCGAAATTCCGTGGCGATCTTCGCCGCATAGACCACCGCTTCCGGATCGTCGCCATTGACGTGGAAGATCGGCGCCTCGACCATCTTGGCGACGTCCGAGGGATAGGGCGAGGAGCGCGAGAAACGCGGATTGGTGGTGAAACCGATCTGGTTGTTGATGATGAAGTGGACGGTGCCGGCGACCCGGTGGCCGCGCAGCGCCGACAGGCCGAAGCACTCGGCGACGACGCCCTGGCCGGCGAAGGCCGCGTCGCCGTGGAGGAGCAGCGGCAGAATCTGCGCGCGGGTCTCCAGCGGCACGATCTCGTTGCGCGAGCGGCCGGCAAGCGCGTCCTGCTTGGCGCGCGCCTTGCCCATCACCACCGGATCGACGATCTCGAGATGCGAGGGGTTGGCCGTCAGCGACAGATGCACCTTGTTCTGGTCGAACTCCCGGTCGGAAGACGCGCCGAGATGGTACTTCACGTCGCCCGAGCCTTCGACGTCGTCGGGCTTGAACGAGCCGCCCTTGAACTCGTGGAAGATCGCCCGGTGGGGCTTGGCCAGGACCTGGGCGAGGACGTTCAGCCGGCCTCTATGGGCCATGCCGAGGACGATTTCCTTCAGGCCCAGCTGGCCGCCGCGCTTGATGATCTGTTCCAGCGCCGGGATCAGCGCCTCGGCGCCGTCGAGGCCGAAGCGCTTGGTGCCCTTGTACTTGACGTCGAGGAACTTCTCGAACCCTTCCGCCTCGATCAGCTTGTTGAGGATCGCCCGCTTCCCCTGTTCGGTGAAGGCGACGCCCTTGTCCGGGCCCTCGATGCGCTCCTGCAGCCAGCCCTTCTCTTCGGGGTTGGAGATGTGCATGAACTCGATGCCGAAGGTCGAGCAGTAGGTGCGCTCGAGGATGTCGACCATCTGGCGGATGGTCGCGAACTCCATGCCGAGCACGTTGTCGATGAAGATCTTGCGGTCGTAGTCGGCCTCGGTGAAGCCGTAGGCTTTGGGCGACAGTTCGTTGTAGTCGTCGTCGGCGGGCTTGGCGATGCCGAGCGGATCGAGCTTGGCGTGGAGATGGCCGCGCACCCGGTAGGCGCGGATCAGCATCAGCGCCCGGACGGAGTCCCGAGTCGCCCGGTTGACGGCCTCGGGCGAGAGGCCCTGACCGGCGGCTTGCGCCTTTTCCTTGACCTTGGTCTCGATGCGCTTTTCGACCGGACCCCAGTTGCCGTCGAGCGCCGAGACGAGTTCGCCGTTCAGCGGGATCGGCCAGTTGTCACGCGCCCAGGACGGGCCGTCGGCGCTCTTCTTCACGTCTTCGCGGGCATCGCCGAGCCCCTTGAAGAACGCGCCCCATTCGGCGTCGACGGAAGACGGGTCCGCCTCGTAGGCCGCGTAGAGCTCCTCGATGTAATCGGCATTGCCGCCATAGAGGAAGGAGGTGAGAGCGAAATGGTCGTTCGCTTGGCTGCGTGACATGGTCAAGTTCGCGGCGCGTGCCGGCGCCGCCTCCTATCGGATTTTCAAGTCCGGCCGGGCGGATCCCCGATGTGCCGGTTACGAACGCTGCGGTATCCACACTGCGAATGCGGCCTTGCCGAGGCTTGATAGCGGCAAGGCCTTCAGTTTCCGTTTCCCTGGGCCGAAAACCTTGCCTCAGCCCTTCAGGACCTCAGTAAGCGTCGTGCCAAGCCGTGCCGGCGAAGGCGAGACGGTGATGCCGGCCGCTTCCATGGCCGCGATCTTCGATTCCGCGTCGCCCTTGCCGCCGGAGACGACGGCGCCGGCATGGCCCATGGTGCGGCCCTTCGGCGCGGTGCGCCCGGCGATGAAGCCGACCATCGGCTTCTTGCGGCCCTTGGCGGCTTCGTCCTTGAGGAACTGCGCCGCGTCCTCTTCGGCCGAGCCGCCGATCTCGCCGATCATGATGATCGACTTGGTCGCCTCGTCGGCCAGGAACATCTCCAGGACGTCGATGAACTCGGTGCCCTTGACCGGATCGCCGCCGATGCCGACGGCCGTGGTCTGGCCGAGGCCTTCATTGGTGGTCTGGAAGACCGCCTCGTATGTAAGCGTTCCGGAGCGCGATACGATGCCGACATTGCCCTTCTTGAAGATGTTGCCGGGCATGATGCCGATCTTGCACTCTTCCGGGGTGAGAACGCCCGGGCAGTTCGGGCCGAGGAGCCGCGACTTCGACTTGTCGAGCTTGGCCTTCACCCGGACCATGTCGGAGACCGGGATGCCCTCGGTGATGCAGGTGATCAGCTCGATGCCGGCCTCGATCGCCTCCTCGATGGCGGCGGCCGCCCCTGCCGGCGGAACGTAGATCACCGAGGCGGTGGCGCCGGTCTTGTCTTTGGCCTCGGCGACGGAGGTGAAGATCGGCAGCTGCACGGCCTTGCCGCCCGCATTGCCTTCCCACATCTCTCCGCCCTTCTTCGGATGGGTACCGCCGACCATCTGCGTGCCGAAATAGGCCAGCGCCTGCTCGGTGTGGAAGGTGCCGGTCTTGCCGGTGAGCCCCTGCACGATGACCTTGGTGTTCTTGTCGACCAGAATGGACATGGGCTTTTCAACTCCTTGAAGGTCACCCCGCTGCGGGAGAAGGGTGTTACAGAAACGGATTGATTGCGGTCACCGACCCGTAGGTCTGACCGTGGCTGAGATCTTCGGTGTAGAGGGTCTTTGCCCCCAGGCGCTCGGCGGCGGCAACGATGGCGCCGTCCCAGTAGGAGATCTGGTAGCGTTGGGAGAGGTCGATCCCGGCAAGGACCAGACGCTCGTCGACCATGACAAAGGGCTTGCGCCCGAGGAGCGCCACCCAGCGCCGCGCATCGTCGAGGGGCAGCGGTGGCTTCGCCTTGCGGGTTGCGTTGGCGTAGAACTCGGCGAGAACCTGCCCGCTCGTGCCGAACGGCGCGGTGAGGAGGCCGTGAGCAACCTCCCACTTGGCGGGTTCATCTGCCTGACCGGTAGCGGCGTAGATGAGAATGTTGGTGTCGAGAAAGACATCAGCGCCAGCGATCAAACCGTGGCTCTCCGGAGTAGGTATCCTCGCGGCTGGGTCGCCAATCCCCCATGCCCGCCTTGCTCTCTCGCGACAGCTTCAGGAGCTCTTCGGTGACTTCGTCGCGCTCCTGCTCCTGCTCGACCAACCGCTGGAGATAGGTGCGGACCATCTCGTTGACGCTGGTGCGCCGCATTGCGGCGAGCACGCGCACCTTGTCGAGGAGATCCTCGTCGATGGCGAGGGTGATGTTCTTGGCCATGGCGTTCAGCCGATCCGCGTCTACACGGGTTATGTGGAACACATATCCTGCGTACGGAATTCACGCAAGCGCTATGGAGCGTCTCGGTGATCCACATGGGTTGAAAACCGCCGTTCAGCATCCCTCCAAGAGATCCGCGGGCAGATCCGTCCGGCGGCAGCCTCGGTCCTTGTCGGCCGTCATACGAGCGAGGCTGATTCGTGCCGTCAGGCTCGTCTGTGTGTAACTGCCTCGCAAGTCGAACCGCCGGCCATTGCCGACGTAGCGGTCATACCGCCCGATCTCGATCCTGCGGTAGCCGAGACGGGTCACCTCGTCGGCCACGACAGCGAACACCTCCCGTCCGCGATCCCTCGGCACCTCGATTTGGCAGCCGTAGGGGTCGCCATTGTCCTGAACAGCGATTGTCTCGACGCGATCGAACAGCCCCCCATAGGGCTGCACCATCTCGTATTTCACGCCCAACAGGCCACGCGTCACGGTGTAGCCATCAGCCAAAAGGCTACGCAGCGAGGCGGGGCCATTGATTTCGCTTTCGAGGCAGGCCCGCGTCGCCACTCTTGCCTGTTCGAAAAGGTCGAAGCTGCGCCGATTCTCGGCCGGAACCTGCGACGGCGCATTGGCTGCCTCGGGAGGGATCGCCTCGGGCGACGTCGTACAGGACGACATCGCAAGAAATCCGGCGATGAGAGCGCTCGTCAGAAGATGCCTCATCGAGGCGCTTTGCCGATTTTCGACACCGAGATCGCAACCACTCGCTTCACCCCGCCGGCTTAGCCCCGGCTTTCTTGCCCAGCTCCGTCAGCTCCGCCCGGCCCATGTTGAGCACGAAGCGCCCGCTGCCACCGGCGGGGATCGCCGTCATCGTCACGACCTCACCCTGATCGTCGACGAAGCTCCAGAAGCCGGCGCCCGGCTGGGCCATGCCGACCACGCCGCCGCCGCCTTCGACACCCTCGATCGCGCCGAGCTTGTCGGTGCCGAGATCCTCAGGCTTGGCCGCAAGCACCATCTGGCAGCTGGATGCGGCGACATGGGGAAACTGTACCCGGCTGATCGTCAGGAAGCTGCCGTCGTCCTTGGTTGCAGAAAACAGTCCCGCGGCGGCTGCCATCCCGGCGGCGAGCCCGCCCCCGTTCGGGTCCATCGACTTCCAGCCGCGCTCGAGTGCCAGGCTACCGGCGGCGGGAATGTTGGTCATTCCCGTCGAGCAGATCTCGATATAGTCGGCGAGGGTCTGCGACGCGCCCTCGGGCGGCGTCAGCGGCAGCTTCACGTCACCTGCCGCGAGAGCTTGCGTTGCCAGGGCGATTGCAAATCCGAATGCCAGCGCGGCCCGAGTTGTTCGCCGAGCCGCGGCTTTCGTCCGATAACCGGTCATGATCCTGTCCTCCTCAGTTTCGGGACCGAGCGCTCCTCCACGACGATCTTCGCAGCCCGGTTGGCGATACGGAGCTTACGAACGATCCTCCAGCATCTTCCGGATCCGGCGCAGCTCTTGAACAGTCTCGCGACTGGCTTCGAGAATGCGATTGTTGATCGCCTCCGTGTCGGCGACGTGGCGATCCATGGCACGGCGTGATCGCCCCATCAGCCAGATCACCACGGCGATCAGTAGCAGAAGGGGCAACCAGGCGGCCAGAATATCGGCCATGCCCATCAGCCGATGGCCGCGACGATCTTCTTGGCCGCGTCGTCGAGATCGTCGGCCGCCGTGATGGCGAGGCCGCTCTCGTTGAGGATCTTCTTGCCGAGATCGACATTCGTCCCTTCGAGACGCACCACCAGCGGCACCTTGAGGCCGACTTCCTTCACCGCGGCGACGACGCCCTCGGCGATGACGTCGCATTTCATGATGCCGCCGAAGATGTTGACGAGGATGCCCTGAACGGCCGGATCGGCGGTGATGATCTTGAAGGCCGCCGCGACCTTCTCCTTGTTGGCGCCGCCGCCGACGTCGCAGAAGTTCGCCGGCTCCTTGCCGTAGAGCTTGATGATGTCCATCGTCGCCATGGCGAGACCGGCGCCGTTGACCATGCAGCCGATATTGCCGTCGAGCGCCACATAGGCGAGGTCCCACTTGGAGGCCTCGATCTCCTTGGCGTCTTCCTCGCTCTCGTCGCGCAGCGCCCGGATGTCGTCGTGACGGAACAGGGCGTTGCCGTCGAAGGAGACCTTGGCGTCAAGGACCCGCAGGTGGCCGTCTTTCATGACGATCAGCGGGTTGATCTCGAGCAGGCTCATGTCCTTCTCGGTGAAGGCCTTGTAGAGGATCGGGAAGAGCTGCATCCCGTCGACCTTGGCCGCACCGCCGAGCTTCAGCGCGGTGCAGAGCTTTTCGGCATCGCCGGCCGTCACGCCGGCGATCGGGTCGATCGGCACGGTGATGATCTTGTCCGGCGTCTCCTCGGCGACGGTCTCGATGTCCATGCCGCCCTCGGTCGAAGCGACGAAGGCGATCTGGCCGACCGAGCGGTCGACGAGCAGCGACAGATAGAGCTCGCGGTCGATGTCGGCGCCGTCCTCGATATAAAGGCGGTTCACCACCTTGCCGGCGTCGCCCGTCTGCTTGGTGACGAGGGTGTTGCCCAGCATCTCCCTGGCGTTGGCGACCACCTCTTCGATGGACTTGGCGAGGCGCACGCCGCCCTTGGCATCGGGGCCGAGCTCCTTGAACTTGCCCTTGCCGCGGCCTCCGGCGTGGATCTGGCTCTTCACGACATAGAGCGGGCCGGGAAGCTGTTTCGCCGCGGCCTCGGCCTCGTCGGCGGAGGTGATGGCGACGCCTTCGGCGACGGGGGCGCCATAGCCCTTGAGGACTTCCTTGGCCTGATATTCGTGGATGTTCATTGGGAGTGTCCGGCCTCTCGTTGAGCCTCGATGGCGGAGAAAATGGAGGAAAGCCGGAACTTGCGTCCCGGCTTTTCGAAAGCGTCACTTGAGGTTCGGCGCGATGCCCTGGCAGGCTTCCATGAGGCCCTTCACCGAATTCACCGATTTGTCGAACTGGGTCTTCTCGTCGCCGTCGAGGTCGATCTCGATGACCCGCTCGACGCCGCCCTCGCCGATGACGCAGGGAACGCCGACATACATGTCATCGAGGCCGTACTGGCCGCTCAGCGCGGCGGCGCAGGGCAGCACGCGCTTCTTGTCCTTGAGATAGGATTCGGCCATCTCGATCGCCGAGGCGGCCGGGGCGTAATAGGCCGAGCCGGTCTTCAAGAGGCCGACGATCTCGGCGCCGCCGTCACGGGTGCGCTGGATGATCTCTTCCAGCCGCTCGTTCGAGCACCAGCCCATCTTGACGAGGTCGGTCAGGGGAATGCCGGCGACGGTGGAATAACGCGGCAGCGGCACCATGGTGTCGCCGTGGCCGCCGAGCACGAAGGCCGTCACGTCCTCGACGGAGACCTTGAACTCCTCGGCGAGGAAGGTGCGGAAGCGGGAGGAGTCGAGCACGCCGGCCATGCCGACGACCTTCTCCTTGGGAAGGCCCGAGAACTTCTGCAGCGCCCAGACCATCGCGTCGAGCGGGTTGGTGATGCAGATGACGAAGGCATTCGGCGCGTATTTCGCGATGCCCGCGCCGACCTGTTCCATGACCTTCAGATTGGTGCCGAGGAGATCGTCGCGGCTCATGCCGGGCTTGCGGGGCACGCCGGCGGTGACGATGCAGACATCCGCGCCCTCGATCGCGGCATAGTCGTTGGCGCCGGAAAGCTTGGCGTCGAAGCCCTCGACCGGAGCTGACTCGGCGATGTCGAGCGCCTTGCCCTGGGGCGTGCCTTCGGAAATATCGAACAGGACGATATCGCCGAGTTCCTTGAGGCTCGCCAGATGGGCGAGCGTGCCGCCGATCATGCCGGAACCGATGAGTGCGATCTTGTTGCGAGCCAAGTCCGAAATCCCTTCCTTGTCGCAGCGGCCGATCCTCCCGACCGGTTCGCCGCCTGGAGCCTCACGCGGGAAGATGGCCGGAACGGCCAACTGATCCACCCACGCATCGGGCATCGAGACCCAGCCTGCGGGCCGGCCGACGGCCGAACCTTGATGCTGCAATGCAACGGTGCCCCCGTTGGAGGGCACGCTTAGCCGTCTCGGCGGCCGGTTGCAACACGCAAAATCCGCTTACAGCAAATACAATCGGTTAGATTATTTGCGGCTTACGTAAAAGTAAGAAGCGGCGTGATCCAACATGAATCTTCCGCCGGCGCGCGACCAGCGAGGAATGCCGAACTTGGCCGACGCAGCGGTGGCCATTCCGCCGGCTCAGCGGCCGCGCCGTGCGTCACGCTTCGCCTTCCGACGCGCCTCGGCGTCTTCGGCGACGCGTTCCAACTCGGCGAGAACGCGCGCCACTTCGCCAGCATCTAGCGAGGCAATCATTTCCGCCAAGCGATTGGCGAGCCGCGTCGCCTCGGGCGAAAGCCCAGCGGTCTCGACGACGATCTTCGGATGGGAAAGTTCGGCGAGCCGCTCGAGCGCCTCCGCATCGTCCCAGATCACCCCGAGATAGCCGATGATCCGCTGCAGCATCGCCCAGGTCGGGCGGCCGCGCCGGCCGTGCTCCAACGCCGAGAGATAGGCCGAGGAGACGCCGAGGGCCCGCGCCATGTCCTGCTGGGTGACCCCGCGCTCGCGCCGCAGCTGCCGAACCTTCTCGCCGAACGGGGTCATCGGACCCGTCTCACCCGGACATAGAGCGCCCCATCGCCGCCGTGGTGGCGCTCGGCGCTCTCGAAGCCGGAGACGAGGCCGCGGAACTGCGGGCTGGCGAACCATTGCGGCACGACCCGCCGCAGAATGCCGCGCGACCCGCCGGGCATGCCGCGGCCGGTGATGACCAGGACATGGCGCAGGCCCATCGCCTGCGCCTGGGCGAGAAAGCGGGCGAGCGCCGCATGGGCGGCAAGCTGGGTCATTTCATGGAGGTCGAGCCGCGCTTCGATGGGAAGCCGCCCCTTGGCGAGCTTGCGCCGGGTCGGCCGCTCGATCGGATGCTGCGGGGGCGGCGGTGCCGCAGTCTTTCTCGGTTCCTTCGAAGGTTGCGGCAAGACAGCGGGCTTTGCCGCCGCATCTGCCGGTGCGGTCGGCGAGGAGAGGGTCTTCGCCTTCGACGTGACGACCGGTTCGTCCACATTCGGGCCAGCGCGCCCCTTCAGCGGCACTGCCTGGCGCGCGACAGTCGCCCACAGCCGCCTGTCTTCCTCGCTCAGGATGCGCCGACGCTTCATCGGGTCAGCTCGTCTGCCAGATCATGAGGGACGAGAACGAAGAACTCCGCCTGGTGCCGGATCGCCCCGGCGACGGCGCCGGCGTCATCGCCGGTACCGACGAAGATGTCGGCCCGCGCCGGCCCGAGGATCGCCGAGCCCGTGTCCTGGGCGATCATCGTCCTTCGGAATGGCTTGCCGCCGATCGACAGGCCGTCGGAGGCGATGAAATAGGGAATGCCATAGGTCGAAAGCTGCCGGTCGACGGCGATCGAGGCGAGCGGCGTCAGCGGCACCTTGGCGGCGCCGACCGGCCCGAGCCCCGGATCCTCGACCGGGATTTCGGCAAAGAAGATGAAGGAACGGTTGCGGTTGAGCACCCCGTCGACCCGTTGCGGATGCGCGGCGAACCACGCCTTGATCCCGGCCATGTCGGCCTCGGCAAGCGTCAGCTCGCCATCCTGCACGAGGCTCCGGCCGACCGCGGTGAAGGGGTGGCCGGTCTTTCCGGCATAGCCGACACGGACTTGCCGCCCGTCCCGCATGACGAGCCGCGCCGATCCCTGCACATGGATGAAGAAGGCCTCGACCTTCGCCTCCAGCCAGGCGATTTCGAGGCCCCTGCCCTTCAGCGCACCGGCCTCGATCGCCGCGCGGTCGAAATACTCGCCGATCATGCCGCAGCCGAGCCGCCGGCCGAAGCGGAACTCCGGATCGAAGCCCGGCGGCCGATTGACCTCGTCGATGGCGACGAGATCCTCCGGCCGGCCATAGAGCGGAAAGCGGAAACGATCGTCCGGCGTATCGGAAGCTTCGACCACCGGCTCGTAATAGCCGGTGAGGAACCCCGTCCCCGTCTCCGGAACGATGGCGAGCGGCACGAAATGGGTCTCGAAGAAGCGTCTTGCCGCCACGACGTCGACGTCGTTGAGCTCGCCGACATCCAGCGCCGCCTGGGCCGCGGCATGAAAGGTCTCGGACCGAAACCCGAGCGAGCCGGTCGGGAAAACCCCGGCGAGGAGCCGGCCGGCGCTGGCCCGAAACGCGCCGAAGGCGGCGCGATGATCGCCGCCGTCGAAGCCGTTCAGATCAGCGAAGCTGCGACGAAGGAAGGTGGTCACCGCCTGCGCCCAAGACGTCAGACTTCGTCGGATTCGGTGCCGACGAGCTTCCAGTTGGGGTCGCGCGACCGGATGTCGCGAGCGAAGGTCCAGACGTCGCGGACTTCCACAACCGATTCCGGATCGCCGTCGATGACCTCGCCGTTCGCGCCGACGGTGGCGCTGATCAGCTGCGAGACGAACCGCACGGTGATGTGCGCGTCCCGCTCCTTCATCTCGGCGGCGACGATCTTGGCGTCGCCGATGCCGACGAAGGAGGAGTTCATCTTGTGCCCGGCGGTCTCGCGCTCGGTGATCGCCTTTTCGAAATCGGCATAGACATCCGCCGACAACAGCCCCTTGAGCACTCGGCGGTCACCGTCGGCAAAGCCGTTGACGATCATTTCATAGGCGATCTTCGCGCCTTCGAGGAACTCGACGGGGTCGAATTCCGGATCGACGTCCCGCATCTTGCGCAACTCGGCGTTCAAGGGAGAGCCGGGCGTCGCAACCTTGTCGATCTTTTCGTAGAGGATGCGGGTCGGCACCCCCTCGCCTTCCTCGGACCTGCGATTCGGCAGCGTCACGACGTTGCCGTTGGAGGCGGTTTCCTCGCGCCGCGCCTCGGTTCGCGTGTAGGGATCGAACGGCGGTCTCTCGCTTCCCGTCCTGCGGCCGAGCACATTGCGCAGCTGAAACAGGACGATCGCCGCAAGCACTATGAAAAAAATCGTCCCAAAGCTCATTGCGCGCCGTCACCTCGTTTCCGCCTGTCAGAACTCGCCTCATATAGAGACGACGGGCCACGCATTCAAATCGTCTTCCAGCTTTCCTATCTTCAGGTCTGAAACGCCGGCGGACAACGCTGGCTTCATCCGACCCCCGGCCCGGCCCCGACATATCGGCCCTGGGCTGCAAGGAACCAGGCCCATGCCTTTCGCGATCATTCCGTTTCTTCTGCTGATCATCCCGGTGCTGGAGATCGCCGTCTTCATCCTGGTCGGCAATCTCATTGGCCTGTGGCCCACCCTCGCGCTGGTCGTCCTGACGGCGATCGTCGGCTCGTTCCTGTTGAAGCGCCAGGGTCTCGGCACGCTGCGGCGCATCCAGGCGGAGACCAATGCCGGCCGCGTGCCCGCGCGCGAGCTCGTCGACGGCGTGATGATCATGGCGGCGGGCATTCTCCTCCTCACGCCGGGTCTCGTCACCGACACGATCGGCTTCCTCCTCTTCGTGCCGGGCATCCGCAGCAGCATCCGCAGCTTCATCAGCAAGCGGGTCGTCGTCATGGCGCAGGGCGGCGGCACCACCGGCTTCGGTCGGGGCGGCGGCGGGCAGGAATGGCCGCGCCGCCGCGCGCCGGACGTGGTCGACCTGTCCGGCGACGATTATCACCGCCGGCCCGATCCCGGTTCGCCTTGGCGCGGCGAAGAAAAGGACGGCGGACCGTCCAATCGCACGATCCATTGACCGCGCTTCATCGAGCCCGGGGCCGGGACATCCACGGATCCAGCGCATCTGCGTCCGCCCACGAGGCGGCCTGACCGGCGGCTCTCCCCAGGTCCTGCCATCGCCCGGGGGCGGCGGCTCTGCGAGAGCTTGCGCATCCCCTGACGCACCACGATTGCCCCGCGCCCGCTGCTTGAGATCACCAACTCTGCGTGATAGCGCTCGGCGCGAACGAATTTCCGGCCGGTCGTCTCCGTCGAAGTCGCCCGGCTATGTCCGGCGTCGCGACTTGGCCGCGCGCCGAGAGGAACCGAGAAAGAAAGGTCAGACATGTCTCAGACGAGCGACGCCAACGGCACCCAAGGCGCGGCCTCGGGCCAGGACGCCACCCCGCCGGCCCTCAACATCCTCACCCAGTACATCAAGGACCTCTCCTTCGAGAGCCCCAACGCGCCGGCGATCTTGCGCAGCCAGGCGCGCGGGCCGGCGATCAACATCGGCGTCAATGTCGGTGCCAACCAGATCGAGGGCACGCAGAACGAATTCGACGTGCGGCTGACGCTGAATGCCAAGGCCGGCGAAGGCGCCGAAATGCTGTTTGCCGTCGAGCTGGAATATGGCGGCGTGTTCCGCCTCGCGAACTTCCCGCAGGAGCATCTCCTGCCGCTGCTCTTCATCGAGTGCCCGCGGCTGCTCTTTCCCTTCGCCCGGCAGGTCGTCGCCGACGTCACCCGCAATGGCGGCTTCCCGCCGCTGATGATCGATCCGATCGACTTCGCCAAGCTGTTCCAGCAGCGCATGGCCGAAGAGCGCGCCCGCCAGCAGGTGCAGACCGTCTGACGCCCACGGGCGCGGACACGGACGCAGAGGCCGTTCGACCCATCCGAATGATGTGAGTTGCAGCGCCGGTGCGGGTGATCGCGCCGGCGCTTTGCGTTCCGGCCTCCGCCGAGGCCTGGCGCCGCGCGGGCTCAGCCCGCCTCCAGCTCCGCCTTTTCCGGCCGTTCGAGATAGCGCCACCAGAGCGCCTCCGCGCCGAGGCTTTCGACGAAGGCGAGATGGCGCGCCGCCTCGGCCTCGCTGAGCCGGGGCGTCAGCGGTGCCGGCCGCTGCGCCACCTGATGGGCCGCCGCGCCGCCACTTTCCGCCCCTGCGTCCTGGTCGGCCCCGAAGGTGAGGCCGAGCGCTGCCTGCCGGCCGCCGATGAGTTCGATATAGACGTCGGCGAGGAGCTGGGAGTCGAGCAGCGCCCCGTGCTTGTCGCGCCGCGAGGTATCGATCGAAAATCGCGAACAGAGCGCATCGAGCGTCGCCGGCGCCATCGGAAACTTGCGCCGCGCCATCGGCAGGGTGTCGAGGACGCGCTCCGGCCCGATCGGCGGCTGGCCGAGCCGGCCGAGCTCGGCGTTGAGGAAGCGAATGTCGAAGGTGGCGTTGTGGGCGATCAGCCGGCCTTCCGCGAAGAAGTCGAGAAACTCCTCCAGAACCTCGGAAAACAACGGCTTGTCGAGAAGGAACTCGTCGGAGATGCCATGGACGTCGAAGGCGGCCGGATCGACCTTGCGGCCTTCCGGCCGGATGAAGACGTGAAACTCCCGGCCCGTCGGAATGTGGTTCCAGAGTTCGACGCCGCCGATCTCGATCACCCGTTCGACGGCCGGATCGAGGCCGGTGGTTTCCGTGTCGAAGACGATCTCGCGCATGGTGCTGGCTCCCCGCTCGCCCTTCCGTCGCAAATACCCGTGAGAGGGGCAATGGTCCTTTCGGAGTTGCCCTTCAATTCCACAGGGGATCGAATTCGGTTACCATGCGAAGGTAAACGCTGCGCGAGTGACGAGGCTTGGCGCGGGGTTAGCAAGGCCGCGCCGGCGCGCCAGCTCCAAGCGTGGGTCTGCCGAGCACAACGGAGGCGCCGATGAACATCCAGGCACCCGCCATCCGCACCGTCGAGGAGTTCCTGCGCTGGAACGAAGGACGCGAAGGTCGGTACGAATTTATTCGCGGGAGGATCACCGGCATGATGACGGGCGGCACACGGCAACATGCCCAACTGATGTTGCAGCTGGCTCTGCTCCTGAAATCTGCCCTGCCCGGCGAGTTCGTCGTCACCGCGGCCGACTACGCGATCAGGACGCCCCTCGGGGTGCGCTACCCCGACGTGCTGGTCGAGCCCTCCGGATCGAGCTCCGGAAACAGCCTGGCGAGCGACCGGGCCATCCTCGTCGCCGAGATCCTCTCGCCCTCCTCGCTCGCCACGGACTTCGGTGAAAAGGCCGAAGAATACACCGCTCTCGACAGCCTCCAGCACTATCTCGTCCTCGCCCAGGACGAGCCGCGGGTCTGGCTCTGGTCGCGCGGCGAGGACGGGGTCTTCGGCAAGCCGGAAATGACCGCCGGACGCGAAGAGACGGTCGAGATGAAAGGCCTCGGCATCACCCTCGCGCTTGCCGAACTCTACCGGGACATTGCCTGACAGGCGAATGATCACTGCGCGGCCCCGCGCCGGATCAGAAAGGATGGACCACATGAACATCCAGGCACCTGCCATCCGCACCGTCGACGACTTCCTGCGCTGGAACGAGGGGCGCGAGGGCAAGCGCGAGTTCGTGAACGGGAGGATCGTCGAGATGATGACGGGTGGGACCGAGCGCCACGCGGAACTCATGATGCAGCTCGGATCTCTCCTGAAATCCGTCCTGGCACCCTCCGAGTATGTCGTAACCGGCTCGGATTATGCAGTGAGAACGCCACTCGGCGTTCGCTACCCCGACGTCCTCGTCAAGCCGCGTGTCGCCGGGGACGGCGAGAGCCTCGCGACGGACCGATCCATCCTCGTTGCCGAGATCCTCTCGCCCTCCTCCCTCGCCACCGATTTCGGCGAAAAGGCCGCGGAATACACCGCCCTCGACAGCCTCCAGCACTATCTCGTCCTCGCCCAGGACGAGCCGCGAGTCTGGCTCTGGTCGCGCGGCGAGGACGGCGCCTTCATGAAGCCAGAGATGACCGTCGGGCGCGAAGAGAGCGTCGATCTGAAAGGCCTCGGCGTCACCCTTGCCCTTGCCGAAATCTATCGCGGCATCGCATAAGGCTGAACCAGAGCAAGCGGCCGACTTTTCTCGTCGATTGGGCCGCGATCATCGAATGCCGGATCCATGACCCTCAAAGCCCGCATCATTCCCTGCCTCGACGTGAAGGACGGCCGCGTCGTCAAGGGCGTCAATTTCGAGGGGCTCGTCGATGCCGGCGATCCCGTCGAGGCCGCGAGGGCCTACGACGCGGCGGGGGCAGACGAGCTCTGCTTCCTGGACATCACCGCCTCCTCCGACGACCGCGACACGATCTTCGACGTCGTCGCCAAGACCGCCGAAGAGTGCTTCATGCCGGTGACGGTCGGCGGCGGCGTGCGCACGGTCGCCGACGTGCGCAAGCTGCTGCTTGCCGGCGCCGACAAGGTCTCGATCAACACCGCCGCGGTGAAGGACCCGGACTTCGTCAAGGAAGCCGCCGACAAGTTCGGAGACCAGTGCATCGTCGTCGCTATCGACGCCCGCCGCGTCAACAATGACGGCGGGGCGCCCCGCTGGGAGATCTTCACCCATGGCGGGCGCCAGGCGACCGGCATCGATGCCGTGGACTTCGCCCGGCTCGTCGTCGAGAACGGCGCCGGCGAGATCCTCCTCACCTCGATGGACCGGGACGGCACCAAGGCCGGCTTCGACGTCGATCTGACCCGCGCCGTCGCCGATGCCGTCCATGTGCCGGTCATCGCGTCGGGGGGCGTCGGCACGCTCGATCATCTGGTCGCCGGGGTGCGCGACGGCCATGCGGGGGCGGTGCTTGCGGCCTCGATCTTCCATTTCGGGACCCACACGATTGCCGAGGCCAAGGCCCACATGGCCGCAGCCGGGATCCCGATGCGCCTCGACAAGGCCGGCTGAAGCTGGCATGCGCGCATGGATGTGAGGAAAGGGCAAGCATGAGCGAGTTCACCCTGAAGGACCTCGAAACGATCGTCGCAGCGCGCGCGACGTCGGAGGATGTGTCCTCCTACACCGCGACCTTGGCGCGGAAGGGCGCCTCGCACACGGCCAAGAAACTCGGCGAGGAGGCGGTCGAGACGATCATCGCCGCCGTCGCCGAGGACGATGGCCGGCTGACGTCGGAAGCTGCCGACCTCCTCTATCATCTCCTGGTGCTTCTCCACCTCAAGCACGTGCCGCTCTCGGCGGTGATGGCCGAGCTCGCGCGCCGCACCGCCCAGACCGGGCTGGAGGAAAAGGCGAACCGTCCGGACGCTCCGGGCCACTGAGATGGACCAACTCGCCCCGGCGAAATACTCGCCCTACCGTTCCTTCACCGCCGCCGAGTGGGCGCGATTTCGCGCCGATGCGCCGCTGACGCTGACCGAGGACGAGGTCACGCGGCTGCGCTCGCTCGGCGATCCGATCGATCTCGACGAGGTGGCGCGGATCTATCTCGCGGTCTCGCGGCTGATCTATGCCCATGCCGAGGCGATGCAGCTTTTGTTCAGCCAGCGCCAGCGCTTCCTGTTCGGCGAAAAGCCGGGCCGCAAGACGCCCTTCATCATCGGCATCGCCGGCTCGGTCGCCGTCGGCAAGTCGACGACGGCCCGGATCCTGAAGGAGCTTCTCGCCCGCTGGACGTCCTCGCCGAAGGTCGATCTCGTCACCACCGACGGCTTTCTCTATCCGAACGCCGTGCTCGAGGCCGGCGGGCTGATGCGCCGCAAGGGTTTTCCCGAAAGCTACGACGTCGGCAAGATCCTGCGCTTTTTGTCCGACATCAAGGCCGGCCGGCCGAAGGTCGAGGCGCCGGTCTATTCCCATTTCGTCTACGACGTGATGCCGGGCAAGAAGGTCGTCGTCGACCGTCCGGACATCCTGATCTTCGAGGGCCTCAACGTCCTGCAGGTGCGCGAGATGCCGAAGGACGGCAAGGCGATCCCCTTCGTCTCCGACTTCTTCGACATCTCGATTTACATCGACGCCGACGAGACCGACATCCACCGCTGGTACATCGACCGGTTCATGAGCCTGCGCGAGACGGCGTTCCGGCAGGAAGGCTCGTTCTTCCATCGCTATTCGCAGGTCTCCGACGAAGAGGCGCTGCGGATTGCCGAGGACCTGTGGGTCGAGATCAACGCCAAGAACCTCCACGAGAACATCCTGCCGACCCGGCCCCGCGCCGACCTGATCCTCAGGAAGGGCAAGGATCACCTGATCGAGCAGGTGGCGCTGAGGAAACTGTGAGGCGCGGCTCACCGAGGCTGCGGTGATCCGCACCCCGGGGACGGTGGTCGAGCTGATGTCGATCTACCAGCACCTCAGGGCCTTCGAGGCGCAGATCCACGACGCCCCTTGCCGGAGATCGGCGAGCGCTGGCTTTCCGGCCAGGAGACTCCGGCGGCGCGTTCAACCCGCGGCCGGCGGATCCAGCCGCCCAGAAGACGATCCGTCGCCGTTCCGCTTCCGTTTCCCTTGCGGAATGAACGCCTTAACGCTACGAGGTCGGCTCTCTCGAACAAGGAACCCACTCCCATGCTTCGGCACATCGTCGTCGCCGTCCCGCTCGCCCTCGCCGCCTTGCCGGCGTCGGCGGAAGACCTCTCCTTCTCCCTGATCAACAAGACCTCTTCGGCGGTCACCGAGTTCTACACCTCGCCGGTCGAGACCGACGACTGGGAAGAGAACATGGTCAGCGAGGCGATCGCCCCGGGCGAGCAGGCGACCGCCAACATCGCCGACGGCCGGAGCGTCTGCGAATACGACGTCCGGGCGGTGTTCGAAGACGGTGACACGGTCGAGGAAAAGAACATCAATCTGTGTGAACTCGGCAGCTACACCCTGCACGAATAGCCGGCGGAGGTCATCTCCAGCCCTCCGATCGAAGGATCACGCCGGCTTCGTCACCCGCCGCAAGGTCAGATTGATCCGGCCGCCGTTCTTCAGGAGCGCCGAGCTCCGCGGATAGATCCGGTCGACGCCGTGATGGCAGAGCCGGGCCGCGCCGCCGAGAACGAAGACGTCGCCCGAGGCGAGACGGATCGAGGCGGTCGGCCCGCCCCGCTCCGTCCCACCGACGCGAAACCGGCAATCGTCGCCGAGCGACACCGAGACGACGGGCGCGCTAAGATCGGCTTCGTCCTTGTCCTGATGCAGGCCCATCTTCGCGGCATCGTCGTAGAAGTTGACCAGGCAGGCTTCCGGCGGATGAGGATAGTCGGCGACCTCCTCCCACAAGGCGAGCAACGCCTTGGGGATCGCCGGCCATGGCTCGCCGGTGACCGGGTGCTGCGGCTGGTAGCGATAGCCGGACTTGTCGGAGACCCAGCCGAGCCTCCCGCAATTGGTCATCCGCACCGAAAACGGCCGGCCCCAGCGGGGCATGACCGGCGTATAGAGCGGCGCGGCCGCAACGACGGCGCGCACGGCTTCGACGAGCGCCTCCTGGGCCGCCCGGTCGAAATGGCCCGGCAGATGCCGCGCCCCCTCAGGCAATGCGTTCACGACAGATAGCCGAGCTGGGCGGCCATGGCGACGGCGTGGGTGCGGTTGGCGGCGTTCATCTTGCGCTGGGCGGCGGTCAGATATTGCGAGACGGTGTATTCCGACAGGGACAGGATGATGCCGATCTCGCTCGAAGTCTTGCCGAGCATGGCGAGCTTCAGGCAGTCGCGCTCGCGCACCGACAGCGGATTGTTCCGCTGGTTCTCCTCGAAGCGCACCGCCGCCAGCATCGAGAAATAGACGAAGGCGAAACGGTGCAGTTCGCGGACGCTTGCCGCCGACAGGTCGGGGTCCCGGCCGGCAAGCGACAGCGCTCCGCTGAAGGAGGTCATGGCATGGACCGGCAGGAGGACGCCGGCCAGGTAGCCTTCGCCGAGCAGGAAACGCGCGGCAGGGCTCGGATCCGGCTCGTCGGCGCCATAGAGTGTCTCGATGTCCCAGACGAAGGGCATCGGGTCGGTGCGCAAGGTGCCGAGGACGATCTTGAACCTGTTGAGTCCGTTCGCCTCGTAGCCCTTGGCGAAGGCCGGCGACCAGTTGGCGTGGATGACCCGGGTGACCAGCCCCTCGTCATCGGTCGAAGGCAGGGAGAACGAGGCGGCATGGGTGAAGCCGTGCCGGAGCGCCACCTCCTCCAGGGCCTGCGCCAACTGCTCTTCCTGCCACGGTTCCTCGATCCCTGCGATCACGTCCTCGGCTCCGGCCACGGTCAAGCCTCCCCCTCGCCCACGTCGTGCAAAAGGTCATTCGAAAACCGGTCGGAGAACGTCATCGTCGATCATACCCGTCGCGGCCGGCCCGCCGATCTTCGGGATCGGCCCTGGCCATCCCTCGATCGACGTGCTGGCGGGGACGATGCCGACTCGCCCCCTTCATCGAATGTCGCCGACTGCCGGAGACTTACCAGAAATCCGACGAATCACCGCCTCAGTTTGACTGCATTTCCGCCGGGATTTGAAGGCCCGCAAGGCCATCCTCGCCATCTCGCGAGTGCCGAGGCTGGCACAGCGCGATCTTCGATCCCATCTAGACGGGCGTACACCAAGGAAGGGATCGCCATGACCCTGCCTGTGCGAAAAACCGCGGCGCGATGGGAACGCGGCGGAGACGCGTAGACACCTCACGAACAGGCCGGACGCGGGTGAGGAGCCGGTCGGTCGGCACGATTTCAGAGCCTGGTGTGACAGACTGACGCTCCCCTCCGGTCGCAACGCGAACGGCGCATCGGCGACCGTTCGGGCGGCAAGGGGATTGGAACCTTGGGCCGGCTTCGACCCCGCAGAAAAAAGTGACCTTCAATGACCGACTTCTCGCCCCGCGAAATCGTCTCCGAGCTCGACCGGCACATCATCGGCCAGAACGACGCCAAGCGCGCCGTCGCCGTGGCGCTGCGCAACCGCTGGCGCCGACAGCAGCTGGAAGGCTCCCTGCGCGAGGAGGTGATGCCGAAGAACATCCTGATGATCGGGCCGACCGGCGTCGGCAAGACGGAGATCTCGCGCCGCCTCGCCAGGCTCGCCGGTGCCCCCTTCATCAAGGTCGAGGCGACGAAATTCACCGAGGTCGGCTATGTCGGCCGCGACGTCGAGCAGATCATCCGCGACCTCGTCGAGATCGGCATCGGCCTGGTGCGGGAGAAGAAGCGCGAGGAGGTCAAGGCGAAGGCCCATCAGGGCGCCGAGGACCGGGTGCTCGACGCGCTCGTCGGCAAGACCGCATCGCCGGCCACACGCGAGACCTTTCGCAAGCGGCTGCGCTCCGGCGAACTCGACGACAAGGAAATCGACGTCGAAGTCGCCGACACCGCCAATCCGCTTGGCGGCATGGAGATCCCCGGCATGCCGGGCGCCAATATCGGCGTCCTCAACCTCTCCGACATGCTCGGCAAGATGGGCGGCGGCCGCACCAAACAACGACGCACCAGCGTGCGCGATAGCTACGACCTTCTGATCGGCGAAGAATCCGACAAGTTGCTCGATCAGGAACAGCTGGTTCGCGAGGCGATCGCCTCGGTGGAAAACAACGGCATCGTCTTTCTCGACGAGATCGACAAGGTTGCCAACAATCACAGCCAGGGCGGCGGCGGCGCCGGCGTCTCGCGGGAGGGCGTCCAGCGCGATCTCCTGCCGCTGGTCGAGGGCACGACCGTCGCCACCAAGCACGGGCCGGTGAAGACCGATCACATCCTGTTCATCGCGTCGGGCGCCTTCCACGTCTCCAAGCCCTCCGACCTCCTGCCGGAACTGCAGGGCCGCCTGCCGATCCGCGTCGAACTCCGGGCCCTGACCAAGGAGGATTTCCGCCGCATCCTGACGGAGACCGAGGCCTCGCTGATCAAGCAGTACGTCGCCTTGATGAAGACCGAGAACGTCGATCTGGAAATCACCGACGATGCCATCGACGCCATCGCCGATCTGGCGGTCTCGCTCAACGGCTCGGTGGAGAACATCGGCGCCCGGCGCCTGCAGACAGTGATGGAGCGCGTCCTCGACGACATCTCCTTCGAGGCGCCGGACAAGACCGGCGAGCACTACACGGTCGACGCCGCCTATGTTCACAAGGCGCTCGACGGGATCGCGGGGAACGTCGACCTGTCGCGGTTCATTCTGTAACTGGGTCGGGGGGCGCCGAGGGGGGCGCCCCCGACGCTCGGGCTCTTGAGGGGCCAGTTTCGGTTGGGAATTGCCCTCCACGGCGTCATCCTCGGGCCTGTCCCGAGGATCTACTGCGGGTTGATAGTTGGGCGCCTCGCAGTCGAGGGCCATTCCGCGAGGATTTTGTCGTTGAGCTGGCGGTAGATCCTCGGGACAAGCCCTACAACATTCACACATCTCGAAAAGCTGTACTAAATCAGCGTCTTACGATTGAGATTGGAGATGTCGGGGGCGGCGAAAAGGAAGCCGCCAGCCCCAACGCGTCGTCATTCTCGGGCCCCGTCCCGAGAATCCAGAGATCGTCGCGCGCGATTGGCTTCAGCTGCAGAAGGCGGCTTCAGTTGCAGAAGGCGGAAGCGGACGATGTTGCGGCGGCTGCCCCTGGATTCTCGGGACCGGGCCCGAGAATGACGAAGCTGCGAAGTTTCGCCACCCCCTTCAACGGTGGCATCGCCTGGCACCCGCTTGCCAATGAAGCCCCTCTGAGATGTGTGAATCTTGTCGGAACAAGCCCGAGGATGACGCCGCGTATGGGGTTCGGCCGCATGAATTCGCTCGATGATGACGACGTCAGACGCCCCTGCCCCGACCGCAATGGGCGGCCATTACCACCCCCTCAATCATACCCGTGCCCCGCCCGCAGCCCCTCCCGCACACGGTGCGCGATCGCCAGAAACTCCGGCGTATCCCTGATATCCAGCGGCCGCTCCGATCCGAGGTCGCAGTCGATGATCTCGTGAATTTTCCCCGGCCGCGGGCTCATCACCACGATGCGGGTCGACAGGAACACCGCCTCGGGGATCGAGTGAGTGACGAAGACGATGGTCTTGTTCGTCTTCGCCCAGAGCTTCAGGAGCTCCTCGTTCAGGTGGTCGCGGACGATCTCGTCGAGCGCGCCGAAGGGCTCGTCCATCAACAGGAGATCCGGATCGAAGGACAACGCCCTCGCGATCGAGGCGCGCTGCTGCATGCCGCCGGAGAGCTGCCAGGGGAACTTCCTGCCGAAGCCGGTCAGCCCGACGAGGTCGAGCCCCTGATCGATCCGCCGCCGCTGCTCGGCCCGGTCGATCCCCATGATTTCGAGGGGAAGCGCGACGTTCTTTTCGATCGTCCGCCAGGGATAGAGCGCCGCCGCCTGGAAGACGTATCCGTATGCGCGCTGGCGCCGCGCCTCGTCGGGGCTCATGCCGTTGACGGTGATGGCGCCTCCGGTCGGGCGCTCCAGATCGGCGACGACGCGCAGCAACGTCGTCTTGCCGCAGCCGGACGGGCCGATCAGCGAGACGAATTCGCCGCGGAAGATGTCGAGATCGATGTCCTTCAGCGCATGGACCGGCGCATCCGCCGTGGCAAAGACGAGGTCGAGGCCCCGTGCCGCGATCACCGGCGCCCCTCCTCTCGCGGCCGGTTTCGCGCTATCTTTCCCCGTCCGGGAGGGCGAACCCTTCCCGGGAGACGATGGGAGACCTTCCGATGGATGCATCCTCGATTCCTTCCGACGTTGAATGCCGGGTCATAAGGCCTGCTTCGACCTATGACGGCAAGCAGGGTCTGACCTATGTCGCCGGCATCGCCAAGGAGACCGTCGGCTCGACCGGCATCTGCATGCACCTTCTGACGATCCCGCCGGGCGGCCGGGCGAAGGCGCATCTGCACGAAAGCCACGAGACGGCGATCTACGTCATCAGCGGCGTTTCCGGCACATGGTACGGCGAAAAGCTCGAACACCACGTCACGGTCGCGGCGGGCGATCTCTTCTATATTCCAGCCGGCGTGCCGCACCTGCCCTACAATTCCGGCACGGAGCCCTGCGTCGCCGTCATCGCCCGCACCGATCCGAACGAACAGGAAAGCGTGGTGCTGCGCCCGGATCTCGATGCGCTGGTGCCGGCGCCTGGAGAGACCGTCTCGCAATCGTGACGTTTTGCCACGATCCGCATCTCTGATAGGAAAGCCGGAGGCGCAAACGGGGACAGTTCCGCGTCATGACGACCACGCAGCTCGTTCTCTGGCTCACGCTCGCCGTCTTCCTCGTCCTGGCCGTGACGGCGAGTTTCGCCAATTTCGGCAGGCGACGCCCACGCCGCGTCACCAATGACGGCGGCTATGCCGGCGACGCCGGGTCGTCCGGTGGCTGGTTCGGCGGTTCCTCGGATTCGTGCGTCGCGGGCTCGGCCAGCGACGGCGGTAGCTGCGGTGATGGCGGCGGGGGCGGCGACTGACGCAAGGTCCGGCTCAGGCCGAAAGGCCCGCCAGCCGCTCGGCGGCCTTCTTTGCGCCCATCGTCTCGGCGGCTCCCAACGGCGTGACACCGTCGGCGGCGCTGGCCTGAAGGTTCGCGCCACGCGCGACGAGAAGGTCGATCATCTCGACCCGGTCGAACATCGCCGCAATCATCAGCGCCGTCCGTCCGTCCTCGCCGGCCCCGTCGACGGCCGCCCCGTGATCGAGCAGCAGCCGGGCGATCTCCATCTCGCCCTTGAACGCGGCCCCGGCGAGCGGCGCCTGGCCGCGATCGTTGCGCCGCTCGGGATCGGCGCCGCGCTCCAGAAGCAGCCGCGTCGCCTCGAGGTGCCCGTGATAGCTCGCCAGCATCAACAGGCTGTCGCCCTTCTCGTTGGTGAGATTCACCGGCATCCCCGCATCGAGAAACGCCCCAAGCGCCTCGACGTCGCCACCCCGCGCCGCATGGAACACGCGGGTCGCCAGGTCCTGGAAGGCGGCGTATTCGTCGGGGGTCAGATCATTCATGCGAATACTCCATCGGTGGATCCTTCGGTACGGCGGCGACGGCGGGCGCCGCGGCGATTCGGCGATGGTCGCCTTGTCGGGCGACCGGCCGGGGTTTACCTATTGGGCAACCTAACGACGCTCGGCCCACGGACCAGCCCCCGCCCATCGAACATCAAGACGAGCTGGACGACATGCCCTTCACGCCCCTCCCCGACCGCGCCGTCCTGACCCTCACAGGCCCCGAGACGGAAGATTTCCTGCAAGGGCTCGTCACCGCCGACGTCGGCGCAGTGACCAGCGAGGCGGTGAGCCCGGCAGCGCTGCTCACCCCGCAGGGCAAGGTGATGTTCGAGTTCCTGGTCAGCCGCCTCGACGGCGGCTTGCGGCTCGACGTTCCGGCCGAGATGCGGGCGCACCTCAAGAAGCGTCTGACGCTGTATCGGCTCAGGCGCAAGGTCGAGATCGCCGAAAGCGACGCGGCGGTCTTCGCCGTCTGGGGCGAGGATGCGCAGGCCAGGGGCCTCGTCGACCGCCGATTCCCGGACGCGGACGTCTTTCGCGCCTATGGCGAGGCACCCTCAGGTGTCGCCGAGGCCGAGCAGCAAGAATTCCGCGCCCTTCGCATCGCGTCCGGCGTTGCCGAACTCGGCGCCGACTATCCCCCGTCCGACGTCTTTCCGCATGACGTGCTGATGGATTTCAATGGCGGGGTCTCCTTCAAGAAGGGCTGCTTCGTCGGCCAGGAGGTGGTCTCGCGCATGCAGCACCGCGGCACCGCCCGGCGCCGGCTGATGCTGGTGACGGCCGCAACGCCGCTGATCGCCAACAGCGAGATCAGGGCGGGGGAGAAGGTCGTCGGCGAGATCCTGTCCGTTGCGGATGAGCAAGGATTGGCGATGGTGCGGATCGACCGGCTCGCGAGTGCCGCGGCCCGCGATGCGGCCCTCACCGTCGAGGGCGTGCCCGTGGCGCTGTCGATCCCCGCTTTTGCCGGCTACGTCATCCCCGAGGCGGGCATCCCGCAGGACGGCGGCGGCGATGCCGACAAGGCCGGCGACGCGGCATGAGCCGTCGCCCGGCCCTGCCGAAAGCTGCCGAGGCGCGCGTCACGCCCCGCGTGTGGCAGCGCATGCTGTCCGGCCGAAGGCTCGATCTCCTCGATCCCTCGCCCCTCGACGTCGAGATCTCCGACATCGCCCATGGCCTCGCCCGCGTCGCCCGCTGGAACGGCCAGACCAAGGGCGACTACGCCTTTTCTGTCGCCCAGCACTCGCTGATCGTGGAGGCGATCGTGGCCGAAAGGGAGAGCGATCCGCGCTGGCGCATGGCGGCGCTCCTCCATGACGGGCCGGAATATGTCGTCGGCGACATGATCTCGCCCTTCAAGGCCGTGATGGGCGGCGACTACAAGACGGTCGAAAAGCGCCTGCAGGCGGCGATCCATCTGCGCTTCGGCCTGCCGGGAGAACTGCCGGCGCCGGTCGAGAAGGCGATCAAGGCCGCCGACCGGGTCTCCGCCTATTACGAGGCGACGCTGCTCGCCGGCTTCGACGCGAAGGAGGCGGCGAAGTTTTTCGGCGCGCCCGGTTCGGGGGAGTTTCGCCCCGAAGACTTCACGCCCCAGCCGGCGACGCGGATGGAGGCGGCGTTTCTGGAACGCTTCGCCGCACTGGACGCGGAACTGACCGCCGGGCGCCCCAATGCCGACACCGCGCCGAAGGCCCGGTCCGCGGCCGCCAACGCGCAATGAGCGAGCTGCGACGCTCGATGCATTGGCAATCGGGCGCCGGACGCCCTATAGCAGCGCCATGAGCTATCTCGTCGTCTCCTCCCTCGCCGACATGCCGAAGACGGTCGAAGAGCACGGCGCCCTCGATCTGGTCACGCTGATCAATGCCGAGACCGTCGTCGGCCGGCCGGAGGCGATCGAGGCACCACGCCATCTCTTTCTCGGCTTCAACGACATTGCCGAGGAGATGGAGGGCTTCGTCGCGCCCTCGCACGACCATCTGGACCAGCTGATCGGCTTCGGCTCGCGCTGGAGCCGGGAGAGGCCGCTGGCGATCCATTGCTTTGCCGGCATCAGCCGGTCGACGGCGGCCGCTTATATTCTCGCGCTCGCCATCAATCCCGATCTCGGCGAAGAGGCCTTGGCGCAGGAACTGCGGCGGCGGGCGCCTTCCGCCACGCCCAATCCGCGCCTCGTCGCGCTCGCCGACGAAAGGCTCGGGCGAAGCGGCCGGATGGTCGCGGCGATCGCGGCCATCGGCCGCGGCGAGAACGCCTTTGCCGGCACCCCCTTCGTCCTGCCCCTGACGCTCTGAGGCGGCAGATCCGCTACTCGGCCGCCGCCTTCAGCGGCACGGCCGAAAGGTTCAGCGGCATAAACAGTTCCATCGGCTCGTCGACGCCGTCGAGGACATGGGCGCCGACCGAGCGCCAGCGGCCGGGCACCAGATCGGCGACGCGCTTGCTGGCAAGGACGTTGGCGTCCATTGTCTTGGTCAGCTTCTCGATCCGCTCGACCTCCGTGACGGTCGAGCCGATGACGGTGAAGGCGAGGCGCTCGGGCACGCCGATATTGCCGAACACGACCTTGCCGATGTTGAGGCCGATGCCGAAGCTGATCTCTTCGAGGCCCTGCTGCCGGCGCGTCGCATTGACGTCGTCGCGCATGACGAAGGATTCCGTCAGGGCTTCGAGCACCTTGCCGAGCACCGCTTCGCCCTCGGACCGCGTCTCCATCGGAAAGACGATCAGGACCGCGTCGCCGATGAAGGCGAGTACTTCGCCGCCGACGCGGATGGCGGGACGGGCGGCGCATTCGAAATAGTCGTTGAGGAGGGCCAGATAGTCGTCGCTGGAGAGCGTCGCGGTCAGATGGGTCGAGTCGCGAAGGTCGGAATACCAGACCAGCGCCTTGGTGGTCGCGCCGTCGCCGAGGCGGATGTTGCCTTCCAGCACGCTGCGGCCGGCCTGCTGGCCGAGATAGGCCTCGACGATGTTGGTGGTGATCTGCTGCTGGATGATCGACTTGCAGACGAGAGCAAGGCTGCGCTGGATCTCCTGCAGGACCGAGAGATCCTCCTCGGTGAACCCGCCGTCGCGGTCGCAGGCCCAGATCACGATGATGCCGGTGCCCCGCGACTCGATCCCCTTGCCGGACTGCTTGAATGCCGTGCGCAGCGCCAGATAGTCGGTGAAGCCGTTCGCGGAGAGTTCCTCGAGCAGCCGGAAGTCCGTCAGCTTTCCGGGGCCGGCGAGCCGCCGGCGCAGGATCTTCAGGTCGTTCTCCAGCATGTGCTTGAGCGGGCTCGCCTGCCAGGCGTCGGTGTTGGAGTCCTGATGATGGAAATGGTCGAGCGTCGCCGTCCGCTCGTCGCGGTCCCAGGAGATCATCTCGGCGCGGAACAGGGGATGCAGCGTCGGCCAGTTCAGCCTTGCCCGCGAGATCGGCACGCCGATGCCGAGCAGCTTGATGCACAGGCGATAGAAGATGTCTTCGAGCTTGGGCTCGCCGAGTGCCTCGGAGAGCAGCCATTCATTGACCTGATCGGCAAGCCCCATGGCGCCAGCCCTTTCGTTGCAGAAATTCTTGAAGCGAACCTGTCGGAATCGTCTCGGAAAAAACGGTTCAGTCCGCTCTCAACTGAAGAGCCATGGTGGTCTTTTCAAGACTTGGACTGCATCCGGCCGCCCGCCGGCCCGCCTTTGCGCACGGTTCAGACCGACAGCGTCAGACCCGTGCTGGCGACGTACGCTCCGGAAAACACGGCTCTCATCTCGGCCTCCAGCTTCTCCAGCCAGTCGTCGGTACGCGAGACGTCGTGATGGAAGGCGACGAACCGCTCCACGCCGGCGGCCCGGCAGAGGCGAACGCCCTGCTGCCACGTCGAGTGGCCGAAGCCGACATAGCGCTCGAAGTCCTCGTCCGTGTAGGTCGAATCGTAGATCATCATCTCTGCACCGGCGATGAACTCGACCAGCGCGGCGTCGATCGTCCCGGCCTCGTGCTCGGTGTCGGTGATGTAGCAAAGCGCCCGGCCCTCGAACTCGACCCGGTAGCCGACCGCCCCGTTCGGATGATTCAGCCGGAAGGTTTTCACGAGGATGCCGTCGCCAAGACCGATCTCGTCCGGCGGCTGGAAGTTGCGATAGTCGATCCTGGCGGCAAACTGCTTCGGCGTCACCGGGAAATAGGGCGGGCACATGAACCGGGCGACCATGTGCCGGCAGGTGGTGCCGTCCTGGAGATGGCCGGCGAAGATCCGCGCCGAGACATGGTCCTTGTAGAGCGGGATCAGGAAGGGCAGGCCCATCACGTGATCGAAGTGGCAATGGGTGAGAAGGACGTCGAAATCGTTGACGATCTTCTCCTCGTAGAGCTTGCGGCCGGCGGCGACGATGCCCGTGCCGGCATCCAGGAAGATCACCCTTTCGCCGCAGCGCAGCTCGATGCAGCTCGTGTCACTGCCATAACGGGTGTTGGGGGCGGCCGGCGCAGGGATCGAGCCGCGGGCGCCCCAGATGGTGAGCTCGAAACGGCTCATCGACCCCCGCCCTGGCCGGCGGCGAGATTGCGGGCGCGGACCAGCTCGGCATTGGTGTGGCTCAGCCGCTCGGCGAGCCCGCGCATCACTTCGGCCGCGACCTCCGGGAACTGCCGCACCAGCTGTAGGAACGCCTCCTTGCGGACCCTGAGCGCCGAGACGGGCGTCTTGGCGGTCACCGTCGCGGTGCGCGGCACGTCGCAGAGGATCGCGATCTCGCCGACGACGTCGCCGGTCTTCAGGCTGGCGACGACGAAATCGCCGGTCTCGGCCGCGATCGAGACGTCCGCCTCCCCCTCCATCAGGACGAAGGCGGCATCTCCCTGCTCGCCCTGCCGGCAGAGAACCTGGCCTTGGCGATACATCACCGTCTCGGCGGTGTAGGCGATCAGCTTCAGCCGGCTGGGTTCGATGCCGGCGAACAGCGGCACGGCCCTCAACAGGTCGATCTCGGATTTCAGAAGCATCGTCTTCGATCCTTGCGCAACGACGACGGCAGTGCGGACGATCCGTTCGCGATTTCAGCCTGCATGCCGGCAGTGTTCACGACACAAACACCACGAGTATCAAACGTCCGGGCATGCACCGGCAGGGCTGCGACATTTTTGCCCCGCGAACTTTGCACGGCGGCGGATGCCGCATCAATAGCACGGCCCCCGGGCTTTCTTTGGCATAGCAGCGTCACCGAGGCGGTCACGACACCTCCATCGGCGGGACGGCCTGGCTTTCCGGGTCCTGCATGCGCCCCTCCCGGAAGGTGATCCGCCGGTCGAAGAGATCGGCATGTTCCGCATGGGCGAGCACCCAGACGATCGTCTGACGATCGACGCCGAGTTCCTGGCGCGACTTCAGGACGGCGGCGGTGATGCGCCGCTGGCTCTCGCCGTCGAGGGCGGAAAGCGGCCGGTTGAGGACGAGGAGATCGGGCCGCTTCAACAAGGCCCGGGCGAGCGTCAGCTTCTGCTGCTGGCCGGCGGCGAGCCGCTTGGCGCCGCTGCCGATGTCGAAGGACAGGCCGAGATCGAAGACGACGTCGTAAAGGCCGCTCTCGCGCAGGGTTTCGGCCAGCACGGTGTTGATCCGCCCCTGCGCCTCGGCGTAGCGGGTGACGATGCGCCCGAACAGGATGTTGTCCTGCAGGCTCGCGGCGCGGTTCACCCCGGCCGGATCGTGAAGGGACACCGCCCCGGCGAGATCCGGGCCGAGGCCATCGGCAAAGTGATCGCGCGCCGCGACGATTGCCTGCTTGAGGCCGGCATCGAGCAGCCCCAGCCGATGGCGCGGCTCGACATAGCCGAAGGCGAGACGCTGGAAGGCACGCCGGTCCTTGTCCTCGCGCTTGCCATCCCCGTCGCTGCGGCGCAGGGCCGCCCGGTAGCGCTCGACGTCCTCGGGGGACATCAGGTCGATGTCGTCGAGCAACGGATTGTCGGCCGACAGGTCTCCGAAGATCTCGACCAGCGTCTCGGCGATCTGCCGTCCCATGACGAACAGCTTGTCGTCGAGGCCGCTCGCCACGAGCGCCGCCTTGACCGACGGCCGGTCGGCCAGCGGCTGGTCGGCATCGGCATCCGGATCGGCGGTGCCGAAGACGAGGTTTTCGAAGACGGAGGCGTAGTCGGAGTAGCGGCTCCTGTCGAAGCTCTCGAAATAGTCTTCGTCGCCGCCCTCGATCAGCCGCTGGCGGAAACGCGCGCGGGCGCTGAGGATCTGGTCGGACACGCCGTCTGTGAGGATCTCCGGCAGCTTGCCGCGCAAGCCGAAGCGGGCGATCTCGGACCTGAGTTCGACGATCGCCAGCACCTCGGCGAGCCGGGCGGGAAGGGTTTCCGGCCCGCTCACGCCGGCCGCCTCGTAATCGATCCAGTCGTCGCGGATGTCGAGGTCGAGATTGCCGGAGAGTCGCGCTTCCTCGAGCCGTGACGCCTCGTCCCGGCCGCTGCGCTCCTGCCGGCGCATCGGCACGTGCTTGAGCCCGTAGGTCAGGGCGTCCCGGACGCTCATCTGCGGCAGGAACAGGCCCGACGCCGAATAGCCGAGGCGGCGGCCGGGAATGTAGTCCGGCATGGAATCGAGCGTCGTGCCGGCAAAGGCGACGCGCCCGCCGGACGGCTGGACGAGCCGCACCAGGGCTTCGGCGAGATATTCGCCGCCCCCGCCCGGCGGGCCGACCAGCGCCACCGCCTCGCCCGGCGCCAGCTTCATCGTCGTCGGAAAGAGCAGCTCGTTGCCGGCGTCGTCGCTGACCTTCAGGCCCGACACCATCACCTCGCCGTCGAGCCGCGGCGGGGCGTCGAAGCTGACCCTCTGGGTGTTCGCCGGGACGAGATCCGACATGACGAACTGCTCGCGGATCTGGGCATATTTGGACTGGACGTCGACCCGGCCCTGATCCCAGGCGATCAGTTCCTTCAAGGGCGCCGGCAGGTCCTTGTAGGCGGCGATGACGGCGACCAGCTGGCCGATGTCGAGCTTTCCCTGAATGACCAGATAGCCGCCGCCGAGATAGAAGATGAACGGCGTCATCTGGGCGATCAGATTGTTGAGGAAATTCACGAAGAACTTCCACTGGTAGAAATCGTAGCGGATCGCCAGGATCTTGCCGAGCCGGCTACCGAGTTCCGCCCGTTCCCAGTTCGACGTGTCGTTGGTGCGGATCGAGGCGATCCCCTCGACCACCTCGCCGATGCGGCCGGACAGGATGCGGGCGGTCAGCTGGCGATTGCGCGCAAGCACCACCAGCCGGCGACGCATGCGCGGGATCAACAGGATCTGGACCAGAACGATGCCGCCGGCGACCATGCCGAGCCAGAAGTTCTGCAGGACGATGAAGAACAGCGCCGTCAGCGCCTGGCTCAGGAGGAGCGCCGGGTCGGCAAAGGCGCTGCCGCCGAAGCCGCCGACCGGCTCGGTCTCGTCCTTGATCATCGAGGCGATCTCGGAGCCGCGCACCTGCTTGAAACGGCCCGAGGGAAACCGCAGCACCCGGTCGACCAGCTGGAAGCGGAGACGGCGCAGCAGCCGCTCGCCGAGCTTGCCCTTGTAGGTGGACAGGTAGAACTTGAAGAGCCCGTTGACGATGACGAAGAACAGGAAGGTGAAGGATAAAGCGACGAGCACCCCGAACCGGTCGAGTTCCATCCCCTCGAAGACGTGCCATTGCCCCCCGCCGAGGAAATCCGGCAGGGGTATGAAGAAGCTGAACAGGGTCTGGGTCTGCCCGGGCTGCCAATCGCCCGAGATCGGCCCGTTGACGATGCGCTTCGGCAGATCGAGCGTCAGGTAATAGAGCGGCAGCGACAAGGCCAGGACGCCGAACAGCCAGAGCTGCTGGCCCTTGGTATAGCGCCAGACGTAGCGGAAGACGCTCTCGTCGAGTTCGTCGGCCGGCTTCATGCCGGGGTCTCCAGGGCCGCCACGGCGGCGGCGACGGCCTCGGCGACGCCCTTGCGCTCGCCCCCCTCGTCGAGGAAGCGGAGGTCGGCGGCGCGCACGAAATGGCCGGGCCTTGCCTCGAGAAGCGGCGGCAGCGGCTGGTCGGCGGCGACCGTGAACGGCGCCGGCCAATCCCGGCGCCCGATCAGCCCGGCTTCCGGCAGGTGCGAGAAATCGAGCGGTCGGGCGAGATCGGCGTGGGGCACCGCCTCGATCAGAAGCTTGGTATAGGGATGCAGCGGCCGGCGGAACAATTCGGCCCGCGGCGCCAGCTCGACGACCGCCCCGTCGCACATCACGACGATCCGGTCGGCGATGTGGTTCACCACCGCGAGATTGTGGGTGATGAACACGTAGGTCAGCCCCGACAGGCGCTGCAGATCCTTCAAAAGATTGAGGATCTGCGCCTGGACCGAGACGTCGAGCGCGGCCACCGGCTCGTCGCAGATGAGGATTTCCGGTTCGAGGGCGAGAGCCCGCGCAATGCCGATCCGTTGGCGCTGGCCGCCGGAGAAGCTGTGCGGATAGCGCCCGGCAAAGCTCGGATCGAGCCCGACGGCGGAAAGCAGCCGCGCGACCTTCTCGCGCCGCTCGGCCGGCTTGCAGAGATCATGGATCTCCAACGGTTCCGACAGGATCGCTCCGACTGTCATCCGCGGGTCGAGGGAGGAGAACGGGTCCTGGAAGATGTACTGCATCCGCTTGCGGACCTTGAACATCGTCTCGCGATCGGCGGAAACGAGATCGACCGATCCGCCGCCGCCATCCCCGCCATGCAGCACGATCGAGCCGGCATCGACGGGCACGGCCCGCATCAGCGCCCGCGCCAGCGTCGTCTTGCCGGAGCCCGATTCGCCGACGAGCCCGAGGCACTCGCCGCGCTTCACCGTCAGCGAGACGTCGGCGAGCGCCCGGATCACCCGCGCCGGTGCCCGGCCGACGAGACGACGGTCGCCGCGCAGCGAAAAGCTCTTCTGCAGCCCCCGCGCCTCGACCAGCGGCTCGCCCTTCGGCCCGCTCGCCTTCGGCTTGACCAGCGCGTCGGCATCGATCCTGATCTCGCGGATCGGCGTCAGCCGGCGGCGCTCGGTATCGGAAAAATCCGGCACCGCCTTCATCAGCGAGACGAGATAGGGATGGCTGGGCGCCGAAAAGATCGTCTCGGCGGGACCCGATTCGACGATCCTGCCGTGATGCATGACGACGACCTCCTCCGCCAGATTGGCGACGACGCCGAGATCGTGGGTGATCAACAACACCGCCATGTCGAGTTCGGCCTGGAGGTCCTTCAGGAGCTTGAGGATCTGCGCCTGCAGCGTCACGTCGAGGGCGGTCGTCGGCTCGTCGGCGATCAAGAGCGGCGGCCGGCACATCAGCGCCATGGCGATCATCGCGCGCTGGCGCAGCCCGCCGGAGAGCTCGAACGGATACATCCGCACCGCCCGCTCGGGCTCGGGAAAGCGGACGAGCCGCAAGGTCTCGGCCGTCAGCTCGCGGATCTCGGCCTTCGACGCCTTGCGGTGGATCGCCGCCATCTCGCCGATCTGATCGCCGAGCGTGTGGAGCGGCGAAAACGCCGTCATCGGCTCCTGGAAGACCATGGCGATGGAGCGGCCGCGGATCGAGCGCAATTTCGGCGACGCGCGCGGGATCGCGGCGAGATCCAAAAGGCCGAGATCGCCGTCGCGAAACAGGATCTTGCCCGAGGTGATCACGCCGTTCTTCGGCAGGAGCCCGAGGATCGCCTGGGACGTCACCGACTTGCCGGAGCCGGATTCCCCGACGAGCGCGACGGTGCGCCCCGGGGCGATCGTCATCGAGAACCCCGACACCGCCTTGGTGACGCCGGCCATGGAGCGAAATTCGACGGACAGATCCTCGACCGACAGAAGCGCCGTTTCGGCGCGGTCGCTACGGATCGAAGGCGATGCCAGGGACGATAGCATCGCAGCATCACTCATCGACACGTATCCCTCTTTGCGCCGCCGGGCGGCCAGACGCTTCGCTGCCTTCTGGCAAAGCTTTGACGTCATTATCACGACAGTTGCGGCCGTTCGCCAGAAGAATCGCAGGCGGACGCAGCGGCAAGATGCTCACGCCCCGATCAGCCGCGCGATCGCCGCGGCGGTGGCGTCGGCGCCTTCGAGGTCGATCGTCGGCACCGGCCGGTCCCGCCGCCCATCGGCCCTGACGATCGCCGAGGCGAGGCGTTCGGGCGAGAGATCCGCGGTTTCCACCACGTCGAGGAGCCCGAGCTTTTCCATGCGCGCCGAGCGAAACACCTGCTCGGTCTCTTCGCCGTCGTCATAGGGCACGACCACCGCCGGGATCTTCGCCCGCATCAGGTTCATCACCGTGTTGTAACCGGCCTGGGAGATCGACAGGGACGCGCCGTCGAGCAGTGCCTGGAAGCGCGGCGTGAAGCGCTCGACGACGGTGCGCGCGCCGGCCATCGCCTCGAGCTCGGCGTAGTCGGCCTCGCCCGCCCGCGGCCCGGCGAGGAAATGCCAGACCTTGTCCCGGATCGTCGGCGGACACAGCGCCCGCGCCTCGATCGCCGTGCGCAACAGATTGCCGGCCGCCGCGCCGCCGCCGGCCGAAACGACCACCCGGTCGTTCCTCTCGATCGGCCCGCGCTCGGCCGCCTCGGTGACATAGCCGGTATAAGAGACGAGATCGGCGATCTCGCCCGCATGGGGATAGGTCTCGGCGAAGGTGAAGAGCTTCGGGTCGGAATGGACCAGCACGGCGGCAAGATGCCGGCGCGCCAGCTCGGCGGCGAATGTCGACCGCTCGGGATGCTTGGTCGCGACCAGGATGTCACGCACCGAGGTGACGCATTTCACCCGGGGCGCGTCCTTCGTCGCCCGCTCCATCAAAGGCACCAGCTCGAAGCGAAAGCGCCAGCGGCCGAAGGGAAACATCTCCATCAGGACGACGTCGGGACGCACGCTTTCATAGAGGTCGAGCAGCGCCTCGGTGCGCCGCGCTTTCCATGCCGCGTCGATCGGAGCGCCCGTCTCGTCGTAGAGGGTCTTGAAGTCCGCCCCCTTGATCGACACCGGCGGCAGCTGGACGACATGCGCCTCCCTGAACGGCATCTCCGGCATCGGATGGCCGCCGAGGGCGACGGTGACGTTTATGCCCCGCGCGGCCATGGCCCGGGTGATCAGCTCGCCGCGCCGCAGATGACCGACGCCGAGAAGATGCTGCACGTGAAACAGAACCCGCATCACACGGCCCTTTGCATTGTGGAAGGCATGAAAGCTGCGGCACCGAAACGGCGACGCGTCTCGACGAGCATCGTGTCGAGCCGCTCGGCGGCCGCGGCGACGTCGTGCCTCGCCATCGCCCGGCGGCGCGCGGCCTCGCCGAAGGATGCGCGCCGCTCGTGATCGAGCATGAGACGGATCGCATCGGCAAAGGCCGCCGCGTCCCCCTGCGGCACGAGGAGGCCGGTTTCGCCGTCGGCAACGACGCCGGCGACGCCGGGGCTCGTTCCCGCCACGACCGGAAGGCCCGCCGCGCCGGCCTCGATCAGCGCCATGCCGAAGGCCTCCTTGACGGCCGGCCAGACAAGGACGTCGGCGGCAGAGAACAGCGCCGGCATCGCCTCGGACGCAACAGCGCCGAGGAAGGCCGCCTTCACGCCCCTTTCGGAAAAGGCAGCGCGTATCTCGCGCTCGGCCGGGCCGGTTCCGGCGATCAGAACTTCGAAGGCGTCCGGGACGACGAGAGACAGCGCCTCGGCGAGCAGCCGGTAGGAGTCGAGCTTCTGGTCGGCCCGCATCATCGCCGCCGTCACCAGCCATGGCTTTTCGGCATCGAGACCGTGCCTTGCGGCGATGTCCCGGCGGCTCCGTTCGCGGCCCGCATGGGCCGCCAGGAAAGGCCCGGCATCGATGAAAGGGGAGAGCGCCTCCATCGGCGCGCCGGGCTTGAGATGCGGCACGACGCCCGCCGCATCGTTGGGGTTCAGCGTCACGACGAGATCGGCGCGGGCAAGCGCTTTCAGGCTCGCTTGGTAGCCGGCATCGAAGCGGCCGCCCAGCTGCTTGTTCGCCACCGAGGCCTCGGCGACGACATAGGGAATGCCGAGGGCCGTCGAGACGGCCGGCCCGAGATGGTCCGGCGCCTTGTGATAGAGGTGATAGGTGAACCAGAGATCCGGCCGCAGCGCCGGATTTTCGAGGCGCCGCACGAGCCGCGCCGCGAGCCGGGCTCCGATGCCGGCCAGTCGCTCCTGCCGTTCCGGATCGCCGCGGTCGTAGCTCCTGAAACGTGAGGCGAGCCCCACCTCGTGGCCGGCCACCCGCAGCGCCGCCATCAGGTTGCGGGCGAGGAGCCGGTCGCCGGAGGGAACCGGGTCGTCCGGCGCCTTCATCGGCGCGTAGAAGGCGATCCTCATGGCCGGGCGAAGCGCTGAACCTGCAGCGGCGCCTCGGGGAAAGCCGCGTCGACGGCGGGGTTCCGCCCCCCCACCGGCCGGCCTTCGGCGACGATCGCGTCGACCAGCCGGCGGATGGTATCGACGCCGCCGAGAAGCTTGGGAATTGCCGCCGCCTGGGGCCGGCTCTGGGTCGGCAGCCCCCGAATCGCGTCCGCCATGATCGCGGCGTTCTCGACCTCGTCGTCGAGCAGCATGCGGGCAAGGCCGAGATCCTCGGCGCGCGAGGCCCGGATGAACTGTTCCAGCCGCGGATGCCGGCGCGGCACGATGACGGCCGGCTTGTCGAAGGAAAGGATCTCGCAGAAGGTGTTGTAGCCGCCCATGGCGACGAGACCCTCGGCCCGCTCGATCAAAGGTTCGATCGAGGCGGCGAAGGTGATGAGGTCGACGCTGTCGAGCTGTCTTCCCCGCGCCTGGAAATCCGCCGCGAAGGATGATTCCATGAAAGGACCGAGCACGATCTTCGCCCGCACCCCAATCGTCTCGTCGCTCTCATAGGCTCTCAGCACCCAGTCGACGAGCCGCGCGCCGTCGCCGCCCCCGCCGGTGGTCACCAGCACATAGGGCCGCTCGCCGATGCGGATCCGCTCCGGCAGTGCGCCGGAGGGCTCGTCCGCGCGGGGCAGGTAGCCGGTGAACACCGCGTGCTCGCGGACCCTGTTCGAGACGCCGATCCCCTCCAGCGGGTCGCAGATCTCCGGAAGACCGTAGATCCAGACGTCATCATAGAGCTCTTCCACCGCCGCGAAGGCCCCCTTGCGATGCCATTCGTCGGCGAGCCGGGAAGGCTCGTCCATGATGTCGCGCAGGCCGAGGACGAGCCGGCAGCCGGTGGACTTGAGGAAGGCGAGGCTTTCACCGACCTCGCCGCGCATGCCGAGCGGCTCCTTGTCGACGAGGAAGATGTCGGGATCGAAGATTTCGGCGGTCTTGGTGATGATCGCCGAGCGGATCTCGGTCAGATCCTCGATCGAAAGACCGGGGTTGGAGGGCGCATAGCTGTCGGCACCGAGCTTGACGACGCCGGGAACCCGGATGAAATCCACCTGCGGCGGGAAGCTGAAGGAGCCGACGACGGGCGATCCGGCGATGATCAGGATCGAGGTATCCGGCCGGTGGTCGACCAGCGCCTGGGCGATCACCCGCGACCGTCTCAGATGACCGAGCCCGAAAGTGTCGTGGCTGTAGATCAGGATGCGTGGAGACCGAGACTGCATGGCGACTCCTGACGCAGCCTTCATTCAAGTCCATCGCCGACGCGGCGAGCTTGACTTCCCACCCACGCCGACGCGAAGCGCTCGCCTTCGAATGCCGCATCGGGATCTTCCCGGCGCATTTCGGCCAAACCCGCTCCGATCGCCTTACTATTGCGTCACCCTTCGGCGATCAAGCGAGGCGTGCGCAATAGCGGCGAGTTTGACGGAGGCCGGCCAGGATGGCGGGTGCAACGTCGTGCGAGTGTTTCCGAAGCGTCACACACAGTTGACTTCGCCGAGCCGTTGCGCGGCTGTCGAATTCGACGAAAAGCCATCGGCACCTGCCTATCGAGCCGGTGGAGTCAGGAAGGCAAAATGCTGAACGGTCTCTTCGTGCCGCGCCCAACCGGCGCCATGCCGCCGCGCATCCTCGCCGATATCGTGCGCTTCGACGCGGACAGCGAAAGGCTGACCGGCTGGGTGCAGTTCGCCGTCGCCGCCTTCATTCTCGGCCTCTATCTGGTCGCCCCGAGGCCGGTCGATTCCATGTCGCACAGCCTCGTGCCGCTCGGCCTCGGCATCTATCTCGGCCTGACGCTGCTGCGCCTCTACCTCTCCTATCGCGCCTCGCTGCCGAAGCTCTTCCTGTTCGCCTCGCTTCTGGCCGACGTGGCGCTGCTCTATGCCCTGATCTGGTCGTTCCATCTGCAATACGAGCAATCGCAAGCCTTCTCCCTGAAAGCACCGACAGTCCTCTACGTCTTCATTTTCATCGCGCTGAGGGCGCTGCGCTTCGATCCGATCTGGGTGCTTCTCACCGGCCTTGTCGCGGCGCTCGGCTGGGTTCTGCTGGTCATTCACGCCATCGCCGAGGATGGGACCGACGCGATCACCCGCAGCTTCGTCGACTATATCGACGGCACGCGGATCCTGATCGGCGCCGAGGTCGACAAGATCGTCGTCATGGTGGCGGTCTCGGCGATCCTCGCCATCGCCGTCGCGAGAGCCCAGAAGCTCGTCCTCCGGACGGCGCGCGAACAGGTCGAGCGGGCCGAGATCCGCCGCTTCCTGCCGGCGCCGGTCGAGGCGGCGATCACGAGCTCTGAGGACGCCATCGTCGCCGGCGAGGGCATCGAGCGCAGCGCCGCGATCATCGTCCTCGACATCCGCGGCTTCTCCGCCTTCGCCGCCGGGCGCGATCCGAAGGCGGTGGTGGCGACGCTGGTCTCCCTCCACGCCATCGTCGTCCCGATCGTCGAGAAGCATGGCGGCATGATCGACAAATATCTCGGCGACGGCATGCTGGCGACTTTCGGCGCGGCGCATGAAAGCGAGACGCCGGCCGCAGATGCGCTGGCCGCGCTCTGCGAGATCGTCGAGGCGACGAAGGGCTGGAGCGAGGACAATGCCGATGGATCCGGCCTCAGCCTGGCGCTCAACGGCGCGGCGACCGCCGGCCGGGTCATCTTCGCCGCCCTCGGCGATGCCGCGCGGCTCGAATATACGGTGATCGGCGAGGCGGTGAACCTCGCCGCCAAGCTGGAAAAGCACAACAAGGCCGAGGGGACGATGGCCCTGACCACGGCGCGGACGCTCGAGGCCGCCATCATCCAAGGCTACCGCCCCCCGCGGTCGTTTGCCCACCTGACCGACCGGCGGGTGGCCGGTGCCGGCGAACCGCTGGGGCTGGTGGTGGTGGCGTGAGGAGCAGCCATTCTGGCTTAAACTGGTGATACGCTTTATCGTTGCGATGAATTGCTTTTTGCAAGCCGGGAATCTAACTCCGAAGATAGCTAGAGACTTAATGTTTTTAATTGAACATAGGCTGCACCCTGTATGACAGTTGAATACGGGTACGTTGCGTACATTGACGAAGCGGGCGACGACGGCCTTCGAGCCGTCAAGCCTCGTACGGTTCCGGGGTCGAGCGAATGGCTTATTCTGAGCGCCACCGTGATCCGCGCCACCAATCAGGCACATACCAAAGATTGGATTGAAAATCTTCGCGGAAGATTGCGCGTTCGGCAGGCAAAAACAATACATTTTCACAAACTTCGCGCTGATAAAAAACTCTTAGCATGTGAATATCTCGCAAAATTGCCCGCAAGATATTTTATCGTAGCCTCCAATAAAAAGAATATTGAAGGTTATACAAATCCAGATGCTTCTAAAATTCCTTCGCAGTGCTGGTTTTATTGCTGGATGACACGTGTACTTTTGGAGCGCGTGACTCATTATGTTGCGGCGCGCTCGCTTGTTGATTTTGGTGAATCAAAATTTCTGCGATTGGAATACAGCGAAAGAGGGGGACTACGATACTCCCAGATGCACGCGTACTATGAGTGGCTTAAAATGAAGCGAAGCAGGCCGTTCCTGCCATGGGGCCAGATTGACTGGAGCGTTATGCATCGGGACTTGTTTTTCGTGTATCCTCACTGGGATCGCGAAGGGCTGCAATTAGCAGATGTTGTAGCAAGTGCGTTCTTTAAGTCATGTGACAAGCACGATACTGGCTCTTGTGACCCAACTTTCGCGAAAGCGCTCCTACCTCGCATGGCCAAAGATAGGTCACGCAGCCAAATATCGGGATATGGAGTGAAATTATTACCGAGCCTATCAAAAGCGTCGCTCGATCAAGATCAACAAGCCATTTTTCGCTTCTACGGATATCCCGAACAGTGGTGGGACCCAGCGGCGTTTTCCAAATGAGCGAATAGCTCAGCACTCTTGCCAAGCGTCTCATCTGGCGAGGCAGGGTTCATCTCTACCCACCCCTACCAACTGGCGTCACCACCAAACGCACCATAGCATGAGACCTGGAAAAACGAAAGAGATTCAATGACATGTTCAACCCATTGAAACGACTCTTCAATCAGACATTCTGTCAAATTTTGCCGTTTATCTCCTTGCTAGTGTGACGCAAAATCATCGCAGCGAACGGAAAGGCTACTGGAGATCGGAGCTTCTGAACCTCAAGGCAGCTTCTGATCGAGCAGCAGCACCTCCGAATAGAGATGCCCGACATCCCGCGCCGCGACGTCGATGGAGCGGTACCAGCGTGGCAGCGGGATCGTTTCGACCGTGCCAGGATCGTCGCCCGCGTTCATCATCCGCCGGTCGATGGAAAGCACCGCCGTCTCGCCGACGCAGACGAGAGAGGCGATCGCCGCCGCATGCGCCGAAAGAAAGTCGTAGGCGGAGGCATGCAGCACGTCGTGATAGGCGACGCCCGCGCCCTTCAGCTTGCGCTGCCAGACCAACCAGGTGCCCTGCCCGGTGCCGCTTTCGACAAAGGCGTGGTGGATGTCGAGGCCGTGATGGTCGTCGAGCATCCGGCGCTCCTCCGCCGTCAGCCGCTCGCGGATCTCGGCCGGATCGCGGATCGGCCGCAATCCCTCCTCCGTCTCGCCCGGCCGGAACAGGCTGCGGGCGTCGTCGAGGATGGCAAAGCCCAATGCCCGGATCTTGCGCCCCGTCGCCCGCCGCGCCGTCATCGTCTGATAGGTGACGCCGGGCTTCGCCATGCCTGACCGGAGCAGTTCGTCGCCGATCCCCGTGCCGCGATAGGCCGCCGCCAGATACCAGGAGGAGAGGTCGCAGAAGCGGCGGGGCCCGAGCGACGTCGGGCGGTCCGAATAGATCGTCCCCATGAAGCCGACGACCGCGCCTTCGTCCTCCACCAGCCAGCCGCGCTCGACCTCGGGCGGCCGGAAGGGATAGTCGAGGAGGATGCGCCACGTGTCGGCCGGGATGCGGGCGTTCATCCGCTGGTGCAGGAAGGCTGCGACGGCGCCGACATCCGCCTCTCCGGCCGGCCGCACCCGCGCCGTCATCTCAGCGGACCGGCGTTTCGGCGAGGAGCGTCGTGATCGGCAGGAAGCGGATCGCCGGATGCGAGCCGAGCCGGCCGAGCAGTCGCTCGAGGAACGACCACGTCGCCTCGTCGTGGGCGAGATGGTGGGTGAGGATGCCGAAGGGCTCGGCCGGATCGGTGCGGCCGAGCCGCCGGTCCTCCAGCCGTTCGGCGAACAGCCGGATCAGCTTCTCCGCGCCCGCAAAGGCCGGCCCCTCTTTCCAGGTCAGAAGGTCGAGATGGGCGTTGATGACGGCGCAGCGCGGCGGCAGGACGAGCGGCGCGTCTTCCGTCGAGCCCTCGCCGCCCTTGCCCCCATCCCCCTGGCCCTCGAAGTGCCGCGGGCCAAAGCTCGACAGGCCGAAATAGCCCTGCTGCTGCAGACCGGCGGCGACCGCCGGGTCGATCCGGTTCCACGGCGGAACGAGGATCGGCAAAAAGCTCGCGCCGAACTCGCGCATCAGCATGCGCATGCCCTCGCCGAGTTCGGCCAGCACCGCCTTCGCCGGCCTGTCGCCGCCGCATTCGACGGCTCGCTTGCCGGCGCCCGCGTGGTTCACATGGGCAAAGCCGTGCTGCAGCACGGTGACGCCGGGTGCCGACAGGGCGCCGACGAGGCCGGGCTCCATCCTCGCCGGTACGGCGGCGATCGCCAGCGGCAGGCGGTGGCGCCGCGCCATGGCGACGAGCCGCGTCAGTTCCGGCGTCGCCGTCGCCGCGTCGTCGTCCCGCCACCACAGCGGCACGGCGCGGCCCTCGGCCGTCCATCGATCCAGTTCCTGGTCGAGTTGGTCGAATGTCTGCATCGTCCCGATCCCGTCGCCTCAAAAACCGCGCCGAAGGTTCCAGCTCCCGGTCCATCCCGTTCGCGGCTCCTCGCGCCGCGCGAATCGCTCAGGCGCTTCCATTAGCAGACCATCCGATGCCGCAGGTCGACGCGAAAGCCAACCGAGGTCGCCGACGGCACGTTCCAGCGAGATCTCCAAGGCGTCCCGCCCTGGCGGCGCCTCGGCGATCTCGTTTCGCAAGCTCTCACGATCCTGGATGTCGTCATGGAATCGCTCAGCCCATCCTTTTCCGCGCTCTCGGCGGCCCGTCCGGCAGAGCCGGCCCCGCGCCGTCGCGACGGTCGCCTGTCGCGGTTGTCCGGCCTCGTCGACCTCGCCCGCCGGGCGACACGTGCCCGGCTGCAGCCGGCCGAGACGATGAGCACCCGGCTTCGCGCCGATCTCGGCCTCGGTCCGACGCTCGAATTCGAGCGGCCGACGCGCACGGCCGAGCATGAACGGCAGCAGGCCGCCATGGCAAGCCGTTTTGCGTCCCGCCGCTCATAGGACATCTGCGTGCATCCTGCGGTCCCTCGGCAAGTATCTGATCTGCCGAGACTTTCGGATTTGAAGTCGGCTTCTGAGCGGATCTGGCGAAAGTCGAGTTCTATCCTGACGGGTCGCTTGCCGCCGACTGTCGCCGCGCCGCGGGGCCTGAAGGGTGGTGGACGTTCCCCTGCGTTCGTGGACGGAACCCTTGCCGGAAGATCACGCCGAATTTCCCGTTCGCATTTGCTGGCTCAGTATCTTACCCTCGGGTATGATAGTCAGACGACGATGCTTTGCCGGCCAACGACCCGTTGCCTACGACGCCGTGAACGCTCAAGACGATCGACGAAGCCATGCCGAGTGATTTTCTGGAATTTGCCGAACCCGAGGCGGATCGCGCCGAACCGGGCCACAAGACCGGCTGGAAACTCGCGGTGATCGACGACGACGAGGCCGTGCACGAGGGGACGCGGTTCGCGCTGCGCCACTTCGCCATCAACGGCTACGGTCTCGAACTGATCGGCGCCCATTCCGCCGCGGACGGGCTCGAACTCCTGAGAGCCAATCCCGACACTGCCGTCGTTCTTCTCGACGTCGTCATGGAGACCGAGGACGCCGGGCTGAAGCTCGCCAAGGCGATCCGCGAGGAGCTGAACAACGAGCTCATCCGCATCATCCTGAGAACCGGCCAGCCGGGCCAGGCGCCCGAGCGCCAGGTCGTCGTCGACTACGACATCAACGACTACAAGGCCAAGACCGAGCTGACCGCCGACAAGCTGTTCACCACTCTGACGGCGGCGTTCCGCAGCTACGACCATCTGAAGCGCCTCGACGACACCCGGATCGGCCTCGAGATGATCGTCGGCGCCTCCGCGTCGCTGTTCGACGACCGCTCGCTGAAGACGCTGGCCCAGGGGGTCCTGATCCAGATCTCCGCGCTTCTGGAGATCGAGACCGACGGCATCCTGATCATGCGTGAGACGAACGGCGCCAATCCGCTGGTACTGGCCGGTCTCGGCAAGTTCGAAGCCGACGGCGAGAACGGCATCGACCGGAGCGGATTGTTCGCGACGGCCGCCGCTGCCGGCCGGCCGGTGCGCAGCGACGGGCTGGTCTGCCTGTTCGTCAAGACCGGCAGCGGGGCGGAGATCCTGGTGGCGCTGGCGACGGAGGACGATCTCACCGAGACCCAGGCCTCCCTCGTCTCGGTGTTTTCCGCCAAGCTCGCCATCGCCTTCGACAATGCCCGGCTCTACGACGAACTGCGCCTCGCCAACGAGGAGCTGGAGGAACGGGTCGCGCGGCGGACGCAGGAGCTCGCCGGCGCCAACGAGCGGCTGGAGGCGCAAGGGGCGCTGTTGAAGCGCGTCAACGCCTTCAAGAACGAGATCCTCGGCACCATCGCCCACGACCTGAAGAACCCGATCGCGGTCATTCTCGGACGCAGCGAGATGATGGCGACCCTCACTGAAAGCCTCGAGGAGCCGCTCCGCGAGCGCTTCGCCAAGCAGGTCGGCCACATCCGCGCCTCCGCCGAGCGGATGACCCGGATCGTCGACATGTCGATCGCCGACGCCCTCGCCGACGCCCTCGACATCTCGGTGGAGCGGCGCCCCGTCGATCTCGCGGCGATCGTCGCGGCCACCGCCGAACTCAGCCGCATGCTCGCCGAAAGGAAGGAGCAGCGGCTCGCCGTCTTCGCCGACGGTCCCCTCGACGTCGAGGGCGATCCGGACCGGCTGGCCGAAGCGATCGACAATCTCGTCAGCAACGCCCTGAAGTACACGCCCCTCGGCGGCGAGATCAGGATCGAGGCGGCGCGCCTCGATGGTCAGGCGCGGGTGACGGTTTCCGACTCCGGCCCCGGCCTAAACGCCCAGGATACGGCTCGCCTGTTCGGGCGTTTTCAGCGGCTTTCGGCCCAGCCGACGGCCGGCGAAAGCTCGACCGGCCTCGGGCTGTCGATCGTTGCGAAGATCGTCGAGCTGCACCAGGGCGAAATCGTCGTCGAGGAGAAGGGTCCGCTCGGAGGCGCTTCCTTCTCGATCCTGATCCCGCTGTTGGAGACGCGCTAGAGTGATGGTCGAACCACGGATTTTCGTCGTCGACGACGAGCCGGAAACGCGCGAACTGATCGGCGACTACCTGGCCATGAACGGCTACTGCGTCCGGCTGCTCGACGGCGGCGCGTCGATGCGCAAGCAGATGGAGACGGAACGGCCCGATCTGATCGTCCTCGATCTCAACATGCCGGGCGAGGACGGGTTGTCGATCGTTCGCAGCCTGAAGAGCAGCACCGACATACCGGTGATCATGCTGACCGCGACGGCAAGCCTCGTCGACCGCGTCGTCGGGCTGGAGCTCGGCGCCGACGACTACCTCGCCAAGCCCTGCGAACTGCGCGAGCTTCTGGCCCGCATCCGCTCGGTCATGCGGCGGGCTCTGGCGCAGGCGGCCGCCCGCGCACCTGAACCGGCGCAGCCGCGCCGCGAGGTGCGCATCGGCACCAAGTGGCTCGATCTCGACGCCCAGTCGCTGCGGGGCGAGGATGGCGAGGAACAGCCACTGGTCCACAGCGAATTCTCGCTTCTGAAGGCCTTCGTCGAAAACCCCCGCCGCGTCCTGTCGCGCGAGCGGCTCCTCGATCTCGCCAGCGCGAGGGACTCCGAGCCCTTCGACCGGGCCGTCGACGTCAGGATCACCCGCATCCGCAAGAAGATCGAGCCGGATCCCGCACGGCCGACGGTGATCCGCACGGTGCGCGGCGTCGGCTACATGTTCTCGCCCGACTGACCGCCTATGCGCGGCAACCGCCACCTTGCCGCCACGAGCCGACAAACCGACGAAATGCGCGCGAAACACAGATGACATAAGAGCCCGAAAGGCGTTCGGGGCTGATGCGATCGGCCGGCCTTGGCGTCGTTCGGGTTTGAAGGTCACGGCGTATTCGGTAGGATGAAGCGGTATCGTTTTCACGCGGAACGGCGGATGACGTCGGCGGGTTCGGCGCCCCGATGGTGATGGCGGACCACGTCCTGACGGGCCGGACGCAGCCCCGGCCATCGCCCTTCGACATCGCGTCTCTTCGAAAGGGCGGCGGCATCTTCCGGCTCTCGATCACGCGCAGGGTCTTCCTCGTCGGTGCGACGCCGATCGTCCTCGCCGTCGCCTTCGGCATCGCCGCCATTCTCCTTCTCGATCGCGCCGACCAGGCACGGCGCGACGCCCTGATCGTTTCGACGGTGTTTCGCAACGTCGTCTCGGCGATGAGCGCCCGGGACGATTTCATCGCCGCCGTCCCCGTGGACCGCAACACCCATCTCGGCGCCTTCATGGCCAGCATCGTCGCCGCGACGACGGGCCTCTCCGAAATCGCCGCGAGCACGACGGATCCGGACCATGCCGAGGCGATCACCACGACGATCGGCTCGCTCGAACGGTTTCGGCGGGCGATGGGCGAATTGCAGATCGCCATCGAGGAGAACGACCTGCGCGCCCGGGCCATGGACACCCGGCTCGATCGTCTGACGACGCTCGCCGAGGAGGCGCGCAGCCGCCAGCATGCCGCCAGCATCGCCGTCGTGTCGCAGCTGCGCCGGCGCAACGCCGCGATGGCCGAGGCGGTCGATCTTTCCCGCACGACGGTCCTGATGCGCCAGACCGTGGTCGAGGCCTGGATGCGGCGGGTGGATGAGGATGCCGCGCCGGGCGCCGAGGCGGCACCGGGCCAACGGACGGGCGACACGACGCCTTCGACCATCCTGCCGGCGAGCGAAGACGAACTCGTCGACACGCGACTCTCGAACGCCGCGGAGAGCTTTCGCGCCGCCCTCGGCTCCGCCGGCCGCAGCGACAAGCTCGGCGAGTTCGACGCTGAATTTCGCGCCTTCCGTTCCGGCGGCTCGCCCGATGCGTTGCTGGCCTTTCTCGATCGCGGCCTGAAGATCGACGGCAGCGCCGTCCGGGCCTCCCAGGAGGGATTTTCGGGCCTTCTCGACGAAGCGCTCGCCGCGCAGGCCTCCGGACAGGGAGCCCAGAACGTCGCCATCGAGACCATCCGGCTCGGCGAGACGACGCGCGAGGCGATGCGTCGCCGCGACAGCGAGGCCGTCGCCGCGATGATCGCCAGGAATGCCAGCCTGCGCGAGGCGATCGCCGCGCTGCCGATCTCGCCTCTCGTCCAGTCCGAAATGCTGGACACCCTGGACTCCTGGCGCCGGGAGCTATCCGCCTCGCGGGATGGGCTCACCGCCCAGAACGCGATTCTGCGACGCATGGCGATCGCCTCGGCGGGCATCGTCTTCGAGGTCTCCAACCTCAACGCCTCGCTCTCGAAGAACGCCGACGCAACCGGCGTGGCGGCGCGGCGCATCCTCATCGTCAGCGCCGGCTTCTGCCTGTTGGTGGCGATGGCCTTCGGCCTCGCCGTCGCCCGCTCGATCACCCGACCGCTCAAACGGCTCGAAAAGGGCATGCTGGACCGCGCCGCCGACCCGGCGCTGGGCGCCCTCGCCGAATCCGAGCGCGGCGACGAGGTCGGTCGGATGACCCGCGCGACCAACCATTTCCTCGCCGAACTCCACAAGCGCGAGGCTGCGCTCTATCAAGCGAAGGAAGAAACCGAGCAGGCGCTCGCCGCCCTGAAGCGGACCCAGGGCGAGCTGATCCAGAGCGAGAAGCTCGCATCGCTCGGCCAGCTCGTCGCCGGCATCGCCCACGAGATCAACACGCCGCTCGGGGTGGCCTTGACCACCGCGACGGTGTTGCGCGAGGAGACCGAGCGGTTCCGCCGGGCGACCGGCGCAGGCAAGGTCACCCGCCAGGCCTTCGACGACTTCATCACGCGCAGCGGCGAAGGCGCCGAGCTCATCGACGCCAATCTCGAACGGGCCGCCGGCCTCGTCGCCAGCTTCAAGCAGGTGGCCGCCGATCAGGCCAGCGGCGAGCGGCGCGCCTTCCAGATGGACGACTTCGTCGCCGATCTGTTCCGCAGCCTCGGTCCGATGCGCAAGCGCCACCCCCACGAGGTCAGCGTCGACTGCGCGGCGGACATCGCCATGTCCACCTATCCGGGCGCGCTCTCCCAGGTCCTCACCAATCTTCTGACCAACGCCTACGCCCATGCCTTCGCCGAGGGCGAGACCGGGCGGATCGCGGTGGTCGTCCGGCGCAACGGTCCCGACGGTGTGCGCATCGACTTCTCCGACGACGGCCGCGGCATTCCCGGCCACGATCTCGGCAAGATCTTCGATCCGTTCTTCACCACCGGCCGGGCCTCCGGCTCGACCGGCCTCGGCCTGCACATCGTCTACAACCTCGTCACGTCGACGCTTGGGGGCACGATCGTCGCTTCGAGCACCCTTGGCGATGGCACGCGCTTCGTCATCGACCTGCCGCGGATGCGCGAAGCGCCGCACCCATCGGCCGGCGAGAAGGCGGAGCCCGAAGTGGCCGACGCGGCCGCGATGAGATCGACAGGAGCATTTTCCGCGTGACCGCCCTCTTTTTGCGCGCCTTCGCCCTCGTCGTCGCCGTCCTGGCGGCTGCCCCTTCCGCCGGGGCCAAGACGCTGGTGTTCTGTTCGGAAGGCAAGCCCGAAACGCTCTCGCCGTCCCATGCGGCGTCGAGCGTCGCGATGGACGCGATCAGGCCGGTCTTCGACACCCTCGTCGCCTTCGCCCCCGGAACGACCGACGTCGTGCCCGCCTTGGCCGAAAGCTGGACCATCTCCCCGGACGGACGCGACTATACGTTTCGCCTGCGCCCGGGCGTGGCGTTCCATTCCAACAAGGATTTCGCACCGACCCGGCCGATGAATGCCGAGGACGTCGTCTTCAGCTTCGAACGCCAGCTTCCCGGTTCCGCGGCAGCCGGAAAGTTCGGTGGCGCCGATTACGCCGAGTTCCGCGGCATTCGGCTGACGCAGATCGTCGAGCGCGTGGAAGCGATCGACGAACGGACGGTGAGGTTCCGGCTGAAGCGGCCGGACGCGCCGTTCCTCGCCGACCTCGCCATGCCGATCAACGCGGTCCAGTCGTTCGAATACGCCTTCCGGATGCGCCAGCAGGGCACGCCCGAACGCTTCGACCGCCGGCCGGTCGGCACCGGGCCGTTCCGGCTGGCCGATCACGGCGACATCGCCATCCGCTACCAGGCCTTCGACGGCCATTGGCGCGGCCGGCCGAAGATCGACACGCTGGTGTTCTCGTTCACGCCGACGGCGTCCTCGCGGCTGCAGAAGCTGAAAAGCGGGGAATGCCATGTCGCCGCCTCGCCAGATCCGGTCGACGCGGCGGCGATCGAGACAGATCCCCGGCTGAGGCTCTCGGCGACGCCCGGGCTGACCATCGGCTATCTCGCCGTCAACACGAACCGCAAGCCCTTCGACGACGTCCGCGTCCGCCGCGCCATCAACATGGCGATCGACCGCGAGGCGATCCTGTCGGCCATCTATCCCGGCACGGCAAGCCTTGCCGCTGGTCCCCTGCCGGCAACCTCATGGGCGAGCGACGGCACGATCGAACCCTATCGCTACGACCCGCCGGAAGCGCGCCGACTGCTGCTCGAGGCCGGCGTGACCTCCGGGCTGAAGATCGATCTGTGGTATCCGCCGGACAGCCGGACCTACAATCCCGACGCCAAGCGGATGGCCCACATGATCGCCGTCGATCTCGAACCGCTCGGGATCATGGTGGAGGAGAATTCCGCCCCTTGGCAAAGCTACTGGCGAAAGCTGATGGACGGCGAGACGACGCTCGCCCTCGCCGGATGGATCGGCGACAACGGCGATCCGGACGATTTCATGGAGACGCTGCTGTCCTGCTCAGCGGCCGAACGCGGCACCAACATCGCCCGCTGGTGCGACCAGCGCTATGACAGGCTGGTCGGCGAGGCCAGCCGGACGACCGACCGAAAGCGCCGCGCGGCGCTCTATGCCGAGGCTCAGAGGATCTTCCACGACGCCGCCCCCTGGGTGCCGATCGCCAGCGCAAAGATGCTCTCCGCCACCCGGGCCGAAGTGAAGAACTTCGTCACCAGCCCGCTCGGCTTCCACGACTTCGCGGCGGTCGACCTCGCCGAGTGACGCCAGGGCCGGAACATCCTTCGCCCCCACCGAGCGCCGAAGCGGCGTTCGGCGCCCGATCAGTCGAGGCCGAGGAGGCGGATCACCGCAGGGCCGAGGATGACGACGAAGAGAACCGGCAGGAAGAAGACGATCATCGGCACGGTCAGCTTGGGCGGCAGCGCGGCGGCCTTCTTCTCCGCATTGTTCATCCGCAGGTCGCGATTTTCCTGGGACATGACGCGCAAGGCCTGGCCGAGCGGCGTGCCGTATCGCTCCGCCTGGATCAGTGCCGTGGCGACAGACTTGACGCCTTCCAGACCGGTTCGCGCCACGAGGTTCTCATAGGCGGTTCTGCGATCCGGCAGGAAGGAAAGTTCGGCGGTCAGGAGGATGAGTTCCTCGGCAAGCGGGATCGACTGGATGCCGATTTCCTCGGCCACCCGGCGAAAGGCCGCTTCGATCGAATTGCCGGACTCGACGCAGATGAGCAGGAGATCGAGCGCGTCCGGCCAAGCCCGCCCGATCGACTGGCGGCGCTTGGTCGCGGTGTTCTTGACGAGGATCACCGGGATGTAGAAGCCGAAATAGGCGGCGATCAGGACGACGAGGATGCGAGCCGCCATCGGCCAGTCCTCGAGAAACCCCAGCCCGAAGATGTAGAAGGCGGCGACGGCCAGGAAGACCAGCGGCAGCGCCACCCGCGCGAACAGGAACAGCGTCAGCGGCCGCTGGCCGCGATAACCCGCCGCCCGCAAGGTGCCGACCGTCTTGTCGTCGACGAGGGCCTTGCGCAGATTGAGCCGCTCGACCACCACGCCGGCGATGCCGCGGTTGTCGACCTGGCGTAGGCCGCGGCCGCGCTCCTTTTCCGAGGCGAGTCGCGCCCGTTCCCGGGCCCGGATCTGGTCGCGCTCGAGCGCCACGGCCTTCATCCGGCCCTTCAGCTTGTTGCCGCTCATCGCCGGGAGCGCGACGGCCAGGAAGGAGGTGAAGACGCCGATCGCGACGATGGCGGCGAGGACGATCTGCGTCGACAGGCCGACGGTTTGAAATATCTCATCCATGGTGGGCCAACCCTTTGAACGGCCTTCCGGCGAATGGTCGCAGTCTGATCGCGAAGGCTCCGCTCATCGGGTCGTGCGGTCGAAGCGACCGGACACCGCATGCGCGCCCGCGCGGCCATCGCGCGTCTCGAAGTCCGGCATGGCGAAGGGACCTGCCGGACGTCGTATCAGAAGTCGAAATTGATCATCTTCTTCATCACCAGAACGCCCAGCAGCATCCAGAACGCGCTGATACCCATCAGGATCTGACCCCAGATGTTGGTGTAGAGCAGGCTGATATATTCGGGATTGGTCAGCGTCACGAGGACGAAGACGAGCACCGGCAGCGAGCCGATGATGCCGGCGGAGGCCTTGGCTTCCATCGACACCGCCTGGATCTTGTCGCGCATCTTCTTGCGCTCGCGCAGCACCCGCGACAGGTTGCCGAGCGCCTCGGACAGATTGCCACCGGCCTGGGCCTGAATGCCGATGACGATGGCGAAGAAGTTCGATTCGGAGGTCGGGATGTTGCGATAGAGCCGTTCGACGGCGTCGCCGATCGACATGCCCATCTGCTGGCTCTCGACGATGCGGCGAAATTCCGAGCGGACCGGCTCCGAGGTTTCGGAGGAGACCATCCGCAAGGTGTCGTTCAGCGGCAGGCCGGACTTGACGCCGCGCACGATCAGGTCGATCGCGTTCGGAAATTCCTGGGTGAAAGCGGCGAAGCGCTTCCTGCGGGCCCGCGACAGCAGGTAGCGCGGCACGCCCAGCCCGGCGATGACCATCACGCCGAGGACGACGAAGAGCGGCGATCCGAGGATGAGGCAGACGAGGGCCGCGAACAGCCCGAAGCCCGCCCCGATCATCCAGAACTGGCCGACGCTCATCGACCATCCGGCCTGTTCGAGCCGCCGCTTCAGCGGCACCTTGGTCACGTGCTTGTCGTGCTCGCGCTGGCGGACCTCGAGGTCCTTCAGCGAGCTCTGGATGGTCTTGCGGCGCTTGACCTGCTCCTGCAGCCGGTCGCGATGGGCCTTGTGGTTCTGCCGGTCGCTTTCGCTGCGCGCGAAGGTGCTGCGCCGCTGCTCGATCTTCTTCTCACGGGCAAGCGTCGGCTGGACGATGGCGAAGGCGATGCCGCCGGCCGCCACCGCCGACAAGAGCACGAAGAGGATGAGCATGCCGGTGTTCATGGCTCAGTTGCCCGCGTCCAGATTGTCGACGGAACTGGCGTCGAGCGCCCGGGCGAGCCGCTGCTCCTCGCCGAAATAGCGCGCCCGGTCCCAGAAGGCGGGCCGGCCGATGCCGGTCGAGCGATGCCGGCCGATGAGCTTGCCGTTGGCGTCCTCGCCGATGATGTCGTAGACGAAGAGATCCTGGGTGGTGATGACGTCGCCCTCCATGCCGATCACCTCGGTGATGTGGGTGATGCGGCGCGAACCGTCGCGCAGGCGCGCCGCCTGGACGATGACGTCGACCGAGCCGGTGATGATCTCCTTCACCGTGCGCGAGGGCAGCGAATAGCCGCCCATGGCGATCATCGATTCCATGCGGTTCAGGCACTCGCGCGGCGAGTTGGAGTGGATGGTGCCCATCGAGCCGTCATGGCCGGTGTTCATCGCCTGGAGGAGATCGAAGACTTCCGGGCCGCGAACCTCGCCCACGATGATCCGCTCGGGGCGCATGCGCAGGCAGTTCTTGACGAGGTCGCGCATGGTGATCTCGCCCTCGCCCTCGATGTTGGGCGGCCGGGTCTCGAGCCGGACGACGTGCGGCTGCTGCAGCTGCAGCTCGGCCGAGTCCTCGCAGGTGATGATGCGCTCGTCGGAGTCGATGTAGCGGGTGAGACAGTTGAGCAGCGTCGTCTTGCCCGAGCCGGTGCCGCCGGAGATGACGATGTTGCACCTGACGCGGCCGATGATCTGCAGGATCTCGGCGCCGGCCGGCGTGATCGAGCCGTATTGGACGAGCTGGTCGAGGGTCAGCTTGTCCTTCTTGAACTTTCGGATGGTCAGCGCGGCTCCGTCGATGGCGAGCGGCGGCGCGATGACGTTGACGCGTGAGCCGTCGGGAAGGCGCGCGTCGCAGATCGGCGAGGTCTCGTCGACGCGCCGGCCGACCTGGCTGACGATGCGCTGGCAGATGTTGAGGAGCTGCTGGTTGTCACGGAAGCGGATCGAGGTCTCCTGCACCTTGCCGGCGACCTCAATGAAGGTCTGCTGCATGCCGTTGACCATGATGTCGGCGATGTCGTCGCGGGCGAGCAGCGGCTCCAGCGGGCCATAGCCGAGGACGTCGTTGCAGATGTCGGAGAGCAGGTCCTCCTGCTCGGCGATCGACATCGCGAAGTTCTTGATCGCGATGATGTCGTTGACGATGTCGCGGATTTCCTCGCGGGCCGCCTCCTGCTCCATGCCGGCGAGCTGCGACAGGTCGATCGTGTCGATCAGCGCCGCGAAGACCTGGCTCTTGCGCTCGTAATATTCCGGCGAGCGGTCGCCGGCGCCGCGCTGAGGGGTCGGCGCGGGGGCAGCCGGCCGCGGCGGCGGCGGCGCGGCGGCGGGGCGGGGTGCGGCCGCCGCGGGCTGCGGACCGGACGGGGTCGTCGCCGGCCGCGGCATGGTCGCGACGTCGCGAATGGGCGCCTTCTCGTTTCCGCGTTTGCCGAACATGTGGGAACTCCCGAGCGCCTTACGATTTCATTCGCAGCCGGCCCAGAAGGCTCGGCTTCTTTGCCTTCTTCGCCTCGCCCCGCCCGGTCAGGACGTGGGCGACGTGGTTGAAGACCGGAACCGAGGCGTGCTTGACGTCGGTCTCGGCGATCATCCGGCCGCTGTTTGCGGCATTGCCGAAGATGGCGGGGTCGAACTGGATTTCCCCGAGCGGTTCGAGGCCGAGCGGCTCGGAGAATTCGGCGGCGGAAATCTCCGGCCGTTTCGGCATCGCCAGCTGGTTGAGGATCAGATACGGCGGCGCATCGTTCGGCCGCATCTTCGCCAGCGTGTCGACGAGGTTCTTGGCGTTGCGCAGATTGGCGAGATCGGGCACCGCCGTGATCACCACCTGATCGGCCCGCGCCAGGACGGTGCGCGTCCATTCGTTCCAAAGATGCGGCACGTCGAGGAGCACCGCCGGCGCGCCGCGCTGCGCCGTCTCGATCAAGGCGTTGAAGGCGTCGCCCTCGAAGTCGTAGGTGCGGTCGAGGACGGAGGGGGCGGCGAGCAGCGACAGATGCTCGGCGCATTGGGCGAGCAGGCGGTCGAGATAGACGTCGTCGATCCGTTCGGCCGATTGCAACGCCTCGGCCATGCCTTGCGTCGGATCCTGGTCGAAATTGATGTTGGCGGTGCCGAAGGCGAGGTCGAGATCGGCGAGCACGACGTCGGTCGAGAACAGCTTGGAGATCGACCAGGCGACGTTGTGGGCGATGGTCGAGGAGCCGACGCCGCCCTTGGCGCCGACGAAGGCGATGGAGCGGCCGAGGGGCTCGACACCTTCGCTGGCGAAGAGTTCGCCGATCACCGTCATCACGTCGCCGACCGACACCGGCGCGACGAGATATTCGGAAATTCCTCGATGCATCAGGTCGCGGTAGAGCGGCACGTCGTTGTAGTGGCCGATGATCACGACCTTCGAGCCCGGATCGCAGACATCGGCCAGGAGTTCGAGTTCGGTCAGGAGATCGAGCGGCGAAAGCCGCGATTCGAGGATCACCAGATTGGGCGTCGGCGCCGACTGGAAATGCTCGCTCGCCGCCTTGATTCCCCCCATCTGGACCTTCAGATGGGCCTTCGACATGCGCCGGTCGGAGCCGACCCGCTCGATCGGCTTGGCCACCGCCTCGGTCTCGCAGAAGGCCTGGATCGAAATGCGCGGGATCGGCCGGACCTTTTCGATCTGCTGGCGATCTTCCGGCCCGAGCGGGCCGGTTTCGGCAGTGAGGGTGCTTTCCATCGACATCGTCCCCATCACCATTCGTAGTCCGACTCGGCTTTCATCGCCTCGGAGGCGGTCGCCTTGCCATTACGATAGTTGTCGATCACCGTCGTCCGGCGCTGGGCGTCGGAGGGATCCATGCCGCGGGGCCCGAGAAGGTCGCGCGGGTCGGCGATCTGGGCGGCGAGGTTCTGTTGGCTGGCACAGCCGAAATTGTAGTAGTTCTTGTTCTCGCTCGTCTCCGAGAGATCCTCCGGCCAGCGCCCGCAGGGTCCGGTCTGTGCGACGAGGGTCGAATAGGCGAGCCGGACCGGGGTCGGGCCGGTGTCGCCGACCGCCGAATAGGGCGCGACCAGGATCTGGCTGCGGCCGATCCGGTGCTGCTGCAGCACCCGGACGACGTCCCGCGAGACCATCTCGGCCGCTCTCTCGTTGGTCGATCCATAGGGCACGAGCACCCGGATCGAATCGACCTTGTCGGAGCGGAACCTGCTCGCAAATTCCTCGACTCGGCCGCGGCTGGACAAAGTCAGCTTGGACTCGGACGAGCTGACGGGGATGTCGATCGCCGTCTCGGCCTGGGTGACGACGATCGGATGGCGGGTCCGGTAGTCGTCGGGAACCGCGCCGACCTCGACGTGATGGACGTTGGCGCAGCCGGCGAAGAGGGTGAGGGCGGCGAGGGCCAGACCGCGGCTGCCGAGTGCCGGGCGGCGAACTTTGCCGGGCCCTTCCAAAGCTCGACGCGAAAGGAGAGGATGCTGTGTCACGGTCGTACGATCCCTCGAGCGCTCACTTGTAGATGAAACCGACGGCGCCGTAGTAGCGGCCGGGCGGAAGCTGCGTGTCCATGTGGCCGTAGACCCTGTTCAGCCGGCCGAGGAAATTCGCCGAGCCGTCGCTCGACAGGGCGAAGCCGTCGTCGGGCCGGGCCAGAGCCTGCCGGGCCACCGGCCGCACGAGATAGGGCGTGACGATCACCACCAGTTCGGTCTCGTAGCGCTGGAAGTCGCGGCTGCGGAACAAGGAGCCGAGGACCGGGATCTTGGCGAGGCCGGGAAGACCCGAGACCACCTGGCGCACCTCGTCGCGGACGAGGCCGGCGATCACCAGCGAACCGCCGGACGGCATCTCGACGGTGGTGTCGGCGAGCCGCTTCCTGAGACCGATGGTGTTGACGCCGGGGGCGACGCCGCGCGGAATGTTGAACGGGCTCTCGAAGGTCGGCTCGGAGACGCTGGTGCGGATCTTCAGATTGATCCGGCCGGCCGACAGCACCACCGGGGTGAAGTCGAGGCCGATACCGTAGTCGATGTCCTTCTGATTGTAGGTGACCGTCGCCGGTTCGACGTCGTATCCGACGATCTGGCCGGCGGCATTGAGGATCGGCGTGCTCTTCTCCGACTGCTCCGACTTGCCGTCGGAGACGGTGAAGCTGCCGCCGACCTTGAAGCTCGCCTTTTCACCGGAGATCGCCGTCAGGCTCGGCTCGGCGAGGGTGCGCATCACCCCGGCCTGCTCGAGGGCGGAGATCTCCGAATCGATCGACGTCGTGCCGATCGTGCCTTTGATGAGACCGCCGCTGCCCGACAGCGCCTTGCCGAGGCCGAAGGGATTGTCGCTGACGAGGCCGAAGCTCATGCCGTCGATGGCCGAGGACAGCGTGCCGTTGAGGCCGAGTTGCTTGACGATCGAGCGCTGCACTTCGGCGACGGTGACCTTCAGCGTCACCTGATCCTCGCCGGCGATCTGCAGGAGATTGACGATCTGGCTCTGGCGGCGGTTTTCCTGGGCGAAGGCGACGTCGGCGCCGCTGCCCTCGCCGGAGCCCGTCGCGGAGGCCGACTGGATGTACTGGCCGGTGGTGCCCTCGCCGCCGGTGACGAAGAGGTTGGCGAGGCGCTCGACCCTGGCGGCGTCCTGGGGGGTGGAGACCTGACCCGTCAGGACGACGTTGTCGTTGATCATCTCGACGGTGACGTTGGAATCCGGCACATATTTGCGGATCGAGGCTTCCAGACCGGTGATATCGCGCTCGATCTGCAGGTTAATATCTGCAATCGGCCGGGTCCCGTCCTTGCCGAATACGACGATGTTGGTCTGACCGATCTGCTTGCCGAAGATGTAGATCCGCCTGGCGTCACGCGTGACGGCATCTGCGACGGCCGGATTGGCGACGAGGATATCGTGCGCCTCACCGCCATCTATGACGATCACCTTCGACTTGTTGAGCCCGAGCTTGATCGTCTGCTGAGCCCGGCTGACATTGACCACGGCATCCTGGGCAGCGGCCGGGGTGACTGGAAACACCGGGACGAGGCCGGTCGATGCGGCGGCAAGGCCGAGGACGGCGTTGCGAAGCGCGGCCTTGAGGGTGCTGGATCTGAAAAGGGTCGGCATCTGTCTCACCCTCACTGCGTCGTGGTGACGTCGTCGATGCGGCCATAGCGCACGACGCGGATCTTGTTGCGTTGGGCCTTCTCCTGCTCGAGCAGGAAGCGGGCATAGCCGGGTGAGCCCGGAACCGAGTCGGCCAGCGAGCGCAGCGACAGCACCAGACGGTCGGCGATCTGCTGGGCGGCCGTCAGGGCCTCGGCCTGGGAGGGATCGACTTCGAGCGTCGCAGTTTGCCCGACGACGACCTTCTGCCCGTCCTGTTCCTGCACCGACTGGTCGATGGCGAGGACACGCAGGTTGCGCAGCACCGTCTCGGTGGAGATCCGCTGGTTCTGGCCGCCGCCGTCGTCGGCGCGGCGGGTCATGATGACGTCGACGTGGTCGTTCGGCAGGATGAAGCCGCCGGCGGCGGTTTCGGCCGAAATGCGCACCGCCACCGCCCGCTTGCCTTCGTCGAGAATGGCCGACAGGAAGCCGCGATCGGCCTGGATGAGCTTGGACTCGCGCACCGGCTCGCCGGCGAAGAAGGACTGGCGGGCGATCGCCCCGTTGAGGTCGTTGACCGCGTTGGGCTTTGCCGATTTCAGGATCAGGTCGGGGCCGATTCCGTCCTCCGGCCATTTCTGCCAGCCGAGCGTTCCGGTGACGGCGGAGCCCATCGGCACCCCGTCCTTGGTGACCAGGACGTCGACGAGCCGGATCGGCGGCTGAGCCGGAGCCGCGGAAATGATGACCGGCTCCTGTGGTTCCGTCTGGGAGAGGCTCATTGCCAGCAGACCGGCGCCGATGGCGGCGACCGTCGCCACACCTATCACCGCGATACGTGCAAGGCTCATCCGATAACTCCCGTGAAACCCATCGGCAATTCGACCGTTCACGTTTGTTATCGATCGCAAACCCTCAATGTATGGTTAACGAAACCTATCTTGGTTGAAGAAATCGTAAAAGATTGTCCGTAGGACAGGTTTCTCGCCTGACCAGTGCCGTCGGCTCCCGGGCTTTGACCGGCGCAAAAGGGCGAAGGCTCAACCGACGCGCAGGCTCGATACAAGAATGCCGCCGGCGGCCGCCCGGCGCATCAGCGATCGGGGTGGCCGTCAGGCGGCATTTTTTGGACGGACGAACGCCGAACGGGGTGCGCGCGCAGGCTTCCGCAGCGTCGTCCTGTTCCGGACGACGGCGATCTGTCAGAGCGCGTCGGCGTTGGTCTCGCCGGTGCGGATGCGGACGGCCTGATCGATGCCGAAGACGAAGATCTTGCCGTCGCCGATCTGCCCGGTCTTGGCGGCCTGCTGGATCGCGTCGACCGCCCGGTCGACCATGTCGAGCGGAACCGCGACCTCGATCTTCAGCTTGGGCAGGAAGCTGACGGCATATTCGGTGCCGCGATAGATTTCGGTGTGCCCCTTCTGGCGGCCATAGCCCTTGACCTCGGTGACGGTCAGCCCCTGAATTCCAACGCCGGTCAGCGCTTCGCGCACCTCGTCCAGCTTGAATGGCTTGATGATCGCCATCACGATTTTCATGTTCACCTCGAACCTTGGGCGGCATCGCCTGAGACGCCGTGTTGAACCGTTGCCCACGCGGGACGAACGTCCACAGGGTAACGCGATTTGGATATTCAAGGAATGTGCCAAACCCCGAAGCCGGGCGAGGCCATCGTGAAAACGCGAATTTGATGGGCCTTGGGCCATCCGGTAAGCGGACGGCGTCGCACGCAAACATTCCAAAATGCACAATCGATAGTCAAATGCATAATTGGCATGCAGGACTCACGGCTCCAGCCTAGCGCCCGCCGGGCCGAGATGCCGCCTGCCCGCTTCTCGGCTGCCGTCCCGGCACGCTCAGTCGAGAAACTCGGCCACCGCCCTGCGCAGATCCCTCGCGGCATCGATCCAGCCATCCATCTGCAGGAAGCCGTGGATCATCCCGTCGAAGCGGCGAGAGGTCACCGCAACGCCCGCCTCGCCGAGCCTTGCAACGAATGCCTCGCCCTCGTCGCGCAACGGGTCGTGCTCGCAGGTGACGAGAAGCGTCGGCGGCAGGCCCGACAGGTCCGGCGACAGCAGCGGCGAGACGATCGGGTCGGCACGATCTTCCGGCTCCGGCACGAACAGCGCGTTCTCGTAGGCGAGCGAGGCCTCGGTCATGACATGGCCCGCCTCCGTCTGCAGCGAGGCGAAGGGGCGGTCCGGGCGAAGGTCGGTGTTGGGATAGAGCATCACCAGTCTAGCTGGCATCGGCGCGCCGGCATCCCGCAGCGCCAGCGCCACCACCGCCGAGAACAGCCCGCCGATGGAATCGCCGCCGATGGCGATCCGCGCCGGATCGCAGCCAAGCTCGCCCGCCCGCGCCATCAAGGCCTTCGTCGCGGCGATGCAATCCTCCTGCGGCGCCGGCGAGACGTTTTCGGGCGCCAGCCGATAGCCGACCGAGGCGACGAGCCGGCCGGTGGCCGCGCAGAGCTGCCGCAGCGCGACGTCGTGGCTGTCGAGCGAGCCCGCCATCGCCCCGCCGCCGTGATACCAGATCAGCATCGCCCGCGCGCTCCCGCCCGGCCGGTAAAAGCGCACCGGGATCGGTCCCGCCGGCCCCTTGACCGCGGCGTCCTCGCTCGCGACCCCCGCCGGCGCCGCGCCGGAATAGTCCGTCAGCGAGCCCGTCATCGCCCGCGCCTGGGCGAGCTTCTGCGCCTCGTCACGCGGCTCTGTCTGCACCGCCTGCTTGCGGGCGAGATTGGCGAGGACGGCCTTGGCATCCCTGGCGAGCATGGTTCAGATCCAGCGTTTCTTGCGGAAGACCAGGAGAAGTCCGCCGGCGATCGCCGCCATGATGGCGATCGCGACGGGATAGCCGTAGGGCGACTGGGTAAGCGGCATGTTCCAGTCGGAAATCTCGGGATTGAAGTTCATCCCCCAGAGCCCGGCGAGAAAGCCGAGCGGGATGAAGATGGTCGAGACGATGGTGAGGAGATTGATCACCTCGTTGGTCCTGGCGGCCGACAGGGTCATGTGCAGATCGATCATGCCGCCGGCGGTTTCCCGGTAGGTGTCGTTGAGATCGACGAGCTGGTCGCAGTGGTCCTGGACGTCGGCGAAATAGAGCCGCGTCTCCTCGGACAGGAACGGCCGCTCCAGCCGCAGAATGACGCCGAGGGCGTCGCGGGTTGGCCGAAGATAGCGGCGCATGGTGAAGAGCTCGCGGCGCATGGCGTGAAGCTCCGGCACCTGCACCGCGTCGACATCCTCGAAGATCGCCTCCTCGATCGCATCGAGGCGCGCCCCGTGCTGGTCGACGACCGGGAAATAGGCGTCGACGACGGCATCGATCAGCGCATAGGCGAGATAGTCCGCCCCGCCCGCATGAAGCCGCGGCGCGCCCCTGTCGATCCGCCGCCGCACCGGATCGAAGGCGTCGCCCGGCCGCTCCTGAAAGGTGACGACGAAGCCTTCGCCGAAGAACAGCGACAGCTGCTCGCTGTCCTCGCCCGACAGCATGCGCAGGACGACGAAGGCATAGGCCTCGTAGGCCTCGCATTTCGGCCGCTGGTCGGTGTTGACGACGTCTTCGAGCGTCAGCGGATGCAGGCCGAAGGCCTCGCCGATGCGGCGGACGAGATCGACGTCCGCAAGGCCGGTGCAGTCCAGCCAGAGCTTCGCACGGCGCTGGCGCAGCGCCAGCGCCTCCTCCAGCGTACAGCCCTCGAGCCGCTCGGCCTCGCCGCCGCCGAGACCAATGGCGGTCAGTCGCGACTTTGACGCCTCCGGATCGGCGACGAGTTCACCGGGCGGCGCGCCGACGGCCGAGCGTTTGGCCCGTTCGGCGCGCTTGCGCTTGCGTTTCCTGTGCCCGGTCAGATCGATCATCAGCGCCCTACGCCCGTTCCTTCAGCTCCGGGCGCCCTGCACCCGAGGTTGGAAAGGAAGAAGGCGCGAAGACGTTCCCGATACCGCGACAGGCCGCGGCGATCCGCAGCGATCAGCCCTTGCCGCCGAACACCCGCTTGGGCTTGAAGGCGCCCTCCTCGACGGCGCCGAGTGCGATCAGCCGGCCGTGGCCGGTGGCGAACGCCTCCTCGCAGAACACCGGCGCATCGCGGCCCCGCAGGATCACCGGATTGCCGGCGAGGACGCGGCTCGCCTGCTCGTCGGTCAGCATCACCTCGTAAAGGTCGGCGAGCGCCGCTTCCGGGGCGATGATGTATTCGTCGAGCGGCTTGAAATCGACGACGCGGGCCTTGGCGCCGGATTCGATCGCCGCTTCGTCGAGCACTTCGAGGCCCTCTTCGGCCGCCTCCAGAAGCTCGTCCAGCGGCACCATGTCGTCCTCGCCGAAGGCGCCGACCGAGGTGCGGCGTAGCTCGGTCACATGGCCGAAGCAGCCGAGATCGCGGCCGAGATCGCGGGCGATGGCGCGCACATAGGTGCCCTTGCCGCATTCGGCCTCGAACACGGTCGTGTCCGCATCCGGCTGATCGACGATCTCGAGCCGCAGGACCTCGACCGTGCGCGGCGCGATTTCGACGACCTCGCCTTCGCGGGCCAGGTCATAGGCGCGCTCGCCGGCGATCTTCACCGCCGAGAAGTTCGGCGGCACCTGGGTGATCTCGCCGATATAGTTCGGCAGAAGGGCCTCGATCGCCTCGCGGCTCGGCCGGTCCTCGGACGACTTCGTCACCGGCCCTTCGGTGTCGTCGGTGGTCGTCTCGGCGCCCCAGCGCACGGAAAAGCGATAGACCTTGCGCCCGTCCATGACGAAGGGGACGGTCTTGGTCGCATCGCCCAGCGCGATCGGCAGCATGCCCGAGGCGAGCGGATCGAGCGTGCCGGCATGGCCGGCCTTCTGGGCGAAGAACAGCCATTTCAGCTTGCCCACCGCATCGGTCGAGCCCATGCCCTTCGGCTTGTCGAGGACGATCCAGCCGTTGATCGGCCGTCCCTTCGGCTTCTTGCCGCGCCGCGCCATCAGTTCTTCTCTCCGTTCACGTCGTCGCCCGGTGCCTTTTCCTCGTCGTGATCGAGGTCGCGCTGGACCTCGGGTGACTTCAGGATGGCGTCGATCCGGGCAAAATTGTCGAAGGAGGTGTCGGTGCGAAACCGCACCTCCGGCATGTATTTCATCTGCTTCAGCGCCGGTGCGAGGCGGCCCCGGATGAACTTGGCGTTCTTGTTGAGCGCCTCGACGAAGGGTTTGGTGTCCTCCTGGCCGAGCACGGTCACATAAGCCGTCGCGATCTTCAGATCCGGCGACATGCGCACCTCCGAGACCGAGACCAACGCCTTCTCGAGCAGGGGATCGAGGATCTCGCCCCGCTGGAAGACCTCGGTCAGCGCGTGGCGGACCTTCTCGCCGACGGAGAGCATGCGCTGGGAGGGGGATGACGATGATGAGCGGGCCATGATGGAACCCCGTTGCTTTCTCGTTTCGACGCCCACGGCGCCGAGACCGGCGACGGGCGTCAGATCACAGGATGACGCGGGCCTTGCCGAGGCGGAGCCTCGCAGACCCGAAGGCAGCTGCCGCCGTCCCGCCGACGGAAGAAGCGGCGAGCGCGCGGCGATCGATCGCTGCAGCGGTGGTCGGACCGCGCGTCATGACGTTCGTTTCAAAATTTCGACGCCGGCCGGTCTCGAACCGGAAGGCGCCGGTGCCCGGCAGTGCCGGGCCTGTCTCGCCATGGCGGTCGCGACCGGAACCTCGACGAGGGCATCCGGCAAGACCGACGGCAAAAGCTCCTTGGATGGGCTGCCCTGTTAGTCGGGAAAGGCGGCAAAGACAAGGCCCAACGGCCGCCTGCCCACCCGCTACGCGAATTTGCGACGCACCGGCAAGTCGCCGAGACGGCCCACCGCCCGCTGCAGCGATCCGACCGAGGGATGGAAACAGCCGGATCGACCCGGGATCTACTGCCCGTCTTCGGGCAGCGGCATCAGCATGAGGGCGGTGATGCCTTCTTCCTGCAGGCCCTCGACGTCCTTCTTCGAGGCCTCGCCGTAGATCTGCCGGGCCTCGCTCTCGCCGTAATGGATCCGCCGCGCTTCCTCAGCGAATTTCGTGCCGACATAATCGGCCTCGGCCCGGACCTTGCGCGAGATCTCCTGCAGGGCGGCGAAGGCCTTCGCCACCTCCGGGTGGGCGGCCGAAAGGTTGGCCAGCGTCTGTGGCGCCTGCGGGGCTGCCGCAGGAGCGACGGGTGCAGAGCCGGCCGAAGCGCCTCCCCGCTCTCCCGCCGTTTCGGCCAGAGCTTCCGCACGCGCGGCGCCGGCGTGGCGCTCCGGGCTTCCCGTCGCGATCGCCGGCCGCATCAGTGCCTTGGCGACGTCGCTGGTGCCGCAGACCGGGCATTCGACGAGGCCGGCCGCGGCCTGGCGGTCGAAATCGTTGTTGGAGCGAAACCAGCCGTCGAAGTCGTGGCCGGTGGGGCGACAGCGCAGGGCGAAATGGATCATTATTCGGCCGCCACGGCGCCGGTGACGCGCACCACCGCGCCGCTCTGCTCCCCGACGGAAAACGGCCGGGCATTCTGCAGATTGGGGATTTTCGCGCGGGCGGCGGAAACGGCGGACGTGTCGATCTCGGCGATGGCGATCCCCGGCTCGTCGCCGTCGACCTCGGCGATCACCCGGCCCCAGGGATCGACGATCAGCGAATGCCCGTATGTCTCGCGGCCGTCCTCGTGCAGGCCGCCCTGCGCCGCGGCAACGACGAAGGCGCCGTTCTCGATCGCCCGGGCGCGCAGGAGGACATGCCAATGCGCCTCCCCGGTCTGCCGGGTGAAGGCCGCCGGCGCGGTGAGGATCTCGGCGCCGGCCAGCGCCTCTTCCCGGAAGAGATGGGGAAAGCGCATGTCGTAGCAGACGGCGAAGCCGAGCTTGGCGTGTCCGCTCTCGAACGCGACATCGGCCACCGTGGCCGTCTCGCCGGGCCGATAGGTGCGCGATTCCCGCCAGCTCTCGCCATTGTCGAGATCGACGTCGAACATGTGGATCTTGTCGTAGGTGGCGATCTTTCCGCCGTCCGGGCCGAACAGGAAGGCGCGGTTTCCCACCCGCCCGTCACCCAGCGGCACCGCCGTCGAGCCGACATGGACGTGGATCCGGTGATAGGCCGCAAGCCGAGCCGCCTCGGCCAGCAGGGGATCTTCGCTCTCCGGCCGCAGCCGCTCCATCAGCGTCGCCCGGTCGCGGCAGACCATGCCGGTCATTTCCGGCGACTGGACATAGTCCGCCCCCGCCGCAACGGCCTCTTCCACGAGGGCCGAAAACGCCGCAACGTTCTCCTCCGGCCGGGTGGACGAACGCATCTGCAGGACGGCGGCGCGAAAGAGGGTCAATGTCTCGTCTCCAAAAGTCGTCGGGCCATGCGAGTGCCGGCGTCAGGCCGCCAGCAACGGATCGAGCTTGCCGGCCCGGTCGAGGGCATAGAGTTCGTCACAGCCGCCGACATGGGTGTCGCCGACGAAGATCTGCGGGAAGGTCGAGCCGCCATTCGCCCGCTGGCGCATCTCGGCGCGCAGATCCGGCGACGACGTCGCATCCTTCTCTTCGTAATCGACGCCCTTCGTTTCGAGAAGCTGTTTCGCCCGCGTGCAAAAGCCGCAGAACTGCCGCGTGTAGATCGTCACCTCGGCCATGAACCCATTCCTGTCATCTCAAAAAACCGTCCGGAGGATATGGCCTCAGGCGGTTCCACTCGCAAGTGCGGAGGAAAGGCCGGGTCCCACCCGGGCGAAGACCAGAATATCGACGTCCCGGGCGCCCGCCCGCTTGAGGGCTCTCGTTGCGCTCGCCGCCGTCGCGCCGGTCGTATAGACGTCGTCGATCAGAAGCACCCGCCGCCCCTCGATCTCGAAGCGACGCGGATCGGCGACGCGAAAGGCGCCGCGGACGTTCTCCTGGCGCTGCTTCTGGCCGAGGCCCACCTGGCTACGCGTCGCCTTCACCCGCTTCAGCGCCAGCGGCGCGAAGGCGACACCGGAATGCTTGGCAACGTGCCGGCCGAGTTCTGCCGACTGGTTGAAGCGCCGCCGCCACAAGCGCCCGGCATGCAGCGGCACCGGCACGACGACGTCGGCCTCGGTGAGAAGCTCCGACCCGGCCCGGCGCATCCAGCCGGCCATCAGCGGCACGAGGTCGGTGCGATCGCCATATTTCAGCGCGGTGACGAGATGGGAGGCGAGGTCCTGATAGAGGACGGCGGCCCTTAGCCGGGCGAAGGGCGGCGGCTCGGCGATCGCCTCGGCGGAGAGGAAGCCCTTGCCGAGGTCGTAGGAGAACGGGAGGCCGAGCACCTCGCAATAGGGCCGCTCGATGAAGCGCAGCTTCGCCCAGCATTCCGGGCAGACGCTGCCCGCCCGCGTCACGGCGCTCTGGCAGCCGGCGCAGACCGCCGGAAACAGCAGCCGCCCGAGGGAGCTGCTGATCGCCGCCCTTCCACGCTTGAAAAGGTGCATCGTCTTCGATCCACTGGCACGACGGCCGCTTTTCGCCACCGCCCGGCGTGGCCACCGGTCGCCACGCATCCTCCATGCCTTGCCTTGACGCCATTCCACCTGCAGACAGCTATCGCCGTCAAGACGGCATCAGCGACGAGCGAAACGTAACGTCATGTCACAATCCCCACAGCCGATCCCTTTCGACCGTGCGCTTCTCGACCGAAGGCGGCAACGCTGGCTGGAGAAAAATCGTCAGCCAGGCGTCGACTTCCTCATCAAGGCCGCCGCCGACGAGCTCTCCGACCGGCTCGCCATCGTCGAACGACGCTTTCAAGTCGCCGTCGATCTCGGTGGCACCTTCGGCGAGATGGCCGAGCGGATGCAGGCCGGCGGGCGCTGCGACAGCGTCATTCGGATCGAGCGCCTCGGCTTTCTCCTCGGCGACGACCCGCTCGCCGTCGTCGGCGACGAGGAATTCCTGCCGCTCGGACCCGAAAGCGTCGATCTCGTCGCCTCCTGCCTGTCGATGCAGTTCGTCAACGACGTGCCGGGAATGCTGGCGCAGATCCGCCGGGCGCTGCGGCCGGACGGGCTGTTTACCGCCGCGCTCCTTGGCGGGGAGACCTTGCACGAGTTGCGCGCGTCCCTGCTTCAGGCGGAGAGCGAGGTGTTCGGCGGCGTTTCGCCGCGGGTGCTGCCCTTCGCCGAGGTGCGCGAGGCGGGGGCGCTGCTGCAGCGCGCCGGCTTTGCCCTTCCGGTTGCAGACATCGAGCGGCTGACGGTGCGCTACGATACCCTGTTCGACCTGGCGAGGGACCTTCGCGCCATGGGCGCGGCCAACGTCCTGAGAGAGCGCTCGCGCCGGCCGGCCAGCCGCCGGTTCTTCGTGCGGGCGGCCGAGATCTACGCCGAACGCTACGCCGATCCGGACGGGCGCATCCGCGCCAGCTTCGACGTGCTCTATCTGTCAGGATGGGCGCCGCATGAAAGCCAGCAGAAGCCGCTGCGCCCCGGAAGCGCCAAGGCGAGCCTCGCGGCGGCGCTGAAGGACCGCTCGTCGGATCTCTCCTGATGATTGCCGACAGGCATGGATTTCACCCGCCGTCGCTTCACTCGATCGAAGACCGGGAAAGCCCGAAGCGGGCCCTCACTTGCTCATCGAATCGCCGATGAAGGTGGCAACTGTTTCCAGCGGTTCCTTGAGCAGTGGGAAGGCGGCGAGAATGCCGATCGCCATGACGACGCCGATGATGCTGTATTCGATCGCCGTCGCGCCGCTCTCGCTGGCGCCGAAGCGGCGCAGACTCGCCATCGCCCGGGGCGAAACCGCGATGTGCGGGCCCATCAGCACGATCCCTGGCGACTGCTGTCGGCGAACAGGATGCACGGGGCGCTGCCCGGCGCCTGCAGGACGCTGCGATGGATGGTGTATTGACGCGGCGCGGCCGTGATCGAGCCGGTGGTCATCATGTCGAGGTCGGGGGCGCCCGCAGCCAAACGCGTCGCCGTCCCGCGATCGGCGATGGGCACGATGATCAGCGCCAGCGCCACGAAAACCCCTGCAAACAGCAGCGTGGCCCGCACGAGCAGCGAGCCGGAGGACGGCGACAGGCGATCCGGCAAGCCGCCGTCATAGACGTCTGCCTCTCGAAGAGGTTCACCCACGGTCATTCCATCACCTCAGGACCTTTGTCCCAGGACTCTGGCAAGGAAGGCTGAACAACTGCTTAAGCCGACCCCTCGGGGTTAAGGCCATCGCAACGCATTCTTTCCCCAAGGTAAATACTTGCTTCACCTCTCGCCCGAAGGCGGCGGCACGATGATGCCGATGGCCGCAAATGCGGGAGGACAAAATTGCGGCCGCGCCGGGGAGCCCCGACCTGCGACGACGCTGGTCATCGCACAGGGAATGATCGCCTCAGCGGCCCGGCTCGACGAGGTCGATCAGGTGGGCGATCAGCGGCGCGTCGGCCGGCGGCATCGGATAGTCCCGCAAGGCTTTCGGCCGAGCCCATTTCAGCGCCTGGCCCTCACGGGCAGCCGGGATTCCCTCGTACCGCCGGCAGACGAACAGCGGCATGACGAGATGAAAGTCCTCATAGGCATGGCTGGCGAAGGTCAGCGGCGCCAGACAGCTTTCCCACGTGACGATGCCGAGTTCCTCGGCAAGCTCGCGGATCAACGCCGCCTCGGGCGATTCACCCGCCTCCACCTTGCCGCCGGGAAACTCCCACAGCCCGGCAAGCGACTTGCCCTCGGGCCGCTGGGCGATGAGGACGCGGCCGTCGGCATCGAGAAGCGCGCAGGCGACGACGAGGAGGAGACGCCGGCCCGGCGCCTGACCGCTCGCCTCGCCGCTCACGGCCGTTCTCCCGGCGGCGCCCGGTAGACGTAGCGATAGGCCTCCTTGAAGCCGAGCCTGCCGTAAAGGGCGAGGCCCGCCTCGTTGTCCGCCTCGACCTGCACCCAGCCGGTCTTGGCGCCCTTGTGCATGGAAAAGCGCAGGGCCGTGCGCACCAGATCGAGGCCGATCCCCCGGCGCTGGTGGTCCGGGGCGACGGCGACGTCGAGCAGGCCGCAGAGGTCGTTGTCCTGGATGGCCAGCGCCACGGCGATCGGCCGGCCCTCGCCGCTTTCGCAGACGAACATGCCGCAGGGCGGGCGGATGGCCGCGAGGATCTCGGCGAGCCCGGAGCGCAGCGAGGCCGGGCGGCCGTGGACGGCCAGACTCGCCTCGAGATAGCGGGTGCTGTCGCGGATCGGGATCCGCTCGTGCGACCCCTCGAGATCGATCGTCGCCATGTCGGCGGTCATGACGATCGATTCGCCGAAACGCTGCCAGCCCTCGGCGTCGAGATGATCGACGAGTTCGCGCGGCGCCAGCGGCGACTGGCGCACGATCACCGTCCGCCCCGCCTCGGCAAAGGTTTTTCTCGCCCGGGCGAGGCGTTCGGGGATGTCGGTGGTGTCGGAGGGATCGAGCGGGTTGATCGAGTTCAGCCGCTTGGCCGGAAACGACCGGGTCAGCCGCACCGCCCAGGTGCCGTCGAAGGCGGTCCGCGTCGCCGGCCAGGCCCGGAAGCCGGCCGCCTCGAGGCGTCGGACGACCGCGAACTGCCGCATCTTGTCAGCTTCGGTAATCGCCATTGATCGCGACATACTCCTTGGTGAGGTCGCAGCCATAGACCGTCCAGCGGCCGCTGCCGAGCCCGAGTTCCACCTTGATGGGGATTTCGGCCCGCTGCATGACGGCGGAGGCGGCCTGTTCGGAATAGTCCGGGTCGCGCTCCCCGTCGACGGCGACGCGCACTTCGCCGAAATGGATCGCCAGACGATCGCGGTCGGCCTCCTCGCCGGCCTTGCCGACGGCCATCACCACCCGGCCCCAATTGGCGTCCTCGCCGGCGACTGCCGTCTTGACCAGCGGCGAATTGGCGATCGACAGGGCGATCCGCTTGGCCGCCGCATCGCTCGCCGCGCCCTCGACGGTGACGATGATCTCCTTGCGCGCCCCCTCGCCGTCCCGCGCCACCTGCCGGGCGAGATCGAGGAGAAGCGCGCCGAGCGCCGCGCGGAAGGCTTCGAGGCGCGGATCGGCCGCGTCGGAGATTTCCGGGCAGCCGCGATCGCGCGCATCCCCCGTGGCGAAGAACAGAAGCGTGTCGGAGGTCGAGGTGTCGCTGTCGACAGTGACGGAATTGAAGCTCGGCTCGACCGCCTCCCGCAGCATCGCCTGCAGCGCCGGCGCGGCGATCGCAGCGTCGGTGGCAAGGAAGGACAGCATCGTCGCCATGTCCGGCGCGATCATCCCGGCGCCCTTGGCGATGCCGTTGATCGTCACGTCGACGCCGTCGATCGCCGCCGTCGCGGTCGCCACCTTGGGATAGGTGTCGGTCGTCATGATCGCTTCGGCCGCCGCCCGCCAGCGGTCTTCCTCGGCGGAGCCGGCAAGGCCCGAAAGGAGATGGGCGAAGCGGCCTGCATCGAGCGGCTCGCCGATGACACCGGTGGAGGCGAGGAACACCTCGGAAGGCTCGCAGCACGCCGCCTTGGCCGCCGCCTCGGCGGTCGCCCTGGTCGATTCACGCCCGCGCTTGCCGGTGAAGGCGTTGGCGTTGCCGGAATTGACGACAAGGGCCCGGGCCGTGCCGCCGGCAAGATTCGTCCGGCAGAGGTCGACGGGCGCGGAAGGACATTTCGACCGGGTGAAGACGCCGGCGACGCTCGCCGGCCGGTCGAACACCATCATCAGGAGGTCGGTGCGGTTCTTGTACTTGATGCCGGCCTCGGCGGTGGCGATGCGAAGGCCGGGGATCGCCGGAAGGGCGGCAAAGGCCGCCGGCGCGAGCGGGGAGACGGTGTGGGTCATCGCGAGATTTCCTGACAACGGGCACGAGGTCTGCGGGCGCCCGGCAGCCGGAGGGCAACCGAGGCGCTCGTCTCGAAGGTGCGGGCGGGGACGGGTGGAGCGCCGGCCCCGCCCTCGCCGATCAGTTCGCCGAGCCCGTGCCGCCGGCTGCGGGCTCGCCGCCCTCGATTTCCTTCTCGATCGCGTCGACCTGGGCCTTGATCTTCGGATCGACGTATTCGACGCCGAGCTGTTGGCGGGCCTTGCCGACCATCGTCATGTATTTCTCGCGCAGCACGAGCTGGCGCAGCTGGTCCTTGACCTGGTCGAACTCCGGCGCCGGCGCGTCGCGGGTTTCCTCGACCTCGATCACGTGCCAGCCGAACTGCGTCTCGACCGGCTCCTTGGTGTATTCGCCGGGCTTCAGGGCGAAGGCGGCTTTCTCGAAGGCCGGCACCATCTGGCCGGGTCCGAAGAAGCCGAGGTCGCCGCCGTCGGGACCGGACGGGCCGGTCGACTTCTCCTTGGCGACGGTCTCGAAGGCGGCGCCGCCCTCGAGCTCCTTGATGACCGCTTCGGCCTCTTCCTTGGTCTTCAGGAGGATGTGCCGCGCATGCACCTCCTTGCGCGGCGGCATCGCGGCGATTTCCCTGTCGTAGCGGGCCTTCAGCTCGTCCTCGGCAACGTTCGCGACGCCGTTCTTGGCGAAATAGGCGTTGTGCAGCGTGCGGTCGCGCTCGAACTGAAGCTGTGCGGAAACGGCCGGGTCGTCGCCGATCTTGGCCTTCTCGGCCTCGGCGGCGAGGGCCTTGATGTCGATCAGCGCGGACAGGACGGCGAAGCGCCGGCGCTCCTCCGGCATCGACTGGAACTGCGGGCCGAGCTCGGCCTCGGCGGCCTTCAGCTCGGCCTCGGTGACCTCGTTCTTGCCGATCTTGGCGATCACGTCGGCGTCGGCAGCCCCCGCGACCTGGCCGGCAGCGAGCATGATCACGCCTGCCGAAAGCAGGGCGGCGAGTTGTCTTACCATCGAGAGCGTTCCTTCCAGGGACATGAGATGAAACGGATCGAACCGGCCTTCGGCATGCCGCACTCTTCGGGCCCTCAGCCGGCCACCAACCCGCCACGTCGGCATCGGCCGGCGTTGACATCGGATTTTCCCCCTCTTATCTCTCGCGCCAACTGAAAGTCCAGCCGCCTTCCGCTGAGATTGCAGGCTCCCGACATCGCCAGGATCGAACGGGATGGCGGCCGCGGCCGGCGTTCGAGCGGTGCCGCCGCCTCTCATAGAATTACTCGGAAGGACCCTTTCATGGTCAGTTTTGGCGGGCTTGCCCGGAAGTTGCTGGGATCGTCGAACGATCGCGTCGTCAAGCGCTTCCAGTCCCGCATCCAGGCGATCGCCGCCCTCGAAGACGAGATGGCGGCGCTCTCCGACGATCAATTGCGCGGCAAGACCGAGGCCTTCAGGGCCGAGCTCGCCGGCGGCAAGAAGCTCGACGATCTCCTGGTGCCCGCCTTCGCCGTCGTCCGGGAAGCGGCCAAGCGGGTCCTCGGCATGCGGCATTTCGACGTGCAGCTGATCGGCGGCATGGTGCTCAACCAGGGCTCCATCGCCGAGATGAAGACCGGCGAGGGCAAGACCCTTGTCGCCACCCTCGCCGTCTATCTCAATGCGCTCGAGGGCAAGGGCGTCCACGTCGTCACCGTCAACGACTATCTCGCCTCGCGCGATTCCGAGTGGATGGGCCGCGTCTATCGCTTCCTCGGCCTGTCAGTCGGCGTCATCGTCCACGGGATCTCGGACGAGCAGCGCCGCGCCGCCTATCATTGCGACGTCACCTACGCGACGAACAACGAGCTCGGCTTCGACTATCTGCGCGACAACATGAAGTACGAGCGCGGCCAGATGGTCCAGCGCGGCCACCACTACGCCATCGTCGACGAGGTGGATTCGATCCTCATCGACGAGGCCCGCACGCCGCTGATCATCTCCGGCCCGCTGGACGACCGGTCCGACCTCTACAAGACCATCGACGGCTTCATCCCGCTGCTCGACAAGGCCGACTACGACCTCGACGAGAAGCAGCGGACGGTGACCTTCACCGAGGACGGCACGGAAAAGCTCGAACGCATGCTCGAAGCGGCCGGCCACCTGCACGGTCCCTCGCTCTACGACATCGAGAACGTCACGATCGTCCACCACGTCAACAATGCGCTCAAGGCCCATGCCCTGTTCCAGCGCGACAAGGACTACATCGTCCGCGGCGACGAGATCGTCCTGATCGACGAGTTCACCGGCCGCATGATGCCCGGCCGGCGCTATTCGGAAGGGCTGCACCAGGCGCTGGAGGCCAAGGAAGGCGTCACCGTCCAGCCCGAAAACCAGACCTTCGCCTCGATCACCTTCCAGAACTACTTCCGCATGTACAAGAAGCTGTCCGGCATGACCGGCACGGCACAGACGGAAGCCGCCGAATTCGGCGACATCTACGGCCTCGACGTCATCGAGATCCCGACCAACCTGCCGATCCAGCGCCTCGACGAGGACGACGAGGTCTACCGGACCTTCGAGGAGAAGTTCCGGGCGATCGTCAAGGAGATCCAGGACGCCGCCTCGCGCGGCCAGCCGATCCTCGTCGGCACCACCTCGATCGAGAAGTCGGAGCTTCTGGCCGATCTCATGCGCCGGGAGGGCCTGAAGAACTTCCAGGTGCTGAACGCCCGCTATCACGAGCAGGAAGCCTACATCGTCTCCCAGGCGGGCGTTCCCGGCGCCGTCACCATCGCCACCAACATGGCCGGCCGCGGCACCGACATCCAGCTCGGCGGCAATGCCGACATGCGGATCGAGCGCGAGCTCGCCGACATGCCCGAAGGGCCGGAGCGCAAGGCCAAGGAAGACGCGATCCGTGCCGACATCAAGCGCCTCAAGGCGATCGCGCTGGAGGCCGGCGGCCTCTACGTGCTCGCCACCGAGCGCCATGAATCGCGGCGCATCGACAACCAGCTGCGCGGCCGCTCGGGCCGCCAGGGCGATCCCGGCCGTTCGAAGTTCTACCTGTCGCTCCAGGACGATCTGATGCGGATCTTCGGATCCGAACGGATGGATTCGATGCTGACCAAGCTCGGCCTCAAGGAGGACGAGGCAATCGTCCATCCCTGGATCAACAAGGCGCTGGAGCGGGCCCAGAAGAAGGTCGAGGCGCGCAACTTCGACATCCGCAAGAACCTCCTGAAATACGACGACGTGATGAACGACCAGCGTCGCGTCATCTTCGATCAGCGGCTCGAGCTGATGGATGCCGAGGAGCTCGACGAGACCATCGCCGACATGCGCGAGGAGACGATCGAGGGTCTGGTCGCGAAACACATCCCCGAGAAGGCCTATCCCGAGCAATGGTCGACGGCCGAGCTCAAGGCCGAGGTGGAGGACGTCCTCAATCTCGACCTGCCGATCCCCGATTGGGCGGCCGAGGAAGGCATCGACGACGCCGACGTGCGCGAGCGCATCACCGCTGCTGCCGACGAGTCGGTGAAGCAGAAGGCCGAGCGTTTCGGGCCGGAGGTGATGACCTACGTGCAGCGCTCGATCGTCCTGCAGACCCTCGACGGGCTGTGGCGCGAGCATCTGGTCAATCTCGACCATCTGCGCTCGGTGGTCGGCTTCCGGGGCTATGCCCAGCGCGATCCCTTGAACGAGTACAAGTCCGAGGCCTTCGAGCTCTTCCAGTCGATGCTCGGGAACCTGCGCGAGCGCACCACCCGGCAGCTGATGCGGGTCGAGCTCGTCCAGCCGGAAGCCCATGAGATGCCGGAAGTCCCGGAGGTCGAGGGTCATCATCTCGATCCCGACACCGGCTTTGACGAGATGGGCTCGGGCTATTACCCCACCAGTGCTCTCGGCGAGCCCGGCGACCGCTCCACCCTCGATCCGAACGCCCCGGAGACCTGGGGCCGGGTCGGCCGCAACGAGGCCTGCCCCTGCGGCTCGGGCAAGAAGTTCAAGCACTGCCACGGCGCCTTCGTCTGACGAGGGTCCACGCCTCGTGCGGCCCCTGCTCGGCCCGGCTCGAAGACGCTTCGGGGCTGGAGGATACGAAACCGTATAGAAGCGGCAATCTGCCGGCATGAGAACGGCGCTAGCCCGGAGAGAACGATCCTCTCGACGGGCCAGCGCCGATGCCTCCCCTTCCCCAGATCCTCCGCCGCGGCCTTCTCGCCCTCGCGATCCTCGTGGCACCGGCCGCCGGCTATGCCGGCTACCTGCGAGCCACCGGCAACGTCCACACCGTCGAACCCGACCGCGTCTATCGCTCGGGGCAGTTGGGGCCGGCGGCGCTGCAGCGCCTGATCGACGACAGGCACATCCGCTCCATCATCAACCTCAGAGGCGTGAACCCCGACGAGCAATGGTATCGCGACGAGGTGCTGGTGGCGGATGAGAACGGGGTGAAGGAAATCAACATCGGCATCTCGGCGCGCCGGCAGCCGAGCCTTTCCACCTTGCGGCGGATCGAGGCCGCGATGCGCGACGCACCGAAGCCGCTGCTGATCCACTGCATGGGCGGCGCGGATCGCTCGGGGCTCGCCAGCGCGATCTACGACTATGCCATCGCCGGCCGGCCGGCCGACGTGGCACGCGGCCAGCTGTCCTTCGCCTACGGCCATTTTCCCTGGCTGCTCAGCGAAACTGCGGCTATGGATCGAGCCTTCGACGATTTCGTGCAACAGATGGACGCGTCGAAGCATCCCGCCGGGGGAGAGAACAGCGAATGAAGGTTCTCGTCATCGAGGACGACGCCTCCACCGCCGACTACGTCGTCCTCGGCCTGAAGGAAGAGGGCCACGATCCCGATCACGCCGCCTCCGGGCCCATCGGCCTGGAGCTCGCCTGCACGCGCGACTACGACGCCGTCGTCGTCGACCGGATGCTGCCCGCCCTCGACGGCCTGTCGATCGTCAGGGCCCTGCGCTCCTCGGGCCGGGACACGCCGGTGATCTTCCTGACCTCGGTGTCCGGCCTCGACGACCGGGTCGAGGGTCTGGAGGCGGGCGCCGACGACTATCTGGTGAAGCCCTTCGCCTTTTCCGAATTGATGGCGCGGCTGAATGCCCTGGCCCGCCGCTCGCCGCTCAGGCGCGAGGAGACCGTCCTCAAGGTCGGCGATCTCGAGATGAACCTCATCGCCCGCACGGTGAAGCGCGACGGCCGGGATATCGAGTTGCAGCCGCGCGAGTTCCGGCTCCTGGAATACATGATGCGCAACCGCGGCCGGGTGCTCACCCGCACGATGCTGCTCGAGCGGGTCTGGGATTTTCACTTCGACCCGAAGACCAACGTCGTCGAGACCCATGTCAGCCGCCTGCGCTCCAAGCTCGACAAGCCTTTCACCGGCGAGATGATCCGCACCGTCCGCGGTTCGGGCTACGTCCTGAACGTGCCGGCCTGAATGATCTGGCCGCAAGAGCTGCGCTCGATCTCGTTTCGCGTCGCGCTGATCTATACCGGCTTCTTCGTCGTCTCCGTCCTGGCGATCCTCGGCACGACCTATGTGATCGCCTCGGGCGAGTTGGCGAGCACCCTGCGCGCGCAGATCCTCGAGGACATGGAGCGCCTGGAGCGGACGAATGCGGCGGGGGGCGTCGAAGCCCTGCAGGAGGACCTCGGCGAACTCGCCGAGGCGGCCTCCGAGGACCGTTTCTTCCTCGTTCTGGACGGCGCCGGCGCAAGGCTCTTCGGCAACGTGCCGCCCGGGCTCTGGCGGCCCGGCTGGCAGGACGGCAGGCTGGCCCGCACGACGCTCGCATCCTCGCCGGACCTTGCGGCGGCCGCTTCCCACAATGACGACCACGAGGTGATCTTTCTCGCGCTCGGCGAAGAGATCGGCCCCTACCGGGTGATGCTCGGGCGCAATTCCCACATCCTCGACGAGACCCAGGAGATCATCCTCTCGGCCATGTGGATCGGCGGCCTCGTCACCGCCGCCCTCGCCCTTCTCGGCGGCTTCCTGGTGTCGCGCGGGCCGACCCGCCGGGTCGACGCGATCGCTCTGACCACCCGGCAGATCGTCGAGGGCCGGTTCGACCTTCGCCTGCCGGTGTCGCGGCGCGGCGACGAGCTCGACCGGCTGGCCGCCGACATCAATGCCATGCTGGCGCGCATCGAGATGCTGCTCGACAGCCTCAAGCAGGTCTCGACGGACATCGCCCACGACCTTCGCACGCCGCTCGCGCGGCTGCGCCAGCGCCTCGACGCGGTGCGCCGCAAGCCGCGCGCGGCGGAGGAATACGAGGCGGCGATCGACGCCGCCATCGAGGAGAGCGACGCGGCCATCGCCACCTTCCACGCCTTGCTGCGGATCGCCCAGATCGAGGCCGGCACCCGCCGCTCGCGCTTTCGCCCGATCGACCTCGCGGCGCTCGTCGAGCGGACCGCCGAGGTCTACGAGGATGTCGCCGCGGACGCCGGCCACCACCTGGTCGCCCGCGAACTCGACCAAGTCAGCGTCGAAGGCGATGAGGAACTGCTGACCCAGCTTCTCGCCAATCTGATCGAGAATGCCATCAACCACGTGCCGGCCCCGGGCCGCATCGAAATCACGCTGCGGCGGGTCGGGGGCCGCATCCATCTCGACGTCGCGGACGACGGGCCGGGCGTGCCGGAGGCCGAGCGGGCGAAGATCTTCCGCCGGCTCTACCGGCTCGACCAGAGCCGCACGACGCCCGGCAGCGGTCTCGGCCTCGCCCTCGTCGCCGCCATCGCGGAGCTGCACGGTGGCACGGCGATGGCTCTCGACAACCGGCCGGGCCTGCGCATACGAACCGAGATGCCGATTGCGGCGAGCGGGTGAATCGAAGCGACTGAAATCCAGAGGGTCGAGCGATGTCTGCGACCATCATCGGCGCCTGGCAGTTCTGGGCGCTGCTTGCCGCCGTCTTCGCCGCGCTGACGGCGATCCTCGCCAAGGTCGGCGTGTCGGACGTCCCGTCCGATCTCGCAACGCTGCTGCGCACCTTCGTCGTGGTGGCGCTCCTCGCGGCGATCGTCGCCGTCACGAAGCAATGGCGCTCGCCGGCCTCGCTGCCCGGCCGCTCGCTGGTCTTCCTCGCTCTCTCCGGCCTTGCGACCGGAGCCTCGTGGCTGTGCTATTTCCGAGCGCTCAAGCTCGGCGACGCCGCCCGCGTCGCGCCGATCGACAAGCTCTCGATCGTCCTCGTCGCCATCTTCGGCGTGGTTTTTCTCGGCGAGAAGCTGGCGCCCGTGAACTGGGCCGGCATCGCCCTCATCGCGCTCGGCGCCTGGCTCGTCACCCTGCGCTGAAAGCGCGAGCCGCAATTACGCAACCGTATAGTCGCGGCAATGCTCCGGCACAGGAAACCGGCGCACACCGGTGAAAATCCATCTCGCCTGGAGCTCGCCATGTCCGCATCCGCCCGTCCCGCCGCATGGAGCCGGCTCAACGTCTTCCTCCACTGGTCCATCGTCGTCCTGATCGTTTGCCAGTGGATCCAGGGTGAGTTCATGGCCGAGTTCTGGGACGCCACCCTGGAAGGCGAGGCCGTCAATCAGACGACCACCGTGCTCGGCTACAGCCACATCGTCATCGGAACGCTCATCCTCGTCGCCGCGGCCATGCGGCTCATCGACCGCTTCACCCACGGCCGCCCGCCCCTCGACGCCGACGAGGCGCAATGGGCCGTGATGCTCGCCAAGGTGACGCACTTCCTGCTCTACGCCCTCCTCTTCCTCATGCCGGTCCTCGGGCTCGTCGCCTGGTTCACCGGCAATGACGACATCGCCGGCTATCACGCCTTTCTCTGGAACCCGTTGCTGGCCGTCATCGGTCTTCACGTCGTCGGCGCTCTTGCCCAGCATTTCTGGTTCCGTTCGCCAGCGTTGAAACGCATGATCCCCGGCATCCGCCACTCCACCTGACGCATCACGGCCCGTCACGGCAGCGGCCTCGCCAATGCCCGATTCCAAGCGACGCCGGCCTCAGGCCGGCGTTTTCGCATCGCCAGCGGACGAAGAATTCCTCGCCACGTCGGCATACGGACAGGGCTGCGCGACGTTCAGCCTCGACTGCATTTCCATTCGGCATCATGCTCTTATATTCACCGCCACTGAGATCGGCCCGCAGGCCGACGCGTGAGCGATGGAGATGCCGATGGACGATGCCGCGAGACCGACGGCCCTGGTCATCATGGGACCATCCGGCGTCGGCAAGTCGACGACGGCGGAGCTGATCGCCGCCCGGCTGGGCTGGCCCTTCGCCGAGGCGGACGAGTTCCATCCCAAGGCCAACATCGAAAAGATGACCAATGGCGTGCCTCTCAACGACGAGGACCGCGCGCCCTGGCTGGAAGCGATCCGCGACTGGATCAGCCGCGAGGCGAAGAGCGGCGCCTCGACGGTGTTGACCTGTTCGGCCCTGAAGCGCAGCTACCGCGACGTCCTGCGCCAGGCCGATGCCCGGGTGCGCTGCGTCGCGCTCGAAGCCGATCCCGATCTGGTCGCCACCCGGCTCGACAAGCGCAAGGGCCACTACATGCCGAAGTCGCTGCTCCAATCGCAATTTGCCGATTTCCAGCCGCTGCAGCCCGATGAAGACGGCATCACCGTGCCCGTCGTGGCGCCGCCCGACGAGGTCGTGCGCACCATCCTCTCCAAGCTCGGCCTCGACGCCTGACGAAACGCCTTGCGCCGCCGTCCGGCGACGTCGTTCGAACAGCCCGATCCCCAATCGAATGGAGTAAGCCGCGTGCCGGAGGGATTTCAACAGACGCTGGGCGCCGGGACGCTCCTGGCGATCGCCGCCGGAGCCATCGTGCTCCTCCTCGTTCTCATCATCCAGTTCCGCGTCCACGCCTTCATCGCGCTGGTGGTGGTCAGCCTGATCACCGCCTTCGTCGCCGGGCTGCCATCGGGCGCCGTGCTCGACGTCCTGACCGACGGCTTCGGCTCGACGCTCGCCTCGGTCGCGCTGCTCGTCGGCTTCGGAGCGATGCTCGGCCGACTGGTCGAGGTCTCCGGCGGCGCCCAGACGCTGTCCGACGCGATGATCGCGAAATTCGGCGAAGAGCGGGCGCCGCTCGCCCTCGGCATCGCCGCGCTGATCTTCGGCTTCCCGATCTTCTTCGACGCCGGCCTCGTCGTCATGCTGCCGATCGTCTTTTCGGTGGCGCGCCGGCTCGGCGGCGGCGTCCTGCGCTACGGCCTGCCGGTCGCCGGCGCGTTTTCCTGCATGCACGCCTTCGTGCCGCCCCATCCCGGCCCCGTCGCCAGCGCCGAACTGCTCGGCGCCGACATCGGCATCCTGACCATCGTCGGGCTGATCGTCGCCATTCCGACCTGGTTCCTCGCCGGCTATCTCTACGGCATCTGGTCGGGGTCGAAATTCGTCCTCAAGGTGCCGGACTTCCTCTCCGGCGGCGAACGCGAAGAGGACATGGCCGAGCCGCCGAAGCCTTCGACCGTCATCCTGCTGCTCCTGCTGCCGCTTGCCATCATCTTCGTCAACACCGGCCTCGATGCGGCGCGGGCCGCCGGCGCCGTCGACGGGGAGGCCGGCTGGTTCCAGTTCCTGCGCGCCATCTGCGCGACGCCGATCGCCCTTCTCATCGCGGTCCTCGTTGCAAGCTACGTCCTCGGCGTGCGCCGCGGCCTCGACAAGCTGCGGGTGGAGAGCCTGCTCGATTCGGCCCTCGCCCCGGTCTGCGCGATCATCCTGATCACCGGCGCCGGCGGCATGTTCGGCGGCGTCCTCAAGGCGACCGGCATCGGCGACGCCCTGGCCGACACCCTGGCGGGCGTCGGCCTGCCGCTGATCGTCTCCGGCTTCGTCATCGCCCTCGCCTTGCGGGTGGCCCAGGGCTCGGCCACCGTGGCGCTGATCACCGCCGCCGGGCTGATCCAGCCGGCAATCCAGGCCGAAGGGATCACCGGCTTTCCCCTCGCCGCCATCGTCGTGGCGCTCGCCTCGGGATCGCTCGCGCTCAGCCACGTCAACGATTCCGGCTTCTGGCTGGTCGGCCGCTTCATGGACATGGACGTTAAGACGACGCTGAAGACCTGGACGGTGATGGAGACGCTGATCGGCGTGATCGGCTTCGCGTTTGCCTGCCTGCTCTACGTCGCCTTCGGCGGCTGAAGGCCGTCGCGCGGTCTCGACGGCGCCGGTTCCGGCGCCGGGACGTCCGGTGGCATAGTGGAGTTTTGGGGGCGGCAACCGCTTGCCGCCTCGAACCCTCTTGCGCCGTCCCCGCCGTGGGGCTATATCTCGGCGAAAGCTAGTGCCTTTCCCAAGGCCGAGGGTCGATCATTCATCGGCACCCTCATTCGCCGGATTTCACTTTTCGGCTGCAGCGTTTTCCTTTCCCACCCGACCTGCCCCGTCCGATCCCAGGCATCGGACCGACAGCCAAAGAGCATCAGCCCCGAATGAAACTTCAGGACCTGAAGAACAAGAGCGCACCCGAACTCATCGCATTCGCCGAGGAGAACGGTGTCGAGAACGCCTCCGTCCTGCGCAAGCAGGAGCTTCTATTCGCCATTTTGAAGCAGCTCGCTTCCCAGGAAGTCGAGATCATCGGCGAGGGCGTCGTCGAGATCCTCCAGGACGGCTTCGCCTTCCTGCGCTCGCCGGAGGCCAACTACCTGCCCGGGCCGGACGACATCTACGTCTCGCCCTCGCAGATCCGCAAATTCCAGCTGAAGACCGGCGACACCGTTGAAGGCCCGATCCGCAGCCCGAAGGAAGGCGAGCGTTACTTCGCCCTCCTCAAGGTCAACACGATCAATTTCGACGATCCCGAGAAGATCCGCTACAAGAGCCACTTCGACAATCTGACGCCGCTCTATCCCGACGAGCGCTTCAAGATGGAGCTCGAGGATCCCGGCACCAAGAAGGATCTCTCGGCCCGCGTCATCGATCTCGTCGCGCCGCTTGGCAAGGGCCAGCGCGCCCTCATCGTCGCCCCGCCGCGTACCGGCAAGACGGTGCTCCTGCAGAACATCGCCCATTCGATCACCGCCAACCATCCCGAGTGCTATCTCATCGTCCTCCTGATCGACGAGCGACCGGAGGAAGTCACCGACATGCAGCGCTCGGTGCGCGGCGAGGTCGTCTCCTCGACTTTCGACGAACCGGCGACGCGCCACGTGGCGGTGGCCGAAATGGTGATCGAAAAGGCCAAGCGCCTCGTCGAGCACGGCCGCGACGTGGTCATCCTCTTGGATTCCATCACCCGCCTCGGCCGCGCCTACAACACCACCGTCCCCTCCTCGGGCAAGGTGCTCACCGGCGGCGTCGACGCCAACGCCCTGCAGCGCCCGAAGCGCTTCTTCGGCGCGGCCCGTAACATCGAGGAAGGCGGCTCGCTGACCATCATCGCGACGGCCCTGATCGACACCGGCTCGCGCATGGACGAGGTCATCTTCGAAGAGTTCAAGGGCACCGGCAACTCGGAAATCGTGCTCGACCGCAAGGTCGCCGACAAGCGCATCTATCCGGCGATGGACATCCTCAAATCCGGCACGCGCAAGGAGGACCTCCTCGTCCCGCGTCAGGAACTGCAGAAGATCTTCGTCCTGCGCCGCATCCTGTCGTCCATGGGCACGACGGACGCCATCGAGTTCCTCAACGACAAGCTCAAGCAGACCAAGACCAACGGCGACTTCTTCGATTCGATGAATACGTAAGGCGTACAAGCGCCGACCTGCGGTCCAGCCAGAAAGGCCGGCTCCTCCGCGAGTCGGCCTTTTTCGTTTCCCTTCGTCGAAGCGGCAGGCGGGTGAGTTCGCGCGGCGCTGAAGCGCCGCGTCCTCATGCCTTGATCAGCAGTCGCGCGCTCTCGCCGGCGGCCTCCGCATAGCTCGGATCGCGGTGGATGAGCATGGCCGAGAACGCCCCCTCCATCAGGAGGGCGACACTTCTTGCGAGCGCTTCGGGCCGCTCGAGACCGGCCTCGGCGTAGCGGCCCGACAGCCAGGCCTCGAACTTCTTCTTGTGGGCCGCGCCGATCGCGACGGCCGGGTGCCCCGGCATGGCGGCGAGTTCGGCGACGGTGCGCAAAAACCCGCAGCCCTTCCACTCCGGATGACGGGCGTTGCGCGCCAGCTTCTGGAAGATCGCCGCCGTGCGGTCGGCCGGGCCGCCCTCGGCGGTTTCGTACCAGCGCGCGAACAGAGCGAGGTTCGGCTGGTCGCGGGCCTCCAGATAGGCGGCGATCAGATCGTCCTTGCTGCGGAAGTGATAGTAGAGCGTCTTCTTGGTGATCCCCGCCCCGTCCGCCACCGCGTCCACGCTCACCGCCCGCACCCCTTCGGCGTAGAACAGCCGGTTCGCGGCATCGAGGATCTTCTCCCGCGTCGTGGTCGCCTCGCTCACCGCCGGCCTCCTTGTATACTCACTAGTGAGTTTACGCCGATCATCGGCGGCCCCTAGCCTCTCGTCAATGACGGCTCGCCCGCCGGGATCGGCCCGGGCGCAGCGGCCGTCGTTTTGGAGAGAGCCATGACAGACCCCGTTCTGATGACCCTGCGCGAAAAGATCGCCGTCCTCACCCTCAACCGGCCGGACAAGCTCAATGCGCTGAGCTACGAGACGAACGACCGGATCTGCGCCCTGCTCGACCGCATCGAGGCCGACGACGGTCTCAGGGCGGTGGTCATCACCGGCGCCGGCGACCGGGCGTTTTCGGCCGGGGCGGACATCCCGCAGTTCGCCGCGAGCGTGGCTGAGGGCCCCGACGCGGCGATGCGCGACTTCGTGCGGCGCGGCCAGGCGATGACCCGCCGCCTCGAAACCTTCCCAAAGCCGGTCGTCGTGGCCGTCAACGGCCTCGCCTATGGCGGCGGTTGCGAGATCGTCGAGGCCGTCCACCTCGCCGTGGCGAGCAGCCATGCGCGCTTTGCCAAGCCGGAAGTCGCCATCGGCATGCCGCCGACCTTCGGCGGCACCCAGCGCCTGCCACGGCTCGTCGGGCGCAAGCGAGCCCTGGAACATCTTTTGACCGGAATGCCGTTCGATGCCGAAACGGCCTGTCGGATCGGTCTCGTCAATCACGTCGTCGAACCTTCGCAGCTGATGGAAGCGACCTTTGCGATGGTGGATCAGGTTCTCGCCCATTCCTCGCCGGCGCTCGCGGGCATCCTCTCGGCAGTCACCCGCGGGCTCGACCAGACGATGGAGGAGGGTCTGCGGATCGAAGCCGGAGAGTTCGCACGGTTCGCCGCGACGCCGGGCTTGGCTTCTCGCCTGTCGGCCTGGACCGAGAGGCGCGGTCCCCGGCCATGAATTGCTGCCTGCAGCGTTCGAGGCGAAGCCTGTCGGCCACCGCCGTTCAAGGTGAACCCATTTGCGCCCGCCATATCGTTTCGCTGGTGGTCGTTTCGCGGTAGACGTCGCCCAAAAGCCAAGGAGACCAGACATGGCAACAGAACCCCATCCCCCCGCCGTTCAACGGGTCGCCGACGCTGCCGCAGCCAAGGGCCTGAAGGTCAAGATCGTCAGGACGGAAAAATCCGCCCGCTCGGCCGAAGAGGCGGCCGAGGCCGTCGGCGCGCAGGTCGGCCAGATCGTCAAGTCGCTGGTGTTTCGCGGCAAGGACAGCGGCAAGCCCCATCTCCTCCTCGTCTCCGGCGCCAACCGGGTCGAGGAATCAACGATGATGGAGGCGCTCGGCGAAGCGCTGGAGCGGCCGGATGCGGCCTATGTGCGGGAGGTCACCGGCTTTGCCATCGGCGGCGTCGCGCCGTTGGGGGCGACCTCGCAGATCGCCGTCTACATGGACGAGGATCTCTTCCAGTTCGCCACCGTCTGGGCGGCCGCCGGCTCGCCGAACCACGTCTTCGAGGTGGTGCCCCTGCAGCTTCGATCCGCAACCGGCGCCACACTCGGCCCCGTGCGCTGAGGGAATCGACCGTGCGGAAACGGCGGATATGTGGGAGCAGACGAAAAAAGCGCCCGTTCCTCCAGGGAACGAGCGCTTTTGGGCGAATGCCCGAAACGGCACTCTACTACTCTCCGGCGGGCGCGCGGCCTGCCGGGGCCGATCCGCTCAGCGGCGGCCGAAACGAACGGCACGCTCGATGTCGGCGCGCATGACGCCGATGTCGGCCAGTTCACGGTCGCCCATCATCTGCAGCTGACGGATGTCGCTGCGGGTGCTGCGGAGGGATTTGATGCGGTCTGCGAAATTGCGGAACATGGGGTGTCTCCTCGACGCCAGGAAGCACGGCGCGCTCTGTGGCGCGCTGCTCGCCCTGGAAATTCTGCGGTTTTTAACGGTGCGCAGGTCGGGGCATGGCCGCCTCGGCGGGGATGTCTCAACCTCGTGACGCTCATATATTCGGCAGAAGTGCACAAAACTAGAGCAGTGAATCGCACATCAGACGTGCACACTTTGCATGGCATCGTCACGAAGATTTAACCGACGTCGTCTCCCTTGTGTGGCGCTGAGAAAGCAGGCCTCGAAGCGGCGCCGGTTGGGGCTGCCGCGCCAGCGCAAAGCCGGACCAGATGGCGAGGCTCGATCCGCAATTCCGCAGATCCAGCGCATCAGATCCTAGCGACGCCACCTGACGACGCCGTGGAGCGCCGGGATCGGCCCCCCGCTCGACCGCGCGCCCAAGCGGAACCCAAGCGCTTCCCACGTCTTGCCGGAAGCTCCGACCTCGTATCCGCAAACCGCCAGCAGGGGCCGGCTTTCGCTTCTATTCGGTGATAGGATCTGAAGATGCGCTGGCCGTCGGGACATACCCGTCCTGCTCGAGAAGCTCGCGGACGCGCGCCGTGATGCCGGGTTGCCAGGGACGTTCCGTATCGATCTCGACCACCGGCCCGAGCGCCATCGGGCGGGCGCGTTTCGTCAGCTCGAAGAGCTCGTCCGCATAGGCTGCCGGCAAATGCCCGGCATGTCGGGTCCCGGTGCGGGCGCGATAGCGGCCCGCGGCGGTCTCGGGCGAAACCGCACACCAGATCTCCACCACGCGTTCGATCCCGGACCGCGCGAGATGGTCCTTCAGGACGCTCTGGGGCTGGAAACCGTGCCAGGCATCGATGACCGGAAGCAGCTCGGACGAGAAGCCGGCGATGGTGTCGAAGATCGCCCGATAGCTGGCCCGACCGAGCATCCTGTTGTGCTCGCGGTCGCCGATGCCGACCTCGACGAACAGGGCTTCCTTGACGACGTCGAGACCGAGCGGCACGGCTGCAAGGCCTGCATCGAGAAGCGCCCGCGTCAGATGGGCACCGACCGTCGACTTGCCGCTGGCCGGAACGCCGTTGACGATGATCGCCTGCTTCATGTCTGGCTCCTCGTCGGACCGGCGAATTCGATGTCGGGACATCCGGCTTCGCAATGGCGGCGGCGAAACCCGGGCATCTATTCCGGCGCCGGCAAAGCGAGCGCCCGAAGCCCGGCGCCGATCACGCCGGCGTCGTCGCCGAGGCGGGCGGCCTCGACCGGCATGGCGAACCAGCGGCCGCGTTTCGGCAGGCGCTCCAGCGCCCGCACCATCTCGCCGCCGAGCCCTCCCCCGACGATGACGAGCTGCGGATCGGCGACCGCGACGAGCGTTTCGATCGCCCGCTGCAAAGGCCGAGCCCAGCGCGCCAAGAGGTCGCTGCACGCGGTCTCACCGTTTTCGGCCCGGACCAACAGATCTTCGGCTTTCGTCTGCGCGTCCAGTCCAGCCTCGGCGATGAGGCGACCCAACGCGGTACCGGAACTGAAGGTTTCGACGCAGCCGGTGCGTCCGCAATTGCAGCTCGGTCCGGCCTCGGCAACGACGATGTGGCCGAACTGGCCGGATATGCCACCGCCGTACCAGGGAGCGCCGCCATCGATCGCGGCACCGCCGATCCCGGTGCCGACGGTCACCATGAAGGTGAGGCCGCTCGTATCGCCACGACGGGCGTTCGCCTCGGCCAGAAGTGCCATCGTCGCATCGTTTTCTATCCGCGCGGGCAAGCCGGTCTCGGCGGCGATCAGCGCGGGCAGGTCGAGCCCGGCGATGTCGAGATAGCCGGCCGATACGATCTCGCCCCGATGGCCGAGGACGCGGCCGGGAATGCCGATCCCGACCGCGACGTCGCCGTCGGTGCGAAACCCGCCGACGAGCCGCGACAACTGCGCGACGAAGCCGCTGCGATCCGGCTGCACGGGCTCGATGACGCGTGCCGTCAGATCACCGGAGGCGTCGATGCGGGCGACCCGGATGCGGGTTCCCCCGACATCGATGCCGATCGCCGTCTCAGGCAGCGGGCGCGTGCGCATCCAGAACGTCCTGAATCTGCCGCAGCCGCTTGCTGGCGATTTCCTCGAGGCGGGTCTTGCAGACTTCGGCATCGAGGGAGATGCAGTCCTTCCACAAGGCCCGGCCCGCGATCACGCCCGACGCACCGTTTTCCATCGCCGTGGCGACCTGGCCGATGAATGTCTCGTGGTCGACGCCCGCCGACAGGACCGCCCAGGGAACGCCCTGGCAAAGCTCGGTGATGCGGCGGCACGCATCGGCGGTGCCCGGGAACGGCAGCTTCAAGACCTTCGATCCGAGCTCGAGCGAAATACGGGCGCTTTCGACGATGAGCTCGGGAAAGGCGGCCGCATAGGCCTCGTCCGATTCCCCGTCGAGCTGATAGGTCAGGATCTCGACCACCAGCAGCAGGTCCTCGCGGGCGAAATCGGCGATGCAATCGCGGATGATGCCGATATTGACGTCGTTGGCCTCCGGACGGTCGGGCCTGAGATAGACCATCAGCTTGGCGCCGGTGCCGCCGAGTTCGCGGCAGCGGCGGGCATCGATGCCTGGTACGAGCTTGGAGATGCGATAGCCGTTGGCGTCCGTGTCCCAGCCGGAGGCGTCGAGGCCGACGAGAAGGCCAGTGTCGCGCGACAGGACGCCCTCGTCGACGACATGGGGCACCGCACAGACCGCATCGAGGAGGACGCAGGACGCCTTGTTGGCAAGATGCCGGACGATGCCGGCCTTGACGGTGCCGAGCATGGCCTCGTCGATCGCGGCCTGTTCCTCCGGCGTCTTCGCCAGCACCTTGCGCATGCCGCCGCGCTGATCACAGGCGACGACCATCATCAGGCCGTTGTCGCCGCAGATCTGCTGATAGCCGCGGCGTTCCGCCGTCGTCATCTTCGTGGTCATTCGCGATGATCCTCCGTCTTGCGAACATGTCTCATAGGCGAGCCGGGGCACCGCGATCGGAGCGCGCCGCCATCGTTCGAAGCCCGAGCAATCGTTGGCGTCCTGCCGCGACCCGGATGCCCGCATCTGCAGGTGTCGGGGCCACGTCCGGACCTGCCGTCATGACTGTCGTTCTTCCTCGCCGCGGGATGCGTTCGTTCCCGCGCCTCCCAATTCGCGAAAATCTCTAGCTTTGAGAGCTGCAGAAAACAACAATTATTTGCAGAAATATATTTCAGTCAGAGGCGGGCGGGGATTCCTCCGAGCCGCTGTTGGACGACGGTTGCTCTAGGACCTCGAGCATCCCGCGGGCGAGGCGCGTGTCGGTGACGAGGGCGTTGATCATCCCCGACCGCGCCGCGCCGATCGCCGCACGGACCTTCTGCTTGCCGATGGCAACCCCGATGCTGAGCGGGATCCGGCGCAGCTGGTCGCGGCTGATCGACATCAGGTTCTCCTGGCCCTTCCAGTGAACCTCCTCGCCGTCCTCGTCGAAGTAATGGCGCACGACGTCCCCGACGACGCGGTCCGTGCCGAGGTCCTCGAACGCGAAATCGCGATGGCTGGTGGCGAACTGGAAGTCGCCGATGCCGAGGATCGCCGCATCGACCCGCGACCAGTGGCGCAGGATCTGCGACGTATCCCGGTCCCGCGAAAGGACCTTGCGCAACTCCGGCGAGACGATCGACGGTGCATAGAGAAAGCACGCATCGCCCTGCATCTGCTCGGCGGCCGTGCGGGCGAATTCGTTGATCTGGAAGTGCGAGGCCGTCTCGTGCATGCCGCCCGTCGTCGGCACGACGACGACGCCGGGGATCTTCGGCAGTCCGGCGGCGATGACGCTCTGCACGGTGCGTCCCCAGCCGATGGCGATGGTCGCGCCGGCGGGAAGCTCGGCGCCGCTGAGAAGCCCGCAGACCTTCGACGACAAGGCCGCCGCCTTGCCGCTTTCAAGAACGTGGACCGCGCGCAGTTTCAGATGCCGGCAGAGCGTGTCGCCGATCTGGTCGGTCTCCTCCAGGTCGGCGACCTGGATGCGCACGATCCCTTCCTCGCGGGCGAGCGCCAAAAGCCGCGAGACCGTCGCCGTCGAGACCTGCATCCGGCGCGCCACTTCCAGCTGCGACATGCCGTCGAGATAGTGCAGCCTTGCGGCCGCATGCATCATGCTGCGGTTCAGCAGGCTGGCACCATGAGGGCGTCTGGTCATCGTTCGATCTTTCCAGAAATAAATTTCCGTTATTTTCTTCTTGCCGAACCTCCGTCGGTTAGGCAACATCGCCCCCGTCGAATTCGTCTCCGCGCGGCATGGGCAATCGCCTGCGGCTACAGGGACGGAGGGGATGGCTCGTGGAGGAGCCGAGTTTCAACGGGAGGAAAATCGATGAAGAATCTGCTCAAGTCCGCGGCGCTCGCCGCGGCATTGCTTGGCGCCGTGGCCAGCGCCCCGGTCCACGCCCAGGACGGCGCGAAGAAGGACTTCAAGATCACCCTGGTGCCGGGCCTGACCACCGACGCCTTCTACATCACCATGAATCGCGGCGCCCAGGCCGCCGCCAAGGCGCTCGGCATCACCGTCGACTTCCAAGGCGCCGAAGAGTTCGATCCCGTTCTGCAGACGCCTGTGCTCGATGCCGTGATCGCCCGGGGACCGGACGCCATCCTGATCGCCCCGACCGACGCCACCCAGATGATCGAGCCGCTGCGCCGCGCCAACGAAGCCGGCATTCCGGTCGTCACCGTGGATACCTTCATCGACGACGGCAAATATCAGGACGGCAGCGGCGACGGCGACTTCCCGGTTTCCTCGATCTCGTCCGACAATGTCCTGGGCGGCCGGATGGCGGCCCGTGCCATGGCCGAAGACATGGGCGGCAAGGGCAAGGTCTATATCTCCAACGTGCGGCCGGGCATCTCGACGACGGATCAGCGCGAAGAAGGCTTCAAGGCCGAGATGACGGGTAAATTCCCCGACATCGAGGTGTTGGACACCCAGTATAACGAGAACGACGCCTCGCTCGCGGCATCGCAGTTCCAGGCCGTCCTGGCACGCAATCCCGACATCGCCGGCGTCTTCGGCGCCAACCTGTTCTCGGCCATCGGCGCCGGCAACGGCGTGGCGGGCGCCAACAAGTCGGAGGACGTGACCGTCATCGCCTTCGACGCGCCGCCCAGCATCGTCGACAACATCAAGTCCGGCGTGGTCGATGCTGCGATCGCCCAGCATCCCGCGGAGATCGGCTATTACGGCGTCATGACCGCCTATGCCGTCCTGACCGGCCAATCCGTTCCGACCACGATCGGAACCGGCTTCACGGTCATCGACGCCGACAATGTCGACGACGAAGCCATCGCCAAGTTCATCTATTCCGAGTGACCTCCACCGTGACTACGAACTCAAAGGGGGCTTCATTCGTGAAGTCCCTCCTCAACGCATGGTCGTGGCTGTTCCTCGTCCTCATCCTGGGCTTCTTCGAGATCTACGCCCGGATGGAGACGGGACAGACATTCCTGTTCCGCATCTACAACATCCAGTCGATCTCGGTGGCGGCCTCGCAGATCCTGCTTCTGTCGCTCGGGCTGACGCTGGTCGTGGTGGCGGGCCACATCGATCTGTCGATCGCCTTTTCCACCGGACTGGCCGCGGTCGTGATGGCGCTGGTCATCCGGATCATCGGCCCCGAGAGCGGCTGGCTCGTGGTCATCCTGGCGATGGGGGCGGGGCTTCTGTCGGCCGTCCTCGTCGGTCTCGTCAATGGGTGGCTCGTCGCGCAGCTCAACGTGCCGAGCTTCATCGGGACGCTCGGAACCTTCGGTATCGCGCGGGGCGTGGCTCTGATCGTTGCGGGCGGGGCGACGGTGTCGATCCGCAGCGAGGAGGCGCGGAGCTTCGGCAATGGCGAGATTCTCGGCATTCCCGTCCCGGTGCTGCTGGCGCTGGTGCTCGCCGCCGCATGCCATTTCCTTCTGACCTACACGAAGTTCGGCGTCCACACCTATGCGCTCGGGGCCAACCGGGCCTCGGTCGAGCGCGCGGGCGTCGACGTGAAGAAGCATCTGGTCATGCTCTTCGTCATCTCCGCGATCACCGCCGGCATCGGCGGGCTGGTCTACACGGGACGGTTCTCTGCAGGGGCTGCCAATGCCGGCGAGCCGATCCTGCTCTATGCGGTGGCGGCGGTGTTCATTGGTGGTGCCTCTTTGACAGGCGGCCAGGGAACCGTGATCGGCACGGTGATCGGCGCCTTCATCATCGCGGTGATCCAGTTCGGACTGGTCTTCTCGGGCCTGCCTCCCTACTGGCAGTTCGTCGCCGTCGGCCTCGTCATCATCGTGGCGGTGCTCGTCGACCAGTCGAGGGACAAGCTGACGGGGAAGCTGTCATGACTGCAATTCTCACCGCCACCGGCCTGAAGAAGCGCTTCGGCGGGATCGAAGCCGTCAAGGACGTGAACTTCGAGGTCCATCCCGGCGAATGCGTGGTGCTTGCCGGCGACAACGGCGCCGGCAAGTCGACGATCATCAAGATGATCTCGGGTGTCTATCAGCCGACCGAGGGGACAGTCACCTTCGACGGCGAAAAGCTCACCGGCAAGAGCCCCGAAGCCGTTCGCCGGGCAGGGATCGAGACGATCTATCAGGATCTCGCACTGGCGGACAATCTCGACGCCGGCCTCAATCTCTATCTCGGCCGCGAGAAGACGACGCGGGTTCTAGGCATCCCCGTTCTCGATCGAAAGTCGATGCGCAATGCCGCCGTCGAGGTTCTCAAGAGCCTCGGGATCGTCGTGCCCGATCCGACCGCTCCCGTCCGCGACATGTCCGGCGGCCAGCGCCAGGCGATCGCCATCGCGCGGGCGATCCACTGGCAGGCCAAGCTCGTCATCCTGGACGAGCCGACGGCCGCGCTCGGGGTTCCCGAGCAGCGCGAGGTGATGGCGCTCATAGAGCGGCTGAAGAAGAAGGGTGTCGCCATCATCCTGATCTCCCACAACCTGCCCGACATCTTCGCCGCGGCGGATCGGATCATCGTCCTGGCGCGCGGCGTCATCGGCGGCGAAAGACGGCCGTCCGAGACCAATGACGAAGAGATCGTCCGCCTGATGATGGGCGCCACCCTGTAACTCTGCGGACCCGTGAAAGCTTCCCGGCCGGCCACCGGCGTTCCGCGGCCGGGGCAAGATCAATCGCGTTCGACGCCATTCGTTTCGACGGGAAAGTCACGAAACGGTAGCCTTTCGAGGCTGCGCAGGTCGCGACCGGCGCATAGCGTCGGTGGCGACGCAGCGGGTGCGATCTCCCAGGCGGACAGGAGAGCTTCGAGCGGGCAGACGGCCTTTAGCAGCCCCGTGCTGGTTCCTTGTCCAGGCATGGACGCCCGTACCGAAGCCGAAGCTGCCCTTCTGGCGCCGATCCGGACCGATGCGCTCAGGATCGGCGTCGACGCGAGAGTTGCGATGCGCCCTGACGAGCTCGATCGCCACGCTGGCGCCGCACGGCAGGCTGACGCGGGTGATGATCAGTGCTTTGCAGAGCCCGCGGTCCAGCGGGCGGTTCGGCCATGCAGGCGCAAAAAGTCGGCCACGAAGCCCCCACGGCTCTTACCGGAACCCTCACCGCAACCGGCTCCGACCTTTCGCTCAATGGGGGCGTCGCATCTCCGCCTCTAATCGCACTGGATGAAAGTTTACTGGCAGGTCAGCTGGATTTCGTCGCCGATCCGTTCACCGATGATCCAGCCCCTCAGGCATTCGTCGGCGACAGCCCCGCGACTCTGTACCGCCGATCACCGCCCCGGTGCGCCGGCGTCCGGGCCGGATCGAACTGCGCCAGAACCATACGGCGGGACGTCAGACGAACGCGTCAGACCGGCTCCTGCCTCAACGTCGATCGTCAGTTCGAGCCGGCGTCGTCTGCTGCTTGTGGGTCGATGCCGAGCGATGGGGTTCTGCAACGCAAAACGCCCCGCCGGATGGTATCCGGGCGGGGCGTTTGTTGCGTGGCTGAGAAGAAGGAGACCGTTGGTTTTTTGCGATTGGCAGACCTGGCAGCGACCGACTTTCCCGCGTCTTGAGACGAAGTATCATGGGCGCTGGGGCGTTTCACGGCCGAGTTCGGAATGGGATCGGGTGCGGCCGCCCCGCTGTAACCACCAGGTCGGCCAATCGCAAAAAAAACGATTTCGAGAAGCTGGATTTTCATTGCAATCGCCGCCCGGACTTTTTCGGATCTGGCGCCGTCGTAGCCCCGTCGCGAAGCGACATATGGGCGAAGACAGCCCCGCCTCGAACGAGGCGGCGTT
>NZ_JAAAMG010000060.1 GCF_010500815.1 Jiella pacifica
TCTGAGGTGGTCCCGGTTTCCCGGCTCTTCCGCAGATTGTGTGGTCATGAGGCTTTGCGACTCTTTCTGACACCGCAGATGATGCGGTGGAGAAGGCATGCTTCAGATATCCATGGTTCCCGGCTGCCTCTGCGGTCGAATCCGGCGCGAAGGGCCGTCGGGATTATCCGTTTCTGCGCAGAGCCGGCGTAGCGGGGCAACATGCCCGGAATGTCAGCAGCGATCGACAATCATTCACGGGTACTATCACCGGCGTCCGTTGGATCTGCCCCTGATTGGTCGCCATGTCCGGCTCGATCTGCGGGTTCGGCGGTATGCCTGCCAGAACGCAAATTGCCGACGCCAAACTTTCGGAGAACGACTCCCGATGCTGATCGCGCCCTCGGCGCAACGGACCAAACGTCTGGCGAAGGCGCAGGCGAGGATCGGAGTGGCTCTCGGTGGCGCGGCAGGCAGCCGCCTTGCAGCGAAGATCGCCATGCCCGTGAGCGGCGACACGGTTCTGCGCCTGATCCGCCAGATGCCGCAGCCAGTCCTGCCGCCGGCCACGGTCATCGGTATTGACGACTGGGCCATGAAGAAGCGTTTGCGTTACGGCACGATCATCGTCGATCTCGAGCGACATTGCCCGATCGACCTCCTACCAGATCGTACGGCGGGAACGGTGACCGATTGGCTTCGCCAAAGGCCTGAGATCGAAATCGTCGCACGGGATCGCTCGACCGAATACCGTCGTGGGATCACGACGGGCGCTGCGAACGCCGTCCAGGTCGCCGATCGTTGGCATCTTCTCTCCAACATGCGGCAAATGGTCGAGCGATGGACTGCAGGCGCTCATGCGCGGCTTCGGAGTTTGCCGCCGCTCCAGAGCGTAGAGACGTCAGGAAAGGGCCGCACCAAGGCGTTTCCCCGCACGCGGTCGGACGCCACGAGTGCCGCCGATAGCCGAGGACGGCGCATGGCCCAGTATGAAGACATCCGCCGCCGCTATCTCGCGGGCGAGACGCTGATGGCGATGACCCGTTCGACCGGCCTGGCTCGAGCAACCGTGCGCAAGTTTGCTCATGCCGAAAGCTTTCCCGAACGCTCGGCTCGAGCGCCGCGGAGGAGCATCATCGACCCTTATCTGCCGATGCTCGAAGCGCGATTGGCAGAGGGCTGCGAGAACGGTCTTCGGCTTTGGCGTGAAGCCCGGGATCAGGGCTTTCCTGGAACGCCCAAGCAAATTCGGCGGTGGCTTCAGGATCGACGGACCGGCCTCTCGAAGTTCACCACGCATCGTAACGGCGATCATGCTCGACCGCAGCAAGCCCCGCAACCACCGTCCCTGCGTTCGCCTCAGCAACTCGCGTGGATGATCGTCAAGGCGCCCGAGACGAGATCGGTCGATGAAGTCGACGTGATCCGGCGGATCGGCCAGGACCGTGACGCCATCGTCCTGATCCATCTCGTCCGTCGATTTGTTGACCTCGTCCGCCGTGTCGGCACGAAAGCTCGCGATGCCGGCCCGGTCTTCGACACATGGCTTCTTGAAGCAAAAACGTGCGGCGTGCGTGCGATGGAAACCTTCGCCGCAGGGCTCGAACAGGACCGCAGCGCAGTCAACGCCGCTTTGCAAACCGGCTGGAGCAACGCGCAAACGGAAGGGCAGGTCACCAAGCTCAAACTGTTCAAGCGTTCAATGTACGGACGCGGAAACCTCGATCTCCTTCGCCGACGGTTCCTCATGGCATCATGAACCACACAATCTGCGGAAGAGCC
>NZ_JAAAMG010000061.1 GCF_010500815.1 Jiella pacifica
CAAACGGAGGGCCAGGTCACCAAGCTCAAACTTCTCAAGCGCTCAATGTACGGACGTGGGAACCTCGATCTCTTGCGCCGTCGACTCCTCTTGGCCGCGTAAAACCACACAACCTGCGCAAGAGCCATTGAAGTGGTCCTCCATGAAGTATGGTTTTTGGACCATCAGAGGATGAGAGCATGCCGAACAAGAAGCACAAGCCTGAAGAGATCGTCGCGAAGCTGCGGCAGGTCGATGTCCTGATTTCACAGGGACGGAGCGTGGCGGAGGCGATCCGGGCGATCGGCGTCACGCAGTTCACGTATTATCGTTGGCGCAAGGAGTATGGCGGCCTGAAGGGGAGCCAGGTAAAGCGTCTGAAGGATCTGGAGAAAGAGAACGAGCGGCTGCGCAAGGCGGTCTCCGATCTCACACTCGAGAAGCTGATCCTCAGCGAGGCTGCCTCGGGAAACTTCTGAGCCCTTCCCGCCGTCGGCAATGCGTTGACCACGTCGTCTCGGAGCTCGGCGTATCCCAACGCATGGCATGCCGTGTTCTGGGGTAGCATCGGTCGACGCAGCGCAAGAAGCCGACCGGCCGGGCTGATGAAGAGGCGCTGACCGTTGACATCATCCGTCTCGCCAGCGAGTACGGTCGGTACGGCTACTGCCGGATCGCCGCGATGCTGAAGAGCGAAGGCTGGACGGTGAATGTCAAACGTGTCGAACGAATCTGGCGGCGGGAAGGGCTCAAAGTTCCGCAGAAGCAACCCAAGAAAGGCCGTCTCTGGCTGAATGACGGATCATGCGTCCGTCTGCGGCCAGAGTATCAGGGTCACATCTGGTCCTACGACTTCGTCGAGAGCCGGACCCATGACGGAAGGAAGTTCCGCATGCTCAACGTCATCGACGAGTTCACGCGGGAATGCCTGGCGATCCGGATCGATCGAAAGCTGAACTCGATCAACGTCATCGATGTCCTGACGGACCTGTTCATCCTGCGTGGTCCGCCTGGACATGTACGGTCAGACAACGGCCCGGAGTTCATCGCGAAGGCGGTCAGGGAATGGATCGTCGCAGTTGGCGCGAAAACGGCGTTCATCGAGCCCGGCAGTCCATGGGAGAACGGCTACTGCGAAAGCTTCAATTCCAAACTCCGCGATGAGCTTCTGAACGGTGAGATCTTCTACTCGCTCAAGGAGGCAAAGATCGTGATCGAAAGCTGGCGCCGCCATTATAACACGGCGCGTCCGCACTCATCGCTCGGCTACCGGCCGCCCGCTCCGCTGGCCGTGCAATGGCCGACTCCGCTCAACGGACCAGTGTCGCCCGCTACGCCAGCCATGGCGCAGAGGCCGACCTTGCACTAAGATTTACCCCGGACCACCCAGTTGGGGCAGGCCAGTCGCGTCCGAAATCCCGGCTTTGCGGCAGACCTCGGCCACGGCCGTCCCCTCATCGGCCTGCTTCAACACAAAGGCGATCTGCGCCTCGGTGAACGTCGACTTCTTCATGGAATTCTCCTTGTCCCGATCCCGGGATCATAAGTGGAAAATTCCAACCCAAAACGGTTCGAATTCCTGGGGGCAATGTCGTCGTCCGTGAAGAAAGCTCGTCAAGCGGCGTCGGCGGTTTGACGGGTGCCGAATAGGCTGATGATCGCGATCTGGATGAAGGCGACAAAAAGCTCCAGCCAAGCGAGGATGCGGCGGAAGTTGTAG
>NZ_JAAAMG010000062.1 GCF_010500815.1 Jiella pacifica
GTCTCCCGTGAAGAATTTCGAAGCCACTGAAATGGCTGACTGATCGGCATGTGCAAAGATTTGACTTTCGCCGGTTTCAGCCGTGTGTGGCCGCAGAAACTTGCAAATTGCGTTGCTGCGGCGGGCGTGATTCCATGGCCTTCGGGTCCATGAATCGGGAGCGTCGGGATGCGTCCGAAGGAGCGGCGGGACAGCGGGCAGACGGACATGTTCCGCGCCAGGCTCGACCAGATCGTCGACACGAACCACGCGCTCGCCAGGCTCGGCCGGGCGATCGACTGGCGGTTTCTGGAGGAGCGGCTCGGCGCGGTCTACACGGAGGCGCCGGGCCACCCGCCACTGGCGACGCGGCTGATGGCCGGGTTGGCGATTTTGAAGGCCATGCACGATCTGTCCGACGAGGCACTGTGCGATCGCTGGCTGGAGAACCCCTATTATCAACTGTTCTGCGGCGAGGAGTTCTTCTGCCACCAGCTGCCCTTCGATCGCTCATCGATGACGCGCTGGCGCCAGCGGATGGGCGAGGAGCGGCTGAACGCGCTGCTGCAGGAGAGCCTCGCCACCGCGACCCGAACCGGCGCGGCCAAGCCTGCGGACTTCACCCGTGCCATTGTCGACACGACAGTGCAGCCCAAGGCGGTCGCCCATCCGACCGACGCCAGACTGATGCAGCGTTCACGCGAGCGGCTGGTGCGGCTGGCCAAGACCCTGGGGATCGATCTGCGCCAGTCCTATGAGCGGGTCGGCAAGTTCGCCTTAATCAAGCAGCAGCGCTACGCCCATGCCAAGCAGTTCAAGCGGGCGAACAAGGCGCTCAGAACCCTGAAGACCTATCTCGGCCGTGTCATCCGCGACATCGTCAGGAAGACCAAGGGCGATCCGGAACTGGAGGCGGCGGTGGCGCATGAGTTGATGCTGGCCCGCCGGGTCCATGCCGGCAATCGCAACCTCAACCCTGTCAGGGGGCTGCCCAAGGACGCCGATCTCAGGGTCTTCAGCCTGCATGCGCCCGAGGTCGAATGCATCGGCAAGGGAAAAGTCCATCGGCCTTACGAGTTCGGCGTGAAGGTCTCCGTCGCCACCACGCTGAAGCGTTCAAAGGGCGGCCAGTTCGTCACTCACGTCGCGGCGCTGCCGGGCAAACCCTATGACGGCCACACACTGGCCAGCGTCATTCCTGCCATCGAGGCCCAGGTCGGCGCAACCCTCACGCGGATCATCGCCGACGCCGGCTACAAGGGCCACAACGCCCCTCAGAGCCACCGCTTCAAGGTCTACACCTCAGGCCAGAAACGCGGCATGACCGACGCCATCCAGCGCGAAATGAAACGGCGAGCGGCCGTCGAACCCGTCATCGGCCATCTCAAGGCCGACCACCGGATGGGCCGCAATCACCTGGCCCACGCCATCGGCGACGCCGCCAACGCCGTCCTCGCTGCCATCGGCTACAACTTCCGCCGCATCCTCGCTTGGCTGGAGCTTTTTGTCGCCTTCATCCAGATCGCGATCATCAGCCTATTCGGCACCCGTCAAACCGCCGACGCCGCTTGACGAGCTTTCTTCACGGACGAC
>NZ_JAAAMG010000063.1 GCF_010500815.1 Jiella pacifica
CGATTGTCCCCCGTCAGCGCCTATCGCACAGATTTGAGGTTGTGATGTGAGGAGGGTTTGGGCTTCGTCGTAGTGACGAAGGAACGAAGATGAAGCCCAAACCCTCCAATCCAAAATCGCCGGCCAAAGCGCCTGCCGAGCAGGTGGTAAAAGACATTCGTCGTCAAACCCGCCGGCACTTCTCCGCCGAGGACAAGATCCGTATTGTTCTCGACGGCTTGCGCGGCGACGACAGCATCGCCGAACTGTGCCGCCGGGAAGGCATCGCGCAAAACCTCTACTACACCTGGTCGAAGGAATTCCTCGAGGCCGGCAAGCGTCGTCTGTCGGGCGACACTGCCCGTGCCGCCACCACGGACGAGGTCAAGGGACTGCGCCGCGAGGCTCGCGACCTGAAGGAATGCCTCGCCGATCTCACCCTCGAGAACCGTCTGCTTAAAAAAAGCATGATCGCGGATGGGGGAGACGACGAATGAGGTACCCCGCATCCGAGAAGCTGGAGATCATCAGAACCGTCGAGCAGTCGCATCTGCCCGCCAAACGCACGCTGGACCAACTCGGCATCGCCCGCCGCACATTCTATGGCTGGTATGACCGCTATCGTGAGGGCGGACCAGAGGCGCTAGAGGATCGGCCGTCGGCACCAAGCCGGGTCTGGAACCGGATTGGAGACGATATCCGGGAGCAGATCATCGAGATGGCGCTGGAAGAGACCGAGCTTTCGCCACGCGAGCTGGCCGTCCGCTTCACCGACGAGAAACGCACCTTCGTGTCTGAGGCGACAGTCTACCGGCTGCTCAAGGCCCACGACCTCATCACCAGCCCGGCCTACACGGTGATCAAGGCCGCAGAGGCGTTCCACACCAAAACGACGCGCCCGAACGAGATGTGGCAAACCGACTTCACGTACTTCAAGATCATCGGATGGGGCTGGGTGTACCTGTCGACCGTGCTCGACGACTTCTCGCGATACATCATCGCCTGGAAGCTCTGCTCCACCATGTGCGCCAGCGACGTCACCGACACGCTCGACCTCGCTCTCGAGGCTTCCGGCTGCGACGGCGCCGTCGTGCTTCACAAGCCCAGGCTCCTCAGCGACAACGGCCCCAGCTATATCGCCGGAGAGTTGGCCGAATACATCGAAGCCAACAAGATGAGCCATGTCCGGGGCACGCCGTTCCACCCCCAGACCCAGGGAAAGATCGAGCGCTGGCACCAGACCCTGAAGAACCGCGTCCTGCTCGAAAACTACTTCCTTCCCGGCGATCTCGAGCGACAGATCGAGGCGTTCATCGAGCACTACAATCATCGGCGCTACCATGAGAGCCTCGACAACGTAACACCCGCCGACGCTTACTTCGGCAGGGCATCCGCTATCATCAAAAAGCGCGAAAGGATCAAGCGAGAAACAATCGAACATCGGCGCTTGCAGCACCGCAAGCTCGCCGCTTAAAACCGAAACAGAGACGAAGCCCGCTCTTCGCTAATCCAAACCCCAATCTGCGCGAAATGTTCTGACGACGGACA
>NZ_JAAAMG010000064.1 GCF_010500815.1 Jiella pacifica
CCGCCGGATCTGGCCGCAAAGGCAGCCGGGCACCATAGAAATCTGAAGCATGCTCTCTCCACCGCATCATCTGCGGTGTTAGAAAGAGTCGCCGAGCCATGTGACCACACAACCTGCGCAAGAGCCAGTCAAGCGGACCGATCCGCACACCTCCCGTAGTGGAGGAGGGGCCAGCGGCGCCTCGAAACCGTCCGGGACGGGCACCCTCCGGAAGAGCGCGCCGCCGCGGACACCGCCCGCCGAACCCCCGAACGATCCCGGTGATCATTCGTGCCCGTGTCGCGGGCCGGCGGTGATGGGATGATAGGCGAGTGGTTAAGGGGGGAAGATATCTTTTTTTCGGAAGGGCGCTGGGAGGCCCCGCCGCGCTTCGTCATCCTCGCGCGCAGCGCGGGGATCCATGCCGGAACGGTGTCGCTTCAAAAACGATGCAGACGAGGCATTCCTGGCCCGGAGTGGCGACGGCGGCGCTTCGGCATGGATCCCCGACCCTTTCGGGCCGAGGATGACGAAGCGGGGAGGGTTTCGCCTCTCGGTCCGGCAGCCCCCCGGCGCGGCGCTGTCGGCGCGCCGTCGTCGACCATCCCATCACCGCGGCACGAAGTAACGCACCGTCCCCTCCAGCTGGCCGGAGCGGGCGGCGCCGGTGGCGACGAGGGTTTCGAGCACTTCGGCGATGCGCGAGCGGCGCTTGTCGGTGAGGCGGCCGTCGAAGCTGGCGGCGATCTGCACAGGTTCGGCGGGGCTGGCGGCTCTGGCGAGGACGTCGCGCACGAGGCGGATCTGGTCGAGGCCGTCGGTCGGCCATTTCGGCTTTTCGGGCAGCTCCACGACGCCAATCTCCGCCTCGATCTGCTCTTCCTTCGTCTGGGGCAGCTTTCCGCCGAGCTTCGGGATCTGGTAGTCCGGCCGCAGCCAGCGCACGAGGCCGCGTTTTTCCTCGGCCTGGCGTTCGAGATTGAGGGCGACGAGGCGCGACAGAAGCTCCGCCTCGGCGGTTTCCTGATCCTCGGACTTGTGCGGGCTCGGCAAGGTGGCGCAGGGGCGGCCGACGAGGCGCGCGCCAAGATCCTCCCAGCCATAGGCGGCGAAGACGTCTCGGTCGATCTCGTCGTGGATTTCCTTCAGGACGGCAATCAGCCCGGCGTCGTAGATGTCCCGCTCCTTGTCGGTGAGGGGGTCGCCATGGCCGTGATCCAGCGCGCGGACGCGCTCCGGGACGTTGTAGAGGCCGGTCATGGTGAGGACGTCGTGTGTCCTCTTAATCTTCTTTCCATGCTATTTTTGGGAAGGAGGACCGAACCATGGGACCGTCACCATCAAGGAAGTCCGCAGGGCCGCGTGATGCGGCCACCAAGGTTGCGCATCATCGCCTGAGT
>NZ_JAAAMG010000065.1 GCF_010500815.1 Jiella pacifica
GCCGATCTCGACGCCTGGCTCGTCCACTACAACACCGAACGCCCGCACCTCGGCTACCGCAACATGGGCCGTAGGCCAGTCGAAACCGTCATGTCATTCGTCAGTCAAGAAGCTTAAGTGGACACCTCGGCAGCTCCATGCGACATGGATGCAACATGAGTCGGAGGGTCTAGTGGGACAATTCAAAACCGAAGAGATGGCGCTGGCATCGACAATAACGATCTCTCACCTTTTGCAAAAGTTGGTCGAGAAAGGTGTGTTATCGAAGGAAGAAAGCGCAGATGTTCTGAATGCCGCGGCCAACCAACTCGACTCCATCGGAAGCGAGCTTGGTCCAGGTGCAGCTGCATATATACGACATATGTTTGGCGATTAATCGGAAAGCGAATGGTCAGATCACGAGGGTTCGAGGTGTCCGTGCACCCTATCCAAGTGATCGCATTGCAATCTACGCTGCTTCCGCACACTCGATGCAATCAAACAGCTGGATGCTAGGGTGATGATCTCGGCAGCGTGTGTCGGAGTTGGCGTCTCTCAGCGCTTTGTGGCCGAAGTGTTAGCTTTCCTACGGCAGGTGTCGCTGCAGCGCCCTGCAAATAGCATGCTTGATGTGAAGGGCTCGCCGCAGACTTTTAATCTGTAGGTCTTGGGATCGAGTCCCAACGCGCCCACCAATAAATTCCGGTAGTGAGGCGCGATTTCGTCGGGCGCCGTGTCGCATCCATGTTGCACAGAGTTTCCTTGAGTTGCAGGGTTTTCCCGGTAGGCTCGGCAGTTCCACGCGACATGGGACGCGACATGACTGCTTATCTCGCTGCTGCAATCGCACTCCTTGGCGCCAGCATTGCATGGGGGCAATGGCACACAGCCCGGCAAAAGCTGATCTTGGATCTCTTCGAGAAAAGGTTGACGATCATCGAAGTGGTTTGGGATGCATGGCGTGAGTTTAACGAAGCCCTGAATTCTAGTTTCAGTGAATTCGATGAAGCCGCGTGGCATAGCCGGCTTCAGGTCCAGCGGCGGAGGGCGGTTCTGCTCTTTGGAGATGAATATGAGAAGTTGATCAGCCGGTTCATCTATCAGACTTCACTGATCCGCTCCGACTTGTCAGAGCGCGGGTACGATACGGATGATGCATCAGAAGAAGCCGCACGTGCAGAGCGCCTTGAGCGACGAAAATGGTTCTACAGGTTTCCTGACGAACTCTATTCTGCGGCAATTCCCTACGTAAAGATGGATCAGAAGTTGCCTGTCCACTTAAGCTTCTTGACTGACGAATGACATGACGGTTTCGACTGGCCTACGGCCCATGTTGCGGTAGCCGAGGTGCGGGCGTTCGGTGTTGTAGTGGACGAGCCAGGCGTCGAGATCGGCCT
>NZ_JAAAMG010000066.1 GCF_010500815.1 Jiella pacifica
TGTCCTCTTAATCTTCTTTCCATGCTATTTTTGGGAAGGAGGACCGAACCATGGGACCGTCACCATCAAGGAAGTCCGCAGGGCCGCGTGATGCGGCCACCAAGGTTGCGCATCATCGCCTGAGTGTCCTGGATCTGGCCAAGGAGCTGGGGAATGTCGCTGAGGCGTGCCGGCAGCGCGGTCTCGACCGCACCAGCTTCTACGAATGGAAGCGGCGCTTTCAGACCCAGGGCTTCGAGGGCCTGAAGGACCTGCCGCCGATCCACAAGAGCCATCCGCAGACGACCCCGCCGGCGACGGTGGAGCGGATCAGGGCTCTGGCGCTCGAGCATCCAGCCTATGGCTGCAACCGGTTGGAAGCGCTCTTGCGCCTGGAAGGGATCGCCGTCTCGGCGATCACCATCCAGAAGATCCTCAACGCCGCAGATCTCGGCACGCGCACCGATCGCTGGCTGGCGCTGGAAAAGGCCAATGCAGACAAGGAGATCGAGATCACGCCCGAGCAGGCGGCGTTCATCGAGAAGTTGAACCCCTGCTTCCGCGAGCGCCATGTCGAGAGCTCGTCGCCCGGCGAACTCCTGTCGGCCGACACATTCTTCGTCGGCAATCTCAAGGGCATCGGCAAGATCTATCTGCATGCCGTCGTCGACACCTACGGCTCCTATGCCTTCGGCTTTCTGCATGTCTCCAAGCAGCCCGAGGCGGCCGTCGCCGTGCTCCACAACGAGGTGCTGCCCTTCTACCGCCATCTCGACCTGCCGGTCGGTGCCGTTCTCACGGACAACGGCCGGGAATTCTGCGGCACCGACAAGCACCCCTACGAACTCTATCTCGACCTCAACGGCATCGAGCACCGGCGCACCAGGGTCCGGACCCCGAAGACAAACGGCTTCGTCGAGCGCTTCAACGGCACCATCCTCGAGGAGTTCTTCCGGGCGACGATGCGCGAGACCTTCTACGAAACCGTCGAAGCCCTGCAGGCCGATCTCGACGCCTGGCTCGTCCACTACAACACCGAACGCCCGCACCTCGGCTACCGCAACATGGGCCGTAGGCCAGTCGAAACCGTCATGTCATTCGTCAGTCAAGAAGCTTAAGTGGACA
>NZ_JAAAMG010000067.1 GCF_010500815.1 Jiella pacifica
GGGAAAGTTTTCGGCAAGGGCAAATTTGCGCACGGTTGCTCGAGCCAGGCCGGTCGATCGGGATAGTGCCTTCAGCTTCTCGCCAGCGAGATAGCGCCGGCGGATGTCTTCATACTGAACCTTGCGCCGTTCCCGATTTTCGATGGTGTTCGTGGTATCCGAACGGGTGCGAGGAAACGCCTTTGTGCGGCCCTTTCCTGACGTTTCGGCGTTCTGTAGCGATGGCAGACGGCAAAGACGTGAATGAGCGCTGGCGGTCCATCGCTCGACCATTTGCCTTGTGTTATGGAGAAGGTGCCAACGATCGGCGACTTGAACAGCGTTCGGGGCGCCAGTGGTGATGCCGCGTCGATATTCAGTCGAGCGGTCCCGCGCGACGATTTCGATCCCGTTTCGAGATCCGAGCCAATCACTCACCGTCTCTGAGGTGCGATCAGGCAGGAGATCTATCGGACGATGGCGCTCAAGATCGACGACGATCGTGCCGTAGCGCAACCTCTTCTTCATGGCCCAGTCATCGACACCGATGACGGTGGGGGCCGGCATGACAGGCTCCGGCATTCGGCGGACCAAACGCAAGATGGTGTCGCCGCTCGCCGGCATGGCGATCTGCTTTGCAAGGCGGCTGCCTGCTGAACCACCGAGAGCGATCCCGATCCTTGCCTGTGCTTTCACCAGACGATTGGTGCGTTGGGCTGACGGCGCGATCAGCGTCGGAAGTTGCTCGCCGAACGTCTGGCGGGGGCAATCTGGGTTCCGGCAGGCATACCGCCGAATTCGTAGGTCGAGCCGAACTTGTCGACCGACCACAGGAAGATCCAGGGGACGTCGGTCATAGTAACCGTGAACAACCGTCGATCGTCGCCGACATTCCGGACATCTCGCACCTTCACGTCGCCCGCGAGCTGAAACGGATAATCCCAACGGCCCTTCCCGCCGGATCTGGCCGCAAAGGCAGCCGGGCACCATAGAAATCTGAAGCATGCTCTCTCCACCGCATCATCTGCGGTGTTAGAAAGAGTCGCCGAGCCATGTGACCACACAACCTGCGCAAGAGCC
>NZ_JAAAMG010000068.1 GCF_010500815.1 Jiella pacifica
GCGTCGGGCGTTTAATCTGCAACACAGCCTGCAGCCTTGAAGTAGTTCCAGCATTCGTCGGGTGTGAAGAGGGCGCAGATGTCGCCGACGGCCCGCCAGAGTTGGTCCAGAGTGCGGGCGGCCGCCTTTCGAAGCAGCGTCTTCAGCTTGGAGAACGCCATTTCGATCGGGTTGAGGTCGGGGGAGTATTTCGGCAGGAACAAGAGCCAGGCGCCTCGCTCGGCGATGGCCTGCGCCGCTCTCGGGCTCTTGTGGACGTTGAGGTTGTCGAGCACCACGACGTCGCCCGGTTCCAGACATGGCGCCAGTTGTGTGCGCACGTAGACGTCGAAAGCCGCACCGTCCATGGCGCCCTCGATGAGCCAGGGGGCGACGAGTTCATGGCATCTGAGGCCAGCCACGAAGGTCTGGGTGTGCCATTTGCCGAACGGCGCCTGCGCCCGCAGGCGCTCGCCGCAGGGGCTGCGGCCTCGCAGTGGCGTCATGTTGGTCTTCACGCTGGTTTCGTCGATGAAGACCAGCCGTCCCGGTTGGCGGTGCATGAAGGGCTGGCGGCGGTCTTGCCACTCACGCCGCGCCGCCTTGACGTCGGAGCGATCTTTCTCCGATGCCAGCAGCGTTTTTTTTATAGGTGAACCCCTCCTGGCGAAGCAGCTTGGAGAGGTTCGACGGATCGGCCGTCACGCCGAACTGCTCTTCCAACCAGGCGGCAAGGTCCGGCATGGTGATGTCGGGTTTGGCCTTCACCGTCTCGATGATGGCGCACCGATGCGGCCCGAGCTTGCCGGATCCGGCAGGACGTCCCTGCTTGGCCGGCTCCACGGAACCGGTGCGAGCGTAGCGGGCCTGAACCCTCACCGCCGTCGAGGGGGACACCTCAAACCGGGCCGCCGCCCCACGCCGCGTCTGGCCGGCTGCAACATCGCGAACGATCCTAAGCCGCAAGTCCGATGAAACCGGTTTTCCCATGGTGCGCATCCTCCC
>NZ_JAAAMG010000069.1 GCF_010500815.1 Jiella pacifica
TGCCCGACCTGAGACATAGGTGACACTTCGTACCGGAGACATGGGTAACACTTTTCGCTTTGCGGGAGGTGTTGATGCCGTGGATGGAAAGGTCCGTCATGGACGAACGTCTGCGCTTCGTGGCCCGTCTTTTGGACGGCGAAGGCATGAGCGATGTTTGCCGTGAGTTCGGGATTTCCCGAAAGACCGGCTACAAGATCTTCAACCGCTAGAAACAGGAAGGCACGGACGCGCTGACCGATCGTTCGCGGCGGCCAGTCAGATATGCCAACCAGCTGCCGGATCCGGTCGAGCGGCTGATCGTCGAGACCAAGCGGGACAAGCCGCACTGGGGTGCCAGGAAGATCCGGGAGGTGCTGGTCAGGAAGCTCGCCGGCGACGTGCGTATCCCGGCCAAGTCGACGGTGCATGCGGTTCTCGACCGGCACGGCCTGGTGAAGCGCGCCCGTCAAAGGCGGCGCTTCACCGCCACCGGCACCGAGCTCTCGCAAGCGCTCCAGCCCAACGATCTCTGGTGCACGGACTTCAAAGGCGAGTTCAAGACCGGGGACGGTCGATACTGTTACCCCCTGACGGTCACCGATCAGGCCTCCCGCTCGATCCTGACCTGCGAAGCGCTTGCATCGACGAAGGAGGCGCCGGTGCTCGAAGCCTTCGTCCGTCTGTTCAAGGAGCGCGGCCTGCCGATGGCCATACGCTCGGACAACGGTCTGCCCTTCGCATCGCCAAACGGGCTCTACAATCTGTCCAGATTGTCGGTCTTCTGGCTGAGGCTTGGCATCGCGATCGAGCGGATCAAACCGGGCCATCCCCAACAGAACGGTCGCCACGAACGGATGCATCTGACCTTGAAGACGGAAACGACGCGACCGCCCGGCGCGAACATTCTGCAACAGCAGGCCCGCTTCGATGAATTCGTCAGCGAATTCAATCACGAAC
>NZ_JAAAMG010000007.1 GCF_010500815.1 Jiella pacifica
GGGGGACACCTCAAACCGGGCCGCCGCCCCACGCCGCGTCTGGCCGGCTGCAACATCGCGAACGATCCTAAGCCGCAAGTCCGATGAAACCGGTTTTCCCATGGTGCGCATCCTCCCACGCTCCAGGGAATCAGAATACGCTTCCAAACGAAACTATGCGATTCAGACTTCTTACCGGACGCTCTAGCTCTCGAGCCTTGGCGAGCGATATCCCGTCACGGGCATACCTACCGAGATAGACGGTCTCCCGCCTGCCATTCAGTCGATAGTCGAGCCTGAACGAGATGGCGCCCGACGGTGCGACGCGCACATACATGCCGTCACGATCAGATACCTTGTACATTTTGGCTTTTGGTTTCAGGCACTTAAGTGCTGCATCGGTCAACATTTCGGGCCTCCTTGCGGAAAAGTACCGTCACGCGGCTTTTAGAGGCCAATGGAGTCGAAAACGCTTATATTTCAGCGTATTAGTTCGAAAAAAGTACCGTCATTGCCTCGTTTGACCTGACGGTACTTTCGTTTTCCCGGTTGATCAATGGGGGCGAGGCCCGTTAGCGAGGCCGACGAACGCGATCTATGCCCACCGATAGATGTCGATAGGCATAGGAGGAATTTATTTTTATTTTCAGTGTCTTAGATCGTATTTCAGCGTAAATTCGGCGGCGTTCGGATGGGCCTGAATCATTCCCACTCGATCGTTCCCGGAGGCTTCGATGTGACGTCGTAGACGACACGATTGATGCCTTTGACTTCGTTGATGATGCGGGTCGCAGCTTGGCCGAGGAAGTCCATGTCGAAGGGGTAGAAGTCGGCTGTCATGCCGTCGACCGAGGTGACGGCGCGCAGCGCGCAGACGAATTCGTAGGTGCGCCCGTCGCCCATCACTCCGACCGTCTGGACGGGGAGAAGCACGGCGAAGGCCTGCCAGATCGCGTCGTAGAGCCCGGCCTTGCGGATCTCGTCGAGATAGATCGCATCGGCCTCGCGCAGGATGCGGAGCTTCTCGCGGGTGATCCCGCCCGGGCAGCGGATGGCGAGGCCCGGCCCCGGGAAGGGCTGCCGACCGATGAAATGCTCCGGCAGGCCGAGCTCCTTGCCGAGGATGCGGACCTCGTCCTTGAAGAGCTCGCGCAAGGGTTCGACGAGCTGCATGTTCATCCGCTCGGGCAGGCCGCCGACATTGTGGTGGGACTTGATCGTCACCGACGGGCCTCCGGTGAAGGAGACGCTCTCGATCACGTCCGGATAGAGCGTGCCCTGGGCGAGGAAATCCGCCCCGCCCAGCTTCTTCGCTTCGGCCTCGAAGGTCTCGACGAACAGCCGGCCGATGGTCTTGCGCTTGACCTCGGGGTCCAGCTCGCCCTCCAGCGCGTCCAGGAACAGATGCTGCGCTTCGACGTGGACAAGGGGGATGTTGTAATGGTCGCGGAACATCGTCACGACTTCCTCGGCCTCGTTCATCCTGAGGAGACCGTGGTCGACGAAGATGCAGGTCAGCTGGTCGCCGATCGCCTCGTGGATGAGGACTGCGGCCACCGAGGAATCGACGCCGCCCGAGAGGCCGCAGATCACCTTGCCGTCGCCGACCTTCCTGCGGATTTCCTCGACCGCCTGTTCGCGGAAGGCGGCCATGGTCCAGTCGCCGGACAGCCCGGCGACGCGGTGGACGAAATTCGACAGGAGCCTCGCCCCGTCCGGCGTGTGGACCACCTCGGGGTGGAACATGATGCCGTACATGCGCCGCGCCTCGTCGCCGAAGACGGCGTAGGGCGCGCCGGGCGAGCGGGCGAAGATCTGAAAGCCCTCCGGCATGTCGATCACCCGGTCGCCATGGCTCATCCAGACCTGATGACGGGTGCCCTCCGGCCAGATCCCCTCGAACAGCGAGCAGTTCTTCTCGATCTCGAGAAAGGCCCGGCCATATTCGCGATGAGCCGACGGCTCGGCCCGACCGCCGAGCTGGACGCACATGGTCATCTGGCCATAGCAGATGCCGAGAATCGGGATGCCGGCTTCGAAGATCGCCTGCGGCGCACGCGGCGCGCCGATGTCGCCGGTGGAAGCGGGCGAGCCGGAAAGGATCACCGCCTTCGGCTTCAGGCGATGGAAGCCTTCTTCCGCCGACTGGAAGGGCACGATTTCCGAATAGACCCCGGCCTCGCGCACGCGCCTTGCGATCAGCTGCGTGACCTGGGAGCCGAAGTCGATGATGAGGACGGTGTCGGGATGGGCTGTCATGGCGAGGCTTTAGGCAAGAGTGGCGCGATTGTCCAGAAGGCGGGGTGTCCAGAAGGCGCGGCGCATTCGCCGAGGCCGAATGCCGACCTCTAGCCAACCACTCATACGGGCGGCGAAGGCGGGGAACGCAGTGGCAGGCATCTCATTGAGTCGCCACGGCACTTCCGCCGCCACGGAACCACGACCATGAGCGTCACCAATCTCGAAGAACTCTTCCTGCATACCCTGAAAGACGTCTACTACGCCGAAAAACAGATCGTCAAAGCCCTGCCGAAGATGGCCAAGAAGGCCGGCTCGGAAGAGCTGAAGGCAGCTTTCGAACAGCATCTGACCGAATCGAAGGAACATGTCACCCGCCTCGAAAGCGTCTTCGAGGCGATCGGCAAGAAGCCGTCGGCCGTCAAATGCGACGCCATCGTCGGCATCCTGCACGAGGCGACGGAACTGATGGACGAGGTCGAGGATCCCGAAACCCTCGACGCCGCGATGCTCGCCGCCGCCCAGGCGGTCGAACACTACGAGATCGCCCGCTACGGCACCCTCGCCGCCTGGGCCGGCATTCTCGGCCACAAGGATGCGGTCAAGACTCTCGAAGCCACCCTCGGCGAGGAGAAGGCCACCGACGACAAGCTGTCGAAGCTCGGCAAGAGCAGCGTCAACAAGAAGGCGGCATAATCGCCGACCGAAGGACGGTCAGCGCCCGGGTCTCGACCCGGGCGTCGGCTTGTCCGGCCTTCTGGCCAGGACACATGCGCGGGTCGTGGCAAGGCGTTACAATCGTGGCGCCGAGCCTGGCAGAGATCGCGAAGAATGCCAGTTGTGGCGACGCCGCGGTGAAACGTTGGATGCGTCTTCTATTGCAGTAGTCAAAGGGGGACGCCCACTTCTGGCTGAAGCGCCGCGTGAGTGGTTATCCCGACGGCAGAGGGCGGCCGATCAACGAGCCCGATGGGGCGTCCGCGCCGGGCACTATCATCCAGGGCCGGATGTTAGTCCTTTGCCTCCTTGATTCGGGCACCCTCCTCGTCCTGCAACGCCCGCCAGGCGGCGCCGTCGACGTCCTCGTACTGGCCGCTCTTCAGCGCCCAGAAGAAGGCGCCGAGGCCGAGAAGTCCCAGGAAGAGGGCGATCGGGACGAGAAAGACGAGTGCGGTCATGCCGGAATCTCCAGCCGCTCGGCTCGTCGCGCCGGCTCGGCGCCAGAGGCAGGAACCGTCTCCCGTCTACGAAAGTCCCGCGCCTTGGCCTTGGTCGCTCGCCCTCGCTGCGTCAGGCGCAGGCTGTTTGCGACGACGACGATCGATGAGGCCGACATGGCGATCGCCGCAACCAGCGGCGTGACGAGGCCGGCCATCGCCAGCGGAACGGCGATGGCGTTGTAAAGAATGGCGAGGGCGAAGTTGCTCCTGACCAGGGATTTCGCCCGCCTGGCGATGTCGAAGGCGAAAGGCACGGCCTCCAGGCTCTCGCGGGTGAAGACGAAGTCGGCGGCCAGCCGGCCGGCGTCACAGGCCGAGGCCGGCGCCATCGAGACGTTGCCGGCCGCAAGGCTCGGCGCGTCGTTCAGCCCGTCGCCGACCATCAGCACGACATGCCCCTCCGCCTGAAGGGTGCGGATGCGGGCGATCTTGTCGGCCGGGCTCTGACGAAAGGCGGCGTCCTCGATGCCGAGCATGCCGGCAAGCCGCCGCACCGGCGCCTCGCCGTCGCCGGACAGAAGCTCGACGGAAAGCCCCGCCGGACGAAGCGCCGCAAGCGCCGGCGCCGCTCCCTGGCGAACGACCTCGTCGAGGCTGAAGGTCGTGATCGGAGCGCCCTCGAAGGCAAAGGCGACACTGCCTTTCTCACCGCCCGCACGCTCTTCCTCAATGCCATTGCCGCCCCCCCCATCGTGACCAAGCCGGTCGGGTGCAGCGATTTCGGCCACCCAGCCGGGCCGGCCGAGGCGGGCACGCCGCCCGGCGATCATTGCCTCGACGCCGGAGCCGGCGACCTCGCGCACGGCCTCCAGATCGGGCTCCGCGACGGCTTCGAGCCCGGCCCGTATGGCCCGCGAGGCCGGATGGTGGGACCGCGCGGCGAGCGCCCGTGCCGCGGCACTCTCTTCGATGGAGAGGATGTCGGTCCGCGCGAGACGCGGCGTGCCGGTGGTCAGGGTCCCGGTCTTGTCGAACAGGACGGTGTCGATCTCGGCCAGCCGCTCCAGCGCCGACCCGTCCTTCATCAGGATGCCGGCCTGAAACAGCCGAGAGGCGCCGACGACGTGGACGACCGGCACGGCGAGCCCAAGGGCGCATGGGCAAGTGACGATGAGGACGGCGATGGCGACGGTGACGGCCTGGTACCAGTCGCCGTCGGTGGCCACGAGCCAGCCGAGAAACGCCGCTGCGGCAAGAAGATGGACGGCCGGCGCATAGAGCCGCGCCATGCGGTCGGCGATGCGGACATAGGCGCCGCGGCCCTGCTCGGCCGCCTCCATCATCGCCGTCATCTCGGCCAGAAACGAGTCCTTGGCGCCGCTGAGCGCCTCGACGTCGAGCGGGCCGGTGAGGTTGAGGACGCCGGCTTCGACACGCAGGCCCGGGCCGGCCGGAACCGGCTCGCTCTCGCCGGTGACGAGGGAGCGGTCGAGGTCGCTCGCGCCGGAAAGAACCCGCGCGTCGACTGGCATGCGCTCGCCCGCCGGCACTCTCAGAAGCATGCCCGGCCGGACCTCGTCGATCGGAACGAGGACCATCTCGCCGGCGACGATCCGCGTCGCTCCCTTGGCGGCAAGCCGGGCGATACCGAGAACGGCGCTGCGGGCCCGCTCGCGCATCAACTGGTCGAGATAGCGCCCGACGAGCAGAAAGAAGGTCAGCGTCACCGCCGCGTCGAAATAGGCCTCCGCGCCGCCGGAAAGGCTCTCGTAGAGGCTGAGGCCGAGGGAAAGCAGCAGCGCCAGCGAGATCGGCACGTCCATGTTGAGCCGCCCTGCCCTGAGGGCGACGAAGGCCGAGCGGAAGAACACCTGGCCGGAAAAAGCCACGGCCGGCACGGCGATCAGCGCGGAGATCAGATGAAAAAGATCGCGCGTCGCCTCGTCCGCCCCGGACCAGACGGAGACCGACAGGAGCATGACGTTCGCCGCCGCGAAGCCGGCGATGCCGAGCGCCAGCAAGAGCTTGCCGGATTCTCGCTCGCGCGCCAGCTGGTCGAGGTCGCCGAGATCGACAGGGGTGGCCGGATAGCCGAGACGCTCCAGCGTCTCGACGAGCCGAAGCGGCGTGGTGCCGGACGGGGCGTTTTCGGGGGCGAGGATGACGGTCAGGCGGCGGAGCGTCAGGTTGACCCGTGCCGAGACGACGCCCGGCAGCGGCCGCAGCGCGTCCTCGATGGCGGCGATGCAGGCCCCGCAGTGGATGGCCGGAACCGAGAAGACGTAGGTGACCGTGCCGTCGACACCGAGGCGCCCGGCGTGTTTCAATTCCTCGCCCCGAAGGTCGACGGCCTTTACGCGCTCCTCGTTCTGGGCAAGCTCAAGGACCGGACTGCAGCAGGTCATCGAGGGCCTCCCTCAGCGCACGCTGAAACGCACGGCGCGGTGCCAGGGGCTCAGCCCCGGCTTTTCCACGATGAGCCGCGCCTCCCAGCGGCCGGAGGTCAGCGCGGTCTCGCCCACATAGCCGCCCTCCCCGGTGGATTGAAGCGTCAGCGTGCGGTCGAAATTGGCATTGACCGGGTGGCCGATGGTGACCGTGACCTTCGCCCCCGTCACCGGCAGTCGCTCTGCGTCGATCAGCCGCATGCGAAAGCGGCCGCCCTCGTAGGCGGTCTGCGCGTTCCAGCCGCGGGAAAGCTCCTGCTCGCGCTTCAAGGTGTCGGCGTCGAATGTCTGGCTGGCGACGTAGCTGTTCGGCACCACGAGCCCGCTCCAGGTCGAACTGGCGAAATAGGCCATGGTGAGGTTCACCGAGATGATCGTGCCGAAGAAGGCGACCATGACGAGGGCCATGTGACGGCCGGTGAATTCGCGGGGAGCGGAGGACTTCATGCTCATCTGGCTTTCTCCGGCGCTTCGAAGGCGGCCTCGTAGGCGGCGCTCTCGGAGCTGCTCATGTCGTTGAGGACGAAGCGGAAATCCGTCGTGCCGGGTTGGACCTCGTCCTTCGGCTGGACGACGAAGAGCTTCAGGGTCCTGAGGCGATCCGGATCGACCGAGACGGCGAAGCTGCGCCCTTCCGGCTGATTCAGCTCGTCGGAGAACATGGCCGCGCCGGGCAGTCCTTCGAGCTTCAACACGAATTCGCGCGGCTCGGGGATCATGTTCAGCAGCTTGACGGTATAGCCGTTGCGGATCGAGCCGTCGCTGAGTTGCACATAGACTGGGTTGCGATCCCGTTGAACGTTGAGCTCGAGGCGCTCTCGGGCGTTCAGCATGACCAGCATGCCGAGGCCGATCGCCACCCACAGGCCGGTGTAGATCAGCGTGCGTGGCCGCAGGAAGACGCGCCAGTCGAAATGCCGGACGGCAGAGATGAAACGGCCGTCGGCGCCGCGCACACGCTCGGGCTCGATCGCGCCGCTCACGGGGTTCGTCGCCAGCGCCATGTTGGCGTCGTAGTCCTTCAGCGTCGCATAGGCGATCAGGCCGCGCTCGCGCCCAAGCCTGTCCATCACTCCGTCGCAGGCGTCGATGCACAGGGCGCAGGTGATGCAGGCCATCTGCTGGCCCTCGCGGATGTCGATGCCCATCGGGCAGACCGCGACGCAGGCGTTGCAGTCGACGCAGTCGCCGACGGCGAGCCCGGCGGCCTTTGCCTTCTTGGCGCCGTGACTGCGCGGCTCGCCGCGCCAGTCGTTGTAGGTGACGACGAGCGATTCCTCGTCGAGCATCGCCGCCTGGATGCGCGGCCACGGGCACATGTAGATGCAGACCTGCTCGCGCATCAAACCGCCGAAGACGTAGGTCGTGGCGGTCAGGATGGCGACGGTGGAATAGGCGACGAAGGGGGCGTCGCCTTCGAGAAAGTTCTGCAGGAGCGTCGGCGCGTCGGCGAAGTAGAAGATCCAGGCGCCGCCGGTAGCGACCGCGATGACGATCCACACGACGTGCTTCATCGCGCGCTTGCGAAGCTTGTCGAAGCTCCAGGGCGCCTTGTCGAGCTTGATCCGGGCGTTGCGGTCGCCCTCGAAGAACCGCTCGACGACGAGGAAGAGATCGGTCCAGACGGTCTGCGGGCAGGTATAGCCGCACCAGGCCCTGCCTACGACGGAGGTGACGAGGAACAGGCCGACGCCGGCCATGACGAGAAGCCCGGCGACGAAGATGAACTCCTGCGGCCAGATCTCGATGAAGAAGAAGTAGAAGCGGCGGTGGGCGAGATCGATCAGCACCGCCTGGTCCGGCGCGAACGGGCCCCGGTCCCAACGCAGCCAGGGGGTGACGTAGTAGATGCCGAGGGTGACGGCCATGACGATCCATTTCAGCCGCCGAAAATTCCCCTCGGCGCGCTTCGGATGGATCTTCTCGCGCTTGGCATAGAGCGGCTGGCTCTGCTGGCGCGCCGGCGCATTGACCGGCTCGACGTCGTATTGGTTGATCTCTGGGCCTTGCAGCATCGAACGATTCCCGCTTGGCCGCCACTTTCGGGGGGCCATGGTGCCGTTCGTCTACCGGTGCCGTTCGCCGGTGTCCTTGATCTCGGTCAAGACGGCGCGGCCGAGCCGCCATTCGCCAGATTGCGACCGATGCCGCATATGCCGTAGACCAAAGGCATTCCGGGCGGCGCAAGACGCCCGCTCCTTCGCCATCCGACGGGGACCCGACCGTGACCAAGCGCGAGAAAAGAATGATCCGCGCCAGGATCGCCGCGCCTGACCTGACGGCGGCAGCCGCCGCCTTTTCGGCCGCCGTCTCGCGCGGCGACTTCGCCGCCGCCGCAACGGCCCTCGACCCCCTTCTCGCGGCGGATCCGGGCAACGCCGTGCTGCATTACAACCGCGCCCTCGCCCTGCGGCTGTCCGGCCGGCCGAAGGACGGGCTGGCGGCGGCAATCCATGCCCGCACGCTCGATCCGGCAAATGCCAAGGCGCTGTTCGAGGTCTCTGCCTGCGGCCTCGAAGCCGGTGAAGCGCAGACATCCCTGGATGCCGGCACCGCCTATCTCGAGAAGCACCCAGGCGACGGCGACGCGGCGTTGAACGCGGCGCGCGCGGCGCTGCTCCTCGATCGTCCGATGGAGGCTCTCGCCTTTCTGGATCAGGTCGCGGAGAGGGAGCTTGCGGATGAGCACCGCCTCTGCCGGGGCGAGGCGCTGCGCGATCTCGGCCGGTTCGACGCGGCGGAAGCGGCCTGGGCCGAGCTTCCCGCTGCCCTCGGCGGGATCGTCCTCTCCCTGCGCTCCAAGGGGGCGCGGGGAAGGCTGGCGCTCACTCCTGGGCGGTCTTCGCCCTGAAGCGCTTGCGATAGACCCCGGGATCGGCGTCGAGCGCGTCCTGCAATTCCAGGCTCTCGGCGAGTTCCGCCGCGTCCATCTCGCGGCATGAGATCGCCAGCGCCGTCCGGCGGACGAGCACGCCTTGCGCCACCGGCGTTCCGGCCGCAAGCACGCCTGCGAACGCCGGATCGACCCACAGCGCCGGAAAATGCACGAAGCCGCCGGCAAAGTCGTCGACCAGTCCGGTCAGCGTGCGGAACGGCAGGTCGAAGCGGTTGTGCGGATGGGAAAACAGCATCGACCAGCCCTCCGGCAGCCGCATCGTCCAGCCATTGGTGAACTTGACGGCGAAGCGATCGGGATCGACGCCGGGAAAGCCGGTCAACTGCTCGGGCAGATGCACGCCGACCGGCGAGCGCGTCAGCCGCGCCAGAGGATGGGCTGGCAGGCCGCTGTCCCATTCGAAGACGCCGTCCGTCACCTTCAGATCGGCGATCAGCGGGAAGACGATCCCCGCCCCCATCGCGTCGACGAAGGGCGGGCACTGCTTGACGGTGCGCACCGCGCCGCCGCCGAGAAGCTCCGAGACGGCGCTTTTCGGCATCGTCTTCAGCCAGTCCGGCAAGGCGCCCATGGCGGGCTTGGGCTCGGGGAGCCTGCCCTTCCAGCCGGGCAGGCAGCGAAATTCGATGGTCATGGGTTCGACTGTGGCGAATGCCGCGACGCCGGGCAAGGACGGAGGGCGGCGCGCCCGATGAGGCGCCGCCGGTGCTAGGGGATCAGGCGTCGGCGCGGTTCTGCCTTTCCGCCCGGACCCGTCCGCTCGCCCAGACGAGCGCGGCGATCACCGTGACGACGATGAAGATCACGCCGATGGCGTTGATCATCGGCGACAGGCCGAAGCGCATGCGGCTGGCGATCTCGGTGACCAGCGTATAGTCCGGCCCGATGGCGAAGAAGGTCGTCGGAAAATTCTCGATCGACTGGAGGAAGGCGAGAACCGAGGCCATGCCGATGGTCGGGGCCAGAAACGGCAGGGTCACGCGCCGGAAGGTGAAGAAGGGCGTCGCGCCGAGATCGGCCGCCGCCTCGTCGAGGCTGCGGTCCTGCCGGGCGAGACGGGCCATGAACATCAACAGGCAGTAGGAGGCGATGAAGGCCGTCTGCGCCATCATCGCGGTGAACAGTCCCGCATCGACGCCGAAGGCGTCGCGCCAGAACATCATCGTCGTCACGCCGAGAACGATGCCCGGAATCATGATCGGCGCGACCAGGATGGTGTAGAGGATGCCGTTCGCCCGGCTTTCGAGCCGGGTGAGAAGCAGCGCGCCGGCAAGGCCGAGCGGGATGGCGATGGCGATGACGCCGCAGGCGATCAGGAGCGAGTTGAACAGCCCCGTCATCATCCGCGCATCCTCGAAGATCGCGGCGAACCACTTCAGCGTGAAGCCCTGCCAGATGGTGATCGAGGGCGAGGGATAGGCGTTGAAGGCGGCGGCGACCATGATCGCGATCGGGGCGAAGAGGACGAAGAAGAACAGGCCGAGATAGACCCTCAGCAGCGTGTCGCCGATGCCGCGGCCATAGCCGCGCTCGGCCGGGACGGAGGAAGCCGCGGACCGATCCATCGCGGCGGGCCTTCCGATCGTCGTGCTCATTTGGCGATCTCCCGGATCGAGACGCGGAAGGCCGACAGCACCATCAGGATGAAGACGATGCAGCTGGCGAGCAGCATCAGCGAATAGGCCGAGCCCTGGTTCCAGTCCCCGGTGTCGAAGAAGCGGCGATAGATGACCTGGCTGAACCAGTCCGGATGCAGCCCGCGGCCGACGAGCTCCGGCACGGTGATGACGCCGGCCGACAGCATGAAGACGACGATCGCCCCCATGGCGATGCCGGGCTTGGCGTGAGGCAGAACGACCCGGTAATGCACCCGCCACACCGAAGCGCCAAGATCGCGCGCCGCCTCGACCTGGCTGCGGTCGAGGGTGCCGAGCGTGTTCATCAGCGGAAACATCATGAACAGGATGTAGGCGTAGGCCATCACCAGAAAGACCGAATTGTTCGACGCCACCCATTGCGGCGGATCGCTGCCGACGACCCCCAAGGCCTGCAGCCCCGAGTTCAGGACGCCTTCGCGGGCCAGAATCATCACCCAGGCATAGACGCGCAGAAGCTCGTTGATCGAATAGGGGACGACGAGGAGGAGCAGGATCGCGCCCGCCCCGAGCGCGCCCTTCAGGTTCGAGGCGAAATAGGCGACCGGATAACAGACGACGAAGGCGATCACCGTCACCAAGGTGGCATAGAGGATCGTCTTGACGAAGATCTTCAGGTGCAGCGGCTCGATCGACGTGTAGTTCTGAAACGAATAGCGTGGCGCGTTGGCCGCGGCCTCGATCAGCACCGCCTGTTTCTCCTTGAGGGCTGCCATCTGCCCCTGCGCGGCGTCGCGCCTCGCCGTCAGCCCCTCGAGCTCCTCGGCGAGGCTTTCGGCGGTCTCTGCGCCGCCGGAGCCCCGACCGAAGGAGGGAAACAGCGGCGACGGAGGCGACGCCGCACCGCCGTCGGCCCGGTTGCCGGCGGAGGGGACGCTCATCCCCGGCACCATGAAGCCGCCTCCCCCTCCTCCGGAACTGGCGCCGGCGCCGGCAGGGTCCGACGAGGGCGGCTCGCTCAGTTCGGCCAGTTCCTTCTCACGCGCCACAAGATCGTAATCCAGCGTCGCGATGTCCCGCGACAGGCGGTTGATGGCGTTTTCGGTCTGGCTGAGTTCGTCGTTGCGGTCGACATGGACGAGGGAGCGCTCCCCCATGGTGAGCAGCGGGGCGGCGATCATGCCGCCGATCCAGACGGTGACGAGGAGGACGATCACCGTCGTCAGCGGCCCGCCATAGGTGCGAAGCAGCGCGCCCACGATCAGTGCTCCACTGCCGCGGCGACGGGTCTTTCCGCCACCGGCATGACGATCGCGTCTTCCGGCCGAAAGCCGATCACCGTCGGCCCCGTGGCGGGATGGACACTGCCGTCATTGGCGAGGTGCAGGACGATGCGGCGGCCAGTGGCGTCGCGGGTGACGAGGTTGAGATAGGGGCCTTCGAGTTCCCGGCCCTCGACGCGCGCGGTCAGGCGGTTGACGCAAGTGCCGTCGCCATCGACGAGGCCGGTGCGTTCTGGGCGAACCATCAGCACGGCCTGATCGCCGAGGACGACGTCCGGCGTGCGCCGGCCGGTGAAGGTGCCGCCCGGACCGTCGATCCTGGCGAACTCCTTTTCGACCGACGTCACCTTGCCGGTGAAAACGTTCTGCTCGCCGACGAAGCCCGCGACGAAGGCCGTCGCCGGAGCGTCGTAGACGGCGGTGGGGGTGCCGACCTGCTCGATCCGCCCCTTGTTCATCACCGAGATCCGGTCGGACATGGTGAGCGCTTCGCCCTGGTCGTGGGTGATGTAGATGAAGGTGACGCCGGTCCGCTTCTGCAGGGAGCGCAACTCGCTGCGCATGTGCTGCCGCAGCTTCAGATCGAGCGCGGAGAGCGGCTCGTCGAGGCAGAGGACGGCGGGTTCGACCGCCAGCGCCCTCGCCACGGCGACGCGCTGGCGCTGGCCGCCGGACAACTGGTCCGGCCTTTTGTCGGCATGGGCCTCCAGCGCGACGAGGGCCAGCAGTTCGTCGGCCCGGCCGTTACGCTCGCGCTTCGAAATGCCCCGCGCCTCGAGGCCGAAGGCGACGTTCTCGCGCACGCTCATGCGGGGAAACAGCGCCAGGCTCTGGAAGATCATCGCCGTCGGCCGGCGATTGGCCGGCAGATGGTCGACAGCTTCACCTCCGATGAGGACATGGCCGGCGCTCGGCCGCTGGAACCCGGAGAGGATCCGCAACAGCGTGGTCTTGCCGCAGCCGGAGGGACCGAGGATCGAGTGGAACTCGCCGGCCGGAATCACGAGATCGGTGGGGTGAACGGCGGTGAAGCCATCGAAGACCATGGTGACGCCGGCGAGCTCGACGCTCTTTCCATCCATGCCGATAATTCCCTCGCCTTGCTTCGACGCGCCACGATCGGCCCGTCCTCCCCGGCGATCGTCAGATCGCCGGCATTGCCTCGCTCTCGCCCGCCTCGTCCTCGAAGATGCCGGCGAAGAAGTCCGGCTCGTCCGGCACGCCCCGTTCGCCGAGCGAGAACACCTGGCGACGCAGCCACTGTGTCAGCGCGACGGCATCCTGAAAACCGGCAATCACGCCGGGCTCGATCGGCTTGCCCACCGTCAGGGCGATCCGCCCGTCGATCATCCGCGCCGCTTCATGGAATAGCAGAGCATAGCGCAGCGATTGCGACATGTGGCTGGCGATCTGGAACAGCCGCGAATTCTGCCCCGGCAGGTGCACCGGCAGCACGGTCGCGCCGGAACGCATGATCAGCCGTGCCGACAGCGGACCCCAGTCGAGCTCGACGGCGCGGCGGGCGAGCGGCCGCGGCGTCGTCATCACCGCGCCGGCCGGAAACACCATCAGACAGCCGCCGCCCTTCAGATGGGCCAGCGCTTCGGCACGGGCCTTGATGTTGGCCCGTTCGGCCTCTCTCGTCCCGGAAAAGTCGATCGAAAACAGCTTCTCGGCCAATTCCGGCACACGGGCCAGCGCCGAATGGGCAATGATCTTCACGTCGCCGCGCAGCTGCCCGAGCAAGCAGCCGAGAGCGATGCCGTCCATCGCCCCATAGGGATGGTTGGCGACCACGGCGAGCGGCCCCGTCCGCGGGATCTGCGACGTGCCGTGGACGGCGAGCCGGATGTTCATGCGCGCGATCGCCTCGGCGAAGAAGTCGCCGCTCGCCGGATCCCCCAGGAACTCCCGGTAGAGCCTTTCGAGCCGGGCGCGGCCGCTCGCCGCCTCGAGTGCGAGGCACAAGGGCCGCATCAGGCGATGATCGATCGTCGCGGCATAGGACATTCGAACAGCCGGTCGAGGCATCGTCCTCATCCGGTCTTCGTCGTGGTTCTGGATCGGTTTCAGGTCGTCCAAGTCTCGTCACCTTCCCGAACGAGCCGCCCGAACGGCTCCGGATCGAGTGGCGGCGCGCGAGGCCATCAGGCTCGCACGCCGCGGATCTGCCATGGCCGTCTCGTCCGGCCGTCGCCCTTCTCAGGAGGCGTTGGTGATGCGCTCGGCATATTCCTGCTGGCCGGCCGCAAAGAACGGCGCGTCCGCCTGCCACCACCAGAGATTGGCGAGGTTTTCGGAGGTGTAGACTTCCTGGAACTGCTTGGCGTAGGTCTCGCCGGCATGCTGCGCGGCGCCGTCGACGCAGGAGTTGTAGCCGGTGTTGGCGCTCATGATGCCGGCCATGGCCGGGTCGAGCATGGCGTTGACGAAGGCATAGGCCTGCTCGAGGTTCTCGGCGCCGGAGGGGATCGCCATGGAATCCATCCAGGTCATGCCGCCCTCTTTCGGCATGCGATACTTCAGCTTTTCGTTGTCGCGGTTGAGCAGGAGGCCGGTCGAATCCCAGGTCTGACCGACGACGGCGCCCGACTGCTGGAAGGCGTTGAGCGCTTCCGTCGCATTGTTCCAGAACGCGCCGAAGTTCTGCTTGTGCTCGACGATGAAGGCCGCGATCTTGTCGAAGACGCGGCGCATGTCCTCTTCGCTCTTGTAGACGTCGAGCATCCGGTTCGACTGGAGCTCACCCATGGCGTCGAGATAGAGACCGGTGCCGATCAGGACGGACTTCTGCCGGAAGGCTGCCTTGTTCGCGGCGCGCGGGTCCCAGAGCATGCCGTAGGAGACGTCGGCATCGGTGGCATCGTCGAAGACGGACGCGTCGTAGGTGATCGCCTCGGTGCCCCAGTTGAAGGGGATGGCGACGCGCTTGCCGTTCTGCACCGCGCCCAGCTGGATGGAGTCGCGGTACATCGACTGGATGACGTTGCCGACCTTCGCCTTCTCCTCGTCGATCGGCTGCAGCAGGAACTGGTCGCCGTCCTGGTAGTTGGCGATGTTGGTCACCGACGGGAAGATGACGTCGAACCCCTTGCCGCCGGAGGCCTTGAGCTTCTGGGTCGCCTCGTCGTTCGAGCCGTAGGTCGACAGGTTGAGCTTGATGCCCGTGTCCTTCTCGAACTTCGAAATCATGTTCGGCTGGACGTAGTCGCCCCAGGTGAAGACGTTGACGGTGCCCGAGCTCTGGCCGAAGCCCGGGCGCGTCAGCACGGCGGGAGCGGCAAGAAGCGTGGCTGAGGCCGCGCCGGCCTTCAAGATCGAGCGGCGCGAAATCGGAGTGACGAAGGTCATGGAAAGCTCCCATCCGTTGAAATTGCGGATCTGCCGGCGCCTTGTAGACGTCTCGGATGACGTTTCGTTATCGTGCCGATGACGGCAAGGTGACGGTGGAAAACACTGTGTCACAGCCCCGTCATGGTTCAAGCCGAAGAATTGCGGCCGATGATCAACGGGGATGACGACATGGACGGGCGCGAAGTCTTTTCGGCCGGGGGACGGTTCCTTCGCGGCAACGTCCATACCCACTCGACGCGGTCCGACGGGGCGAGATCGCCCGGCGACGTCTGTGCCCACTATCGTGACATGGGCTACGACTTCCTGTGCCTGTCGGACCATTTCCTGGCGAAGTTCGACTTCCCGATCACCGACACGAACGACTATCGCGGCGACGACTTCATGACGATCCTCGGCGCCGAGATCCACGCCCCGCAGAACAGCCAGGGCGAGATCTGGCACGTGCTGGCCTGCGGCCTGCCGGCCGATTTCGACCCGCCCTTCCCCGACGAGCGGATGGAAGCGCTGGCGGCGAGGGCCCGCGATGCCGGCGCCTTCGTCGGCATTGCCCATCCGCAATGGTCGTCGCTGACCATCGAGGACGGGCGGGCGCTGGCAGACGTCGCCCATGCGGTGGAGATCTGGAACACCGGCTGCGCGCTCGAAACCGGTCGCGGCGACGGCACGGCGCTGCTCGACCAGCTTCTCAACGAGGGCCACCGGCACCTGTCCGGCTACGCCACCGACGACGCGCATCTGAAGATACCCGACTCGGGCGGCGGCTGGATGATGGTGAAAGCGGAGCGCAACGAGCCCCGGGCGCTTCTTTCGGCGATGAAGGCCGGGCTCTATTATTCCAGCCAGGGGCCGGCGATCGCGGCGATCCAGACGGTCGGGGACACCCTCACCATCCGCACCTCACCGGCCCGCATGATCTCCCTCGTCGGCCGGGGCAGCCGCGCCGAGACGGCCTTTTCCGACGACGGCTCCCTGACCTCCGCAGAGCTTTCCCTGCAGCGGTTTGTCGGCGACTGGTGCCGGCTGATCGTCAGCGACGGCGAAGGCCGGCACGCCTGGTCGAACCCGATCTTCCCGGGCTGAGCCTGTTCTTCCTTGGCTGCGGACGATCACGCAGCCTGCGGCGGCCGGTCAGTCCGCCGCGGGCCCGGCCGTGTGGTCGAAGAGGAGCTCGAACCGGCTGCCGAGGAAACGCGAGCGGGCGTATTGGACCGGTTCGCCCGTCGCCGCCGCGGTGAGGCTCGTCGTCTGGATCAGCGGCGTCGCCAACGGGCAATGCAGCCGTTCGGCGTCCCGCGCCTCGGCGGCGATCGCCGAGACCCGCGTCCAGAGCCGCCGGCAGCCGGCCAGGCCGAGAGCTTCAAGCGCCCGGGAGATCGAACCGAGTTCGGCGAAGGCGGCGACGATGCCCGGCACCCGCGCCTCCTCGAACCACAGCGTCGAGACGATCACCGGCGCCCCGTCGGCGACGCGCAGGAGATCGAGGCGTGCCAGCGGCGCGGCGATGCCGCAACCGAGCAGGCCGGCGATCTCGGTCGACGCGGGCTCCCTCGTGGCCCCGACCATCGATCCGCCCGGCTCGCGGGAGGCGGCGCCGATATTTTCCGAAAAGCGGCTGCGCGGCCCAACGGGATAGGCGATGCGCCCCGGGCGCGGCGCAACGAAGGTGCCGCGGCCCCGCGCGGCCGTGAGCAACCCTTCTTCGCCGAGCGCGGCGATCGCCCGGCGCACGGTATGGCGGTTGACCGCGAAGCGCTCGGCCAGCCGCATCTCGCTCGGCAGCGCGTCGACAAGACGCCCCTCGGCGATGTCGGCGCGCAAGCTGTCGGCGATCTGCCGCCAGCGCGCGATGCCCGCGCTCTCGTGGGTCGTCACCTGCATTCCCTCCGCTCGCCGCTTGCTGAGCCGCCGTCGCCGCGCGGCTCCCCTCGAATGACCGAGGCACCCGTCATTTCCATGTCACGAAAATCATGCTAGATGGGTCTTATATAGTTGTCTACACAAATAGACAATTAAATGAACGACGGATGGCAGCGACATGTCGGAAGCTTCGCGCAACTCCACTCCAGATCCCCAGGCAGCCCGCCGCCGCGCTGTTTCGGCCTTTGCGCAGGCGGATGCCGGCTTTCTCGATGCGGCGTGGCAAAGACTCGGCGCGGGCCGAAGGGTCGGCGCGTTGCGCGGCCCCGAAAGCGGCCTCGTGATGGTGCGCGGCCGGGCGGGCGGCGGCGGCGCGCCGTTCAATCTCGGCGAGGCAAGCGTGACGCGGGCGAGCGTCACCCTCGACGACGGCGCCGTCGGCCACGCGATGGTGCTCGGCCGGGACGGGACTCGCGCCCACTTTGCCGCCGTCTTCGACGCACTCTGGCAAGACGAGACGATGCGGGAAACCGTCGAGCGGGAGATCGTCGCCGTGATCGAGGCCGCGCTGGCGGAGACCGACGCGAAGCGACGTTCCGAGACCGAGGCAACGAAGGTCGACTTCTTCACCATGATGCGCGGAGAAGACTGATGGTCGGAACATCCACGCCTGACCTCTCCCGCCTTGCCGTCGCCGGTGGCTTCGCCGATCCGGTGTTCGACGCCCAGGCGGTGTTTTCGGCGATCCTCAAAGCCCTGTCGCGGCCCGGAACGATCCTCGACACCGGCGCGCGCGCCGCTCCACCAGCGCCGCTCTCGCCGGCCCAGGCTGCTGCTCTCCTCGCCCTCTGCGACGCCGATACGCCCGTTCACGTTCCAGCCGCGGGCGAAACGCTGGGCGCCTGGCTCGGCTTCCAGACCGGCGCCCGGCTCAGCGAGGCGGCCGATGCACGGTTTGCGGTCGTCGGCCGGTTCGACGGCGCCTGCCTCAAAACCTTTCCGCTCGGCACCCTCAGCTTTCCCGACCGCTCGGCGACGCTGCTGGTCGAGGTCGCCTCCTTCGGATCGGGCGAGGCGTTGCGGCTGTCCGGCCCGGGGATATCCGGGGTGACGACCATTCGCGTCGACGGCCTCGGCGACGGTTTCGTCGCAGCCCGGCGGGCGAACCGCGCGCTGTTTCCCTGCGGTCTAGATCTCGTCCTGACCTGCGGGAGAGAGATCCTCGGCCTGCCACGCTCCACCATCGTCGAGGAGGCGTGAGATGTATGTCGCGGTGAAGGGTGGCGAAGCCGCCATCGCCAATGCCCACCGGCTGCTTGCCGACCGGCGGCGCGGCGACCGATCCGTTCCGGCGCTGACGCTCGAGCAGATCGCCGGCCAGCTTGCGCTGGCAGTCGACCGGGTCATGGCGGAAGGCTCGCTCTACGATCCCGAACTCGCCGCCATGGCGGTCCGCCAGTCGCGCGGCGACCTGATCGAGGCGATCTTCCTGATCCGCGCCTATCGCACGACCCTCCCCCGCTTCGCCGCCTCCTCGCCGATCGATACCGGCAGGATGCTGATCGAGCGGCGGATTTCGGCGACCTACAAGGACCTGCCAGGCGGCCAGTTGCTCGGCCCGACCTTCGACTACACCCATCGGCTGATCGAGCCGGACATGGCCGGGGACGGCCTGGTCGCGGAGCCGGTCCGGCGCGATCCGGGCGAAGCCGGTCCGGCGCCCCGGGTGATGGACATTCTTGGCGACGAAGCGCTGATCGAGGGCGACGGCGCCGATGACGGCGTCGAACCGACCGATCTCACCCGCTCGCCGCTGGCCTTCCCGGCCCCGCGCGATCTTCGGCTCCAGGCGCTTGCCCGCGGCGACGAAGGCTTCCTGCTCGGCCTCGGCTATTCCACCCAGCGCGGCTTCGGCCGCACCCACCCCTTCGTCGGCGAAATCCGCATCGGCGAGGTCGAGGTCGAGGTCGATCTGCCGGAATTCGGTTTTCCCGTTGTGATCGGCCGGGTGCGCGTCACCGAATGCCAGATGGTCTCGCAATTTTTCGGGTCGAAATCACAGCCGCCGCAGTTCACCCGCGGCTACGGCCTGGTCTTCGGGCAGATGGAGCGCAAGGCGATGGCGATGAGCCTGGTCGACCGGGCCCTGCGCGCCGACGAGTTCGACGAGGAGCGCCGGGCGCCGGCACAGGACGAGGAATTCGTCCTCGCTCATTGTGACAACGTCCAGGCGACCGGCTTCGTCGAGCACCTGAAGCTGCCGCACTACGTCGACTTCCAGGCGGAACTCGGCCTGTTGCGGACTATGCAGCGCGAACACGTCGCAAGGTCGACCGATGGAACCTCGCCATGCGGTGCCGGCCAGCCCGTAGGCGAAGGTGGCGAGGACGTAGACGAATGAGCCAGCCGTCGTGCTCACTCGGGCCTGCCGGCGTCGCCCTCTCCTTCGTCCTTCGGCACACGCGGGCGCCCCGATATGCCGCGCCCGAACTCGCCGGTAACCGGATCGCGATAAATCAGGAAAAACCAGCCAAGGGCGAGACCGAAGAGAATTGCAAAGAGTTCGCCGAGCGCCATCCAGGCCATGCAACTCGCCTTTCCCTGTCTTTACCGGCCCATCCAACACTTGGGGGATCAAGCCGATGACTGCGCTGCCCAGCTACAACTTCGCCTATCTCGACGAGCAGACCAAGCGGATGATTCGTCGCGCCATCCTGAAGGCGGTGGCGATCCCCGGCTACCAGGTGCCGTTTGCCTCGCGCGAGATGCCGATGCCCTATGGCTGGGGCACCGGCGGCGTGCAGGTGACGGCGGCGATCATCGGGCCGGACGACGTCCTGAAGGTCATCGACCAGGGTTCCGACGACACCACCAACGCCGTCTCGATCCGGGCCTTCTTCGCCCGCGTCGCCAATGTCGCGGTCACCACCAAGACCCGCGAGGCGACGATCATCCAGACCCGCCACCGCATTCCCGAAGCACCTTTGTCGGCAGGCCAGACGCTGGTCTACCAGGTGCCGATCCCCGAGCCCCTGCGCTTCCTCGAGCCGCGCGAGACCGAGACGCGAATCATGCATGCGCTGGAAGAATACGGGCTGATGCACGTCAAGCTCTACGAAGACATCGCCCAGCATGGTCACATCGCCACCACCTACGCCTATCCGGTGAAGATCGAGGGGCGCTATGTGATGGACCCGTCGCCGATCCCGAAATTCGACAATCCGAAGATGGACGACTGCCCGGCGCTGCAGCTCTTCGGCGCCGGACGGGAGCAGCGGATCTACGCCATTCCGCCCTTCACCAAGGTCGCCAGCCTCGATTTCGAGGACCATCCCTTCAGCGTCCAGACATTCTCCCAGCCCTGCGGGCTCTGCGGCGCGACGGACGTCTATCTGGACGAGATCGTCACCGACGACCGCGGCGGCCGGCTCTATGCCTGCTCCGATACGGACTATTGCGAGGAGCGGCGGGCGGCCGGGCATGTGGGGGCGGAAGACGTAGCTGGACTTGCTGCGCAATGATCGGATCGGCAACGAGCCATGCGGCAAACGCCTTCGTGCGACCGCGGCCGGCTCACTCGGCCGCGTCGGCCGGCGCAGCCTCGCGCAGGATCGCGTTGATCCGCTCCTCCCAGTCGTCGCCCGCCTTGCGAAAACGTTCGATGACATCGCGGTCGATGCGCACAATGGCACGCTCTTCGGGAACGAAATCGAAGGGCCGTTTGAGAGGCGCCAGACGGTCGCCATCCTCGATCGGCGGATTGTCTGGATCCTGGAGCGCATCCGCCGTGATTGCAGCGTCTTCATCCGGCGTCATGGCTTCCCGTGCTCGCCGCGTCTTCTCTCGTACATGCGCCCAGTCTTCAGCGGTCGCTTCCGTCTTCACGAACACGTTCCGTGTAACGATCATGGATGTCGACCTCTCTCTGATTGGCCTTACGAAACGAGATCACCCGAACTCGGCCACCACGTTCCGTATAGACGAGAACATGGTGGCGTTCGCCGATGATGCCAATGGCGATCTTGCGCACCTCGCCATAGTTGCGTCGCTCATCGCGGAAGATGGCAGCCGTGGCAAAATCGAACCGAAGGACGTCAGCAAAGGGTGGACGCCCGGCCGCGACATTCGCTTCGGCTTTTGCCGGATCCCACTCGAAGCTGACCTCACCACTCATGACGCGACGATAGCTCAGGTTGTATTCTGGTGCCACACGTCCGACCGAGGGCCTGCAAACCCATGACCGACCTTCCCCTCCTCTCCGCCCGATCCCTCACCCGCCTCTACGGCAGCCACGTCGGCTGCGAGGACGTCTCCTTCGACCTTTATACCGGTGAGATCCTCGCCATCGTCGGCGAATCCGGCTCGGGCAAGTCGACCCTCCTCGAATGCCTCTCCTGCCGCATGCCGCTGACGAGCGGTGCGGTCTCCTACCGGATGCGCGACGGCGAAATGCGCGGCCTCGCCACCCTGACCGAGGCCGAACGGCGCTTCCTGATGCGCACCGACTGGGGATTCGTCCACCAGAACCCGGCCGACGGCCTCAGGATGCGCGTGTCGGCCGGCGCCAATATCGGCGAGCGGATGATGGCCGTCGGCAACCGCCACTATGGCCATATCCGCGAAACGGCGAATGACTGGCTCTCCCGCGTCGAGATCCCAGGCGCACGCATCGACGACCGGCCGACGGCCTTTTCCGGCGGCATGCGTCAGCGCCTGCAGATCGCCCGCAATCTCGTCACCGCGCCGCGCCTCGTCTTCATGGACGAGCCGACCGGCGGCCTCGACGTCTCGGTTCAGGCGCGTCTCCTCGACCTCCTCCGCGGCCTCGTCGGCGAGATGGGACTGTCGGCGATCGTCGTCACCCACGATCTGGCCGTCGCGCGGCTCTTGTCCCACCGCATCATGGTGATGAAACAGGGCCACGTCATCGAACACGGCCTCACCGACCGGGTGCTCGACGACCCGCAACATGCCTATACCCAGCTTCTCGTCGCCTCGATCCTGGAGGTCTGAGCCATGCGCGACCACTCACCAAAGACGCGGCTCGTCCTCGAAGACGTCGCCAAGAGCTTCACCAACCATCTGCGCGGCGGCATCCACCTGCCGGTCGTCCGCAACGTGTCCTTCGCGGTCGATGCCGGCGAAGTGGTCGTCCTCGGCGGACCGTCCGGGGTGGGCAAGTCGTCGATCCTCAGGATGATCTATGGCAATTACGGCGTCGAAGCCGGCCATATCCTCATGCGTGGGGCGGCGGGCGATCCCTTCGCCGACCTCGCGACGGCGAGCCCGCGCGAGGTCGGCGCGCTGCGGCGAACCGTCGTCGGCTATGTCAGCCAGTTCCTCAGGGCGATCCCGCGTGTCTCGGCCCTCGACGTCGTCGCCGAGCCGCTGTTCGCCCGCGGCGTCGAACCTGCCACCGCTCGGGAAAGCGCAGCGGTTCTCCTCGAACGTCTGAACCTGCCCGCCGCCCTCTACGACCTTCCCCCGGCGACCTTTTCCGGCGGCGAGAAGCAGAGGGTCAACATCGCCCGCGGCTTCCTGACCGATCACCCGATCCTCCTCCTCGACGAGCCGACCGCCTCGCTGGACAACGCCAATCGCGACGTCGTCTGCGAGCTGATCGCGGAGAAGCGCCAGCGGGGCGTGGCGATCCTCGGCATCTTCCACGACGAGGAAGTTCGCGGGCGCGTCGCCAGCCGCATCGTCGACGTCTCCGGATTTTCCGCGCGAGAAAAGGCCGCCTGATGCCGAAATATTCCGAGACGCCGCTGATCCACCAGACCGCCGAGGTCGAAGCCTGCCATCTCGGCCGCTACACCGAGATCGCCGAGCGCTGCCGCATTTCCGAGACCCGGCTCGGCGACTACTCCTACGTCATGCAGGACTGCGGCATCTGGGCGAGCGAGATCGGCAAGTTCGTCAACGTCGCCGCCGCCGTGCGCATCAACGCCACCAACCATCCGACCTGGCGCGCGACGCTGCATCACTTCACCTACCGGGCCGGCGACTATTTCGACGGCGAGGAGAACGAGGCCGAGTTCTTCGACTGGCGGCGGGCCCATTCGGTGCGCATCGGCCACGACGTGTGGATCGGCCACGGCGCCACGATCCTGCCGGGCGTCACGATCGGAAACGGCGCCGTCGTGGGGGCCGGAGCGGTCGTTTCGAAGGACGTCGCGCCCTACACGATCGTCGGCGGCGTACCGGCGAAGCCTATCCGGCGGCGGTTTTCCGAAGAGGTCGCGGCGGGCATGGAACGGCTCGCATGGTGGGACTGGCCGCATGCCGCCCTGCACGCGGCGCTCGAGGACTTCCGTACGCTCGACGGCGAGGCGTTTCTCGCCAAGCATGCCTCGTAAGCCGCTTTGATCACTATCGATTCAATCGTCATCGAAGCATCGTAAAGCCGTCATCCAACTCTCATGGAAGGTCTCTAAAGCTCTGGTGACGCGACAGCGCGACACCCATCAGGAGCAACCGATGACGGCGATCGCAGTCGAAAACCTTTGCAAGCGTTTCGGCAAGAAACAGGCCTTGGCCGGGGTCGATCTGACCATCGGCAAAGGCGAGATGGTGGCGCTGATCGGAGCATCCGGCTCCGGCAAGTCGACGCTGATACGCCATATCGCCGGCCTGGAGCGCGGCGATGCCGGCTCGCTCATCGAGATCCTCGGCGAGGTCCAGCAGAAGGACGGTCGGTACGGCCCCAAGATGCGCGAGTTGCGGGGCAACATCGGCGTCATCTTCCAGCAGTTCAATCTGGTCGCCCGGCTGCCGGTGATCACCAACGTCCTCTGCGGGATCCTCGGCCGCATCTCGCCCTGGCGCGGAACCTTCGGCTTCTTCACCCGAGCCGAAAGGATAGCGGCCATCGAGGCGCTCGGCCGGGTCGGCATTCCCGAGGTCGCCTGGCAGCGCGCCTCGACGCTCTCCGGCGGGCAGCAGCAGCGCGCGGCGATCGCCAGGACGCTCGTGCAGCGCTCGAAGATCCTGCTCGCCGACGAGCCGATCGCCTCGCTCGATCCGGCCTCGGCGCGCCGGGTGATGGACGTCCTCGCCGACATCAACCGGAGCGAGGGCATGACCGTCCTCGTCTCGCTGCATCAGGTCGAATACGCCCGTGTCTATTGCGACAGGACGGTCGCCCTCCGCGACGGAAAGGTCGTCTATGACGGCCCGTCCGACGCCCTGTCCGACAGCTTCCTGACCGAACTCTACGGCGCCGCCTACGAAGAGCTGGTGCTGCCGCAAAAGCTGCCGGTGAAAGGCGAGGCTCGACCGACCGGCACGCGTGAGCCCGTCGATCGCCCGGTCGTCGGCGCCAGAAAAAAGACCCTTCAGCCGGCCTGACAACCGTCTGGACGCCCGGCCGACGATCCCCGAGACCACCAACAGGGAAACCAAGAACCCATGAAGCTCATCTCGAAAATGCTCTCTGCGGCGACGATCGCCCTGTCGCTCGGCGGCACGGCCGTGGCGCAGGAGAGCGAGACCATCAATTTCGGCATCATCTCCACCGAGAGCCAGCAGAATCTGCGTCCGAAGTGGGAGCCGTTCCTGAAGGACATGGAAGAGCAGACCGGCCTCACCGTGAAGCCGTTCTTCGCCTCCGACTATGCCGGCGTCATTGAAGGCATGCGCTTCGGTAAGGTCCAGCTCGCCTGGTACGGCAACAAGTCTGCGATGGAAGCGGTCGATCGCGCCGACGGCCAGATCTTCGCCCAGACCGTCGCCCTCGACGGCAGCCCCGGCTACTGGTCGCTGATCCTCGCCCCGGCGGATTCCAAGCTGACCTCGCTCGACGACCTCCTGAAATGCGACAAGACGCTGAACTTCGGCCTCGGCGATCCGAACTCGACCTCGGGCTATCTCGTGCCGATGACCTTCGTCTTCGCCCAGAACGGCATCGACCCGAAGGAATGCTTCAAGACGGTGACCAACGCCAACCACGAGACCAACGCCATGGCGGTGGCCATGGGCCAGGTCGACGCGGCCTCGAACAACACCGAGAACCTCGCGCTGATCGAAAAGAACCAGCCGGAAGCCTTCAAGAAGATCAAGATCATCTGGAAATCGCCGCTGATCCCGTCCGATCCGCTGGTGATCTCCAAGAAGGTCGACGACGCCACCCGCGAGAAGATCGAGACCTTCGTCCTCAACTACGGCACCGACAAGTCGCAGGGTGATGCCGCCAAGGAGAAGGAGGTCCTCGCCGGCCTCGAATGGGCGCCGTTCAAGAAGTCCAGCGACGACCAGCTGCTGCCGATCCGCGTGATGGAAGTGTCGAAGAAGATCGGCCAGCTGCAGGCCGACGACAAGATGGACGCCGCCGCCAAGAAGGCCGAGATCGAAAAGCTTGAGGCCGAGAAGGCCGAGTACCAGAAGAAGATCGAGGCCAACGAGAAGAAGTCCGGCGCCTGATCTGAACCCGAAGACGGTCGCTCGCCCCCATCTCCGGGCGGGCCGTACCTCGCGGCTGGCCGCCGAACCGGTGGCCGGCCGTTTTGATGCGATGCCTTCCTGCCGAGCGGAGCCCTCGATGTCGACGACGAGCGAACCCCTTCCCGCCGCCTCACCATCCCGTGGGCAACAGGCGATGCCAGGCATCAATGCCGGCCGCGACTGGTCGCGCTCGTTCTGGAACCTCGTCATCCTCGCCGGCGTGATCGCGGCCCTCGCCATCAGCTGGGGCCCGGCGGAGATGGGGCGCTGGACGTTCCTCTTCACCGATTCCGCCAACATGGCGGAATACGCCTCCGGCTTTCTCCATCCCGACTTCACCGACTGGCGCTACTATGTCCAGGAGATGATCGTCACGGTCGAGATCGCCGTCTGGGGCACCTTCCTGTCGCTGATCGTCTCGATCCCTTTCGGCATCCTGTGCGCCCACAACATGGTGCCATGGTGGGTGCTCCACCCTTGCCGGCGACTGATGGACGTCTTCCGGGCGATTCACGAGGTGGTCTGGGCGGTGCTCTTCGTCGTCGCCGTCGGCCTCGGCCCCTTCGCCGGCGTCATGGCGCTGTTCATCCACAACACCGGCATCATGGCGAAGCTGTTTTCCGAGGCGGTGGAATCGATCGATCCGCGGCCGGTCGAGGGCATACGCTCCACCGGAGCGACACGCATTCAGGAGGTCGTCTTCGGGGTCATCCCCCAAGTGCTGCCGCTCTGGGTGTCCTACACCCTCTACCGTCTCGAGACGAACGTGCGCACGGCGACGATTCTCGGCGTCATCGGCGCCGGCGGCATCGGCCAGGTGATGTTCGAATCGATCCGCGGCTTCTATTATCCGCAGTCGTCGGCGATTCTCATCATCGTCGTCGTCACCGTCGTCCTCACCGACCTTCTCTCCCAGCAGCTTCGCAAGTTCGTCACCTGACGCGCCGCCAAGCTCCGCAGTGACGGGATCGCCCGTCCGCACTGCCCGAAAGAGCCTCCAATGCCCGCCGAAACGATTCTCACGAACGCCCGCATCGTCCTTCTGGACGAAGTGATCAGCGGCCATCTGGTCATTCGCGACGGCAGGATCGCGGAGATCGGCGAAGGCGCGGCAAGCGGCGAGGACATGGAGGGCGACGTCCTCATCCCGGGTCTCGTCGAGCTCCATACCGACCATATCGAGACCCACTTCATGCCGCGGCCGAAGGTCTTCTGGGACATGTTCGCCGCGCTCCAGGCCCATGACGCGCAGATCGCCGCTTCCGGCATCACCACCGTCTTCGACGCGATCCGCGTCGGCACCGACGAGGATGCGACGCTGACCGTCGACACGATGGAGAAGCTCTCGAACGTCATCGCCGAGGCCGCTTCGAACGACGACACCCGGGCCGAACACTTCATCCATCTCAGGTGCGAGGTCTCGGCGCCCGATGCGGTCGCAGGCTTCGAGCGGCTGTCGAAGAACCCGCGCGTGCGCCTCGCCTCGCTGATGGACCACGCGCCCGGCCAGCGCCAGTTCGTCAGCCTGGAGACCTACCGGATCTATTACCAGAAGAAGAAGGCGCTTTCGGACGAGGCCTTCGAGAGCTTCACCCAGCGACGCATCGCCGAGTCCGAGCTGAACAGCGACCGCTCGCGCCGGGCGATCGCCGCCGGGGCGCGGGAGCGCGGTATCGCGCTCGCCTCCCACGACGACGCGACGGAGGCCCATGTCGCGGAGGCGCTCGAACTCGGCACGCAGATCGCCGAGTTCCCGACTACGATCGAGGCGGCCAGGGCGTCGCATGGCGCCGGCCTCGGCGTCCTGATGGGCGCGCCCAACATCGTGCGCGGCGGCTCCCATTCCGGCAACGTCGCCGCCCACGATCTTCTGGCCGCCGGCCAGCTCGACATCCTGTCCTCCGACTACATCCCCTTTTCGATGTTGCAGGCGGCGTTTCTCCTGGCGCGAGAGGGGACGCTCGACCTGCCGGCCGCCATTCGCCTCGTCACGGCCAATCCGGCGAGGGCGGCCGGCCTTGCCGATCGCGGCGAAATCGCCCTCGGCAAGCGCGCCGACCTCGTGCGCATCCGCGAGCCGCGGCCGAACCGCCCGCCGCTCGTCGCCAGCGTCCATCGGGCCGGCCGCCGTGTCGCCTGAAGAGCGAAGCGCCGACATTCGCGGCGCCTTCGTTGCCGTCGTGGGGCCGTCAGGCGCCGGCAAGGACACGCTCATCCGCCTCGCCGCCCGCCATTTCGCCGGCGACGAGCGCTTCCACTTCGCCCGGCGGTTCGTCACCCGCAAGGCCGATCCCGACGCCGAGGATCACGCCGAACTCGACGAGACGGAGTTCGAGCGCCGCCGCGAGGCGGAGGGCTTTGCCCTCGCCTGGCGCGCCCATGGCCTCGGCTACGGCCTCGATTGCAGCCTTCTCGCCAGGATCGCCGACGGCCAGACGGTGATCGCCAACATCTCGCGGCGCCAGATCGCCGAGGCGGCGGCGGTCTTCCCGCGGCTCGCCGTCGCCCATGTGACGGTTCCCCGGCCGCTGCTGGTCGAACGCATCATCCGACGCGGCCGCGAAGACCGGGCAGGCGCTATCGCCCGCGTCGAGCGCGAAGCGCCGCTGGACCTGCCGTCAATGGTCTGGCGGGTGGCTGAGATCGACAACTCCGGCCCGGTCGAACAGGGCGTGGCGCGGTTCATCGGCTTTCTGGAAAGCTGCGGGACGAGCAGCGCCTGATCGCGCATCTGTTTGGAATTCCTCCAATTCCAATCTTTGCTTGCGCGGTTGACAGATAAACTTGACCATCATAGCCAAGATTGGGCAAACGATCCGCACACGCCAAGCTCAACTTGCCGCACCGTTCACTGGGTGTTTCCACGCCCGGGAGGAGACCTGTCGTCATGAATTCTTCCGCCCGCTCCGCAACCTTCACCCTCGTAGCCGCCGTCGCGGTGCTTTCGAGCGGGGTCGCGCTGGCCGAGGCGCCGGCCCCGAAGGCCGTGCTCGAAAACTACGCCGACATCGCGCTCGCCGGCTACGAGGACGCTCTTGCCAAGGCCAAGGAACTCGACGCGGCCACCGACGCCCTGATCGAGAAGCCGAGCGAAGCGAACTTGCAGGCCGCCCGGGACGCCTGGCGCGCCTCCCGCCCGGCCTATCAGCAGACCGAGGCCTTCCGCTTCGGCAACCCGATCGTCGACGATTGGGAAGGCCGGGTGAACGCCTGGCCGCTCGACGAGGGCCTGATCGACTATGTCGACGACAGCTACGGCGCCGAGTCCGACCAGAACTCTCTCTACACCGCCAATGTGATCGCCAACCAGACGATCACCGTCAACGGCGAGAAGGTCGACGTCTCGACGATCACGCCTGAGCTCTTGCAGGACAAGCTGCAGGAGGCCGGCGGCATCGAGGCGAACGTCGCCACCGGCTACCATGCCGTCGAATTCCTGCTCTGGGGCCAGGATCTCCACGGCACCGATGCCGGCGCCGGCGAGCGCCCCTACACCGACTATGCGACGGGCGAGGACTGCACCGGCGGCCATTGCGATCGCCGCGGCCAGTATCTCGATGCCGCAACCGACCTTCTCGTCTCCGACCTCGAAGAGATGGTCGGCAACTGGAAGGACGACGGCGCCGCTCGCAAGGCGCTGCTGGACGATCCCACGAAGGGCCTTTCGGCGATCCTCACCGGCATGGGCTCGCTCTCCTATGGCGAACTCGCCGGCGAGCGGATGAAGCTCGGCCTCCTGCTGCACGATCCGGAGGAGGAGCACGACTGCTTCTCCGACAACACCCACGTGTCGCATCTGAACGACGTTCTCGGCATCCGCAACGTCTATACCGGCAAGTACGAGCGGGTGGACGGCAAGACGGTCGAAGGCCCGGCGATCGCAGATCTCGTCGCCGCCAAGGCGCCGGAGATCGACAAGGAGATCCGCGCCGATCTCGACGACAGCGTCGAGAAGTTCGAAGCGATCGCGAAAGCCGCCGAGAACGGCGAAGCCTACGACCAGCAGATCGGCGAAGGCAACGACGAGGGCAATGCCCGCGTCCAGGCCGGCATCGACGCGCTGATCACCCAGACGAGGGCGATCGAGCGGGCCGTCGCCGCCCTCGATCTCGGCGGCGTGACCATCGAGGGTTCGGATTCGCTGGACAATACCCAGGCGGTCTTCCAGTAAGGCGCGAGAGGGGCTGGCTCCAAACGGTCGGGTGACAGAATTGCAAAGGGCCGTCCGCGGCCCTTTTCGCCATTTGCGGTCATGGCACCGCGACTACGGATGGGGACGCAAGACATGCGTTTCGCCACGAAAGTGACGCTTCTGGCCGGCATGGTCCTTCTGCCGGCTGCAATTCCGATTTCCGCCAGCTACGGCATCGACCGGCCCCTCCGGCAGGATCTCTCCAAGAAAGATCTCACCCGCGTCCGCGCCGTCACCAAGCCGACGACGGATTTTTCCGAACCGGAGAAATTCGAGGCGATGCAGGCCGGCGGCGCGACCTCGACCAAGCTGGTCAACCGTGATTCCTTCAGCCATGTCTCGGCCAACCAGACCTTCGAGGGCGAGGACCGCTTCAAGCTCGGCAACGCCCTCTTCCGCAAGCTCTGGGTCTCCTCCCCCTCCTCCACCGAGGCCTCGGACGGGCTCGGGCCGCTGTTCAACTCCCGCTCCTGCCAGTCCTGCCACCTGAAGGACGGGCGCGGCCATCCGCCGGAGCATGGCGAGCCGGCGGTCTCGATGTTCCTGCGGCTGTCGGTGCCGCCGAAGACCGAAGAGGAACGCCAGAAGCTCGCCACCCACGAATCGACGCGCATTCCCGAGCCGGCCTATGGCGGCCAGTTGCAGAACTTCGCCGTGCCCGGCCTGAAGCCCGAGGGCAAGATGGCGATCGCCTATCGTGAGGAACCCGTCACCCTCGCCGACGGCACCGTGGTGAGCCTCCGCCACCCGACCTATTCGGTCGAGGATCTCGCCTACGGCCCGATGCAAGAGGACGTGATGCTGTCGCCGCGGGTCGCGCCGCCGATGATCGGCCTCGGCCTCGTCGAGCAGATCGAGCCGGCGGACATTCTCGCCCGAGCCGACCCCAACGACGCAGATGGCGACGGCATCTCCGGCAAGGCCTCGATGGCGCGCGATCCGGACACCGGCGAACTCGTCCTCGGCCGCTTCGGCTGGAAGGCGACGACCCCCTCGATCAAGGTGCAGAGCGCCGAAGCCTTTGCCGGTGACATCGGTATCTCGACGCCGCTCGTCACCGACGCGTTCGGAGAGTGCTCGATCGCCCAGACCGTCTGCCGCGACGCACCCTCCGGCGTACAGGAGCGGCTCGGCGAGGTCGAGGCGCCGGATCCGATCCTCGGCCTCGTCACCTTCTATTCGCAGAATCTCGCCGTGCCGGCCCGCCGCGACGTCGGCGACCGGCAAGTCCTGCGCGGCAAGAAGCTGTTCTACGACGCCGGCTGCACCGCATGCCACACGCCGAAATTCGTCACCTCGAAGGACGCCCCGGACAAGGCCCAGCGCTTCCAGCTGATCTGGCCCTATTCGGATTTCCTTCTCCACGACATGGGCGAGGGCCTCGCCGACCACCGCCCCGTGGGAGACGCGTCGGGCAGCGAATGGCGCACCCAGCCGCTGTGGGGTATCGGCCTCACCGAGACGGTGAACGGCCACACCCTGTTCCTGCATGACGGACGGGCGCGTAGTCTCGCGGAAGCCATCCTGTGGCATGGCGGCGAGGCCAAGGCGTCGCGCGACGCCTATGCCGCGATGGACTCCGCCGATCGCGCCGCGCTGCACCGTTTTCTGGAGTCCTTATGAGCTTCGCCCTGATCTCCCGCCCGGCCGAGACGCATCCCCGACCGGCGCGTCGCCGGCTGCTCGCAGCCGCCTTCGCAGCCGTCTTCGCGCTGCCGCTTTCGCCCTTGTCTGCCCTCGCCCAGGAAGACGGCCCGCCCGAGATCACCAAGGCAACGCGGGAGCAGAAGCTCGACGTCGTCTGGAACACCATCGACGGTGCCATTCGCCCCGGCTACGCCGCCTTTGCCGACGCCGCCGACGAGGCGAATTCGGCAATGGGCGATCTCTGCACGCTGCCGGCCGGCGAAAATCTCGAAGGCGCGCGCGAAGCCTTCGCCGATCTCGTCCGCGCCTGGTCGCGGATCGAGTTCGTGCAGTTCGGGCCGGTGATGGAGGACAATCGCGGCGCACGCATCCTGTTCTTCCCTGATCGGCGCGGCATCGGCCTCCGGCAGGTCCAGGCGATCTTGGCCGACAAGGACGAGAGTGCCACGACGCAGGCCGGCCTTGCCGAAAAGTCCGTCGCCGTGCAGGGGCTCGGCGCCCTCGAATACGTGCTTCACGGAACCGGCGCCGACGCGCTGGCGACGAAGGACGGCGACTTCCGCTGCCGCTTCGGCAAGGCGATCACCGCCAATCTCACCAAGCTCGGCGACGCGATCACCGCGGACTGGACCAAGGATGCCGGCGGCATCGCCGAGCGGATGACGAATCCGAAGGCCAGCGATCCCGCCTATCGCACCGCCGACGATTCGCTGAAGGAGATCGTCGGCGTCTTCATCAACGGTTTCGAGGCGATCCGCGATCTCAGACTCAATCCCGGGATGGGCGAAAGCGAGAAGGCTGCGAAGCCGAAGCTCTTCCTGTTCTACAGATCCGAACTCGCCCTCGCATCACTCCGGGCGAACTTCGCCGGGATGAAGGATCTCTTCACCGTGTCGAACGTCGGCTCGCTCTTGCCCGAGACGCACGCCTATCTGAAGGATTCGATCCTCTTCGAATTCGAGAATGCCGACATGGCGCTCGGCAAGCTCTCGCCGCCGCTGACAGAGGTGGTCGGCGATACGTCGAAGCGCCAGAATCTGACCTATCTCCTGATCGTCACCGACAGCCTCCAGAGCCAGTTCGCCGGCCAGCTCTCGCCGCTGCTCGGCCTGTCGGCCGGTTTCTCCGCGCTCGACGGCGACTGAGCGAGAGCTCCAAGAAAGGAAGCGGACGATGCGCCTCTTTCCCGGAACGAAGGTCGCGCGCGGCGCCTTCCTCGACCGTCGCAGCTTCCTGATCGGTGCGGGCGCGGCCTTCGCCGCCGGCCTGTCGCCGCGGGGGGCAGAGGCCTTCGATCGGGCCGATGCGCTCTTCGGCGCCTCGTGCCTTCGCCCCGACGGCAGCTTCGGCTGCGCCGTCTTCACCGACCGCGGCGAGATCGTCTCGGCGGTCGCCCTGCCCGATCGCGGCCACGACGTCGCCTTCGACAAAGTCTCCGGCCGTGCCGTCGTTTTCGCCCGGCGCCCGCGCACCTTCGCGATCGTCTTCGATCCGACCTCCGGCGAGACCATCAAGACGCTGACCTCGCCCGAAGGCCGGCACTTCTTCGGCCACGGCTTCTTCTCGCCGGACGGGCGGCTGATGTATGCGACCGAGCACGACTACGACGCCGCCAGGGGTCTCGTCGCCGTCTACGACGTCGAGGCCGGCTATGCCCGCATCGGCGAGTTCGATGCCCACGGCATGGACACCCACGAAGCGCTGTTGATGCCGGACGGCGAGACCATCGTCATCGCCAATGGTGGCATCGAGACCCATCCGGACTATGGCAGGCAGATGCTCAACCTGCCTACCATGGAGCCCTCGATCGTCTTCCTCGATCGGAAAACCGGCGAGTTGATCGACAAGCAGCTGCTGCCGCAAGACCTCCACAAGCTGTCGCTGCATCACATCGCCATCGACGCGGGGAACCGGGTCTGGTTCGGCGGCCAGTATCAGGGCGCGGCGTCCGACGCCCCGCCGCTCGTCGGCTTCGCCGAGGCCGGCAAGCCATTGGCGCTGACCGAACTCGCCCCGACCGACCTCGCCTCTCTGGCGAACTACATCGGCTCCGTCGCGGCCAGCCGCGACGGCGAGCGCATCGCCGTCTCCTCGCCCGTCGGCGGCACCGTGATGATCCTCGAGGCGAAGACCGGCAACGTCCTCGAGCGCATCGGCCTCACCGACGGCTGCGGCCTCGCCCCGGATGGCTCAGGCTTCCTCGCCACCTCCGGCACGGGCGCCGTCCTGCGCCTGGAAGAAGACGACGACACGGCGATGGCCGACCTCGAATGGGATAACCATATCCTGGCGCTCTGACGAGCGGCCGGCATGGTCCGGCTTCCCGCCGGCCGGCAGGCTGCCGGAAGGGTGCCATCGCATCGCGATGAGAACGCCCTGACCGCACGTCCCAATTCGTTACCAGGCCGTTAACCACTGTCCCATTCTGGGGCGGAGCACTCCCATTCGTGCCATTCTGGCCCGCAATAGCCTGGCACGAAACCTGCTACTCCTCCGAAGAGTTAAGAAATCGTTACTCTTCGAAAGAGAGATCTATGGCCCGCCAGAGCCTCTTCGCCGTGACGACGATCCTCGCGGTCGCCGCGACGAGCGTGCCTTTCACCATCGAACGCGCCGGCGCGGAAGATGCCGGCCGGCAATTCGCGCAAAGCGATGCCGGCCAGCAGCGCTACCTGCGCGACGGCGGCGCCGTCCGCCTGCCATCGGAGCGCCGTTCGGGCGAACATCGCGGCGACCCGCTGAGGGCAGGCGACGTCCGCGCGGTCAACGGGATCGACCGCCTGACCGGCGGCGCCTCGACCGCCGATACGCTGCAGGAGTTCGACGAGGACAATCTCAACACCGCGCCGGACATCTATTCGACGAGCGAGCGGGAAGAGTTTCTCGAAGACGGCGGCAGCATCGATACCTCCGTTACCTATCGCGACGACGCGCCGGTGATCTATCGCGGCGGCATCCGGACCCTGCGCGGGCCCGCCGCCGGCCATTGGCGCCACGTCGTCGTCCAACCGGTGGACATCAGCAACCGCGGCTCCGTCAGCTTCCTCACCTCCGATGTCGGATACGAGCGCGGCAACCGGGGCTCCTATCGGCCCGGGCTGAACGCGCGGACCGGCAGCGTGCGGACCCTGTCGGGCCCGAAGATCATCGACGTCGAGGCCGAGCGGCTCGACCGGCGGCCGATGCCGACCTCGGGGATCGAGACGATCTGGACCGGCGGCGCTAAGATCATCCGCATTGCCAGAGACTACCGGCGCGGCGACGAGGCCGCCTCACTGAAATAACAGGACTACCGACCGGCCGATGACGCACGGCGACGCCCTCGCCGCGGACTTCGCCGGCCCGGCAGCCGCGCATCAGAGCAGGAACGGATTGGTCCGCCGCTCGTCGCCGATGCGGCTTCCCGGCCCATGGCCACAGAGGAAGCCGACGTCGTCCCCGAGCGGCAGCACCTTTTCCTTGATCGACCTGAGAAGCGTCGCATGGTCGCCGCCCGGCAAGTCCGTGCGGCCGATCGAGCCAGCGAACAGCACGTCGCCGAGATGGGCGAACTTCGCCGCGCGATGGAAGAAGATCACATGCCCCGGTGCATGGCCGGGCGTGTGGAAAACCTCGAAGGAATGGCTGCCGAAGGAAAGCGTCTCGCCCTCCTCCAGCCAGCGGTCGGGCGTGCAGTTTTTCATGCCGCCGCCGAGGCCGAACATCTTCGACTGCTCCTCGATCGAGCAAAGCAGCATCTGGTCGTCCTCGTGCGGGCCGACGATGGGAACGCCGGTCAGCGCCTTGAGGTCCATCGCCCCGCCGGCATGGTCGAGATGGCCATGGGTGAGCCAGATCTCCTTCAGCGCGATCCCGAGTACCTTCAACGCGGCAAAGACCTGATCGGCATCGCCGCCGGGATCGATCACCACCCCGACCTTGTCGTCGGCGTCGAACAGGATGCAGCAATTCTGCTGGAACGGGGTGACCGGGACGATCTGGGCGCTGAGTTGGGTCATCGGCGTCCTTTCACTCATGGGCGGATGATTTTCATCGCGCGACGCGTTTACCGAAATGCACACCCTTGCATAATGCTCAAGAGGTGCTCGCGAGGCCGCCTAGCCTCCCCGGGTCTCGGCGTCCGCCACAGCAGATCTTATCATTGGCCGCAATACATTGATGAATGCGTTGACGCGTTCTCGAAGCCACTCGAACGCTGCAGAACGAGCCTCTGCCTGTTCCAGAGGCCCGGTCGCCAATGAATCGATAATCCGCGGCCGGTGGTACCGGTCTTGCTCCCTCCGGACGTGACCGCCAAGCTCTGTTTCGACGGCCTGCCAGTTCTCGACCACTGCAAACATAGCCGCTTCACCGGGTGTATCGCGCTGCGCCGAGAGAAAAATGCCCACCTCCGATTTCCTGATGTCGCGGTAGACTGTCAACCAACAGCTCCCGCCAGGTGCGGGTAGAGAAAACGCCAGATAGCCCAAGCGAGCCGGATTTGGGATTGGCTGCTCGGGATCATCAAGCTTCAACCCCGTGAGAAACTCTTTCCAGAATTGTTGCTGTGCCGTCCCGAGGGCAAGGCGTTCGGGATCGATCTCCGCTCCGTCTGCCTCGGCCCCGATCTCGTTGAGTTTGTAACCATCGGGTAGTGAGACGACCTCACGGGTGAGATTTACCGTGCGGGCCAAGAGCCGCGGAACGACCAAGCGAGCGCCATCCGGCATTCTGTAGATCGGCAACTCGACCAAGCCGAGTGAGAAGTGAAGACCAGCGTAGCGTTGAATATATTCGGTGATCGCTTCGACGCCTTCACGAATTCCATCGCCGACGATCAGCAGGAGAAACCGGCCGTTCCGGAGGTTTCGAGTCAGCGAATCGTTGAAGGTCACCTCATCGACATCCTGTGACACCTTTTGAACCAGCGCGAAGAGCGAGTTGCCTTGCAATCCCAGCCGCTTGTTTACCTCACGCTGCATATCGGAAGAGGACCAACGACTTAGCTCCTTGGCATAGTCGAGAATCTGCCCGACGACTTCTCTTCGGCCTTCCGGGTTTCGCCAAAGTTTGCATTCCACGATCACCGGCAGCCCGGAGGGGGTGACCATCAAATTATCAATAGCGCCGGCAGGGGTGTAAAGTTCGCGACAAATTGGCACCGGGCCCTCGAAGGTCGCATCGATCTCCGAAATTGGCAGGCACTCGGGAAATTGGTGTACCAGAGCCTGTATGTCCGCTTCGCTGACGGCGCCGATGCGTTCAACGAGGGAGATCGGTTCCAGCGTCGCTGCCTTCGAAGCACCTTGGCCGAGGAAAACAGGGCTGCGTTGCTGCCGCGTCAAAATAGACTCCAATATGCAGAAGTGACGGCCATCACTAAGCGGCCACAGCCTTGAATATCAGCTATTTAGAGTTGCCGAAAGAGAGTTGCGGGTTGCTTTCGAAGCTTCCGCGTCAATCGTCCCAAGGCACATCGTTGCCGCACCGAAGGCCGGGCTTATTTCACCCCGAACCAGATCAGGTGCCGCGCCCCTCGCTTGCCGCGGTGGGCCTTGACGCGGATCTCTTCCACCGCGAAGCCGCCGCGCCTGAACCTTGCGGCGAAGCGCTCGTCGGGCCCTTGCGACCAGACTGCAAGGACGCCGCCGGACTTCAGCGCCCGGCGCGCCTCGCCGAGCCCTTTGCCCGTATAGAGCGCGTCATTGGCATCGCTGGTCAGCCCCTCCGGCCCGTTGTCGACGTCGAGCAGGATTGCGTCGAAGCGTGATGTCGCCTCGCCGATGACCGCCGCGACGTCGCGGACGACGATCTCGACACGCGGATCGTCGAGGCTGCCGGCATGGAGGTGCGCCATCGGCCCGCGGGCCCATTCCACCACGGCGGGCACCAGCTCGACGACGACGATGCGGGCGTCAGCGGGAGCGACGGCGAGAAGCGCGCGCAGGGTAAAACCCATGCCGAGGCCGCCGACGAGGATGGTCGGCGACGGGCGCCCGGCGATCTTCTCGACCGAGAGCTTCGCCAGCGCCTCTTCCGAGCCCGACAGCCGGCTGTTCATCAGCTCGATCCGCCCCAGCATGATCGAATACTCAGTGCCGCGGCGCATCAGCTTCATATCGCCGCTGGCGCCGGGGATCTGCGTCGTCGCGAGGTGTTCCCAGGGGATCATCGGCAAAGGTCTTCGTCATTGGAGGATCGCATCGGCCGCTCGGCCACATTGCAAGCCGCCCTCTTGTCATCGAAACGGCTGCACTGCCAAGGGGTGCGGTGTCGATTCGCCCGCCCGCCCATCCCGCCGGCCGATCCCGGCGAGGTCCCTGACATTCTGTCACGATTGCAGTTGCCGCCCGCCGCAAAGCGCCATAGAGCTCGCGCCGGGCGTGCACTTTCATCAAGCAGTCTGCTAGCCAGAGCCTTCGGCCGATCCGGCGCCCGGATTGGCTGCGGCGACCAGCGTCGCCGGCCACTGGCACGCAGGAAATCGAGCCGAACGATGACCGCCCGCATCCATTCCGCCGCCCCGCTCGTCGGCACCGTCACCCTCGGCGTCGTCCTGATGCTGATCGGCGACTTCATGTTCGCGCTGAACGACGCCATGGGCAAATGGCTGGTCGCCAGCTTCTCGGTCGGGCAGATCCTGCTCATCCGTTCGCTGGGGGCGTTTCTGATCCTCGGGCCGCTGCTCGTGCGCCAGGGCAAGGCCGCCCTGTTCAAGGCCGAGCGGCCGTGGCTCCAGGCGGCTCGCACAGCATGCGCCACGGCCGATACCGGCCTGTTCTACGCCGCCGTCGCGACCATGCCACTTGCCGACGTCATGACCTTCTACATGGCCGGGCCGATCTACGTCGCGGCGATCTCCCACGTCTTTCTCGGCGAAAAGGTCGGCTGGCGGCGCTGGCTGGCGATCATCGTCGGCTTCGCCGGCGTGGTCGTCGCGCTGCAGCCCTCCTCGGCCTCCCTCTCTCTCGCCTCGCTCTTCGCCTTCTTCGGCAGCATCACCTTCGCCATGACGCTGATCCTCGCCCGGACGCTGCGCAAGACCAGCGACGCGACCCTGGTCGGCTGGCAGACGCTCGCCGCTCTCGTCGCCGGGGCCGTCATGACGTTGGCTACGACATGGGTGACGCCTTCGGCCCTCGATCTCGGCGCCCTGCTGCTGCTCGGCATCGTCTCCTGTTCGGCCCACATGCTGATCACCCGCGCCCTGAAGCTCGCCCCCGCCTCGACGCTGGCGCCGCTGCAATACACGCTGCTGCTGTGGGCCGCGGTGTTCGGCTTCGTCTTTTTCGGCAATCTGCCGACGCCGCAGGTGCTCGTCGGCGCGGTGATCATCATCGTCGCCGGCCTCTTCCTGATCCATCGCCAGAAAGTGGTCGACGACGGCGTTCCGCCGAAGACCGTGCCGCGCACACTGCATTGAGGTGCCGCGCGGCCGGCGGTATGCTTCGTCGGCGTCCGCGTCAGGGGCGTCGCAGGCGGGAAGATACCGGGAATGAGAACGGGCCCCCGCCGATCCGGCAGAAGCCCGTCGTTTTTCTTCGAATTGCAATCGGCCTTGCTTATTCCGCCGCCGCACGCTTTGGCATCACCTCGTCGGCATAGTCGTCGACCAGACGCTTGGAGATCGCCCCCGGCGTGAACCGCCAGTCGGCGATCTCCGAGACCGGGGTCACCTCGGCGGCGGTGCCGGTGAGGAAGCACTCGGAAAAGCCCGACAGCTCCTCCGGCATGATCGCCCGCTCGACCACTTCGATGCCGCGGCGTTTCGCAAGGTCGATGACCGTGCGCCGGGTGATGCCGTCGAGGAAGCAGTCGGCCGTCGGCGTGTGGATGACGCCGTCCTTGACGAAGAAGACGTTGGCGCCGGTCGCCTCGGCCACCCGGCCGCGCCAGTCGAGCATGAGGGCGTCGGCGTAACCCTTCGCCTCGGCCGCATGCTTGGAGATGGTGCAGATCATGTAGAGGCCGGCCGCCTTCGACTTCGACGGCGCGGTCATCGGGTCCGGCCGGCGATATTGCGCGAGATCGAGCCGGATGCCCTTCATCTTCTGCTCGGGGTCGAAATAGCTCGGCCACTGCCAGCTGGCGATGGCGACGTTGATGCGATTGTTCTGGGCGGAAACGCCCATCATCTCCGAGCCGCGCCAGGCGATCGGCCTGACATAGGCGTCGGAAAGGCCCTGGCGGGACAACAGCTCGTTCGTCGCCGCGTCGATCTCGTCGGCGGTGTAAGGCACCTTGAAGCCGAGGATCCGCCCCGATTCGATCAGCCGATCGGTGTGGGCGCGCAGCTTGAAGACCTCGCCGCCATAGGCGCGCTCGCCTTCGAAGACGGCGCTCGCATAGTGCAGACCGTGCGTCAGGACGTGGATCTTGGCGTCCTTCCAGGCGACGAACTCGCCGTTGAACCAGATTTCGCCATCGAGTTGATCGAATGGAACCGCGCTCATGGTGTTTCCAGCGCCACTAGCCGGGCGCTCTCCCTAGATTGCCGTTGGACGTGGCATCACACTGCGGGCAGAATTGACGCGGACGCAATGCGAAAGGACGGCGATTGATGATATCTGCTCGGTGCCGCGAAGCGGTATCGCGCGGTTTCCACATCCAGAATGCCGGTGTAACAATAAACGAAAATTACGTCAATGGTGCTGACCTATCTTATGGACATTCCGGCCGTTCGAAGCGAGGCGGCACGCGAAGGCGAGCGCGCCATCGTGCGTGATCCGCTGCCGACGCAGGGCCTGCTCGACTTCCGCGTCATCGAGCTGTTCTTCTTCGCCTATCGGGAATTCACCGCGGATGCCGATTCGATCCTCGAGCGTTACGGCTTCGGCCGGGCGCATCACCGGGTCCTGCATTTCGTCAACCGCGATCCGGGCCTGACCATCGCCGAACTCCTGGAGATCCTGCAGATCACCAAGCAATCGCTGTCGCGGGTCTTGCGTCAGCTGATCGACGAGGATTTCATCTGCCAGCTTCCCGGCGACGAAGACCGGCGCCAGCGCCGGCTGTATCCGACGAAGAAGGGGCGCGCGCTGGCGGTCGAACTCTCCGAGGCGCAGGCCCGCCGCATCGACGCCTCGCTCGCCAAGACCACGGACGAGGACATGCGGCCGATCGCCTCCTTCCTGAAGGCCATGGCATCCGATCGCGCCTCCGCCCGCGACTGGTTCGAGCGCAAGGACATCACGTGGAAAGATCCGGAATGACCGAGCTCGAGCCCGAGACCGAAAGCATCGCAGAGATCGTCCCGAACGGCATCGGCGACGACGCCCCGCACATTCTCATCGTCGACGACGACCGGCGTATCCGCTCGCTGCTCTCCCGCTTCCTCGCCGAAAAGCGCTTCCGCGTCTCGGTCGCCGCAGACGCCGCCGAGGCGCGGCGGATCCTTTCCGGCCTCGACTTCGATCTGGTCGTCGTCGACGTGATGATGCCGGGCGAGAACGGCATCGACCTCGTCCGCTCGATCCGCAAGACCCGCGACGCGCCGATCCTGATGCTGACCGCCCGCTCGGAGACCGAACACCGGATCGAGGGGCTGGAGGCCGGCGCCGACGACTATCTGCCCAAGCCCTTCGACCCGCGCGAACTCCTGCTGCGGATCAACAACATCCTGAAACGCGGCGGCCCGCAGCCGGTGACGAAGCTCGAACACGTCCGCTTCGGGCCCTTCACCTTCTCGCTTTCCAAGCGCGAACTGAAGCGCGGCGCGGAGATCATCCGCCTGACCGAACGCGAACAGGAAATCATGGCGCAGTTCGCCGCCAAGGCCGGGGAAACCATCCCGCGGCTGGAGCTCCTCGGGGAGGAGAGCGAGGTGGGCGAGCGCACCGTCGACGTCCAGATCAACCGGCTGCGGCGCAAGATCGAGCAGGACCCGACCAACCCGATGTGGCTGCAGACGGTGCGCGGCATCGGTTATCGGCTGAACATCGATTGAAGGGGCGGCGTCGGCGGCGGGTCATGCTTCGAAGTCGAAATCGTCGTCGAGATCTGGTTGCCGTTTGGACCGATCGCCAATTCGGAATATGTTAGTGATATCGGCATCGACGGAGAGTGAGGATCATGACGGATACCGATCATCACTCCAGCGGCCGCAGCTGGAGCAGTGACGAAACCCGGCAGTTGAGACGAGCTGCCGAGCACTTGGCAGCTCGTACGGGTGCCGAAGCAGTCGTATTGTTCGGCAGCCGGGCTCGCGGCGACAACGCTCAAGACAGCGATTGGGACCTTTGCGTGATCCTTCCCGACGACGTAGAACCGGGACGGTACAACGCCGTGAATCTGTGGCTCGAGGCTTCGAACTTCGGGCTCCCCATCCAGGTTTTCCCGATCCGCCGATCAGCCTTTATCGAGCGATCGTCGGACATCAACAGCTTGAGCCACGATGTCCTGAGAGACGGTCTTCCAATCGTCGGACGCTTGGAAGGCGCTTATCGAATCGAGGCGGCGTGAACGCAAAGGAATGGATCAGGAAAGCGGACGGGGACCTCGACGCAGTTCGCAGGTCGCTCGTCCCAGACCCGGACATCAACGAAGAGGTTGCAGCCTACCATATCCAGCAGGCAGCGGAAAAACTCCTGAAGGCGGCCTTGGTCCACCATGGAATCGCCTATCCTCGCGGATCCGGTGGTCATGATCTCCGGTTGTGCGCGAAACTCCTTCCGGTCAACTTTGAGCTTCGCCATGAAGCTGGCATTCTCGTGCCATTTTCTCCGTGGGGCACGGCCTTCCGATATCCTGACGATGATCCGGCAACAGCTGCGCCGCTGCCGACAAGGTCCGAACTCGAGTCTGCGTCGATCGCTGTCGGCAATTTCCGTGACAGATTGGTCAACCTGATCGACCCGGCTCAGGAATCATAGCCGCGGACTGAGATTTGGGACGTTCGAGCCAAGGCTCGCCTTTCACCGTTTGGCGTTTCCCCCCATGACCCTGATCGACCGCCTCTTTCGAACGCGCCACCGACGCTCCGGGGCGCCCAGCCTGCGCGAGATGCGCCGGCGGCTGCCGGCGGAGCGCATCGCCCGCATGTTCGAGGCGCTGGTCAGCCGCCGGCCGCGTCGGATCGATCCCTGGCAGGGGCCGCTCCGGCCGATTCCCCGGATCATCCGGCGCTTCCTGCCGAAGGGGCTCTATGCCCGCTCGCTGATCATCATCATCGCGCCGATGGTGCTGCTTCAGTGCGTCGTCACCGTCGTCTTCATGGAACGGCACTGGGCGATGGTCACCGAGCGTCTGTCCCAGGCCGTGGTGCAGGACATCGGGGCGGTGGTCGACCTGATCGAACGCAACCGGACGGACGGCAACTTCGACGAGATCCTCGACGTCGCCCAGCGCCGGCTCGACCTCAACGTCTCGCTGCTGCCGCAGGGCGAGCTTCCGCCGCCGGCGCCGAAGCCGTTCTTCAACATCCTCGACGGGATCCTCTCCGACGAACTGACGAAGCAGATCGGACGGCCGTTCTGGATCGACACGGTCGGCAATTCCAAGATCGTCGAAATCCGAATCCGCCTCGACGAGGGAATTCTCCGCGTCTTCGCGCCGCGCAATTCCGCCTATGCGTCGAATACCCACATCTTTCTGATCTGGATGGTCGGCACCTCGCTGGTACTGCTGCTGATCGCCGTCCTGTTCCTGCGCAACCAGATCCGGCCGATCCAGGCGCTCGCCGCCGCGGCGGACGATTTCGGCCGGGGCAAGCCGATGCCGCCGGAGTTCCGGCCGCGGGGTGCGTCCGAAGTGCGCCAGGCCTCCGTCGCCTTCATCCAGATGCGCGACCGCATCGAGCGCCAGATCGAACAGCGCACGCGCATGCTGAACGGCGTCAGCCACGACCTGCGCACCGTCCTCACCCGCTTTCGCCTGCAACTGGCGCTTCTCGGCGAGGGCGAGGATCAGGACGCGCTGAACTCCGACATCGACGAGATGCAGCGCATGCTCGAAGGCTATCTCGCCTTCGCCAAGGGTGAGGCCGGCGAGGACGTCGGCGAGATCGACCTCGAACCTTTGCTGGAGCGTTATCAGGCCGAGGCTGAACTGAAGGGCAAGTCCCTCACCTACGAGATCAACGGCGATTCCCGTGTCACCGTCAGGCCGGACGCCTTCACCCGGATGATCTCCAACCTCGTCGCCAACGCCATCCGCCACAGCGATGCGGTGCGGGCGACCGTCAGCCACGATTCCCGCTGGCTCTCCATCGCCATCGAGGACGACGGTCCGGGGATCGACCCGGAGCAGCGCGAGGCGGTGTTCAAGCCCTTCGTCCGGCTCGACACGGCGCGCAATCTCGACGCCGGCGGTACCGGCCTCGGCCTCGCCATCGCCCGGGACATCGCCCGGGCCCATGGCGGCGACATCCTGTTGTCGGACAGCGCCCTCGGCGGCCTCAGGGCGCTCATCCGTATCCCGGCGTGAGAGGCAAACCAGCAAACGGGCGGCGACGGAGCCAGCTGGCGCACCAATCCTTCACACCACCCGCCGCACCGGTTCGCCCGCGACGAACCTGTCGATGCTCTCGACGACCTGGCGCCAGACCTCGCCTTGCGCGTCGTTGCTGGCCCAGGCGACATGCGGAGTGACGATGACGTTCGGGCGGCCGAGAACCTTCAGCAGCGGATTGTCCGGGGCGGGCGGTTCCTTGGTGAGGACGTCGAAGCCGAAGCCGGCGATCAGCCCCGCCTCCAGCGCCTGGACGAGATCCGCCTCGTCGACGAGACCGCCGCGCGAGGTGTTGATGATCAGGGGCTTCTTCTTCATCAGCCGGAACTCCGGCATGGCGATCGCCCCCTTCGTGTGCGGCGTCAGGGGCGCGTGGAGGGTGATGACGTCGGCGGTCTCGATCACCTCCTCGAAGGGCGTGTAGAGCGGCCCCATCCCCGAAACGCCCTTGTGGGCGGCAAACATCACCTCCATGCCGAAGGCTCTCGCCCGCCTCGCCACACCCTGACCGATGACGCCCTCGCCGATGATGCCGATCCGGCGGCCGGCAAGATCGAAGATCGGGTGGTTGAAGAAGCAGAACTGCCCGGCCTTCTGCCAGGCTCCGTCGATCACGTCCTGCCTGTAGCCGGGGAGCGAGCGCGAGAGGGCGAGGATCAGCGCCATCGCGTGATCCGGCACGGTGTTTTCGGCGTAGCCGCGCACGTTGGAAACCGGAATGCCCCGCTCGCGGCAGGCCTCGACGTCGATCACGTCGTAGCCCGTCGCCGCGACGGTGACGAATTTCAGATCGGGCAGCTTTTCCAGGACGTCGCGACGGATCGGCACCTTGTTGGTCACCGCGATCGTCGCGCCGGCAAGCCGCTCGACCACCTCCTCGGGCCCAGTCGCGGCATATTCGACCCACTCGTGCTCGGCCGACGGCTTGTTCAGCGCAATGTCGGGGCCGATGGTCTGGCGGTCGAGAAAGACGATCTTGGTCATGCGGCGCGTCCTCCGGTCTCATGGATGCTGTCAGGCTCCGTAGTGCCGGATCACTCGAAGCCTGTCTATCGCAAGAGCACGAGGCGGTGCCGGGACAAGGATGGCGTTTAGCTCAGTGTTCACGAATTTCGAGGACAGTCTCTGAGAGGGAGCGAGGGCGGAGATGACGCAGAGGAGGGAACGAGCCGGGCAAGACGCGAGCGCCCCCGTGCCGGTCGCTCCGGCATCGCGCCCCATGCCCGCCCGGCGGATCATCAGCCCACGCGGCGCCCGCTTCGTCGGTCTCTTCATGCTGTCGGCTTTTGCCTTTCCGCCCGGAGCAGTCCCTGCTCTTCCGCGCAGCGCCAGCGTCGAAGCAACGGCGGGGGGCGTCCATGTGGCGCTCCTCGGTGCTGGACCCGGCTGCCTCCACAAGGCCGGCAACGGTATTCTCGTCACCATCGGCGATCATCGGATCGTCGTTTCGCCGGAGGGGATCCGGTTCGACGGAGCCGAGACTCGTCTCGCCGGCCTTCGCAACGTCGTCGTCGATGCCAGCGGCTGGGGGCTCAACGTCGCGGCCGATGGCAGGACGGTCGTCGCAATCGACCAGCTCAGCGCCCTCGAGGAAGCCGCGGCGAGGGGAAACACCTTTGCGATGAACGATCTTGCGGTCCGACTTGCCACCGGCGACGGCCTTGTCCGCGACCTCGACCGAGCCGAAAGCCTTTACCGGCGGGCAGCCGAAGCCGGATTGGCACTCGCCGCAAGCAACCTCGCAGCGCTGCGTAGGACCGGTGTCGGCCAGCCGGGCGTGGCATCGCCCGGTTCCATGCCGCCGTCTTCGCCGATCGACAGCGACGGGCAATAGAAAAGGCCCCGCAGCGGGTGCGGGGCCTTGAATGTGCCTTCGCGCGACGTCGCCGCGCTTGGCCGCGCCTACTGGCGGCCTTTGACCCAGTCGTCGATCTGGCGCTCGGCCTCTTCCTTCTCGATGCCGTACTGCTCCTGCAGACGGCCGGCGAGGATGTCCTTGTTGCCGTCGATCCTGTCCATGTCGTCGTCGGTCAGCTTGCCCCACTGCTGTTTGGCGGAGCCCTTGTACTGCTTCCACTGGCCCTGGATCTGATCCCAATTCATCGCGTCGTCTCCTTTGTCTTTCGAGAGGTGACATTCGCAGGACAAACGCGGCGATCACGGGAGTGTTCCGTGAAATCTCGGCAACCGGAACAGCCCGCGGCAATGCCGCTCGATGAGCCGGTCAGACTGTCTTCAGCATCCCACCGTCGACGAAATAGGTGGAGCCGACAGAGTAGCTGGCCTTGTCCGAGCACAGGAAGACGAAGAAATGCGCCATCTCCTCGGGCGAGGCGAAGCGCTTGATGTCGGCGTATTCCTCCGCGACGCCCTGAAGATGGCCTTCCCAGTCGCCGCCGGTATCGGCGGTCAGCTGCTTGGCGGTCTTCATCCAGTCGGGCGTCAGCACCAAGCCGGGATTGACGCAGTTGACCCGGATGCCCTCGCCGATCACCTCGGTCGCGAGGTTCTTGGAAAACATCATCAGCGCCGCCTTGGTGACGTTGTAGATCGGCTCGTAGGACAAGGGCTGGACGGCGCAGATCGAGGCGTTGTTGAGGATCACCCCGCCGCCCTTCGCCCGCATCTGCGGCACGAGCCCGCGAGACAGCCGCACCGCCGCCATGACGTGGAGATCCCAATAGGCCTGCCACTTCTCGTCCGGCGCCTGCATGATCGTCTCGTTGGAGCCGGTGCCGGCATTGTTGATCAGAATGTCCGCGCCGCCGAACTCACCCGCCGCGGCGATCACCGCGTCCGTGCCGGCAAGGGTCGCAACGTCCGCCGCGACGCCGAGAGCACGGACGCCATGAGCGGCGGCGATCCGGGCGGCCTCCGCTTCGGCCCGCTCCTTGCCCCGCGCGGCGAGAACGACGTCGGCACCTTCCGCGGCCAAGCCTTCGGCCACTGCCAGCCCGATGCCGACCGAGCCGCCGGTGACGACCGCGACCTTGCCCTTCAATCCGAGATCCATGATGCGTTTCCTCCGCGCGTTTTTTTTCGAAATCGTCGAGGACCGGGAAGGTATCCGATTCGGCGGAGCGGCGAACTCTCCCGCCAAGGGCTCGATCAAGGAAGTGGAGCGGCTCGCGTTCACTCCCGTGAACCCGCCGCCACTGAGGCCGCCCTACTCCGCCTCGTCCTCGTAGCCGACGAGATGCAGCGGTTTTGCCCGCATCTGGCGCAGCTCGCACCAGCGCAGCAGCGCCTCCTCCCGGCCATGCGTCACCCAGACCTCCCGCGGCGCCAGTTCGTCCAGCGTCTCGGTCAGTTCGTCCCAGTCGCAATGGTCGGAGATGATAAGCGGCAGCTCGACGCCGCGCTGGCGGGCCCTCTGACGCACCCGCATCCAGCCGGAAGCAAAGCTCGCCACCGGATCGGGGAAGCGCCGCGCCCATTTGTCGGCAAAGGCCGAGGGCGGCCCGACGATCACCGCGCCGGAAAAATCGCCCTTCTTCCCACCCTCGACGGTCGCCGGTTTGAGGACGCCGAGATCGATCCCTTGGCTCTGATAGTAGTCGCAGAGCTTCTTCAGGGCGCCGTGGATGTAGATCGGCTCGTCGTAGCCCGCATCCCGCAGGTGCTTGATGACCCGCTGCGCCTTGCCCAGCGCATAGGCGCCGACGAGATGCGCCCGCTCGGGAAAGTGCCTCAGCGAATCGAGCAGCTTGCCGATCTCTGCGACCGTATCGGGATGGCGGAACACCGGCAGCGCGAAGGTCGCCTCGGTGATGAAGACATCGCAGGGGACCGGTTCGAAGGAGAGGCATGTCGGGTCGGCGCGGCGCTTGTAGTCGCCTGAGGCGACGATGCGCGTGCCCTTCCAATCCACGGCGATCTGGGCCGAGCCGAGGACGTGGCCCGCCGGGTGGAACGACACCGTGACGTCGCCGATCCGGATTTTCTCGCCGAGTTCGGCCACCTGCCGTTCGGCGCAAAACTCCTCCCCGTAGCGCAGCGCCATGATGTCGAGCGTCTGACCCGTCGCCATCACCCTGGCGTTGCCGGGCCGCGCGTGGTCGGCATGGCCATGGGTGACGAGGGCCCGCTCGACCGGGCGAACGGGATCGATGTAGAAATCGCCGGGCGGGCAGTAGAGGCCCTCGGGCATCGGGCGCAGCAGGTCTTCGGGTCTGATCATGCGGCAAAGCTAGTGCGGCTTGCGCCATCCGATAGGCCGATTTGCAAGCCTGCCCATAGGCTCGCGCACTTCCCCTCGCGGCTCCGGCGCGCTAGCGTCTCGATCTTGCAGTGCAACATCGCTTGGGATACGCCCATGAGCCGATCCGCCGAAGCCAACGAAAGCGCCGAGACGACCGCGCGGCGGCGCTCCCGCTTCGGCGATTGGAGCGCGACGGCGACCCATCACACGCCGGCCGAGGATGCCCAGGCGATTTTGACGGGCGTCCTCCTCGCCGCGCTCGGCCTGTCGATTCTCGCCCATCTGGAGTTCCTGACGGGCGGCGTCGCCGGGCTGGCGCTGATCGTCTCCTACGTCTTCGGCATCAATGTCGGCCTCGCCTTCTTCCTGATCAACATCCCGTTCTATGCGCTGGCCATCGGCCGGATGGGCCGCGCCTTCACGATCAAGACCTTCATCGCGATCGCGCTTCTGTCCCTGGTCTCCTACTGGCTGCCGCTGGTCTTTTCGATCGCCTATATCGACCCGCTTGCCGGCGCCGTCATCGGCGGGCTGCTCATCGGCTTTGCCTTGCTCGCGCTGTTTCGTCACCGAGCAAGCCTCGGCGGGGCGGGGATCCTGGCGATCTATCTGCAAGACCGCTTCGGTTTCCGGGCCGGTCTCGTGCAGCTCGCCTTCGACATGGCGATCCTCGTCATCGCGCTCTTCGTCGTCGATCTTTCGGCGGTGATCTTCTCGCTGGTCGGCGCGCTGGTGCTCAACGGCTTCCTCGCCATCAACCACCGGCCGGACCGCTACATCGCGACGTGACGTCTCGCTATTCGGCCGCCTGCTTGCGGGCGTCGAACTCGCCGACGATCATCTCGCGCTCGCGCGGCAGATAGGATGGCCTCTCGGCCGGCGTCTGCGAGTATTCCGCCTCGAGCCGGACGACCTCCTTCAGCATCTCTTCGCGCAGCCGGCACTGCATCGTCCAGCCCGTCGAAGGATCCTCCGCCGCGGCCATGAAACGGACGACCATTCCCGCACCGTCCTGGCCGATCACCTGGACCTTGGCCTGGTCCTTGTCCGTGACGTCCTCGGCCTGATCGACGAATGCCTCGAAAGCGGCCCTGAGCTTGTCGACGTCTGCCCGGTGATCGAGCTTCAGCTCGACCGTCTTGGTCAGCTTGGCGTCCTGCTTGGTCCAGTTCTCGAATGGCGTCGAGACGAATTCGCTGACCGGCACGATCAGCCGGCGATTGTCCCAGGATCTCAGCTGCACATAGGTGAAGTTGATCTTCTCGACGTAGCACCACTGGTCGTCGAACAGCACCGCGTCGCCGATGCGGGCCGTCTTGGCCAGCGCGATCTGCAGGCTGGCCATGATGTTGGCGAGGATCGAGCGGGCGGCGAAGGCAAGGATCAGACCGATGACGCCGGCCGAGGCAAGCAGCGAGAAGCCGAGGGTCTGGAAGGCGTTGATCTGGATGAGGACCAGCGCCGTTCCGAGGAGGAAGGCGATGACGATCGTCACCCGCCGGGCCGCCGAAATGTTGGTGTAGAGATCGCGCTCCGTCGCCGCGCCCGATTCGGTCAGTTGGTCCATGTTCTGCCGCACCACCCGGTCGAGGATGGCATCGACGACCCTCACCGCGACCAGCGCCAGAGCGATGACGAAAAGCGCCGACTGCAGCGGCCCGAGGAACATGTTGACGGCCCCGGAGAAGGTGAAGAGCATGGTCTTCACCAGCGAGAACGTGCCGACGCAGACCATCAGGGCGAATGGCACCTTGATCATGTCGATGATCCGCGTGCCGATCCGCGTCGGCTGGTTCGCCTGCACCATGCCGAGGCCGCGATAGGCGAGCGCCGCCGCCAGGATCGCGCCGATCAGGATCAGCGGCAGGGCGATCACCTCCCACACGGCGAGGGTCCAGAAGGCCCGCTGTTGCAGGAACTCCGGCAGGGCGCGCTCGAACCCGGTCGGCCCGTAAGTCGCATGCATGGCCAGGATGTTGTCGACCGTCTGGCTGGGAAACACCCAGACGGGATCCTCGCCCTCCGGCTTGACCCGGGCGATGCGGATCGAGACGGGACGGCTGTCGAGTTCGAGGATCGTCAGGCGGATGGCCCGGCGGGGCTCGCCGGCCATGGGATTCTTGCTGGAGGCGTTGGCCAGCATCGCGTCCGGTCGGTCCGGCAGGCTGCCCCAGTCGAGCCACATCGCCCGTTCCATCACCTCGTAGAGCCGTTTGGCGAGAACCGGCCCCATCTTCGGCTGGATGTCCGGATCAACGTTGGAGAGATCGAGTGTGTAGGCGGCGGTGTTCCAGTCCTCGCCCCGGGCGGCGAAGATGAAGGTTTCCATCATCGACTGTGGCGTCTCAAGATCGACGTAGCCGCTGGCCGGTTCGAGCCCGGAATGAATGGCATCGACCTTGAAATAGCGGCCCGAGGCGGAATCCTGAGCAAGGGCTGGGCACCCGAGCGACAGAAGGATTGCCAGATGAAGAAGTATCGCCGGCCAAGTTCTCACGTGATCGCGCTGCCTTTTCTATCCGGTTGAGCCGCAACACCGGACATAGAACTCGGACAGGCAAGGAACAGCGCGGAATGCGGTTGCGGAAAATCTCTATCCGCAGTCGTCTACGTTCAGAGCGGCGAATTTTCGGTCCGATGCGTTTCGTTCAGGCGCTCGGCATGGAGGGACGAGGTGTCTCGAACCGTCTGCCGCAGAGGCTCATGACGAAACGCCATCGCCGGCTCGTTGCGGTCGAGGCTCGGCCGGCACCGCCAACCGATCGCGTCGGTTGCCGCAGCGCCGCGCCGGCTGCGCGGCGCGGAACGCCTCACATCGTCGCACCGATCTGCCAGGGCACGAATTCGACCGTGCCGAAGCCCTGGGCCTCGCTCTTGGTCTGTTCGCCCGAGGCGACGCGCAGCACCATCGCGAAGATCTCCTGGCCCTTTTCCTCCAGCGTCGCGCCGCCGAGGATGGCGCCGCAGTCGACGTCCATGTCGGGCTCCATCCGCTGCCAGAGATCGGGATTGGAGGCGATCTTGATGCAGGGGACCGGCATGTAGCCGGAGACGCTGCCGCGCCCGGTCGTAAAGGTGATCAGGTTCGCCCCCGAGGCGATCTGGCCGGTGACAGAGCACGGGTCGTAGCCGGGGCTGTCCATGAAGGCGAAGCCGGGGCTGTCGATTGGCTCGCCATATTTGTAGACGCCGGAGAGCGGCGCGTGGCCTGCTTTGGCGACGGCCCCAAGGCTCTTTTCCAGGATGGTGGTCAGCCCGCCGCGCTTGTTGCCGGGGGACGGATTGTTGTCCATCTCGCCGTGATTGCGGGCGGTATAGTCCTCCCACCACTCGATCAGGTCGATCAGCTTGCGCCCGGTCGGCTCGTCGACAGCGCGCCGGGTGAGCAGGTGCTCGGCGCCGTAGATTTCCGATGTTTCGGAGAGGATGGAAATGCCGCCATGGCGCACCAGAAGATCCGAGGCGACGCCGAGCGCCGGATTGGCGGTGATGCCGGAATAGCCGTCGGAGCCGCCGCATTGCATGCCCATGACGAGTTTCGACGCCGGCGCCTCGGCGCGCACCGCCTTGTTGGCCTCGACGGCAAGCTCCTGAAGCGCGCCGAGCGCGCTGTCGATCGTCGCCTTCGTCCCGCCGCTTCCCTGAATGGTCATGTAGCGGAACCGCGCGCTGTCCTTCAGCACGTCCCGGCCGACGAGATCGGCGACCTGCATCACCTCGCAGCCGAGCCCGAGCATCAGGATGGCGCCGAAATTCGGGTTGTGGCCGTAGCCCGCGAGGGTGCGGAACAGAGTCTCGTAGCCCTCCCCCTTGCCCGACATGCCGCAGCCGGACCCATGGACGATCGGCACGACCCCGTCGACATTGGGGAAATTGTCGAGAAGGCAGCGCCTTGCTGCCTCTTCGGCGACGAAGCGGGCGACCGAGCCGGAGCAGTTCACCGTGGTGAGAATGCCGATATAGTTGCGCGTCCCCACCCGGCCGGACGCACGGTGGAAGCCCTGGAACGTCGCCTCGCCCGGCGCAGGCGGCAGCGGCTCTACGCCCATGCCGAACGCATAGTCTTGCTTGTGCGTGCCCATGCCGAGATTGTGGACGTGCACATGGGCGCCGGGCGCGATCTCCGTTGTCGCCGCGCCGATGATCTGGCCGTATTTGACCACCGGTTCGCCGACGCCGATCCGGCGAAGGGCGAGCTTGTGCCCGGCCGGGATCCGCTCGATCGTCGCCATACCCTCGGCGAATTGGAAGCCTTCGGGGACGTCTTTGATGGCGACGGCGACGTCGTCGCGCTCGTTGAGCTTCAGGGTCGTTACGGTCATGCTCGTCTCGCCGTTCATGGGGTGACGAGCACTTTGACCACGGCTTCCCTGTCTTCGACAAGCTGCGGAAAACGAAGGGGAAGATCGGCGAGGGCGACGGTCTCCGACGCGATGGCGTCCGTCGGGATGTCGCCGGCCCGGATCGCGGCCATCACCGCCTCGAAATCCGCCTTCAAGGCGTTGCGCGAGCCGATGATCCGCATCTCGCGCTTGTGGAACTCGCTGTCGGTGAAGCGGATGTCGTCCTTGACGACGCTGACGAGGACGGTGGACCCACCATGGGCGACCAGGGGGAAGCCCGCTTCGATCGCCTTGGCGTTGCCGGTCGCGTCGAAAACGACGTCGAAGCCTTCCGCCCTAGAGCCGGTCAGGAGATCGCCGTCGCCGACGAGATGGACGTCGGCAAAGCCGAAGAGATCGCGGACGAGATCGAGCCGCTTTCGACTCTGGTCGAGGAGATGAACCTTTGCGCCGGCGAGCCGCGCGAACAAGGCGGTGCCGATGCCGATCGGCCCGGCGCCGGTGACGAGGACGACGTCGCCTTCTCCCGTCCCCGATCGCGCGACCGCATGGGCGCCGATGGCGAGGAATTCCACCATCGCCGCCTGGGACGGCGCCAGCCCGTCCGCGAAATAGAGGTTGTCCCGGGGTACGGCGATCCGCTTGCACATGCCGCCGTCGCGGTGAACGCCGAGGACCTCGATCGCCGCGCAGCAGTTGGGCTTGCCGCGCCGGCAGGCCCGACACTTACCGCAGGAGAGATAGGGATTGATGACCACCAGCCGGCCCGCATCCGGCCCCGCCGCGATGTGGCCGGAGAGTTCGTGGCCGATCACCCGGGGATAGGCGAGAAACGGATGCTTGCCCTCGAAGATGTGGTAGTCGGTGCCGCAGATGCCGATCGCGGCAATGTCGACCAGCACCCAGCCCTCCGGCGCCGTGTCAGGCAGCGGGCGGGACTGCAGCACGAAGGAGCCCGGCTCGACACAGAGGCCGCAGTCCATCATCGGCGTTTCGGATCCCGTCATTGCGCCGCCTTCAGATTGCGAGCCGACCAGTCCATCGGCAATTCGCCTTTGACGATAAGGCTGAGGACGTCGTCCTTCGACACCTCGTCGATGTGATGGGAGCCGACGAGCCGGCCCTTGTTCATGACGACGACGCGGTCGCAGAGATCGAAGACGTCGTGGATGTCGTGGCTGACGAGGAAGATCCCGATCCCCGCCGAGCGCAATTCCTTGATGAGACCCGCCACCATCGCCGTCTCGGAGGGCCCGAGCGCGGCGGTCGGCTCGTCCATGATCAGCACCTTGGTGTCGAAGTAGATCGCCCGCGCGATCGCGATCACCTGCCGCTGGCCGCCGGACAGGCTCGACACCGGGTCGTGCAGGTTCTTGAAGTTGGGATTGAGCCGGGCGAGCACTTCCCGCGCGGCCTTCAGCATCGCCTTGTCGTCGAGATTGCCGAAGCGCGTCTTCAGTTCCCGCCCGAGAAAGAGGTTGGCGGGAGCGTCGAGATGGTCGGCCAGCGCCAGGGTCTGATAGATCGTCTCGACCCCCATGTCGCGGGCATCGTTCGGCTCGGAAAAATGCACCGCCTCGCCCCTGATGCGGATCTCCCCGCCGCTCGGCGCCATGGCGCCCGACAGGATCCGCATGAGGCAGGACTTGCCGGCGCCGTTATGGCCGAGCAGCCCAACGACCTCGCCCTCGCGAAGATCGACCGACACGTGGTCGACGGCGCGAATGCCGCCGAAATGCTTCTCGATGTCGATCATCTCGACCAACGGCGTCTGAGACATGGGTTTCGCCTGCGTTCAGTCTTTTGGTGGCGCTGGGACAGGCAAATCCGCCCCGGCTGCCGATCAGTAGCGACCCGCCCTTGGCGGCCAATTAGTAGAGGACGTTCTTGGCCTCGTCGGAGTCGATGTTCTCCTTGTCGACCAGCACCACACCGGTGTTGATGAAGTCCTCGACGGTCTTGCCGGCGAGAAGGTCGATGACGGTCTTAACGCCCTTCTCGCCCATGGCGAAGGAGCCCTGCACCGCCGTCGCCTCGAGAACGCCGTCGCGGACGAACTGCTGCAGGTCGGCATTGCCGTCGAAGCCGAGCGCCGTCAGCTGCCCGGCCTTGCCGGCCTGGACGATGGCACGGCCCATGCCGACGGCGGTCGGCTCGTTGGCGCCGAAGATGCCGACGAGATCGGGATTGGCCGAGAGGACATCGGTCGTCTGGTTCAGCGCCGTCGCCATCTGGCTCTGGGAGTAAAGCGGGCCGACGATCTCGAGCTTCGAGTTCTTCTTCAGATAGTCGGTGAAGCAACCCACCCGGCCGATCTCCGAACCGACGCCCGCGACATAGGACATGATCGCGACCTTGCCGGTCTCGCCGGCGTCCTTGATCATGCGCTTGGCGACCTCCTCGCCGGCGGCGCAGTTGTCCGTCGAGAGGAACGCCTGGTAGGTGCCCTTGGCACCGTCGGCGAGCATGCTGTCGATGATGACGACCGGAATGCCGTTCTCGTTCGCCCGCTTGACCACCGGCACCAGCGCATCGGGATCGGACGGTGCCAGGACGATGCCCGCGACGCCGCGATTGATGGCGTTCTCGACGAGATTGACCTCGTCGGCGATGGCGCTCTCGGCGGCCGGCCCGTCGAAGCTCATCGTGTGCTCGGACTGGCCCTCGATGGCGGCCTGGGCGCCCTTGTTGACGTTCTGCCAGAAGTTCGAGTTGGTCGTCTTGACGATCACCGCGATCTCGCCGGCCTGGGCGGCTCCCGCCGCGGCGAAAGCGATGGCGGACGCCATCAGGGTCCTTTTCAACATTGTCATTTCATTCCTCCTCTGTTGCTTTACCCCGGCGCTACCGGCCGGGCTTCACGGGCGATTGCGGATCTGGTCGATCCAGACCGCGCCGATGACGACCAGACCGATGACGATCTGCTGAATGAAGGCGGAGACGCCCGACATGTTGAGGCCGTTGCGCAAGATCCCGATGATGAAGGCGCCGATCATCGTGCCCGAGATCGTGCCAACCCCGCCCGACAGCGACGCCCCGCCGATCACCGCCGCGGCGATGGCGTCGAGCTCGTACATCACGCCCTCGCTCGGCTGCGCCGTGACGAGGCGGGACATCAGGACGTTGCCGGCAAGGCCGGCCAGCGCGCCGGAGATCGTATAGGCATAGAGCTTGGTGCGGTCGACGCGCACGCCGGAAAGGCGCGAGGCTTCCTCGTTGGAGCCGGTCGCGAAAATGTGCCGGCCGATCTGGCGGCGATGCAGGAGATAGGCGCCGGCGATCGCCACGATCAGAAGCAGGATCGCCGGATAGGGGATGCCGGGGAAGATCACCTTGGGAAACCCGTTCGGCCGCATCTCGACCATCCGGAACAGCGCACCGTTGCCGAGGATGCCGAAGGCGTTGCCGAGGCCGGAGATCGGCACCGCGCCGGTGATCTGCAAAGCGAGGCCGCGGGCGATCAGCATCATGCCCAGCGTCGCGACGAAGGGCGGAATCCGCAGCCTGGTGATGACGAGGCCGTTGAACGCCCCGCAGGCGGCGCCGGCCAGGATGCCGCATCCCATGGCCGGGACGACGGGCAACCCTGCCTTCACCGCCAGGGCCGAGACGACCCCGGACAGGGCCAGCACCGAGCCGACGGAGAGATCGATCCCGCCGGTGATGATGACCATCGTCATGCCGATCCCGAGCAGCCCGATGACCGATGTCTGCAAAAGGATGGTCAGGCCGTTGTTGACCGAGAAGAAGGCCTGGCTCGACAGGGCGAAGCCGACGACGAGCAAGAGCAGCGTCATCAGCGCCGACAGGCGATGAATGGACGCCCCTCCCGGCAGGAGGCTGGCGGCGTCGAAAGACTTGTAGGACTTGGTCGCGTCCGACATGTGCCTCCCCACAATCGGATTTGAATTATTAAAGACCGTACACCGCAGCTTGCCTCTGTCAATGGTTTTTAATAATTCAATACGAAATACCGGACTGAACCAACACGGCATCCGCCCATTCGCGGACAGGAACCCAACAACGATGGCGCGCAGCGACACCCGTTTCCGGGAAGCCTACAATCGCCTCCTGGACTATTGCGCCACGCTTGACCCGAACGCGGCCATTCCCGCCGAAAGCAGGCTCGGCGAAATCGCCAATGTCAGCCGCACGGTGGTGCGCCGCTGTCTGTCGCGGATGGAGGACAAGGGGCTGATCACCTGGGACGGGCGCGAGAAGCGCCTGCTCCGGGCGCCGACCGATCGGGATAGGATCGTCCTGCCCGATCAGGCCGGAACCTCGGAGAATCTGGAACAGCGCTTTCTCGAATGGATCCTGAAATTCGACGTTCCGGCGAACATGACCCTCTCGGTGGCCGAACTGTCGCGCAATTTCGGCGTGCCCCAGCATGAGTTGAAGGAGTTTCTCGCCGGGCTGAGCCGCTTCGGTCTCGTCACCCGCCGCAAGCAGGGCGGCTGGATGCTGCTCGGCTTCACCAAGAGCTTTGCGGTCGAACTTTCCGATTTTCGCACCGTCCTCGAACTCAACGCCATCAGCCATGCGGTCGAAGCACCGGTGGACCATCCGTTCTGGACGAGGCTGGAGGAATCGCGAGCCGCCCATCTGGCGCTCTTGGAGCGGATCGACACCGATTTCCACGAATTTTCCAAGCTCGACGAAGCCTTCCACATGGCGATCAATTCGGTCGTCAAGAACCGCTTCGTCGCCGAATTCCAGAAGGTCATCTCGTTGATCTTCCACTATCATTATCTGTGGGACAAGACCGACGAGAAGAAGCGCAACGGCGCCGCCATCGACGAGCATCTGGCGATCATCGACGCGCTGGAGGCCCGCGACGAGGCCGCCGCCCTGGCGGCCACCCGGCGGCATCTGAAGACCTCGAAGACGACGCTGCTGTCGTCCCTACGCTACCACGACCTCGTCTAGCCACCGCTCCGCCTCGGGCGAAAGCTGCGTGGCGAGGGCATCGAGATTGCGGGCGAGAATCGACGGCTCCGCCGTTCCGAGCAGGATGGCCGCCGCCGCCTCGTGGCGAGACGCGAAATGCAGCGCCGCCGTCGCCAGCGGCAGGCCATGGCGCCCGGCATCCGCCTGCAGCGCCGCGACCTTCTCCATCACCTCTAGCGGCGCCGGCCCATAGTCGTAGGTGGCGCCCGCGACGGGGCCGGTCGCCAGGATGCCGGAGTTGAAGACGCCGCCGAGGACGAGGCTCGTCCTCGCGGCGAGGCAACGCGGCACCAGCTCGCGCTCCCCCGAACGGTCGAGCAGCGTCAGCCGCCCGGCGAGGAGGATGACGTCGATCGGGCCGTGGTCCATCACGTCGAGGCACACTTGGCATTCGTTGACGCCCAGACCGAAGGCGCCGATCCGCCCGCGCTCCTTCAGCCGCACCAGCCGCTCGTAGCCCGAGGCGAAGAACGCCTCCTGGTGGCGAGCATTCTCCGCGCCATGGGTGTATTCGCCGAGATCGTGGACATAGACGATATCGGCGTGGGTGACGCCGAGGCGCTCGAAACTCTGCTCGAGGCTTTCCTCGATTCCGTCGCCGGAATAGTCGTAGCGGACGTCGTTCTGCGCCGGGTTGATGAAGCCATCTGCCTGAAGGATCGGCGCGGCGGCGGGCGAGAGAACCCGCCCGACCTTCGTCGAAAGCGTATAGCCCGTCCGCCCTATGAGGAACCGCCCGAGCCGCATCTCCGAGAGGCCGCGCCCGTAATGCGGCGCCGTGTCGAAATAGGTGATGCCGGCGTCCCACGCCGCCTGCAGCACGGCCGCCGCGGCCTCGTCCGGGGTCTCCCGATAGAGATTGCCGATGCTGGCACATCCGAACGCGACCTTCGAGACCCTGACACCGGTTCGGCCGATCTCCGTCTTCCGCATGCCGTCTCCTCTCCCCAAACGCGCCGACTTTTGCGGCATCGCCCGCCCCCGCTTCCGGCAGCGCCGCATGTCGACGTCGTCTGCCGATGAGCGCGTCCCACCAACCTCCGGTGCCGGGTGCCGGCCGGAATACGTTTATTATTATTAAGTACGAAGATCCCCCGCAAGCCTCGGCTCGCGATCGGCGGCGCCCTGGCATCTCCGGCATCCGGTGAGGCGCCCGCCCGCAGACTGGGTTGAAGCGCCGACCGCTGCCGTGCCGCCCGGTGTTCACGATCCCCCGGCCGTCGTGTAAGCCAAGCGCATGGACCATCCCGCTGCTGCCTCGACCTTCACGCTCCTCGGCCAGACCCGCACGGCATCCCGGCCGGAGCCGGCGCTCTATCTCGTCGCGACGCCGATCGGCAATCTGTCCGACATCACCATCCGGGCGCTGGAAATCATCGCCGGGGCAGACCGCCTCGCTTGCGAGGACACGCGGGTGACCGGCAAGCTTTTGCAGCGCTTTGCCATCGAGCGGCGGATGACGCCCTATCACGAGCACAATGCGGAAGAGGCCGGCCCGGCGCTGATCGAGGCGGTGCTGGCCGGCGGATCCGTGGCGCTCTGTTCCGACGCCGGCACGCCGCTGGTCTCCGATCCCGGCTACCGGCTGGTGGGACAAGCCCATGAGGCCGGGATCAAGGTGGTGCCGATCCCCGGCGCCTCGGCGGTGACGACGGCGCTCGTCGCCTCCGGCCTGCCGTCCGACGCCTTCTTCTTCGCCGGCTTCCTGCCCCAGAAGGAAAAGGCCCGGGCCGAGCGGCTGGCCGAGCTCGTGCGAATTCCCGGCACGCTGATCCTCTTCGAGGCGCCGCACCGGATAGCCGCCAGCCTCGCGGCGATGGCCGAGGCGTTTCCCGAGCGGGACGCCGCCGTCTGCCGCGAACTGACGAAGATGCACGAGACGATCTATCGCGGCGCCCTGCCGGCGCTGGCGGCACGGTTCGCAGAGATGGCCGAAGTACGCGGCGAGATCGTCGTCTGCATCGCCCCGCCGCCGGCGGATGCAGTGGCGGACGAGGCCGATGCCGACCAGATCCTCGCCGGGCTGCTCGGCGAGATGAAGCCGGCCAAGGCGGCTCAGGAGGCGGCAAGGCTCACCGGGCTGCCGCGGCGCGATCTCTACCAGCGCGCCCTGGACATGAAGGGAAAATGAGCCGGTCTCCGCAGAAACCGGGAGCAGCGGCAACCCAGGCCAAACGCCGCCATCTCGGCCGCGGCCATCGCGGCGAATGGCTCGCCGCCTGGGCGCTGAGGCTGAAGGGCTACCGGATCCTCGCCCGCCAGTACCGCACCAAGCTCGGCGAGATCGACATCGTCGCCCGGCGCGGCGATCTCGTCGCTATCGTCGAGGTGAAGGCCCGGCCGACGCTTCTCGCGGCAATGGACGCCGTCGGCCCCTACGCCCAGCGACGGATCGAAGGCGCAGCCGACCTCTGGCTGTCGAAGCAGAAGGACCATGCAAGGCTGTCCATCCGCTTCGACATCGTCGCCGTCCTGCCGCGGCGCTGGCCGGTGCATGTGAAGGATGCGTGGCGGGGGCGGTCGTAGGGCGGAGGGCATTTGCGTGACGCGGTGTACTCGTCGACGTCGACGCCCTTCGCGTCGCCGCCTCACCACTGGCCGAGTTCGCACTCCCCGCAGGTCGCACCAAGCACCCCTCTTCCTTCGAGGCTCCGCCGGTCCGCGACCGGCTCCGCACCTCAGGATGAGGGGTTACTTCAAGGCTGTCGCGCCGGGATAGCCGCCGACGATCCCCGTCCCGTCCTTGCGGGCATAGCCGCGCGGCGTATAGGCCCAGCGCTTCCCATCCCCCGTCGCGACGACGCGGGTGTTGGACGAGCCGACGATCACCACCGTCAGCATGTCGACCTCGTCGACGACGAGCTTCTCCAGCGGCACGATGCGCACGCTCTCGCCGTCGCGGCCGAGATTGGTGGCGAGGATCACCGGCGTGTCGGCCGGCCGGTGTTCCAGAAGCACGTCACGGGCATAGGCGAGCTGGGTACGGCGCTTCTTCGAGACGGGATTGTAGAAGGCGATGACGAAATCGCCCTCCGCCGCCGCCTTCACCCGGCGCTGGATGTCCTCCCAAGGGGTGAGCAAGTCCGACAGCGAAATGGTGCAGAAGTCGTGGCCGAGTGGCGCGCCGGCCCGGGCGGCCGCGCCCTGCAGGGCCGAGATGCCGGGCGAATTGACGATTTCGATGCGCTTGGCGGCATCCGTGACGTCGCCCTTGTCGAGAAGCTCGAAGACCAGCGTCGCCATGGCGTAGATGCCGGCATCGCCGGAGCAGACGAGGGCGACGGTTCGCCCCTCGCCCGAGAGTTCCATGGCGTGGCGCACCCGCGCCTCTTCCTTGCCGAGGTCGAAGTCGTGGCGGGTCTTGTTCTCGGCCAGCGGGCCAAGGAGATCGAGATAGAGCGAGTAGCCGACGAGATCGGTGGAAGCAGCGACCATGCGGTTCACCTCCGGAGAGCGCCAGGCCTCGCTGCCCGGCCCGATGCCGACGACGAAGAGCGTGCCCCGCGCCCGGCCGATGGACTCGGCGTCGACGGGTTCGGGCGCCTCGCCCAGAGCGGCCGTGACACGCCTCGACTTGCGCTTGGCGAGACGCAGCCGCCCCGCCGCGCCGACGCCAGCCAGCGCTGCGCCTTCGGCGACGCCGTGGCAGCCGACCTCGGCGAAGACGACGTCGGAGGGGTTCTCGAGCCGCGGCGCTTCCTCTTCCAGCAGCGCGGCGGAAAAGAACCGCGCCGGCACGCCGAAATGTGCCGCGACCGCATGCACCGCCGCCTCGTCGGCCTTGACGTCGAGGCTGGCGACGGCGGCGAGCGCAATCGGGCTGACACCGGCTTCGGCGAGCACATTTTCGGCGAGCGCGATCGCCTCGTCAGCGGGCGCGCCGCGCTCGGCGCCGAGGCCGAGGACGAGGGTCTTCGGCCGGTAGATAAGTTCGCTCGGCTCAGGGGTCCGGGCCTCCACCGAGACCGTCAGCCGCACCGTCTCCGCAGCGGATGCGCCGTCCGCGACAAACGGGATCGCCGAGGCTTCGAGCCAGGGTGCCGAACCATCCAGTCGCGCCGCCGCGCCGGCGACGAGCGCCGCCATGGCGGCCTTGGCGTCGGACGGGTTCTCCAGCGCATAGCCCGCCGGCGGCGCATCGAGAGCGACGCCAAATTTCACATCCCCCGCCGTCGTCACCGCCGCGAGGCCGCCCGTCGCCGCGGCGATCTGCCGGGCGAGGTCGTTGGCGCCGTGATGGCCGCCGATGAGCGGCACGACGGCCGAGCCATCTTCGGCGACGGCGACGACCGGCGGCTCGGAATATTTGTCTGAAAGGAGCGGCGCCAGGATGCGGATCAACGCGCCGCTCGCCATGATGGCGACGATCGGGCGGCCCTCGGTGAAGAATTGGCGCAGGCCTTCACCGACGCCGAGCGTCGCACCTCGGGACGATTCCTCCGGCGCCCCCGGCGCACCGGCCCGTGTCCCCAGCCCGATGGCCTGGCCGGAAATCGCCGCGGCGATCCGCTCGGCAAGCGGCCGCGCGACCTCGGTGAGGTGGATGACGGCGGGTCTGTCGTTCGGCACGGCGTTCAGGCCTGATCTGTCGCGTTCGAGGAAGGGAAGGAGGGCATCCGGGCCGCATCGCGGGCATAGCGCCCTGCGATCGCCGGCTCGTTGCCGCGATAGCCGAGGATCATCGAGAAATACGGCGCCGCGCCCGAAACCGCCGCAAGCGGCAGGACGCGTTCCTCGGCAAGCGTCACGCGCTCGCAATAGACGGCGCGATCCAGGAATCCGAGCCGCTCGATCAGCAACCGCACCCGGTCGAAATGCCGGCCGAGCTTCATGATGACGAAGGCCTCGGCGCCCTGCAGCTTCGCGGCGAGGGCTTCGTCGTCGAGCGGCCCCGGAATAACGGTGAGGACGTCGTTGCGCGCCGCCAGTGGCCGGAGCGCCCGCGCCGCCGACGCCATGGGCGATGCGACGCCGGGGACGATCTCGACCGGGTGGCGCTCGGCGAGACGCTCGAACAGATACATGAAGGAGCCGTAGAAGAACGGATCGCCCTCGCAGAGGACGGCGACGTCCTCGTCCCGATCGAGCCTTGCAGCGATCGCCTCGGCCGCCCGGTCGTAGACCTCGGTCGCCGGAAAGCGCTCGACGCGCATCGGCACGACGATCGGGATCTCGTCCTGGTCCCCGGTGAGGAAGCCGGCGACGATGGCGCGGGCGAAGCTCGTGCCGTGGTCGGGCGCCGGATAGGCGACGACCGGAGAGGCCTTCAGGATCCGCAGCGCCTTCAGCGTCAACAGCTCCGGATCACCCGGGCCGACGCCGAGGCCGTAGAGAGTGCCGCTCATCCGGCCTGTCCCGGGCTCGCCTGGGGCCTCGGATGGGGTTTCGACAGGTGCCAATGGACAACGGGCATCGCCGGCTTGAAGCCGCGGAACGGCCCGACCGTTTCGGCCCGGTCGATGGCGATGCGCATCAGCTCGCCGCCGAGCCGGCCGTGAAGGTCGATCAGGATCGCCTCCGATTCCAGCGTCACCGCATGGGCGACCATGCGTCCGCCCGGCTTCAGCGCGTTCCACGCCTCCTCGAAGACGCCATCCGACAAGCCGCCGCCGATGAAAATCGCGTCGGGGACCTCGAGCCCGGCATAGGCCTCAGGCGCCTGCCCCTCGACGAGCAGAAGTTCCGGCACGCCGAGCGTCGCGGCGTTTTCGGCGATCATCGCGCAACGCTCGGGCTTCGGCTCGATGGCGACGGCCCGGGCGCGCGGCGCGGCCCGCAGCCATTCGACGGCGATCGAGCCGGCGCCGGCGCCGACGTCCCACAGAAGCGCGCCCGGCATCGGCTCGAGCGCGGCGATCGCCAGGGCCCTGAGCGTGCGCTTGGTCATCTTGCCGTCGTGGACGAAGGCGTCGTCCGGCAGGCCGGCGACGATCGGACGCGGCGTCGCGGCCCGCCCGGCGACGCATTCGACGGCGACGAGATTAAGGTCGGCCCCGTCCTCAATGTCGTAGCCGGCCGCCAGGGTCTCGCGGATGGTCTCGCGCTCGCCGCCGAGATGTTCGAGCACCACCAGCCGGCTCTGGCCGAAGCCGCGGCTGGTGAGAAGCCGGGCGATCTCGCGGGGGGAGCCGGCGTTCTCGGAGAGGATCAGCAGCCGCTCGGCCGGAAAGAGGTGCCGCGACAGCTGATCGACTGGCCGGCCGTGGACGGTGAGGCAGGCGGTCATCTGGATCGGCCAGCCGAGCTTGGCGGCGGCAAGCGAGAAGGCCGACGGCGCCGGCAGCACCCGCATCTCGCCAGGCCCGACATGGCGCGCGAGCGTCGCCCCGACACCGAACCACATGGGATCGCCGGTGGCGAGCACGACGGTCGGCGTGCCGGCGCGCGCGCGCAGCCGGTCGAGCGCGGCGGTGAAAGGCTTGTCCCACAGGATCGTCTCGGCCCGAGTCTCGCCGAGCATGGCAAGATGCCGTTCGCCGCCGAAGATCGTCCCGGCCCGGTCGATGGCGTCGAGCGCCTCGCCGGTCAGCGATGAAAGGCCGCCATCGCCGATGCCGACGACCGTCAGCCAGGGGCGGTCAGCCTCCGGGCGAGGCCGCTCGTCGCTGCCCGTCTGGTCTTTGCCGGCAAGCCAGGGGCGGACAGGATCGCTCATGGCTCCTTCGTCCCGATGGCGAGCGCGTTGACGGCCGCGGCCGCCAGCGCCGAGCCGCCGCGGCGGCCGGACAAGGTGACGAACGGAACGCCGCGGGAATCGGCGAGGAGCGCGGCCTTCGATTCGGCGGCGCCGACGAAGCCGACGGGCATGCCGACGATCAGCGCCGGCCGCGGCGCGCCTTCATCCAGGCGTTCGAGCAGGCGGAACAGAGCGGTCGGCGCATTGCCGATGGCGACCACCGCCCCTTCCAGCAGATCGTCGCTCCAGAGATCCACCTGGGCGGCCGAGCGGGTGGTGGCGTTCTTCTCGGCGATGCGCCGGGTGCGCGGGTCGGTCAGCCGGCAGACGATCTTGTTCTGCTGTTTCAGATTGGCGGAGATGATGCCGTGGGCGACCATTTCCGAATCGCAGAGGATCGGCGCGCCGGCGTCGAGCGCCGCCTGGCCTGCGGCGATGGCGCCTTCCGAGACAGCGAGATCGGCGACGATGTCGGTCATGCCGCAGGCATGGATCATCCGGACGGCCAGCGCCTCGGCTTCCTCGGGCACGGTGGAAAGATCGGCCTCCTCGCGGATGATCCGGAAGCTTTCGGCGTAGATCGCCGCCGGATCCCGCAGATAGCCGTCCTCGGCGGGGCCATTGGCGAGGTCGTCGAGACCGGCCCGGTCGGGAACGAGATTGGCCTCCCGGAGCTGGTCGAGGCCGACGATCCAGCCCTCCTCCGAGACGACCGCGGCGAGTTCCTCCTCCGAAAGGCCGCGCGGCACGTCGAGCAGCGGCGCGAAGCGGTCCGCCGCGTCGAGCCGGGCAAAGAGTTCGGCGAGGGTATCGACCTGCGCCTCGTCGAGGCAGGACTTTTCGCCCTTTTCGATGTCGACGAGCCCGGGATAGATCTCGGCAAGCACGATCGGCGCCGAAACGGCCTCGACGAACCGGGTCTCGAAGGGCCAGACGGCGATCTTGCCGGCAAATTCCGGGTCGGCGCGAAGGTGTTGCAGCCGGGCGATGCCGGTGATCGCCTGACTGCCGACCGAGCCGGTGAAGTTCAGCTTCCAGACCGGCTGGGCCTTGACTGTCCGCGCCTCGGCGAGGCGCTTTTCTGGCAGAGCCGTCGGATAGGGATCGGGCTTGGCGACGGACAGCCCCGGCACCTCCTGATGCATCGGCCGGCCCCAATACATCGGGGCGAAGGAGAGCCGCTCGCGATTGAGCCGCCCTGTGACCTCGAAGCGGTTGGAGAAATTGTCGTCCCGGTCCTGCATCGCCTCGGCAAAAAAGGCCCAGAGCGCCTGCCAGCCCGGCTCGCCGGTGATCGCCGCCGTTCCCCCCTGCGGATAGCCGAAGGGAAAGTCGAAGCCGGCGAAGACGGTCTTGTCCTCGGCGAGCGCGTCGCGGAAGAACTGCCTGAGCCGGGCCATCGCGGCCGAGCGGGTCGGCGGGTTCGAGGTCTCGATCATCCGCACCTCGCCGCCTTCCCGCTCGGCCAGCGCGATCCAGATCGAATCCTTGCCGGTGGTCGGCGTATTGGCGGCCGACCAGTCGACGATGGCGTAGCGGTCGAAAAGGGGCATCGGGTCGTCTCGTCTCCTGGCGCCGGCGGCACCGACGCTCGTCTATCTAGCGCATCGACCGCGGGCCGAGAGGATGGTCGGCATGCGGATAGGGATGGTGGTGGTGGTCATGACCGTGTGCCTGACCATGCCCATGCGAATGCCCGTGATCATGGGCATGATGATGGCCGGCCTCGCCATGATGATGATCGTGGTCTTCGTGGCCATGAGCGTGGCTGTGGCCGTGATCATCGCCGTGGTGGTGGCCGTGGTCATGGGCCGGGTGGGCGTGCCCCCCGATGGCTTCGGCCCGGCAGGCGCCGGTGCAGGTCGTGTCGCACAGCTTGCAATCGGCCGACGAGCCGATGCCCTCGACGTGGTGGTGGTGGCTCTCCTGTGCGAGGCCGACCTCGGCCTCGAATCCCAGCACCTGCTCGCGATACTTGCAGAGCTGGCAGTTCATGTTGTTGGTGCCTTCGAGGATCTCGTAGAGACGGTCCACGAAGGTCTCGACCACCAGTTCGTGGTCGCCGAGATAGGGCGCCTTGAGGAACTTGATGTCCGGATGGGCGGCCGCGACGCCGTCGGTCTGGTCGTAGATCCGCCGCACCAGGATGCCGGTGAAGAGGAAATAGGGAAAGACGACGATCCGCTTGTAGCCGAGCTTGGCGGCATGGGTGAGGCCCGGCCCGACCAGAGGAAAGGTGACGCCGGAGTAGCAGGTCTCGCCCCAGCCGAAGCCGAAGCCTTCCCACAGCATCCGCATGACCTTGGACACATTGGAGTTCGCGTCGGGGTCGGAAGCGCCTCTGCCGACGACGACCAGCATCGTGTCGTGCAGCGGCTCGCCGTCCTGCCAGCCGTCGGCCCTCAGACATTCCTTGATGCGCTCGCCGGCGGCGCGCAGCATCTTCAGGTCGATGCCGAGTTCGCGGCCGTAATGGATGGTGACGCCGTTCTCGGCGGCATAGGTGTTGAGCACCGAGGGGATGTCGTTCTTGGCATGGCCGGCGGCAAACAACATGCCCGGCAGCGCCATGATGTCGCGCGCGCCCTCGCCCCGCAGCCGGTCGAGCCCGTCGCGGATGATCGGCTTGGCGAATTCCAGATAGCCGTAGTCGGTGTTCCAGTCCGGCAGCCGGGCCTTCAGCTTCTCGGCCAGCCCGGCGAATTCGCGCACCGCGCCCTGGTCGCGGCTGCCATGGCCGCACAGCATCAAGGCTTTCATGATCGTCCCTCCTAGTCCGTTGACGACGCCGGAGGAGCCGCGAACCCCTTTGTCGGGGATCGGCGGATCGTTCCGACAGCTCCGTCTTGGCCCCCTGCTTGGGTCGGCCGCACCGGAATCGCTTTCAGCCCCTTCGGGAGGGGCACCGTCGTTTGATCGCCATGGGGTAGAGGGGAATTGTTGCGCGGTCAAACCCGAAGAGGATGGCGGCTTCGGCCGGCAGTGATCGAAGCCGCGCTTCGATCACTGCCAAGCTTCGGTGAAGGCTCGGCGAAAAGCTTCCAGCGCGTCTTCCGGATACTCGGCAGCAAACGCCTCCATGCCGACAGGACCCTCATAGCCCATCATAACGAGCGCCCGCGCGATACCGGCATAGGCGATTTCGCCCGTCCCCGGCTCGCAGCGGCCGGGGACGTCGGCGACCTGGATCTCGCCGATCCAGGGCAGGGCCCTGTGGCAGAGTTCGACCAAATTCCCCTCGCCAATCTGGGCGTGATAAAGGTCGAGATTGAGCCGCAGCCCCGGCCGGTTCACCGCCGAGACGAGCGCCAGCGTATCCTCCGCCCTGGCGAAGGGGACGCCAGGATGATCGACGGCGGTGTTGAGGTTTTCCAGCGTGAAGACGACGCCCTTCTCCTCTGCGAGATCGGCGATCCGCTCCAGGGTGTCGCGGGCTTTCAGCCACATGGCGCCGGTGACGGTCTTGCACGGTATCACCGGCAGGCCGCCCTCGCCGAGCCCGGTGCCGTGGAGGTTCAGCCGCTGAACGCCCAAGCGCAGTCCGACATCGGCGGTCTGCCGCGCCGTGCGTAGAAGCTCGGCGGCGCCCTCCTCGTCGGCGAGGCGACCGGAGAGATAACCGTTCATGATCGAAAACGTCGCGCCGGAGCGCTCCAGCATGGCGAGGTCGTGGTCCGGCCAGTTCCACAGCCCGACCTGAAAGCCGAGTTCGGTCAGGCGCTTCACCCGCCATTCCATCGGGCGGTCGCGCCACAACATCTCGGCACAGGCGGCGAGGGTGAAGGCCACGGGTCAGGCCCCCGGCAGGACGTCGGCGACGGCAACCGGCCGCCCCTCCTTCAACGAACGGTTCGCCGCCTCCGCCAGGGCGAGCGCATTGACGCCGTCTTCGACGGAGGCCGGGACAGGCTTGCCACCCTCTACTGCATCGACGAATGCGGCCCATTCGATCTGATAGGCGCGCATGTAGCGTTCGAGGAAGAAGAACATCGGCTTGGCCGAGGAGACGCCGGCGGCGGTCGACTTCACCACCGTGTTCTCGATCTCGTTGCGCGCCTCCAACATGCCGTCCGAACCGAGCAGCTCCACCCGCTGGTCGTAGCCGAAGGCGGCCCGGCGGGAGTTGCGGATGGTGGCGAGCCGGCCGTCCGCATAGGTCAGAACGACGACGGCCGTGTCGACATCGCCGGCCTCGCCGATCGCCGGATCGACCAGGGACGAACCGTGCGCCATGACGCTTTCCGGCAGCCCGAAGAGAAAGGCGCACATGTCGAAGTCGTGGATCATCATGTCGCGGTAGAGCCCGCCCGAGACCTTGACATAGGCGACGGGCGGCGGGGCGGGATCATAGGATGTGACCGCCAGCATCTCGCCCTTGCCGACCTCGCCAGCATCGAAGGCCATCTTGATGGCGGCGAAGTTCGGATCGAAGCGGCGGTTGAAGCCCATCATCACCGGTTTCGTCGAAGCCGCCGCAATTTCCCGAACCCTCAGCGCCCGCTCCAGCGACAGGTCGATCGGCTTCTCGCAGAAGATCGCCTTGCCGGCGGCAACGCCCTTCTCGATCAGGTCGGCATGGGTATTGGTCGAAGAGGCGATCAGCATGGCGTCGATTTCGGGATCGGCGAGGATGTCCTCGGGCGAGCGGACGGCGATGCCGTGTTCCGCCGCAAGGCTTTCCGCCGCGGCGGCGACGACGTCGGTGACGGCGACGAGTTCGGAGCGCGTGTCGGCCCGGATCGAGGCGGCGTGGACCTTGCCGATGCGGCCGGCGCCGAAGAGTGCGACTTTCATGGATTTCCTCCCTGTCCGGCGGGGCGGACGATCGAAGCGTGTCAGAGCTGGACGCGCCGGCCCTCGCGGGCGGAGACGTCGATGGCGTGGATAACGGCCTCGAAGCCGAGGGCCGCCGAAAAATCGGGATGCGCCGGCTGGCCGTCGGCGATGGCGCGCAGGAAGCTGGCGACCTCGATGGTCTTCAGGTCACCAAACCCCAGTTGATGCCCGGCCGCCGGACAGAAGGCGCCATAGGGCGGGTGCTCGGGGCCGGTGAGGATGGTGCGAAAACCCTGCCGGGAGCGCTCGCCCTCGTCGACGAAGAGCTGGAGCTCGTTCATCCGCTCCTGGGAAAAGCCGATCATGCCCTTCGTCCCGTGAACTTCGAAGTCGAGCCGGTTCTTGCGGCCCCAGGCCGAGCGCGAGGTGACGAGCGTTCCCTGCGCGCCGCTGGCAAAGCGCAGGATCGCCGAGGCCGCGTCCTCGTTCTCGACGGTGCCCCGGCCGGAGCCATCGGCGAGGGGCCGGGTCTCGTGGATGATCTGGGTGTCGGCGAGAAGGCTCTCCACCGGCCCCATCAGGCCGCAGGCCATCGAGACGAGGTGGCAGCCGAGATCGCCCAGCGTGCCGAGGCCGGCATCCGCACGCTTCGCCCGCCACGTCCAGGCAAGCTCGGGATCGGCCTGATAGTCCTCGTCGACGATGCCGCGGAAATGCACCGGCCGGCCGATGACGCCGCCCGCGATCAGGCGCCGGGCATGGGCGAAGGCCGGGTTGTGGATGTAGTTGTAGCCGACGATGGTCGAAACGCCCGCCTCGCGGGCCGCCGCCTCCATTTCCGATGCGTCTTCCAGCGTCAGCGCCATCGGCTTTTCGCAATGGACGTGCTTGCCGGCGGCGATCGCGGCGAGCGCCATCTCCCTGTGCAGCCCGTTCGGCGTGGTGATCGAGACGATGTCGACGTCGGGGCTCGTCACCAGCGCGCGCCAGTCGCCCGTCGCGCACTGAAAGCCGAACTGGCGGGCCATCGCCTTCGCCTTGTCCGAAGGCGTGTCGCAGAGCAGCGCCAGCCGCACCTCCGGCAGATCGCCGAAGACCGCGCCGGCGGCGCGATAGGCCAGCGCATGGGCCTTGCCCATGAAGCCGGTGCCGATGAGACCGAGACCGATCGCCATATGTCCTCCCAGACTTGGCTCGCCGATTTGGAATATCTATTCCATCAACGGGATGCGCCTGTATAGTGCCTCTGTCAAGACGGGAGAGATTCGATGGATGGTTCCCCCAGCGATCAGGATCAGGCACCGGCGAGTGTCTCCGAACTGCTCGACCGGCTCGACGGGCTCGGCGCCACGCTGCCGAAGCGGCTCGGCCAATGCGCCGACTATCTGCGCCACAACATTCACCTCGTCGCGGTCTCGACGGTCGCCGATCTGTCGGCCGGCGCCGGCGTGCAGCCCTCAGCCTTCATGCGCTTCTGCCAGGCGCTGGGCTTTTCCGGCTTCTCCGAGATGCAGGCGCTGTTTCGGGCCGAATACCGGGAGCTTCGCCCCGACTATGCCGAGCGCCTCTCGCAGCTGAGGGAGCGCGGCGAAGAGGACCCGGAAGGGCTCGCCGCGAGCTTTGCCGAGGCCGGCCACAAGTCGCTGGTATCCCTGATGAATGGGCTCGCCAGCGAGAAACTCGGCGCGGCTTGCCGGCTGCTTGCCGCGGCCGGGACGATCCACCTCGTCGGCCTGCGCCGAGCCTTCGCCATCGTCAGCTACATGGGCTACATGCTGGACAAGATGGAGGTGCCGACGGTCATTCACCGCACCTCCGGGCAGATCGAAAGCGACCACGCGATCCGGCCGGGCGACGCACTCTTTGCCGTCAGCTTCACCCCGTTTTCCCAGGAAACGCTGCAGCTTGCCGCCCGAACGGCCGAGCGCGGCATCCCCGTCGTCGCCCTCAGCGACACCGCCGACTGCCCCTTGCGGGAAGCCGCGAAGGTGCTGCTGATCGCCCGCGAAGTCGATGTCGGCGCCTTCCGGGTGCCGACGGCGGCAATGACGCTCGCGACCTCGCTGGCGGTCGCCGTCGGCGGCATGCGCAAAGATCGATTGACAATCCGCTCCAACGGGTCAAAAATGGAATAAATCTTCCAAACGATCGCCGGGAGGGCGGTCTGGAAGAGGGAGAGGTTCGGCCGCCGCAGACAGCCGCGGCCGCGCAGGCCATCCATTCGACAGCGGGAGGAAAAACCAACATGACACTTCTGAAGACGCTCGCCGGCGCCGCCGTGGCGCTCGCCATCGCCGGGCCGGCCATGGCCCAGCAGATCATCGTCGTCACCCACGGCCAAGCCAACGATCCGTTCTGGTCGGTGGTCAAGAACGGCGTCGAAGAGGCCGCGAAGAACACCGGCGCCACCGTCGACTACCGGGCGCCCGAGACCTTCGACATGGTGCAGATGGGCCAGCTCATTGACGCTGCGGTCAATCAGGAGCCGGATGGCCTCGTCGTCTCGATTCCCGATGCCGACGCTCTCGGCCCGTCGATCGAGCGCGCCGTTCAGGCGGGCATTCCGGTGATCTCGATGAATTCGGGCTCCGACGTCTCCAAGAAGCTCGGCGCCCTCCTGCATGTCGGTCAGGACGAGTTCACCGCCGGCAAGACGGCGGGCGAGAAGCTCAAGGAAATGGGCGGCAAGACCGCGCTCTGCGTCAACCAGGAGGTCGGCAACGTCTCGCTCGACCAGCGCTGCGCCGGCTTCGAGGAAGGCTTCGGCGGCAACGTCGAAGTCGTGCCGACCTCGAACGATCCGACCGAGGTGAAGTCGAAGGTGCAGGCGGCGCTCGAAGCCAACCAGGACGTCGACACCATCCTCGGCCTCGGCGCGGCCACCGTCGGCGAACCGGCGGTCGAGGCCGTTCAGGCTGTCGGCCGCGGCGACACGGTGAAGGTCGCTTCCTTCGATCTCTCTGCCGGCTTCCTCAAGGACGTCGCCGATGGCAAGGCGGCCTTCGCCATCGACCAGCAGCAGTTCCTGCAGGGCTATCTGCCCGTCGCCTTCCTGGCGCTCAACGCGAAATACGGCCTGATGCCGGGCGGCAACGTGCCCTCGGGCCCGAACCTCGTCACCGAGGACAAGGCGTCCCAGGTCATCGAGCTTTCGTCCAAGGGCATTCGCTGAGCCTGATCCCCACCGGGGTCACTCTCTGAAGGGTCGCGGTGTCAGCCGCGCCGCGACCTTCTCCGTGCTCAAGACACTTGTCGAGGATACGAAAACGATGGCCGACGTCTCGGAAGCCGTTCAGGACGAGCGGCTGAAGCAGGAAGGCTTTGCCACAAAGCTGATGAAGCGGCCGGAGCTCGGTGCGCTCGCCGGCGTCGTCGCCGTGACGATCTTCTTCCTGTTCACCGCCTCGGACACGATGTTCACGCTCTCCGGCGTGATGAACTTCATGACCCCGGCGGCCCAGCTCGGCATCCTCGCCATCGGCGCGGCGATGCTGATGATCGGCGGCGAGTTCGACCTGTCGATCGGCTCCATGGTGGCCTTTTCCGGGCTGATCTTCGGCGCCTTCGTCGTCACTTTCGGCATGCCGCTGGTCATCGCCATCCCCGCGACCTTCGCCATCGCCGCCGCTCTCGGCGCCCTCAACGGCACGATCGTCCTGAAGACCGGGCTGCCCTCCTTCATCGTCACCCTCGCCTTCTTGTTCATCCTGCGCGGCGCCTCGCTGGTCGGCCTGAAGATCGCCACCGGCGGCTCCACCCAGCTGCGCGGCGTCCGCGACGCGGTGGAGAACGATTTCCTGACGCCGGTCTTTTCCGGCGACGCCTTCACCGGCCTGTTCGCCTGGCTGGCGAAACAGGAAATGATCGACCGGTTTTCCAGTGGCATGCCCAAGGTGCCGGGCATCCCCGTCGAGATTCTCTGGTTCGTCGCCTTCGCGCTGATCGCCACCTACGTCCTTTTGCGCACGCCCCAGGGCAACTGGATCTTCGCATCGGGCGGCGACGAGAACGCCGCGTCGAATTCCGGCGTCCCCGTCCGCCGGGTGAAGATCTCGCTCTTCGTCCTGACCGCCTGCTGCGCGACGCTGGTCGCCATCATCACCGTCATCGACGCCGGCTCGACCGATGCGCGGCGCGGCTTCATGAAGGAATTCGAGGCGATCATCGCTGCGGTCATCGGCGGCTGCCTCCTCACCGGCGGCTACGGCTCGGCGATCGGCGCCTTCTTCGGCGCGATCATCTTCGGCATGGTCACCATCGGCCTGACCTACACCACCATCGACCAGGACTGGTTCCAGGTGTTCCTCGGCGCCATGCTGCTCGCCGCCGTCCTGTTCAACAACTTCATCCGCAAACGCGTGACGGGAGAGCGCTGACATGGCCGGCGACACCACCTTCCACCACGGCGCGCCGAAGACCGACGCCCAGCCGATCGTCCAGATGCGCGACATCGAAAAGCACTTCGGCAACATCATCGCGCTCGCCGGCGTCAGCTTCGACGTGCTGGCCGGCGAATGCCATTGCCTGCTCGGCGACAACGGCGCCGGCAAGTCGACCTTCATCAAGACCATGTCCGGCGTCCACAAGCCGACGAAGGGGGAGATCTTTCTGAACGGCAAGCCGATGGACTTCTCCAGCCCGCGCGACGCCATGGAGGCCGGCATCGCGACCGTCTTCCAGGATCTCGCGATGATCCCGCTGATGTCGGTGACCCGTAATTTCTTCATGGGACGGGAACCGACCAAGGGGAAATGGCTGTTCAAGCGCATGGACATCGACAAGGCGAATGCGGCGACGATGGAGGCGATGCGGGAGATGGGCATCAAGCTGCGCTCGCCCGACCAGGCCGTCGGCACCCTGTCTGGCGGCGAGCGCCAGACGGTCGCCATCGCCCGGGCCGTCTATTTCGGGGCGAAGGTTCTCATCCTCGACGAGCCGACCTCGGCCCTCGGCGTGCGCCAGACCTCCAACGTGCTCGCCACCATCGACCGGGTGCGCAAGCAGGGCGTCGGCGTCGTCTTCATCACCCACAACGTTCGCCATGCCATGGCGGTCGGCGACCGCTTCACCGTGCTCAACCGCGGCAAGACGCTGGGCACGGCCAGGCGCGGCGACATCACCGGCAACGAGCTGCAGGACCTGATGGCCGGCGGCCAGGAAATGGCGGCGCTGGAAGGCTCGCTCGGCGGGACGGTGTGATGGAGAAGGATCTCGACCTCATCACCATCGGCCGCTCCTCCGTCGATCTCTATGGCGGGCAGGTCGGCGGGCGGCTGGAGGACATGCGGTCCTTCGACAAATATGTCGGCGGCTCGCCCACCAACATGGCGACGGGCACCGCGCGGCTCGGCCTCAAATCGGCGCTGATCACCCGCGTCGGCGACGAACACATGGGCCGCTTCATGATCGAGGAGCTGCAGCGCGAGGGCGTCGATACGACCGGCGTCGTCACCGACAAGGACCGGCTGACCGCCCTCGTCATCCTCGGCATCCGGGGCGACAGCCAGTTTCCGCTGATCTTCTACCGCGAGAACTGCGCCGACATGGCGCTCTGCGAAGCCGACATCGACGAAGGCTTCATCGCCCGGGCTCGGGCCGTGGTCGCCACCGGCACCCATCTCAGCCATCCCCGAACCGAGGCCGCCGTGCTCAAGGCGCTGGATCTGGCCCGGAAGCACGGCGCCCGCACCGCCCTCGACATCGACTACCGCCCCAACCTCTGGGGCCTTGCCGGCCACGGCGCCGGCGAGGAGCGCTTCATCGCCTCGGAGAAGGTGACTGCCAAGCTGCAGTCGACGCTGCACCTGTTCGACCTCATCGTCGGCACGGAAGAGGAATTCCACATCGCGGGCGGCACAACGGACACGATCGCCGCCCTGAGGGCAGTGCGCGCCGTCTCCTCCGCCACCCTCGTCTGCAAGCGCGGCGCGGCGGGCGCGGTCGCCTTCACCGGCGCCGTCCCGGCAAGTCTCGACGACGGTGAGGCCGGGCCGGGCTTTCCCATCGAGGTGTTCAACGTTCTCGGCGCCGGCGACGGCTTCATGGCGGGGCTTCTGAAAGGCTGGCTCGACGGCGAGGCCTGGCCCCGCTCGCTGGAATACGCCAATGCCTGCGGCGCCTTCGCCGTCTCGCGCCATGGCTGCACGCCGGCCTATCCCTCGCTCGCCGAGCTCGAATTCTTCCTGAAGCGCGGGGTCGTCGACAAGGCGCTGCGCAAGGACGCCGAACTCGAACAGATCCACTGGTCGACCAACCGCAAGGGCGATTTTTCGACGATGCGGGTTTTCGCCTTCGACCACCGCATGCAGCTGGAGGACCTGCCCGGCGCCACACCGGACAAGATCGGCGCCTTCAAGCAGCTTTGCCTCGACGCCGTGCTCGAGGTGCAGAACGGGCGGCCCGGCTACGGCCTCCTCTGCGACGGGCGGCTGGGGCGCCAGGCGCTCTACCGGGCGGCAGGACGCGGCCTTTGGATCGGCCGTCCCGTCGAATGGCCGGGCTCGCGGCCTCTGATGTTCGAGCCCGAGATCGGCACCGATTGCGGCGGGCTGGCCGAATGGCCGGCCGAGCATGTGGTCAAATGCCTGTGCTTCTGCCATCCGGAAGACGCGCCGGAGATGTGGGCCGAGCAGGAGGCGAGCATCGCGCGGCTGTTCGATGCCTGCCGCCGCAACCGGCTGGAATTCCTGCTGGAGGTGATCCCGTCCAAGGCTGGCCCCGTCGACGACGACACGACGGCGGAAGTGATCCGCAGATTCTACGACCTCGGCATCTATCCCGACTGGTGGAAGCTGGAGCCGATGGCGAGCGAGACCGCGTGGGAGAACGCCTGTGCTGCCATCGCCGAGAATGATCCGCATGTCCGCGGCATCGTGATGCTCGGCCTGGATGCTTCGGAAGACGCGCTGAAGGAAAGCTTTGCGGCGGCTGCGCGTTTCGGCCTGGTGAAGGGGTTCGCCGTCGGCCGGACGATTTTCGGCGAGGCGGCGAGGGCCTATCTCGCAGGCACGCTGTCGGCGGACGACGCGACGGCGATGATGGCGGCGAAATACAGCCGGCTCTGTGCGCTCTGGGACGCGGCCCGCGCCGCCGGACAGGAGACGGACGAGGAGACGACGCGATGACGACGATCAGGCTGACCGCCGCCCAGGCGATGATGAAATACCTCGCCGTCCAGATGACCGAGGACGGCGAGCCCTTCCTCGCCGGCGTCTGGGCGATCTTCGGCCATGGCAACGTCGCCGGCATCGGCGAGGCGCTCTACGCCGAACGGGAGATGATCACCACCTTTCGCGGCCACAACGAACAGACGATGTGCCACGCCGCCATCGCCTATGCCAAGCAGAGCGGCCGGCGCCGGGCGATGGCCGTCACATCCTCGATCGGCCCCGGCGCGACCAACATGGTGACGGCGGCGGCGCTCGCCCATGTCAACCGCCTGCCGCTGCTCTTGATCCCCGGCGACGTCTTCGCCAATCGCGGGCCGGATCCCGTCCTCCAGCAGGTCGAGGATTTTTCCGACGGCACCATCTCGGTCAACGACTGCTTCAGGCCGGTGAGCCGTTATTTCGACCGCATCATGCGGCCGGAACAGCTTCTGACGGCCCTCCCCCGCGCCTTCCGCACCATGACCGATCCGGCCGAGTGCGGCCCGGTGTGCCTTGCCTTCTGCCAGGACGTGCAGGCCGAGGCCTATGACTTTCCGGAGAGCTTCTTCGAGCCGAAGGTCTGGCGCATCCGCCGCCCCTATCCGGACCCGGTCGAACTCGCCGCCGTGGTCAACCTCCTGAGGGCGGCGGAAAAGCCGGTGATCGTCGCCGGCGGCGGCGTCCATTTTTCCGGCGCGACGGACGCGCTGCAGGCCTTCGCCGAGACCCACCAGATCCCCGTGGTCGAAAGCCAGGCCGGCAAGTCGGCGCTCGCGTGGGATCATCCGATGAACCTCGGCCCAGTCGGCGTCACCGGCTCGTCCTCGGCCAACGTCACCTGCGCGGAGGCCGATCTCGTCCTCGGTGTCGGCACGCGCTTCCAGGACTTCACCACCGGTTCGTGGAACCTCTTCCGGAACCCCGCGCGAAAGCTCGTCTCGCTCAACGTCGCCGCCTATGACGCGATGAAGCACGGCGCCGAGCCTCTGTGCTGCGACGCGCAGGTCGGGCTCGAAATGCTCTCCGAGGCGCTCAACGAGACGCGTTTCGCCGGGCCGAGCCCGGCCCTGAAGGCCGACTGGTTCGCCGCCGTCGACCCGCTGACCGCTGCGCCCGAAGGCAACGAGCTGCCGACCGACCAGCAGGTGATCGGCGCGGTGCAGCGGGCGAGCGGGCCGGATACGGTTGTGATGTGCGCGGCGGGCACCATGCCGGGCGAACTCCACAAGCTGTGGAAGGCGCCCCGCCCCGGCGCCTATCACATGGAATACGGCTTTTCCTGCATGGGCTACGAGATCGCCGGCGCCATCGGCATCAAGATGGCCGAGCCGGATCGCGACGTCGTCTGCATGATCGGCGACGGCAGCTATATGATGGCCAATTCCGAACTCGCCACCGCCGTGATGCTTGGGCTGAAGATCACCCTCGTCCTCACCGACAATCGCGGCTTCGGCTGCATCAACCGGCTGCAGATGTCGGCCGGCGGCGAGGAGTTCAACAACCTCCTCGACCACACCGAACATGCGAACAGGTCGAATATCGACTTCGCCGCCCATGCCGCCTCGATGGGGGCCGCGGCCGTCCACGTCGCTTCGATCGCCGAGCTGGAAGCGGCGCTGGAACGCGCGAAGCAGGCGGCCGGGCCGTTCGTGGTGGTGATCGATACCGACCCGTATCCGTCGAGCGAGCCGGGCGGACACTGGTGGGACGTCGCGGTGCCGGAGGTTTCTTCGCGGGACGAGGTGATGGAGGCGCGGGCGGCTTACGAGGCGCAGCTGAAGATTCGCGCCGGGGGGTGAGGATGGATCGGTGCTATGCCTCGGCTGGCATGGAAAGGCCGCGCCCTTCGCGCCCCCCTCTGCCCTGCCGGGCATCTCCCCCTCGAGGGGGGAGATCACGCGGCTTGGCCTTCTCAGAACGATCGATCTCCCCCCTTGAGGGGGAGATCCGGCAGGCAGAGGGGGGTACGGCGCGGCGCATAAGACGACGCTATCCCATCCTCCGCATAACCCGACGCATTCCAACTCTCCCCCGACAGGACGCCCCCAATGATCCGCTTCGGCACCAACCCCATCGCCTGGTCCAACGACGACGACCAATCCCTCGGCGCCGACATTCCCCTCGAAACCTGCCTCTCCGAGGCCGGCGCAATCGGCTTCGACGGCATCGAGAACGGCCACAAGATGCCGTGGGATCCTGCCGCGCTGAAGGCCGCGCTGGAGCCCCACGGCCTCGCCTTCGTCTCCGCCTGGTATTCGCTGAACCTCCTCACCCAGACGGCCGAGGCGGAGATCGCGCTGATCCAGCCGCATCTCGACCGGCTGAAGGCGATGGGCTGCACGGTCTGCATCGCCTGCGAGACTTCCAATGCCATCCACGGCAACGATGCGGCGAGCCTTGCGGCCTCCCCCGTTCTGCCGAAGGAGCGCTGGGCCGAATTCGGCGCGAAGGTCGAGGCCGTCGCGAAGCACTGCGAGGCCGAGGGCGTGCCGCTGGTCTATCACCACCACATGGGAACGGTGGTCGAGACCCCCGCCGAGCTCGACCTGTTCATGGCCAACACCGGCCTGGCGACGCGGCTGCTCTTCGACGCCGGACACTTCTATTTCGGCGGCAACGGCGTCGATCCGGCGCCCTATCTCGCCAAGCATATCTCCCGCGTGTCGCATTTCCACGCCAAGAACGTCCGCCCCGAGGTGATGGCCGAGGTTCGGCGCGATGGCCTGTCATTCCTGGAGGGCGTCCGCCGCGGTGTGTTCACCGTGCCGGGCGACGAAGAGGGCGGCGTCGATTTCGGCTCGTGCCTGAAGATCCTCGCCGAGAACGGCTATTCCGGCTGGATCGTCATCGAGGCCGAACAGGACCCGGCGGTCAGAAATCCGATGAAGTATCAGTCGCTCGGCCTGAAGACGCTGAAGGCTCTGGCGAAAGAGGCCGGGCTTTCCGAAGCGTCCTGACCGAGCCGGGGAAGCGGCACCGAGCGGATAACCGGCATGGCGACCATGCGGCTCCTTCAGGAAGACGATCAATGACGAAAGGAGCGCCGCGATGAGCGATCTGTTGCGCAAGCCGGCCGGCACCACCGGCAAGGTCCACGCCATCACGCCGGACAACGCAAAGTCCCCGCTGTCGCCGGACTGGGCCTATGTCGGCTTCTCCCTCTACCGTCTCGCCCCCGGCGACACCGCCGGCGAGGCGACCGGCGACCGCGAGGCCATTCTCGTTCTTGTCGAAGGTAAGGCGAAGCTCTCGGCGAGCGGCGAAGACTTCGGCGAGATGGGCGAGCGGATGGACGTCTTCGAGAAGACGCCGCCCCACTGCCTCTACGTGCCGAACGCCAGCGAATGGTCCGCCACCGCGACGACGGCCTGCACATTGGCCGTCTGCACCGCGCCGGGCTCCGGCGGCCATAAGGCGGCACGGATCGGCCCGGATGGGATCTCGCTCGCCGACCGGGGCAAGGGAACCAATCTGCGCCACATCAACGCCATCGCCATGGAGGAACGCGACGTCGCCGACTCCCTCCTCGTCACGGAGGTGTTCACCCCCGCCGGCCACTGGTCGTCCTATCCGCCCCACCGGCACGACGAGAACGCCTTCCCGGACATGACCTATCTGGAAGAGACCTATTACCACCGGCTGAACCCGGCGCAGGGTTACGGACACCAGCGGGTGTTCACCGAGGACGGCACGCTCGACGAGACCCTCAGCGTCTCCAACCACGACGTGGTGCTGGTGCCGAAGGGGCATCACCCCTGCGCCGCGCCATACGGCTACGAGATGTATTATCTCAACGTCATGGCCGGCCCCTTGCGCAAATGGCGCTTCAAGAACCATCCCGACCACGACTGGATCGCCAGACGGGACGCCTGACTTTTTCGAAGTCGACGGCGCCCCCTCCGCTCGACGGAAACCGGATCGGGAAGCGACCGCCATCCGCTCCGGTCCGCCGGGCCAAAATCAAACCGGCCTGCGCGTGAAGGCATCGCTCGATGGGAAAGCCGGTTGGGCCGAGCGGCGCTTGAGCCTCTTTTGAGCGTGGAGCGACCGACAGGCCGCTCCATTCGCTCCGACGTATTACTGCGGCACGCCCTTCAATGTCGCATTTTCCGCCTTGACGGTGCCTCCGTCCTTGCTTGCTTCGATGGCAAGGATCCTGCCGAGGCCGGGCACCGTCGAGCCCACTCCGACGTGCCAGAGCTCACCCGGCGAGGCGAGATGCGCCTCGTCGCCGAAGACCATCACGATCGAGAAATCCTGCGGCTTCAACGTCCACGGCCGAACTTGCACCGGCACCGGCAAGGCCGCGACGTTCGAAGCTTCTCCGTCATCCTCCGGCTTCGACGTCGAGCCGACGGCGATCGGATCGATTTCGACTTTCGCCATCCGCTCCATCAAAAGCCGGTCGAAATAGCCCGGATACATGTAGGAGATCGCCGTCACCGCCGAAAAGAAGCCCGTCGACAGGACGAAGAGGCACAGCGACAGCGCCTTGACGACCCGGTCGGACTGATTGGCGGCCTTCAGCTTTTGGGCAGCCGAAACGGACGCGCTTTGACTCATGATGACGACCTCGATGGGTGGGGACAGGGCGAAGCGGCATCATGCGGCCTCGACGTCTCCAAACATCGCAGGCCCGGGTTAATCTTTTCTCGATGGGTTCGGACGAAGGCCGCAAGTCAACGAGGCTGATCTTGTCGCGGTTCAGGGTTTGTTGAAGAGATCGCGCCTAAGGTGTCCCCATGCAGGGGCTTTGCGACCGACAACCCGGTGAGGACGGCCGCCTCGAGGCGCGGCGGCGCACGAGGCTGCGGCCGGTGAAGCTTGCGGGCCTGTCCCGCAGGTTCCTGGACGATGGCATGCTCTACGACCGTTCGAGGAGCGGCGCGCGCATCCGCCGTGGTTCCGACCGGCCTCTCCCGCCGCGCTTCTTCGTCCTCGACGAAGTCGAGATGCGGCTGTCGCCGGTGGTGATCGTCTGGCAGGCGGGCCGCGAGATCGGCGTGCGTTTCGTCGGCGGCGAGATCCAGCCGACGCGGGCCGAGATCCGCCGGCTCACCGGGCGCTACTACGCCTTGCCGGATTGACATCGTCGGACGTCGACGTCGACGCCTCCGCCGGCCGAACCGATGCACAGGTGCTCGGCAATCGCTGCGGTGCCGGCGCCGCCTCCGAGCCGAGGGGGTCGCCTCACATCAACGAGCCGAGGGGCTGACGCGTTCGATCGTTGAGTACATCAGTGGCCGACGCTGCCGATCTTGACGGTCTCGCCGGTGGACTTGCCGCCTCCGGCATTGCCGCTGCGCGCATCCTTCTTGGCGATGTAGTCGAACTGTTCGACGAGAAGCTCGTGCAACAGTTCCATGCCGAAGCGGGCGTTGACCGCGTCGCGGATCGAGGTCGTCAGTTCCGTCAGGTCGAACTTCTCGGGACGGTCGAAATCGAAGTTTTCGGTCGAATAGAGCCGGCGGAAGACCTCATCGAGGATGAACGGGTCCGGCGGCACCTTCAGCGTGTTCCCGACGTTTCCGTCGATCGTGTAGACGAAGCGGGCGAGGATGTAGCCCTTGATCGTCTCGTTCGAGATCATCGGGATGGTGACGCTCTCGGTCGAGCGATAGTCGAGCCCGTCGAAATAGGTCGGATCCTTTTGCGCTTCGGCCTGCGGTGCGGGGGCGAAGACCGATGCCATCACGTAGCTCGATCCGAGCGCGACGATGGCCGCCCAGACGCCGATGCCGATGAGCTTGATCACCGGATCAGCCCCGGCGAACGACGGCGGTGGTGTAGGTGCCGTCGGAATCGGCCGCCGCGATGGTCGCCGCGATCACGCCGCCGATCTCGTGGCTTGCCTTGACGTGCAGGCCGAGGATCCGCTGATTTTCCTGCAGCGCCTTCTGCAAGAGCCGCAGCCGATCTTCGATCCGGCCGTCCCGCTCGTTCTGCCCTGCGAGCGCGCGCGACAGCCGGCTGAGCTCGAGCAGGCAATGGTTCTTGCGGGTGGTGAGTTCGGCGAGCGGTTCGCTGGTCTTGCCGCGAAGCGTGTCGATTTCCAGGGAAAGGATCGATTCCAGCCGATCCGCCGCCTTTTCGATTGCCTGATACATCCGAACCATCCTTGTTTGTCGTTATGCCGCCACTCGCATCGAGCGGCTTGGTCGATCATTCGCTTGCGGCAGTGCCGGACGGCGAGGATCCGCCGTTCAGCCGCCTTGCCGCGCGCTGCGATGCGTCGCCGCGAGCGCGGCGCCGTCCTCCGCCCGAAGCCTTGCCATGCTGTCGCCCGCTGCTGCGCTCGCGCGGCCGTCCACCGGCGCGCCGCCCTTCTTGGCGATCGTGTCGGCGATGCCGATGCCGCCGCCCTTGGCCATCTCGTTGCCGATCTCCTCGGCCAGCATCGAGCGCCAGATGTCGCCGGCGGTTCCCTTGCCGAAGAATTCCGACTCGCCGCTCGGCAGCATGGATTCGACGAAACTCCTGAGGACGAAGCCTTCGAACTGCTCGAGCGGCGGCACTTCGCGCGCCTCGTGCTTGACCAGCGGACGGATCGTCGGCACCTCCGCCGCCGCGCTCGCCTTGGTCGGCCCTTGCGCGTCGCCTGCTGTCGCCAAGGCTGCCGCGAAGCTCTCTGCGGCAGCCGGCGTCCCGGCCGAGCGCACGGTGCGACCGACGGCCTCGGCCTTCGTCGCCGCAAGGGCGGCAGGCTTGATCGAGAAGTCGTTGGAGATGGTCATGGACGCATGCCGTGCCGCTTCGGTTGCCGGGTCGTTGTCCCCGTTCTATTGCGCCCGGCTTATTCGAAGCTTGTTGTACGGGCGAGGAAGGCGTCGATGCTGGCGTCGCGCTGTATCGCCTCGGCCTCGGCATCGGCGAGGCGTCCGGTGCGGTTTCTCACCTTCTCGAGGCTCTTTTCGACCCGCCGGACCTGCCGCAGGCGTTCTTCGGCCATGCTTTCGGCCTCGGTCAGCTTCGTGCGCTCCGCCTCGTTGCGCCGAAGGTTGCGGACCTTGGCACCGACGAACAACCCGTGCAGGGCATTGTCGACGCCGAGGCTGGCAAGGATTTCGGCATCGGACTTTTCCAGGTTGAGGCGCTGCTCGCGCAGCTGGCCGAGGCGCCATTCCTCCAGGAGACGCTTCTGCGCCTGGACCTTGAGGATACGGTTCAGCCGTTTGACCCGGTCGGAGGTCTCGCTCATCCGTTGAGCACCCAGTTCTGGAATTCCTGCATGAAGATCGTCATGAAGTCCCCGATCGTATAGCCGAAGAGCACCACCCCGCCGGCCAGGACGAAAGGCAGCGAGATGAAGTAGATCGGGATCGCCGGCGTCAGCTTGTTGGCAAGGCCGATGGCGAAATTGACGATGACGGCGTAGAGGATGAACGGGCTGGAGAGCCGGAGGCAGAGGAGGAAGGCCTCCGACAGGTTGTCGGTGATGGCGATCAGGCTCGCCTGGGCGGTGAAGCCGATCGCGGGAACGATCGCCGAGTAGGAGGCGACGAGCGCCCGGGCGATCTCGGCGTGAAGGTTGAGCACGAAGATCAGCGTCGTCGCCGTCATGGTGATCAACGTCGTCAGGGCGGCGGAGCTTTCGTTGTCCTCGATCGACGGACCGAGCGCCTGGCCCATGCCGATCAGGTTGGCGACGAGGTGGCCGGCAAAGCTCAGGGCGAGCATGAAGATGCGGCCGAGCATGCCGATCACGAATCCGACCAGCGACTCGGAGAAGATCAGCCGCAGACGCTGCGCGTCGTCGCCGGCCACGACCAGCGGCTGGACGATGGGAAGCAGCCCCGGGGCGAGCGCCAGCGCCACGGCGAAGGACAGGAACAGCCGGACCTGGACCGGGATGCGCGCCGAGGACACTCCCGGCATCACCATGAGGCACGTTCCGATCCTGCAGAAGATCAGGAACAGCGACAGGGCGACGTCGGGAAGCGCGCCGATCACGAAATCGAACCGATGGGGCGGATGTCGACACCGCGGGCAATCTCGACATGGCTGAGGACCGGCAGGGTGACGAAGATCCGCTCGATCATCATCCGGACGTAGGGCCGCGCATCGGGCGCCGAGACGAGCACGAAGGATTCGCCCTGATCCATCTTGGCCCGGATCGCCTTGGTCGCCTCGCCGGCGAACTGTTCGACCAGACGCGGGTCGATGTCGAACTCGACGACGTCGCCCTTGGCGTCGCGCTTCAGCGCCTGGTGGAAGGCGAGATCCCACTGGTTGCCGAGTCTGAGCACCGAGAGCTTGCCGTTGTGCAGGAGATCGCCGCAGATCTGCTGGGCCATGCGCATTCTGACATGCTCGACGATCTGCTCGGACCGTCGCACATGCGGCGCGATCTCGGCGATGGCTTCGAGAATGAGGTTGAGATTGCGGATCGAGACACGCTCGGCGAGCAGCAGCTTCAGCGCCGCCTGCAGGCCCGAATAGGACATGTGGGTCGGAATGATCTCGTCGATCAGCCGCTTGTACTCGCTGTCGAGCCGGTCGAGCAGCACCCGCATGTCCTTGTAGGAAAGCAGCTGCGCAAGGTTGTTGCGGATGACCTCGGACAGATGGGTGAGGACGATCGAGAGCGTGTCGATCGGCTCGAAACCCTGGCGCTTCAATTCCCCGGTGAAACTCTCCGAGACCCATGCGGCGCGCATGCCGAAGGCCGGTTCCTTGGTGATGTCATGCGGGATGTCCGGGCCAGGCGCGTCGCCGAGAACGATCATCATTTCGCCGAGACGCAGCGGTTGCGAAGCGACGGTCGTGCCGTGAATCTTGATCTGGTAGGATTTCGGATCGATCGTCAGGTCGTCCGACAGCTTGATTTCCGGGACGACGAAGCCGTAGCGGGCGGCGAAGCGCTTGCGCATCTTCTGGACCCGGCGTGCCATCTCCTCGCGCTTGGCCAACATGTGGGCCGAGGTCTGCTTGCCGAGCACCAGCTCGATCTCGACCATCTTGAGCGACTCCTTGACGGAGTCCTTCTCCGCATCGGCGCTGAGCTTGTCCTGGGCGGCCTTCTCCGCGACGACGGCCGCCTCTTCTTCGCGGCGCTGCTTCGGAACGGTCCAGGCGACGAAGGCCATGGCCGCGGCTGTGGCGATGAAGGGAAGGAAGGGCAGGCCCGGGAGCAGCGCAAGGAGGGCCATGAGCGCCGCAGCGACCATCAGGGCGCGGGGATAATGCCCGAGCTGGTTGAGGACGGCCGTCTGCGCGGCACCGCGGGTTCCGCCCTTCGAGACGAGAAGGCCGGCGGCCAGAGAGACGATCAGCGCCGGGATCTGCGAGACGAGGCCGTCGCCGACCGACAGCTTGGTGAAGACGTCGGCCGCCGCGCCCACGTCCATGCCGTAACGGGTCACGCCGATGACGATACCGCCGAAGATGTTGACGGCGGTGATGATCAGCCCGGCGATCGCGTCGCCGCGGACGAATTTCGAGGCGCCATCCATCGAACCGAAGAACGAGCTCTCCTCCTCCAGCTCCTTGCGGCGGCGCTGGGATTCCTTCTCGTCGATGAGACCCGCCGAAAGATCGGCGTCGATCGCCATCTGCTTGCCGGGGATGGCGTCGAGGGTGAACCTGGCGCCGACCTCGGCGATACGCGTCGCGCCCTTGGTGATGACGAGGAAGTTGACGATGATCAGGATGAGGAAGACGATGATGCCGATGAAGAAGTCGCCGCCCATGACGAACTGCGAGAAGCCGCCGATGACGTGACCGGCGGCGTTCACGCCCTCGTGGCCCTGCGACAGGATCACCCGCGTCGTCGCGATGTTGAGCGACAGGCGCAGCATCGTCGCCAGGAGGAGGACGGTTGGAAAGGCGGAGAATTCCAGCGGCTTCTGGATCCACAGCGCGACCATGAGGATCAGGATCGAAAGGGCGATCGAGAAGGCCAGGCCGATGTCGATGAGGATCGCCGGAATCGGCACGAACAGGATGGTCAGGACCGTCACCACCGCGATCGCAAAGCCGATCTCGCGGTTGCCGGACCTCCTGTCGTCCCTTGCTTTCTGAGCGCTGGAAATACCGGGCTTCAGAATGTCGACGGCCATGAACCAACCTCATCTGCGGTCTTCGGCGACGGACGCGTCGGGCCGTACGCCGGACTTGGTCGTCGCAGATCAAGGTTGCTTCAGGCTGATTTGGTCTGGCCGCGCGCCGGCCAAAGAAAAGGCCCGCCGGATCGGGTCCGACGGGCCATGAAATTTGCGGTCAGGCAGGTCTCGGGGTCTGCGGAAGGTCAGCGATCGAAGCCGGACTCGATTCGCGAATAGGATTCCTGGGTAAAGGCGTAGACCTGCGCCCCGGTGAAGGACGCCGTCAGCGCGATGACGACGAAGATCGCGAGGATCTTCGGCACGAAGGTGAGGGTCACCTCCTGGATCTGGGTGAGCGCCTGAAACAGCGCGATGACCACGCCGACGACCATGGCTGCGGCGACCGCCGGTCCACAGCCTGCGACGATCGTCCAGACGGCCGATTGGACGATCTCGATGGCTTCCGCTTCGTTCATGGCTACTCGACCTTCGTGCCCGACTGGAGCAGGACGGTAGCACCGCTCGCGGTCACAGCTTCGATACCGGAACGGCTGGCCCGGACCGCCGCGACGATACCGGTGGTCGAGCCGTCGGCGGAGGTGATCTTCCGGCCGATCAGCGAATCCGCCTGGGTCAGCGCCGAAACCGCCATCATCGAATCCAGCTTCGTATTCGTGTGGATCTGCTGTTCGACCGAGGAGAAGTTGGCGAGCTGGCCCATGTACTCGGCGGAGTCGGTCGGATTGAGCGGGTCCTGGTTCGACATCTGCGCGACGAGAAGCTTCAGGAACGCGTCGTAGTCGAGCGACGCGGTCTTGGCCGCGGTGCTGCTCGACTGCGACGTCGAAGCAGCGGAAGAGACGGCGTCGACGCTCATCTCAGGCTCCCGCGGCGAGGCGTAGCGGCGGTTCGAACTTCGCCACCGTGCTGCCGGCGTCCGAGAACTCGCCGAGGATCTGATCCTCGAGCGGGATCATCGAGCGGACGCGCTTCAGCGCTTCGAAGTTCCGGCCGCGGCCGATCAGATCCTCGACCTCGAGCAGACCGTCGATGATGTCGCGGTTGCTGTAGGTCTTCAGCATCGCCGGATGGGCCTTGCCGAAGAGCACCATGGCCGCTTCCGAACTGTTGGGATCCATCAGCATCATCTGGACGATGAAGTAGAGCTGCCGCATCGGCGTCTTCGCCTGCTCGGCCTGCATGACGTGGCTCTCCAGAAGGAAGGTCACGTCGTTGAGGAATTCCAGGGTCGTCTTCCGATCGACCTTGAGGACGGCGCCGTTGACGAAGATTCGCTCGCCGGCCCGCAGAGAAATGCGCAGGATTGCCATGATCAATTCAGTCCGTTGCGGATCAGAGTGGTGATTTCGATGATGCCTTGGAAATTGCTCGACCGACCGAGACGGATCGCTTCGGCCTCCCGCATGATCCACAGTCCGATCGAGATGAGTTCGGCGCGGAGGTTTTCGGGCAGGCCGTTTTCGGCGCTGGAGAGGTCCTCGACGAGGATCGCCCAGAGACTTCTGGTCATGTAGATCGCCTCGATCGCATCTCGGGATCGCGGCCCGTTCTTCTCTGCGCGCTTCAACAGGTCGATCGAATGGTCGAGCGCCTGGCGTTCGCGTTCGCGTGCGTTGATCTCGACATCCTCGGAGATTTCCGCATAGGAGAACTGGTACATTCCTACCCCTTGATCCTACCCGTTGAACGGCCGGCAGCCGACGTTCGGGCTTGGTGAACTCAATGATTGTTTGCGCTGGGCCGCCTCGGCGCCCCAACTCGATCGTCGGTCTTCGCCCCGCTCAATAGAGCGCGCCGGCGAAAATCCTGGCATCGCCGGGCCGGGCGACGGCGCGGCTGATGGCCGAGGAGCCCATGTCGCGGCCGGCTCGCCGCTCCGGCCCATGGCCGCCGCGAAGCCGGTCCTGGCCGACGGAATCGAACGTCGCGCCGATCCGGGCCGAAACGACTGGCGGCAAGCGTGGCTTTCGCCCGTCCGCCCCGTCTCTCGTGTGCGGTGCTGATCCTGCAGTCGCCATCGGTGCACCCAAGCTCAGAGATAGTTCAACAGGCTCAGTCGCGAGATACGCGCCGTCAGTGCGTAGGACGTCTCGAGCAGCGTCTGCAGACCGGTCACCCGGGTACTGGCCTCGTACTGGTCGACCTCCTCGAGATCGGAGATGGAGATGGTCAACACGTTCTTGCGGGCGGCCAACGTCTCGTCGGCGATGTCGAGCCGCGACTGGCTTCCGCCGATCTCGGCCCGCAACTCCGTGAGCTGGTTGAGTCCCTTGGAGAGAGTTTCGATGGCGCGGCTTGTGAGAAGCTGGCGCGCGCTCTCGTTCATGTTGGCGTTGCCGAGGTCGGACAGCATGACGTAAGCCTTGGCGATGTTCCGGAAGGCCTCTTCGTCGGACGAATAGGACGTCTTGATCGACTCGCTGTCGCTGATCCGGTTCACCGTCGTGCCGTCGCCGGAATTCGACCAGTTGTCCTTCCAGCCGCCGCCCGGCGCCGTCGAGAACAGGTCATCGAACGCACCGTCGAGGAAGGCCTCGAGATCGCTCTCGCTGATGTCGGCGACGGCCGCATCGTCCTGGCTGAACCCGAATACGGCGGTGAAGGCGTCAGCCGTGGCGGTCTGAGCCTGCGAGCCCTCGAAATAGGTGTCGGCGGTGCCGCCGCCTGCCGTCGGAAAGCTGATCGAGGGCTGATCCGTCGCGGTGCCGGAGAACAGGAAGCGCGCGCCAGAGGAGCTGTTGAGAGCGCCGACGAACTGCTGCAGGCTCGCCCTCGCCTGATCGATGTTGGCGGTCGTGCCTGGATCGCCGGAGCCGTTGGCGATCAGCGAGGAAAGCAGGGAGTCCCCGGTGGCCGCAAGCGAATCCATGGCGTTCTGCATGATCGAGAAGCGCTGGGAGATGATGGCGTTGGTATCGAGCTGCCGAGCGACGCTCTCGGTTTCCGAGCGCAGCGAAATCGACTGGCTGGTCCGCAATCCGAGCGTCAGGCCGACATCCGCGAGCCGGCCGGTCGTCGCCTGCTTCTGCATGATCGTCAGCTCCTGCTGAATCTTCGACACGGCGTTGCGCGGCGAAGACAGGAGCGAATAGTTCGACACGAGAAAGTTTGTCATGGCGCGGCTTCTCAGGCGATCTGGAGGATGGAGTCGATCATTTCGCCGATCGTCGAGATCAGCTTGCTCGACGCCTGATAGGAGCGCTCGAGGTCGAGAAGATGGGCCATCTCCTCGTCGAGGTTGATTCCGGTCAGGTCCGAGAGCGATTCCTGGGCGCGCGACAACACGGTCGACTGGTAGTCGACATTGTCGTTGGCTGCCGATCGCTTGTCCTCGAGCCAGCTGATTGCGGAGGCTATGTAGTCGCCGATCGTCCCGGACGTGCCCGCCCCGAGGGAACCATCGAAGCTGCGTTGCCCGGAGAGGTTGGCGATGAGATCGTTCAGCCGGCCGCTGAAGCCGGCGTTGTCGCCGGTGTTGTAGTCGATGCTCTGGCCGGAGATGTTGCCGTCCCGCAGAAGCGTGGGATCGGCGACGACGTTCGCGGAGACGCTGATGCGTCCGGCAAAGCCGGCCTTCGAGGTGACGGACGCCAGATCGACCGAGGAACCGTTGGCCGTGATCGCGAACAGCCCGGACCAGGTCGTCGGCGGGCCGCCCGCGTCGGTTTCGGAGAAGGCCTCCACCAGCGAAGCGGCGATCTCGTCGAACTGCCCTTGCAAGGTGACGGCCGTCTCGTCGCGGAAGGCCAAAAGGCCATAGACGCTGCCGGACTTGATCGGCATGCCCGCCGAAGTGCCGCTGACGCTGACGCCGTCGATCTTGAAGCTGCCGCCGACGACGGTGGCGTCATAGGCCGATTTCGGCGCGAACTCGACCTGCCTGGCGGTGGTCTCGAACAGGGTGATGCCGGAATCGGTATGCAGCGTCATGTCGTTGCCGGTGCGAACCTGGACGTTCAGCCCCAGATAGCCGGAAAGCTCCGTGACGATCTGGTCGCGCTGGTCGATCTCGTCGGTGATGTCGTGACCGGCCGTGGTTCCGACCATGATCTTGTTGTTCAGCTTCTCGAACTTCTCGAGCAGGCTGTTCATCTTGTTCGCCGTGTCGGCGAGTTGCCGGTCGGCATCGGTCCGCGCCGTCTGGATCGCCCCGGTCGCGGCATTCAGGCTGGTGGCGAGATCCGAGGCCGCGCTGACGGCGGCACGCGCCGTCTGCGTGTCTTCGGGGGTCACCGCATATTGCGACAGGGCTGCCTCGAGCTCGGCCAGACGAGCCGCCGGCGACGTGATCGAATCGGTGTCGCCGATGACGTTTCTGATCGAGTTGAGCGCCCCGTAGGTCACGTCGGCCGCAGCCAGGGAGGCGTTGGCGCTGGTCATCGAGCTGAACAGCGCCTGATTGCTCGACTGCGAGATCGAGCCGATCGACACGCCGCCGTAGATCAACGAGGTCTGGTTGGCGAACTTGCGTGTCGCAGCCGGATTTTCCGCATTGGCAACGTTGCGGGACACCAGAGCCGATTGCTGCGACACGGTGGCAAGCGACGATCGCGCGCTCGAGAAGGCGGAAAGAAGAGACATCTCGTTTTAGTCCCGTGGCAAAAGCCGCCGCGCGCCAATCAGCGCTTCAGGTTGATGATGACGTCGAGGATCTCGGAGCCGGTCTGGAAGACCTTCGAATTGGCGCTGTAGGAGCGCTGGGATTCGATCATGTCCGTCAGCTCGGTCGCCAGATCGACGTTCGACTGTTCGATGGCGTTGGACTTCAGCGAGCCGAAGCCGTTCACCCCCGGAATGCCGGCAACCGCGGCGCCGGAATTGGCATTGGCCGAATAGACGTTGCCGACGCCGGCGGACAGCCGATCCGGGCTCGAGAAGGTCGCGAGATTGATCTGATAGAGCGGCACGGTGTCGCCGGTGCTCATGATGCCGTTGACGATGCCCTCGTCGCTGATCTTGAACTCGCTGATGAAGCCGGCGGGATTACCGTCGGGCGTCACCTTGGCGGAGAAGTCCGTGCCGTACTGCGTCAGCGACTTGAAATCGAGGTCCATCGAGCTGCCGTCGGCGAGCGTCAGGCTCTGCGCCCCGACGGGAGTGGTCGGCAGGCCGGTCACCGGGTCGAACGAGACGTCGAGACTGTATTCCACCAGCGTTTCCGGCGAGGTCGCCGCATAGGGGAAGCCGCCATTCGTCGACTGCGCCTGATCGAAGATCGAGACCGTCCAGTCGTCCGTCGCATTTGCCGGACTGTCGGCCGTCTTGGTGATGTAGATGTCGAGAGTGCGCGCTTCGCCGAGCTGGTTGTAGACGACCTGCGAGGTCTTCTTGGTGAACGCCGTGTCGGCCGGAGAGGTGGCGGTCGGTGCGGTGCCGCTGGCGACGGCCGTGGCTGACGATGGCAGCTGCAGCGAAAACTCCGCCGACTCCGTCTTCTTCGGTGCGATCAGCTTGCCGACGGGCAGCTCGATCGGGCCGGTCGTGCCGTCCGTCAGCGACGTGCCGGTCAGCCGGTAACCGGCGGTATTGACCAGATAGGTCGTCTCCGTCCCGCCGACGTTCTGCGTCTTCTCGACGAAGGAGCCGGCCCGCGTGTAGAAGTCGCGGCCGTTGGCATCCTGGACCACGAAGAAGCCGTCGCCCTGGATGGCGACGTCCGTCGCCGAAGACGTGGTGGCCGTGCTGCCCTGCTGGCTGATGGTTTGCCGGACCTGGGTCGTGACCGAGCCGGAATTATACTGTCCGTCCGACTGCGCGAAGATCAGCGAGGAGAATTCCGTCTCGCTGCGCTTGTAACCGTCGGTATTGGCATTGCCGATATTGTCCGAGATGGCCGACAGGCGGTTGGCCTGTGCATTCATGCCGGAAACGCTGGTCCTGAAAACGCCGTTGATGCTCATGGGCTTTGACTCCGCTGCCTGTCGCGCTGCACCACGGATAGGCTGGAAAGCTTGTGCCTAGCTGTGATCGGCAGGCCTTGCCGGAGATGGCCTGAAATAAAAAATGCCTTGCCGAAAAACAACGGCAAGGCATTCATGATTAATACTTTGGAAAGAAACCGGGTGTTATTCTACACCGATGCCGTATCCGAGGTATCGCTTCGAGGAGACCGGATCGTAGCCAAGGCGCATCTTCAGCTTCTTGCGCAACTTCGAGATGTGGCTTTCGATGACGTTCTCTTCGACGTTCTCGTCGAAGATGCCGTAGATGGCGTTGAAGAGCTGCTGCTTGGAAACCCGGCGCCCGCGGTTGGAGACCAGATATTCGAGGATGCGGCGCTCGCGGCGCGGCAGGGCCATCGATTTGCCGGCGACCTCGGCGTCGCGGCCATCCTGATAGACGCAGATCTCACCGACCACGGTGCGGGTCGCCTCGGCGTTTTCGCGGCGGCGGATGGCGCCGACGCGAGCCAGGATCTCCTTGACGTGGACCGGCTTGGCGACGACGTCGTCGACGCCTGCCGCGAAGAGATCGAGCGTCCCGTCCAGGTTGCGGCTCTCGGAGAGCGCGATCATCGGCGCGGTCGAGCGCGAACGGATCACCCGCGGGCATCCCGCCCGGTCGTCGAAGTCGCCGAGCAGAAAGGCTTCGACTGCCGAGATGTCGGCGTCCGGCGCCGTCTCGACCCAATCGCGAAATTCGCTGGAATGGAAGGTCGCCGTCGAGACGCCCTCACGTGCAAAAAGCGACTCGTAACCGCTCGTCACCAGTTCCCGATTATCAACCACTACGATCATTTTAAACCCCTCGTCCGCCGCCGCGCTGTTGGTAAAGAAACGGTAACCTGACGCGAGTCTTGCACCAATCCCAAGAATTTGGGGTTTGTTAACCATCCCTTTCCATCTGAACGCCAACCCACTGATTTTTAACGAAAAAGTTTTTGGTTAACGAAAGCTTAACGTGGCGGCGGCGGGCATTTGCCCGCCGCCAAACCAAAAATTCTCCGAACGCACCGCGTGGCAGGCGCGCCACGCGCCGGCTCACAGATAGAATGAGGGGTCGCGGCCGGGGTTGCGGCCGCCGGCTTCCGGGCTTCCATCCAGAGATCCCGCACCCGATTGGGCCTGCGGCCGCCGCGGTCGTCCGTCGTCGCGCCGGTCGCCATGGCCCGCCTGGCCATCGGAGGCGAACTGACCGTTCGCCGATCCTTCGCGGGTCTGGCCGTTGGCCGAGGCATCGCCCTGCGGACCCGGCTGGTGTGCACCGCGCGGGCCGCCCGCGTCACGCGTACCGAGGGTGATGACCGCCTCGTCGACGTCGAAGCCGGCCGATTTCAGCAGCGACTTCAGACCTTCGCTGTCGTCCTTCAGCCGATGCGCCGTCTCCGGCTCGGTGGCCTCGATGTGGACGGCGAGCGTGTCGCCGATGAGCTTCAGCGTGACGTTGACCTTGCCGAGCTTCTCGGGAGCCAGCTGGATCTGGATGGTCTTCAACGCGGCACCGCCGGCCCTGAGGCGGGTACGGTCCGCGCCGGCGGGCGCGTTGGCGGCCGGATCCATCCGGGTGAGCGCCGTTGCCAACGCATCGGCGACCTGGACCGTCGGGGCCGAGAGCATGCCTTGCCGCGATGCCGCGACGCCGCCTTCTTCCGACCGCACGGACTGGCTCGAAGCCTGCCTGAGCGGCTTCGTCCTGGCGAGGTCGTCGAGCCCCGGCATGCCCAGCTTTTCAGCGGTCCGAGCCTGCTGTTCCGGGCGCTGGATCCGGGCGTCCGGTTCCGCCGCGGGAGTGGCGGGAGGAAGCCTCTCGGCAGCAGGATCGCCAGCGGCCGCTTGCATGGTCGGCAATGGCTCGGCGGCAACCGGATGGTCCGTTCTCGGCGCCGCCGGCGCGGCCGTGGTGGCCTGCGGCTGCTGGGCGCCCGGCGCCACGGGCATCGCCCGGCTCGCAGAACCCCTGGGCTCGGCGGCCGGTGCCGCGGCTGCGGGCCGATCGACGACGCGCGGCTGCTGTTCCTGGCGCTGGCCCCGGTCGCTCGGCCCCTGATCCGTCGCCGCTTCGGCCGGGCGCAACGGCTCGGCCACCCGTTCGCCAACCGTCTCATGCATGCCTTGCGACGGCTCGGCGCCAACCGGGTGCTCGGCCCGCGGCGCAGTCGACGTGGCGACAGCCTGCGGCTGGGCGTCAGGCATCACTGGCGTCGTCCGGCTCGCCGGCCCCCTGGGCTCGCCGGCCGGCATCGCGGCAGCGCCGCTCTCGCTGTGGATGCGCGGCGTCGGGGATGCCTGCGCCGACCGCTCCGCCGGGGCGGGCTTCGCAGATTCAGACGGGGCGGCGGCCGCGCCATCACCGGTGGCGGTGAAGGCGCCGCGGACTGATCCCTCCGCCGTCGTCTGTGTGGGCAGCGGGGTCGGGGTCGGGGTCGGGGTCGTCGAAGCCTTCGCCGGCGCGTTCTGGCCCGCCACGGGGGCCTTGCGGCTCACCCGCTCGGAGGCAGGTTCATTGCGCGGAGACGACCCTTCGACTGGCCTGGAAGCAGCCCGCGCGTCGTGTCTGGCGCCGCCGGCGTCAGTCGCGTCGGCGCGCGTCGGCGCGCCCTCACCCGGTGCCGGCGCCCGGGCCGCAACCCGCTCATCCCTTGCGACCGATGCCGAAACGTCCTCGTCCGGCCCCCGGGAGCGACGCGGCGGCGTCACGGCTTCCGGATGACGCTCGCCGGCAGCGATCGGATCGACGCCCCGCCGGCTGACCTCGGCACCGTTCGCCACGGCGGCCACCATTGCGCCCGCCTGTCGACCCGTCGGCACGCTTGCCTCGCGCGCAACGTTCGGCCGCACCGGCTCGCCGGCCGGCATCTGACGGCCCTCGCGCGCGGGCTCGGGGGTTCTGGACGCAGGTTGTCCAGTGGTCCCGACGGCTTCGGCGCGCACAGGCATGCCGCCGGAGACCGGCTCCGGCGACTTTGATGCGACTGCGTCGCTGGCACCGGCCGACGCAGCGACCTTGTCACCGACGAGTGCCCGGGCCGGGATCTGTGCGGCCGCTCCCTTCTGTTCGGCCGAAGCGGGCACCATGGCCGCCCCGTCCTTCGCAGCCCTTGCGGCGAGAGGTTCCGTCGACGCCGGGCGATCGGCCGGCAGCGCGGGAAGGCGGTCCGGCGATGCCGCGACGCCGGTTTGCGTCACGACCTGCGGGGCGCTCCCGGGAGTTCTGGATGGTGCCGGCTCCACCGACCTGTTCGTTGCGGCGGCGGAAGACGCAGCCTCTGTGGGCGCCTGTCGGGCCGGAAGGTCACCTGCGTCCCGGCGGGTGCCGGCCTCCGCAGGAACGGCTCGAGCGGGCGCCGGGCCGTCGGCCGCGGTCGCCTCGGACTGCCGGGCGGTTTGTGGCCGCAACTCCGATGCCGTCGCGCCGGATGCGGTCTCGCTCAGCGCTGCTGACGCGCGAGATATCGTCTCGGCGCCAGCGGCCAGGCCGGTCGCCTGCGCGCCGGCAGCATGTCTCTCGCCGCCGGCAGACGAAGCCGGAACGGCCGAAAGCACCGCATCGCGACCCGCCGGACGCGCGGCGATGGAGCCTGCGGAGAGTGCGTCATCGAGGACAGCAAGAACGCTGCGCGCCGAAGCCGCGCCGGTCGAGCTGCCAGCCTCGACCGGCAAGGCGCCGGTGCGGGCAGCCGGTGCATCGCCGACGCCGCCGCCGCGCTCGCTTCGGCGCGTCGCCGGCTCGAAGTCGGTCCGCATCGAGACGAGGTCCACCCTTGTGCCGAAACCGAGCGGCCGCGACGCGCCCGGCTGCTCCGGAAGTCGGATGGTGGTCATGCGTGCCGCGTCCACCGTCGCGCCTGCAGCTTGTGTCGTTGCAGATGCTCGCCCTTTTCCGGCAGCATCCGCCGGGCCTGCGGCCGCCGCGGACTGACTCGCGAACAGCGGAACGGAAGCTCCGGCGGCGCCTCTTTCCGGAACGACGAAATTCGCCCCGCCGGCCGGAGCCTGTGTCGAAGCTGCAATCGGAGACGGCTCCGCCGCGGACTGGCTCGTCACGCCCGGTCTGGCGCCGGGAGCGACGAGCGGCACGGCCGGCTTTGCCGCCTCTGCCGTCCCGCTGCCGTCGAGGGAGGTGTTGATTTCGCTGTTCGGCAACTTCGTCGCCGCAGTGGACACCGCCCCTGCCCCGCCGGCGTGCCAGGCGGTTGGGGCGGAGGCCGCATTGCGATCGATTTCGCTCGAGCGCCTCTCCGGCTCGGCGGCGATCGCCGCGACGATCCGGCTTTCGAGCCCGAACCCGCCGAGGATTGCCGCCAGCTTGGCATCCGGCGAAAGCGGCGCGGAGGATCGCGCCTCGGCGGTCGTCCCCGCCGGTGCCGACGGCTCGTCCTGCTCGACGGGGTCGATGGCGTAGCTCTCGCCCCGACCGACGGTGACGATGACGCGCCCGCTCCGCGCCGGTACCGGCACGGCCTCTCTCCGGGAGTTCTCGTCCACTTCGCCCGGTAGCAGGATGCCGAGTCGGTCGGCGACCTCCTCGGCGGAAAGCTGCAGTTCGACGGCGGGGTTCTCGGCACCGACGCCGGACTGCAGGATCCGCAGGCGGCGCAATTCGGGATCGCGCTCGGCGAGGATCCGCTCTTGCGGCGACTGCTTGCCCTGCCGACCCTTCGTTTCGACACGGGGCGCAGGTTCAGCCGAGGCTTTCGGCTCGGCGCTCTTCCCGTCCGCGGACGACGGTGCCCCCGTCGCCTCCGCGACCCTTGCGCCTTCGCCCTCGCGGGCGCCGTCTTTCGCGGCGGACATCGACTTGGCCGGCGTATCATGCCCTTCCGTCCGGGACGAGGGCCGATCGCGCGGCGTCGCCGCCTCGCCATCGCCCTTCGTCGCCTCGGCCTTTGCCTTCGGCTCCAAATTCTCGACCGTTCCGACATCGCGGGCATCGCCTTCGGCCGACGCGTTTCCCTCCAGCGTGGTGACGGGCTTGTCGGACGAAGCGCCCCGAGCCGGCCTCTTGCGGCCGGCGGTCACGCCGCCCTCTTCAGCCGTGGCGCCCGCGCCCTCGTCCTTCGAGGCGGCGATACGGCCCGCTGCCTTCGTCTCCTGCTTGCCTTCGCCGCGATCGATCGTGACGGATTCCTGCTGCGGGCCGAAGTCGCCCTGGCGTCCCGCATGCAAGGGGGATCGGTCGGCAGGCTTGACCTTCGTGGTCGCGACAGAGGCCGCGTTCTTTTCGTCGCGCGGGGAACCAAGGCCACGCATGGCCGCGGCAAAGCCCTCCGCCTCGTTCGCCTGCCCGGCCTTCTCCCGGCCCGCCTTGCGCCCTGCCGGCATCGCCGAAACGTCTCCAGACACCCCCCGTGCAGCGGTCATTTGTCCATGTCCTCCAAATCGCTGCGCACGGCGTCGAGAAGCTTCGTCGCGCGGTCGACGACGGCAGAATCGATCGATGTCGCCGCGGCGTCGTCCGTCTTGTCGTCTGCGGTCATGCCGGCATCGGCCATCAGGGGCTTGCGGATCTCGCCCAGGACCGAGAGCGCGGCATCGTAAAGCTTCCGGTCGGCGGGATGGAGGCTCTCGCGGTCGATCTCGTCGAGCTTCGCCATCGTCTCGGCCGGCTCGCGCTCCGTCAGCGTCGAAGCCGAGACGTAGAGCAGCGCCCGCTGCCGGGCCTGATTCGTGAGACCGGTGACCGTCAAAACCTTCGCGCCCGCCATGCCGGCGAGTTTCATGTTGCCGGCGATCAGCGCCCGGCGGCCGATCGACAGATAGATGTTGAGCTGGTCGGCAAGCGGAATCCGCTCCACCGCATCGGCGATCAGCGCCACCGTCTTCTCGGCCTGATCGACGGGCCGCCCGACATAGAGCGCCGTGAACCTCGCGCGAAAGTTGCCGGCATAGACCGAGCGCGCATAACGGTCGAAATAGAGCCGCCCGTATCCGTCGGCCCGGTCATGGTCGCCGAGGTCCTCGGCGAGCACCATCGCCAGCCGCAGCGCCGCTTCCTCGAGCAGGGTTCCGGTGCCGTCGAGCATCACCCGCCGCAGTCGCTCCAGCGCCTTGTCGGGCGCCGACTGCGCCTGCATCTGGGCAAGGGCGAGATTGATCTGCGCTGCCAGCCCGGGCTCCATCGCGTCGACGTCGAGCGCAGACAGAAGCTTCTGGGCATCCGTCTGGCGGTTCTCGACATAGGCGAGCGCACCGTCGAGCAGCGGCCGGACATCGGCGGGAAAGTCGTTCTTGGCGAGCACCATGCGCAACACCGAGGGGGGGCCGCCGCTGAGGACGAACAGGGCCGCGGCCCGCTGATTGCGCCCGTCCTTCCAGGCATCCTGGGTCGCCCGCTCGAAGGCCGGGCCGTACCATTGCAGGAGCCGCGACTGAACCCGGTTGGCGGAAACGTTGCCGCGCGCCGCCTGATCCTGCAGGAACTGCAGCGAACGGATCACCTGATAGGGTTGAGGTCCCCGCGTCGGAGCCGGCTCTTCGGCATGAACGGCGTGTTCGCCGTCCGCGCCATGGGCCGCATCGCCGTCGCCCTCGGCGGTCTCGCCTTCATGCCCCGCCTCGCTGGCGTCGTGGGCGGCGGCGTCCTCGTGAGCCTCGGCGCCGTCACTGGCGTGGGCGTCGTCCGCCGCGCCATGTCCGCCCGCTTCGTGCGCGTCCTTTTCCGCCGCGGCCGCCGCATCATCGCCCCGCCGGGCCGCTTCGCCGGCCTTGCGCACCTGCTCGGCGGTGCTGTGGCCGGCATCGTCATGCGCCTCTTCACCCACGGCCGGCGACGCGAGCACGAGGGCGAGGAGCGCCAGGAAACGCGCCATGGGTGGAACGCTGGAACGCATCAGGCGCTGGGCTCGGTCAGGAAGATTTCGATGCGCCGGTTGATCGCAGCTTCGGGATTCTTCGGATCCTTGAGCTCGCGGTCGGCGAAGCCCTCGATGGCCTTCACGCGGGCTTCGTCCAGGCCGCCGCGGGCGAGCATGTAGTAGGCCATGTGAGCCCGCGCGGTGGACAGCCGCCAGTTGTCGTATTCGCCGCTGGTATAGGGCCTGGCGTCGGTATGGCCGCGGATGGTGATCTCGCCGGGTCGCTTGGACAGCACCGCGGCGATCTTTTCCATCATCAGGATGGCATCGGCACTCGGCTTGGCCGACCCCACCGGGAACATGCCGGACGTCACGTCGTCGGCGAGCGAGATGGTGATGCCGCCCTTGCCCTCGACGACCTCGACATTCGCCGGCAGGTCGCCGCCGAGCTTGGACAGTTCCGCGCCGAGATCGGCCCGCAGCTTCTCCGCCTCGCCCTCTTTGCCGGTCTTGCCCTCGCCCTTGCCGGCCTTCGACAGGGTGCCGTCGTCGGCCTTGCCGGCGGCGTCCTTGCCACGACCGCTCGGCGCGCCCTTGTCCTCGCCGGCCTGCTTGAAGCCGGTCTTGTCCTTCTGATCGCCCTCGGCCATGGACTTGCCCGGCTCGTCGACGCCTTCTCCCTTCGGTCCCTTTTCGGGATCGGTCATCGGATCTTCCGGCGGCAGGACGGCGGTGCGGAATTCGATCGGCGGAACGTCTTCGAGTCGGCCGCCGCTTTCCATCACGTTGGGCGAAAGCTGCCAGGAATCGGGATCGAAGGGATCGCGGTAGGCCTCGCCGCCGTTGAGCCCCGGCAGGCCGGAACCGTCCGGCTTGCCGCTCATCTCACCGTCGCCGTTCTTGTTGCTCTCCGAGACGATCTCGGTGAGCACGGAATAGGGGTCGCGGAAGATCGACTTTTCCTCGCCGCCCGTCTCGTCGCCGGCGACGGGGTTGCCGCGCGGATCGCCATTCGTCTCGGCGGCGCTCTCGCCGTTCTGGTTCTGCGTCCGGTCCGCGCCGTCGTCCTTCTGCTTGATGCCGCGGGTCGCCGGCGAAGGATCGTTGAGCTTGATCGGATTGAAGTACTGGGCGACCTGCTTGCGCGTTGCGTTGTCCGACGAGTTGGTCAGCCACATCACCAGGAAGAACGCCATCATCGCCGTCATGAAGTCGGCGAACGCGATCTTCCAGGCGCCGCCATGGTGACCGTCGTCGCCGACGCCGCGGCGGCGAACGATGATGATCTCCTGACGTTCCAGATGGCCGGCCTCGGACTGTTCGCTCACTGCAAGGCCTCTTCCAGCGCCCGCTTCCAGTCGGCAAGACGGGTCTCGAGCGTCGTCTGATCACAGGAAATGCGGATGTCGGACAGGCTATCGTCCGCCTCGAAGGCGACGAAGCCGCGGCGCGGACCGAGCGCCTCGGCAAAAGCGTCGAGAAGCACCGCCGGGCCGACCGCCTCGAGCGACAGGGCGCGCCCGTCGAGCGACAGCGTCGAGACCGCGGCGGCGAGTTCCTCGACCGTCTGGCGGCTGCGGATGTCGATCGCGATCGGCTTCAGAACGCTGGCGAAGGACGTGCGCATGGCCGTTTCGATGCGTTCGAGCTTGTCGGTGAGAAGCTCGCCCAGGCGTCCACCTTCTTCCGCCAGCGCCTCGCGCCGGGCAGCCTCGACGGCTTCTGCCGTGGCCGAGGCGGCCTTCGCGCGCTCGGCTTCCACCGCTGCGGCAACCGCGCCCTCGACACGCTGCTCGATCTCGGCGAGTGCCTCCAGCCGTCCGTCCTCGCGCCCTTCCGCCCGGGCTGCCTCGACGTCCTCCTCGGTCACCTGCGGGAACATCGGAAATGCCGGCTCCGCCTCTTCGCCGATGGGGGCCGCATCGAAGCCGAAGTCGGCGGCGTCGAACTCGACGCTTTCCAGGGCCTTCGCCTCGTCGCCGATTTCCGGAATCGCCTCGAGGTGCTCGGGGACCTTCCTGGCGGGCCGCTTCTTGACCGGCAGACCGTCGGCGACGAGCGTCAGATGCTCGAAGCTCGGCTTCTTCTGCGCCGCCGGCTTGGCGGTCTTCAGGCTCTGAAACGGCCTGTCGCTCTCTTCGGGAAATTCCGTGAGATAGTCTGCGAGAGAGATCATCCCTTACGCCGCCTCTTTGTGGTTGATCCATTGCTTGAGCACATTCGCGGCCTTCAACTCGTCCTGATCGAGCAGTTGCGCGATACGAGCCCGCGGACTCACATCCTCGGCTTCGTCGAATTGTCCGAGGAAGGCCGGCACGCCGCCGCCGAACTGGGATATATCCGGCGTACCTTGTGCGAACTCGAAACCGCCCGGCAGTTCGAGCCCGCCCGGGCCCTCCTCGGCGCCGATGCCCGGGAGCGCACCGTCTTCGAGCGCCAGGGCCGAGTTCTCCCCGCCCGGCGTCTGGACGATCGCCCGGATCGCCGGCTTGAGACCGAACCAGATCACCATGACGGCGACGGCAAGGATGGTGAAGGCGTTGATCAGCGTGCCGGACTGGCGCATGAACATCTCGCCTATGCCGGGGCCCGGGATCGGCTCGAGAGCGCTGTCGGAGGCGATGAAGTCGACGGCGGTCATCTTCAGCTGGTCGCCGCGCTGATCGGAAATGCCCGCAGCCGAGGCGATGAGGGCCTGGAGTTCGGCCAGCCGGGCATCGATCTGCGCATCGGTGGCATTCTCGCCGAGCGATTCCTTGAGGCGCGCCCGGTTGACGACGACCGCGACCGACAGCTTCTCGACGCTGTAGCCTTCGCTCGTCGTCTGCACCGTCTTTTCGTTGATCTCGTAGTTGGTGAGTTCCTCGCGCCGCTCGTTATTGTCCTTCGAGGACTGACCACTGTTGGTCTGGGCCGCGCCGCCGGCGGGCTGGATGTCCTGCTGGACGCCGACGGCGTTCTCCTTGGTCGAATTCTCGCTCTGGGCGTTCTCGCGGATGGTGCGGGTGGAGCGCTCGACGCGCACGTCCGGATCGAAGGTCCGCTCGGAGATCAGCCTTCGGTCGGTGTTGAGCCGGGCCGTGACGGAGGTCTGGAAGTTGCCGATGCCGAGATAGGGCGACAGGGTGCGGCGGATCGAATCCTCGACGCTTTTGGCGACGATGCGCTCGATGCCGAAGAGCTTCGTCGGCGCGCTCGAGGCGGAATCGTCGCCTGATGCCAAAAGCGTGCCGTCGGAAGACAGGATCGTCACCTCGTCCGGCGTCATGCCGGGAATGGCGGACGAGACGAGGTGGCGGATCGACTGGGCCGAGGCGAAATCCTCCGGCTGGTCGGTGCGAATGACGACGCTCGCCGAGGGCTTCCTCTCGTTGCGGCGAAAGCTGCCCTCGTCGGGCAGGACGATGTGGACCCGCGCCGCCCGAATATGGGCGAGCGACTGGATCGTCCGGGCGATCTCGCCTTCCAGCGCCCGCACCCGGGTGATCTCCTGCATGAACGAGGTAAGGCCGATCGAACCGAGATTGTCGAACAACTCGTAGCCGGCATTCTCCGAACGCGGCAGCCCCTTCTCGGCGAGCAGCATGCGGGCCGGCGCCGTCTGGGCGAACGGCGTCAGGATCGCATCACCCTTGGCGCTGACGTCGAAGGCGATGCCGGCTTCCGTCAACGCCGCGCCGATACGCGTCACGTCGGTGCGATCGAGGCCGGAATAGAGGACCTCCATGTCCGGCCGCGACAGATAATAACTTCCAAGACCGACTAGTGCCACCACCAGAAAGCCGACGAGGCCGAGCGCGGAGAGCTTGCGCGCCCCGAGACCGGAAAGATTCGTCAAGATTTGCTGGGCTTGCCCGCCAATGGCCAAAGCCATGGATCACTCCTCGCTACGCACGAACTGCTATGATGAGTCGCGACGGACAATGCCGGTTCAAGCTTGCGCGAGACCCCGGTTAACAAACCGTTAATGCCCAGATTCCCCTGATGATTTCGTCTGCGTTCCGCAACCGCTCCAGTAACAGCGGGAGCCGATGCGGAGGTCGTCCACCGGCGCATTCAAAAAGGCCCGGACAGCACGATAGTAAGCGAAGAGAAAAATCAGCCACCACCTGATACGACTTGCATCTTGGCGTGATATTCGCAGAAGCAGAACACTGGCTGCGGCAGTGACTTGCAAAAGATGAAATAATATTATCGAACGATTTTTATCGTCGTAGTCAACGATAAGTCCCGCCCTGACAAAGCCTGGCACGATGCCGAGGTGGCAGAAGAAGGATTTTTCCGGCAAGCCGCGCGATATGAAACACCGCACGAGTTCAAACGAGGGCGAACCACGGCGAGGTCGTGGGTGATGAACAGGAAGGAGAAGTCCTATCCTCCTGCATGTCCTGCAAGAGCTTGATGATCTGCGCCTGGATCGACACGTCGAGGCCGAGACGATCGCGTCGGCGACGACGAAGGCGGACTGATCCGGAACGTCGTCGTCCCTCTCGACGCCGGGATGGCCAGGAATCGACGGAACATTCGATCGAGTGGGAGCAATCCCGGGACACACTGCTGCGAGCAGCGAAAATCGCCTCGAGGCGAGCATTCACATCAATCGAAACGCAAGCTGCGCGAGAATGGTGGGTGATGTAGGGATCGAACCTACGACCCGCTGATTAAGAGTCAGCTGCTCTACCAACTGAGCTAATCACCCGCCGGGCCGCCTTCGCGGATGGCGGCTGTATAAAGCGCGTGTTCCGACCTGTCCACCCTCGATTTCACTCTTTCGCGATGTTGGTGCCGAGCTCCGTCGGATTGAAACCGGATGGGGGTTGGCCGGAACCAAAATTCGGGCAAGTTTCACCCTGACGGGCGCCTTCGTTCGAGGTCTGCCGCGACGGCATCGGTCATGGACGCGGGAATCAGCTTCGGCGGGATCCGTGATGGTGCCAGGCGAACCGGCAGGTGACCGCCTCTGGGAGAGCCTCGGGGACGAGCCGCCGAATGCCCTGGGGCCGCTCGCCGCCGGCACTGTCGTCGCCGCCGTCCGTCTCGGCGTGGCTTCGCGCCAGCGGGAAACCGCCCGCGCCGCGCTCGCCGAGATCGAGAAACCTGATGCCGGCGAACAGCGAGCGGCGATAGATCAACTCGGCCGGACGCATCGCCTGTTCGTCGCCGATGCGGATGCGGAACTCCTTCGGCAGTTGGACGCTGTCGTCGATGGTGAGCAGCGCCCCGGTCGCCGAGACGTTGCGCACGATGCAGTCGAAGGTGGAGAACCCACCATTGAAGATCAGCTTCGCCCGCTTGAGGACGCGCATGCGCGGCGCGCTTCGGCGCTCTGCCCCGTCGAATTCAGGCACTGTCGCGGTCATGCTAGGCCTCCAGAACCTTTACGGACGCCATTTTGTCGCAACCACGGTTTCCATTCCGTGAAGTTCGGCGAGACAAGTCGAGCGAACCTCGCAAAAACGCCCGCATGTCCGGAAGAAACCGGCACATGCGGGCGTGATTCTGCTCCACCGATTGCCGACAACGGCGCGGCAGGGCAAATGAATCCCAAGAAGCCTGGACCCGGAGGAACCTGGGCTTCGGATCAGCGGCGCTTCTCCTCGACCACCGCGTTGCACCTAATCCCCGCCCGACCGTAGCCGCGAAGCGGCGAGGACGGGCGAGGAGAAGACGCTGTGGATGGACGGAGGGCTCCGGCCTGTCAGATCAGTTGCGGGCCTTGTCGACCAGGGCGTTGGACTTGATCCACGGCATCATGCCGCGCAGCTTCTCGCCGACCTCTTCGATCTGGTGCTTGTCGTTCTTGCGGCGGATGCCCTTGAAGCGCGCAGCGCCCGAACGGTATTCCTGCATCCATTCCGAGGTGAACTTGCCGGTCTGGATATCGTTCAGCACGCGCTTCATCTCGGCCTTGGTCTCGGCGGTGATGATGCGCGGGCCGGAGACGTATTCGCCCCACTCGGCAGTGTTGGAGATCGAGTAGTTCATGTTGGCGATGCCGCCCTCATAGATGAGGTCGACGATCAGCTTGACCTCGTGGAGGCACTCGAAATAGGCCATCTCCGGCGCGTAGCCGGCCTCGACCAGCGTCTCGAAGCCAGCCCGGATGAGCTCCACCAGGCCGCCGCAGAGCACCACCTGCTCGCCGAAGAGATCGGTCTCGCACTCTTCCTGGAAGGTCGTCTCGATGATGCCCGAGCGGCCGCCGCCGACGCCCGAGGCGTAGGACAGGCCGAGATCGAGAGCGTTGCCGGAAGCGTCCTGGTGGACCGCGACGAGGCAGGGAACGCCGCCGCCGCGCTGATATTCCGAACGCACCGTGTGGCCCGGGCCCTTCGGCGCGACCATCAGGACGTCGACGGTGGATTTCGGCTCGATCAGGCCGAAATGGACGTTGAGGCCGTGAGCGAAGGCGATCGCCGCGCCGTCCCGGATGTTGGGGGCGATCTCGTCGCGGTAGATGTCGGCCTGGAGCTCGTCCGGCGTCGCCATCATCATCAGGTCGGCCCATTTGGCGACTTCGGCGACGGACATGACCTTGAAGCCGTCGGCCTCGGCCTTCTTGGCCGTTGCAGAGCCGGCGCGCAGCGCGATGGCGACGTCCGGCACGCCGGAGTCCTTCAGGTTCAGCGCATGGGCGCGGCCCTGGGAGCCGTAGCCGATGACGGCGACCTTCTTGCCCTTGATGAGATTGAGATCGGCGTCGCGATCGTAATAGACGCGCATGGTCATTCCTTCCCTATGCTTGCAAAGTCTGGGTTTGCAGATTGTGGCCCGTCGGGCCGCTGACCGGCCCCGTAGAGGACCAGAAACTGTCGCGTGGCGCGAGCCGCGCCGACGCGGATGTCGGATGGCGAGAGATCGATCCTGTCGCCGAGGAGCAGCCGGATCTGGACGTCGCGCACGACCAGGCCGAAGAAATCGCGAAACGCCTCGCCGGCATCGTCGAAGGCGAGCAGCCCCGCCTCGCGACCGAGTTCGAGCAGAGGCGTCAGCCGCCGGCCCATGGCGACCGGGCCGTTCTGCAAGACGATCCGCCCGAGATTGCGTCCTCCCCCGCCTGCTGCATCGCCAATGGCGAGACGGTTGAGCGCCACCGATGTCTCGCCCGAAAGTACCGTCAACCAGTCGGCGGCAAAGCGCTCGAGACTGGCCTCGAGCCTGTCGCGCCCGAGCTCTTCCCGCCTGACCGGCATGCCGCGAACCTTCGCGGCCTGCCACTGCACCGTCGCGGTCAACAGGCCGTCGCGGTCGCCGAACCACTTGTAGAGCGATTCCTTCGAGCAGGAGGCGGCCCTGGCGAGACTCGACATGGTCAGTGCGGCCTTCGGATCGACGATCAGGGCCAGGGCGGCGTCGAGCACGGCTTTCTGGCGCGGCGTCGGGTCATCGCCGGCGTCGCTCACCCCGTTCGTGCCTTCGGATATCGTCGCCGCCAAATCCATCAGTACCGTACCGTACGTTACGGCTGCGGCGTCTACCGACTCGATTGAGCGAATGCAAGTGCCCTTGCCATCGTCGATCGGAATTTTCGGCTCAGCGGGGCATCGCAGCCTTCCTGAACGCCTGCGCGGAACCTCGCCGCAACGCCAGCAGCGATCAAGCACGGTGATCAACGACGCCGGAGCGCCGAGCCTCGGTGCACTGAAGCCTGCGTCTTCCGCCAGTCGGGGTCGGAAACCGGCCGACCACCGGCCCCGCCCAAGGTACCCCCGGCGTTCCCGGGCCCGTTCGCCGAAAGAACAACGCACCGGAGCCAGAGGCCCCGGTGCGCAAGCAATGCAGTCCGAGCATGAGAAGCGATAGGTCAGGCGGGTTCGCGGGCGCCAATGGCAGCGCCTCCACCGTCGATGCCTTCCACCGGCTTCTCGACCAGCATCGAGACGACCGCTCCGAACAAGAGGGCCCAGAACGGCGCGCTGATCCCGAGGATCGAGACGTTCGACATCGCGACGATCAAGGCGACGAAGGCGCCGATCTGATAGCCCGCCGGCTTCGAGAAGGCCGACTGGAAGGCCATGACGAGGACGTTGATCATGGCGAGGCCCGCGACGGCGCCGATCAGCGGTCCGGGGAGCATCAGGATCAGCGGCACGACGGCGCCGGCGAAGACGCCGAATCCGGCGAAGAGGACACCATTGATCACCGTCGCGGCATACCGACCTTCCCGCCGCTCGCCGGCCTGGTCGGACGAGCAGATCGCCGTCATCGGTCCGGCGATATTGGCGTTGTGGCCGCCAAGGAAGCCGGCGAGGATGCCGCCGATACCGGAGATGATGGTCATCGCATTGACGGGCGCGGGGTATTTTTCCGCCATAAGCACGCCGGTCGCCTGGGCGTTTTCAGCGCCGACGACCAGGATCGCCAGCGGCACCGCGATGGCGAGGAAGGCGTCGATCGTGAAGCTCGGCGCAGTGAGTTCCGGCAGGACGAAGCTGATGCCCGCTTCGTTGGTGCCGAAGGAGCCGGTGAATGCGACGGCGACCAACCCGACGACGAGGGCGGAGAGAACCGGCGGAACGACCTTCAGGAAGCGCATCGACAGGAAGAAGGCGACGACCGCCGCACCGACGACGATCGGCAGTGCCGAGACGGCGTTCACCGCACCGATGCCGAAGCGGATGAGCGCGCCGGCGATCATCGCCATGACGATCGGCATGGGCAGCCAGCGCATCAGCTTGCCGATGAGGCCGGTCACCCCGAGGATGAGGACGAGCACCCCCGCCATGACGAAGGCGCCAACGGCCTGGTCGAAGGGAAAGGTGGCGAGCGAGCCGGCGACGAGGGCCGCGCCCGGGATCGAATAGGCGCCGGTGATCGGCATCTTGTAATAGAGGCCCATGACGAAGCTGATCAGGCCGCCGAGGCCATAGATCGCCAGGAGCCACGCGACCGTCTGGCCCTCGGACAGCTTGCCGGCACCGGCCGCGCCGATGACGATCAGCGCCGGCCCCGAACAGCCGAAGATTGCCGCGACCAGACCGGCGCTGCCGGTCTTCAGATTGATGTTTGCCGGCAGATCGCGCAGCCCCGCACCGATCCCCGGCCCGGGCTCGAAGAGCCCTCGTCTTGCAGTTTCCATGCTTTCCTCCCTTGTTGACCCTGTCGATGCGCGCGACGCGAACGCCTCACTCGCCGGGCCGACGCGCGTTGATCGGCCGGACCGCTCAGCGGCCGGTGAAGTTCGCCTTGCGCTTTTCGTGGAAGGCCTCGACGCCCTCCTTGAAGTCCTCGGATTGGCGCAGGCGGCTGTAGTTGAGGCCCTCGATCTCGATCGCCGTCGTCAGGAAGGCGTCGTCGGTGTCGTTGAGCATCTTCTTGGCGGTGCGCTGGGCGAGCGGCGAGAAGGCCAGAAGCTCGTCGACCAGCGCGTCGACGGTCGTCTCCAGATCCGCGTCGGCGACGCATTCGGTGGCGATGCCCCAGTCGGCGGCCGTCTGGCCGGGAATGCGCTTCGAGCGCATGACGATGTCCTTGGTGCGGGTGACGCCGACGATCTTCTGTAGCCGCGCCGATCCGCCCGATCCGGGGATCTGGCCGAGCTTCTGCTCGGGCAGCGCATAGCGGCAGGTCTCGGAGACGATGCGGAAATCGCAGGCGAGCGAGATCTCGAAGCCGACGCCGAAGGTGTAGCCGCGATTGGCGGCGATGACCGGCTTGGAGCAGCGGGCGGGCGCCGCGACGTTCCAGGCGAGTTTCGAGACGTGCTCGGGGCTCGCCTCCATGAAGCCCTTGATGTTGCCGCCGGAGGAAAAGTGCTCGCCGGTGCCCGACAGGACGACGATGCGAACGCGCTCGTCCTCGTCCAGCGTCTCGAAGACGAGGCGCAACTGATCCCGCGCGGCCATCGAGATGACGTTGAGCGGCGGGCGGTCGAGGATGACGTCGGCGCGCTGCTTCGCCGCATCGAGGGTGACGCGGAAGCCGTCGAGTTCGGCAAGGCGCGGATCGGAAAAGGCGTAAATGTCGCTCATGACGGTCTTCTCGTCCTTGGATTGATCAGGAAAGTTCGGTCGTGCGGGCCGGCGAGGCCGCGGCCTCGGCCTGGTATTCGCCGGCGACCAGCTTGCGGCGGAGCAGCTTGCCGACCGGCGATTTCGGGATCTCGTCGACGAAGACGTAGGCCCTCGGCCGGCGGAAGTTGGCGAGCCCGGAGGTCTTGCAGTGGGCGTCGAGCTCGGCCTCGCCGATCGGCGCCGAGCGCTTGACGAAGGCGGCGACGATCTTGCCCCACCGCTCGTCGGGAAGACCGACGACGGCGACTTCGACGACGTCCGGATGGAGCGACAGGCAGCTCTCGACCTCGACCGGCGAGACGTTCTCGCCGCCGGTGATGATCATGTCGTCGGCGCGGCCGGTGACGAAAAGGTCGCCGTCCTGGTCGAAGAAGCCGGTGTCGCCGGTGAAGTACCAGCCGTCGCGCAGCGACTTCGCGGTCGCCTCGGGACGCTTCCAATAGCCCTCGAAGCTCTCGTCGCCGAGCAGCGAGGCGACGATCTCACCCTCCTCGCCGGGCTTTGCCAGGACGTTGGCATCCTTGGCACCGAGCGGCACGACGCGGACGCGCTGGTTGATCCCGGCACGGCCGGCCGAGCCGGGCTTCTTCGCGGCGTTCTGATCGATGGTGAAGGTGTAGACTTCCGAGGAGCCGTAGTGATTGACGAAGAGTTCCGGCTCGAAGGCGGCGGCGAGCTTCTTCATCAGTCCGTCGGTCATCGACGCCCCGGCATAGCCGAGCTTCGTCACCGAGGCGACCTTCTCCCTGGCGAAGGCCGGATGATGGACGATGTCGTGGTAGAGCGTCGGCACTAGGTAGAGATTGGTGACCTTGCGCGCGGCGATCGCGTCCAGCGCGCCGGCGACGTCGAAGCGCGGCAGACAGACGAAGGTCCCGCCGATCACCGACGTCGCGAGCAGCGAGCGCACGCCCATCGTGTGATAGAGCGGCATGACGCCGAGGGTGCATTCCCCGTGACGGTAGAGGTTCTGTGCCACATGGGCGATGGCGGCGGCCCGTTCCGCGCGGTGGCGGCGCGGCACGCCCTTCGGCCGCGAGGTGGTGCCCGAGGTGTAGAGCATCAACGACCAGTCGTCGGCGGTGGCGCGGGGCGTCGCGTCCGGTGCAGAGCCCTCCATGAGGGCGTCGAGGGATTCGGCGCCGTCTGCCGCCGCGCCGGCCTTCAGCTTCGGCAATGCGCCGGACCGCCGCGATCCCGCCACGGCCTCGGCGGTGGCGTCCTCGTAGACGATCGCCCTCGCCTCGGCGTCTTCGACGGCATAGTCGATCTCGTCCGGCTTGGCGCGCCAGTTGAGCGGGGTGACGATGAGCCCGGCGAGCTGGCAGGCCCAATGCAGCGAGGCGGTTTCCCAGCGGTTCTGCATCAGCGTCAAAAGGTGGTCGCCGGGCTTCAGCCCGAGCGCGTCGAGGCCGGCGACGAGCGCGGAAATCTTGCCGAACCACGCCTCGTAGGTGAGTTCGAGCGGGCCGTCGCAGATCGCCAGTGCCTTCGGATCGCGCTCGACGCTGGCGATCAGACTGGTTCCCAGATCAAGCATTTCGGGGTTCCTCCTCCCTCATTTGCGCCTGCGCGGCGAGTGCCGCCCGGACGATCGGCGTGTAGCCGGTGCAGCGGCAGAGATGGCCGGACAGCTGCTCGCGGATCTCCTGTTCGGACGCGCCCGGCTTCCGGTCGAAGAGCGCCTTGAGGCTGATCAGGATGCCGGCGGTGCAGAAGCCGCATTGCAGGGCGAAATGTTCGCGGAATGCCGCCTGCAGCGGCGACATCCCGCCCGGCTCCGGCTCGAGCCCTTCCACCGTTTGGATGTCCGCGCCCTCGGCCTGGGCCGCCAGCGTCAGGCAGGCGCGCGCCGGTTCGCCGTCGATCCGGACGGTGCAGGCGCCGCAGACACCGTGCTCGCAGCCGACATGGGTGCCGGTGGCGCCGAGCTCGTGCCTGAGAAGATCCGTCAGCAGCAGCCGCGGCTCGCTCCGGGCGGTGACCTTTTTCCCGTTCAGGGTAAAGGTGACGTCGGTTCGGGTATCGCGGTTCAGCTTCGGCATGAGACGGCCTCCTCGACGGTGCGGCGCCCCAGCGATCGGACGAGGTCTCGGCGGTAGCGGGCGCTGGCGTGCAGGTCGTCGCGGGCGTTGAGCGCCCAGGCGAATTCGTTGAGCCGGTCGTCGAAGTCCGGATCGGACGGATCGGGCAGCGCGATCGCCTGCGGCGTGTCGGCGACGCCGCCGACGGCCAGCCGGATCGCCCCGCCCGGCCTTGCGATCGCGGCGCAGGCGACGATGGCGAAGTCGCCGTGGCGGCGGGCCACCTCGGCAAAGGCGGTGCCGGTCCCTATCCCATGGGCCGGCAAGCCGATCGCCTCGACCATCTCGCCCGGCTGGGCGGCGGTCGCCATCATGCCGAGGAAGAAGTCGGCGGCCGGCAGCACCCGCCGCGCCTTTTTCGAGCGCAGGTGAACCTCGCCTTCCAGCGCGAGCAGCGCCAACGGCAGTTCGGCGCTCGGATCGGCATGGGCGAACGAGCCGCAGACCGTGCCGCGCGAGCGGGTCTGGGCATGGCCGACCCACGGCATCATCGACGCCACCAGGGGCAGCGTCCCGGCGAGCGGCGCCCAGCGCTCCAGCTGGGCCTGCCGGACCCCGGCGCCGATCGTGATCATGCCCTTGCGGTGCTCGATCCTGGCGAGTTCGCCGATGCGCATGACGTCGACGAGGACGGACGGACGGGCGAGCCGCATGTTCAGCATCGGCACCAGAGACTGGCCGCCGGCGATGACGCGGGCCTCGTCGCCGGCCTCGTGAAGGGCGCTCAAGGCCTCGTCGAGCGAGGCCGCGCGGACATAGTCGAAGGGAGCCGGCTTCACGAGCGCCCTCCGATCAGCCCCTTGAGCCGCGCGAGCAGGCCGGTGCCCGGCCCGTTTGCGCCGCCGGCATGGTTTGCCAAGGCCTTGAAGAACTGGCCGATCACCACCCGCGCCGCGCCGTCGAGGAGCCGGCCGCCGACGGAGGCGACCTTGCCGCCGATGCCGGCCTCGTAGGTGTAGGCGATCCTCGTTTTGCCAGTACCGGTGTCGGAGAGGGTGATCCGCCCCTCGCCTTCGCCGAAACCGAGCGCGCCGGTCGTCGTGCCGCGCAGCGTGACGGCGTTCGGCTCGTCGAGGTCGAAGAGCTCGATCTCAGCCTTGTAGCGGCCCTTGACCGGGCCGACGCCGAGGGTGACGTCGGCGGTGAAATGCGTGTCCGAGACTTGGGTGACGCCGTGCGAACCGGGAATGATCGCTTCCAGCGTCGCCGGGTCGAGCAGCATCTTCCAGACGGCCTCGCGCGATGCCGCGACTTCTGCGGCGCCCTCGCCGGTCAGCTTGCGCCGGCCGCCCGGCTGCGCTTCCCGCGCCTGGCGCGGAGGATTCTTCGCCTGCCGCTCCGGGCCGGCCAGAAGCCCGGCGATCTTCGAAGGGGTGAGCGGCAGGTCGAGATCGTCCACCCCGATCGCGTCGGCCACCGCATTGGCGATGCAGGCCGGCGTCGACATGCAGTTCCCCTCGCCGACACCCTTGGCACCGAGCGGCGTGAAGGGCGATGGCGTCTCGTGATGGAGGATCACCGGTTCCGGCACTTCCATCACCGTCGGGATCAGATAGTCGGCGAGCGTTCCGGACTGGAAGCTGCCGTCCGCGCCATAGGCGTATTCCTCGTAGAGCGCGGCGCCGAGCGCATGGGCGAAACCGCCGCGCACCTGGCCCTCGACCATGGCGGGATGCAGGATCGTGCCGCAGTCGTGCATGGTCACGTAGCGGTCGATCCGGGCCTCGCCGGTCACGGCGTCGACCTCGACGCCGCAGAAGTCGAAGATGAAGCCGTGGCAGAGCGAGGAATTGACCTCGTCGCTGCCATTCGGCGCCGACAATTCGGGTGGCGTCCAGAAGACGGTCTCGCGGATCGTCTGGTCGACCGTCTCCGGCAGCGTTCCCGGCGCCCAGTGAGCGGCCGCCGCGACCCGCGCGAAGGACACCCCATTGTCCGGGTTCGACCGCGAGGCGGCGCGCCCGCCGGCAAAGACGACGTCGGCCGGCATGGTGTTGAGCTGGCCGGCGGCAACGGCTTCGAGCTTGGCCCGGATGCGGTCGGCGGCGAGCTTGGCGGCGCCCGCCACGGCCGGGGCGAAGCGGCTCGAATAGTTGCCGGAGGCGATCGACCAGGCGTCTCTTGCGGTATCGACGTCGGCGACGACCGCGATCGCCGACGGTTCGAGCCCGAGCGCGTCGGCGACGACCTGCGCCAGCACCGTCCGGTGCCCCTGGCCCTGCGGAACCGAGGCGACCTTGACCGACACCGAGCCCAGGGGATCGATGGCGATCGTCGCCGTCGCCTGGGCGCCGTTCTTCGGGCCGGCCTTTTCGCGCTCGCCCGGCGTCAGCACCGTGGTGATGTAGCCCATGTTGGAGACGCTCGGCTCGACGACCGCCGCCATGCCGATGCCGTAGAGCCGGCCCTTGGCGCGCGCATTGGTGCGGCGCTCGACGAGTTCGCCGAGCCCACCTTCGACGACGGCGCGTTCGAGGGCGGCGGGATAGTCGCCGGAGTCGAGCAGCGCGCCGGTCGCCGTGCGATACGGGAAGGCGTTGGCCGGGATCAGGTTGCGGCGCACGACGTCCAGCGGGTCGAGGTTCAGCTGGCGGGCGATCCGCTGCATCAGCCGTTCGAGCGGATAGTAGATCTGCGGGCCACCGAAACCGCGATTGAGCCCGGTTGGCGTCTTGTTGGTGAGGACCACGCGGTTGCGGATCGAGACGTTGGCGATCGCATAGGCACCGGTCATGTTGCCGTGCATGCGATAGAGCGTCGCCGGCTCCGGCGCCCGCAGATGGGCGCCGCAGTCCTCGATCTGGTCGAAGGCGAGCGCGGTGATCCGTCCGTCCGCCTCGACGGCGGCTTCCAGCCGGGTCACCCGGTTCGTCGCGGAGACGGAAGCGGCGAGATGTTCGAGCCGATCCTCGACCCACTTCACCGGCCGGCCGGCGATCCGCGCCGCCACCCCCATCAGGATCATGTAGGGAAAGACGCCCTGCTTGATGCCGTAGCTGCCGCCGGAGGACGGCGGCGTACGCAGCCGCATCCGATTGCCGGGGACCTTCAGCGCCCGAGCGACGACCGCATGGATCGAGAACGGTCCCTGGAAATTGGCGAGGATGTCGTAGGCATCCTCCCCCGGGTCGTAGCCGGCGACGACGCCATAGGTCTCGATCGGGGTGCAGGAATTGCGCGGATAGGCGATCTCGACGGCGATGCGGTGCGCCGCCCCGGCAAAGGCGCCGTCCGGATCACCGTAGGAGAAGCTGCGCTCGTTGATCAGGTTGGAGCCGAGCGAGGGGTGGAGAACCGGCGCGTCGCTGCCGAGCGCCGCCTCGGGATCCACCACCGCCGGCAGGATCTCGTAATCGACCGCGATCCGTTCGGCGGCGTCCTCGGCGAGGTAGCGGTCCGCCGCCACGACGATGGCGACCGGCTCGCCGACATAGCGGACACGGTCCGTCGCGATCGGCCAGCATTCGACATTTGCCTTGACGCCGACGGTCATCGAGCGCGTCAGCCGCTGGACGTCGTCGCCGGTGACGACTGCGACGACGCCGTCGCTCGCCAGGGCTGCCGTAGCGTCGATCGAACGGATGGCGGCATGGCCGTGGGGCGAGCGCAGGATCGCCGCCGCGAGCGTTCCGGCATGCGTCGGAAGATCGTCGATGAAGCGTCCGCGACCGGTGAGCAACGCGGCGTCCTCGATGCGCGGAACCGATCGGCCGACCCAGCGGTCGGCAGGCGGATTGACGGTCATGGAACCTCCCTGATGCCCCTCCAGGCATCGTTGGCAGGAGGTTAGAGGCGCGGGCCGCCGTCTCGCGATCCCGAGGCGTCGCGCGAGTTACCGAAGAGTCTCATAATCGCTTCGGCGAAGGCCCGCGACGGTCCGGAACGCCGTCGGCGAGGAGCCGGCATGGTCGTGGAAGAAGCGGGAGAAATGCGCCGGAGCCGAAAAGCCGAGGCTTTCGGAGACCTTTGCGAAGGATTCGGTCCCTTCCGCCACGGCCTGCACCGCACGCTCCAGCCGAAGGACGTTGAGATAGACGCGCGGGCTGACGTTGAGGGTCGCTTCGAACAGGCGGAAGAAATGTGCCCGCGACAGGCCGACGGCGCGGGCGAGCCCCTCCATGTCGTTCACCGCCCGCGGATCGTCCCGCATCATCGCCACGGCCTTGCGGATCCGGTGGTCGACGACGAGGGATGCGGCCAGCCGCAGCGAGGCCGGTTCGTCCCGCCAGGCGGCAAATCGCTCGATCACGGCGATCATCAGATCGGCGAGCAGACGCTCGTGCTCGTCCGCGTTGCCGGGATCGTGGACCATCGCCTCGGCGAGGACCCGGGTCAGACCGCGTATGCGCAGCGTCGCGCTGCCGACCGGCACGGCAAAGAAATCCGGCGCCCCGCTCGCCTTCCAGTTCGGCCGGAAGGCGCCGAGCCAACTGGGCTCGATATAGAGGGCGAGGATGATCGTCGCCGGCTGGCCGTCATGATGGGCGTAGGCATGAGGCTCCCACGCATTGATCAGGACAGCGCTGTCGTCGGTGAGCGGCACGATGCGCTCGCCGACGGAAAACTGCGTGTCGGCGCCTTCGACCTTCAGGAGCACGTGGCAGTGGGGATGGGCGTGGCGGACAAGCGGCCGGTCCATGTCGAGAAGCGCGACACGGCCGAAAATCCCCCTCGCAAGTCTCAGCGCGTTCGACATATTTCCGTCATACCACGAGCGTGGCAGGACGCACGAATCGTGTGCAGTCCGATGAGCGGGTGCCGTTACCGGCCGCAACGGACGTCTTCTCGACCCGGAGTACCGATCGCCTTGCCGCCCGGACGTGAAATCGGCGGCGGCCGGCCTATGATTGCTGCGGGAAGAAGCGAGGGAAACATTCATGGCCGCCATCCGAAGTGACACGACCCGCCGCCTCGCGGTGCTGATCGACGCCGACAACGCGTCGGCGAAGATCGCCGACGGGCTGTTCGAGGAAATCGCCAAGATCGGCGAGGCCAGCGTCAGGCGGGTCTATGGGGACTTTTCCAGCTCGCGTTCGAAGGGCTGGGTGGAGATCCTCGCCCGCCACGCGATCGTCCCGCAGCAGCAATTCGCCTATACGATCGGCAAGAACGCCTCGGACATCACCCTCGTCATCGACGCGATGGACCTTCTCCATTCCGGCCGGTTCGACGGCTTCTGCCTGGTCTCATCCGACAGCGACTTCACCCGCCTCGCCGCGCGGATCCGCGAGCAGGGCGTCGACGTCTACGGCTTCGGCGAGCAGAAGACGCCGGAGAGCTTCCGCCAGGCCTGCCGCCGCTTCATCTATACGGAAAACCTCCTGCCCGAGCGCAGCGGCACCGATCCGGCGAGCACCACCAAGGCGGCCAAGCCCCTCGCCGGCCAGGAAGAGGCGACCCGGCTGATGCTGCGGGTGATCGCCCAGATGGACACGGAGGACGGCTGGGCCAATCTCGGGACGTTCGGCAAGCAGATCCTCAACCTCGCACCCGACTTCGACCCGCGAACCTACGGGTTCAAGAAGCTGAGCGACCTCGTGCGGGCCACCAAGGAGTTCGAGGTGCGCGACCGTGACGGGGGCGGAGGGATCGAAATCCGCGAAGCACCGAAGGAGCCTGTGAAGAAGCCCGCCGCGCGACGCGGCAGATCGCGCACGCCGAGGAAGCCTGCGGAGAAGACCGATTGACGGAAGGGCGAGGGCGACAGGCCCACACCGAGGGTGGCAGGTCCCAGCGAGAATGGAAACCGGGGAGGACGGAAGCGCGCGACGATCTGCGCGCTCGGGAGACCAGGAGAGAGCCTCGCCTTTTCAAAATAATCCAACAGACCGGGACGCCGGGGCGCTCATCCGCCTGATGCATCGCAAAAGAAACGTATTCGCAAGATTTCCATTGCCGCACATCGGCAACGGCAAGAATATCAGGAGGCGGCGAAGGTCGAGCCTGTTCCACGGCTCCGGCAGCTCGTAGGCCGCCTCCCGAAATCCGACAGTCGAATGCCGCTGGCAAAGACCCCGTGCGTCAAGCCCTTGTGTCTAAGCGGCAACCTGCTGGGGTGGCTCCATCGCAACCTCCGTCGTCAACGATTATGACAACTGAAAGACTACGCTCTTCCTCGAGAAGGTCAAGCAACTTCGCGATCATACTCGTTAAAACCAGTTGCAATCGCAGCAATTCGCGGGGCTGACTGTCGCGGCACGAGCCGGCGACCAGGCAGAAGTCCCATCGATCGCCCGGAGAGGATAAGCGTTTCCGCGCTTGCGGCCGGCGGTTTCCGGCCGCACATGCGCCTGCAGCCGATGGTCCCCGGCACTCTTGCTCCGCAACGGGTCTCAGCGTTCCGGAAGTCTCGCCCGCAGAGAGCCGGTGCGCGTGCCGCGCCAGTTGGTCAGATCCTCGTTGGCCATGGCGGCGAAGGTCTCGGCCAGTGCCGGCTCGCCCTCGCCCATCGCCCGGGCGAGAAGTGCGGCGGCGAGAGTCTCGCTCGCCCGCCGCGCACCGTCGTCGATCTTCAGGGCGAAGCCGAGGCCGAGTTCGGGCAGCGCGCCGCAGAAGACGCCTTCCGCCCCGGTCTTGACGAAGACCTTGCCGGGGGCGGCCTGCATGAGCTTCAGGCAGGCTCTCCCGGTGCCGGACATTTCGAAGGGCTCGGCCATGCAGGCATCGACGAGGGAGCGCGCCGCCTCCGCCCGCTGCGGCTCGATGCCTCTGCCGGAGGCAATCTTCGCGAAAGCCGAAGCGAAGTCGCGTAAGGGGGCGGCATAGGTGGGGATCGAGCAGCCGTCGGTGCCGCAGACGTCGACATTGAGGCTGCGGCCGGTCAGGTCCTCGATGACCGCCTTCGCCCGGACCTGGACCGGGTGGTTCGGGCCGACATAGCCGGCCAACTCCTCGCCGCGATGGGCCGCCGTCAGGAGGAAGCCGGCATGCTTGCCCGAGCAGTTGTTGTGCAGCTGGCAAGGGGTCTCGCCGCGCCGCGCCATGTCGCGCGAGACGTCCGCCTCGCCGGGCCAATGGCTGCCGCATTCGAGGGCGGTCTCGTCGAGCCCGGCCTTCTGCAGCATCGCGGCGGCGCGGCGCACATGCTCCGGCTCGCCGGAATGGGAGGCGCAGGCAAGCGAAAGGTCCTTCTCGGAGAGCCCGAAGCGGGCGGCGGCGCCGGTCTCGACCAGCGGGATCGCCTGCAGGAGCTTCACCGCCGAGCGGGGAAAGACCGGGCGGTCGATGTCGCCGGCACTGGCGACCATCTGACCGTCGCCATCGACCAGCGCAAAGGCGCCGCGATGGATGCTCTCGACGAGTTCACCGCGGGTCACTTCCACGAGGACGGGGTTTTCCATAATTTCGACCTGTCTGCCGGATTGATGACAAGCGGCACAACTAGCGCGACCGGGCCGGCCTGCGAGCGCCTCGACGGATCGTCGTGAAGAGGAAAGATGCGAAAACTGAAACTCCTGGCACTCGGCCTCTTCCTCGTCTTCATTCTCCCGGCCGCTGCTTCGGCGGCGATCTGGTATCTCGGCGACCACGCGACCTCGTGGCGGACCGCCGACTGGTCGTCCTCCGCGCTGCTGCCAGCGGCGGCCACGGTGCCGGAGGCCCGGGTCTACGTCCTGTCGGCCCGTACCGGCGGGCTGAAGGGAGCCGTGTCCGAGCACAGCTGGATCGTCGTCAAGGAAGCGGATGGGGCGGCATACGAGCGCTGGGACAAGGTCGGCTGGGGCATGCCTGTCCGTCACAACGGCTATCCCGCCGACGGGCGCTGGTATTCCAACGAACCGCGCGTCGTCTTTGCAGCGACGGGCGAGCGGGCCGCGGCGCTGATTCCAAAAGTACGGGCGGCGATCGAGACCTACCCCTTCGCCATGCGCGGCGGCTATCACATCTTTCCCGGCCCGAACTCGAACTCCTTCGTCGCCCATGTCATGCGGCAGGTGCCTGAGATCGACGTCGCGCTGCCGCCGGTCTCGGTCGGCCGCGACTACCCGACCGGCGGACGCCTCGCTTATCTCGATCCGGACGGGCGGGATCTGCACCTGTCGCTGTTCGGATATGCCGGGCTGTCGGCCGGCTGGAAGAGCGGGCTGGAGATTAACATCCTCGGCCTCGTCGCCGGGCTGGATTTCAGGCGGCTCGGCGTCAAGGTGCCGGCTTTCGGGACGTTCGCGCTGCTCGAGAGCTGAGCGCACCGAAGCGCAACCAACTCGTCGGCCTAACAGCCGATCCTCGCGCGGATTTCGTCCACCTCCCGCTTGGAGGTGCAGAGGTTCTCGCATGGAATGCCGTCATTGTCGCCGTCGGCGCGGGAATAGCCGCCGCACCACAGGCGCACCGCCTCTTCGCAGCTCGACACCGACCGGCAGGTCCGCCGCTGGGCGAAAAGCCGCTCGCCGAGCGGGGTCGAAATCTGGTCCGCTCCGCGCAAGGCGCCGGTCTGGCCGCCGGCGGCCAAGGTGGTGTTCGGTGAGAGGCCTCCGACGACGAGGCTCGCAGCCAGAGCGAGAGCGAAATGACGACGCCATGTATGGCCCGGGCTGCGGTTCTTCAGAGGGTCGGTTCGAAGATCTGTCATGACAACCATATTACCTATGGTTGCGTTTCACTGGATTCATTTCTACCGCCAGGCGGTATTCACTCTGCCTCGAGCCGTTCCGGGGGCTCCCTCAGCCGGCCTCGGGTTCCCGCCCACGGGTCTTCCACAGGCTCCAGACGACGCCCGCCCCCAGAATCGCGAAGGTCGCGCCGAGGGAGATCGCCGGCGGGATCTTGTCGATGCCGAGAAGGTCGGCGGCGAACACCTTGGCGCCGATGAAGATCAGGACGAAGGACAGCGCCATCTTCAGATATTCGAAGCGGTGGACCATCGCCGCCAGGGCGAAATAGAGGGCGCGCAGGCCGAGGATGGCGAAGATGTTCGAGGTGTAGACGATGAAGGGGTCGGTGGTGATGGCGAAGATCGCCGGCACGGAATCGACCGCGAAGATCACGTCGGCGATCTCGATCATCACGAGCGCCATGAACAGCGGCGTGACGTAGCGGGTCATCCTTCCGGTCTTCGGGTCGGGCTTGGTGACGAAGAAGCGCTCGCCGTGGTGCTCGTCGGTGACGTTCAGGTGCCGGCGCATGAACTTCACCAGCGGGTTTTCGCCGAGCGGGCGCTCCTTGTCGCCGACGAAGAGCATCTTGACGCCCGTGGCGATCAGGAAAGCCGCGAAGACGTAGAGAACCCAGGAGAACTCGTTCACCAGCGCGGCGCCGAAGCCGATCATGATGGCCCGCAGGACGATGACGCCGAGGATGCCCCAGAACAGCACCCGGTGCTGGTAGATGCGCGGAACCGCGAAGAAGGCGAAGATCGTCGCGATGACGAAGACGTTGTCCATCGCCAGCGCCTTCTCGACGACGAAGCCGGTGACGTAGTCGATGGCGGGATCGGGCCCTTTCAGCCACCAGACGCCGACGCCGAAGAGGAGGCCGAGGGTGATGTAGAGGGCCGACAGCTTCAGGCTTTCGGCCACCTCGATCTCGTGGTTTTCCTTGTTGAGGATGCCGAGGTCGAAGGCGAGGACGAGGAGCACCAGGGCGAAGAAGCCGAGCCACATCCAGAGCGGCGTGCCGAGCCACGGCGCCGCGAGAAAGGCGATATCCACGGACGAAATCTCCCGCCGGCCGCAATGCCGAATGAAGATCCGACATCGCGAAAGCGCCGGCAGCTCTCGCCAGAGGGGCCCGGATCAGGACTTGCAGTCGAGATGGTCGCCCGCAGCCGGCCGTTCAAGCCGGGGAATCTGGGATGCGCCGCCGGTTGGCGAAGACGTGATCGCGGCGTCATCCGCCCGTTCGGGAAGCAAAGTTCGATCGACGCAATCGACTGGCGGTGCGTGGACGGGAGAGCGGATGCCCGCATGCCTCTTCAGCGATCGCGCCCGCCGGGACGCCAACGGCCGTCGAGAAGGCCGATGTCTCTCAGGAGGCTCTCGGACGTCGTCTCGACGGTGATGGCGACCCGCTTTCGACGATGCATCGAGAAGACCGGAAAGAGTTGGGCGATGGCGCGCAGCATCCTGCGCCCGGCCTTTGCAAGCCTGGTCATGAAGGGTCCGATCCGCGCCGCCAGAGACGACGCCAGCTTTCGTTGCGATGGCTCCTTTGTGGCGCGACAGCGACTTGCGGACCAACGAAACATCGGACAGCATGCATAAGGAGATTCTATGCATGCGCCATCGTGACCTACCCCCGCTCGCGACCATTCGGGTCTTCGAGGCGGCCGCCCGCCATCTCAGCTTCACCAGGGCGGCCGACGAACTCGGCATGACCCAGGCCGCGGTCAGCTATCAGATCAAGCTTTTGGAGGAGCGCCTTGGCGCTCCGCTGTTTCTGCGGCGTACGCGCGCCGTCGAATTGACGGCGACGGGCCGGCTGCTGGCACCGGCGACGAGCGAGGCGCTCGATCAGCTCGCTGCAGCGTTTTCCGCTGCCAAGGCCGATGCCGGCGGTGTCCTGTCAGTCAGCGTCCTGCCGACCTTCGCCGCGCACTGGCTGGCGCCCCGCATCGGCCGATTTCAGATGAAGCATCCCGACATCGCCGTGCGCACGCGGGCCACCCGCGACGTCGCGAATTTCTCCCGCGACGACGTCGACGTCGCGATTCGCAGCGGCCTTGGAGACTGGCCGGGCCTTGAAGCCAACCCGTTGTTTCCGGTGGATTTCACGCCGATGTACAGTCCGAAGCTGGTCGAACGCTATGGATCGATCGAGAGACCGTGCGATCTGTTGCGCCTGCTTCTCATCGATCCCGGCGATCGATGGTGGAAGCTCTGGTTCGATGCGATGGGCGTCCCCGGCTTCGAGCCCGGCGGCCATCCCGACGCGCGCATGGGCGACCAGCACCTCGAAGCGCGGGCGGCGATCGGCGGCTATGGCGTCGCGATCCTTACCCCTGCCTTCTACCGCGAGGAAATCGCGGCCGGCCTCCTCGTCCAGCCGTTCCCGACAGCTTCGGAGGCGGGACAGTTCTACTTCCTGGCCTATCCGACGACGCGCCGGAACGTGCCGAAGATCCGAGCCTTTCGCGACTGGTTTCTCGACGAGTTGCGATCGGGCGAGGAGACGTGCCTGGCGCCGGCGTCGTGAGATCGTCGGCGCTTCGGGGCGCGCCTCGCATTTTCGCGACGTCGCCGGGCGGGCCGTCCCGCCGAAAGTGTCAAAGCGCCGCGGTGACGCAGATCCTAGCGCCGGGCCCGTGCCCGTAGTCGAGATCGGCGCCCAGACTCTGGGCCATCGCCCGGATCAGCCGGGTTCCGACGCCGGTCCCCTGTGGCTTGGCCCCGAGATCGACGCCCGGCCCGTCGTCCTCGACGGACAGGCGGAAATTCGGCGCCTCCTGCAGGAGGCGGATGCGTACCTCGCCCGCCTCGTCCGGACGGTAGGCGTATTTGCAGGCATTGCCGACGAGTTCGGTAACGATGATGCCGAGCGAGATCGCCCGGTCCGTCTTCAGCCGGACGGAATCCGATAGGAAGCTCACCTTGCGGGGCGACTTCGGCGTCGACCAGGTGGCTTCGAGTTCTTCGGCCAGCGGCAGCAGATATTCCGCCATGTCGATGGTGGCGATGTCGTCCGAATTGTAGAGCCGGCGATGCACCTGGGCGATCGCGGCGATCCGCTGCTGGGTGTCACGGAGGGCGGACTTCGCCTCGTCGCTGCCAACGGCGGATGCCTGGATGTTGACGAAGGCCGAGAGGATCTGCAGGCTGTTGGCGACCCGGTGGTTCGCTTCCTTCACCATCGCCGCCAGACGGTCGTTCGAGGCCCGCAGCGCCTGTTCCGCCTCGTCTTTGGCAGCCACCAGCGCCTGGCGTTCGAGGGACTGGCGAAAGCTGGAGGCCAAGAGGTCGAAGAAGTCCTCGCCGACGGTCTTGACCACGTAATCCGTGGCACCGGCCTTCAGCGCCGCCACGGCGACGCTCGTCTCTTCCGATCCGGTGACGTAGACGACCGGCGGCGGGGACGGCAGCGCCCCGATCATCGCGAGGGCATCGAGGCCGGTCTTGCCGGGCATGTAGTGGTCGATCGCGACGAGGTCGAAGCCGCCTTCGCGCAGCCGGGCGACGCCGCTATCGGCATCCGCGGCGGTTTCCACCTCAAAACCGCGGCGCGAAAGCCTCCGGCTGGTCAGAAGCCTGAGACCCTCGTCGTCGTCGATGTAAAGAACACGCGGCATGGACCCCGATTTTCCCGTGGTGGAGCCGCCAGACCGGCTCGACCGATGTCGTCTGCAAAATCCGCACCAGCTGCAAGCAACGAAGAATAGCGATTATTAATCAAGCTGTTGCGTATATCAAAGCGCGATCGTGTCAATCCATGTCGGGATCCGGCACCTGGATCACCGACAGGAACAGGCCGAGCTGGCGGATGGCCTGTGCGAAGGTCTCGTAGTTCACCGGCTTGGTGATGTAGACATTGGCGCCGAGATCGTAACAGCGCTCGATCTCCACCTTGTCGTCGGTGGTCGTCAGCACGACGACGGGCGTGCGCTTCAGCGGGCTGTCCTTGGCCTTCATCCGCTGCAGGATGTCGATGCCGCTCATGTCCGGGAGATTGAGGTCGAGCAGCACCAGCGCCGGGCCGTTGCGAGCCGGGCCGTCAGGCGCATCGAAGAGATATTGCAGCGCCCCGGTGCCTTCGAGAAAGTGCCGGATCGGGTTATTGACCCCGGCCCGGCGGATGTTCTTCTCGATCAGCCGGGCATGGCCCTCGTCGTCCTCGATCATGACGATGTTGACGGTCTGATGTGAGCTCACGTGTTCACCCCCTGTTGCGGTGCGAGGGCCATCGGCAGGGAAAGCCGGAAGATCGCGCCCTGATCAAGCACGGACTCGCACGTAATCGTTCCGCCCAATCGGTATGCCAAGGCCCGCACATGGGCAAGCCCGATCCCCTCGCCCGGCTGATCCTGGCTACCGGATCGCCGGAAGAGATCGAAAATGCGCTCGTGGTCCTTCGGATCGATGCCGCGGCCATTGTCCTCGACCTCGACCAGAACCCGGCCGCTGGCCTTCTTGCCCCGGATGGTGATGCGGCCCGGCCGGTCGCGCTTGAGATACTTGATGGCATTTTCGACGAGGTTGGAGACGATCTGCTCGACCGCCAACCTGTCGCTCACGACGGTCGGGACGGGCTCGGTCTCGACCGTGACGCCGAGTTCGTCGATCCGGTGCTGCAGACTGTCGACGATCCCTTCGACCAGCGCGTTCATGTCGACGGCCTCGGGCGCCAGCACCCGCCGCCCTTCCCGGGACAGCCGCAGGATGGCGTTGATCAGTCGGTCCATCTTCTCCGTCGACGTCCGGATGAAGCCGATCGCCTCCGGCAGGTCCTCGCGCACGGCGAACTTAGTCTCCTCCGAAACGATCTCCGGTGCCACTTCCTCGGCCTTATCGATCAATTCGTTTAGCGGCTTGATCGCCGCATCGAGTTCGGCGGTGAAGCCCATGACGTTGACGAGCGGCGATCTGAGGTCGTGGGAGACGATGTAGGCGAAGCGCTGGATCTCGGCATTGGCCCGCTGCAGTTCGCTGGTGCGTTCGACAACCGCCGATTCCAGATCGTCGTTCAGCTCCTGGAGCTGGACACCGATCGAGGTGAGTGCACGCAGCGTGCGACGGGTCGCCCAGATGGTTCCGGCAGCGACGACGATCAGAAGGATCGCCGCGGCGATCGCGACGGCAGTCGAGAGGTAAACGCTGCCATTCGCCTCCGCTTCGCGCGCCACCAACAGCCGCCGCTCCTCCAGGGCCATCGCGTCGGAAATGTCCCGCAGTTCCTGGACGACAGTAATGTCCTCCTCATCCAGAAGACTGGCGCCTCGAACGCCGGTTCCGCCGGCCTGTTTGTCGACGATCGAATTGCGCAGAAGTTCGAGATATTGCCGCGTCAGGTCGCGAAAATGGTCGAGCCGCTCCATCTGGCTCGGATTGTCGGCGGTCAGTCCGGCGATCCGATCGATCTGCACCGGAATGTCGGCAGCGGTTTTCTCGAAGACCTCCAGAAACCGCGAGTCGCCTTCCAGCAAATAACCGCGGCGGGATGCCTCGATCCGCTCGACCAGCCGATTGAGATCGGCCACGGATGCCTCGACCTCGATCGTGTGAGACACCAGCTCGGCGTAGTCCTGGCTCCGCATGAAGGTCCAGACGACGGCGAGGGCAGCCACGGCGAGCATGACGAACCCGGCGGCGACGGCGAGGAAGATGACGCGGTTGGCGCGCCGTTGACGTGTCATCATCGGGTCGGATGGCCCATTCAGGGTGGAGCGGTCCCGCCAAAAGAGCGCGGGCGCTGGCGCATGGCTCTCCGTTCTTCAGGAGAGGTGCTGACATTTCGTGAAAACGTTCACTAATCAAGTCGCCGCGCTCACTCAAGTGCCGAAAAGCATCCTTGGCGGCGCAAGAGGCGGGATGGCTGCGTCGCCTACTTCACGAAAACCTCGGCGCTGGCCGCCGCGCCCGTGGCATCGACCACCGAGATCGCCAGAAAGCCGGGCTCCTTCGGCTGGAAAGTCGACTGGCGGAGCAGCTGGTCCCGATCCACGGGCAGGCCGTCGACATACCAGGTGAAGGGCGGGCGACCGTTGCGGACCTTGAGATAGAGGGGCGTGGCGCTTCGGGCTCCATCGCTGAGCTCGATGCGGCTTCCCGCCGGCGGATAGACGATTTCCGGCTTCAGCCCCGCCTGGCGGCGTTCGGCTGCCCTCCCCACGCGCTTCAGGGGCGGCGGCAGGCCCGCTCCCGCCGAGGCGAGGATGCCGGGCGGCGGACCGGCGAGGCGCGTCACCGGACCGATGCGGGCGAACACGTCGTGCATCACCGGCACGGCGGCATCCTGGCCGACGAGGCCCGGCACCGGCGCCCCGTCCGGCCGACCGAGCCAGACGCCGACGACGTGCTTGCCGTCGTAGCCGATGGTCCAGGCGTCGCGGTAGCCGTAGGAGGTGCCGGTCTTGTGGGCGATCTCGCCGGGCGAACCCTTGGTGGTGGAGGTCGCGCCGGCGATGATCGAGGTGACGTACCAGGCCGCCTGCTCGGAAAGGATGCGTCGTTGCGGGCCCGGCTCCGCGGCTTCCTCGACATGCAGCGGCACGGACACACCGCCATTGGCGATGCCGGCATAGAGCCTGACCAGATCCTCCAGTGTCAGCCCGAGCCCGCCGAGGCCGATGGCGAGGCCTGGCAGCGAGCGGTCGCCGAGCTCGGGTCTCGCGCCGGTGCGGCGGATGCGCTGGACGAGCCGACTCGGCCCGACGGCCGACAGGAGTTCCACCGCCGGCAGGTTGCGCGACAGTTGCAGCGCCCGGCGGGCGGTGATGATGCCCTGGAACTCGTGGTCGAAATTCTGGGGCGTATAGCCGGCAAAGCCGCCGGGGGAATCGTCGACGAGGCTTTCGGGATGGGCCACCCCGCGCTCGAAAGCGAGGCCGTAGATCAGCGGCTTCAGCGTCGAGCCCGGTGAGCGCAGCGCCTGGGTCAGATCGACGAAGCCCTGGCGGGAGCGATCGAAATAGTCGGGCGAACCGACCTCGGCGAGGATCTCGCCGGTCGAATGATCGGCGACGACGAGGGCGAGCGAAACCGGGCTTTTCAGGCTCCTCGCCTTGTCCCGCGCATAGGTTTCCAGCCGTTGCTGCAGGCGTTCGTCGATCGTCAGGTTGATCGGGCTGCGCTGGGGATTTTCGGCGTGAAGCCGCTCGGCGAGATGGGCGGCCATCACCGGCATGTCGCGCCGGACGGGCGGAACCGGCTCGCGCTCGGCCCTGCCGGCTTCCCGCTCGTTCAAGATGCCGAGTTCGGCCATGCGCGCGAGAACGCGGTCCCGCGCCGCCTTGGCGCGCTCGATGAAGCGGTCCGGCCGGTAGCGCTCGGGCGATTGCGGCAGGGCAACGAGCAGCGCGGCCTCGGCGGCCGTCAGCCGGCGCGGCTCCTTGCCGAAAAGCGAAAGCGAGGCAGCCCTGATGCCTTCGACGTTGCCACCATAGGGCGCGAGGCGGAAGTAGAGCGACAGGATCTCGGCCTTGTCGTAGCGCCGCTCCAATGCGATCGCCGTCAGCATCTGCTCGATCTTGGCCGAATAGCTGCCGGTCGGCAGGTTCTCCAGCATCCGTGCCACCTGCATGGTCAGCGTCGAACCGCCGGAGACGATGCGGCCGTGGCGGGCCGACTGCCAGACGGCGCGCAGGAGCGCCAGCGGATCGATGCCGCCGTGATCGAGGAAGCGGCGGTCTTCCCAGGCCAGCAGCATCTTCAGAAAGCGCGGATCGACGTCGCTGCCGGAGGCGGCCAGCCGCCAGCGGCCGTCTCGAACGGGAAACGCCCGCAGCAGCATGCCTTCGCGGCCAACCACCTCGACGCCCACCTCCGGCCCCGTGAGCGCCGCAACGCGGCGCGACACCGCCTGTTCGAAGGCGGAGTAGGCCCACAGGCCGGCGACGAGAAGGAGGAGCAGGCCGATGACCCCGGCCTGGGCCGTGCGGCGCAGGGGGGACATGTCAGGTCGCTCGGCCCAATTGCGGTTTGTCGAAAGCCAGCCGTATCGAGGTCCACGTCACCCTTCGACAGGCAGTGCCAGAGCCACTCGACCGCCGTTGAAGAGATGTCAAAGGCAGAAATTCGTCATCCTCGGGCTTGTCCCGAGGATCTACTGCCGTCGGTAAGGATGGACGGGCGTTGGCGAGAGACGGTTCTTCCAGGATTTTGTGGCGGACGTTGCAGTAGATCCTTGGGACAAGCCCAAGGATGACGGTGCGTCGGGGATGTCGCCTCATCCGCGAGCGCTGAGTACCCTCACTGGCGGCTGGAAGCTCACTGACTTGGCCCAGTCCACAAATCAGGCGGTTCCTGTCCGCGCTGCATATCAATCCGGCGCAAGTCACCGAAGCGCCCCAATGACCGTCACCCGTCCGGCATCGGTACGACCGCGGCGGCTCGGATCGTACATGTTCTCGATCGTCGCCGCCGGATGCTCGAATTCGCCGGGCGCAACGGCACGGACGATATAGGCGAAGCGCCGCATCGCGGTGTCGTTAGTGCCCTGGTCGATCGCCGCGAGGAACCGGTCGGAGCGGAACTCGGTATGTGCCGCCTCGCCGGAAAGCTCCAGCCAGTCGAGCGTGGCGACGTCGCCGGCCCGCAGGATCGCCGGGTTGTCGATGGCAAAGCCCGCCGGCAGCGGATCGTCGAGCATCAGCCTTGCCGGGCCCGGATCGACCAGCGTCACCTCGTCGACGACCACCAGCCGGTCGCCCTGGCCGATCTTCGCCGGATCGGCGGGCTCGCCCTCGAGCGTGTAGTAGCTGCGGGCGACGGCATAGCCATTGGCAGAGGCAGGCGGCGCGACCTGAGGCACACCGCGGATCGTCACCTCAGCCGAGACCGGTGTCTCCGCCCGGTTGGCGATGTCGATGCCGCTCGAAAGGTCGGCTTCGTCGAGCGCGGCGGAATAGGGGCCCTCGACGGTCTTGCCGGCGACCGTCAGCTTCGGCGGATTGCGACCCAGGAGCGCATGGGCAGCGAGCAGCGACCAGGCGTCCTCCTGGGTGGAGGTGTGGCGCTGGCTGCGGCGTTGATCGTTCACCTTGCCGACCAGTTCATCGAAGGAGACGCCGTCCACCGCCGTTTCGAGGCCGAGGGTCAGGACGGCGGCATCGTCGCGCAGCGCCGTGCCATAATCGGACCGCCCGATGTTGGACTGCGGCGCCATGGTGTCGTCGAGCGACGCGCGGAACACCCGCTCGGCGCGGGTCCGGTCGCCGTAAAGCGCCAGAGCGGCGGCCATCTGCGCCTTGGAGAGCGGCGTCGGAAAGCCCGACAGCTCGTTGTCGGCATAGTAACGCAGGTCGCCGATCGAGGCCCGGCCGTTGCGCGCGAGGACGTAATAGGCGTAGGCCACCGGTCCCCAGTCGGGCTTTTCCGGCAGATAGGCGAGGCTGTTGCGCAGATTGTCGACTGCGAGGGTGAATCCCTCGTCAGGCACCGCATAGCCTGCCTCGCGGGCCCGCGTCAGGAAGTCGGTGACGTAGGCGTCGAGCCAGAGGTCGCCATAGCCGGGGCCCCAGAGGCCGAAGGAACCGTTCGACGCCTGGTTCGAGAGAACGCCGGAGATCGCGTCGCTGACGCGCTTCTTGACGTCCTCGCCGGCCCCGAGCCCTGCCGAAAGGATCGTCTGATCGAGATAGACCAGCGGCATCGCCCGCGAGGTCAGCTGCTCGGTGCAGCCATAGGGATAGCGGTCGAGGCTGCGCACGACGCCGGCGACGTCGAACTCGGCAGCCCCGGTGACCGAGACGGTCGCCGACGCCGTGCCGGGGACGTAGCCGGCGAAGAGCTGCGGATCGAGGCTCAGCCTGCCGCCATTCGCCGCGATGGCGAGCCGCGACTTGTCGATGTCCTTCGGGGCGTTCGAGCGCACCGGCAGGACGACGGTCTTGCGCAGTGTCTCCCCTGAGGGCGAGACGAGCGCGACCTCGATCGTCGCCTCGCCGATCTCCCCGCCCGTCACCGGCACGAGCACCCGCTCGCGGCCGCCTTCGGAAAGCGTCAGCGTCGTCTCCTCATTTGCACCGAGCGAGACGATCTGGCCGCCACCGCGCAGCGACAGCGTCGTCTCGCCGGCTGGCCCTTCGACATGGGTGACGTCGACCGCCAGCCGCGAGGTGTCGCCGGGCGCAAGGAACGCCGGGCGGCTGACCGCGATGACGATCGGATCGCGGACCACCATGTCGCGGCTGGCTTCGCCGACGGCCGATGGCGACCAGGCAATGGCCATCAGCTTCAGCGTGCCGTTGAAGTCCGGGATGTCGAGAGCGACGGTGGCGCGGCCCTCGCCATCGACGGCCACCGGCCCGGAATAGAGCGAAACCAGCTCGTCCATCGGCGGCGGGCTCTCGTAGCTGGCCGATGCATCGCCGCCCGAGCGCACCGTGCCCGGCGCGCCGGCCATCCGGTCGATCAGCTTGGAATAGAGGTCGCGGATCTCGACGCCGAGCCGCCTCTGGCCGAAATAATAGCCCTGCGGTGACGGCGGCTTGAAACCGGTGACGTTGAGGATGCCGACGTCGACGGCCGCCAGCGTGACATAGGCGGTTTCGCCGGCGGCGACGCCGCCGATCTCGATGCCGATCTCCTGGGTCTGCCGCGGCGTGATCTTCTCCGGCGCGTCGATCGCGACGGACAATGCCAGATCGCCCGGCTCGACCTTGACGTGGGCGATGCCGATCGCCCGGCCGGGCATGCGCTTTGCGCCGAGATCCATCGGCCGATAGACCACCGCCGCGACATAGGCACCGGGGCCCCAGTCACGGGTGACAGACAGATCGACCGTGCCGCCCTCAGCGGGAATGTCGGCGGTCTTTCGTGCGATGATCCGCTCGTCCATGACGAAGATCTCGGCCTTGCCGGCAAAGCGCGGCTCGATCTTCACTTTCGCCGTCTCGCCCACCTTGTAGGTCGGCTTGTCCAGTGAGACCTGCGCGACGTCCGGCGTGTCGAGCGAGGTGGCCGAGACGTACCAGCCGGCCTCGAAGGACAGGCTGGCGGGAACGGCGGCGCCCGACGGGTCGACGACGGAAAGCTCGTACTCGCCCCATTCGACCGGCAGCGACAGCGCGGCGGGCTCGCTCTGGCCGACGTCCAGCGTGCCGCTGGCGACGCGCGATGCGGTCTTCACCGGCTCGTAGTTCCACGAGCCGGAGCTCTGATACCACTGGAAGTCGACGCGGACCTTCTTCAGCTGCCATTCGAGGCCGGAAGCGGCGATCCGCTCGCCCGCGGCGTCGAGGGCGACGACATCGAATCCGGCCTCAGAGCCCTCGGGCACCGACCCATCGGAGCGCGGCTTGACGCCGATCCGCTGGTTCGAGCCCGCCACCGGGAGGTCCTTCGTCCGCTCCACCGGCTTGCCGCTGGCATCGACGATGCGCAGCTGCAGCTCGGCCGAGAGCGGCCGCGTCGTCACCGGCGGCTCGAAGGCGGCCAGGGACAGCTCGGCCTTGCCGTCCGCGTCGGTGCGCGCCGTGTCGAAGGGCTGGCGCGTCGCCGTCACCTCGTCGCTGGAAAGGCCGAAGGAATAGCCCGGATAGGCCGCGATGCCGGCAGATGCCGTCAGCACCGCCTCGCCGTTCACCTCGAGATCGCCCGCCGACGCGCCGAACAGATAGCGCGCATCGACCGCGACGCTCGGCGGCGCGGTGGGATCGAGGGCGTCGGCAGCGGTCGCGATCTCGAAGTCGATCTTCTCGGGCTCGAAGTCCTCGACGAGGAAGCTCGTCTCGGCCAGCGCCGGCTGCTTGGGATCGGTGTGGAGCGCGACCTTCCAGAGGCCGCGCATCGCCCCGCCGGGCACGGCGAGATCGAAGGCGTAGCCGCCGGCGGCGAAGTCCGAGACGCTCTGGCGGGAGAACTCGACGCCGTCGGGCCGCTTGACGATCCGGGTGAGCGACAGGCCGGCCATCGCCTTGCCCGCCGCATCGCGGGCGAGCGCGTTGAAATGCGCCGTGTCGCCGGCCCGGTAGATGCCGCGATCGGCGGTCAGGAAAACATCGATCGGCCCCGCCGGAGCGCGGCCGTCGACGCCGCGGTCGGTCAGGTCGAAGGGCGTGTCGCCGACATTGAAGAAGACGAAATCGGCCCCCTTCTTCGCCACGATCAGCGACGGCCGATCGCCGCCGGTGCCGCGCATCAGTCCGGCGGGCAGGCGCAGATGGCCGTCGGCGTCGCTGGTCGCCTGCCCAAGGATCTGATTGTTGGCGGCGATCAGCTCGACCGAAACGTCCGCCAGCGGCGCGGCGCTGCCGAGCGAACGGGCGACGACGTAGAAGCCGTCGACGGCGGAGAAGGTCGACAGGCCGATATCGGAAACGACGAACCACTGGGTGGCGAGCTGGTCCTGATATTGCGGCCCGTTCTTCGCTTTGGCCGACAGCACATAGACGCCGGGCTTCATCTCCCCGGCGATCTCTGACACCGGGATCGCGGTGGTCGTCTCCGCATTGGTCTCGCGCTGCACCGAGACCGTCCCGGTCCACACGTCCTCGCCGCTCTGGCCGGAGATCTCGTCGATCTGCCATTGCGACAGGGCCTTGAGAAACTGGCCGCCCGACAGCGCGCCGGCAAGGCCGCGCTCGCCGATCCGCTGGACCTTTGCCTCGATCGTATCGGCATTGACGGTGACGACGGGGATCGTGGCATTGCCGCCGGACGGCAGGACATAGGCGTTGACGGCAAAGCGCACCGCCGGGTCGCGGTCGCGGACATAGACGGAAAGCTCGGCCTCTTTCGCCAGCGTCTCGCCGTCGACCGAGGTGATGCCGGGGCGCGCGACGATGCGGTAGCGCTCGCCGTGCTTCACGCCGTCGACGCAGATCTGCGAGCCTTCTGCGGTGACCGGCAGCGTGTCGCCGCCCTCGATGCTCAAATAGTCGCCCGGATTTTCCGACGTCGTCAGCTTGCGCGACAGCTGGTCGGAGAAGGTCAGGCAGATGCGCGGGTTCGCGGCATTGTTGTCGACGGTGTTCTCGAGGATCCGAAATCCGTGGGAGGCGAGGACGGATTCGAGGCGCGTTGCGACTTCCGGATCGCTCGCTTCCGCGACGCTCCGGCGATAGGCGCGGATCGCCAGCTTCCAGTTTTCCTCGGCCTCGAAACTGCCGGCGATGGCCGCAAGGGCCGCGGCCTTTTCGGCTTCGCCGCCGGCGGTGAGATAGGCGTTGACGGCCGCGTCCTTGCGCAGGGCCGCGTTCTGCTGCTGCTGGTCGTATTCGCTGGGCTGGTGGGCGAGTGCGGCTGCGGCCAGGCTCTGCCAGGCGCCCTGGTCGAGCGGCTCGCGCTTCAGGACCTCCTGCCAGAGACGGATCGCCTCGGGAAAGGCCAGCGCCGATCGCGCCTGGCTGGCGAGACCGTCGGCGGGGACGGGGGCGAGCTCCTTGTCACGCTCGGCACCGGCCAGCTCCAGCCGGTAGCGATTGGCCGCCTCGACGCTGGCGGCGGGGATGAAGTCGAGTTCCTTCGCCCGGGCCGAGATGGTGGTCTCGTCGACGGCCGGAACGTCGACGATCTCGCCGGAGACGGCGCCGGCCACCCGGCGCAATTCGCCCACGCCGTCCTTCAGGAAGCACCACCGACTGCGCTCGTTGATGGTGAAGGCCTTGCAGCGTTGGTCCGCCTTGCAGGCCGCCGAGCAGCCGTCGAGGTCGGTGTTCTTCAGGATGTCGTAGTCGCGGCCGAAATAGTCCGCATCGCGCGTGACGACCACGCTGCGCTCGCCGCTCGCCTGGGCGAATGCGACCGAAAGGCTGGCGCCGAGAATGGCAAGTGCGGCCAGAGCCGCGAGACAAAAACCGCCGAACCTTTGCACGGATCGACTCTCCCAACGTCAGTTTCGCCCCAGGCGTTCATTACGCCGAAGCAAGGTTGGCGGCTAGTCGAAGCGAGCAAAAGATTCGGTGATCGCACGAGCCGCGCAGGCATTGGCAATCCGGCCGCCATCCAGGCCGTGTTGGCGATGGCGCGGCGCACGGCGTCGCTTTCGCGAATCTCCGCCGGCGTTTTCTTCGCCCTGTCCCTCGCCCAATCCGCTCTGGGCTTTTCACTCATCGGGCATCGGTCGCAGCGACCGGCATCGATCCACCCCCAGGAGAGCCCGACAATGATCCGCAACACCATCATCGCCCTCGCCACCGTCGTCGTCGCCGGCGCCGCCTTCTCGGCCCCGGCCAGCGCCAGGAGCTGGCACAAGCCGCACTACGGCTACGAAAACGTCACTTACAAGCAGTCCTGCCACGTCCAGAAGAAGAAGGTCTTCGCCGGCTACGACGAGTGCGGCAACAAGCTCTGGGTCTGGAAGCGCGTCCGCTCCTGCCACTGAGCATATCCGCCCCCTCCTCCAGCTGTCCGGCCATCCTTCGTCACCGGTCCCCCTCCCCCGCCGATCGAAAGAGGCCGGACAGTTCACGGAAAACCGCCCCGTCCTCCCCGGGGCGGTTTTCGTCGTTTCGGCCGGCCGCCCGAGAGAACCAGAGGAGCGTGGTGACATCCGGGGCTTCCCGCGTCCCGCTGCTTTTGCAATAGATCGCCGATCGGAATGAAGAAGCATCGGGCGTTCGTGGCGCAGAAGGTGAAATTGTCGACCATCGCGGAGGCCCTCGGGCTTTCGACCGCGACCGTGTCGCTGGCGCTGCGGGACAGCCCGCTGGTGGCGGATGTCACCCGCGAGCGGATCAAGGAGGCGGCCCGCGAGCTCGGCTACATCTACAATCGCCGCGCCGCCTCGCTTCGAACCTCGCGCTCGGGCATCGTCGGCGTCTGCGTCCACGACGTGATGAACCCGTTCTATGGCGAGATCCTGAGGTCGATCGAGAGCGAACTCGACCGTAACCGCCAGACCTTCATCCTGTGCAACCACCATGACGACCTGTCGAAGCAGCGCGCTTTCGTCGACACGCTGCTGCAGCTCGGCGCCGACGGGCTGATCCTGTCGCCGGCACTCGGCACACCCGCCGCCGATATCGGCCTTGCCGAGGAGAACGGCCTGCCGGCGATCCTCATCGCCCGCACGATCGAGGGTGCCGGGGTCCACGGCTTTCGCGGCGACGACGCCTATGGCATGGGCCTTGCCGTCGATCATCTCGTCTCGCTCGGCCACCGGTCCATCGCGATGATCGGCGGCACCCGGGCCACCTCCACCGGCCGCGAGCGCGAGGCGGGCTATCTCGCCGGCCTTGCCCGCGGCGGCATCGCATTCCGGACGGAGTGGCGGATGGAGGGACCGCGCGATCGCCACTCCGGATTCGATTCCGCTGCCGCCTTCCTGGCCCTCGCCGAACGCCCGACGGCGATCGTCTGCTTTTCCGACCTCGTCGCCCTGGGCCTGATGTACGGCCTCGCCCGCGGCGGCGTCCGGCCGGGCATCGACATCGCCGTCGTCGGCTATGACGACATCGAGGAGGCCGGTATCGCGACGCCGCCGCTCACCACCGTTTCCAACGGCCAGAGCGAGGTCGGCGAACGCGCCGCCACCGCCCTGCTCGAAAGGCTGGCGGGGATGCCGGCGATGGAGCACACCACGCTGATCCGGCCGGAACTGAAGGTCCGCCAGTCCTGCGGCTCGGGCGGCGAAGAGTAAGGACGGCCGGACGGCGCGGTCTCGCGCAGGGGCGCGCGATCTTGCTCCATCCGGCGCGTCGGCGCCGCAAGGTGGCGCTCATCGACGCCGTTCGATCGGGAGGATCACGGCGAATTCATAACGAAACATGACGATCGCCGCCTCGTCTCAACGTTCGGTTAAGCTTTTCACGTCGATAATGCGCTTCAGTCAATTTTAACGGAAATGAGCCCCATGAATTTCACGGCCACCGTTCTCGGCACCGGCGTTGCGGCTCTCGTCCTGGTCGCCAAGCTTCAGGCAGCTCCGGAGCCGGGCGCCAGCCTCGGCGCCCCCCTCCTCGGACCCGGTGTCGTCACCGTCGATCCGACGATCGTCGGATCCGTCCGACCCAGCGACGCCAAGCCCTCCGCCATGCGGCTGATCGACCTCAGATCGGGCGAAAGCTGCAAGATTCTGGGCGGCCAGCCGAGCTCGGGCGCCTTCGAGCCCGCCCCGCTCCTGCCCGACTGCAGCTCTTCGCAGATCTCCCGCGTTTCACAGTGGCGCGCCGAGAGCGACGGCACGCTGGAAATGGCAGACACCCACGGCGAAACGGTGATGCGCTTCATGCCGGGGGACGGCGTCCTCTATGAATCCGTCTATCCGTCCGACGCCCTGGTGACGATCGTCCCGGCAAGGGGCTGACATTGAGAGACGCGAAAGCCGGCCTCGGTTTGGTCAGTTCGGTGTTGTAATGCCTTGAATGTGCGGACGCGTCGGCGTGTTGCTCGCTGGCGTGAACTGCCGATCCACTCTTTCGCCCGGCTCGCTCGAGGCTGCGCATCCGCGCGGCCTCGACTGCGTTTCGCTCCGACTTTGCAGGCCGGCTTACCTGCTGAGCCGAGTCGACAACACGCTCGCGGTATTGGCAACGGAGAGCGCCGGCGAGACGACGCCGCTGAAGGCGTCGAGGGCCTGCTTGACCGGGACGAAGGGAGCGGTCGCGACATAGACCATGTCGCCGTCGTGGATCCTGAAGTCCTGGGCGTGGAGAAGGCCGGACGGCTCGCGCAGGTCGAAGCGGTAGATCACCGGGATCTCGCCGGAAAGACGGGTGGCGTCCTCGCCCGGCCCGGCGCGGGTGAAGGCCTGGCCCTCGTAGCGGGCGACCATCTCGGCCCCCGGCTCGCGCCTGAGCACGAAGACGCCCTTCGGATTGGCGAGGTTGGGGTTCAGCCCGCCGACCTGGGCGAGCGCCTCGGCCAGCGACATCTCGTAGCCCTGCAGCGGCAGCTGATCGCTCTTGCCGGTCGCGCCCAGCGCCACGTAGGTGCGCGGCTGGCGGGTCAGAAGCACGACGTCGCCGGGGCGCACATAGACGTCCTCGGTCGGATCGTTGGCGAGTTCGGAGAACGGCATCTGCACCGTCCGCCCGCCGCGGGTGAGCGACACGGCGGTCTCGTAGATCGGCGTCTTCGGCCCGCCGACCCGGGCGATCAGGTCGAGCAGCTTCAACCCGGAGGCCGGGATCGGCACCGAGGCGCCGGTGACCGCATCGCCGGTCACCGTCACCGTCGTCGAATTGCCCTGCGCCACGGCGACGACGGCCTGCGGCTCGATCGCGCGGTCCCGGAGCGCGGCGACGATGCGTTGCTCGACGGCCGAGGCGGTCGAGCCGGCGACGCGGACGCGGCCGGCATAGGGAATGGTGATCGAGCCGTCGCGGGCGACCTGCTGCTCGGGCAGACGCACCGAGGACGAGCCCTGGCCGCCGGCATTGAGCGAGGAGAACAGCCCGCCGACGCCGGCCTCGAACAGCGTCACCTGGACGACGTCGCCGACGCCGATGCCGGTGTCGGAGGGCAGCGACCGGCTGGCGATGCCGCGAAAGCTCGGCCGCGGCTCTTCCTGCTGATAGGCGAGGACGGTGTCGTCGACCGGCACGAGGAGATAGCCGTTGCGCCACTGCACCGCGCTCTCGTCGACATTGCCGACGAAGGCACCCGCCGTCGGCCCCGCCGCCGGCAGCGCCGCGCAGCCCGACAGGAGCCCCGCCGCCAGCGCCGCAAGGACCACCCGCGCCCCACCGCGCCGATGCGGCCTCGACCGCCCGGCCACCCCGCCCAGCGCCGCCGTCGAGGAGTTCACTTGCGTCACCGTCCCGGCCGTCATTCACATCCCCCAATGCCGCCGGGGCAAACGGCACGACGCTCTCGCATCGCCCCCGGCCCCTTCGCCGTCCGGACGAGCAGCGTCCCCCGACGTGCCCGTCTCGAAATGGCGGCCTTATACCCCTGCCCCAACCTACCACGAGACCGATTTCGAGTTGACCTCCGAATCGCCTGCAGAGCAGCGCAGTGAGGTTTTCACCGAGCGCTGTGCGCCATTCGACACAGGCCGTTTCGGCCCTCGTGGCTCGCCTGCGGGCGCGGCTTGCGCGGGCGGGACCATCTGCTATGCCTAGCGGCAAGCGACATCGGCAGGCGCCGAGTGCGGGCGCGACCGCCGGCTTCGCCTGATTCACCGATGCTCGATCCACGAACGACCTGCTTCGGCAAAAGAGACGAGCGAGCCCGCATTGACCCTTGCAGAGCTGATCGCGATTGCGCTTCTGGGCGGCGAAGAGGTCCTCGCAGTCTACGCGACGCCCTTCGATGCGAAGACGAAAGCGGACGCGTCTCCGGTGACGCAGGCCGATCTCAGATGCGAGGCGGTGATGAAGCCGCTGCTGGCGGAACTTTCGCCCGACGTCGTCATCGTCGCAGAGGAAGCCGTGTCGGCCGGCGACATGCCGGCCGAGGCCGAACGGCTGTTTCTGGTCGATCCGCTCGACGGGACGAAGGAGTTCGTCAACCGCAACGGCGATTTCACGGTGAACATCGCCCTCGTCGAGAACGGCGTTCCGACCGCCGGCGTCGTCTACGCTCCGGCGATCGGCAAGCTGTGGGCGGGATCGGCGCGCGAAGGCGCTTCCATGGCGGACGTCGTCGACGGGCGGCTCGTCACGCAGCGAAAGATCGTCGCGCGCAAGGCGCCGGATCGGCTCGTCGCCGTCGCCAGCCGGTCGCACGGTTCGGCCGAGACGGAGGAATGGCTGAAGCGTCACGAGGTGGAGCGCTTCGTCTCGCGCGGCTCCTCGTTGAAATTCTGCCTTCTCGCCGAGGGTGAGGCCGACGTCTATCCGCGGCTCGGCCGGACGATGGAATGGGACACGGCCGCCGGCGACGCCGTGCTGCGGGCCGCCGGCGGTATCGTCACGACCCTCGACGGCGCGCCGCTTGTCTATGGCAAGCGCCGGCAAGCGGAGGACGTCGACTTCGCCAATCCGCATTTCGTCGCCTTCGCCGATCCTCTTCTTGCCCGGACATTGGCGGAAGATGGCGCCTGAAAGCTCCGACCCGTCGCCATGTCGCGATGGCGCCCGCCGTGGGAGGGAAGGACTGATGTCGGCATCGCCGGACGCCGCGCCCCGACAACTCACCCATCTGCAACACCTCGAGGCGGAATCGATCCACGTCATGCGCGAGGTGGCGGCCGAGTTCCGCAATCCGGTCATGCTCTATTCGATCGGCAAGGACTCCTCGGTCATGCTGCATCTGGCGAAGAAGGCCTTCTACCCTTCGCCGCCGCCCTTCCCGCTTCTCCACGTCGACACGACCTGGAAGTTCCGCGAGATGATCGCATTCCGCGACCAGGCCGCCAAGGACGCGCGGATGGACCTGATCGTCCACACCAACCAGGAGGGCGTGAGACGGGGCGTCACCCCCTTCACCCACGGCGCGTCGGTCTACACCGCCGTGATGAAGACCGATGCCCTGAAGGAAGCGCTGACCACCTACGGATTCGACGCGGCCTTCGGCGGCGCTCGGCGGGATGAGGAGAAGAGCCGCGCCAAGGAGCGCATCTTCTCGTTCCGGACCGAGAACCACGGCTGGGACCCGAAGAACCAGCGGCCGGAACTGTGGAACCTCTACAACGCCCGCGTCCGCAAGGGCGAGTCGATCCGCGCCTTCCCGCTGTCGAACTGGACCGAGCTCGACATCTGGCAGTACATCCTCAAGGAAAACATCCCGATCGTGCCGCTCTATTTCGCGGCAAAGCGTCCCGTCGTCGAGCGCGACGGCATGCTGATCATGGTCGACGACGACCGCCTGCCGCTCGCCCCCGGGGAGACGCCGCAGATGCGCCTCGTCCGCTTCCGCACGCTCGGCTGCTACCCGCTGACGGCGGCGATGGACTCTTCCGCCGCAACCCTGCCCGAGATCGTCCACGAGATGCTGATCGCCCGCACATCGGAGCGGTCCGGCCGGCTGATCGACCAGGACGAGGCCGGATCGATGGAGAAGAAGAAGCGCGAGGGCTATTTCTGATGGAGCGGTTCGGCCCCGCGGCACTGGCGGAACATCTCGGCCGGCACGAGCGCAAGGGTCTGCTGCGCTTCCTCACCTGCGGTTCGGTGGACGACGGCAAGTCGACGCTGATCGGCCGTCTGCTCTACGACACCAGGCTCCTCTTCGAGGACCAACTGGCGACGCTGCGGAAGGAGAGCGCCCGGCACGGCACGGCCGGCGAGGACATCGACTTCGCCCTCCTCGTCGACGGGCTGGAAGCCGAGCGCGAGCAGGGCATCACCATCGACGTCGCCTACCGCTTCTTCGCCACGGAAAAGCGCAAGTTCATCGTCGCCGACACGCCGGGCCACGAGCAATACACCCGCAACATGGTCACCGGTGCCTCCAACGCCGATCTCGCCGTGATCCTGATCGACGCGCGCAAAGGCCTCCTCACCCAGACCCGGCGGCATGCCTACATCGCCTCGCTGCTCGGCATCAAAAACATCGTCCTGGCGGTGAACAAGATCGACCTCGTCGGCCATTCGAAGGCGGTCTTCGACCGGATCCGCGCCGACTTCGACGGCTTCGCCCAAGCTCTCGGCTTCCAAGGCGTCCAGCCGATCCCCCTGTCGGCGCGTTTCGGCGACAACGTCACCCGGCGCGGCGGGAGCCTTTCCTGGTACGACGGTCCGACGCTACTCGAGCACCTCGAGGCGGTCGAGGTGGGCCGCCACGAGACGGAACGTCCCCTGCGCTTCCCCGTCCAATGGGTCAACCGGCCCGGTCCCGACTTTCGAGGCTATTGCGGCACCATCGCCTCGGGCGGCGTCACGGTCGGCGAGGAACTCGCCGTCGCCGCCTCCGGGCGCACGAGCACGGTGAAGTCGATCGTCACCTTCGACGGCGAGAAAGAAAGCGCCGTCGCCGGCGAGGCGGTGACCATCACGCTTGCCGACGAGATCGACGTTTCCCGCGGCGACCTTCTGTGCAGCGCAAACCAACGGCCGGAAGTCGCCGACCAGTTCTCGGCCCACGTCGTCTGGATGCATGAGGAGCCGCTGGTTCCCGGCCGCTCCTACCTCTTCAAGATCGGAACCAAGACGGTCTCGGGCTCGGCGACTGAGATCAAGTACAAAGTCGAGGTCAACGCGTTCCAGCATCTGGCCGCCAAGAAGGTCGATCTCAACGAGATCGCGGTCGTCAATCTGTCCTTCCGCGAACCGATCGCCTTCGATCCCTATGCGGAAAACCCCGCCACCGGCGGCTTCATCGTCATCGACCGGCTGAGCAATCTGACCGTCGGCGCGGGCATGATCGACTTCGCGCTGCGGCGCGCCGCCAACATCCACTGGCAGCCGGTCGACCTCGACAAGCACAGCCGCGGCGCCGTGCTGGGCCAGCGCCCGGCGGCGATCTGGTTCACCGGCCTGTCCGGCGCCGGCAAGTCGACCGTCGCCAACATTGTGGAAAAGCGCCTCTTCGCTCTCGGCAAGCACACCTATCTCCTCGACGGCGACAACGTCCGCCACGGACTCAATCGCGATCTCGGTTTCACCGAGGTCGACCGGGTCGAGAACATCCGCCGCGTCGCCGAGACGGCGCGGCTGTTCGTCGATGCCGGGCTGATCGTGCTCTGCTCCTTTATCTCGCCCTTCCGCTCCGAGCGGCGATTGGCCCGCGACCTGCTGGAGCCGGGCGAATTCGTCGAGGTGTTCGTCGACACGCCGCTGCACGTCGCCGAGAGGCGTGACGCGAAGGGCCTCTACAAGAAGGCGCGGGAAGGCAGGATCAAGAACTTCACCGGCATCGACAGCCCCTACGAGGCGCCCGAACGCCCCGAGATCACGCTGGCCGGCGGCATGGCCGCGCCGGAGGACCTGGCCGACCAGGTGGTCGAATATCTGCGCGACCAAGGGTATATCTGAGGGATGGCGGAGCAGAACCGGAAGTGGGCACTCCCGCACTGACGTTCGAGGCGACGCTTTGGCTCGAGCGAACGCCTATCCCCTCCGTCCTGCCTGGCATTTTCCCCGCAAGGGGGCAGGATCTGACCCTTTGCCTCGTTGCGAGCGTCGGCGGCGCCGGCTCAATCCCCCTGCAATTCCTGAGGATCGAACTCGTAGTTCGTGCCGCAGAACTCGCAGGTCACCTTGATGGTGCCGTCTTCGATGCTCTCCTCGATCTCCTCGGCGGAGAAGTTCGACAGCACCTCGCCGATCCGCTCACGCGAGCAGGAGCAGTCGTCGATCACCTTGTCCGCCGGAAAGACCCGGACGCCGCGCTCGTGGAACAGCCGGAAGAGCAGCCGCTCGACGCCGACTTCCGGATCGGTCAGCTCCGAGGCGTCGACCGTATCGACCAGCGCCCGCACCTCGAGCCATGCGTCGTCGAACTCGTCGCCCTCTTCGTACTCCTCGGCCCCTTCCGGCAGATCGCCGCCCGGAAGGTCGGGCATACGCATGCGATCGGGGGACTCGGGCAGGAACTGGGCAATCAGCCCGCCCGCCCGCCAGCTTTCGACGAAGCCGTTCTGGCCGCGCCGGGCGATCTTGGCGACGGCGAGCTTCACCGTCGTCGGAATCTGTTCCGACTGACGGAAATAGGCCTCGGCGACGGACTCGATGCCCTGGCCGGCAAGTTCGACGATCCCCTGATAGCGCTGGGTGTAGGAGCCCTGATCGACCGTCAGGGCGAGGGTGCCGTTGCCCAGAAGCTCTTCCGAACTCGTCGCGCCGGCCTCGACGGCGGCTTGCAGCGCCTCCTCGTCGTACCGGGCATAGGCCCGGACGCTCGACGGGGTCGCATAGTCGACGACGAGCAGATCCACCGGGCCGTCCGTCTGGGTCTGGACGATGAACTTGCCCTCGAACTTCAACGAGGTACCGAGCAGCACCGTCAAGACGATCATCTCGGCGAGAAGCCGCGACACCGGCTCCGGATAGTCGTGCCGGGCCAGGATCTGGTCGAGCATCGAGCCGAGCTGGACGCCGCGGCCGCGCGCGTCGAGCACCTCGACCGCGAAAGGCACCACGGCGTCGTCACCGACGAGCTCGCCGGCCGAAAGAACCCGCTCGTTCTCAGCCATGGGCAGGGCTTCCGGGCGTCACCTCGCCAAAGCACCAGGCGAGGATCGACTTTTGCGCATGCAGGCGGTTCTCGGCCTCGTCGAAGACCACCGACTGCGGCCCGTCGATGACGCCGTCCGTCACCTCCTCGCCCCGATGGGCCGGCAGGCAGTGCATGAACAGGGCCTCGGGCTTGGCATGGGCCATCAGCCGCTCGTTGACCTGATAGGGCATGAAGACGTTGTGGCCGCGCGCCCGGTCCTCGCGCCCCATCGACACCCAAGTGTCGGTGACGACGCAGTCGGCGCCGGAAACCGCCTCGACGGGGTCCTCGGTCGTCAGGATCTTCGCTCCCTCGCCGCGGGCCCACTCGATGTAGCGGCCATCGAGATCGGAGCCGCTCGGGGTGGCGATCCGCAGCTCGAAATCGAAACGCGCCGAGGCCTCGGCGAAGGAGGCGAGCACGTTGTTGCCGTCACCCGACCAGGCGAAGACCTTGCCCTTCACGGGCCCGCGCTTTTCCTCGAAGGTCATCAGGTCGGCCATGATCTGGCAGGGATGGGTATCGTCGGTGAGGCCGTTGATCACCGGCACCGTCGCATTCTCGGCCATCTCGGTCAGCCGCTCGTGCTCGGTGGTGCGGATCATGATGGCGTCGACGTAGCGCGACAGGACGCGGGCGGTGTCGGCGATGGTTTCGGAGCGGCCGAGCTGCATCTCGGTGCCGGATAGAAACAGCGTCTCGCCGCCGAGCTGGCGCATCGCTACGTCGAACGAAACACGCGTGCGGGTCGACGGCTTGTCGAAGATCATCGCCAGCATCTTGCCGGCGAGCGGCTTGTCGCCGCCCGGCAGAAGCTGCTTGCGCCGGCAGGCGTCGTCGATGATCGACCGGAGATCGTCCTTCGAGACTTGCGACAGGTCGAGGAAATGGCGCGGGTTCTGGCTCGTCGTCATCGTCATCTCATGCACTCGCGCGCTGCAGCGCCGGCGACAGCCGCGCCGCCGCGTTCTCGATCCGCTCCATGGCCGTGCGGATCTCCTCCTCGGTGACGTTCAACGGCGGCAACAGCCGGACGACGTTGTCGCCCGCCGGCGCGGCGAGGACGGCTTCCTCGCGCAGCGCCGCGACCATCTCGGTGTTCGGCACCCGCATCTTCAGGCCGATCAGCAGGCCCTCGCCGCGGATCGCCTCGACCACGTCGGGATAGCGGTCGGCGAGCGAGGCGAGCGATTGCTTGAAGAGCAGCGCCTTGCGACGGACCTCCTCGAGGAAGCCCTCTTCGAGCACGACGTCGAGGACGGCGTTGCCGACCGCCATGGCCAGCGGGTTGCCGCCGTAGGTGGTGCCGTGGCTGCCCGGCGTCATGCCTTTGGCCGCCTCTTGCGTGGCGAGGCAGACGCCGACCGGAAAGCCGCCGCCGAGGCCTTTGGCCGAGGCGAGGATGTCCGGCACCACGCCGGAATTCTCATAGGCGTAGAAGCGCCCGGTGCGCCCGATGCCGGTCTGCACCTCGTCGTAGATCAAGAGCAGACCGTAGGTGTCGCAGAGCTCGCGGATCAGCTGGAGGAACGGCGTCGGAACGGTGCGGATGCCCCCCTCGCCCTGGATCGGCTCGATCAGGATCGCCGCGACGTCGGCGCCCGCCGCCGCCTGCCGCAGCGCCGCCTCGTCGCCGAAGACGAGTTGGTCGAAGCCTTCGACCTTCGGGCCGAAGCCTTCCAGATACTTCGCCTGGCCGCCCGCCGCGATGGTCGCCAGCGTGCGGCCGTGGAAGGCGCCCTCGAAGGTGAGGATGCGGTAGCGCTCCGGCTGGCCGGAGACATAGTGGTAGCGCCGCGCGGTCTTGATCGCGCATTCCAGGGCTTCGGCACCGGAATTGGTGAAGAACGCCTTGTCGGCGAAGGTGTTGGCGGTCAACCGCTCGGCCAGCCGGCGCTGGCCGGGAATCTCGAAGAGGTTCGAGGTGTGCCACAGCTTCTCGGCCTGGTCCTTCAGGGCGGCGACGAGATGGGGATGGGCATGGCCAAGGACGTTGACTGCGACACCGCCGGACAGGTCCATGAACCGTCGCCCGTCTCGCGTCTCCACCCAGACGCCCTCGCCGCGCTCGAAGGCGAGCGGCGCGCGCTGATAGGTCTGGTAGAGAGGAGAGGTGTCGAGCGGCTGCTTGTCCATGGCGTGTCAACTCTTCTTGGAGCGCCGTGACCGAAAGGCCTACGGCGATGCCCCTGAAAACGTCAAAGCCTGCCGACGGGGCAGGCTTCGCATGCGCTTCCGATGTCTCGGACGCATTCCTATAACATGCCCCCTGACGCGGTGCGAGACAAGAGCCCCCAATTTCCGGGCCGGACGGCGCCGCTCTCGGCAGGGGCCGCTGGTTTTACGACGCGCAATACCCATATTGGCTGGGGAAAAACATCAGAAGGGTCGTTTCCTTGACATGCGACTCTTGTCAGCGAGTCGGGCGATACGGTAAATTCCGTGCCTAGATACTAGACTTCGAGCGGCGGACCTAGTCTCACCATACATCTTGTGTCCCCAATCGCGCATTGGCTTGCGCGAGAGGGTGTTGGATTCCGGGCGCCGCTTCCGTGAAGAAGGAGCAAGCCAATGGGTTGGACGGACGAACGCGTGGAGATGCTGCGCCGACTCTGGTCCGAAGGCCACAGCGCCAGCCAGATCGCCGAGAAGCTCGGCGGTGTCAGCCGCAATGCGGTTATCGGCAAGGTGCATCGCCTGAAGCTGGAATCCCGCGCGAAATCGGCGCCGGAGGAAAAGCCCGTCGTCGCCGCCATCGCCGAGCCGGCTGTGGCTGCGACCCCGCGTGTCGTCGCCTCGCAGGTCATTGCCGCCCAGGTGATGCAGGCGAGCCGGCCCGTCGCCCGGACCATGGGCGCGACGGCGTTGAAGGTCGAGGTCGAAGATGAGATCGAGGAACAGGTCCAGCCGATCGTGCGCAAGGGCGCCGAGGTGGTTCCGATGATGCGCAAGCTGTCGCTCGTGCAGCTCACCGAGCGGACCTGCAAGTGGCCGATCGGCGATCCTCTGTCGCCGGACTTCCACTTCTGCGGCGATCATTCCGGCGATGGAACGCCCTACTGCTCGTTCCATGCCAAGCTCGCCTTCCAGGCGGTGACGGAGCGTCGGCGCGTCCGCTGAGGCGAGCCGCGACGAATTTCTGCGGGACCGACCGAAAGCCCGGGGCAGCTGATGCCACGGGCTTTTCGTTTGCTCTTGAGACGAAACGAGCATCGCCTGTCCATCGGTCGGCTCCCTGTTGAGAGAAGACACAATGACCCGCTCGATGATCCTCGCAAATGCCCGCCTCGTTCTGTGCGATGAAATCGTCGAGGGTGCCATCGCGATCGAGGATGGCCGCATCGCCGAAATCCTGCCCTCGAGATCGACCGGCGGGGAGGACGTGGACGGCGACTATCTGCTGCCCGGCCTCGTCGAACTTCACACCGACCAGATCGAGGGGCACCTCAACCCGCGTTCCGGCGTCGTCTGGAACGCGATGGCGGCGGTGCAGGCCCATGACGGCCAGGTGGCGACCTCGGGCATCACCACGGTCTTCGATGCGGTGCGCGTCGGCTCCGACGAGAACACACGCGCCGATGCCGAAGCGGTGGCCCGTCTCGCCGACACGATCGAGCGAGCGGTGGCCGAAGGACGGCTGCGGGCCGAACACTTCGTCCATCTGCGCTGCGAAGTCTCGGCCGACGACGTGGTCGAAGGCTTCGATCTCCTGAAGGATCACCCGCGGCTGCGGCTCGTTTCGCTGATGGACCATGCGCCCGGCCAGCGGCAGTTTCACGATATGGCTGCCCTGCGTGCCTATCTGACGGACAAGTTCAAGATGAGCGAGGCCGACTTCGAGGCCTTCGCCGCCGCCCGCATCGCTCAGTCGGAGAAGAATGCCGGGCCGCACCGGCGGGCGATCGCTGCCGAATGCCAGACGCGCGGCATCGCGCTCGCGTCTCACGACGACGCGACGATCGCCCATGTCGCGGAATCGATCGCGCTCGGCACGCGGATTTCGGAGTTTCCCACGACGATCGCGGCGGCCGAAGCGTCACGGGCGGCCGGCATGAAGGTGCTGATGGGCGCGCCGAACGTGGTGCGCGGGCGCTCCCATTCCGGCAACGTCTCGGCGATCCAGCTTCTTCGGGCAGGGCTGCTCGACGTCCTGTCCTCGGACTACGTGCCCTTCAGCCTGATCCAGGCGGTGTTCACGCTCGCAGACACCGGTCTCGTCCCACTACCGGCCGCAACCCGCCTCGCCTCGGCCAATCCCGGCGAGGCGGCAGGTCTCGCCGATCGCGGTCGCATTGCCGCGGGGCTGCGCGCCGATCTGATCCGGGTTGCCCATCAGCCGGGCGAGCCGCCGGTGGTCCGCGCCATCTGGCGCCAGGGCAAACGGGTGGCGTGAGCCGCCGCCGATTGCGTCCGGCAGCCAGAAACGGCTCTGTTCAGGCCGGGTCCTGATAGGTCAGGAAGCGGTTCTCCCGCACGTCGAAGATCTTGCCCGTCTCGGTGACGTCGTCAAAAGCCAGCGGCAGGATCTTCGCCGCAACTTCGCGGGCGGTCGGCAGGGTCTTGGGGTCTTCGCCGGGCATCGCCTCGGCGCGCATGCGGGTGCGGGTCGCGCCGGGATTGACGGCGTTGACGCGCAGCTTCGTGTTCATCGTCTCGTTGGCCCAGGAGCGGACCATCGCCTCGCAGGCCGCCTTGGTCGCCGCATAGAGCGACCAGTAGGCCTTGGCCGAATGGGCCGCCCCCGACGACATGACGATCGCCCGGCCCGCCTCGGAGGCGCGCAGCAGCGGGTCGACCGAACGGATCAGCCGCCAGGTCGAGGTGACGTTGACGGTCATGGTCTTGTCGAAGACCTTTGCCTCGATGTGGCCGATCGGCGAGAGGACACCGAGCAGGCCGGCATTGGCGACCAGGACGTCGAGCTTGCCCCAACGCTGCTTGATCGCCCCGCCGAGCCGGTCGATACCGCCCATGTCGGTGAGGTCGAGGGGAACGAGGGTGGCCGAGCCGCCGGCCGACTTGATCTCGTCATCGAGCTCTTCCAAGCCGCCGACGGTGCGCGCCAGCGCGATCACGTGCGCGCCCTCGGCCGCCATCTGCTTGGCGATCTGATAGCCGATGCCGCGCGAAGCGCCGGTCACCAGCGCGGTCTTGCCTTCGAGCCGTCCGGCCATCGGCGATCCCTCCCTATCGTCGTTTTCGCGTTCAGCCGGCGCCGCCGAGCAGCGACAGCTGGCGGACGTTGTCCGCCCCGTCCTGATCGGTCAGCGAAGTCGGATAGTCGCCGGTGAAGCAGGCGTCGCAGAACTGCGGCGCGATCTTCGTGCGCTCTTCCTCGCCGCAGGCCCGGTAGAGCCCGTCGATCGACAGGAAGGCGAGCGAGTCCACCTGGATGAACTCCGCCATTTCCTCGATCGTCATGCGCGAGGCAAGCAGCTTGGCCTTTTCCGGCGTGTCGACACCGTAAAAGCACGAGGCCCGAGTCGGCGGAGAGGCAATGCGCATGTGGACCTCGCGGGCGCCGGCCTCGCGGACCATCTGCACGATCTTCTGGCTGGTGGTGCCGCGCACGATCGAATCGTCGACAAGGACGACGCGCTTGCCTTCGATCATCATCCGGTTGGCGTTGTGCTTCAGCTTGACGCCCATGTGGCGGATCGAATCCGTCGGCTGGATGAAGGTGCGCCCGACATAGTGGTTGCGGATGATGCCGAGTTCGAAGGGAAGCGCCGCCTCCTGCGCATAGCCGATCGCCGCAGGAACGCCGGAATCGGGCACCGGCACAATGACGTCCGCGTCGACATGGCTCTCGCGGGCGAGCTCCATGCCGATCTTCTTGCGGATGTCGTAGACGTTGCGGCCCTCGACGTTCGAATCCGGCCGGGCGAAATAGACATATTCGAAGATACAGAACCGCGGCCGGCGCGACTGGAACGGAAAGATGCTCTCGATCCCGCTCTCGGTGATCACGACCATCTCGCCGGGGGCGATGTCGCGGATGAAATCGGCGCCGATGATGTCGAGGGCGCAGGTTTCCGAGGCGAGGATGAGCGAGCCTTCGAATTCGCCGAGGACCAGCGGCCGAATCCCGAGCGGGTCGCGCACGCCGATCAGCGAATTTGCCGAAAGACCGACAAGCGAGAACGCCCCTTCGAGCCGCGACAGGGCGTCGATCAGCTTGTCGACGAAGGCCCGCGCGCCGCTGGTGGCGACGAGATGGAGGATCGTCTCGGTATCCGACGTCGACGAGAAGATCGAGCCGCGCCGCTGCAATTCGCGCTGCACGGTCATCGCGTTGGTGATGTTGCCGTTGTGGGCAACGGCAAAGCCGCCGGCGGACAGCTCGGCGAAGAACGGCTGGACGTTTCTGAGGCCGCCGCCGCCGGTGGTGGCATAGCGGGTGTGGCCGATCGCCGACCGGCCCGGCAGGCGCTCGAGCACCTGCGGCTTGGTGAAGGTGTCGCCGATCAGCCCTGAATGGCGCTCGACATGAAACTGCGCACCGTCGTGGGAGACGATGCCGGCCGCTTCCTGGCCGCGATGTTGAAGCGCATGCAGCCCGAGCGTGACAACGGCGGCGGCGTCCGCCCGCTCGAAAATGCCGAAAACGCCGCATTCTTCATGCAGCGTGTCGTCGCCGAACGGCGTCTCGTCCATATCTATCCGCGTTCCGCTGGCTGGTGTGATTGCACAGATATAGGGACTCTCCTCGCATATCGCGAGTCGCGTGTCGGGGAGAGAGGGTTCACCCCTTGCCCCGCCCCATCGGCCCCGATGCGAAAGCCCGTCAATTCGTCGGTCCCTCGTCGACGTCCGGGGCTGGACTTGCGGGCTCCGCCCCCTGGATGGCGCCGTCGATCGTCGTCGGCTCCTCGCCGGCCGGCGCCTGTCCGTCCGCCGGCTCGCCGCCCTCCTTGAGATTGTCGATCTGATCCATGATCAGACCTTCCGGATTCTCCGGAAGCGCGGCGACCAGCTGCTTGCCGAGATCGTCGAGATAGGGCTTGGAGGCGGAGTTGGCGATCCAGGCCGGCTGGTTCTCAGGGGCCAGCCAGTTGAAGAACAGCATGGCGACGACGACGAGGAGAAGCCCGCGCACCGCGCCGAAGACGAAGCCGAGCACCCGGTCGAGAGCGCCGATGCGGCTGTCGATGATGAAGTCGGCAATCCTCAGCGTGATGAAGGAGACGATGATCAGCGTGACGATGAAGATCGCCGCCGCCGAAGCCGCCATCGCGACGGTCCGCGAAGAGATGTACTGTTCGGCATAGGGCGTCAGATCGGCGTAGAACAGGAAGGCGACGATCGCCGCGACCGCCCAGGCGACGATCGACAGAACCTCGCGCGAAAAACCGCGCACCATCGCAAGCAGGGCCGAGACCAGCATGATCGCAACGAGACTGGCGTCGAGCAGTGTGAGTGACATCGTAGAGACTTCCAGGGTCGAGGGGTCGGCAGCGGCCCGTCGCGGCCGAACACCCCATTACCGTTTTGCGGCATAATTTTCACTAAAAGATTCGCGGGCGGCTTCAAGCCTCTTCGCCGGAGCCGGGGATGGCGCCTCCGGCCGCGACCTTGGCGACGAGATCGGGCAGCGCTTCCACCGCCTCGACCCGCATGCCGGGGGATTTCGGCAGATCTGCGGTCGAGTCCGGCAGGACCGAGCGGGAGAAGCCGAGTTTCTCGGCCTCCTTCAGCCGCTGCGCCGCATGAGCGACGGGGCGCACGGCGCCGGACAGGCTGACCTCGCCGAAATAGACGCAGTCGGACGGCAGCGGCGCGCCCGACAGCGAGGAGACCAAGGCGGCGGCGACGGCGAGATCGGCCGCCGGCTCGGAAATGCGGAACCCCCCGGCGACGTTGAGATAGACGTCGTGCTGGCCGAGGCGCACGCCGCAATGAGCGTCGAGCACGGCAAGCACCATGGCAAGCCGCGGCTGGTCCCAGCCGACGACGGCGCGGCGGGGCGTTCCCAGCGCCGAGGGCGCGACGAGCGCCTGGATCTCGACCAGCACGGGGCGCGTGCCCTCCATGCCGGCGAAGACGGCGGCGCCGGGCGACTTGGCGTTGCGCTCGCCGAGGAAGAGTTCCGACGGGTTGGCGACTTCCCGCAGGCCTTCCCCGCCCATCTCGAAGACGCCGATCTCGTCGGTCGGGCCGAAGCGGTTCTTCACCGTGCGAAGAATGCGGAAGTGATGACCGCCCTCGCCTTCGAAATAAAGCACCGCATCGACCATGTGCTCGACGACCCGCGGTCCGGCGATCTGGCCGTCCTTGGTCACGTGGCCGACGAGGATCACGGCCGAACCCGACGACTTGGCGTATTTCACCAGCGCCTGCACGCCGGCCCGCACCTGGGTGACCGTGCCCGGCGCCGATTCGGCAAAGTCCGACCAGAGAGTCTGGATCGAATCGATGATCAGGAGATCGGGGCGCTTGGCCTCGGCGAGGGTCGCCAGAATGTCCTCCACATTGGTTTCGGCCATCAGCATCACGTCGGTGTCCGCCGCCTGCAGCCGCTGGGCCCGCAGCCGCACCTGCGCCACCGCTTCCTCGCCGGAGACGTAGACGACCGAATTGCCGCGCCGCGCCAGGGCGGCGGCCGCCTGCATCAAAAGCGTCGACTTGCCGATGCCGGGATCGCCGCCGATGAGGATCGCCGAGCCGCGCACGATGCCGCCGCCGGTGGCACGATCGAGTTCGTCGATGCCGGAGACGATCCGCGGCGCCTCCTCGATCTCGCCGGAAAGAGGCAGCAGCGCCGAAGGGCGGCCCTTGCGCCGCGAGCCGCGCTGCGGCCCGCCGCCGATGCCCCCGGAGGCGTTCTCCTCGACGATGGTGTTCCACTCGCCGCAGGATTCGCACTTGCCCTGCCAGCGCGTATAGACCGCGCCGCAGGCCTGGCAGATGAAGGTGAGCTTGGATTTGGCCATGGAACTCCTTGGGTCAGCCTTGAGCGGCTTGATCGAGACGGCCGCATGATCCGGCACGCCCACGGGCCGACTACCGACCGCTACATCGACTTCATCAGGAGCAGAGCGACCACGATGCACGGCACCTTGACGGACGACAGCATCATGCTCGCCATCGGCTTCTATCTCATCGCGATCAACTGCGCCGCCTATCTGGCTTTCCTGTTCGACAAGGCGCGGGCGCGTCAAGGTGGCTGGCGAATTCCCGAGCAGCGGCTCCTCACCCTGGCGCTCGTGGGAGGCAGTATCGGCGCGATCGCCGGCCAGAAGCTGCTTCGCCACAAGACCCGCAAGGAGCCGTTTCGAACGCAACTGCTCCTGATCACAATGTTCCACGGCACCGTCGTCGTTGCGATAACCGCAACGCTCGTCATCGTCGGGCCCCACGTCGCCAGCAACTGGCTCAGAACAGTCTTGAGCGAAGCCTGAGGCGGGTCGGCGGCGATGGTGCCCCCCCGAGCAGATCAACGGGTCATGCGTCGCCCCGCGGCCACGACTTGTCGAGCCAATCCCTGAGAGCACCGTACACCCGTGTCTGCCATCCCTTCCCCGACGACCGCAGCGCCTCCACGACGTCGTGATCGAGACGCAGCGTCACGCGCTGCTCACCCGTCGGCTGGTCTATGGGAGCGAACTTCAATCCGACGCCGACGAGGAGAGGCAAGAACGGCAGAAGTCCACGTCCAATCGTACCGAGCTTCATCAGTAAACCCGTTCAACCCGTTTCCCCAGCCCCGTCAACAATTCATACGCGATCGTCCCCGCAGCATCGGCCACCGCGTCGATTGACACGTTCGCTCCAAAAAACTCCGCCCGCATGCCCGGTTCCACCAGATCCGTGGGAACGCTGGTCACGTCCAGCAACGTCAGATCCATCGACACCCGGCCGAGCACCGGCACCATATGCCCCGCCACGAAGGCCATCGCCCCCGGCCTTGTCTCGCGCAGCGGCACACCGGCGCCGGAGGCGGCGCGGGGGTAGCCGTCGGCATAGCCGAGGCCGACGGTGGCGATGCGGGTGTCGCGGGCAAGCTTCGCCGCCGCGCCGTAGCCGGCGGCCTCGCCGGCCTTTGCGGCGCGGACCTGGAGGATGGCGGCGGTGAGCGTCGCGACCGGTTTCAGCTTGCCGTCGGAGGGTGCGCCGGCCCGGCCGCCATAAAGGGCGATGCCGGGACGGGTGAGATCGAAGGCGTAGCCCTCGCCGAGAAACGAGCCGGCGGAATTGGCCAGCGAACGCTCGACGCCCGGAAAGTTCTCGCAGATCGCCAGGAACTGCAAGCGCTGCGCCTCGCGCTGCTCCGTGCCCTCGTCGGCGCTGGCGAGATGGCTCATCAGAAGGCGAATGTCGAGCGCGCCCCCCGCCTGCGCCGCCTTGACGATCGGGATCTCGGCCGCGTCGAGGCCGAGGCGGTTCATGCCGGTCTCGAACTGCAGCGCCGCGGGGGCGCTGCAGCCGGCGCGTTCCAGGCCCTCGCCCCAGGCGGCGATCTCGGCGAGGTTCGACAGGACCGGGATCAGCCCGGCTTCGAGACAGGCCGGCACGTCGGCGAGCGCGAGACCCTGCAGCACGTAGATCCGCGCGTCGCGCCTGTCCGCCCCGTCGAGCGACGCGCGCAGCGACACGCCCTCTTCCACCCAGGCGACGAAGAAGTCCCGGCAGCCGGCCTCGAAAAGCGCCTCCGCCACCAGCCCCGCACCGAGGCCGTAGCCGTCGGCCTTCACCGCCGCACCGGTGCGGGCCTTGCCGTTCAGGGCATCGAGCGTCCGCCAATTGGCCTTCAGCGCCTCGGTGTCGATGGTGACGCGCGGCATGCGCGAATTTGAAGACGCCAATGCGGTCGATGCTGCCATGATGTGCCCCGTCGGATGGGATTGCCCAAGACCCGGCACCTCCCCTGCCCGATCGTCAGAGCGGAGCGTAGCAGAGAATGGGGATTTTGGGCGAGCAGGCGGGTGACGCCGGCCGGTCATTGATCTGGGTTCGTCGTGCGACCGGGATCCGACAGGGCTGCATGCAGGGAACCACCGCCGGCGAGCGCCGGCGCAGCGTCTTCCTTATGATGCTGCCAAGGTCGCGGCGGCAGCAGTTGCCCTCATGGTGAGCCTGTCGAACCACGAGGGCACCCCGAGGCGATCTGGAGCCTTCACCCTCGTGGTTCGACAGGCTCACCATGAGGGTGAAGGTGTCGCCGCGTTCCCCGCTCGATGCCTTTGCAGCACCCCGTCCGCCCACCTACTCGAACCGCTCGGGCAGATAGGCCTCCTCGGCGAGATCGGTGAAGCGGGTGTATTCAGCCTGGAAGGCGAGCGGGATCGTGGCGGTCGGGCCGTGGCGCTGCTTGGCGATGATCACCTCGGCCTTGCCGCGCGCGTCGTTGAGCGCCTGCTCCCATTTCAGATGCTCGTCGGTGCCGGGCTTGGGCTCGCGGTTGGCGAGATAATATTCGTCGCGATAGACGAACATCACGACGTCGGCGTCCTGCTCGATCGAGCCGGATTCGCGCAGATCCGACAGCTGCGGGCGCTTGTCGTCGCGCGATTCGACCTGGCGCGACAGCTGCGACAGGGCGATGATCGGCACCTGCAGCTCCTTCGCCAGCGCCTTCAGGCCCGTGGTGATCTCCGTGATTTCCTGGACACGGTTCTGCGAGGACGCCTTGGACGAGCCCTGCATCAGCTGGACGTAGTCGATCACCATGACGTCGAGGCCGCGCTGGCGCTTCAGCCGGCGGGCTCGCGCCGAAAGCTGGGCGATCGAGATGCCGCCGGTCTGGTCGATATAGAGCGGCAGGCGCTGCATCATCTCCGAACAGGCGATCAGCTTGGTCAGTTCCTGGTCGTTGATCTGGCCGCGGCGGATCTTCGAGGAGGAGATCTCAGTCTGCTCGGAGATGATACGCGTCGCCAGCTGCTCGGCCGACATTTCCAGCGAGAAGAAGCCGACGACGCCGCCGTTCTTGGCCTTGAACGAGCCATCGGCCTGCTCGGCCGGCTCGTAGGCGGCGGCGATGTTGAAGGCGATGTTGGTGGCGAGCGAGGTCTTGCCCATGGCCGGACGGCCGGCGAGGATGATCAGGTCGGAGGGCTGCAGCCCGCCCATCTTGCCGTCCATCGCCATGATGCCGGTGGAGACGCCGGAGAGGCCGCCGTCCCGGTCCTTGGCCGCCGTCGCCATCTGCACGGCGAGGGTGACGGCGTCGGTGAAGGACTGGAAGCCGCCATCGTAGCGGCCGGTCTCGGCGAGCGTGAAGAGCCGTCGCTCGGCCTCCTCGATCTGGTTCTTCGGCTCCATGTCGAGCGGCGCGTCATAGGCGAGATTGACCATCTCCTCGCCGATCCCGATCAGCGATCGGCGCAGCGCCAGATCGTAGACTGCCCGGCCGTAGTCGAGCGTGTTGATGATCGTCGTCGCTTCGGCCGCGAGCCGCGCAAGATACTGCGCGAGGGTCATCTCGCCGATCTTGTCGTTCGCCTTCAGGAACGTCTTGATCGTCACCGGATTGGCGATCTTGCCCATCCGGATCATTTCGGAGGTCTTTTCGAAGATCTCCTTGTGGATCGGCTCGAAGAAGTGGTCGGGCTTCAGGAAGTCGTGGACGACGTAATAGGCGTCGTTGTTGACGAGAATCGCGCCGATCAGCGCCTGCTCGGCCTCGATGTTGGCCGGTGCCTCGCGATAGATCGCCGCCTCTTCCTCGAATTTGCGCGCAGGCTCCGCCATCGCCGTCGCATCCTTTTCATCAATTGCCCGAAAGCGGATGGCCTACACCATCGGGTGATTCGTCACAAAGCAAAGAAGCCGCCCGAATGGGGCGGCTCCTCATCAGCCTGAAAACCTCTGGATAACAGCGGGGAAAACCGTCTGGGACTATTGCCCCGTGCCGGCCTCCGCCTCGGCGCCCCTTGCCTCGGCCGGCGCCGCCTTCGGCCCACCCTTGGAGACGCCGACCATCGCCGGCCGCAGCACCCGCTCGCCGATGGCATAGCCGGCCTGGACGACCTGCAGCACCGTGCCGTTCGGCACCTCGGGATTGGGGATTTCGAACATCGCCTGATGGAAGTTCGGATCGAAGCGCTGGCCCTGCGGCTCGAGCTTCCTGACCCCGTGCTTTTCGAGCGTCGCGAGAAGGCCCTTCTCGGTCATGTCGACGCCTTCGATCAGCGCCTTCAGGCCGGAGCTCTCGTCGGCCCGATGCTCCTCGGGCACCGCATCGAGGGCGCGCGAAAGATTGTCGGCGACCGACAGCATCTCGCGGGCGAAGCTCGTGACGGCGTAGGTGCGCGCGTCCTTCACTTCCCGCTCGGTGCGGCGACGCAGGTTCTCCATGTCGGCGGCCAGCCGCAACAGCCGGTCCTTGACGTCGGCGTTCTCCGCTTCCAGCGCGGCGATGCGCGCCTGCTGCTCGTCGCCGTCGCGGGCGCCATCCTCGTCGCCCGCCGCCTCGCCATAGGCCGCGCCCCACTTCGAAGATTGCGGTGTCGCCGTCCCCGCAGCCGCGCTCTCGCCCGCAGCCGTCTCGGCGGCATCGGTCTCGTGGCTCTCGCCCTCGGGTTTGCCGGTCTCGCTCATCTTCCCTCTTTCATCCTGTTTTCTCGACATCCTGCCCCGCCCGTTGCGGGGCTCGAACCATCGGACGTCCTCGTCTTGGCGGCATGACCGGAGGGCCCGCAGTTCTCGACGACCACGGCCCCGTCCGATGCACGAATGCGTTATCGCAGCGGCATATCGAATTGGCGGGCTCGAAAATCAAGCCTCGCCGTCGGCGGCCTTCTGCTGCAACAGCCGCGAGACGATGCGCGCGGTGTAGTCGACCATCGGCACGACGCGGCGATAGTTCAGCCGTGTCGGACCGATGACGCCGACGGCGCCGACGACGCTCTCGGTGCCGCCCTTGTAGGGCGCGACGATCAACGACGAGCCCGACAGGGAGAACAGCTTGTTCTCCGAGCCGATGAAGATCCGGACGCCGTTGCCGCCCTCGGCGAGGCCGAGCAGCTCGATCATGCCGTTCTTCGTTTCGAGATCGTCGAACAGCAGCCGCAGCCGCTCGATGTCGTCGGCGGCGGAGATGTTGTCGAGAAGGTTCGCCCGGCCGCGGACGATGAGCTGCGCCGGCTGCCCGGCTGCGGCACCCGACCAGATGGCGAGCCCCTGATCGACGAGCGCCTGGGACAACAGATCGAGGGCCGTTGCCGTCTCGTCCTTCAGCGCGGCGATGCGCTCGCGCGCCTCGCCGAGGGTGCGGCCGACGACATGGGCGTTGAGAAAGTTGCCGGCCTCGACGAGCTGCGAGGCGGTCACCCCCGCCGGCAGGTCGAAGATCCGGTTCTCCACCTCGCCATTGGCGCCGACGAGGACGGCAAGCCCCTTGGTCGGCTCGAGGCGGATGAACTCGATGTGCTTCAGCCGCAGGTCGGACTTGGTCGTGACCACGATGCCGGCGCCGCGCGACAGGCCGGAGAGCAGGTTGCTTGCCTCGGTGAGGAGGTTCTCCATGCCGCGCCCGTCGCCGACGAGCCGCACCTTCTCCTCGATCTCGTCGCGCTCCGAAGCGGCGAGATCGCCGACCTCCAGGAAAGCGTCGACGAAGAAACGCAGCCCGATCTCGGTCGGCATCCGCCCGGCCGAGACATGCGGCGAGTATATCAGGCCGAGCGCTTCGAGGTCGCTCATGACGTTGCGCACCGAGGCTGGCGACAGCGACGACGTCAGGAGCTTCGACAGCATGCGCGAGCCGACGGGCTCGCCCTGGTCGAGATAGCTTTCGACGATCAGCCGAAAGATCTCCCGGGCGCGCGCATCCAGCGGAAGCTGAGCTCGGGCCAAGTCGCTGACGGACATCATGAAACGCAAAATTCTGGGTAAACCATGCCCATACTATAGGTGTGCGCCCGGGCGGATGAAAGCCGGGCGCGTCGTCATCTGCGGCACGGCCGGGAGATCGCGGGCTCGCCGCCGGTTCCGCCTCACGAAAAGCGCCTCGGCGAAAGGGCGTCGAGCACCGGGCCGGGAGCGCCGGCCTTGCCGCCATCCGCCATCAGATCGGCGATCAGCATGCCGGTGGTCGGCCCGAGCGTGAAACCCTGATGGCCGTGGCCGAAATCGAACCACAGCCCGTCATGGCGCGGCGCCTTGCCGACGACGGGCAGCATGTCGGGCATGCAGGGGCGCGTTCCGTGCCAGGGCTGGTTCTCGACCGGGCCGCCGAAATCGAGCACCTTTCGTGCCCCCGCCTCGGCTTCGCCGAGTTGGCGCAGGTTCTGGGTGGCGGTCATGGCGGTCAGTTCGGCGCCGGTGGTGATGCGCATGCCGAGCTTCATCGGCACGAACACCGCGCCCACCGAAGCGTCCATCAGCGGCTTGTCCAGCGGATTGTTCTGGTAATGCTGGTGATAGCCGCGCTTTTCGATCATCGGGATCCTGTAGCCGAAGCGCTTCAGGAGCTTCGGCGACCAGGCCCCGAGGCAGACGACGACGTCCTTCGCCTCCAGGGGGCCGTCGACGGTGTCGACGCGCCAGCCGGCACCCGACTTCGCCAGCGTCTCGGCGTCGCCGTCGACCAGCCTGCCGCCGCGCTTCAGGAAGAGTTCGCCATAGGCGCGGGTCAGATCGCCGGGGCTCGAGCAGCACCAGGGATCGGTCCAGTGAATGGCGCCGGCATAGCCGGGCTTCAGCGCCGGCTCGGCCGCCATCAGGCCGCTCGCATCGAGCGCCGTATACCCGACGCCGTATTCGCGGTTCACCCGCTCGGCCTTGGCGACGGCGGCAGCGAGCTTGCCCTCGTCGCGCCAGGCCTGGTGGAAGCCGTCCTTGCGGATCAGCGCGTCGGCGCCGGCATCCGAGATGTAGAGCGCGTGGTCCTCGCGCGAGCGGCGGATGAGGACGCTGTAGGTCGCGGCGATGCGGTGGAGGCTCTTCGGCTGGGAGTAGCGAAAGTAGCTGAAGAGGTTCCTGACCTCCGAGGACACCGCCTCGAAGCTCCATTCGACGTCGTTGGTGCGCTTCAGCGCGATGGCGATCAGCGAGGGTATGTCCGTCGGCATGGCATAGGGCTCGACGGCCTCGGCCTGGATGATGCCGGCGTTGCCGTAGCTCGTCTCCCCGGCAAATCGCGGCTGCCTGTCGAGGATGACGACGTCCTTCCCCTGCGCCTGCAGAGCGAGCGCTGCGCCCACCCCCACCATGCCGGCGCCGAGCACGATCACGTCGGTCATGGGCAGTTCATCCTTCTCTACGCTGTACCGGTGAGGAGGGTAGTCGGCTCGCTGCGGAGAGCAAGCGGATTTTGCGGTGCGAAAGAGGCGGTCCGATCAGCCCGTCGACGCCATGACACTCACGACGCCTCAGCGGAAGGGTCGCTCTTCCACCAGCCGCAGCCGAGGTCGCGTCGCCGGATCGAGCGTTTCGTAGATCTGACCGACGGCAAGCGATCCGCCGATCTCGGCAAGCGCGACGATCTGATCGAGATCGTCATATTTCTCGACGTCCCATCCGCCATCCTTGTCCCGCCTGTAGAGCTTGACCGAGATGACGTCGGGATCGACGAAAAGGATGAGCCGGATCTCGGCATGGGACCGGTATTCGTCGAGCTTGTCGGTCGCGTCGATCGCCGAGGTCCCAGGCGACGCCACTTCCACCACCAAGGTCGGCCGTGACGCTTCGAGCGCGTCACGATCGTTCGGCCCGCAGTCGACGACGACGTCGGGATAGCGAATGGTCTGTGGTCCTGTTCTCACGGCGGTATCGCTGGAGGTGGTTCGGCAACCGCCACGTCTCGCCTGCGGCAACAGCGTCGCGACGATGTTCGCCGTGACGACGTTGTGGCTCTGCTTGGCCCCCGTCATCATCCGGAAGATCCGGCCGTCGACGAGTTCGAACCGACCGTCTTGGGCGCACACCCACCGGAGGAACTCGCCCGCTGACACGAGATCATGCTCGGGAATGGCCACGTGAAACCCATCTGCCAGCGTCGGGATTTTCAACATACGCCCGAGAAAGAGGGCCATCAACATGGCCGCTCCCCGCGACGATTGCCCAACCATCCGCGGTGGCGCGTCGTCGAACACCCGCACCCGGCCGGCAAGTGACGTCCGGCCCTTCAAGAAACGAAAGATCCTCTCCCGAATCCTTTGCGCGTTTCAGCCTTTCCCGATACAAGCCCGGCACAATAACACTCCGTTAACCATGAAAATTCGAAGCAAAAGCGAGACATCGAGCCATGCGCCCTTCCAAACGACCCAATGACGCCATGCGCGACGTCTCGATGGACACCGGCGTCTCGCGCCATGCGGAAGGCTCCTGCCTCGTGCGCTTCGGCAATACCGAGGTGCTGTGCATGGCGAGCCTCGAAGAGCGGGTGCCGCCGTTCCTGAAGAACACCGGCAAGGGCTGGGTGACGGCGGAATACGGCATGCTGCCGCGGGCGACCGGCGAGCGCATGCGCCGCGAGGCAGCCCAGGGCAAGCAATCCGGCCGCACCCAGGAGATCCAGCGGCTGATCGGCCGGTCGCTCCGGTCGATCGTCGACCTCCAGGCGCTCGGCGAGCGCCAGATCACCATCGACTGCGACGTCCTCCAGGCCGATGGCGGGACGCGCACGGCGGCGATCACCGGCGGCTTCGTGGCGCTGTCGGAATGCCTCAAATGGATGGAGGAGCGCTCGATGGTGAAGCGCCACGACGTCCTTCTCGGCCACGTCGCGGCAGTGTCCTGCGGCATCTACAAGAACCAGCCGGTGCTCGATCTCGACTATGCCGAGGATTCCACCGCCGAGACCGACGCCAATTTCGTCATGACCGGGGCCGGCGGCATCGTCGAGATCCAGGGCACCGCCGAGGGCGCGCCCTTCTCCGAGGACGAGTTCCTCGAACTGTTGAAGCTCGCCCGCAAGGGAATCAACGAACTGGTCGCGACGCAGCGCCAGGTTCTCGGAGAGCACTGATGCCGCTTCTGACGCCGGCCGACGGGCCGCTTCTCGTCGCCAGCCACAACAAGGGCAAGATCTGGGAAATCCGCGAGTTGATGGAGCCCTTCGGCTTCGAGGTGACGTCGGCCGCCGACAAGGGTCTCGACGATCCGGAAGAGACCGGCACGACCTTCGAGGAGAACGCCGCGATCAAGGCGCTGGCGGCGATGGAGGCGACGGGGCTCGCCTCGCTGTCGGACGACAGCGGCATCGCCATCGAGGCCCTGAACGGCGACCCCGGCATCTATTCGGCCCGCTGGGGCGGGCCGGACCGCGACTTCGCCATGGCGATGCGCAACGTCGAGGAAAAGTTGCAGGCCGCCGGCGCGACGACGCCGGACAAGCGCCGCGCCACCTTCGTCGCCGTCCTCTGCCTGGCACGGCCCGGCCATGAGCCGATGTTCTTCCGCGGCGAGGTGGACGGCACGGTCGTCTGGCCGCCGGTCGGCGACAAGGGCTTCGGCTACGACCCGATCTTCCTGCCGGACGGCGAGAGCCGCACCTTCGGCGAGATGATGTCGGCGGAAAAGCACGCCTGGGAGCCCGGCCAGAAGACGGCGCTGTCGCACCGGGCGCGGGCCTTCCAGAAATTCGCCAAGCTCGCCCTCGGGGTGGAATGAGAGGGGCCCGATGAACCTGATGTCGCCGCACCTAGCCGCCGGGGTCCTCCCCTTCGCCAAGACGCCCGCGGCACCGGGCTTCGGGGTCTACATCCATTGGCCGTTCTGCGCGGCCAAATGCCCCTACTGCGACTTCAACAGCCATGTCCGCCGCTCGGCCATCGACCAGCCGCGCTACGTCGCGGCCTTCACGCGCGAGCTGAAGGAAGCCGCGCGGCGCTCCAAGGGCGAACTCGTCACCTCGATCTTCTTCGGCGGCGGCACGCCGAGCCTGATGGCGCCGGAGACCGTCGGGGCGATCCTCGATGCCGTGGCGGCCAACTGGGCGATCGCGCCCGACGCCGAGATCACCCTGGAGGCCAATCCGTCGAGCGTCGAGGCGTCGCGGTTTCGCGGCTATCGGGCGGCGGGGGTCAACCGGGTGTCGCTCGGCGTCCAAGCGCTGAACGATCCGGACCTGAGGCGTCTCGGCCGCCTGCATGACGTTTCGGCCGCGCTCGAAGCCATCCGTCTCGCCCGCGAGATCTTCCCGCGGCTGTCCTTCGACCTGATCTATGCGCGGCCAAGCCAGACGGTGGAAGCCTGGGAGGCCGAGCTCAACCAGGCGATCGATCTGGCCGCCGACCATCTGTCGCTCTACCAGCTGACCATCGAGATGGGCACGCCCTTCTTCGACCTGCACAAGGCCGGCAAGCTGAAGGTGCCGGACGGGGAACTCTCGGCCGAGCTCTACGAGGCGACGCAGTCAATCACCGCCGCGCGCGGCCTGCCGGCCTACGAGATCTCCAACCACGCCGTGCCGGGCGCCGAATCGCGCCACAACCTCACCTATTGGCGCTACGGATTCTATGCCGGCGTCGGTCCCGGCGCCCATGGCCGCCTCAAGGGCGAGAACGGCCATCGCCACGCCATCGCCAACGAGCCGTTGCCCGAGACCTGGCTGAAGATGGTGGAAAGCTGGGATTCGGGCGCCGTGACCGACGAGGCGCTGTCGCTCGAAGAGCAGGCGGACGAGCTGCTCTTGATGGGCCTTCGCCTCACCGAGGGGATCGATCTCTGCCGCTGGCGCAAGCTCGCCGGCCGGGACATCGACAAGGCGAGCGAACAGGACCTCGCCCATCATGGCATGATCGAGCGCCTCGGCCCGGATCGCATCCGTGCGACGCCGGCGGGCATGCTGGTGCTCGACGCGGTGGTCGCGGACCTGGCCTGAGCGGCCCTGCCCCGCGCCACCGCCCGAGGATCGGCCGTCGGCAGCGGCATTATGGACATCATCGGCATAGTCGTGGCGAGAGCCGGCGGCCGTTGCGATGCCATGCCGCGACATCGCAGGCTGGAATCGTCACAGCTTCGCAGCGATCATCTTGCAACGCGAGCCGGCGGCGATAATTGCTCGTGCAACGAGCGGCCATCCGCAAATCCAAACGGCCCTCCTCTCCTGCAATTTTCACCCGCGAGATCGTCCATCCTCATCCCCTCCGAACCCCGCGCCGACGAAAACTCCCGCCCGGCCCTTCCCTGGCTGGTCGCCGTCTGCGCCGGGCTATCGGGCTGCACCAGCCCGCAATCGGCGCTCGACCCGGCCGGAGTCGAGGCGCAATCGGTCGCGACTCTGTTCTGGGTCATGCTCGTCGGGGCGGTCCTGATCTGGGTCGCTGTCATCGGCCTTTCTGTTTTTGCGACAAAGATCCGGCCGGGGGCCTATGGCGAAAAGGCCGGCCTGCGGCTGATCATCTGGGGCGGCTGCGTCTTTCCCGTCGTCGTGCTGACGGCGCTGCTCGTCTGGGGGCTCCAGATGATGCCGGTGCTGCGGGCCGAGGCGAACGGACCGACCATCGCGGTTTCGGCCGAGCGCTTCTGGTGGCGGGTGGCCTATGACGTCGAGGGGGAGTCGGGCGTCGCCAGATCGTTGCCCGAGGGCGGGGTTCCCAGTGCCAACGAGATCTGGCTGCCGGTCGGCCAGCGCAGCGAATTCCTCATCGGCAGCCCGGACGTCATCCATTCTCTCTGGATCCCGTCGATCGCCGGCAAGATGGACGCCATTCCCGGCCGGGTGAACCGCCTCGTCGTCGAGCCGACCAAGCCCGGCGTCTATAACGGCGTCTGCGCCGAGTTCTGCGGCGACGCCCATGCCCAGATGGCGCTCAGGGTCGTCGTCGTCTCGCCCGAAGAATACGACGCGTATGTCGCCCGCCAGAGCGAGCCGGCGTCGGTCGGGGCCGAGGACGAAGGCTTCCGGCGTTTCATGGAGAATGGTTGCGACGCCTGCCACACCGTGCGCGGCACCGCGGCGAACGGCAGGGTTGGGCCGGACCTCACCCATCTCGCCTCGCGGCGCACCATCGCCGCCGGCACGCTGCCGATGTCACCGGAGAACTTGGCGACCTTCGTCGGCTTCACCCACCGGGTCAAACCCGGCGTCCAGATGCCGGGCTACGGCATGCTCGCCGAAGACGAGATCGCCGCCATCGCCGGCTGGCTGGAGACGCTTCAATGAGCGACGTGCCTCTCGATCAGAGCGCCACGCGCTGGGCCGGCAAGAGCGACGCCGAGACTGCTGAGGCGGATCTGAACTTCGGCAACGTCCCCCCAGCCTCGGAGCGGGACCAGGACGACCCCGACGTGCGCGCCGGCCAAGAGGCGCGGCTGCGCCATGTCTGGGCCGAGCCGAAGGGCTGGCGCTACTGGTCGGCGGTCAACAACACCGAGGTGGGGCTCTGGTACACGGCCACCTCCTTCGCCTTCATGCTGTTTGCCGGCGTCCTCGGCCTGATGATGCGCGTGCAGCTGTCGGCGCCCGACAACGACTTCCTCACCGCCAGCTTCTACAATCAGGTCTATACGCTGCACGGCACGGTGATGATGTTCCTCTTCGCCGTGCCGATCTTCGAGGCGGTGGCGATCATCCTCCTGCCGCAGATGCTGGGCGCCCGCGACCTGCCGTTCCCGCGGCTCTCGGCCTTCGGCTACTGGTGCTTCCTGATCGGCGGCGTCTTCGTCTGCGGCTCGATCTTCTTCGGCGCCGCGCCCGAGGGCGGCTGGTTCATGTATCCGCCGCTGACGACGCAGGAGCGCTTCTCGCCAGGCTACGGCCCCGACATCTGGCTGCTCGGCCTGTCCTTCATCGAGGTCGCCTCGATCGCGGCGGCGGTCGAACTCATCGTCGGTACGCTGAAATGCCGACCGCCGGGCATGCGGCTCAACCTGATGCCGCTCTACGCCTGGTACGTCCTCGTCGTCGCCGGGATGATCCTCTTCGCCTTCCCGCCGCTGATCGCCGGCGACATCCTGTTCGAGCTGGAGCGGCTGTTCAACTGGCCGTTCTTCGATCCCGAACGCGGCGGCGACCCGATGCTGTGGCAGCACCTGTTCTGGATCTTCGGCCATCCCGAGGTCTACATCGTCTTCCTGCCGGCGATCGCGCTGCTCGCGATGATCATCCCAACCTTCGCAAGGCGGCCGATCGTCGGCTATTCCTTCATCGTGCTCGCCGCCGTCGGCACGGGATTCCTGTCCTTCGGCCTGTGGGTCCACCACATGTTCGCAACCGGGCTGCCGGCGATCTCGCTCGGCTTCTTCTCTGCGGCGTCCGAAGCCGTAGCAATCCCGACGGCGGTGCAGATCTTCGTGTTCCTGGCGACGCTGCTCGCCGGCCGGGTGATCTATTCGGTGCCGATGCTGTTCGTCTCGGGGGCTCTCGCGATCTTCGTCATCGGCGGCCTCACCGGCGTCATGGTGGCGCTTGCCCCCTTCGACTGGCAGGCCCACGACACCTATTTCGTCGTCGCCCACCTCCATTACGTCCTTCTCGGGGGCATGCTGTTCCCGGTGGTCGCCGGCGTCTACTACTACTGGCCGATGATGGGCGGGCGGCGTCTGTCCGACAAACTCGGCAAGATCGCCTTCTGGCTGATGTTCATAGGCTTCAACACCGCCTTCCTGCCGATGCACTGGTCGGGCCTGATCGGCATGCCGCGACGGGTCTGGACCTATCCCGCCGATATCGGGCTCGAACTGCCCAACCTGATCTCCTCGATCGGCGCCTTCATCTTTGCCGCCGGCTTCGTCACCGTCGTGTGGGACGTCCTTCGCCCCCGCAAGGGCGAGCCCTATGCAGAACGAAACACCTGGAACGCCGGCACGCTGGAATGGCTGGCCGAAGTGCCGGACGAGGCCTGGGGCGTGCGCTCGGTGCCGATCGTCACCTCGCGCTACCCGCTCTGGCAGCAGAAGAACTTCATGGCCGATGTCGACATGGGCCGGTACTACATGCCCGACGCGGAAGAAGGCATGCGCGAGACCATGGTGACGAGCGTGCTCGACGCCGAGCCGCTGCAGTGCCTGCGGGTGCCGGGCCCGACCTTCATGACCATGTGGGCGGCGATCTTCCTCGGCGCCGTGTTCATCCTCGCGACCTTCCATCTGTGGACGCTGACGCTGATCACCGCCGTCTTCGCCGTCGCGGCGATCCTCGTCTGGCTCTGGCGCGGCACGGCGATGCAGCCGGAAAAGGCCGAGAAGGACGTTGGGCTCGGCCTGAAGCTGCCGCTCTACAAGTCAGGCCCGCAGTCGGTCGGCTGGTGGGCGATGTTCATCACCATGACCGGCGATGCGACCGCCTTCGTCAGCCTGATCTTCGGCTATTTCTTCTACTTCACCGTCAGCCCTGTCTTCCCGCCGCCGATGATGGCGGGCGAAGAGATCGGGCCGGGTGTCTTGTGGCCGCTGGTCGCGCTGGGGCTGTTCGCGGCCTCTTGGCTGGCGGCGCTCCTCGCCCGCAACACCAACAGCAAAGGCGCGGTTGGGACGGCGCGGCTCCTCATGGGCGGCGGCGTCGTGCTGTCGCTCGCCGCCTCCGCCGCGATCCTCTGGGGCCCTTATGTCACCGGCCTGATCCCGACGGTTCATGTCTATCCGGCGACAGTCTGGGTGCTGGCGATCTGGACCGCCTGCCACGGCACCGCCGGCGCGCTGATGCTGGCCTATTGCCTCGCACGCTCGCTGGCCGGCCGGATGACACCGACCCACGACATCGACATCGTCAATGTCGCGCTGTACTGGCATTTCATGGCCGGCACAGCCCTCTTCACCGTCGCGACCATCGCGCTCTTTCCGCTGGCGGTCTGACCCATGGCCATCCGCAACAAGACCCGCGACAATCTCTGGACCCTGATCACCACGCCGACGATCTGGGCCGTGCATTTCGTCCTGTCCTACGGCTCGGTCGCCTATGGCTGCGCGCCGAACGAGAACATCTTCCAGGGCATCGGCGGCTACAGGATCTTCGTCGGGGGGCTGACGGTGGTGGCGCTCGGCGCCATCGGCTTCCTCTTCTTCCGGGCCCTCGGCGAATGGCGGCGCAATGGCGGCAGGATTCCTCATGAGGAGGATTCGGTCGAGGTGCGCGAGCGCTTCCTGGAGTTCTCCACCGTGCTGCTCGCGGGCCTCTCCTTCATCGCGGTGCTCTACACAGCCCTGCCGGCGGCGATGATGGTGGACTGCCGATGAGCGCCGCGACACCTCTTTCGCCGGCATCGGGCCGCGCCTTTGGAGAAGCCGACGGTGCGCCCGGCCTGTCGCCGCTCTCCCTCTGGCCTTTGGCGCTGGCGCTGGTCATCCTCGCGAGCCTCTGGCTCGGACCGCTGCCGCAGCGGGCGCAGGGCTCCTTTGCCGCTCACATGGTCATGCATATGGGCGTCGTGGCCGTGGCCGCGCCGCTGCTCGCCATCGGCCTTCTGCGGCTCTGGCCGCAGCGCTTCGCCCGGGTGACGCCGGCGCTGGCGATCCTCGCCTCCTTCGTCGAATTCGCCGTCGTCTGGACGTTTCATGCGCCGGCTCTCCACGATGCCGCCCGCACCAGCTTCACTTTGCTCCTCGTCGAGCAGGCCTCGTTCATCGGTGCCGGCCTGTTCGTCTGGATCACCGCCATCGGGACCGCGAGGGCCGGCGACGGCAAGGGCCTCGGCGGCCGCGCCGCGGGCACCCTGGCGCTGCTCGTCACCTCGATGCACATGACGCTGCTCGGCGCCCTCCTCCTCCTCAGCCCGCGGCCGCTCTACGCCTGTGCCAACCTCTGCTCGCCCGCTGCCAGCTTCACGCCGCTCGGCGACCAGCAGTTCGGCGGCGTCGTCATGCTAATCGTCGGAGGCTCCAGCTATCTGATTGGCGGCCTCGCCTTGCTCGCCACGGTGCTGAGGGAGCACGAGCCGGCCGAGGGCGAAATGCCGGAGGCGACATCGTGAAACTCTCGGTCACCCTCACCCGCCGGCGCGTCATCACCGCGATCGTTCTCGTCGCCGTCGCGCCCTTCGCGCTCGCCGCCTCGGGCCTCGTGTCGATCGGCGCTTCCTCGGGCCATTTCGCGCCGGTCGGCTGGTTCCTGCACTGGACGATGCAGCAGACCGTCTCGCGCCGGTCCTGGCTGGTGGAAAAGCCGGAGGACCTCGACCTCTCCGATCCCGCTCTGGTGCAGCGCGGCTCGGGGCATTTCGCCACCGGCTGCGCCCCCTGCCATGCGGCGCCGGGCGTTCGCCAGTCGGAAGTCGTCGAGCACATGACGCCGATGCCGCCGCAGCTGCATGTCGGCGACCAGGTCGCCGAATGGGCCGATCGTGAACTCTTCTGGATCGTGCAGCATGGCATCAAATATTCCGGCATGCCGGCCTGGCCGACCCAGGAGCGCCCCGACGAGGTCTGGTCGATGGTCGCCTTTCTCCGCGCGCTTCCGAACATGACGCCGGAGCGCTACCGGGAGCTGGCCCTCGGCATCGATGCAGGCGGTGCGCCCGAAGAGGTCGACATGGAGGCCGGCGGCGAGGCGCTGGGCGGCCTCGACGGCATCCTCCGCGAAGCCGTCGCCGACTGCACGCGATGCCATGGCGAAGATGGCCTGGGCCGCGGACCGGAAGGCGCCTTCCCGATCATCGCCGGCCAGCCGCAAGCCTATCTCGCGGCGACGCTGAAGGCCTATCAAATGGGCACGCGCCAGAGCGGCTACATGCAGTCTGCTGCCGCCCGCTACGACGACGCGGTGCTGGAACGGCTCGCCGCTTACTATGCCGATCAGCCGGCGGCAGCGCCGGGCGACGCGGCACTGTCGCAAGTCGCCGAGGAGGCCGTGGCGGAGTCTGCACCGGGGCCTGAGCAGGCGACCGACGTCAGGCCGATGACCGAGGTGTTCGCCATCGATCCCGCGGCGGCGACCGGCTTTCCCATCGGCCAAAACGAGACGCTGGCCCTCGGGCGTCGCATCGCCGAAACCGGCCTGCCGGAGCGCAAGATCGCCGCCTGCGACAGCTGCCACGGGCCGGATGGCATCGCCCGCAACCCGCTCTTTCCGCGGCTCGACGGCCAGCCCTTCTGGTATCTGAAGACCCATCTGGAACTCTGGAAGGAGGGCCATCGCGGCGGCACGCGCTTCGCGCATTTGATGAGCCCGATCGCCATCAACATGACGCCCGAGCAGATCGAGGCGGTGTCGCTGTGGTATGAAAGCCGGGAAATCCGGCCGATCGATTGGGCGGGCCGGTAAAGCCGTTCGCCGGCCGAACGTCCCAGCGATCCGCCGCGGCGACTGGGCTATTTGATCGGAAAATGCGCGCCGCGGATCATTGCATGATCTGACGGCGACGGGCATCCTGCAGTCTGGAAGCCTTCCATCAATCGGGTCTTGCCATGAACGTCCATTCTCCCGTCGCGACGCCCGCCGAGGAGCTCAGGGCCAACGTTTCCGTCCCCTTCGAGGCGGCGAGGGCGATGCCGCGCTCGGTCTACACCGCGCAGGACTTCCTCGACCTCGAACTCGAGCACATCTTCTCCAGGGAGTGGATCTGCGCCGGACGGACCGACGCGCTCAAGGCGCCGGGCGACTATCTCACCCTGGAGATCGCCGGCGAGCCGATCATCGTCCTGCGCGATCGCGAGGGCACGCTCCGGGCGATGTCGAACGTCTGCCGCCACCGCATGTCGACGCTGCTCGAAGGCCGCGGCAACACCCGCGCCATCGTGTGTCCCTATCACGCATGGACCTACAATCTCGACGGATCCTTGCGCGGCGCGCCGGCGATGAGCCGCAACGAGAGCTTCTGCAAGACGGACGTGAAGCTGCCGGCGGTGCGCTGCGAGGAATGGCTCGGCTTCATCATGGTGACGCTCGATCCGGCCACGCCGCCGCCGTCCAAAACCCTCGCCGAGGCCGAGGCGATGATCGCCCATCTCGATCTCGCCGGCTATTCGGAGACCTTTCGCGAAAACCACGTCTGGGACACCAACTGGAAGGTCCTCGCCGAGAACTTCATGGAGAGCTACCACCTGCCGGTCTGCCATCGTGAGACCATCGGCGGCTCGACCAACATCGACGAGATGGTCTGCCCGGAGGGCACCGAGGCCTTCAACTGGCACACCATCCTGCGCAACGACGCAGTGCCGCTCGCCCTCGCCCATCCGAACGACACGCGGCTCACCGGCGACGAACGCCGCACCACCTGGCTTTTCGCGATCTATCCCTCGCTGATGATCTCGATCACCCCAGGCTATTTCTGGTGTCTCAGCCTCCACCCAGAGGGACCAGGCAAGGTACGCATCCTCTTCGGCGGCGGCATGTCGGCGCCCTACATGGCCGATCCGCAAGCGCCGGCCCAGCTCGCCACCGTCAAGGCGATGCTCGACCACGTCAACGCCGAGGACCGCGGCTGCACCGAGCGGGTCTATCGCGGCCTTCTCAGCCCGCTCGCCGACCCAGGCGCCCTGTCGCATCTGGAGCGCCCGAACTTCGAATTCGCGCAATATGTCTCGCGGAAGGTGAACGGCGCCGGGTGAGACGCAGAGGCGCACCGTCGAGGTCACACGGATGGCGCGGCTTTGCTGGATGCCGGAAGCGGCCTTTCCCGGTCAGCCTTTCGGGGGAATCCCGGAAGGCTGTAGCGGTGCGGCATCCCTGCCGATCGGCTCTCTGTCGGTCAGACCGACTGATAGGATCTGTACGCCGACATGATCGCCGCGATCTGCAGCGAATCCAGCGCCTGGGTCTGCGTCGGCGTGATCGCCTGCAGCTGTTCAAGTCTCAGGCTGCCGATATCCGTCTCGGAAAGGCCGGGTAGTGCGTAGTTGCTGATGGCCGCGATATCGTCCGTCGAGAAGGTCGCGAGTTGTTCCGTGCTGAGGGCATCGATCTGCGCCGCGCCAAGCCTCGCAACCTGCGTCGAGGTCAGGGCTTCGGCCTGCTCTGCGCTGAGAAGCGGGATCAGGTCGAGGGTCAGCCCGGCCACCGACGTCGGATTGAGCGCGGCGATCTGCGCCGGCGAGAGCGCGGTGATCTTGTCGGTGCCGAAGGTCGCGAGTTGCACGGCGTTGAGTGCGGCGATCTGCGTCGTCGTCAGCGCCTGGATCTGCGCGGTGTCGAGCGCCCGCAACTGATAGTAGGACAGGGCCTCGATCTGGCCCGTCGTCAGGGCGGCGATCTGGTCGCCGCCGAGCCCGGCGATCTGGTCGGCGGAAAGCCCGGCGATCGCCGCCGGCTTGATCGCCGCAAGATCGCTGGGGGAGAAGGTGGCGAGGTCGGCGGCGCCGAGCGCGGCGATCTGGCCCGAAGTGAGGGCCGCGATCTGCACGGTCGAGAATGCGTCGATCTGGGCGGAGTTCATGGCTTCGATCTGGGTCGGCGTGATGCCGGAAATCGCCCTGGTGGTCAGGGCGGCAAGCTGCGCCCCGGTCAGCGCGGCAACGGCCTGCGGGCCGAAGGCGGCCGCCTGGGTAGCGCTGACGGCGGCGATTTGCGTCGGTGTCAGCGCCTCGACCTGCGAGGGCGTCAGGGCCGCGACCTGGCTTGTCGTGAGCCCGGCTATCTGGGTCGCCTTGAGAGCCGCCACCTGATCGACGCGCAGGCTGGCGATCTTTTCCGCCGGCAGGCCGGCGATCCCGGTGGCACTGAGTGCGGCAATCGCGTCCGCCGACAAGGCTTCCAGTGACGCGCTGCTGAGCGAAGCAACCTGCGCCGCGTTCAGCGCCGCGATCTGGCTCGTCGTCAGGCTTTGAACCAGGCTGGGGCTGAAGGCCTCGATCTGCGTGGTGGTCATGCCGGCGATCGCCTTGCTGCCGAGCGCGGCGAACTGCTCGGTGGACAGCCCGGTGACCTTGTCGGCCGACAGGCCGGCGATCTGGCTCGCCGTGAAGGCGCCGACTTGTGCGGTCGTCAGGGCGTTCATCTGCGCCGGAGAGAGCGCTTCGATCTGGCCGGCCGTCAGTCCGGCGATCTGGCTCGTCGTCAGCCCGGAAAGCTGTTCGGCGGAAAGAGCGGCGGCATTGTCGTTCGACAGGCCGGAAATGGCGCCGGCGTTGAGTGCCGCAATGTCGGCGGCGGAGAAGGTCTGCAGGGCCGCGGCCGTCAGCGCGCCCAGCTGCGTCCCCGTCAGGGCCCCCAGCTGCGTTGCCGAGAGAGCGTCGACCTGCTCGACGGTCAGGCCGGCGATTTGACCGGCACCGAATCCCGCGACGGCCTTGGCGCTGAGCTCGGCGACTTGATCGGGCGACAGGGCGGCGAGTTGACCCGCCGAAAGAGCCCCGGTCTGCGCCGCCGTCAGGCCGCGGACCTGGCTGGTGGAGAGGCCGGCGATCTGGCCCGGCGTCAAGGCGGTTATCTGAGCCGTCTTCAGCCCGGCGACCTGGGCCGGCGTGAGAGCGGCCACCTGCTCGACGCTGAGACCGGCGACGACGTCGCTCGACAGGCCGGCGAGCGCGCTCGTTCCGATGGCCGCGATGTCGGCGGGCGAGAACGTCGCGAGATCGTCCGCCGTCAGCGCCGCCATCTGCGTCGCGTTCAAGGCGGCGACCTGCGCCGGGGTCAGGGCTTCGGCCTGCTGGGTACTCAGGCCGGCGACATGGGCGGCGGTGAGGCCGGACACGGCTTTGGCGTTGATCGCTGCGATCTGGTCGCCGGACAAGGTGGCCAGGGCATCGCTCGACATCGCCGCGAGCTGCGTCGAGTTGAGGCCGCGGACCTGTGTTGCGGTCAGCGATTGGACTTGCGACGGCGTCAGCGCACCGACCTGGGCCGGTTTCAGCCCAGCGATCTGCGTCGCGGTCAGCGCTGCGACCTGGCTCTGGCTGAGACCGGGGATCGCCTCGACCGAAAGTCCGGAAAGCGCCGAGACGCTCAGCGCCGCCATGTCTTCCGGCGCGAACGTCGCCAGCTGGTCGGCGCTGAACGCCGCCAGCTGCTGGGTCTTGAGGGCCGCCACCTGGCTCGGCGCGAGGGCTTCGACCTGCGTGGGCATCAAGGCCGCGACCTGGGCGGCGGTCAGGCCGGGAATGGCCTTGGCGCCAAGAGCGGCCACCTGTTCGGCCGACAGGACGGCGACACTCTCCATCGGCAGGGCGCCGAGCTGCGTCGCCGTGAAGGCGCGGATCTGCGTCGTCGTCAGCGTTTCGGTCTGGGCGGGGGTGAAGGCCGCAATCTGGGCGGGCTTGAGCAGCCCGAGCTGGGCCGGCGTCAATCCGGCGAACTGGTCGTTGCTCATGAAGGCGATCGTTTCGGGCGAAAGGCCGGAAATCGCCCTCGTGCTGATCGCCGCGACATCGGCGCGGGAGAATTTCTCGAACGCCTCCGTCCCGAACGCGGCAAGCTGCGGCGCCGTGAGATTGGCAATCTGCGCCGAAGTCAGAGCCTCGACCTGGGCCGGCGTGAAAGCCGCGACCTGGGCGACCGTCAATCCGGCGACCGCGCCGGGTGTGATGGCTGCGATCTGCTCGGGCGAAAATTCCCGGATCGCTTCGACCGACAGGGCGGTGAACTGCCTGCCATTCATCACCCGAAGCTGCGCAGGCGACAGGACGTCGGCCTGGCTGGCGCTGAAGGCGGCGACCTGGCTCGGTTTCAGCGCCGCCATCTGCGGAGCCGTCAGGGCGGAGACCTGCTCGAGCGACAGGCCGGCGACGTTTTCCGTGGAGAGCCCCGCGATGGCGTAGGAGTTGATCGCCGCCACGTCGCCGGTCGAAAAGGTCGCGAACTGCTCGCCCGTCAGGCTGGCGATCTGGGTCAGGCCGAGATTCGAGACCTGCGCCGGCGTCAAAGCTTCGATCTGGGTGGCGGAGAGGCCGGTCACCTGGGCGGCGGTGAGACCCTTGACGGCCTTGGCATCGATGGCCGCGATCTGAGCGGAGGAGAAGGCCGTCAAGGCGTCGCCGAGTGCCGTGACATGGGCCGCATTGAGGGCGCCGATCTGGCTGGCGGAAAGGGCCGCCACCTGGCTCTCCGAAAGCCCCTTGATCTGGCTGGCCTTCAGCGCGGCGATCTGGCTCGTCGTCATGGCGCCGAGCTGATCGGTCGTCAGCGCTGAGACCGCCGGGACGGAGAGCCCGCTGACGGCCCTCGGACTGATCGCCGCGACATCGGCCGCCGCGAAGCTCGCCATCTGCTCGGCACTGAAAGCCGCGATCTGCCGCGAGCTCAGACCGGCGACCTGCTGCGACGTCAGCGCCTCGACCTGGGAGGGGCTCATCACCGCGATCTGCTGGCTCGTCAGGCCGGTGACGGCCCGCGTGCTGAGGGCGGCGATCTCGGGGGCCGAGAGAGTGGCGAAGTTTTCCGGCGAGAGCGCGGCGACTTGCGCCGAGCCGAATGCGGCGACCTGGGTCGTGGAGAGGGCCTCGACCTGATCGACAGTCAGCGCCTTCACCTGATTGGCGTTCAGGACGGCGATCTGGCTGGGCGTGAAGGCGGAGGTCTGCTCGACGCTCAGCGAGACGATCTTGTCGCCGGACAGCCCTGCAAGACTGGGCACGCTGATGGCGGCGATGTCCGCCGGCGTGAAGGTCGCCAGATCCTCGATGCTTAGGTTCGCGATCTGCGTCCGGCTGAGATTGGCGATCTGGGACGGCGTGAGCGCTTCGGCCTGGTCCGTCGTGAAGCCAGCGATCTGCGAGCTGTGCAATGCGCTGATCTGCGAGCCGGTCAGGCCGGCGATCTTGTCGGCGCCGAGCGCGGCCAGCTGTTCCTGGGTCAGGCCGGGAATGGCCTTGGCCGAAATCGCCGAGACCTGATCGGAGGACAGAGAGGCGATCCCATCGCTCGACAATGCGGCGATTTGCGAAGCGGACAACGCGCCGACCTGGGCCGTCGTCAGCACCGCCAGATCTTCGGCGGTCCAAGTGGCCAGCGTCCTGGCCGGGATGGACTTGGTCTGCAGGGTGCTTTGGGAGGAGATCGTCGTCATCGAGCCGGCCCTTCGGGTCCCTGACACTGTGAGCGTTCTACGGTCGTGAGCTGCCGCACGAAAGCGGGTGAAGCTGCATCGACGACAGCTCCAACTGCTCTTTGGCCGGCGAATTCTTGCATTTCGGACAGGCTCCGGCGCCACGGCGGCCAGCAGATCGTCTGGCCGCCTTCGCATTTGCTCTTGTATGTGGCTGGTGGCTTGCCCAAGGCTGTGCTTGGCTTCCGCAAGGCAAGGAGCGGCCATCGGCTGTCAGCGGCGGTGGTTTTCGCCGCGCAGCGGCGCGCGAGCCTCAGCGGGATCCGCTTCAACTTTCGCTACCAGCCGTCGACGTAGACGAAGCTCTGCATCGGCTTGCCAACCAAGCCCGTCTGACGGGCTCGACTCTCGCAGGGCTCAGCTACAGAGCTCGTTACGGAGCAGCTCTCACCCCAGGATCCCCGGCAGGTCGAGCTGCATGTCCCGGGCACAATCGAGCGCCTCCTCGTAGCCCGCATCGGCGTGGCGCATGACGCCGGTGGCCGGGTCGTTCCACAAAACGCGGCCGACTCGGGCAGCGGCCTCGTCGGTGCCGTCGCAGACGACGACCATTCCGGCATGCTGGGAAAAGCCCATGCCGACGCCGCCGCCGTGATGCAGCGACACCCAGGTGGCGCCGGATGCGGTGTTGAGGAGGGCGTTGAGCAGCGGCCAGTCGGAGACGGCGTCCGAGCCGTCCTTCATCGCCTCGGTCTCGCGGTTGGGCGAGGCAACGGAGCCGGAATCGAGGTGGTCGCGGCCAATGACGACGGGGGCGGAGAGTTCGCCCTTCGCCACCATCTCGTTGAAGGCGAGGCCGAGGCGGTGGCGGTCGCCGAGGCCGACCCAGCAGATCCGTGCCGGCAGGCCCTGGAAGGCGATGCGCTCCCGCGCCATGTCGAGCCAGCGGTGGAGATGGGCGTCGTTCGGCATCAGCTCCTTCACCTTGGCGTCGGTGCGGTAGATGTCTTGCGGATCGCCGGAGAGCGCCGCCCAGCGGAACGGGCCGACGCCCCGGCAGAACAGCGGCCGGATATAGGCCGGCACGAAGCCCGGAAAGGCGAAGGCGTCGGTCACCCCCTCCTCCAGCGCCATCTGGCGGATGTTGTTGCCGTAGTCGACGGTCGGAACGCCGACGCGATAAAGGTCGAGCATCGCGCGAACATGGACCGCCATCGAGGCCCGCGCGGCCTTTGCGACGGCCTTCGGATCGCGCTCGCGCTTGTCCTCCCACTCAGCCATGGTCCAGCCGGCCGGCAGATAGCCGTTGACGGGATCATGGGCCGAGGTCTGGTCGGTGAGGATGTCGGGATGAACGCCGCGCCGCACGAGTTCGGGCAGCACCTCCGCCATGTTGCCGAGCAGCGCGACCGAGACCGGCTTCTTCTCGGCGTTGGCTCGTCCGATGATCGACAGCGCGTCGTCGAGGTCTTTCGCCTCGACGTCGACATAACGTGTCTTCAGGCGGAACTCGATCGAGGATGGGCGACACTCGACGGCAAGGCAGGAGGCGCCGGCCATGGTGGCGGCCAGCGTCTGGGCGCCGCCCATGCCGCCGAGGCCGGCCGTCAGGATCCACTTGCCGGCGAGATTGCCGCCATAATGCTGACGGCCCATCTCGACGAAGGTCTCATAGGTGCCCTGCACGATGCCCTGGCTGCCGATATAGATCCACGAGCCGGCCGTCATCTGGCCGTACATGGCAAGGCCCTTCTTATCCAGCTCGTGGAAATGGTCCCAGGTCGCCCAATGGGGCACGAGGTTGGAATTGGCGATGAGGACCCGAGGCGCGTCCTTGTGGGTCTTGAAGACGCCGACCGGTTTGCCCGACTGGACGAGCAGCGTCTCGTCGGCTTCCAGCCGCTTCAGTGTCGCAACGATCCGGTCGAAGCTCTCCCAGTCTCGCGCCGCCCGGCCGATGCCGCCATAGACGACGAGCTCTCCGGGCTTTTCGGCGACGCCCGGATCGAGATTGTTCATCAGCATGCGCATCGGCGCTTCGGTGAGCCAGCTCTTGGCGGACAGCTCGCTCCCATGCGGGGCGCGGATGTCGCGGGCATTGTCGATGCGGGTCATGGATGGGCCATCCTCTCGGCTAACGGACCGGTTTGGCGAAGGCGAAGCAGGCGGCGATCACCGCCCGCAGGATTTCGATCATCGGCGCAGCGCGGTCGGGGGCGAAGGCCGTCGGCCAAGCGTCCGGCGCCACGTCCTCCGGCTCCTCCATGTAGCCGCGGCAGGCAAGTTCCATCTGGACCGCATGGACGCCGGAAGCAGGATCGCCGAAGAAGCGGGTGATGAAGCCGCCCTTGAAGCGGCCGTTCGAGATCGACGACAGCCCGCTCGCCGCCGTGACGGCCTCTATCGCCGCCTGCAGCGCCGGGTCGCAGGAGGCGCCGGAATTCGTGCCGATGTTGAACTGCGGCAGTTCCCCGTCGAAGAGCCGAGGGATCACCGAGCGGATCGAGTGGCAGTCATAGAGGACGATCCGCGGGTGGAGCGCCCGCAGCCGGGCGAGCTCGGCCTTCAGCGCCGCGTGATACGGCTCGTGATAGAGCGCCTTGCGCCGCGCGATCTCGGCCGCGTCCGGCTCGCGCCCCGGCTCGTAGAGCGGCTCGCCGTCGAAGCTGGTCGTCGGGCAGAGTTCCGTCGTCGCCTGTCCGGGATAGAGCGAGACGCCGGAGGGATCGCGGTTGACGTCGATCACCGTGCGCGAGATCGCGGTGCGGACGATCGTCGCGTCGAGCTCCTCCGCAAAGCCGTAGAGCCGATCGATCCACCAGTCGGCATCACGCCGCGCCAGCCAGAGCGAGACGAGGCCGCCCTGAAGCTCGGCCGGGATCTCGGTGCCGGTGTGGGGCAGCGAGACGAGGAGCGGGGCGTTGCCGCGGCGGATGGTCAGCCAGTCGTTCACGGGCGCAGCCTCCCTCTCATGCCCCCTCCCCGACCGTCGGCAGCGCCAGCGGCGCCACGGCCTCGGCGAGCGATCCGGCCGCCACGAGGCCGAGCGCCGCCTCGATGTCCGGCGAAAAATGCCGGTCTTCGCGCAGCGTCGGCACCTTTTCGCGCAACATCCTGCGGACGGCTTCGAGCGGCGGGCTCGACGGCGGCCCGGCGATGAGGTCGCAGCCCTGCGCGGCGGCGAGCAGCTCGATCGCCACCACCGCCATGGCGTTTTCGGCCATCTCCTTCAGCCGCCGCGCCCCATGGGCCGCCATCGAGACGTGGTCTTCCTGATTGGCGGAGGTCGGGATCGAATCGACGCTCGCCGGAAAGGCCTTCTGCTTGTTTTCCGAAACCAGCGCCGCGGCCGTCACCTGGGCGATCATGAAGCCGGAATTCAGCCCCGGCTTCGGCGTCAGGAAGGCCGGCAGGCCCGACAGCGCCGGGTCGACCAGCATCGCCGTGCGGCGTTCGGAGATCGAGCCGATCTCGCAGATCGCCATGGCGATCATGTCGGCGGCGAAGGCGACGGGCTCGGCGTGGAAGTTGCCGCCCGACAGTGCCTCGTCCTCGCCGGCAAAGATCAGCGGATTGTCGGAGACGCCGTTCGCCTCGATCAGAAGCGTTCGCCCGGCCTGGCGCAGGATGTCGAGCGCCGCGCCCATCACCTGCGGCTGGCAGCGCACGCAATAGGGGTCCTGCACGCGCGGATCGTCGATGCGGTGCGAAGCGCGGATCTCGGAGCCTGCCATGAGGGAGAGCAGCGCGGCCGCCGTCTCCTTCTGGCCAGCATGGCCGCGCAACGCGTGGATGCGCGGATCGAAGGGCGTGTCGGAGCCCTTGGCGGCGTCGGTGGCGAGCGCCCCAGTGACGAGCGCCGCCTGATAGAGCCGCTCGGCCTCGAACAGGCCGGCCAGCGCGTTAGCCGTCGAGAATTGCGTGCCGTTGAGGAGGGCGAGGCCCTCCTTGGCCTGCAGGGTCACCGGCTCCAGCCCGGCGGCGGCGAGCGCTTCCATGGCCGGCACACGCTCGCCGCCGACGAAGAATTCACCGACGCCGATCATCGCCGCCGTCATGTGGGAGAGCGGCGCGAGATCGCCGGAGGCGCCGACCGAGCCCTTGGCGGGGATGACGGGGGTGAGGCCCTTTTCGATCAGCGCTTCCAGCAGACGCAACGTTTCGACGCTGATGCCCGATGCCCCGCGACCGAGGCTGACGAGCTTCAGCGCCATCATCAGCCGGGCGATCGGCACCGGCATCGGCTCGCCGACGCCGGCGGCATGGCTGAGGACGATGTTCCGCTGCAGCGTCTCGAGGTCCTCGTCGCCGATCCGCACCGAGGCGAGCTTGCCGAAGCCGGTGTTGATCCCGTAGACGGGCTCGCCCCGCGCCAGGATGCGGGCGACCGCCGCGGCGCTCTTTTCGACATCGCCCCAGGCGGCGTCGGCGAGCCGCGCGCCAGCGCCGCGATAGATCGCCCGCCAGGCATCCAGAGTGACGGCGCCCGGTTCGAGGACGAGTGTCTCGCTCATTGGCCGCCCCTGAAGCGTTGGTGGAGTGGATTGAAGCCGATCCGGTAGACGAGTTCGGCCGGATCATCGACGCCCCAGAGGCAGAAGTCGGCGCGCTTGCCGGCTTCGAGCGTGCCGATCTCGTCGCCGAGGCCGAGCGCCTCGGCGCCGTTTCGCGTCACAGCGAGAAGGCACTCGTCGACGGTCATGCGGAAGAAGGTCGCCGCCATGTTCATGGTCAGGAGCAGCGAGGTCAGCGGCGAGGTGCCGGGATTGCTGTCGGTGGCGAGCGCGATGGGAACGCCGTGGCGGCGCAAGAGGTCGACCGGCGGAAGCTTTGTCTCGCGGATGAAGTAGAAGGCGCCGGGAAGCAGCACCGCGACCGTTCCCGCCGCGGCCATGGCCCGCGCGCCGTCTTCCGACAGATATTCGAGATGATCGGCCGAAAGCGCCCCGTAGCGGGCAGCGAGCGCCGCTCCGCCCTGATCGGAGAGCTGTTCGGCATGGAGCTTGACCGGCAGGCCGAGCGCCTTCGCCGCGTCGAAGACCCGGGCGATCTCGTCGGGCGAAAAGGCGATGCCCTCGCAGAACCCGTCGACCGCGTCGGCGAGACCCGCCGCGGCAACGGCCGGGAGCATCTCCTCGCAGACCTTGGCGATATAGGCGGCCTTGTCGCCGTTGGCCTCGGGGGGAAGCGCGTGGGCGCCGAGAAAGGTGCGGCGGATGAGGACGTCACGCGCCTCGGCCAGCCGGCCGGCCGCGCGCAGGCTCTTCATCTCGCTGTCGGTGTCGAGCCCGTATCCGGACTTTATCTCGACCGTCGTCACGCCCTCGGCGATCAGCGCGTCGAGCCGTGGCAGGGTTTGCGCGACGAGCTCATCCTCGCTGGCCGCGCGCACGCCCTTGACCGACGAGACGATGCCGCCGCCGGCCCTTGCGACCTCCTCGTAGCTCGCCCCGGCGAGCCGCATCTCGAACTCTTTCGCGCGGTTGCCGGCATAGACGAGGTGGGTGTGGCAGTCGACGAGGCCGGGGGTGGCCCAGCGGCCCTCCCCGTCGCGGCTTTCCGCGGCTCGGAACTCGGCCGGCAGATCGGCCTCGGAACCGGCAAAGGCGAAGCGACCGTCGCGGACAACCAGGGCGCCGTCCAAGATCCGGCCGATGCCCTGGCCGGTTTCGGCCATGGTCGCAAGGCGCAGATTGCGCCACACCGTTACGGGCTGAGAGCTATCGACCACCATCGCCTCCTTGCAGGCTGCGTTTGTCGACGGTTAATGTATAGACATAATGCGAGGCCGCGCAAGCGGCTGCAGCGACGTCGCGAGGGACGACCGATGACCGAGACCACGATCTTTGCGGAAAATGCGCTGCTGCCGGAAGGCTTTGCGGCGAACTGTCGGATCACCATCGCCGGCACGCGGATCAGGTCGGTCGAGGTCGGCGCGGCACCCATGCCCGGCGACGAGCGGGTCGCGATCCTCATTCCCGGCATGGCCAATCTCCACAGCCATGCCTTCCAGCGGGCGATGGCCGGCCTTGCCGAGATCCGCGGGCCGGGCCACGACACCTTCTGGACCTGGCGGGACATCATGTACCGGGTCGCGCTGGCGCTTTCGCCCGAGGAGATCGAAGCGGTCGCCGCGCAGCTCTATGCCGAGATGCTGGAAGGCGGCTTCACCCGCGTCGGCGAGTTCCACTATCTCCACCACCATCCGGACGGCGCGCCCTATGACGACGTGGCGCGGCTCGCCGTAGCTGTTTCGTCGGCCGCGGCGGACAGCGGCATCGGAATGACGCTGATCCCGGTGCTCTACGCCCATTCCGACTTCGGCGGAGCGGAGCCGACGGCAGGCCAGCGCCGCTTCATCAACGACAGGGAGGGCTTTGCCCGGCTGGTCGAGGCGAGCGAAACCGCCATCGCGGCCCTGCCGGAATCCCGCCTCGCCGTCGCCGCCCACAGTCTGAGGGCCGCAACGCCCGAGGAACTCGCCTTCACCGCCGCGCTGAGGCCCGACGCGCCTTTCCACATGCATATTTCCGAGCAGGTGAAGGAGGTGGAGGACTGCCTCGCCTGGAGCGGCCAGCGGCCGTTGGAATGGCTGCTCGACCATGCCGCGGTCGATCCGCGCTGGTGCCTGATCCACGCAACTCACATGAGCGAGACCGAAACGCGCCGCCTCGCCGCCACCGGTGCGGTCGCCGGCCTCTGTCCCGTCACCGAAGCCAATCTCGGCGACGGCTTCTTCAACGCGCCCGAATTCGTCGCAGCCGGCGGCACGCTCGGCCTGGGCTCCGATTCCAACATCCTCGTCGGCGTCGCCGCCGAACTGCGCCAACTGGAATACGCCCAGCGCCTCAACCGCCGCGCCCGCAACGTTCTCGCACCCCATGGCGCCTCCAACGGCCGAACGATCTTCGCGGCGGCGCTTGCCGGCGGCGCCCGCGCGACGGGGATCGGCACCGCCGGGCTGATGCCGGGCGCCATCGCCGATCTCGTCTCGCTCGCCACCGATCATCCGGCGCTGGTCGGGCGCAGCGGCGACCGCATTCTCGACGCCTTCGTCTTCGGCGCCTCCTCATCCCCCATCGACAAGGTCTGGGCTTTGGGCCAGAAGCGCGTCGAGGGCGGGCGCCATGTCGACGGCGAAGCGATCTTCGCGCGGTTCAGGGCGGCAACGGCAACACTGGCGGAGCGAATCTGAACGGGGCAATCGCGGCCCACCCGAAGCCACCGTCGCTGAGCAAAAATCAGGCTCTTCCAAAACTGCACAACTATTGACATTATGAGGCGGAGCCGCTTCGTTATGTCTAGGCATAATGTCCCGCCGCCGATCCGCCGCGTCGATGCGGCGGTTCTTCCGACCGCCCGAACCGGAGTTCGACATGACCAAGCGCATCTTCCTGAAAGCGGCCTTCGGGCTGAGCCTAATCCTCGCGGCGCCGTTGGGCTTGCCGACCATCGCCCATGCGCAGGATGCGCTCGAGCGCGTCAAGTCCGCCGGCATCCTGTCGGTCGGCACGGAGACCGCCTTCGCGCCCTTCGACTTCATCGACGAGACCGGCGCCCATGTCGGCCTCAACGTCGACGTCTTCGAGGAAGTCGGCAAGGAGATGGGTGTCGAGATCAAGTGGGTGACGCTGCCCTGGGACGGCGTGCTGCCGGGTCTCGAAGCCGGCCAGTTCGACATGGTCGCCGGTCCCGCCACCATCACCAAGGCCCGCGTCGAGCGCTACCGCTTCCTGACGCCGGTCGCCGAGGCGACCGTCGCTCTCCTGAAAAAGGCCGGCGACGACACGATCCAGAAGCCCGAGGACATCGCAGGCAAGCTGGCCGGCGCCGGCAAGGCGACCGCCCAGCTCGCCCAGCTGCAGGCCTATGGCGAGACGCTGCCGGAGCCGATCGAGACCCGTGAATATGTCGGCTTCAACGAGGCCTATGCCGATCTGGCCGCCGGCCGGATCGTCGCCGTCGCCAATTCTCTGCCGAACATCGCCTTCGTCGCCGAGCAGCAGCCCTCGGTCTTCGAGGTCGTCCTGCCGCCCTTCGGTCAGAAGTCCTATTTCGGCTTCATCGGCTCGAAGCGCCCCGAGGACCAGTCGCTGCTCGACGCGGTCAATGCGGCGCTCCTGAAGATCAAGGCGGACGGCCGCATGGGCGAGATGCAGAAGAAGTGGTTCGGCCAGAGCTTCGACACCCCGGACGAAGCGCCGACCCCGAAGGTCTGACGCTGTCAGCACCCCATCCAACTGACGACGGAGGCCGCGCCCGCCACCCGGCGCGGTCTCGTTCCGCTCGTGCGGATCCGCATCCGTCGTAACCGAAGAGGACCGGCCGTCACCACATGTCGACACGCCTCTTCGAACTGATGCTGTGGGCCGCGGGCAAGACCGTCCTCCTCAGCGCGATCTCCATCGCCATCGGGCTGGCGATCGGCCTTCTCGTCTGCGCGGCGAAGCTTTCGCCCCGCAAGCTCCTGTCGATCCCGGCGACGATCTATGTCAGCCTGTTCCGCGGCGTGCCGCTGCTCGTCCAGCTGCTGTTGATCTACAATCTCCTGCCGGTCCTCGGCATCATGGTGCCGAGCGACGTCGCGGCCATCGCCGGCCTGTCGCTCTGCACGGCGGCCTATCAGGCGGAAAACCTGCGCGGCGGTTTCAACTCGGTGCCGCGCGGGCTGATCGAGGCCGCCGACATGGTCGGCATGTCGCCCTGGCAGCAGCTGCGCCGCATCCGTGCGCCGATCGCCTTCCGCCTCACCTTGCCGGCGCTCGTCAACGAGATGATTCTGATCCTCAAGGCCTCCTCGCTGATCTCCGTCGTCGGCGTCATCGAGCTGACCCGCATGGCGCAGAACCTGTCGGCCTCGACCTTCCGGCCGCTGCTGTTCTATTCCGTGGCCGGGGCGATCTATCTCGTCATCTGCTGGCTGGTCGCCGGCGGCGGCTCGCTCGCCGAGCGGCTGATGCGGACGGGGAGCAGCCGATGAGCATCGACTTCTCCATCGTTTGGCAGCAGCTCCCGCAGATCCTTTCGGCCTTCTGGAACACCATCTGGATCTGGATCGTCGCGACGATCCTCGCCGTTCTTCTCGGCTTCGTCGTAGCGGCGCTGCGCCGCTACGGGCCGCTCTGGCTGAACCTTCTCCTGCGCCTCTATGTCGAGGTAATCCGCGGCACGCCCTTCCTCATCCAGCTGTTTCTCCTGTATTTCGGCGGCCCCTTCATCGGCCTCTCGCTCGAGCCGATCCCCGCCGGCCTGATCGGCATGACGATCTATGGCTCGGCCTATTTCAGCGAGATTTTCCGCGCCGGCTTCGCGGCGATCCCGCCCGGCCATGTGGAGGCGGCCGAATGCGTCGGCCTGTCGCGCGGCCAGATCGTCCGGCGCATTCTCGTGCCGGAAATGGCCATGCTCGTCCTGCCGCAGCTGGTGAACATGGCGATCATCCTGATGAAGGAGACGGCGATCCTGTCGATCATCACGGTCCCCGAGCTGACCCTCGTCGTCGGCGCCATCGGCTCCCAGCAATATGCCTTCGTCGAGGCGATGACGATGCTGGCGCTGTTCTACTGGGCGCTGGTGGAGATCTCCGGCTGGCTCGGCCGCCTCGCCGAAAAGAAGCTTTCCAAATTCAGGTTCGCCGTTTGATGACCCGCCCCGCCGTCCGCATCCGCGACGTCCACAAGTCCTTCGGCAGCACCGAGGTGTTGAAGGGCATCGATCTTTCGGTGCCGAAGGGCTCGACCACCTGCCTGCTCGGCCCCTCCGGCTCCGGCAAGTCGACGCTCCTGCGCTGCATCGCCTTTCTGGAGGAGACCACGTCCGGGCTGATCGAGATCGACGGCGATCCGCTCGGCTTCGCCGACCCTGGCGGCGGCCGCTCGAGGACGCGGCTTTCCGCGGGCGATATCCGCCGGGTGCGGGCCAAGATCGGCATGGTGTTCCAACAATTCAATCTCTGGCCGCACATGACGGCACTCGGCAACGTCACCGAGGCGCTCGTCACCGTTCAGGGCATGAAGCGTCAGGCGGCGAACGAGATCGGCAACCAGCAGCTGGCGCGCGTCGGCCTGTCCGATCGCGGCCACCACTACCCGTCCGAACTTTCCGGCGGCCAGCAGCAGCGCGTCGCCATCGCCCGGGCGCTGGCGCTTTCGCCGGACATCCTGCTCTTCGACGAGCCGACCGCCTCGCTCGATCCGGAACTGACCGGCGAGGTGCTGAACGTCATGCGGGAACTGGCGGAGACGGGCATGACCCTCGTCATCGTCACCCACGAGATCGGCTTTGCCGCCAGCGTCGGCCAGAAGATCGCCTTTCTCGACCACGGCAAGCTCTTGCTCGACGGGCCGCCGGCTGAGATCTTCGGTACGCCCCGCCACCCGCGGCTCGAGCAGTTCCTCGAAACCTATCTCGACCGCGGCGCGGCGACGCTCGTCTGACGAACCATGCAGCATGTCGCGAACCCGGCGGATGAAGCGGAGGGCCCGAAGGACGGCGGCAACGGCCATCGTAGCGGGCCGCAGGCCGGCAGGAGCGGCGAAGGTGGCGCTGGCGCCGCTGGCAGAAAGAGCCTGCACCAGCAGATCCTCGACGATCTGAGGTCGCGCATCCTGTCCGGCGAATGGCCGCCAGGCACCCAGCTTCCCTTCGAACAGGACATCGCGAAGAGCTACGGCTGCTCGCGGATGACCGTGAACAAGGCGATGACGCAGCTCTCCGGCGCCGGGCTGATCGAGCGGCGGCGCAAGGCCGGCACCTTCGTTCGTCGCCCGCAGTCCCATTCCGTGATCGTCGAGATCGTCGACATCGGCCGCGAGGTCGCGGCGCTCGGCCTGCCCTATCACTTCGAGATCATCAGCCGGGAAATCCGCGAGGCGACCCCGACCGAGACCGAACGGCTCGGCGAAGAGGCTCGGGTCCTATCCATCCAGTGCCGGCATTTTGCCGCCCGCCAGCCCTTCTGCTTCGAGGATCGGCTGATCAGCCTCGACGCCGTACCGGAAGCCGAAGCCGCCGATTTCGAGGCGACGTCGCCGGGCGCCTGGCTGGTCTCGCGCATTCCATGGTCCGACGTCGAATACCGCATCAAGGCCGTCGCCGCCGACCGGGAAACCGCCGGGCGCCTGCTGATCGCCGAGGCCGCCCCCTGCCTTGCCATCTGGCGCCGCACGACCAGCGAGGGCCGGCCGATCACCTTCGTTCGCCTGACCTATCCCGGCAGCGACCACGAGGTCTCGGCGTCGTTCTCGTCGAAGGCCGGCTGAGCGGCGGTTCGGCACCGCCGAATTTGCTTTCGATCACTCGGCGGCAGTCTCGCGAATCGTAGCAGGGTCGGCGGCCGGCTGGCTTCGCTGCCCCGCCGCTTCGCCTTCACCGGCAAGGCCGAGTGCCTGCAACGCTGCCGTTGCATCGTCGCTGCCGCCAGCGGCGGCACGCCGATACCATTCGATCGCCTGCGTCTCGTCCTTCGGCAGGCCGCGCCCTTCCATCAGCGCCTTGCCGAGCCGAAACTGGGCCGGCGCGTCGTCTCGTTCGGCTGCCAACCGGTCGAGCGCCACGGCCGCCACCTCATCGGCGGGAACGCCGCGGCCGGTGCGGTAGCGCTCGGCGAGGATGCCGAGGGCATCCCCACGACCTGAAGCCGCCGCCGCGCGATACCAGTGGAGAGCCGCCGCGGGATTCCTGATCCCGCCACGGCCGTCGTCATGCAGTTCGGCCAGCTTGAGCTGGGCCTCGCCGAGGCCCTTTTCCGCCGCCTTTTCGAGCCATTGCCTCGCCTCGGCCGCATTCGCCTCGACGCCGCGGCCGCTGAGATAGGCGAGCCCCAACCCGTATTCGCCGAAGCGGTCGCCCTGGGCCGCGGCCGCGCGCAGCCATTTCACCCCCTCCTTGGAGTTTCGCTTGGTGCCTCGCCCGTTGACATAAAGGATGGAAAGATTGGTCTGCGCGTTCGCCGAGCCATTCTCGGCCGCCTTCAGGAACCACTCGAAGGCCTGCCCATCGTCCTGTTCAAGCCCGCTGCCTTCGAGATAAGCAAGAGCGATTTCCGTCTGGGCGTCGGCTTCGCCGGCCTCCGCGGCCTTGCGATACCAGCGCAGGGCCTCCGCCCGATCCTTGGCGACGCCGCGGCCGGTGTCGTACATCAAGGCGAGATTGTACTGGCCGATGACCTCGCCGGCCTCGGCTCCCAGGCGATAGAGCGCCACCGCCCGCGCCTCGTCCTTTTCGACGCCGCGCCCGGTCGAATAGAGATAGCCGAGATTGACCGCGCTGCCGCTGTCGCCCTGGGCGACCGCCTTTTCGTACCAGGCGGCGGCCTCGGCATAGTCCTGCCCGACCCCGACGCCGTCCTCGTACATCTTGCCGAGATTGAGCTGGGCCGTCGCGTAACCCGATTCTGCCGCCCGCTGCAGCCATCTGACGCCCTCCTCGGGGTCGGCCGCAGCGCCGGTGCCGTTGATCAGGCGGAAGCCGTAGCTGTTTTGGGCTTCGGGATCGCCGGCCTCGGCCGCCTTGGCGAACCACTGCAGAGCTTCCGCCTCGTCCTTGGCCGTGCCGTTGCCATTGGCCAGTTGCCGGGCGAGATTGACCTGAGCGTCGCGGTCTCCGGCCTCGGCTGCCTGGCGAAACAGGCGGACGGCGGCTTCGGCATCGGCGGCAACGCCGCCCCGCCCGTCCATCGTGAAGACCCCGACCATGTTGGTGGCGAAGACATTGCCGGCCTCGGATGCCCGGCGGTAGAAATCCAGCGCGGTCTCGTCGCTCTTTGCGAGGCCGCCACGGCCGTTTTCGTGGAAACTGCCGAGCCACATCAACCCATTGGCATTGCCTGCATCGGCTGCCTTGCCGAACCACTCCAGGGCTTCGGCCTCGCCCTCGGTGCCTCCGCCATTGTTCGCCAATTCCCAACCGAGATTGACCTGGCCATCGGCATCACCGCCTTCGGCCGCCTTGCGATAGAGGGCGACGGCCTTCTCGGAGTCCAGCGTCAGCCCGCCACGGCCGTCGGCGGTGAACAGCCCCAGCATGTTGGTCGCAAACAGATTGCCGCCCTCGGCTGCGCGGCGATAGAAGTCGAGCGCCATCTCGTCGCTGCGTTCGAGACCGCCGCGGCCATTCTCGTGAAAACTGCCGATCCACATCAAGGCATCGGCGTTGCCGGCATCCGCCGCCTTGCGGAACCATGCGAGCGCCGCCGCATCGTCGGCCGGAAAGCCGATGCCGGCCTGCTGCATGTAGCCGACCTCCAGTTGCCCGGCGGCAAGGCCGGCCTCGGCAGCGCGCAGCAGCAGCCGGGCGGCCTCGTCGGCGTCCGGCGAAAGCCCCCCACGGCCATCCCGTTGCATCAGTCCCAGGGCATGGAGGGCCCAGGGCGTTCCCGCCGCAGCGCTCTGTTGAAACAGCGCGCGCGCCTTCGTCTCATCTTCTTCGACGCCCAGCCCGTCATCATACATCTGCCCGAGGTCGTATTGGGCAGCCGCGTGGCCGGCCCTGGCGGCCTGGTCATATGTGCGAACGGCTTCGTCGTATCGCTCGGCCGAGCGATAGGCTCGGGCGAGCTGAAAGGCGTAGCGCGGCTCGCCCGGATGGGCGGAGACGGCCGTCGTGCAGGCCGGGATGGCGCGTTCGAAGTCGACGGCGTCGGGACTGCGTTCGCCCGCAAGGCCCTGCGGCCGGGTCACGTCGTCTGGATCGGAGGCGAGCGCGTCGCAGGTCTCGACCGCCTGTCGATTCGCCTGCGTTTCGCTGGAAGATGCGGCCGGCGGCTCGCCGGGACGGCTGTCGGCAGCGCCGGGCGACGATGCCTGTGGCGAAGGACCGCCGGGTGCGGCGAGCGGCGCCGTGCGGCGATCCAGCGTCGCCGCCGCAACGCCCGTCGGCGGCAGGCAGGCCGCGACGATCGTCAGGACCGAGATCGTGGTGACGAGGAACAGGCCGGCGGGAGCGAAGATGGAGGGGGCCAGCTGGGGCCGGCCGCTCTCATCCGGGCGTACGGGACGATGGTTCATCGGGCGACCTCCCATTCCCTGACGGAAGATCGTTATACCCGACGGAGCCGCTTGTTCAAACGACGTCCCGGTATCGTGATGGCGAAACGCCGCGCCGAGCTCGCGCGGCCTGCCTACCGACCGTTGGCCTTGCGCCATTCCTGAAAGGCGGCGAGATGCTCGTCCTTGGTGCGCGGATAGAGCCCGATGATCGTCTCGCCGGCCTTCACCTTCTCCACCACGAAGTCCTCGTAGACCGTCATCTCGAAGGCTTCGTTGGCGATCTCGTCGGCGATACCGGCCGGAATGACGATGACGCAGTCGTCGTCGCCGACGATCACGTCGCCCGGAAACACCGGCGCGTCGCCGCAGCCGATCGGCTCGTTGATGGCGATCGCCTCGTTGGTCGTCAGGTTTGTCGGGCTCGACGGACGCGAATGATAGGCCGGAATGTCGAGCTCGGCGATCGTCGCCGCGTCGCGGAAGCCGCCATCCGTAACGACCCCTGCCCCGCCCCGTACCATCAGACGGGTGATCAGGATGTCGCCGGCCGAGGCCGCGCGGGCGTCCTTGCGGCTGTCCATGACGAGGACGTGGCCTTCCGGGCAGGTCTCGATGGCGACCCGCTGCGGATGGTCGGGCTTCAGGAATTCCGAGAGCTGGTTGCGGTCCTCGCGCGCCGGCATGTAGCGCAGGGTGAAGGCCGGGCCGACCATGTTCCTGCCCTTGCGACCGAGCGGATGGACGCCCTGGATCACCTGGTTGCGCAGGCCGCGCTTGAACAGCGCGGTGGCGAGCGTCGCCACGGAGACGCCCATCAGCTTCTCACGGGTTGCCTCGTTCATGTCGTGTCTCCTGTTGGTGCTCGGGCGACGCTGCCCGGCGAAGGGCGCTGCCCGTCAGAAAATATCCGGCTCGCCGGCCGTCCGGCCGAAGTCGCGCTCCAGAAAGTCGAAGTCGCAGCCCTTGTCGGCCTGGGTGACGTGGCGCGAGAACATCCAGCCCCAGCCCCTCTGGAACCGCGACTCAGGCGGCGTCCATTCCGCCTTGCGCTTCTCCAGCTCCGCTTCGTCCACCAGCATGTCGAGCCGCCGGTTCGGCAGGTCGAGGCGGACGATGTCGCCGTTCTTCAGGAGCGCCAGCGGCCCGCCGATAAAACTCTCCGGCGCGACATGGAGGACGCAGGCACCATAGGAGGTGCCGGACATGCGCGCGTCGGAAATCCGCAGCATGTCGCGGTGCCCTTGCCTGATCAGCGCCTTGGGAATCGGCAGCATGCCCCATTCGGGAAAGCCCGGCCCACCGAGCGGCCCGGCATTGCGCAGCACCATCACATGGTCGGGCGTGACGTCGAGATTTTCGTCGTCGACCGCCTTCTTCATTTCCGGATAGCTGTCGAAGACCAGTGCCGGCCCTTCGTGGACGTGGAACTTCGGGTCGCAGGCCGCCGGCTTGATCACGGCTCCATCGGGGCAGAGATTGCCGCGCAGGAGGGCGAGCGAGCCCTCCTTGTAGACCGGGTTCGACAAGGGCCGGATGACGTCGTCGTTATAGACCTCGGCGCCTTCGATGTTCTCGGCCAGCGTCTTGCCGTTGACCGTCAGGACCGAGGTGTCGAGCATCTCCTCCATGGTCTTCATAAGCGCGCGCAGGCCGCCCGCATAGAAGAAGTCCTCCATCAGATAGCCCTTGCCCGAGGGGCGGACATTGGCGATCAGCGGCGTCACTCGGCCGAGTTCGTCGAGATGGTCTAGGGTGAGATCGACGCCGGCGCGCCGCGCCATGGCGATCAGATGTACGACGGCATTGGTCGAACAGCCGGTGGCCATCGCGACCTTGGCGGCGTTGTGGAAGGCAGGCGTCGTCGCGACCATGTCCGGCGTCATGCCCTCCCAGACCATGTCGACGATCCGCCGGCCGCAGTCCGTCGACATGCGCTGGTGGCCCGAGTCGACGGCCGGAATGGAGGAGGCGCCGGGCAGCGTGAAGCCGAGGGCGTCGGCGATCGACATCATCGTCGCGGCGGTGCCCATGGTCATGCAGGTGCCGTGGGAGCGGGCAATGCCGCCCTGGACGCCGACCCACTCCTCGTCGGTGACGTTTCCGGCGCGCCGCTCGTCCCAGTATTTCCAGGCGTCCGAGCCCGAGCCGAGGATGCGGCCGGCATAGTTGCCGCGCAGCATCGGGCCGGCCGGCAGGTAGATCATCGGCACGCCGGCCGTGATCGCGCCCATGATCAGGCCGGGCGTGGTCTTGTCGCAGCCGCCCATCAGGACGACGCCGTCCAGCGGATGGGAGCGGATCATCTCCTCCGTCTCCATCGCCAGGAGATTGCGATAGAGCATCGAAGTCGGCTTGGTGAAGCTCTCGTCCACCGACAGCGCCGGCATCTCGACGGCGAAGCCGCCAGCCTGGAGCACTCCCCGGCGGACGTTCTCGACGCGCTCGGGAAAATGCCCGTGGCAGGAATTCAGCTCCGACCAGGTCGACAGGATGCCGATGATCGGCTTGCCGACGAAATCCTCCTCGGAATAGCCGAGCTGCATCATCCGCGAGCGGTGGCCGAAGCTGCGCAAGTCGTCGGGCGCGAACCAGCGCGCCGAGCGCAGCTCGTCATAGGTCTTGCGTGTCATGGTCTATCCCGTGACTTGAAGGATCATGAAGGTGACGAGGGCGACGACGACGAGCCCGACGATCTCCGGCCAGTTGCCGAAATTCGCCTCGTCGCTCGCCTCCTCCTGGTCGAAGTCGGCAGCCGAGATGCCCTCTTCGCTTTCGTCGTGAAGGTTGGTCTGCATCGTTCCCTCCCTTAGAGCGAGATGAAATGAGCTCTGCTCATCATCTCGCTCTATCATCCTGTCTGCGCATGATCTTTTCCGAAAACCGGTGCCCACTTTTCGGGATCATGCGTTAATTGCCCAGCATCGACGGCAGCCACAGCGCGATCTGCGGGAAGAACAGCACCAGGAACAGGCCCACCGCCTGAAGTGCGATGAAGGGCAGCACCGCCGCAAAGATCTCTTGCAATTCGATGTCCTTGGTCACCGACTTCAGGAAGAAGCAGGCCGGGCCGAAGGGCGGCGAGAGATAGTAGATCTGGATGTTCATGGCAAAAAGCACGCCGAACCAGATGGGATCATAGCCAAGATCGGCCACCACCGGCGCGAAGATCGGCACGGTGATGAACAGGATGGCGATCCACTCGAGGAACGTGCCGAGCACCATGACGATCAGCATCATCACGACGATGACCATGATCGGGGCGATGTCGAGCGAGCCCAAAAGGTCGCGCAGGAAATCGCCGCCGCCGATGCGATTGTAGATGCCGATCAGCGAGACGGCGCCAAGCACCAGCCAGATGATCGAGCCGACCGTCAGGACGGTTTGGCGCATCGCGTTCCGCATCATCGTCCATGACAGTCGCTGCTGGATCCCCGAGACGACGAGGGCACCGACCGCGCCGATGGCGGCGGCCTCCGTCACCGTGGCGATGCCGCCATAGATCATGCCGAGCACGACGGTGATCAGCACCGCGGGCAGCACGGCACCCTTGAGGAACTTCAGCCGGTTGAAGAACGGCAGCCCGGTCTCTGGGATGTCGTAGATCGGCGCCATCACCGGGTTCAGCCGCACCCGCACCAGGATGTAGGCGATGAACAGCAAGGCGAGCAAAAGGCCGGGCACGGCGGAGGCGGCGAAGAGCTTGGTGATCGAGACCTGCGCGGCGAGGCCGTAGACGATCAGCACGACCGAGGGCGGGATCAGCGTCGCCAGGGCGCCGGCGGCGCAGATGATGCCGATCGACAGTTTCCGGTCGTAGCCGAGACGCAGCATCTGCGGCAAGGCGATGAGGCCGAGCATGACGATCTCGCCGCCCATGATACCGCTCATCGCCGCCAGAATGACCGCGACGATCGTCGTCTGCACCGCGACGGAACCGCGGAACCGGCCGCCGAGGATCGCCATGGATTCGAACAGCGTATGGGCGATGCCGGAGCGCTCCAGGACGTTCGCCATGAAGACGAAGAACGGCACCGCGATCAGCTCGTATTTGTGCAGCACCTCGGTGACGTTGGCGGAGACGAGGAAGAAGCCGGCTCGCTCGCCGAAATAGAGGATCGCCGTGCCGAGCGAGACGAGGAGGGTGGTGACGCCGAGCGGAATGCCGATCGCCATCAGCGCCAGGAGCGAGGCGACGATCAGGATCGTGATGTATTCAATGCCCATGGGTCGAGGCCTTCTCGGTGCCCTGCACCCAGCGGATGAGATTGGCGAGGAGCTGCAGGACGTAGAGGATCGCGCCGATGAGGATGAGGACCTTGAGAAGGCTCGGCTGGATCGAGTTCAGCGAGGTTCCGGAATATTCCGGCCGCCAAAACACCCTCAGCGCCGGGTCCCAGACCGCCATCGCAAAGACCGAGACGGTGACGATCGCGGCAATGATCTGCATCAGGCGGAACCAGTGCCAGACGCGCGGCCCGACCATCAGTTCCAGCATGGTGATGGAGATGTGGCGGTTGCGCTCGGTGACGTAGCCGACCGACAACACCCAGGCCATGGCGCAAAGCGCCATCGTCAACTCGATCGACCACGAGGTTGGATGATCGAAGCCGTAGCGCATGACCACTTCGAGCGCCGAAAAGAAGATGCAGGCAAAGAAAAGCGCCGAGCAGGCATGGCCGATGAAGACGCTGGCGCGGTCCATCGCCGCCGCATAGCGCGACAGGAACTTGCTCATGAAGTCTCCGGAGACACAGAGAGAGCGACGAAAAACGCTGTCCGGCGGGGCCTGGCGCCCACCAGCCGGCAGCAAGGAACAGATCGACGTCGTATCAACACCGCCGGGCACCCGGCGGGCACACTGGGTGCGACGATCGAGGGCAGGCGCCGAGCGCCCGCCCCGATCACGTCAGTTCATCAGGCCGATGGTCTTCATGTATTCGAGATTGGCGTCGAGCGCTTCCTTGGCGAGATCGCTCTTTTCGGCGAACTTCTCCCACTCCTTGCGGGCGACGACGCGCATCTTGTCGCGGCTTTCCTGCGGCCAGTCGATGACCTCGACGCCTTCCTTCTTGGTGTCTTCCGCCGCGAGCTTCTCGTCCTGCTCGTGGACGACGTTGGTGAGATCCTCCATCGCCATGTAGAACCAGTCGCGCAGCGCCTTCTGGTCTTCCGGCGTCATCTCTTCGAACTTCGCCTTGTTCAGCGTCAGCTCCATGGACGGCATCGAGTGGATGCCCGGATAGAGCGGGTAAGGCGCGACGTCATTGAGGCCGGTGGCGGCGTTGTTCACATAAGCCGAGGCGTCGGCGGCATCGACGATGCCCTTTTCCAGCGCGCCATAGACTTCCGAGAAGGGGATCGAGACCGGGCTCGCACCGGCCGCCGCGAAGACCGCCGAGACAAGACCTTCCGGCGAGCGGATCTTCTTGCCCTTCAGATCCTCGAAGGTCTTGATCGGCGTGCGGGCCGGCAGCGCCTCGCGGCTGTAGGGGCCGCAGCCGATGAGCTGGACCTCGCCGTCGGCGATCGCATCGAGCGCCTTCTGCCAGACCTTCTCGCCGGGGCCGTCCTTGCAGAAGCCGAGAAGCTGGGCCGGCGTGTCGTAGCCGGAGATCAGGTCGCCGAGAATGGCGAAGGCCGGCTCCTGGCCGGAAAAGTAGTTCACCGACGTCCAGTCGCCGTCGAGGACGCCCATCGCCACGGCCTGGGGCGTCTCCTTGGAGGGCACGACCGAGCCGGACGGGGTCAGATTGATCTCGACGCGGCCGTCGGTCATCTCCTTGATCTTCGGCAGCCAGTTCTCGGTCAGATAGGTGGTCGAGAAGTCGCCGGCGTTGAACGAGGTCTGGATGGTGAAGGTCTCTGCGGCGGATGGCGCAGCGACGGCTACCGACGCGAGGCCTGCGAGAACGATCGCTCTGATGGACATCGAATTCCTCCCTGTGATGGACGCCGGCCTCCGACCGGCTATCTGACGCACTAATATATTTGTCTGATCCGGGCAAGCTCTGTTAAAGATTCAGGCGACACGAACCGGCAAACGAAAGAGCCCATGACCTCGACCGGCGATCAGGCCTTGCTGGCCGATCTCGACCTCGATCTCGAACGGCGGCCGCTCGCCTCGCAGAGCATCTACGGCTCGCTGAGGCGACGCATCGTCGACCTTCGGCTGCGGCCGGGCGAATTGCTCGCCCGCGCCCAGCTCGCGAGCGAATACGGCGTCAGCCAGACGCCGGTGCGCGACGCCTTCTTCCAGCTGCAGCGCGAGGGGCTGGTGGAGATCTTCCCGCAGTCGCGGACGGTAGTCGCCAAGATCAATGTGGCTCACGCCCGGGAAACGCAGTTCCTGCGCATGGCGCTCGAGATCGAGGTGGGAAAGACCCTCGCGTCAACCGGCGACGCGAAACGTATTGCGGTCGCCCGGCATGTCCTGCAGCTTCAGATGCGGGCGCTCGACGAGGATCGCCTGGAGCGTTTTTCCGCCCTCGACCGGTACTTCCACCTGTCGCTCTGCGACGCAGCCGGCCACCCGAACCTGTGGCACATGATCTCGGAACGCTCCGGCCACATCGACCGGCTGCGCGCCCTCAACCTGCCCGATCCCGGCAAGGCCAACGCGATCATCGCGGCGCACGGCCAGATCCTCGACGCGATCGAGGCCGGCGACGCGGCGGCCTGCGAAGCGGCGGTGCGGCTGCACCTTTCCGGCACGCTCAGCGCCGTGCGCGCCATCTGCGAGCGCTATCCGGACTATTTCGACGAGCCGGCGGGCTGACGGAAGGACGACACGCAGGAAAGTGACGGGGCGCGAACTGCCGTCCGCGCCCCCGTGTCATCGCAATCGTTGAGGCCCGCCGGCCTTGCCGGCCGGCGCCTGCCTCAGAACTTCGCCTTCAGCGTCAACATGGCGTTGCGCTCCTCGCCGTAGAAATTGAACACCGAGGTCGAGCCGACGCGGGCATAGTATTTCTCATCGAAGAGGTTGTTGATCCGGAGCTTCGCCGAGAAATTCTCGTTGAACGCGTAGCCGAGCTGCAGATCGACGACCTCGTAGCCCGGCGCCTCGATGGTCGTCGAACCGCTGACCGCCGAGAAGTCGCTGTAGATCTTGATGCCGCCGCCGATCGACAGGCCGTCCCACCAGGCATCGGCCTCGCGGAAGGTGTAGTCGGTCCAGATCTGCACCTGGTGCTCGGGCGTATAGGGGCTGAAGACGGAACCGGCGCCGCTGCCGTTCAGATACTCCGTCTCGGTATAGGTGTAGCCGGCCTGAAGCTGCCAGTTCGCCAGCAATTCGCCGGCGATCTCCATCTCGACGCCCCTCGCCTCGACCTCACCGAGAGCGACGTAGTCGCCGTTGGTGTCCTGCTGGGCCCGGTTCTCGTCGGTCAGATGGAAATAGGCCACCGTCCCGTTGAGCGCGCCGCCGAAGAACTCGCCCTTGAAGCCGACTTCGTACTGGTCGCCCTGCCGCGGATCCAGGAGATCGCCATTGGCGTCGAAATAGGTCTGCGGCTGGAAGATCTCGGTATAGCTGGCATAGGCCGAGATCTGGTCGCTGAGATCGACAACCGCCCCGAGATAGGGGGTGAAGTGGCCGTCGATCTGGATCTCGTCCTGCGTGGCGCCGGTGAGGAGGTTCTCGGTCGAGGAATCGTACCAGCTGACGCGCCCGCCGCCGATCAGCGTGACGCGCTCGATCGGCTTGACGCGCAGCTGCCCGTAGAGGCCGGTCTGGTGCTGGTCGCTGTCGGTCTGGCCGGTGTAGTTGACGGTCGGCTCGGGAGTGGACGAGGCGTCCCAGTCGTAGAGGTTGCGGGTTCCGGCGACCAGGCCGGAGGCCGAGAGCAGCGTCGTGTCGATCTTGCGATAGTCGGCGCCGAAAAGCACGTTGTGCTCCTGGCCGAACAGCGTGAAGGGCTTGGAAACGAAGGCGTCGAGGGCCAGCGACTGCTCGTCGAAGTCGCGGCCGATCCAGCGGATGCCGTTGACGTTGCCGTCCTGATCGGCGGCGCTGCCCGCCCAGCCATAGAGGAAGTCGGCGTGGCGGTCGGAATAGCGCATCGCCACCCGGGCGTGGCCGCCGTCCTCGAACCTGTGCTCGACCTCGGCCAGGTAGTCGGTGACCTCGTTGTCGAACTGGTTCCAGTCCGCGCCGGTATAGGTCGAGCGGTCCAGATCGATCAGCGACCCGTCGGCATAGGTCGGCAGGCCGTTGAAGGGCGTGATGTCGCGCTCGAGATGGCTGATGGTGAAGGTTGCCGTGGTCTTTTCGGTCACGTCGATCGACACGGTGCCGTAGGCGACGGCGTTCTCGTTGTCGACGACGTCGACCATGTTGTCGCCGTCCTGATAGGCGCCGACGATGCGGCCGCGGATGGTGCCGGCCTCGTTGAGCGGCCCGCCGACGTCGAGTTCGGTGCGCTTGGTGTCCCAGGTGCCGTACTGGCCTTCGATGTAGCCGCGCCAGACTTCTGGCGCCTTCTTCAGCGCCATGTTGATGGTGCCGGCCGGCTCGCCGGTGCCGCCGAAGAGGCCGGATGGGCCCCTGAGGATCTCGATGTGATCGACGATGGCGAGATCGGGCTGGGTGCCGTAGACGCTCGAAAGCGGCGCCGGCAGCCCGTCAAAATAGAGCGAATCGAACTCGAAGCCGCGGGAGAAGATGCTGGAGCGGCCGTCATCGTTGTTGAGGACGACGATGCCCGGCGTCTCGCGAAGCGCGGTGTCGAGAGAGGTGTAGTCCCCGTCCTCGATGCGCTGCCTTGTGAGGACGGTCGTCGACTGCGGAATTTCGCGCGGCGGCCGCGCTTCCTTCTCGCCGACGCTGATCAGGTCGGTGGCGTAGGAGTTCGTCCCTTCCGTCTCGTAGCTCGCCCCATCGACGATGACGGTGTCGAGCTCGATGGTCGACCCGGCGCTCTGGGCGAAGCTCTGCCCGCCGGAGGAGATCGTCGCCATCGCGCTCGTCGCCGCGAGCACCTGGAACAGCCTGGCGCGGTTCATCCGCGGCTTGAGATTGAAGCTCATCATAAACCCCTCGAACTCCGAGCGGCGCCTCCCCCCGAGAGGGACTTGCGCCGACACACATAAACCTGTCATTTCAGGTCAAGTTTTACGAAGAGGCCGGAACGAGAGCCAGCGCGCCGCTTCTGCGGAGCTGTCAAAGACGTTTGCGGCGGGTGCACCAAGCGCGGCATCGGCAATCATGGCAGGAATGTGTTGCCCGTCCGACACGCAAAGCCGGGCGCTGCATTTGCCCCAGCGCCTGTCGTCCCGAACCGACCGACCATGGATGATGAACATGAAGGGAATGGCGTGAGCGCCGCATTCGATCTTGCCGAGGAGACCATCGCCGCGAGCCGGATCGCCGACGCCTCGGCGATCGTCGGCCGCAAGTTCGTTTGGCTGCGCGGCGGGACTGGCGATGACGGCGCCGCGCTGAAGGGCCAGTATCGGCTGACGGAGCTGAGGCCCGGTCTCGTCCTCCATTCCTCCGACACCACCGAGCTGACCGACCTCGACACAAGGATCGAGCAGCGCTCGGGCGTCACCTTCTACCTGTTCCTGAAAGGCGCCGTCGACGCGACCATCGACGGCCGCCCGATCATGCCGGCAAGCGAAGGCGACGGCCACACCGTCCGTGCCGCGGTGATGGTCCGCACTCGCCCGACGATGTTTTCCCGCAGATCCCGCCGCGGCGAGCATCTGCGCAAGGTCAACGTCACCGTCTCCCACGAATGGCTCGCCGACTGCGGCCTTTCCGATCCGAAACACGCGCCGGTCGTCGCCGAATTCTGCCGCACGCATCTGGCGCGCCACGGCTGGCGGCCCGGCGCCAGCATGATCGCCATCGGCGAGCAGATCCTCAGGCCGCCCTCCTACGAGCCCGCCTTGCAGAAGCTCTATCTGGAAAGCCGCGCGCTGGAACTCGTCGCCGAAGGACTCGGCCAGTTGAACATGCGGCCGGCCTGCTGGGCGACCGGCCATGTCGGCTCGCGCGACCTGCACCGGATGCGCCGGATCGAGGACTATCTGCGGGAACTTCCCAATCCTTCCCCCAGCCTCGACGAGATCGCCGCAGCCACCGGCGCCAGCGTCAGCACGCTGCAGCGCCTGTTCCACAGCGTCCACGGGATGAGCGCCTTCGACTACGTCCGCCGGCGCAACCTCAACCGCGCCCGCCGGGCCATCGAGCAGCAGGGCCTGAGCGTCGCGGAGGCCGCGCACATGGCCGGCTATCGCAGCGCCTCCAACTTCTCCACGGCCTTCAAGCGGCATTTCGGCATCTCGCCGGGAAGCGTGCGGTAGGCAGCCGCCCGACCGACTGCCCGACTTAGAACGGCGGTGTCCGGCGCCCGCACGGCTCAGGGCCTTTGCCGCCGGCGCATTTCGATCTATCGCTTCGCCCACTCGAAAAGGGCGCAGGCATGCAGGAACGACACGAGCTGAGCTTTGGCGGACGGGCCTATCGCGTCTTCGTCCGTCCGATCGGCGAACCTCCCGAGGCGGGCTGGCCGACGGCGCTGATCCTCGATGCGGACCAGTTCTTCGAGCGGGCGATCGACATCGCCGAGGCCGAGGCGTCGCCGCGCCTTCTCGTCGGCATCGGCCTGCCGGAAACCGATGTCGCGGCGCGGATCGCTCGGCGCTACTTCGAGCTGACCGACCATGCGGCGGCCGGCGCGATCCCGCTGAGACCCGGCCAGGAAACCCCACAGACCGGCGGCGAGCTGCTGTTCGCCGGCTTCTTGCGATGGCGGCTACTGCCCTGGCTGGACGAGTGGTTTCCGTTGGCGGCCGGGCGCATGTCGCTGTTCGGCCATTCGCTCGCCGGCCTCTTCGTGCTGCGGGCGTTTTTGCGCCGGGAGCTTCCGATCGCCGATTTCCTCGCCGCCGACCCGTCCGTCTGGTGGAACCGTCACCGGGTTCTGGCGGAGCTCGACGAATTTCTGGGCAGTTTCCCCGATCAGCCAAGGGGGGACCATCGCAGGCTGACGATTCTTACCGCCGGCCGCAAGGACGGGCGGCCGAGTTTGGCAAAGGCCGAGCGGGACACGATCGGCGCGGTCCGCGGCGGGCCGAATGGCCTGGACTTTGGTGCACGCCTCGCCGATGCCGGCCATCGCGATGTCAGCGCCGTTTCCATGCGCGAGGAAACCCACGGCTCGATCGTCGGCCCGGCACTGGAACGCTTCTTCGCCCTCACCGCCGAGGACAGAAGCGCCGCCAGCCCTTGAGCAACTGATCCACGGAATCCTGAGCGAGAGACGCCTCGCCGCGCTCGTGCCGGCGTGCGGCGGCAAAGGCTAAATATTGACAGTGTATGTCCAGTTTTGCCATGTCGACAACGGCAGCCGAGCCCTGCGCGTCCGATTCCGACGGTGGGTTCATGGCAGAAAGGACCGACGATGCTCGCAATCTCCCGCCATGTCCGCGCCCTCTGCGGCCCTGCCGCTTTCCCTATTTCGACGTTGCCACTGGCCCTCGCCGCAGCGCTTTTCGCGGTCAATGTTGCCGACGCGCAGGACCGGGTCGGCGAGACGGTCACCGTCGAGACCGCGACCGGAACGCAGACCGTCCCTCACGATCCCCAGACGATCGTCGTCTATGACCTCGCTACCCTCGATACCCTCGATGCCCTCGGCGTCGACGTCGCGGCAGCGCCGGCAGCGCCCTATCCGGACTATCTGTCGAAATATGCGGGCGACGACGTGGAGAAGGTGGGATCGCTGTTCGAGGCAGATCTCGAGGCGGTCGCCGCGCTCGAGCCGGACCTGATCATCACCGGCGGACGCTCCGCCAGCCAGACCGAGGCGCTGTCTCAAGTCGCGCCGACGATCGACATGACGGTCGACCAGGACGATTTTCTCGATTCCGCGCTCGCCCGCGCCCGAGCGCTCGGAACCATCTTCGACAAACAGGCCCTCGTCGACCAGCGCATCGCCAGGCTCACGAGTTCGATCGCCGAGGTGAAGACCCGCGCCGCCGGCCAGGGCAAGGGCCTGATCGTGCTCACCACCAGCAACCGGATGAGCGCCTTCGGACCCGGTTCGCGCTTCGGCATCCTCCACGGCGCCTTCGGCCTGCCGCCCGCCGACACCGGCCTCGACACCTCCAATCACGGCGAGGCTGTCTCGTTCGAATACATCGCCCGGACGAACCCCGACTGGCTGTTCGTCATCGACCGTGACGCGGCGATCGGCCAAGGCTCCGCCGCCGCGATGCTGGAGAACGAACTCGTCGAGAATACCAAGGCCTGGAAGAGCGGCCACGTCGTCTATCTCGATCCGGCCACCTGGTATCTGTCGAGCGCCGGGCTGACGGCTCTCCAGCGCAATGTCGACCAGTTGTCCGAAGCCTTCGCGAAGGCCGAATGAGCCATATCCGGCAAGCATGGTGAGACGGGCGGACCGGACCGGCGGCGCACCTTCGCCTCGACGGAAAAGAGACGTCGCCACGCCATGACCGATCGCCGCCTTCTCAGCCTCGGTCTTCTCGGCCTTGCGGCGCTTTTCGTCGTCAGCCTCTTCGTCGGCGCCGGCGATCTCTCGCTCGCCACGATCCTGAACGGCCAGCTCGACGGCGATGCGTTGCGCCTTCTCCTCGTCAGCCGCGTTCCCCGGTCGGCGGCCGCGCTGCTCGCGGGCGCCAGCCTCGCCGTCGCCGGCCTGTTGATGCAGATGCTCTCCTCCAACCGCTTCGTCGAACCCTCGACCGTCGGAACGACGGAGGCCGCCGGGCTCGGCATGGTGGTCGTCACGCTGCTCCTCCCGGGCGCTCCGGTCTTCGCCAAGATGCTCGCCGCCGCCGGCTTCGCGCTCGCCGGGACCTTCGTCTTCATTGCCCTCATTCGCCGACTGCGACTGAAGAGCGGCCTGATGGTACCCCTGGTCGGGCTGATTCTGGCGGGCATCATCCAGGCCATGGCCCATTTCATCGCCTATCGGGCGGACCTCCTGCAGTCGCTGGGCGCCTGGAGCAGCGGCGACTTCTCGATGGTCCTGAAAGGCCGCTACGAACTTCTGTGGATCGGTCTCGCCCTCGGTGCCGTCGCTCTTTTCGCGGCCGATCGCTTCACCCTCGCCGGCCTCGGCCGCGACGTCAGCGTCAATCTCGGCCTCGCCTATGAGCGGGTGGTGGCGTTCGGGCTGGTGATCGTCTCGCTGATCGCCGCCGTCACGGTGGCGACCATCGGCGCCATTCCCTTCGTCGGCCTCGTCGTGCCCAATCTCGTCACCATGGCGATGGGCGACAACGGCCGGCGGATCGTTCCCGTCGTCGCGATCTCGGGGGCCGGGCTGGTGCTCGGCTGCGACGTCCTCGGCCGCATCCTGCGCTACCCCTACGAGATCCCCGTCGGCGTCATCATGGGAGTGGCAGGCTCGGTGATCTTCCTGGCGCTGCTCGCTCGCCGCAGGCCCGCCCATGGCTGACGTCGCCGGAAATCATGTGTCGGCCGCGGCCGAGGACCCGGCCCAGGTGGCCCCAAAGCGTGCTGCGCGACAACACTCGCTGCGGATGCTGGCGTTCCTCGCTGTCCTCGCCCTCTTCAGCTGCGCCCTCTTCATGACCCTCGGCGCGCGCGGCAACTGGTCCTTCGTCCTGCCGTTCCGCGCACCGAAGCTCGCCGCGATGATCGTCGTCGGCCATGCCATCGCGCTGTCGACGGTGATCTTCCAGACGCTGTCCGGCAATCGCATCCTTACCCCCTCGATCATGGGCTTCGACGCGCTCTACGCGCTGATCCAGACGCTGATGGTGGTCGTGGCGGGAACCGCCTTCGTCACCGCCGCCGATCCGATGGCGCTGTTCTTCGCCCAGACCGCCGTGATGATCCTCTTCGCCCTCGGTCTTTATGGCAGCCTCATCGGGCGCGGCGCGCGCGATCTCCTCCGGCTGCTCCTCGTCGGCGTCATCCTCGGCGTCCTGTTCCGGTCCCTTGCCGGCTTCCTGCAGCGGCTGATCGATCCGAATGCCTTCGTGGTCCTGCAGGACCGGCTCTATGCGAGCTTCAACGGCATCGAGACCGATCTCCTCGCCGTCGCCGTCGTGGCGATCGGCCTCGTCACTTTCGCCTTCTGGCGGCTCCTGCCGCAGCTCGACGTACTCGCCCTCGGCCGCGACACCGCCATCTCCCTCGGCGTCGACCCCGTCCGGCTGACGCAGCTGAGCCTCGGCCTCGTCGCCGTCCTCGTCTCGGTCTCGACCGCGCTGGTCGGGCCGGTCACCTTCTTCGGCCTTCTGGTGGCGAGCCTCGCCGTGGCGCTGGTCGGCTCGCGCCGCCATGCGGAAACTCTGATCGCCGCCTCGCTGATCGCCGTCATCTGTCTCGTCGGCGGCCAGACGATCCTCGAGCGGGTCCTCGGCTTCGACACGGCGCTCGGCATCATCATCGAATTCCTGGGCGGGATCGTCTTTCTCGCCATCGTCCTGAAACGTGGTATCCAATGATCGAAGCGGTGGCGCTCACCAAGCTCTACGGCGACAGCCGCGTCGTCGACGGGGCCTCGCTGACCCTCGACGCGCCCGGCGTGACAGCGATCATCGGGCCGAACGGCGCGGGCAAGTCGACCCTCCTGTCGATGATCGCCCGGCTCCTGCCGATCGACGAGGGAAAGGCCTTCGTCGACGGGCTCGACGTGACGAGAGCCAAAGGCGACGAGCTGGCGCGGCGGATCTCGGTCCTCAGGCAGGAGAACGGCCTCTTGGCCCGCCTCACCGTCCGCGACCTCATCGGCTTCGGCCGGTTTCCCCATTCGAAGGGCCGGCTGACCGCAAACGATCACGTAAAGATCACAGAGGCCCTCGCCTTCCTCGATCTGGAGCCGCTCGCCGAGCGCTTCCTGGACGAACTCTCCGGCGGTCAGCGCCAGCGCGCCTTCGTCGCCATGGTTCTGGCGCAGGACACCAAGGCGATCCTTCTCGACGAACCGCTCAACAATCTCGACATCCGCCATGCCGTCTCGATGATGCGGCTCGTCCGCCGGGCGGCGGACGAACTCGGCAAGATCGTCGTCGTCGTCCTCCACGACATCAATTTCGCCAGTGCCTACGCCGACCGGATCGTCGCCATGCGCGAGGGCCGGATCGTCGTCGACGGGCCGGTCGAAGCGGTGGTCAGCGAGGAAACGATCGAGGCGGTGTTCGGCCTGCCCGTCCTGGTGCGCGAGATAGAGGGCCAGCGGACCTGCCTGTTCCGGCGATAAATTGGCCGGGCCGGATTGGTCAGGCGGAATCGGCCGTCACGATCCAGTCGTCGCGGAAGGCGAAGACCTGCATCTCTTCGCCGAAGCCGCGCAGCGGATAGGAGCCGAGATCTTCGAGCCCAAGCCGACACTCCGCCATGTCGGCAAAGGCCTTTGACACCAGGACCGGCCGCTTGACCAGCTTGGTGAGGTTTTCGAGGCGCGAGGCGGCGTTGACCGCCGGGCCGATGACGGTGAAGTCCAGCCGCCGCCGCGAACCGATGTTGCCATACATCACGTCGCCCACATGGATGCCGACACCATAGTGCAATTCGTCGCGATCCTCGGCCAGCCGCTCGGCATTCAGCCGGTCCATCGCCTGCCGCGCTTCGGCGACTGACCGGAGCAGGTCATGGCAGGCGCTCGGCCGATCGAGCGGAAAGATCGCCAGGAGCCCGTCGCCGATGAACTTCAGGATCTCGCCGCCATGACGTTCTATCGGCTCGCAGATCGCATCGAAATAGCTGTTCAGGAGCTCGATCACGTCGTCGCGGGGCCAGAGATCGGAAATGTGGGTGAATTCCCTGAGGTCGCAGACCATGATCGCCGCCGCAACCGTCGAGCCGCTGCCGCGGGTGATCGCTCCGGCGAGGATCGCTTCGCTGGCATGGGGGCCGACATAGGTCTCGAGAAGCGTCCGGGCGAGGCGGTTCTTCAGCCGGATCTCGCTGACCAGGGAGAGGACCGGCAGGAGATCGAACAGGAGCACCAGATCTTCGTCCGAAAAACCTCGAGGTGCGTCGCTCGCAAACGTCACGACATGTCGCCGGCCCAGCGTGTGCCGCAACGGCCAGGCGACGTAGTCGGTCAGCCCCTCCTCGCGCAGCTGCCCGAACAGGGACGAGCCGGCCGCGTCGGCATCGCCGGCCTTAAGGTCCCAGCGCACTTCGTCCTGGCCGTCATGCACCGCGGCGATGGGGCTGCCGGCATATCCGACCGTGTCGAGAGTGCCGTGCTCGAAGGTCGTCACCTCCGGCTGGCCGATCCCTTCTCGCCAGATGATGCGCGCGCCGAACCACTGCGGATTCTCGATGCGGAAGTGCAGCGTCGCCCGCGCCAATGGCAAACCGGCGCCGACGAGCCGGTCGCAAAGCTGTTGGAAAATGACGTCGATGAACCGCTCGTCGGATGTCCTTTGGACGAGCCAGTCGAGGATTTCGGTCCGGCGCGCGGGCCAGTTCCCGTCCTCAAGGACCTGCGGCCGCGCTACTGAGCGAATCTGCTCCATGGCAATTTCCTTCAGGGCCCGAAAATCAACGGGCCGGGATCGGTATAGGCCGTATGTCGCGGTGGCCGGGCTGGTCGCAGCAAGGGCGAATCCCGACCGACGGCCTTCGAGAATGGCCACTCACATACCAAGAGCCGAGGGGCGGCAAATCACGTTTTGCGGCAAGCGGGCTCCATCCCCCGCACCGCAGCAGAGCGGCTTCGTTCGGCCGCCCGCTTCGACGTCGACTTCAGCTGTTCCTGACCCGAGCGCGGCCGATGGCCGACCGGGCGCTCAGGGCGTCGACGGTCCAGCCGGTCGTTTGCAGTCCGCGCCACCGAGGGGGATGCCGGAAAGCACCCCCGCCAGATCGACGAGCGGAAGAAGGTCGTTGTCGGCGGCGAGGTCGCGACCATAGAGGGCCGACAGGAGGCGAGCCCCCGCCGCGTGCAGCGGGAGGTCCATTCCGAGCCATCGCCCGAGTTCGATCAGCGGCACGATGCCGAAGGGCACGTCCTCGGTGACGAAGCGGGTGTCGAGGGAGGTCGGGCCCGGGGGGCCCTTGCGCCTTGCATGGACGGCCGCGGCCATCTCGGCGATCGACAGGCCGGGTGCGAAGCCGAAGGTCAGCCGGTAATGCTCCTCGGCACTGCGCACCATGACGCCGCAATGTTCGGCAAGGCCGAGGCGCTCGGCGTCGAGCGCCTCGATCAGCCGGGCCACCGCCGGGGTGATGCCGTCGTAGTTGCCCCACCATTCCGCCTTTTCGATGCGGGTCAGGTTGCAGAGCGCGCTCGCCATGTGGATCGGCGGATTGAGATTGGAAAGGGCGATCGCGACGACGTCGTCGACGAGGCGAAAGCGCTCGCCGAACAGGTCCTTGCAGAGCGCCAGCGACGGAACACCGGCAGCGGCGGGAAGCACCGCCATTTCCAGCATGTCGCGCAGCCCGCCGATCGTCACCGCGTTCGGCCCGGTGCGCCGGCCGAGCAGTGCCGTGGTCGCCCAGGCGACGACGGGCGCGGCAATGCCGCGCTCCTGCAGCCGCATGGCGCAGTAGCTGGCCGAAAAGGAAAGCTGGGCGCTGACGATGACCGTCTGGCCGTCGCGCAGATGCGGGACGGCAGCGTCGATGACGGCGCGATGGCCATTGGCGGGAAGCGCCACGACGACGGCCGCCGCGTCGGCGACCGCCTCCTCGACGCCTTGCGCCACGTCTACCGCACGGTCGCCGTCGAGGATCCCGGACAGGCGGAGCGCCAGCCCCACGAGATCCTTCGTCCCGGCGCCGGAGGGCGACCAGACCACCGGTCTGTGGCCTCGCTCGGCGAGATGGGCGGCATAGCCGAGGGCGACGCCCCCCGCCCCGAGGATCGCGACCTTCACGACGCTACCTCCGGCTGGCAGCCCGGTTTGCGGCGGCGAGCGGCGACGGTAAGCATTGGCATCAGACGTCGAGCCCGTAGATCTCGCGGGCCGCGGCCTTCGAAATCCGTCCCTCTTTCAGGTCGCGGCGCACCAGATCGCGGTCGCGCTCCTTCGGGTCGCCGTAGCCGCCGCCGGAGGACGCGATCATGGCGAGCGTCTGTCCGGCCGCGAGCGAACCGTTGCGGTTGACCAGCGGTGCGACGCCCTCGCCGAGTTCGACCTTGGTGACACGCCCGTCGTGGCCGCCGAAGAGGCCCCAGGGGGCGACCTTGGAGTTGGTGCCGCCGGCATTGACGGTCGCGACGTGATCGAGGACCCGCACCTGGCGGCGCATGGTCATGCCGCCGCGCCACTTGCCGGGACCGCCGGAATCCTCGACGAGCTCGTAGCGCTCGACCAGGACGGGGTGCTCGTATTCCAGCGCCTCGATCGGGATGTTGGCGGTGTTGGTGGTGTGGACCTGGACGCCGTCGAGGCCGTCCTTGGTGGCCCTTCCGCCCATCGAGCCGCCGCACATCTCGTTGTAGACGTAGAAGCGGCCGGTACGCGGGTGGATGCCGGAAAAGGTCAACAGACCGCCGCCGGTGCAGGCGGCGCAGATGCGCTCGGGGATCGCCTCCGAAAGCGCAGTATAGATCATGTCGACGAGGCGCTGGCCGATGTCGGTCCGGGTATAGACCGCGGCGGGCGAGACGGCGTTGAAGACCGAACCTTCCGGCGCCTTCACGTGGATCGGCCGATGGAAGCCGGAATTGGCCGGAATGTCCGGGTCGATCAGGGACTTCACGGCGAAATACACCGTCGCCAGCGTCGCGGTCAGCACCATGTTGATGCCGGCGCGCACCTGTGCCGGGTTGCCGGCGAGATCGACGGTGATCTCCTCGCCATGCACCTCCACCCTGACCCTCAGATCGAGGATCTCGTCATAGGACGGCGTGTCGAAGCGGCAGGCATGCTCGTAGACGCCGTCGGGAATGGTGGCGATGCCGGCGCGGGTCTTGCGCTCGGCATAGGCGATGATCTCCTCGCTCGCCGCCGCGACGACGGGCTCGCCATATTTCTCGCAAAGCGCTTGATAGCGCTGGACGCCCAGCCGATTGGCCGCCATCTGGGCGCGAAAATCGTTGGTCCGCTCGCCCGGCACCTGGCAGTTGAGCAGGACGAGATCCATCATGTCCTGTTGCAGAACGCCCTCTCGGTAGAGGCGGATCGGCGGGATCCGCAGCCCCTCCTGATAGATGTGGGCATGGCCGCGGTCGACGAAGTCGGAGTGATGGGCGAGGTTGGTCACCCAGGCGACGAGCTCGCCGCCGAAGAACACCGGCTCCAGGAAGACGATGTCGTTCAGATGGGTGCCGCCGCCGGTATGGGCGTCGTTGCCGATGAAGACGTCGCCCGGGCGCACCGTCTCCAGATCGACATGGGTCAAGACGTAGTCGGCGATGCCGAGCAGCGAGCCGAGATGGACCGGGATGCGCTCGGCCTGGGCGACGGTTCGGCCCTTGCGGTCGAAGATCACCGTGGAGCAGTCCTGCCGCTCCTTGATGTTGGTCGAATAGGCGGCGCGCACGATCGCCTTGCCCATCTCCTCGACGATGGTGCTGAGCGCGCTGCCGATGACCGCGGTCGTCACGGGATCGACGGTGACGGCGGTGTCGCCGGTCTCGGGGTTCTTCGCGAGGGCGCTCATGAGCGTGTCTTCTCGATCGTGAGATTGAGGAAGCGGTCGACGCGCGCCATCTGGCCCGGCAGAACCAGCGTCGTCGAATCCATCTGTTCGATGACGGCGGGACCCGCCACATCGTGGCCCGGATCGAGCTTCGTGCGGTCGTAGAGCGGGACAGCGACGAAATCGCCGCGCTCGGGCAGATAGACCCGGCGCTCGCCGACCACCGCGCCCGACACAGGGCCGGTCGCCGCGGGATGGGACTTCATCGCCACTTTCGGCACGGTGCCGACCGCCTCGATGCGCAGGGTCGTGACCTGGATCGGCTCCTCGCTCGCGACATAGCCATAAAGTTGGCGGTGGGCTGCCTCGAAATTGGCCCGCAGCGCGGCAAGGACGCCCTCGCCCGCAACGTCCTGCGGCCAGTCGACGGTCAGCTCGTAGCCCTGGCCGCCATAGCGCATGTCGACGGCGCGCAGGACGCGGCGGTCGGCGGGAGCAATCGCCTCGGTGGTGAACCACTCCTCGGCCCGCTGGTCGAGCTGCCGGAAGCCGGCCTCCAGCGTCGGCAATACGTCGTCCGATAGCCGCGTCATGCGGGTCAGCGACAGATTGGTGCGCAGATCGGACTGCAAGAGGCCGAGGGCGCACATGATGCCGGGATGCTTGGGAATGACGATGCGAGGGATGTCGAGTTCGGCGGCGAGGCGCGCGGCGTGGATCGGCCCGGCGCCGCCGAAGGCCAGCATCGTATAGTCACGCGGATCGTAGCCGCGCTCGACGGAGATCACCCGGATCGCCTTGGCCATGTTGGCGATGACGACGCGGATGATGCCCTGGGCCGCGTCCATCACGCCGATTCCGAGAGCCTCGGCCAGGCGCTCCATGGCCGCATGCGAGGCGGCGGCGTCGATCGGCATCCGGCCGTTGAGGAGATGGGTCTGGTTGAGGATGCCGAGGACGACGTTGGCGTCGGTCACCGTCGGCTCGTCGTTGCCGAGCCCGTAGCAGACCGGGCCGGGTGCAGCGCCGGCACTGCGCGGGCCGACCTTGAGGAGCCCTGCATCGACATGGGCGATCGAGCCGCCGCCGGCGCCGACCGTGTGGATGTCGAGCATCGGCACCTTCAGGGGATAGCCGTGGATCTCGATGTCGTTGGCCATCTGCGGGCGGCCGCCGTCGATCAGCGAAACGTCGCTGGAGGTGCCCCCCATGTCGAAGGTGATGAGATTGGGCGCCCCGATATCGCGGCCGATGGCGAGCGCCGCCATGACGCCGGCGGCGGGGCCTGAGAGCACGGTGCGCACCGGCTGTTCCTTGGCGGTGTCGCAGGAAATGACGCCGCCGTTGCTCTGGGTCAGATGCGGCTCCAGGGTCAGCCCGGCGGCCGCCACCCGCGGCGACAGCCGCTCCAGATAGGCGCGCATGATCGGGCCGAGATAGGCGTTCACCACCGTCGTCGTCAGCCGCTCGTATTCCCGGAATTCCGGGGCGATCTCGTGGGACACCGAGATGAAGACGCCCGGATACTCCTCCTCGACGATCTGGCGGATCCGCGCCTCGTGGGCCGGCTGGATGAAGGAGAACAGCGTGCAGACTGCGATCGCCGCGACCTTCTCCTCCTTCAGCTGGCGCACGGCCAGCCGCACCTCGTCCTCGTCGAGCGGGGTCATCACCGTGCCGTCGAAGAGGACGCGCTCGGTCACTTCCAGCCGCTTGTCACGGGTGGCGAGCAGCGGCGGCTTGTCGGCCTGGAGGTCGTAGAGCTCGGGACGCTTCTGGCGGCGGATTTCGAGGACGTCGCGAAAGCCCCGGGTTGTGATCAGCCCGGTCTCGGCGCCGCGACCCTGGATGAGGGCGTTGGTGCCGACCGTGGTGCCGTGGCCGAAATAGCCGACACGGGCGGGATCCAGCGCACCGCCTTCATGGGCGCCGAGCCCCTCGACGATCCCGGCGACGATGGCTTCGGAAGGGTCGGCAGGCGTGCTCGAGACCTTCCAGACGAAGACGTCGCCCTCGGCTTCGTCGAAGACGCAGATGTCGGTGAAGGTGCCACCGGAATCGACGCCCACCCGGATGCGCGACGACGGATCGTTGGGTCGATCGGGAGACAAGAGCGGCCTCGCAGATGGTTGGAAAGACGGCGCGACAGAGCCCGCGCAGATCGTATGAATCCAAATTGGCGCCAATTTCTTCCGATGTCAACGTCGCGTGCTCGTGCTAGCAATGACCAAATCGCTTTCGATGCCTTGAGGACGAGCCCCTTCATGACCGAGGAAACCGCCGCGCAGGACACCGCCACGCTCGCCAGGACGATCGAGACCGACATCTATCGCGGCACCCTCGCGCCCGGCATGTGGCTGAAGCAGATCGACCTGGAGGAGCGCTACGGCTGCACCCGGATCGCGCTTCGCCATGCGCTGGAGGCCCTGCAGTCGCGCAAACTGGTGCAGCGGGTGCGCAATCGCGGCTATTACGTGCCGTCGATGGACGACGCCCTGGTACGCGATATCATGGACGCCCGCGCCAAGGTCGAGACGTCGATCGCCGAGGAGCTCGTGGCGAATGTCACCGACGGTATGCTCGCCCGGCTGTCCTATCTCGCCACCATCTTCGCCGATACGGTCAAGACCGGGACGATCCGCGAGCAGGACGAGGCGAACCACGCCTTTCACCGCGAACTCCTCAAGGCCTGCCACAACCAGGTGATCATCGAGATCATCTGGGATCTGCGCTGGCGCATTCCGATCTCCGTCCAACGGGCGAACAACACGCCCGCCCGTATGGACCGTTCGGCGCACGAGCATTTCGAGATGGTGGAGGCTCTGCGCCTCAAGGACGCGGAGCGGCTGCGGGAGGTCACGGCACGTCACGTGACGCTGAAGGATCGGGGCGCCTAGCCGTTAGGCAGGCGTACCTTCTGCACAAAAAATTCGGCCCGTCGTGCAATTGAGTTTGAAATTGGCGCCAATAACTGGTTCACTCGCTTGTCTCGGCTGCGCAGCGGCGATCCGCCGCCTGGCGCATTGCGCCGGTCGCCGCCGATCATTTCGCTAGGGGTCCACGTTCAGAATGCCGACGATGCATCTCAACGGCGCCCGCTTCGTCTATGACGAGGCCGGCCGGAGCGACGCGGAACCCTTCGTGGCGATCCATGGCGGGCGCGGCATCGGCGATCGTTTCGGCGAGTACGACGCCTGGCTGCCGCTCGCCGATGAGTACCGCGTCATGGCCTACGACCAGCGCGGCTGCGGCGAGAGCAGCCTGACGCCGCCCTACAGTTTCGAGCAGTTCGCCGACGATCTGGAGGCCATCCGGCTCGAGCATTTCGGCGCCCGCAGGATCATTCTCCAGGGCGGCTCCTTCGGCGGCATGATCGCGCTGACCTATGCCGTCAAATATCCGCAGGGCGCCTCTCGGCTGATCCTGCGCGGCACGGCGGCGAGCCATCACAACGAGGACGACGCCTTCGAGACCTTCAAGGCGCGCATCCACAAGGCGCCGAGCGCTTCCGTCGCGATGCTGCGCAAGGTGTTTTCCGACACCGTCATCGACGACACCGAGCTGCGGCTCATCTGGCTGGCGCTGCAGCCGCTCTATTTCGAGCGCTTCGACCCGGACGCCGCGCTGGAGCGCGTGCGCAAGATGCGGTTTCACGCCGAGACCCACAACGCGCTGTTCAAGGAGCGCAGCTACGATCTGCGCGACCGTCTCGCCGAAATCGCGGTGCCGACGCTTGTCATCGTCGGGGCGGAGGACTGGATCTGTCCGCCGAACCACTCCCGGCTGATCGCCGAGGCGATCCCCGCCGCCGAGCTCTTCGAGGTCGAGGGGGCGAACCACGCCATCCATTTCGAGGCGAACGAGGCGGTGATCGCAAGGACCCGCGACTTCCTCTCACGCACCGGCCCGGCCGGCGCGGCGGCAGCGACGGGTTCCGGCTCTTGATCCGCTATCTCCTTGGAAAACTCGCCGAATCGGCCATCGCGATCTGGGGCGTCGTGACGATCGTCTTCTTCGTCACCCGCATCCTCGGCGATCCGTCGGCGCTGCTCCTGCCGATCGGCGCCTCGCCCGAGGAGATGGCGCGGCTGCAGGCCGATCTCGGCCTCGATCAGCCGCTTTTCCTTCAGTATCTCAGCTACCTCGGCAACATCGCCACCGGCGATTTCGGCCAGTCGTTCCAGTTCGGGCGTCCGGCGATGGGCGTGGTGCTCGAACGCATGCCGGCGACGATGGAGCTGGCCTTCACCGCGCTCATCCTCGGCACCCTGCTCGGGGTCGTCGCCGGCACCATCGCAGCGCTCAATCGCGGCCGCCTCGCCGAACTGGTCGTCATGCTGTTCGCGCTGCTCGGCCAGGCGACGCCGGTGTTCTGGCTGGGGATCATGCTGATCCTGTTCTTCGCCGTCGATCTCCGCTGGCTGCCGACCGGCGGCTACGGCACGCCCGCCCATCTCGTCCTGCCGGCCTTCACGCTCGCGGTGTTCGTCTCCGCCTCGATCGCCCGGCTCCTGCGCTCCAACCTCCTCGACGTCCTGAAGGAGGACTATGTGCGCACTGCCCGGGCCAAGGGGTTGATGCCGCGGGTAATCCTCGTCTGGCACGTCGGACGCAACGCGCTGATCCCCGTCGTCACCATGATCGGCATCATCATGGGCGAGCTTCTGGGCGGCTCGGTCGTCACCGAGACGGTGTTTTCCTGGCCGGGCGTCGGCCGGCTGATCATCCAGGCGATCGAGACCAAGGACTTCCCGGTGATCCAGGCCGGCGTCGCGCTCATCGCCTTCATCTTCGTCGTCATCAACTTCGCGATCGACCTTCTCTACGGGCTGCTCGATCCGCGTATCCGGGAAAGGCGGTGACGGCCATGCGGTCATTCTTTTCCGCCCTCCTTCGCTCCAAAGCCGGCCTGTTCGGCTGGATCATCCTGTCGATCTTCGTCCTCGCGGCGCTTCTGGCGCCGGTGCTCGGCCTCGACAGCCCGGTGCGCGGCAGCCTGTCGGCGCGGCTCGATCCGCCGACCTGGACCGGACTCTTCAGCCCCGGGCCCCATCCGCTCGGCACCGACCAGCTCGGCCGCGACATCCTCAGCCGCATCATCTACGGCAGCCGAGTGACGCTCGCCGTCGCGGCCGCCGCCGTCATCCTCGGCGGCATCGTCGGCGTCGGCCTCGGCATCGTCGCCGGCTATTTCCGCGGCATGACCGACCGCATCCTGATGCGGCTCGTCGACATCCAGCTCGCCTTCCCGCTGATGCTCTTGGCGCTCCTCGTCGTCGCGGCGCTGGGCCCGAGCCTTCGTAACATCATCATCGTCCTCGCTCTGACCAGCTGGATCCGCTACGCTCGCATCATCCGCGGCCAGGTGCTTGCCGTGCGCGAGCGCGAATTCGTCCAGTCGGCCCGGGCGATCGGCTCCGGCACCCTGCGCATCATGTTCCGCCACATCCTGCCCAACGTCCTGACGCCGGCCCTCGTCGTCGGCACGCTGGAACTTGCGCGGGTGATCATCATGGACGCCGCCCTCTCCTTCCTCGGGCTTGGCGTGCCGCCGCCGGCCCCCAGCTGGGGCCGCATGCTCGCCGACGGGCGGACCTATCTGTCCACCGCCTGGTGGATCGTCACCTTCCCCGGCCTTGCGATCGTCCTCACCGTCCTCAGCGTCAATCTCGTCGGCGACTGGCTGCGCGACTATTTCGATCCGAAGCAGCGGGGGCTGAAATGACGGCGCCGCTTCTCGAGGTGAAGAACCTTTCCGTCGTTTTCGACACCGAGGGTGGCACCGTTCACGCCGTCAACGACGTCTCCTATACGATCGAGGCGGGCGAGACCCTCGGCATTGTCGGCGAGAGCGGCTCGGGCAAGAGCGTCCACGTGCTCGCCATGCTCGGCTTGATCCCGCGCCCGCCGGGCCGCATCGTCTCCGGCAGCGTTCTGTTCGAGGGGCGCGATCTTCTGAAGCTGTCCGAGGCCGAGCTCCGAAACATTCGCGGCGGGCGGATCGGCTTCGTCTTCCAGGACCCGATGACCTCGCTGAACCCGGTGCTCACCGTCGAGCGTCAGCTGATCGAGCCTTTGACCCGCCACGAAGGCCTGTCGCGGCGCAAGGCGCGGGAGCGGGCGGTCGAGCTTCTCGATCTCGTCGGCATCCCCAGTGCCGACAGGCGCATCGGCCAGTATCCGCACCAGTTTTCCGGCGGCATGCGCCAGCGGGTGATGATCGCCATCGGCCTTGCCTGCAGCCCGAAGCTCCTCATCGCCGACGAGGCGACCACGGCCCTCGACGTGACCGTGCAGGCGCAGGTGCTCGATCTCGTCCGCGACCTGAAGAAGCGCTTCGGCACCACCGTCATCTGGATCACCCACGACATGGGCGTCGTTGCCGGCCTCGCCGACAATGTGCAGGTGATGTATGGCGGCCGGATCATGGAGCGCGGGCCGGTGCGCTCGATCTTCAAGCAGCCGCACAGCGCCTACACATGGGGCTTGCTTCGCTCCCTGCCCCATGGCGAGACCCGCCTGACCAAGCGGCTCTACCAGATCCCCGGCCAGCCGCCGGATCTGACGGAACCGCCGGTGGGCGATCCCTTCGCCCCGCGCAATCCCTTCGCGACGCCCCGCTGCTTCACCGAGACCCCGCCGCTTCGCCAGATCGAGGGCATGGCGCCCGGCCATCAGGTGGCGGCGTGGTACGATCTGCCGGCGCTGCTGGCCGCCGAACAGGGGACGGAGCGATGACGCGGCCGACCTCAGCCACATCCTCGGCCGACGCCCCGCTCGTCTCGGTCCGCGACCTGACGAAGCACTATGGCGGCGGGCGCGGCTTCCTCGGCGCCAGCAAGTTCGCCGTCAAGGCGATCGACGGCATCTCCTTCGACATCGCGCCCGGCGAAACCCTCGGCCTCGTCGGCGAATCCGGCTCCGGCAAGAGCACGACCGGCCGCGTCGTGCTGCAGCTCGAAAGCCCGACCGGCGGCGACGTCCTGTTCCGCGGGCAGTCCCTTGTCGGGCTGTCGCCGCGCCAGCTGAAGCCCTTCCGGCGCGAGATGCAAGTGGTCTTCCAGGACCCTTACGCGGCGCTCAACCCGCGCATGACCGTCGGCGATTTCGTTGCCGAGCCGCTGATCGTGCACAAGCTCGCCAAGGGCAGCGAACGGGCCGACCGCACGGCCGAGCTGTTTCGCCGGGTGGGGCTCGATCCGGCCTTCATGAAGCGCTATCCGCACGAATTTTCCGGCGGCCAGCGCCAGCGCGTCAACATCGCGAGGGCCGTCGCCATGGAGCCGAGCTTCATCGTCGCCGACGAGCCGATCACCGCCCTCGACGTCTCGATCCAGGCACAGATCGTCAATCTCTTCCAGGACCTGCAGGAAAGCCTCGGCATCGCCTATCTGTTCGTCGCCCACGACCTGTCGATGGTCCGCTATCTCTGCCACCGGGTGGCGGTGATGCTGCGGGGGCGGATCGTCGAGATGGCGCCGACCGAGGCGATCTTCACCGATGCGCGCCATCCCTATACGCGCGCGCTGCTCTCGGCGATCCCGGTGCCCGATCCCGACATCGAGGCAAATCGCCGACATCTCGCCTACGACGTCGACGCCAATCCGCCGGCCCCGGACGCTGCGCTGCGCGAGGTCGGTCCCGACCATTTCCTTCTTGCATAACCACCACCCCCGATCGAACAGGAGAGGCAGCATGCAGTTCAGGACGACCCTCAGATCCTTATGCCTTGGAGCCGCGCTCGCCGCCTCCACGGCACTGCCGAGCTTTGCCCAGGAGGGCGAGGTGACCATCGCGCTGCGCGTGGCGGTCAACACCTTCGACCCGCACATGACGGGCACGGTCGGCTCCGACCTCAGCGTTCTCAGCCACATCTATCCGGCGCTCGTCCTGCGCGGCCCGGACCTGAAGCTGCAGCCGTCGCTGGCCACGAGCTGGGAGATGGTCGACCCGACGACCTGGCGCTTCAAGCTGGCGGAAGGGACGACCTATGCCGACGGCGAGAAGATCGACGCCGAGGCGGTGAAGTGGAATCTCGACCGGGTCCGCGATCCGAAGGTCGGCGCCCGCATCGCCGGCTGGTTCTCGCTGGTCTCCGAGGTCAACGTCATCGACCCGACGACGGTCGAGGTGAAGACCTCGGCGCCCTATCCGGCGCTGGCCGACCAGCTCTCGATGTTCCTGCTGCTGCCGCCGAAATGGGCCGAGACGCACAATCCGGCGACCGAGACCCTGTCCGGCGGCCCCTATGCGGTGGAGGAGAACGTCCCCGGCGACCGCATCACCTTGAAGGCCAATCCGGACTATTGGGGCGACAAGCCGACCTTTCAGACCGTGAACTTCCGCACCATTCCGGAAACCGGCAGCCGGATCGCCGCTCTTCTCGCCGGCGAGGTCGACCTGATCACCGGCATTCCGACCTCGGAGATCGCCCGGATCGACGCGGCCGACAACGCCAGTGCCGGCGCGGTGGATTCCACCCGCTCGATGCTGATCAAGTTCAATCACGAAAAGCCGCCGATGGACAATCTGAAGTTCCGGCAGGCGGTGAACTATGCGATCGACAAAACCGGCATCGCCGATGCGATCTTCGACGGCAAGGCGACCGTCTCCCAGTGCCAGATCCTCTCGAAGGACTATTTCGGCTACAATCCCGAGCTGGAGCCTTACCCCTACGATCCCGACAAGGCGGCGGAACTCTTCGCCGAGTCCGGCGTCGATCTCTCCCAGCCGATCGAGATCGAGGTGCCGGTCGCGCGCTATCTCCAGGGCGAGGAGGTGACGCAGGTCATCGCTTCGGAGCTGACCTCCCTTGGGCTCAACATGAAGATCTCCGAGATCGAGTTCGGCGCCTTCATGAAGAAGCAGATCGAGGGCCGGGACCTCGCCCAGATGGCCGTTCAAGGGCTTGCCTGGCCGACCATCGACGCCGACGGCATGCTGACCATGTTCTCCCCCGGCAATGTCTACGACTATTGGGGCAACGAGGCTTTCGGCAAGCTGCTCGACGAGGGCCGCGAGACGACCGACAAGGACGCGCGCCAGAAAATCTATGCCGAGGCGACCAAGCTGATGTGCGACGAGGCGGCTTCGGGCTTCCTCTACGTGCAGCCCGAGACCTACGGCGTCTCCGACGACGTCACCTGGCAGGCCCGCGGCGACGACTGGGTCCGCGCCTTCGACATGAAGCCGAAGACGTAACACCCGATCAGACACCCTGGCTCTCCTCGTACAGCCGACGGAGGGCTCGGGCTGTCCATGCCATCGAGAAGGGTCGGCCGCCGGTCGGCCCTTTTTTCGTTCGGAAGGAGCCTCAGCCTTGGCCGACGGCCTCCGGCGCATCAGCATCCTGCCACTCGTCGCCGAGGATTTCCGGCGTGTCATAGGCCTGAAGGTCTGCGAAATGGCGATCGCGATCGGCGGAAAAGAGGTCGGCGACGATGGCCCGCGCCAAGCGGTCGGCTCCCTCGCTGACGGCCGGAACGTCGCCCGACAGCTTGCCGTGCGAGAGCGTCGCGGCATAGTTGAAGCAGTGGAGCCGCTTCAGCGCCGGACAGGCGCCGGGCTGCTTCTCCTGGAACGTGAAGCCCGGACCGAGGTCGGGCGAGTTCGCCAGTTCGGCGTTCTCCTGGCCCTTCGGCGGCTCGAAGCGGTCGCCCCAGAAGCGGATGTGAGGCGCGAAGGCCGCAAGCTCCGGCCGCTCGCCGAGATCGACGTTGAAGCCGGTGCCGAGGATCAGATGATCGAGTTGGTAGGTCCCGCGCGCGGTCGTCAGCGTTACCTGTCCGCCTTCGGCGCTCACCTCGTGGATCGGGCTCGAAAGGTGAAACCGCGCATTCGGGAAAGCCGACACCCGCAGCACGCTGTCGCGCGGCGGCGGGGTCTGCTCGGTGATGACGTAGTCGAGGAAGCGCCATTTCTCGTCGTCCGGCAGGCTGGCGAAGCCATGAACCACGCCGGGGCTGCCGATGCCGGTGAACTTGTTGACCCGGGGAATGTCGTTGCGGCGGATGAACAGATCGACGCTCGCAGCACCTTGTTCGAGGGCTACCGCCGCATTGTCGACCGCCGAGGCTCCGGCGCCGACGACGCCGACCTTCTTCCCTTTCAAAGCCGCAAAGTCGATCGCGTCCTCCGAATGGGACCACAACTCGGGCGGCAGCGCCTGGAAGACGTCCGGCACCGCCTTGCCGCCGAGCCCCGCCCGGCCGGTGGCGAGCACCACGTGGCGCGCATGGATCGTCCGCCGCGTGCCGGCGCTTTCGACCGTGACGGCGAAGAGGGCGGGATCGTCGCGGTCGCTCTCGATCGTCTCGACGCGGGTCTCGTTCTGCACCGGAAGATCCAGAACCTTCCGGTACCAGACGAGATAGTCCATCCACGTCGTCCGATCGATCTTGTCGAGCGTGTCCCAGGCAAGCCGCCCGAACTGCGCCTCGAAGAACGCCCGGAACGTCAGCGCCGGCAGGCCGAGGGCGGGGCCGGCGAGTTGCTTGGGCGAGCGCAGGGTGCGCATCCGGGCATAGGTGACCCACGGCCCTTCCCGCCCCTGCGACGCCCGGTCGAGAACGAGCGTGTTGTGAACGCCGAGGAGCTTCAGCCTGGCGGCCGCTGCAAGGCCGCACATGCCGCCCCCGACGATCAGCACGTCGCGGACGATCTGGCTCTGGTGGCGACGCGGCGGGACCCAGTTTCGCGCCGGCAGCTGCAGAAACTCGAGATCCTGGGAAAGCCGCTCCTCGAGGCCGGATAGGCCCTCAATGCTGAGGTCGGTGTTCATGGGTCAGCTTCCTTCGCGATGGGCCCGTTGACACCCGGTCGGAGACCACGCTCGCCCGCCTCTCCCGGTCATCGACAGCAAGAATTCGTTTTTTGCATGAAAGACCTATTATAATGACAAATTCAAGGGTATTCATATTAGGGACTGACCGACCGAAGAAGGAGGGCGGATCACCATGACCGACGTGAGCGCGACCCTCGTCGCCAAACTCGCCCATCTGCGCCCGACGGACGAGGTGGTCCGGGCTCTGGCGCAGCGGGCGGAGCTCGTCGCCCTCAGCGACGCCAGCGCCGAGGCGGTACTCGCCCCTGAGGACCCCGGCGGGCTTCCCCACGCAGTTCGGGGGATCATCGCGGTCCGGGCGTCGGAGCGTCTTGGCGACGAGACGATGAAGGATCACTACTACCAACGCTTCACCACCTGCGACGACTGGTACGACCATGCCGGCCTCGCCGACCCGGACACGTTTTCCGGCGACGAACGGCTCGATGCCCTGCTGCGCCATGCCGACAGGCTGATCGCCGCGCCGAAGACTGCGACCCGCGAGCATGTCGAGGCGTTGAAGGCGGCCGGCGTGGCGGAGGCCGACATCGTTCGCCTCGCCGAGCTCTGCGCCTTTCTCGGCTATCAGTCCCGGCTGGTGATCGGCCTTCGCTTGATGAAGACTTCGATGGAGAAATCCGCATGAGCCGGGTCGTTCACGAATTCACCGCCACGGTTCCCGAATGGCGCCCCTATGTGACGCCGGTGAAGCTGGAAGAGGCGAGCGCGGCGCAGCTGGCGGCGATGAAGGTGACGCCGTCGAACAAGAAGGTCTCCGACTACGTCCTGACCCTCGCCCACGATCCGGAGTCGCTCTCCCACCGCTCGCCGCTGTTCAACGGCATCATGTATGGCCGCGACGGCCTGTCGCGCGCCGAGCGCGAACTCGGCGCCGTCGGCGCCTCGGTGGTCAATCGCTGCGTCTATTGCGCGGCGGTCCACGCCAGCCGCTACAACCAGCTCATCGGCGACGAAGCGACAATGGCCGAGATCTTCGCCAAGGAGGCGAAGGCCGAGCTTGGGGAGCGCGAACAGGCGATCTTCGACTTCTCCGTCAAACTCTCGGCCTTTCCGCCGGAGGCGGAGGAGAGCGACGTCGCGCGGCTGCGCGCCGCCGGGCTCTCGGAAATCGAGATCCTCGACCTCGTCATGTCCGCGGCGATCTTCGGATGGGCGAACCGGCTGATGCATACGCTGGGCGAGCCGGTAGCGGCAGAGGGCTGAGCGGACATGGCCGCCGGCACGGGCATGGCCGCCGCGGTGCCGGCCGAACGGGAATGCAGCGCCCTACCCCGCCGGGCCTTCGCTCCGCCCGGCCCTGAATCCGATCGCGGGAAGCTGCTCCTCTGCGACCGATCGCAGCGCTTCCGACAACAGCCGCGTCACCTCGGAGCGCGGCTCGCCGGCCGGCACGACGACGCCGAAGAGATAGTCGATGGCGACGTCGAGCGGGCGCGCCGTCACGCCCTTCGGCAGATCGGCAAAGGCGGTGACGGGCTCGGTGATGGCGATGCCGAGACCTTCCCTGACAAGGGCGACTCCGGCCTGGGAGGTGTTGGTGTTGATCGTCGCCCCCGGCTCGACGCCGTTGGCCGCAAGCGCCGCCGATATGCGGCTCTGCAACCGGTAGGGATTGGCCATGGCGATGATCCGGCGCCCGGCCAGATCCTTCAGGGCGACGACCGGCCGGGCGGCCAACGGATCGTCCTCGCGCAACACGGCGGCACAGGGCGCCTCGCCAATCCAGCAGGTCTCCATGCCCGGATGGTCGAGGGGCAGGCTGGCGACGCCGAGATCGGCGGTTCGCCCGACGATCTGGCGGACCACCTCCTCGGCGGATCCGGAATGGAGATGGATCTGCCGCGGCAGGGCCGCCTCGCCGAGCCGCGCCAGCGCCTTCGGCACCAGGCTGGACGCCAGCGCCGGCGTCGCGGCGATGTCGATGGCGGGGGGCGCGCCGGCCCTGATCGCCTCGATGCGCTCGCCCATCATCGCCAGGCCGGTGAGGTAACGCTCCACCTCGGCATGGAAGCGCATCGCCCGCTCGCTCGGCGCGATGCGCGGGCCGTTGCGATCGAACAGCGAAAAGCCGAGGGTGGCCTCGAGATCCTGAATCTGCCTGGTGACGACCGACTGCGAGCGCCCGAGGGTGCGTGCCGCGCCGGTGACGCTACCGATCGAGATGACGGCGGCGAAGGCTTCGAGCTGGCGGGAATCGAGCGCGATATGTTTCATCATTCGCATTCTATCCGGCAGACGATTGCGATCAAACATCATGCCAGCCACTCAGGCGACATCGATGAGACCCGATGGAAGCCGAGGCTGGAGACTGCCGGCGTCAGTCTGGCGACTGGGTGGACGGTGCATAGACGGCATGCATGAGGAGACGGTGACATGGCGATGACGACCGACGCGAGAATGGGTCACGACCCGATGCCTTTGCCGCCCTGCCCCGACCGCGAGTGGTCGCGGCGCGCCATGACGGTTCTGGAGGGCGACGGCCGCCGCTCGGCCGACACCCATCTGGTCAAGCCGATCTTCCCGGGCCTCAAGGGCATCTCGGTCTATCTGAAGGACGAGTCCACCCATCCGACCGGCAGCCTCAAGCACCGCCTCGCCCGCTCGCTGTTTCTCTACGGGATCTGCAATGGCCGCATCCGCGAGGGGACGACGCTCGTCGAGGCCTCCTCGGGCTCGACGGCGGTCAGCGAGGCCTATTTCGCCAATCTCCTCGACCTGCCCTTCATCGCGGTCATGCCGCAGACCACCAGCGCCCAGAAGATCGAGGCGATCCGGCGCTTCGGCGGCCACTGCCATTTCGTCGATGCGCCCGGCGAGGTCTACGACACCGCCGCGCGCCTCGCCGCAGAAGCCGGTGGCTACTATCTCGACCAGTTCACCTATGCCGAGCGGGCAACCGACTGGCGCGGCAACAACAACATCGCCGAGAGCATCTTCGCGCAGATGGGCGCCGAGGCCCATCGGGTGCCACGCTGGGTGGTGATGAGCGCCGGCACCGGCGGCACCGCGGCGACCATCGGCCGCTACATCCGCTATCGCAATCTCGACACGCGGCTCTGCGTCGTCGACGTCGAACACTCCGCCTTCTTCGACGCCTATCACGGCGGCGGGCGCGGCTCGCGCTGCGAGACGCCCTCGCGCATCGAGGGGGTCGGGCGGCCCCGGGTCGAACCCTCCTTCGTGCCGGAAGTGATCGACCACATGATCAAGATCCCGGACGCAGCTTCGATCGCCGCCATGCGGGTTCTCTCGGGGCGGCTGTTTCGCCGCGTCGGCGGCTCGACCGGCACGAATTTCTACGCGCTCTGCCTCATCGCGGCGGAGCTGATGAAGACCGGCGAGGAGGGATCGCTGGTATCGCTGATCTGCGACAGCGGCGAGCGCTACGCCGCCACCTATTACGACGACGCCTGGCTGGCGGCTCAGGGCATCGACATCGGGCCCCATTGCGAAACGATCGAGCGGTTTCTGGACACCGGCCGGTTCGAGGGGGAAGGGTCGATGCCGGCTATTGCGCCGTGACGGTCGAAGCCGATTGCGAGATTGGCTCGGCGAAGTGACGAGCCGCTCATCTCACCCCCGATGCCAGGCAGAGGCCTGAGGGGCGTCGTCCGCGGCAGGCCGGTGAGGACGACGATCAGCGACAAGGCTGCACTCTGTCCACTGGATCGGGTCAACCGCCTGTTCCAGGCGCCGCGGACGAATGCCTTGTGGGTCAGCGACTTCACGCTTGTGGCCACATGAAGAGGTCCTACCGGGCCTCTTACGCCAGCTGACGCGGGCCGAGACCAGACAACGCTCCGTCGAACTGATGCGCGAAGTCGGCATTCCGGCGGTTGAGGGGCGGATCGACGACTATCCGCACCTGTTTTCCGGCGCATCACATCTGCAGGAGAGCGACGGTTTTACCATTCCGAGCAATCGCATCGACCCGTCTGTGTCGGGAAAATCGCTGTAAAGGAGAGCGGTCAGGTCGCCGTTCTCACCAAACTTCTTCCAGCAGCGTCAGCCAGTTCTCTCCCATGATCCGGCGGATCTTCGTTTCCGACCAGCCGGCACGCTCCATGGCAGCGGTGAGGTTCGGGAAGTCGGCGATCGAGCCGAGGCCGTCTGGGAATTTGACCTCCCAGATCTCGGTGAGCTGACGGGCATAGCCCTTGTCGCGGTTGAGATATTCGAAGAATTTCGCCCCGTAGCCCATGGTGAAGTCGGTACCGAACCCGACACGCTCTTCGCCGACGAGGTTCACGATGTAATCGATCGCGGCGACATAATCGTCGATGGTCGCGTCGTTTCCGGCCGCGAGGAACGGCGGGAACATGGTGACGCCGACGAAGCCCTCGTGCTCGGCAATGAAGCGCAATTGCTCGTCGCTCTTGTTGCGCGGATGGACCTTCAGACCCGCCGGCAGGCAATGACTGTAGGCGACGGGCTTCTTCGAGGCGAGGATCACGTCACGCGAGGTCTGCGAGCCCACATGGCTCAGGTCGCAGAGCATGCCGACCCGGTTCATCTCGGCGACGACCTCATGGCCGAAATCCGACAGGCCGTCGTCACGGCTCTCATAGCAGCCCGAGCCCACCAGATTGCGGGTGTTGTAGGTCATCTGGACGATGCCGACGCCTTGCTCCTTGAAGAGCTCGACGAATTCCAGCCTGTCCTCGAAGGCCGAGGTGTTCTGGAAGCCGAGAACGATCCCGGTCTTGCCCTCTTCCCTGGCCCGGCGGATGTCGGCGACGGTCTTCGCCTTCACGATCAGGTCGGAATGGTCGCGGAACTGCCGGTTCCACTCGCCGATCGCGAGCATGGTGTCGCGGAAATTCTCCCAGACCGAGCAGGTGCAGTTGGCGGCGGTAAGCCCACCCTTGTGCATCGCCTCGAAGACCGGCCGCCCCCAGTCGGAAATGATGAGCCCGTCGAAGACGATCAGATCGTCATGCAGCGTCGTCATGGGTTTCTCCCTCGTTCTCAAAGATAGATACTGCGCACGATCGCGTCGTGATCGCCGGCCATGGCGCGCACGTCGCCGCCATCGACGACTGCGCCGTCGCGAAGGACGATGAACCGATCGGCGAGGCGAAAGGCCAGGTTCAGGTTCTGCTCGACCATCAGCATCGTCACGCCGTCTTCCTTCAGGCCGTCGACGATCTGGGCGATCTCCTCGCAGAACTGCGGCGAGAGCCCGCCGGACGGCTCGTCGAGAAGGAGAATGCGGGGACGCGACATGAGCGCGCGGCCGATCGCGACCATCTGCTGTTCGCCGCCGGACAGCGTGCGCGTCACCTGACGCCGGCGCTCGTGAAGGCGCGGGAAGCGCTCGTAGAGTTCCGCCAGCGTCTTCGCCATCTCGCGCCCGCCGCGGCGCATGGCGCCGAGCCGTAGATTGTCCTCGACACTGAGATCGGGAAAGAGGTCACGCGCCTGGCTCACCTGGGCGATGCCGAGCGCGAAGATGCGATGCGGCGGCAGGCCGGCTGTCTCCTGCCCCTCGAACAGGATCGACCCGGAAGAGGGCTTCACGAAGCCGCAGATCGCGTTCATCGCGGTCGACTTGCCGGAGCCATTGGCGCCGAGCAGCGTCAGGCATTCGCCCGGCACGACGTCATAGGACGCGCCGCGCAGGATCGGCTTCTGGCCGTAGCCGACATGCAGGTCGCGGATCTGAAGAAGAGGCGTCACGTCAGGCATGTCCGAGATAGGCCTCCAGCACGGCGCGGTCCTGGCGGATTTCGTCGGGCGTTCCCTGCGCGATGCGCTTGCCCGCTGCCATGACGAGGATCTTGTCGGCCACCGCCATCACCAGTTCGACCGCATGTTCGATCAGAAGAATGCCGACGCCCTTTTCGCCGGCGAGACGCCGGATGATGTCCATCATCTGGTCCCGCGCGACGGGAGAGAGGCCGACGGCAGGCTCGTCGAGCAGAAGCACCGGCGGATCGGAGGCCACCGTGCGCACGATCTCGACGATGCGTTGCTGCCCCCCTGAGAGATCCCCGGCAGGCGTGTCGGCCATATGCTCCATCGACATGAGCTTCAGGAGATCGCGCGCCCGGGCAATGTTCGCGGCCTCCGAATCCAGCGCTTTGCGACGGCCGAAAAGAATGTCGAAAAAAGTTCCCTCGGTCTGGGCGTGCAGGCCGGTGAGTACGTTCTCGAGCACGGTCAAAGCCGGAAACAGGCCGCCATTCTGGAAGGTACGGCGAATACCCCGCTCGGCGATCGCATGGGGCGTCAGCACCGTCAGCGGCTCGCCATTGAGATGGACGGTGCCCGAGGTCGGCGTGACATAGCCGGAGATGGCGTTGAACAACGTCGACTTGCCGGCGCCGTTCGGGCCGATCACCGCGCGGACCTCGCCCCGGTTCAGCCGGAACGAGACGTCTTCCAGCGCCGTCAGCCCGGAAAAGCGGACACTCAGCCCCTCTACGATCAGAAGATCGCTCATCTCGCCTCCCGGTAAAAGCGCTCGACGAAGATCGGCGACAGGCGGCGAAGCAGGCTGGCGAGCCCCATCGGCAGGGCCACCAGCACCGCCGCGACGATGAGACCGAAAAAGAGCTCCTCCATGCCCGGAAAGGCCCGCAGATATTCGGGCAGCGCCGTGAGCATCACCGCGCCGAGGACCGCGCCGAGAACCGAGCCGAGACCGCCCACCAGCACCATGGCGAAGGAGGCGATCAGATGGAGCATGCCGAAGCTTTCGGGGAAGACGTGGCCGATGTGGCGGGCAAACAGCGCGCCGGCGCAGCCGACGACGAAGCCGGACCAGATGAAGGTGACGAGGATCACCCGCGAGGTCGGGATGGCCAGCGATGCGGTCGCCACCTCGTTTTCGCGCACCGCCATGACGGCGCGGCCGAAACGCGAGGCGAGCAGGTTCGCGGTCGCCTTCACCAGAAGCACGGTGACCACGAGGAAGACGTAGAATTTCACCGTATCGTCGGTGAGCGAGGTCCCGAAAAGCGTCTCGCGCGGCATCGGAAGGCCGTCGGTGCCGCCGGTCAGCGGCTTGGCGTGGAGATAACTCCAGCGCATCAACTCCCCGAAGGCGAGCGTGATGATGGCGAGATAATAGGAGCGGATGCCGCGCAGGGCCGCGGCCGAGGCAAGAAAGCCGCCAGCGGCGCCGAAGACGCCGGCGATCGGAATGGTCAGGAGCCAGGGCACACCGAGCTTCGCCGCCAGGATCGCAGAACCATAGGCCCCGATGCCGAAAAAGGCGGTGTTGGCGAAGGCGAGTTGGCCAAGATTGCCGATGACGATGGTGAAGCCCAGCGTCACCAGGGTCGAGATCAGCATGCCGTTGACGATGAACTGGGTGTAGGCGTTGGTCCCAAGCGGCACGAGGAGGAGAATGGCTGGCACGGCCCAGAACAGGATCGTGCGGAGACGGCGCTGGCGGGCGGTCGGCATCTTCATGGCGTCACACCTTCACCACGGCCTTGCGGCCGAGGAGCCCCTGGGGACGGACGAAGAGAACGAGGACGATGATCACGTAAGCGGTGATCTCGATGAGGGAGCTGTCGAGATAGGCGCCGGCATATTGCTCGCCGATGCCGAGGAGGACGCCGCCCAGAACCGCCCCGCCCAGCGAGCCGAAGCCGCCCAGCGTCATCGCTGCGAAGCCTTTGATCAGGAAGGAGGCGCCGAGATCGGGGTGGAGCAGCGTCACCGGCGCGACGAGAATGCCGCCGAGCGCGCCGAGCGCCGCGCCGACGCCCCAGCTCACATCGTTGAACCGATCGACATTGAGCCCGATCAGCCGGGCGCCGCGCGGGCTCTGATAGACCGCCTGGACCATCTTGCCGAGATCGGTGAGGGCCAGAAGGCCGAAGAAGCAGAGGAGCAGCACGAGAACCGTCGAGATGATGACGATCGCGTCGCCGGTGATGACCAGCGAGCCGAAGAAGATCGGCGGCATGTCGAAGACCGGCGGCATGGGCAGAACCTCGCGGCCCCAGACCATGCGGGCGATTCCCCGCAGAACGTAGCCGCCGGCGATGCACATCAGCGCGAGCCCGATATGCGGCCCCCCGAGGATCGGCCGGATGAGCCCGCGATTGAACAGGACACCCAGCACGAACATGGCGACGACCGCCAACGCCCCGGCGGGCAGGAAAGCGACGCCGCCGAGCACCACCAGCACATAGGACAGGAAGGCCCCCGCCATGACGAAATCGCCATGGCCGAAATTCACCACCGTGGTCGAGCGATAGACGACCGTGAGCGAGAGGGCGATGAGCGCGTAGATCGCGCCCTGGGCGAGCCCGCTCAGGGTGAGCTGCATGAACATGCGTCGTTCCCTTGGCAAGGCCGGGCGCCGTCATGCGGCGTCCGGCAATTGCATTCGATGCGGGGGGCTCGATCAGTAAGGCTGGCCCCAGGCCTTGAGCACCGTCGGCTTCTCGTCGACGAAGCCGGCAACGGCGGAGCCCTTGACGCCCTGATGGTCTTCCGGCGTCCAGGTTATGGGATCGGAGAGGATGCCGGTATCGAAATCACGCACCTCTTCGAGCGCCGCAATCAGCTTGGAGCGGGTGAGGTCCGGGCCGATCTTTTCCAGCGCGGAGACCAGTGCCTCGGCCGAACCGATCGAGACGAAGGAGAAGGTCGAAAGCTCCTCGTCGGGATAGTATTTCTTGATCATGTCGGCCCATTTTTCCATTTTCGGGCCGTCGAGATTGTCCACATAGGAGTGGATGACGAAGTAGTTCTTCACCGTGTCGAAATCGCCGGTGCGCTTCAGCGTGTTTTCGAGGTCGGTGCCGGCGGTGCCCATCACGGGAATCTCGCCGAGGCCGTATTTCTTCAGGTCCTTCAGGAAGATCGCCGTCTCCGCCTCGTAGAGGGCGGCGATGATGAAGTCGGGCTTCGCCTCGCGAAGCTGGAGGACCTGGGCCGTCGCGTCCGTCTGGCCACGCTCCATGGTGAGCTCGAGCGAAGGGGTGATGCCCTGCTCCTTCAGATATTCCTTTGCCGGGTCGGAGTAGCTGTGCGCCCAGTCGTTGGAGTGCTCGATGATCGCGACATTCTTCGTGTCGGGCTTCGACAGGACGAAGGAGGCCATGGCGCGGCCATTGGCACTGCCGGTGGGAACGCCGTGGAAGATGTTCCTGGCGAGCGGCGCGGAGATGGAATCGCTCACCGCCTGGGCGACGATCCAGGGAATGCCGGACTCCTCGACGACGGGCCGAAGAGCGACCGCGACGCCCGAGCAGGAATTGCCCTGAAGCATGAAGACCTGGTCCTGGGAGATCAGCTTCTTGGCGGCGGCAAGCCCCTTGGCGCTGTCGCAGGCGGTGTCTTCCTGCACGGCGACGAGCTTGCGGCCATGTACGCCGCCCTCATCATTGATCTTCTGATAATAGGCCATCATGCCGACCATCGCCTTGCTGTAGGACGAGGCGTTTCCGGAGAACGGCCCCATGACGCCGATGGTGATGCTGTCGTCGGTGAGACCCTGAGTCTCCCAGCCGGCGTCCTGTGCGAAGGCCGGAGCCGCCGCAAAGGCGAGCATGGCAAACAGGGCGGTGATCTTTCTCATCTGCAACTCCTGTCGTTCGTGTTGACTGAGACCACGGCTTTCCGCCGCTTGTGATTGGGGCATGTGCCCGAGTAAAAACCGACCAACCTGTTTGTTTCTTGATCACTCTCCGGGACGGACCGGTCGGACATGAATGGCGAGGATGGCCTTGAGCGCGGCCAGCATTTCGCGGAAGTATTCTTCGTCCCGTCTCAGGACCGCCTGAACGGCCATCCCCCGAAAGACGTTCATCATCAGATTGAGCGCGACGCGCGCCGTGACGATCTGCGGATCGGCGGCGACGAAGGTGTGCGACCACGTGAGCTCGAAACGTTCGTGAAGATCGAGGATCAGAGGAGCAAGATGGCCCCTGAGTTCGGCATCACCTCGGGCTGCAACAATGATCTCGAGCGAGGAATAGAACCATTCGCCCTCGAGGATGTCGGCCCAGACCGCGTCGAAGAAGCCGTCATAGGTCAGCGGACCTTCGCGCAGATCGGCGGCGAGCCGTTCGAGACCGGTGGCGAAATTGTCGAACATCTCCTCCGTGGCGGAGACAATCAGGGCCATCTTGTCCGGGAAATGATGAGTCTGCGCGCCACGCGAGACGCCGGCACGGCGGGCGATTCCTGCGGTCGTGGTCTTGGCGTAGCCGACCTCCATGAGCGACCGGACGGTTGCGGCAAGGAGAAGCTTGCGTGTCTCCGCGCTGCGCTGTTCCTGGGTTCTTCGCTCGCTGGTCGACACGACAGCTCCTCATTTAGAAACAGACCAGCTGGTTTTTCTGTACATGTCAATAGCAGCCGCAGAGGGTGCCCATTTTGCAATCATCCAGAGGTCCGGCATCTGGTTTCGTCGAGGGCTGCTTCCGCCATGCCAGGCGCCGCGCCCCTGCGTCTGGGAATCGGCGTATGGTCACGCCGCCGATCAGCATGAGGACACGCTGACACGTCTCTGAAACAACAGCAAAGCCCTCATCGATCGAGGTCACGCGGCAGCGCCGAAACACAGCTTTTCTTCGCGCACTGCGGCATTACGCCCGGGCCGGAGCCCTTCACGCGCGGCGATCTCTCGACGCGGGGCGCTTGTCCTGGCTGTTCGGGCGTTAGATCGTGCCGGTGAAAACCCCTTCGATCCGGTCTCCTACCAAGCGATGGTGATGATCGATGCGAAGGTGCACGCCAGAGCTATCGGGAGGCCGTCGAATAGGTGCCCGCCGTCTAGTCGACGGCCCGGCTCCGCCCTTCGGCGGCAGCCGAGGAGAGCGCTTGGCAAGCCAGATCGGGCCGCGAAACGCCGATTTGACGCCGGACTTCAAGTGTCATCAACGTCAGCCAAGGCACGCGAAGGCACGAAAGTATGTTCCCTTTTAAGAACTTTTCTGGTGAAAATTATGCACTTTTTGTCATGATAAAACCTGTTAACCTGCCTCTCGATCGTCGCTTTTCTGGCTCGGGGCTTTTTCGGAAACATGCAGCATGTGCACGTTGTGAGGACGGTTCATCGGCTTTTGGCCGAAAGTCTGACGAGACTCGGAACGTCCCATCTGTTCGGCCTCGTCGGCGATGCCAACCTCTTCATGGTCGATGCTTTCGTCTCGAACGGCACCGGGCGCTACATCGCCTGCACCCATGAGGCGAACGCGGTTCTCGCCGCCCTCGGTTTCGCCCAGACGACCGGGCGCGTCGGTGTCGCGACCGTCACCCACGGCCCGGCGCTCACCAACACGATGACCGCCCTCGCCGAAGGCGTCAAAGGCGGCATCCCGATGGTACTCCTTTGCGGCGATACCGCGCCGGGAGACCTTCAGCATCTTCAGAAGATCGACCAGCGCCCGGTCGTCGCCGCCGCCGGCGCCGGCTTCGTCGAGATGCGCGGGCCGCAAACGGCTCTGGCCGATCTCGAACGCGCCTTCCGTCTCGCCGCCCATGAGCGGCGCCCGATCGTCTTCAACATGCGGGTCGACCTGCAATGGGCGGAGGCGAGCGACCATGCGCTCCAGCCGGTCCTGCCCGAGGTTCCGGTCGGCCCGGCACGGGGCGCTGCGCTGGAAGACGCCGTCGGCATGATCGCCTCGGCGCGGCGGCCGCTGATCCTTGCCGGGCGCGCGGCAATCGGGAGCGACGCGAAAGCTGCCCTCCTCGCGCTTGCGGCCCGCATCGAGGCGCCGCTCGCGACGACCCTGAAGGCACAAGGTCTTTTCACCGGCGAGCCCTTCGATCTCGGCATTTTCGGCAGCCTCAGCCATCCGGTCGCGGTGGACGCGATCATGGCTTCGGACTGCATCGTGGCCTTCGGCGCCAGCCTCAGCAAGCACACCACCGACGACGGCGCCTTGACGCGCGGCAAGCGTGTGATCCAGGTGCTCCCGGACGCCGCCGAGACCCCACGCCTCACCGAGCCGGGCCTGAGGCTGATCGGCGACATGGCGGGAACGGCCCGGGCCATGATCGACCTTCTCGACATGGCGGAAATCGCCGGCTCGGGCGCTGCGGATGCCGACCTGCGGGAGCGATTGGCGGCTGAGCTCGTCGGGCGCGAGACCCTGGTGCCGGTGGCGAGGACGGCGCCGGGAACGGTCGATTTCGTGCCCGCCCTCAAGGCGCTGAACGCCGCGCTGCCGAAAGAGCGGGCCGTCGTCGCCGATCTCGGCCGCTTCGTCACCACCGCCTGGCGCCACGTCCCCGTCACCACGCCGCGCGACCTCGTCTATACGTGCCATTTCGGTGCGATCGGCTGCGGGCTCGGCGAGGCGATCGGCGCCGCCGCCGTCGATCCGGACCGGCTCACCGTCCTGATCGCCGGCGACGGCGGCTTTCTCCTGTCGGGGCTGTCCGAACTCGGCACCGCCCTTCGCGAGCGCATGAATCTCCTCGTCCTCGTCTGCAACGACGGCAGTTACGGAGCGGAGCATGTCCAGTTCACCCAGCGCGGCATGGACCCCGCCCTGTCGATCATCGCCCCGCCGGATTTTGCGGCCATCGCCTCCGCAATGGGGATCAGGGCGCTGCGCGTCGACGGACCGGAAAGCCTGAACACGGCCTGCCGGGCGCTGTCGGCGCCGGGGGCGCCGGGCGGCCCCACCCTCATCGACCTTCGCCTCGATCCCACCATGATCGACATGTGAGCACCGCGATCTGCCCCGGCTTCCGTCCTGCGCAGGGGGCATGGTCTCCTGCCTCGGTTCGGCAAAGGCCCATCTCGAGACCTCTCCCCCTCCCCACCCACAGGAGTGACTCATGAATTCCACACGTCGCATGTTCCTACAAATGTCCGCAGGCGCGGCAGCCCTCGGCATGATGCGCTCGCCCGCCTTCGCCCAGTCCGACAGGTTCATCGTCAACATGTTCGGCGGGCGCTGGGAGAACGACTGGCGCCAGCACGTCATGCCGCGTTTCGCCGAGCAGACCGGCAAGCCCTTCGATCTCGACATCGGTCTCGGCATGTCGTGGATTTCGAACTTCCGGGCCGCCGGCGTCGACAATCCCCCCTTCCCTGCCGTGATGCTCAACGAGAAATACACGGCGATGATCCGCAACGACGGCTACTTCGAGGAGCTGACGCCCGAAAAGGTGCCGAACATGGCCGACCTGATCGAGCCCGCGATCCTGAAGGGCAAGACGGCCGTCACCGGCATGCTCGCGCCGCTGGTGCTTGCCTACCGGACCGATCTGGTCAAGAGCCCGCCCAAGGGCTGGGCCGATTTGTGGGATGAGCGCTTCAAGGGCCAGCTCGGCCTTTACAAGATCACGAACTCGGCCGCGACCATGATGGCGCTTTGGGCGGGCGAACATTTCGGCTCGGGCCGTGACGACATCGAGACCGCCATCGCCAAGTTCAAGGAACTCGCGCCCTTCCCGCAGATCGGTTACTCGGCCCAGCTCACGCCGCTCCTCACGCAAGGCCAGATCGCCGTCGCGCCGATCGACGTCGGCGAGGTGAAGTCCATGCAGGAACAGGGCGTTCCGATCGACTTCGTGGTTCCGGAAGAAGGCATGATGGTGTTCGATCACTCCTTCTCCGTCTTCAAGAACCACCCCGACAAGAAGCTCGGCGAAGACTATGTGAACTTCGTCCTGAGCCCCGAGACCCAGCTCTGGATGGCCGAAAACTGGCTGATCGCACCGACCAACAAGACGGTCGAACTTCCAGAAGAGCTGCAGAAATGGCCGCTGCAGGCCGACGTCGTCTCCAAGGCGATCCGCTTCGACTGGGACGAGACCCTGGCGATCATTCCCGACCTGAACGACCTTTGGGAGCGCACGATCTGATCGATGGCGACCGTCGACGTCAAAAACCTGTGCAAACGCTACGACGACTTCGTCGCGCTCGACGGTGTGTCGATCGCGGCGCGGTCGGGCGAGCTCGTGACGCTTCTCGGCCCCTCCGGCTGCGGCAAGAGCACGACACTCAGATGTCTCGCCGGATTTCTCGAACCCGACGGGGGCGAGATGGCGGTGGACGGGCAGAGCATTCTCGCAACGCCCTCCAACCGGCGCGGCTTCGGCGTCGTTTTCCAAAACTACGCGCTGTTTCCGCATATGACCGTGGCCGAGAATATCGGCTACGGTCTCAGACTTCGCAAATGCAGCGGCAGCGAGATCACGACACGGGTCCACGACGTCATGAGCCTCGTCAAGCTGACGGGACTCGAACATCGCATGCCTCGCGAGATTTCCGGGGGGCAGCAGCAACGCGTGGCGCTCGCCCGCGCCCTGGTCCTGAAGCCCAAGCTCCTCCTCCTGGACGAGCCGCTCGCCAATCTCGACGCGCGGCTGCGCGACGAGGTCCGCTGGCTGATCCGCGATCTCCAGCAGCAATCGGGCATCACCGCCTTTTACGTCACCCACGACCAGTCCGAGGCGATGGCGATTTCGGACATGGTCGCGGTGATGAAGAAAGGGCGCGTCGCGCAGTTCGCGACGCCCCGCGAAATCTACCAGAAGCCCGTCGAACGCTATGTCGCGGACTTCACCGGCGAAGCCAACTTCCTGTCCTGCCGTTCGTTGGAAGCTTGCGGCGAGGGCCGCATGCGGATCTCGGTCGGCGGTGCCGAACTCGACGTCGACTGCGTCCCCTCGCTCGAACCGGGTGAGGCGGCCGAACTTCTGCTGCGCCCGGAATCGCTCCAGCTCGCGACCTTGGGCGAGGACGTGACCTTTCGCGGCCGGATCGTCAAATCCGCGTTCCTCGGCGCCTCGCAGCATTGTGAGATCGCGCTGGCCGACGGCGGCGTCCTGAAGCTCACGACCGCGCCGAATGCCCCCGTTCGCATCGGTGACGAGGTCGGCATCGTCGTCGATCGTTCCCACGCCTGGCTCATGCCGGAGGGGACGAAATGATCAAAGCGAGGCATCTTAGACTGTTGCTCGGTGCTCCGGCGGTCGTTCTGATCTTCGTGTTCATGATCCTGCCGATCACCAACATGGTGGAGATGAGCTTCCGCGTACCCGGCACCGTCGAGCCGTTCGGCGACGACTATACGCTGATGCACTACACGCGGGTTTTCGGAGACAGCTTCTACTGGGGCATTCTCGCACGCTCCCTTCTGACGGCGGGCAGCGTCGCGCTTTTATGCCTGATCGTCAGCTATCCGATCGCCTGGCATCTGTCGAAGGCGAGCGGATTGAAAGCCGCCCTGCTGTACGCCCTGATCGCCTCGCCGCTGATGACCGGTGTCCTCGTCCGCAACTTCGGCTGGATGATCGTCACCGCGCTGAACGGTCCGCTGAACGAGACCCTGATCGGCCTCGGCATCATCTCGCAGCCCCTCCGGCTCCTGTTCACCCAAGGCCTGGTCATCGTCGCGCTGGTGCATGTCTTCGTGCCCTTCATGGTGCTGCCGATCAACAATGCGCTGCGCAACATTCCCGACAATCTCGTCGAGGCCTCCGTTTCGATGGGCGCGAGCCGCTACCGGGTCTTCCGCGACATCATCCTGCCCTTGAGCTTTCCTGGCATCCAGCCGGGCCTGATCCTCGTCTACGTGCTGGCGGTCGCAGCCTATGTGACGCCGGCGCTGCTCGGCGGCCAGATGGTCACCTACATGCCGACCATGATCATCGCCGAACTCACCGGCACGTTCCGCTGGCCGCTCGGCTCGGCGCTCGCGATCATGCTCTCGCTCTCGACGATCCTCGTGGTCGGGCTCTTCACCATGCTGACATGGCGGCTGATGGAAAGGGCTCGGGCATGAGCGGCGCCTCCACGATGTTCGTCCAACAGCGGCCTGTCGGGCTCGGCTTCGCCCTGTTGATCGTCCTTCTCTACGTCTTCCTCCTGGTGCCACTGGTGACCATCGTCGGCGCCTCGTTCACGGCGGGTCTGATGATCGAGTTTCCGCCGCGCGGCTTTTCGCTGCAATGGTATCGCGAATTCTTCGGGCGCCGGGATCTCGTCGACGGCCTTCTCCTCTCCCTCCGCGTCGGCGCGATCACCGCGATCGTGACGACGATCGTCGCGACCATGGCGGCGCTTTGCGGGCAGGCGCTGTCCGGCCGGAAGGGAGGCTGGTTTCAGCTCGCAATGACGCTGCCGCTTCTCGTTCCAGAATTGCTGACGGCCGTCGGGCTCCTGTTCTTCCTGTTCAAGATCGGGCTCGGCAAGACGGTGCTCGGGCTTCAGATGGGCCACATCCTGATGTCGTTCCCCTATGCCTATGTCTCGATCACCGCCGCCCTGCGTCAGGTCCCCTCCTCGCTGGACGAGGCTTCGGCGAGCCTCGGCGCGACCCACTGGCAGACCTTCCGGATGGTGACCCTGCCTCTGATCATGCCGGGCGTGGTGATGGGCGCGATCTTCGCCTTCATCAACAGCTTCGATCTCTACACGATCTCGCTTCTCCTGAAGCCGCTGGGCGGCAACACGTTGCCGCTCGCGCTCTTCGACTTCCTGACCTACGAGTTCAAGCCCACGGCTGCGGCGGCCGCGACGATCTCAATCGTCCTGTCCGTGATCGGCGTTGCTCTGGTGCAGAGGCTCGTCGGCCTGCAACGCGCTTTCTGAAGGTGGGCACGCTTATGACGCGAGACCTGGCACGCTGATGGCCGAGACGCTTAATAGGCCTCGGCTGCTCTATCAGTTGGTGAGCCCGCTGCACCGCAGCGCCGGCGAGGCGGAAGTGGCGCGCCGGCAGGACATTCTCAGGCGCTGGTCGCCCGGTGCCGAGGTTGCCATCGCTTCGCCCGAAGCCGGCCCCGCCGCCGTGGAGTCGGCGGCGGACATCGCCAGAGTATTTCCGAGCCTGTCCGAGGCAGCCCTCCGCTGGCGCGACGAGGGTTTCGACGCGGTCGTCATCGGCTGTTTCAGCGACCCGGGCGTCGAGGCCCTGTCGGAGGTCTCGGGGCTGCCGATCATCGGCCCCGGCGAAGCGGCGATGCTTGCCGCGGTGCTGCTCGGCGAACGCTTCTCGGTCCTGTCGTCGGACCCGACACCGCCAGGCCTTCGACGGCGCATTCGCGGCATCGGGCTCGAGGCGATGTTCGTCTCGGAAGCCCTCGTCGGATGCCCGGTCGCCGAACTCGTCGCCGATCCCGAACGCCACATTGCCGGCATCCTCGACCAGGCTCGGCTGTGTCTCGCGCAGGGTGCGGACGTCCTGGTCCTGGGCTGCCTGGCAATGTCCTTTGCGCCCGGCCTGCCGGAACGGCTCCGCGAAGCGCTCGGCGTGCCGATCGTCAACCCGGTGTTTTCCGGCCTCAGGGCCGCCGAGGCAGCGGTACACGCGCGGCCCGCTTCCCTCGGGGCCTAAGGCCCGGCCACGCGACATCATATGAAACGGGAAGGGTGAGGATGACCGAACGACATCCGGTATCGGCCGACAGCAAGACCTACGAGACGCTTTTGGCCGCCGCTCGGTTTCAGGAACGGCGGCGGGTGCCGATCACCGACTTCGCCTATCCGGCAGGGGTGCGGATCGCCGTCAACTTCACCCTCGACTTCGACGCGATGCTCCTGCGGCGGATGCTGAACGAGCCGTGGGGCCAGAAGGCCAAGGGCGAGTTCGGCGGCCGCGTCGGCATCTGGCGGATCCTTGCAATGTTCGAGGCGAACGACGTCGATGTCACGCTCTTCACGCCGGGGCGGATCTGCGAGCTCTACCCGCAAGTTCTTCAACATGCGGTCGCGGCCGGGCACGAGCTGGCGGACCACATGTGGGAGCACGAGGTTCCCAAGGACCCTGCTATCGAGGACGCCCATCTGACACGGGCGCTCGCAGCGCTCGAAACGGTCGCGGGGAGGCCGATCACCGGCACGCGGTCGAGCCACACGCCGGCGCTGCTTCGGCAGAAGGGCGTCGTCTACAACTCCTTCACCTCGGCCCGGACCATGCCCTTCTACGAGCTTGACGCCGAGGGCGGAAATCCGATGCTCCAACTTCCCTTCCACTATGCGCTCGACGACGCGATGTATTTCAGCTTCGGCTGGCTCGCGACGCCGAACGCGGCGCAGCGCATTCTCGATGTCGACGAGATCTTCGACATCTGGTGGGCGGCCTTCGAGCACCAGTACAAGCGCGGCGGCTATTTGAACTTCCTGCTGCACCCCTTCGTCTCGGGCCACGCGATGCGCGTCGACATGATCGAACGGCTGATCAAGCGCATGCGCACCCTGCCTGGCGTCTGGTTCCCGACCTGCGGCGCGCTGGCCGAGCATATCTTCACCCACCATCCCTATCGCGGCGGGGAGGAGTAGGCCGATGCCCTGGAAGGACAATTACACGACCAGCGATGAGATCGGCGTCCGCGACGGCGCCGTGACCTGGCCGCAGGGCCGCCATATGGCGCTGGGGCTGACGGTGAATCTCAACCCGGCGGCCAAGGCCTGCGGCATCACCGCCGAGGACCTTGCCTATCCGACCTGGCATTTCGGCGTGCAGGAAGGGCTGGAGGCCTTTTTGGGTCTCTTCGAGCGCCTGGGGATCAAGGCGACCTTCGCCGTCCCGGCCCTCGTCGCAGAAGCCTATGGCCGGCAGGTGGAGGCGATCCTGACAGCCGGCCACGAGATCGCGGCGCAGGGCCTTCTCGGCGAGGATCCCAACCTCCTGGATCCCGGGCAGGAAGCCGACCATATGGACCGCGCAGGCGAGATCCTGAAGCGTGCGACGGGAGCGGCTCCCAAGGGCTGGTACGCCCTGCCCCGCGGCGACGACCGCTTTGCGACCGGCACCGTGACGGATGCGACGATCGGCCTGCTTCGCGAGCGGGGCTATGGCTATTTCGGCAACGGCCTCGCCGACGACGCGCCCTATTACTGGATCAGCGACTTCTCCAAGCGCGAGAGCCTCCTCACCCTGCCCTATTACTATCATTTCGACGACACGTTCTTCCTGATGTTTCCCCATGAGGGCACGGGGCTGGAGCGGCCGGCTGCGTTGAAGCGCAACTGGCGCGCCCAGTTTCTCGCGCAGTATCGGCGCGGCCGATATTTCAACATCACGGTCTCCCCGGCCCGCTCGGGCTGGCAGCATCGCTTCGACGATCTCGCAAGCTTCCTGGAAGAGGCCATGTCCTATCCGGGCGTCTGGGCCGCGAGCGCGTCGGACCTCGCCGCCCACTGGCAGGCGACCAGCCCGACCGAGACGCATCTGCAGCCCGCCGCATCGATCTGGCGCGATTACGACGACAGCCTGAGCTGACCCATGGACCTGACGAACAGCGAAGACATTCTCACCGGGCTGATGCGCTGGGTGGCGATCGACACGCCGACCGGGGCGACCGAAACCATCGGCACCCTTATCGACCTGATCGCCGCCGATCTCGAACCGCTGGGGGCCGCGCTCGAACGGGTGCCGGGCCGCGACGGGATGGGCGATCACCTGATCGCGCGCTTTGCCGGGGCAAACGGGCCGGGCGTTCTCATCACCAGCCATATCGACACCGTCTGCCCGCCGGGCGCTGTCGCGATCCGCAGGGACGGCGACAGACAATACGGCCCGGGCATCGCCGACATGAAGGGCGGCGGCTACCTGGCCTTCTCGGCGGTTCGCAATCTCCTCGCCTCGGGCACTCCCCTGCCCGGCCCGGTCACGCTGATCTACAACAGCGACGAGGAGATCGGCTCGCCGACCTCCCGCGCGCTCATACAAGCCGAGGCGAAGAAGCACGGCGCCGCCCTCATCCCCGAGCCCGCGCGCGCAGACGAAGTCATCACCTTTCGCAAGGGCCGGGCGAAATATACGCTCGACATCTTCGGGACTGAGGCCCATGCCGGCTCGGCCTTCGCAAACGGCCGCAGCGCGATTTCCGAGCTTGCCCGGGCGATCCTGCGGCTCGACGCGCTGACCGATCTGTCGGCCGGAACGACAGTCAATGTAGGGCGCATTCGCGGCGGCACGGAGCCCAACGTCGTCGCCGGCCACGCCGCATGCGATGTCGATATACGATTTGCGAAGGACGAGCTCGGCGCCGCCATCGACGCCACGCTCCGCGCCATGGCCTCCGAGGACCGCGAGACGCGGATCGAGGTGTCGGGCGAGATCGAAAAGCCCGGCCTTGGGCGGACCGAGGCGACGCTGTCGATGTTCAAGACGGCCCACGCCTTCAACGACGGTCTCGGCTACGCGCTGGCCGAGACCAGTTCCGGCGGCGGCAGCGACGGCAATTTCACCTCGGCCGCCGGCGTGCCCACCCTCGACGGGTTGGGGGCGATCGGCAATGACTGGCACTCGCCGAACGAACATATCCTGATCGAACCGCTGGCGCGGCGGGAAGCGCTGTTGCGGAAACTGATCCATCATTTCGCGGGCACGCGCCCGTCCGGAGACTGACATGCCCCCTCGACTTCGCCCGGAATTCGGCGGCACGCGCTCGGTGGTGAAGGCGCGCCACGCGCTTTTGACCCCGGAAAGCCACGAACGGATCACGCAACCGGGTTGGAGCGATTGCGAGTTCGTGACGCTGATCTCGCCGGACCTCGGCGCGAAATTCGCCATGTCCCTCGTCGAGGCGCAAGGCAGCCTGACGGCGCCGGCCGCCATGGCCGGGATCGCCCGTTTCCTGTTCTGTCTCGAAGGCGATGTCGCGCTCGACGGTGTCCGGATCCCGGCGGAGGGCTTCGCCTTCTGTCCCCCGGACGATAAGCGAGAGATCGCTTTGTCGAAGAACGCGCGGCTGGTGCTGTTCGAATGGCGCTTCGTGGCGCAGGACGAGGTTCCGGGCCCGCTCTCGGGCCGGCTCGGCGATATCGCGGGCCAGCCCCTGCGCGGCGACGATCGGCTTCGTGTCCAGAAGATGTTGCCGGTCGATCCGGGGTTCGATTGTGAATTCAACGTCATGACGTTCGATCCGGGCGCCTCTCTCGCCTATGTCGAGGTGCATTTCATGGAGCACGGGCTCCTCTTCCTCGACGGCGGCGGCATCTATCGCCTCGACGAGGATTGGATGCCGGTCACCGAAGGCGACGCGATCTGGATGGGGCCGCATGTGCCGCAATGGTTCGGTGCGCTCGGACGCGAGCCCTCGCGCTATCTGATCTACAAGAACTACAATCGATCGCCTCTCTCGCCGCGATGACGCAGCGCCCGTCGCATCGGGCGGCGGGTCGCCAGCGCGTGGGCTCGTCACCGCGCTCGGATCGCGCGTCAACCGCCATACTGGGCGAAGAGCGCCTTGACGGAGGCCGCGAAGGCGACCGACGAACTGGTGGGCGCGCGACCGGCGACCCGGCAGCAGGACAGCGGTTTTCTCTCGATGCCGAGATTTTCGACCTCGATGAAAGCGAGCTGCTCGCGCTTGCTCTGCAGGAAGCGGCCGATCACCATGCTGACCCCGAGCCCGTCCTGAACCATCTGCCGCAGCAGGCTGAACGAGTTGGTGTGCATGATCGTTCGCACCTCGACGCCCGAGCGGATCAGCGCGTCCTGCAGCATCTGGTGGAGCGCGACGGACGAGTCGGGAAAGATGAACTTCTCGCCGGCGATCTCCTCCAGCCGCACCTTGCGTCGCGGGGCCAGGGCGTGGTTTTGCGAGGTGATCAGAAAGGTCCGGCGATGGAGCGTCGCCAGAACCTCGATCTCGGGCGCTGCCGCGAAATTGTAGCCGAGACCGATATCGACGTCGCCGTCATGAAGCCGCTTGAGGATTTCGGGCGTGTTCTCGACGATGATCGTATATTCGAGCGCCGGGAAGTTACGGTGCATGTTGTGGAGGATGCCCGGCAGGAGGTCGGAGGCGACCACCTCGTTGACGCCGACGCGCAGATGTCCCCGCTTCAGGCCGAGAAGCTCGTTGAGTTCCTCGCGCACGATCGACAACTCGTTGATGATCGAGGCGCTGCGGTACAGGAGGATGCTGCCGGCCTCGGTCAGTTCCAGACCGCCGCGCCCGCGATCGCGCCGGAAGAGTTCGACCCCGAAATGATCCTCCAGATTCTTGATCTGCTTGCTGACCGCGGACGGCGCGACATTGAGCTTGTCGGCCGCGGCCCGGAACGAGCCCTGCTGCGCGACCTCGACGAAATGCTGAAGCTTGGACAGGCGCGAGAGAACGGAGCTGCTGGTCATGGAAGGGTATCCGGGGAGAACGGGGATGAAGATCCGCACGATAGCCGGTGTTTCGTGCGCCGGGAAAGGATGACTTGGCGATGAACGACGACTGCCTCACCGCTCTCTCGGACATCCTTGAGGGCGGCGAACTGCTTCTCGATGAAGCCGATCGCTCGCGTTACGCCTCCGACGGTTCCGGCTTGATCGGCGATCTTCCGCTCGCCGTGCTGCGGCCCGCGACGACGGAGCGACTGGCGGGGGCGATGGCGCTTTGCGCGCGTGCGCGGATCGCCATGATCCCGCAAGGCGGGCGAACGGGGCTGTCGGGCGGCGCCTGCGTCACCGGCCGGGCCGTGGTCATCTCCACCGAGCGCATGCAGGGCGTCATCGAGACCGACGCGGACGCGATGGCGATGACGGTCTGGGCGGGGACCCCGCTCGAACGGGTTCAGGAGGCGGCGCGCGACAAGGGTCTCGACTTTCCGGTCGATATCGGCGCGCGCGGCTCCGCCACGGTCGGCGGAATCATCGCCACCAACGCCGGCGGCATTCGCGTGCTGCGCTACGGGATGACGCGGCAGAACGTGCTCGGACTGGAGGTCGTTCTCGCCGACGGGCGGATCATCAGCCGCCTCGGCAAGCTGGTGAAGGACAATTCGGGCCTCGATCTCAAGCAGCTCTTCATCGGGGCGGAAGGCGCGTTGGGGATCATCACCAAGGCGGTTCTGCAGCTGAAGCCGCATCCCGGCGAGGCAAGGGTGGTGCTCCTTGCGATCCCCGATTTCCCGGCGGCGATCGCCTGCCTGGCGCGCGCCCGGAAGCTGTTCGGCGATCGGCTGACCGCCTTCGAGGGCATGTGGCCGGATTACTGGGAGTTCGTATGCGGCAAGGCCGGGCTGGTACGGCGGCCGATTTCGGGAACGCACGGGTTCTACGTGCTGGCCGAGATTGTCGGCGGAGCGTCGACGGCGGCGGAGATCGAGACCTGGTTCGCGGCGCTGAGCGAAGAGGGTCTCGTCGAGGACGGCATTCTTGCGCAGTCCCTCGCCGAGGGCCGTTCGCTCTGGGCGGTGCGCGAGGCGGTTGGGGAGGTCGACGATGCGCTCGGATCCCATATCAATTTCGATCTCGGCGTCGCCTCCTCGCATCTCGGCGATTTCTGCAAAGCCTGCGACGACCGTCTCGCGGGCCTCGAGGGGGCGGGCCAGGTCCTGAAAGTCGGCCATGTGGGCGACGGCAACGTCCATCTTCTCGTCGCCCATGACGGGCGCGCGGCGGTGGTCCATGCGATCGAAGGCGCGATCTACGGCCTCGTTGCCGAATGGGGTGGAGCGATCACGGCCGAGCACGGCATCGGGCGGCTGAAGCGCGACTGGCTTCATTGCAGCCGGTCGGCGGAGGAGATCGCCCTGATGAGTATTCTCAAGCAGGCGCTCGATCCGGCCGGACTGCTGAATCCGGGCATTTACCCCGGGGTCGCGGCCGATAGCGCGGGATAGGAGTTCTACCAGACGGACCTGAAGGTCATCGTCAATTCCAAAAGATGGGCAACTCTCAGCCAGGAATCCCGCGACATTCTGGAGCAAGGCGCCATCGACTATGAAAAGATGTCGACCGAGGCCCTTCAGCCGCAGATCGAGACGGCGCGCAAGCAGCTCGCGGAAAAAGGAATGAAGGTCATCAAGCTCGAGGGCAAGGCCGCCGAGAAATATCTCGACAAGGCCTATTCCAGCGCCTGGGATGCCCTGAAGGCGTCGGGATCGCACTATTACGACGAGCTGCGGGCTGCGTACTACAGGCGTTGAACGTCGCGGTGAAAGCGGCCTGCCGTCGCCCGCCCATTGCGGGGCCCGGTCGGCGCCAGAAAGCGCCGACGCGGAAGCTGACGCCGGCGGTCCAGGAATGGTGAGACAGTGAGCTCGATCACACCCTCAAGGGCACAACTAGCGGCGCCTTCTTTGGCGGATCGAGAAGGCGAAACTCGACCGTGTTGTCTGTGACAAAGCCTTCTGAAGATTGGCGTATCACAATCGTCGCTTTTTTCAGTCCTACCCCGTCATGCGCAAACCATCGTAAAACGTCATCTGATCCGCCTTTCACGCCAAAATCAACATTTCCTAATTCTTCTTTCAGAGAGAAGTATTGTTCGACAGAACCTGCCGCCAAATCGGCCGCACTGAGCAAATCCAACATCAAAACAGATCGCTCTTTAAAAGGGGTGGCGCCACCAATCCGGCCGAATTGGAAGCCTTCTCGTTTGTAACTGCGCACAACAGTGTTGAATAAGTTCAAAGCGTACGCGTGCTTTTCTGGATTAGGGCAAATGTCATCATGGTCTGACATCCAAAATACATTTTGCCCTTCATCTGCCAAGAGCCCCGTTAGATAGGCGGCAATATGCACCACGGTCGCAAGCTTTTCGGCGGGCTTTGATTTCCATATTCCGAATCCGCACTCATTTAACTCCGTAACTATACGCTTCTGCGCTGTTTTTCTGTGTCGCCCGAACAAAGTTGGGATCTTCTTTTCGACAAGAACATTGCATAGAAGTCCATTCACGCCGCCGTCAAGCGCACAGAGATACTCTGGTACAGACCGCCTCATTCGATCATTTCTTAGGTCTTTATAAGAATACTCTTTCTGCCCTAATCCGAAATCATTTCGAACTTCTTTCATTCTTTCTTCGAAGAACCCAATGCCATCCATTGCACATACAAGAAACGAATAAGAATTGAATTTTCCGGTACTCTCACCTCCATAGTCGCTAAATATTCCAACTCCCTTGTTTCCATAAGCAGAAAGGTCAGGCAGAAGGAGATTTTTTCTGATCTTTTTCCCGATAAAGCTGCTTTCTAAAGATTGCGTAACGCTCGGGTACTGTTTTCGTAGATCTGCCCGCAAGATGAATACATTTGGATCTTTCAGGACGAGATTTTGAGCAAACTCTTGAAGGGAGGGCGAGATAGAGCGGTCTGTCATATGCACTTGCCCGAAAACATCGTGATTCGTCAGCAGATAGCTTTAGTCGTCGATAGGTCGCACGCAAGCGTCCGGCCCAGCGAAGGGCTGCGCTTGAAATCGCCATTTTGGTAGGTTGGGATCTTCGTTTCGTCAGCGACGGCTAATGCAGTCGACCATGTTTCCGCGCTTCCGCAGCGCCACGAATAGCGTGTCCTCTTAATCTTCTTTCCATGCTATTTTTGGGAAGGAGGACCGAACCATGGGACCGTCACCATCAAGGAAGTCCGCAGGGCCGCGTGATGCGGCCACCAAGGTTGCGCATCATCGCCTGAGTGT
>NZ_JAAAMG010000070.1 GCF_010500815.1 Jiella pacifica
CCCGCAAGCGCCCCTCGAAGAAGCCGTTCCCGGAGCATCTGCCGCGGGAACGGGTGATCGTGCCGGCGCCGACCTCTTGCTCGTGCTGCGGTTCGGCTCGATTGTCGAAGCTCGGAGATGCCATCACCGAGACGCTGGAGGTGATCCCGCGCCAGTGGAAGGTCATCCAGACCGTCAGGGAGAAGTTTACCTGCCGGGACTGCGAGACGATCACCCAGCCGCCAGCGCCATTTTATCCCACGCCCCGCGGCTTCCTCGGTCCGAGCCTCCTGGCGATGATCCTGTTCGAGAAGTACGGACAACATCAGCCGCTCAATCGGCAGTCGGAGCGCTATGCCCGCGAGGGGATCGACCTCAGCCTGTCGACGCTCGCCGACCAGGTCGGCGCCTGCGTCCATGCTCTTCGCCCGCTTCACGGCCTGATCGAGCGGCATGTCCTTGCTGCCGAGCGGCTGCACGGTGACGACACAACTGTCCCGATCCTTGCCAAGGGCAGGACGGTAACCGGCCGGGTCTGGGTCTATGTCCGCGATGATCGGCCGTTCGGGGGCCCGGCACCGCCGGCAGCCGTGTTCTACGCCTCCCGAGATCGCACGGCCGAGCATCCCGAGCGCCATCTCGCCGGCTATGGCGGGATCCTCCAGGCCGATGCCTATGCGGGTTACGGCCGTCTGTACGCCATGGATCGAAGTCCGAAGCCTGTGACCCAGGCGCTGTGCTGGTCTCACGGACGGCAGAAGTTCTTCGAACTCGCCGACATCGCCAGGAGCGCTCGACGGGGAAAGACCGCGGCACCGATCTCGCCGCTGGCGCTGGAGGCGGTGAAGCGCATCGACGTCCTGTTCGACATCGAGCGCGAGGT
>NZ_JAAAMG010000071.1 GCF_010500815.1 Jiella pacifica
CCTTCACGATCCACACCGCGGATCAAAGCGCCGATGTTGTCGCCGGCCTGGCCCTGGTCGAGCAGCTTGCGGAACATCTCGACGCCGGTGACCGTCGTCTTCTTGGTGTCGCGGATGCCGACGATCTCGACTTCCTCGCCGACCTTGACGACGCCGCGCTCGACGCGCCCGGTCACCACGGTGCCGCGGCCCGAGATCGAGAACACGTCCTCGATCGGCATCAGGAACGGCATGTTGATCGGACGCTCGGGCGTCGGGATGTAGGCGTCGACCGCCGCCATCAGCTCGCGCACCGCGTCCTCGCCGATCTTCTTGTCCGAGTCTTCGAGGGCGGCGAGAGCCGAGCCCTTGACGATCGGAATGTCGTCGCCCGGGAACTCGTAGGACGACAGAAGCTCGCGAACCTCGAGCTCGACCAGCTCCAGAAGCTCCTCGTCGTCGACCTGGTCGACCTTGTTGAGGAACACGACGATTGCCGGAACGCCGACCTGACGGGCGAGCAGGATGTGCTCGCGGGTCTGCGGCATCGGGCCGTCGGCCGCCGAACAGACGAGGATCGCGCCGTCCATCTGAGCGGCACCGGTGATCATGTTCTTGACGTAGTCGGCATGGCCCGGGCAGTCGACATGGGCGTAGTGCCGGTTCTCGGTCTCGTATTCGACATGGGCCGTCGAGATCGTGATGCCGCGCGCCTTCTCTTCCGGCGCCGCGTCGATCTGGTCATAGGCGCGGTATTCGCCGAAATACTTGGTGATCGCCGCCGTCAGCGACGTCTTGCCGTGGTCGACGTGTCCGATCGTGCCGATGTTCACATGCGGCTTGTTACGCTCGAATTTGCTCTTGGCCAT
>NZ_JAAAMG010000072.1 GCF_010500815.1 Jiella pacifica
CGTCATTCTCGGGCCCCGTCCCGAGAATCCTGTGTGTTCGAATTGATGTATGGTGGGAAGCGGGAAGGAGGCCGGGAGAATCCTGGTCGTCCAGAAGACAGACCGCACCCTGGCATGGCCCCTTCCCGCATCTTCTTCGGAACCTGAACAGTTGCATGAGGCTGCTCGCAACAGACCTCGCACCACAGGAACAGGCACGATGACCATACCCACGATCTATGTCGGATGCGACATCTCCAAGGCGACCATCGACGTTTTCGATCCCCGTTCCGGACGGGACCTTCAAGTCGACAACACCGAGGCGGCCATCGCGGCCTTCCTCGCGGCTCTGGATCAGACAAGCAGTTGTCTGGTCTTCGAGGCGACGGGACGCTACGACCGCACCCTGCGTCATCTCTGTGATGGCGCCGGCTTGCGCTTCTGCCGGCTCAATCCGGTTCGCGTACGCCGCTTCGCCGAAGCGACCGGACGGCTCGCCAAGACCGACAGCATCGATGCCCGGCTTCTCTCGCGCATGGGGGAAATGATCGAACCCAAAGCCGAGACGACCGTCGATGCGGGACGCGAGAGGCTTGCCGCTCTCGTCAGACGGCGGGATCAGCTCGTCGACATGCGGTCCAAGCAGCGCCAGCAGGCCGAGGCAGCCGGCGATCCTGTCGTTGCCGAGGACATTGCCAGCGTCTGTGCCTTCCTCGACGAGCGGATCACCGCGATCGAAGCCGAGATCAAGAGCCAGGC
>NZ_JAAAMG010000073.1 GCF_010500815.1 Jiella pacifica
AGCGCTCGGCTCGATCGCCGGAAAAGAGCATCATCGACCCGTATCTACCGATGCTGGAAGCGCAGTTGGCTAAAGGCTGCGAGAATGGCTCTCAGCTCTGGCGCGAAGTTCGAGATGCGGGCTTTCCTGGAACGCCCAAACAAATACGGCGGTGGCTTCAGGATCGACGAACGGGTCTTTCGAAGTTCACCACGCATCGTAACGCCGATCATGATCGAGGGTCGGAGGCTCCACATCCACTGGCCCTTCCTTCGCCAAAGCAACTCGCATGGATCATCGTCAAGGCACCCGACACGAGATCGGCTGAGGAGTCTGACGTGATCCAGCGGATCGGTCAGGACCGCGATGCCTGCGTCCTTTCTCGGCTCATCCGCCAATTTGTCGATCTCGTCCGCCGCGTCGGTACGAAGGCTCGCGATGCCGGACCGGCCTTCGACGAATGGCTTCTCGAAGCAAAAGGCTGCGGTGTGCGCCCATTCGAAACGTTCGCCGCAGGGCTCGAGCAAGACAGCAGCGCAGTCCACGCCGCTCTGCAGACCCGCTGGAGCAATGCCCAAACGGAGGGCCAGGTCACCAAGCTCAAACTTCTCAAGCGCTCAATGTACGGACGTGGGAACCTCGATCTCTTGCGCCGTCGACTCCTCTTGGCCGCGTAAAACCACACAACCTGCGCAAGAGCC
>NZ_JAAAMG010000074.1 GCF_010500815.1 Jiella pacifica
GCCTGACGCCGCCGATCACGCCGATCGCCTCGCCGAAGTCCGCCTGGGCGTGGCCGGGCGGGTGCGCCAACGGCACGAAAGTCTCGCGCTGGCGCCCACGGGCGATCCGGACATAGTCCTTCACCACCGTCAGCCCGCCGCCGTAGCCGTGCTCGTCGCGAAGCCGCTCGAAGATCCGCTTGGCGGTGTGGCGCTGCTTGACCGGCGCCGTGCGATCGGCCTCCAGGATCGTGTCGATCACCGGCAGGAGCGTGCCAAGCTTCGGCTTTCCCACCGGCTTCGTTCGCGTATACCCCGGCGGAATCGAGAACCGGCACATCTTCGAAATCGTCTCGCGGCTCAACCCAAAGACCCGGGCCGCATCGCGCTGGCTGTTGCCCTCGAGATGAACGTAACGCCGGACGGCGGCGTAAACTTCCACGGCGAACATTCCCGGCCGCTCTCCCGACAAAGGAAAACAGCCTAACCACTGGCCGGATTTTACTCCGGCGCGGCAGCCCCAACTGGCGCCGCTTCGTGGCCTACTTTCTCACCGCCCTACACA
>NZ_JAAAMG010000008.1 GCF_010500815.1 Jiella pacifica
GCAACGGATGCTGTCGTTCTCACGGCGGCAGGACCTGCGCCCCATCGCCGTCAATCTTCCGGAACTCGTTCATGGCATGGCCGATCTCTTGCAGCGCTCCATCGGGCCCCACGTGCAGATCGAGACCAAATTCCCGATCGGTCTTCCGCTCGTGAAGGCGGATGCCAATCAGCTCGAACTGGCTCTGGTCAATCTTGCCGTCAACGCCCGCGACGCTTTGCCGGAGGGCGGTACGATCACGATCTCGACCAAAGGCCTCAGCAAAGTGGCCGCCGATGCGGATCTTGCCGCCGGGGACTATGTCTGCCTCACCGTCACCGACACGGGCCACGGCATGGATGCAGCGACGCTGGCCGCGGCGACGCAGCCGTTCTTCACCACCAAAGGCGTCGGCAAGGGCACCGGTCTCGGCCTCTCCATGGTCCATGGCTTCGCCGGACAGTCCGGCGGCCAATTCGTGCTTTCGAGTACGGTCGGTGTCGGGACAACTGCCGAGATCTGGCTCCCGGTCGCGACCGCTTTGCCCATGGCGGATGAGGCTTCGGCTGCCTCTCCACAAGAGACGCAGCCAACGCCGGTCCGTCCTCTCACCATTCTTGCCGTCGATGACGATGCCATCGTTCTAATGGGCACCGTCGCCATGCTCGAAGATCTAGGCCACAGGGTCGTCGAAGCCACTTCCGGCAAGAAGGCTCTTGAGACACTCCGGCAAACGACCGTGGATCTCGTCATCACCGACCACGCTATGCCGATGATGACGGGTCTGCAGCTCATCGCCGCCATACGGCAGGACTACCCGGATCTGCCGGTGCTGCTTGCCACTGGTTACGTTGAATTGCCTGCGGGCGCAGATCAAAGCCTTCCACGTTTGTCGAAGCCGTTCTCCCTGGATGAACTTACTGACGCGATAAACGCGGTCCTGTCGGTGTCACGCGCCGACAACGTGACGTTCCTGCGCCAAAGAATGCGGCAGGCAACGCGCGCACCGACATCGCCGGGAGTTGGTCCTTCGCCCGATCACGCAGGAGGTTGATCGAGGCGCCGCTCGTGCTCGTCAGTGCCGGTGTCGGGGCGACGGCGGTGCTGCCGATGCTGCACCAGAGCTTGTCGCAAACCCAGCAACGGCCAGTCTGGTTCGTGCATGGCGCCCGAGCGCCTCGCCCCTCTTGCCGCAATCACCGCCCACGACGGTTTCTCCAACGCCAGCCCGGCCGAACAGGCGGCGGCCGGGATCGAACCGCCGGGTGCGCCGGCTGACCTTTGCGAATGAGCCGCTTGCGCCATCCGGCCTAATCTCACCGCAGCCGGGACATGCAAGGGAGCTGGGAGGTCGCCTCGCACAGCGTATCGAAGGAAAGAGAACTTGAGTGAAATCTACGACGTCCTCATCGCCGGAGCAGGTATCTCCGGGCTTGCCCTGGCCCGCGCATTGTACAGGCTCGGCATCAACGCGCTCGTCCTCGAACAACTTACAAACGACGGGGACGCAGGTCTTGCGATCAACCTCCCCGGCAACGCCATCGCTGCCCTGGCACAGCTCGGCCGTGGAGACGCGATCGGATCTTACGGACGGCCGGTCGAGCGCCGGGAGTATCGATCGGCCAGGGACCGTCTGCTCTTTGCCGTCGACGAGAAGCAATTCTGGGGCGATGCGATCACGCCACGATGTGTACGCCGCGGCGACCTGACGGCCCTGTTGGCCTCCGAATTCCCCACCGAGAGAGTGAGGCGGGGCGTCAAGATTGTCGCCGTCGAAGGAGAGATGGGCGATATCGCAGTTCGCACCAAGGACGGAGCCGAATTTCGCGGCAAGGTCTTGGTGGGTGCCGATGGCGTCCACTCGACCGTCAGGGGGCTGCGGTTCGAATCCGGTTCGCCGGCCTCGGCTCGTCTTGCTTCGGCGAGCTGGCGGTTCATGGCGCCCAACCCCGACGTTGACGCCTGGACGGTATGGGCGGACGCGCATGCGACGGCGCTCCTGATCCCGGTCGGTCCGGACGAAGTGTACGGCTGGGCGGCAGCAACCGGAAAGCAGCATCCGCGAACCGATCTGTCCGACCTCAGACACCTTTTGGACAGCTTCCCGGACGCCGTGCGCACATCCGTCGATTGGGCGCTCTCCGAGGAGGGCCGTATGCACTATTCGCCACTCGAAGAGGTTCGGCTCCCGAAGTGGAGCCGCAACGGGTCGATCCTCATCGGTGACGCCGCCCATGCCACAGCGCCGGTCTGGGCGCAGGGGGCGGCTCTTGGCATGGAAGATGCCATCGTCCTTGCGGGCCTTCTCGCATCACGTCCAGATTGGAGCGACGTCGGTGAACACTTCGAGCGCCTGCGCCGTGACCGCGTCGAGCATGTCCAGACGATGACGGATCGCATGGCGAAGGCCGCCCGCCTGCCTGTTGCCCTCCGACAGGTCCTGATGCCTTTCCTGGGGCCGCGCAGCTATCGGGCCACTTTCGAGCCGCTGAAGAAACCTGTTGCCGATATGCTGACAGTATAGTCCCGGCAGGAGAGCTTTCGGCGCGAAGCCGGGCCACCGCGACGCAAGTTATGTGCAAAGCTCGCCGCCACCCTCGGCGCGCGGTGCGGAATGTCTATCGGCGTTCCGATTCAGCGATACTGATCGAGAGGATCGGCCAAGATGGTCCTGCCTTCTGCGGTCGCGCGGCGCTTTCGGCTCCACCACCGAGGGCGCTGACCCGTTTCACGCTCTGCCCGTTCCAGCCCTGGCCCCGCATCGCTCCGGCAATGCAATGACGGCTGATCATTCTTCGTAGGAGCAGCGAGGCATGGGGCGGACTCCTGGAGGCACGTCATTTGGGTTCCCTGATTGGCTTGGTACGTGACGGGCTTCGGCGCAGAGCCATGCATCGAGTGCAGCGCCGGAGCTCGTCGCGTTCGGAACTGGATTAAGCCGAGGTGGCAATGTCAGGAGCCAAACCAACCGCACGCGCTCGTACGACCGCCGTCCGACGCGCGCCCGTATGCAGCGAACGCACGATTTCGGAGCAACCGAATCGCTCGACGAGATTATACGGAATCTTCCGGCGAAAATGGAATCGGGAGCCCTTCAGGCGAAGGTTCGCCGCATATGCCATGGCATGCACTCTTGACCGGAGTGGACCAGCCCGGTGGACCCGCTGGGAGTCCGACGGACGATCGCCTGATCAAAACGCTGCAAAATCAGAGGCTTGGGAAATTTTTGGCTGGGGAACCTGGATTCGAACCAGGACTAACGGAGTCAGAGTCCGTGGGTCTACCGTTAACCTATTCCCCAACTGGCGCCCAGGGCGCCGTGTCCAGAGGTGCGTCCGACACCGGACCCCTCAGGCCGATAACGGATGATGCTGACGCCGGACTTGCCGCGCGGCTCTGACTGCCGCCGACCGGGCGTCATATAACGGGGTCACGCGGCGATGTGAACCCTTCGCGGTGGTTTTTTTGGGGATGCCGCGCCGCGTGCTGGAGATGCGCCGCCGGCCGCAGCGGGGTCATCAGGCCGCACGCGGTGGCGGAAGGGTCGTGGCGCATGCTCCGACGTGGCGCCGGCGATTGACCACATGGGTCTCTCCGGCTTCAATCTCGGTCGGAGGCGGACGAGGGAGCGGCCCGATCTTGCGCAGCTTGTGGCCGACGATCCTCGCGATGATCGCCTTTGCCGGCAATTCCCTTCTGGCGCGGCTGGCGCTGGCCGACGGCGCCGTCGATGCGGCGGGCTTCACGGCACTGCGGCTCCTCTCCGGTGCGGCGGTGCTGGCCGTCATCGTCTTTGCGCCTCGTCTCGCCGCGCAATCGCCGCGGGGCCGGCGAGGCAGCGATGCAGCGGTGGCGAGCGCTCCTCCGGCAAGACTCGAGGGCAGCCTGGTCGCGACGCTGGCGCTTTCCGCCTACGCGCTGTTCTTCTCCCTCGCCTATCTCAGGCTCGGCGCCGCGGTCGGCGCGCTGATTCTCTTCGCCTCCGTCCAGGCGACGATGATCGCCGTTGGTGTTGCCCGCGGCGAACGCCCGAGCCCGCGCGAAGCGGCGGGCCTGGCGCTGGCCTTCGGCGCCTTCGTCTGGTGGCTCGCGCCGGGGCTGACGCGGCCGGATCCGCTGGGGCTGTCGATGATGGTCGCGTCCGGCATCGCCTGGGGCGTCTATTCGCTTAAAGGTCGCGGCGCCCGCGATCCCGTGGCGGCGACGGCCGGCAACTTCATCTATGCCGTCCCCCTCGCTCTGCCGCTGCTGGCCGCCTCCATTCTCGCCGCGCGGGGACCTGCCGGCTCCCTCTTCGGTGGTGTGATCACCCTCGAAGGTGCCCTCATCGCCTGCCTCTCCGGCGCCGTCACCTCGGCTCTCGGCTACATCTTGTGGTACCGGGCGCTGGCGGGCTTGACAGCGCTCGCCGCGGCGATCGTCCAGCTCTCGGTGCCGGTGATCGCCGCCGTCGGCGCGGTGCTGTTCCTGGGCGAGCCGCTGACGGCCCGCTTCGCCGTCGCCGGCAGCCTCGTCATCCTCGGCATCGGCTTTGCTTTAGTGTCGAAGCGGCGGTGACCGTCATCCTCCGATTTCGGCGAGCGCCGCGCTGGCGCATCGCCGGCGCCGCTCCTACTTCATCCCCGTGACCGCTCATCCCTCCCCTTTTGCGCTCGGCCTCATTGCGCCCGACAGCGCCCCCATCCACCTGCCGGAGCCATTCCTCCGGTGGTTCGCGCAGCATGGCTGGGCGCCGCGGCCGCATCAGCTGGAGCTGCTGTCGAAGGCGGAGACCGGCGCTTCGGTGCTGTTGATCGCGCCGACCGGGGCGGGCAAGACGCTGGCGGGGTTCCTGCCGGCGCTGGTCGATCTGTCGCGGCGAAGGCGCCGCAAGCCCGGCGAGCGGCCGCGGGGGGTGCACACGCTCTACATCTCGCCGCTGAAGGCGCTGGCGACGGACATCGCCCGCAATCTGGAGCGCCCGGTCGAGGAGATCGGGCTTGCCGTCACGATGGAGACCCGCACCGGCGACACGTCGCAGGTCCGCCGGCAGCGCCAGAAGCTGAAGCCGCCGGACATCCTGCTCACCACCCCCGAGCAGCTGGCGCTGCTGATCGCCGGCAAGGACGCGGCGGACTTCTTTTCCGACCTTCGCTACGTCGTCTTCGACGAATTGCATTCGCTCGTCACGTCGAAGCGCGGGCATCTCCTGGCGCTCGGCCTGGCGCGGCTGCGCAAGCTCAGGCCGGAGCTCCAGACAATAGGCCTGTCGGCGACGGTCTCCGAGCCGGCGGAGCTCTGCCGCTGGCTGGTGGCGCAGACGCCTGGGGCGGCTCCGGAAGCCGATCTCATCACTGTCGAGGGCGGGGCGAAGCCCGACATCTCCATCCTCGAATCCGAGGAGCGGGTGCCCTGGCAGGGGCATACGGCGCGCTATGCGCTGCCGGAGATCTACGAGGCGATCAAGGCGCACAAGACGACGCTGCTCTTCGTCAACACCCGCAGCCAGGCGGAGCTCCTCTTCCAGGAGCTTTGGCGTATCAACGACGACACGCTGCCGATCGCGCTGCATCATGGCTCGCTCGACGTCGGGCAGCGGCGCAAGGTCGAGGCGGCGATGGCGCGGAACGAACTGCGCGCCGTCGTGGCCACCTCGACGCTCGATCTTGGCATCGACTGGGGCGACGTCGATCTCGTCATCCACGTGGGCGCGCCAAAAGGTGCCTCGCGGCTGGCGCAGAGGATCGGCCGGGCGAACCACCGGATGGACGAGCCGTCCAAGGCGATCCTCGTGCCGGCCAACCGCTTCGAGGTGATGGAGTGCCGGGCGGCGCTCGACGCCAACTATCTGGGGCATCAGGATACGCCGCCGCTGCGGGACGGCGCGCTCGACGTGCTGGCCCAGCACGTCCTTGGTATGGCCGTGGCGGCACCGTTCCGGACCGAAGATCTCTATGAAGAAGTCACGTCAGCGGCGCCCTATGCGAGCCTTGCCCGCGAGACCTTCGAGCGGATCGTCGAATTCGTCGCCACCGGCGGCTATGCGCTGAAGGTCTATGAGCGCTATGCCAAGATCAGGCTGACCGCGGACGGCACCTGGCGGCTCACCCATCCGCGCTTCGCGCAGCAGTACCGGATGAATGCCGGCACCATTATCGAAGCACCGATGCTGGAGATCCGGATGATCCGGCGCCGCACGGCCTCGGCGATTGCCCGCGGCGGCCGGGCGCTCGGCAAGATCGAGGAGGCGTTCCTGGAGACGCTCTCGCCCGGCGACACCTTTCTCTTCGCCGGCGAGGTGCTGCGCTTCGAGGGGATCCACGAGACGTCGTGCCTCGTCACCAAGGCGGCCAGCGAAGAGCCGAAGGTGCCCTATTACGGCGGCTCGAAGTTTCCGCTGACCACGTACCTCGCCAAGGAAGTGCGGGCGATGCTGGCCGACCCCGCCCGCTGGTCGGCGCTGCCGGACCAGGTGCGCGACTGGCTGTCGCTCCAGAAGCTGAAGTCGGTCATTCCGGGCCCGAACGACCTCCTGGTCGAGACCTTTCCGAACGGCCGGATGTTTCACATGGTGCTTTACCCGTTCGAAGGTCGCCTCGCCCACCAGACCCTCGGCATGCTGCTCACCCGGCGCCTCGAGCGCGCACGGGCGATGCCGCTCGGCTTCGTTGCGACGGATTATTCGATCTCGATCTGGGGCCGGCGGGACATAGGCGAGATGATCGCAGGCGGATCGCTCTCCCTCGACGCCCTCTTCGACGAGGACATGCTGGGCGACGATCTGGAAAGCTGGATGGCCGATTCATGGCTCCTGAAGCGCAGCTTCCGGCAATGCGCGGTCATTTCCGGTCTGATCGAAAAGCGCCATCCGGGCCAGGAGAAGACCGGACGGCAGGTCACCGTCTCGTCCGACCTCGTCTATGACGTCCTGCGCGCCCACGAGCCTGATCACATCCTGATGCAGGCGACCTGGGCGGATGCCGCGACCGGGCTTTTAGACGTTTCCCGCGTCTCGGATCTCCTCGCCCGCGTCAAGCACCACATCGTCCACATCGATCTCGACCAGATCTCGCCGCTGGCCGTGCCGGTGATGCTGGAAATCGGCCGCGAGAGCGTCGTCGGCGAGGCCCGCGACGCCGATCTGCGCGACGCCTCGCGGGAGGCGATGATCGCGCTGGCGATGGGTGAGCCCGGCGGCTGAGCCGCGGGACGGTCACTCGCCCTTATCGTTCAACGCCCTAGCTCCCGGGCGACCCGCCCAGGAGCCCTAAGCCATGTATAATCTCTGGTACAAGAACGCCGTCATCTACTGTCTCGACGTCGATGCCTTCATGGATTCCGACGGCGACGGCGTCGGCGACTTCCAGGGGCTGGCCGACCGGCTCGACCATATCGAGGCGCTCGGCTGCGACACGATCTGGCTGTTGCCCTTCTACCCCTCGCCGGACAAGGACAACGGCTACGACATCACCGACTACTATTCGGTCGATCCGCGGCTCGGCAATCTGGGCCATTTTGTCGAATTCGCCCAGGCCGCCAAGGATCGCGGCCTGAAGATCATGGTCGACCTCGTGGTCAACCACACTTCGATCGAGCATCCATGGTTTCAGAAAAGCCGCGAGGGCCATCCGAAATATCGCGACTGGTATCTGTGGAAGGACGAAAAACCCGCCGACGCCGAAAAGGGCGTGATCTTTCCCGGCGTGCAGGAATCCACATGGACCTACGACCGCAAGCGCCAAGCCTATTATTTCCACCGCTTCTACAAGCACCAGGCCGATCTCAACATCGCCAACCCCGCCGTGCGCGAAGAGATCGAGCGGATCATCGGCTTCTGGCTGGCGCTGGGCGTCTCGGGCTTTCGCGTCGATGCGGTGCCGTTCATCCTCGAGGATCTCCAGGGGCCGGACGACGGGCAGTCTCCCTATGGCTATCTCGGCCAGATCCGCCGGTTCCTCTCCTGGCGGCGGGCCGAGGCGATCCTGCTCGCCGAGGCGAACATCCCGATGGACCAAGCGGGCGACTATTTCGGCAATGACGACCGGTTGAACGTCGTCTTCAATTTCCCCCTGAACCAGAAGCTGTTCCTGGCGCTGGCGAGGCGCGAGGCGGTGCCGGTGCGCGACTTTTTGAAGGCACTGCCGGAGATCCCCGAGACGACGCAATGGGCGACCTTCCTGCGCAATCACGACGAGATCGATCTCGGCCGACTGGAGGATGAGGAGCGCGGGGCGGTCTTCGCCGCCTTCGGGCCGGAAAAGTCGATGCAGATCTACGATCGCGGCATCAGAAGGCGGCTCGCGGCGATGCTTGGCGGCGACGAGCGGCGGATCGCCATGGCGTTCTCCCTGATGCTGTCGCTGCCGGGAACGCCGGTGATCTGGTATGGCGACGAGATCGGCATGGGCGACAATCTCGACCTGCCCGAGCGCAACGCGGTCCGCACGCCGATGCAGTGGTCCGACAAGCGCTCGGGTGGTTTCTCCTCCGCCAGGCCGGAAGACTGCGTCCGCACCCCCGTGACGGATGGGCCGTTCGGCTATGCCCACGTCAATGCCGACGCGCAGCGGATCGACCCGACCTCGCTGTTTGCAACGGTGCAGCGGCTGATCCGGGCGCGGCGCAGTTGCCCGGAGATCGGCTGGAGCCGAGCCGAAGTGCTCGACATCGACGGGCCGTCGGTCATCGCCCTGCGCTATTCCTGGCGCGGCAACCGGCTGGTGACGCTGCACAACCTGTCCGACGAGCCGCAAACCGTGGAAATCACACCGCTGATCGAGGGTTGCGAAGTCCGCCCGGTGCTGCGGGCTGGCATCGACATCGACCGGACGGGCGACGGGCTGACGCTGCGGCTCGGGGCCTATGGGTACGAGTGGCTGCGACTGGAGGCGCCGGCCGATCCGGAATGATCGCCATCATCGCCGCGCCGGGACCCCGGCTCGGGCCAGGATGACGAAGCGGTGACGTTGCAGCCCCACGCCTACGCTCTGTCCCATGCCGGCGAGGTCTGTCTCTGCGCCCTCCTGCCGCAGCGAAGTCGCGCGCCCACCCTTGCCATCCGCCCGTCATCTCGGCCAAATGGGAACGAAACGCGAATCAAGCAGCGAGACATGCGGGCGATGAATGCTTTGGCGCGGCGGCGATCGCAGGGCGAATGCGCGGCGCTGGAAATCGCGCTGGCGGGGGAGCGGGTGGCCTGCGATCCGTCCGGCGTCCTTTACCTGCCGGCCGAAGACTGCCTCGTCGTCTCCGACCTGCATCTGGAAAAAGGCGCAGCCTTTGCCCGGCGCGGCATGTTCCTGCCGCCCTACGACACGGCGGCGACGCTTTCGCTGCTTGCCCTTTGCCTCGATCGCTATTCCCCTGCCCGCGTCGTCTGCCTCGGCGATTCCTTCCATGATCGCAAGGGCGCGGCGCTGATGCCGGCCAGCGAGCGCGACACGCTGGCAGGCCTCATGCGCGGGCGTGACTGGGTCTGGATCGCCGGCAATCACGATCCCGAGCCGCCGCAGGGCATCGGCGGCGAGACGCTTCTGGAAATGACGATCGGCGCCCTCGCCTTCCGCCACGAGCCCAGCGCCGGGCTTCGCCGCGGCGAGGTTTCGGGCCATCTCCACCCGGTGGCGCGGCTTGCCGGCCGCGGCTCACGCCGCGCCTGTTTCGCCACCGACGGCGCCCGGATGATCCTGCCTTCCTTTGGCGTCACCACCGGCGGGCTGAACGTCCTCGACCGGGCGTTTCACGGGTTGTTCGACATGCCGCGGGCGCTCGCGTGCATGATCGGTCATGCGGGCATCTATCCCGTGCGGTTTGGATCGCTCGCGAGGGGGTGATGCTGCGTCCGGCGCGCTCCGCAGTGAGCTCTCACGCCCAGGTGCAGGCGAAAGCGACGATCTGGCAGAGCGTGACGATGCCGGAGAGAACCAGCCGCAGCCGGCCGAACCAGCCCGGCAGTTCGCCGCGCCTCGCCGAGAGGACGTCCCATGCGCCGGTCGCTGCAAAGCCCAGTGCAAAACCGGCAAAGACATAGGGGCTCGGCGCGAACAGAAGCACCCAGCCGAGCAGCGACGGGACGACCGAGGCGACGAGCGTTCCGATCCCCTGATGGGCCGGGGCGAGCGAAAAGCCCCAGCGGATGCCGCCGAGAAAAGCCAGGATCGTCGCCGAATAGCCGGCGAGCGCCAGGATCAATTGCGGATAGGCGATGAAGTCCCGGCCGGCATAGGCGAGCAGGCCGGTCATGATCACGAAGGGCACGAGGCCCAGAAGCGCCAGCACCCAGGCCGATCGCCTATGGTCAGGGCGATGGTCGTTGCGCCGGCGGTTGCCGGGCGCCGGGGCGGCGTTGGGCTGTTCCAAATCGAGGTCGCCGTCGTCTGTCTTTGTCATCGGATGGAAGATAGGCGGTCGTGGCCGCGGGTCATCATCGGGCGCAGTGCGCCGACCGTTCAGTCACGCTTGAAGACCAGGCGCCCGAACCAGCCGGTGAAGATCGCGAGAAGAACGGCCGCGACGCCGTAGAGGGCGCCGTAGCGGGTCGCCATGTCGTCGATATAGCTCTCGAAGCCGGATTTGCGCACATAAAGCGGTTCAGAACTCTCACGGATGAAGACGCCACTGCGAAACAGATAGGCCCGCGCCATGTGCGTGCCCGTCGGCAGGTCGGCCGGCAGATAGAGGTCGGCGCGAAACAGCGTCGGACTGACGAACTGGACGGCGCCGACGCTCTGATTGTAGAGGCCCTTCGCCTGGCGGATGCGCTTCAGCGCCTCGGCATAGTCGTCGACGGTGACGATGTCCGCGCCCGGCGGACTTGCACCGGCGTCCTGGGCCGCCTTGGCGCGACGTTCGGCAAGGCTGACATTCACCTGGCCCTTCGCCTCTTCCGGCTTTTCCGGCGCCGGCTGGCCGAACGCTCCGGTCGTCGTCGCGCTGTCCAGCCTCAGATCGGCGATGCCGAGCGACAGGCGCTGGCGCAATTCCTGCCGCGCGATGTCGGCGAGGGGCCGGGTCGCCGCAAGGGCGTAGGAGCCCGGCACAGCGTCGAAGGTCTCCGAGCCGCGGTTGATCCACAGCCCGAAGGTTCGCTCCTTCTCACGCACCACGGCCGGGCTTCGCGGTCCGACCAGGACGACGACGATGTCGTAGCGCTGCTGCCTGAGGAGCTTCGCATCCGCATTGTCGAGCGCGCCGAAGACGACCAGCCTTGCACCGGTGAAATCGGAGCTGATCGAGATCGTGTTGGTGGACAGACCAATCTCGAAGGTTTCGATGCCCTCCTGCGCGAAACTTCCGGAAACCGTCAGTGCCAGACAGCCGGCGGCGATCGCGAGGCCTTTCAGCGTGAACGACCGGTTTCGCCGCCTCCCGCCCCTCATCCGATCTCTCCCGTCGGCAGCGTGATGGTGAACCGCTCGACCGGCGTGACGACGAGTTCGTAGCCGAGGCGCAGCCCGACGGCGAGGACCAGGAGGGCCAAAAGCGCCCGCAACTGGTCGCCGCGCAGCTTGCGCCCGGCCTGGGTGCCGAACTGCGCGCCGATGACGCCCCCGAGCATCAGGAGAAAGGCGAGGACCACGTCGACCGTGCGGTTGGTCGCGGCCTGCAGGATGGTCGTCGCGGCGGCGGTGAAGATGATCTGGAAGAGCGACGTGCCGATGACGACGCTGGTCGGCACCCTGAGGAGATAGATCATCGCCGGCACCGCGATGAAGCCGCCGCCGACGCCCATGATGCCGGCGAGAATGCCGATCAGGAAGCCGAGCAGCAGCACCGGAATGATCGACACGTAGAGCTTGGAGCGATGAAACCGCATTTTCAGCGGCAGGCCGTGCACCCAGCTGTGCTGCCCGGGCCGGCGGACTTCGCCGCTGCCCTGCGACCGGGACTTGAGGATCGACTGGACGCTCTCGACCAGCATCAGCCCGCCGATGCCGCCCAGGAAGACGACGTAGAGAAGCGAAACGACGAGATCGAGCTGGCCGAGCCGTCGAAGCAGCGTGAACAACAGGACGCCGGCCAGCGAGCCGAACAGGCCGCCGATGAGCAGCACAGTCCCCAGGCGCAGATCCACCGTGCCGCGACGATAATGGGCGAGAGCGCCCGAGAACGACGCCGCGATGACCTGGTTCGCCCCGGTCGCGACCGCCACCGCCGGCGGAATGTTGTAGAAGATCAGCAGCGGCGTGATCAGAAAGCCGCCGCCCACGCCGAACAGGCCGGAGATGAATCCGACTGCCGCGCCCATGCCGACGAGGACAAAGACGTTGAGCGAAATTTCCGCGATCGGCAGGTACAGATTCACGGGGCTCGGCCGATGGATTTTTCGAGATTCCGCAGCGCGGTGTATCCAATCGTTCTCGCCCGAAGCCCGGCGAGTGTCAAATGCCGAAACGCCCCCGTCGATCTCGTGACGTGGCGCGCAGATGGCATCAGCCGTCCTTGCGCTCCAGGAGCTTGCGGATCAGCGTTTCGTCGACCTTGCCGGTGGCCTCGATTCCGGCATCCTTCTGGAAGGCCTTGATCGCCTGGGTCGTCTTGGCGCCGATGACGCCGTCCGGCGCCCCCGGATCGTAGCCGATCTTGATCAGGATGGCCTGGATGTTCCGGATCGCCCGGGTCATGTCGATCGAGGACGTCACGGTCGATTCCGACTTCCCCATCCATTCCTGGGGGACGTCGACCGTGTTGGCCGCGTCGTTTCGCTCCAGAGGCTCGAATCCGGCGATCTGGCCATCGACGGTCTTCAACTGCGACGGCGTGAGGCCGTTCCTGATCTCGTCGCGCTTTGCCGCGGCATCGGCGTCGCCATTGGCCGCGACGATCGAGAACCACTTGTAGGACTTGGCGAGGTCCTGATCGACCCCGGCGCCGCGGGCATAGAGAATGCCGAGATTGTACTGGCTGTCCGGCATGCCGTAGCTTGCCGCCTTCTCGAACCACTGGGCGGCCTGCGCGGGATCCGACTTGCCGTCGATGCCGGTGGCGTACAGGACCGCCAGGTTGTGCATGGCGCGCACGTTGCCGCTGCCGGCGGCGGCCAGATACGCGTCGCGTGCCTTGGCGAGATCGCGGTCGACGCCGTTGCCCTTCTCGTAGAGCGTCCCGAGGCTGTATTCGGCCGGTGCGAAACCGCGCGCGGCCGCAAGCTCGAACCAGTCTACCGCCGCCTTCGGATCCGGCTCGCCGACGCGGCCCTCCATCAGCCGCAGACCGATCTCGAACAGCGCCTTCGGATCGCCCGCCTTGGCAGCGTTCGTCAGCGGCTCGGTTGCAAGGCCCTCCGGGATCGAGGGAAGATCGGCGGGCACCACCGCCTGCGGCTGGACCGACGCGATCGCGCCGGCTGCCTGCGGCTGGCTGCCGGCGGCTTCCGGCCCTGCCGGCGCAGCAGCCTCGCCCGAACCCGGCGCGGCCTGCACGGATGCCAACGCCGGCTCTGCAGCGGCGACGCTTGAGGAATTTGCGGTGTCGGCAAAGCCCGACCGGCGCGGGCCGTCATTCAGCGAGAAGCCGACCTTCGGGGCCCGGTCCGTTGCGGGCACCGAAGGTATCGCGATGCCATCGACGACCGGGGGCGCGGTGGCGGTGGTATCGTCGGCGCGTTCCAAGGGGGCGGCAACGCCCTGCGCGGCCGGGGCCATCTCGGCGGCGCGGCGCGGTGCGGGCTCGCCGGTCCGTCCGTCGTTCCGGTCGATCGCGAGGTCGTCCTGCATGGCCGGATCGGGGGAGACGGTGGCGGAAAACAGCCGCGGCGCCATCTGGCTGGCGAGAACGGCCAAGAGGATGGCGCTGACCGCCAGAAGGATCGGCTTGCGGCGGCGCCGGACCTTGGCGACGAAGCCCTCTTCGTCGGCGGTGTCGTCGTCGACCTCCGAAGCGTTGCGCATGGCGTCGGCTTCCGCCGCCGCGGCCAGTGCCGCCCGGCGGGCGGCGGCGATGAAGTCGGCCTTGCCGGTATCGTCCTCGCTGGCCCGCCCCGCCTGCTGAGCCCGCACACGCTCGATCAACGAAACGATGTCGGGCTGGCCCGAGCCGACGGCCAAGGGCCGGTTGGCGTCGCTGGCGGCGAAGGCGCCGGAATCGTCTTCAGCCTCGTCCTCGCCATCATCGGCGGCGTGGCCGGCGACGGCATGCGACGGGTCGGCGGCAAACTCCGGCTCCTGCCAATATTCGGGCCGCTCGTCCCGCGGCGCGGCCGTCTCGGCGACCCTGCCGGTGCGGCGCCTCAGCATGGCGCGAAGACCGCGCGGAGCCTCCTCGACGAACGGCGTCTCGTCGAAGGCATCCGCCACGTCGTTCTGCCGTCCGCCGACGATCTCGGCGTCGAGCCGGTCGATGCGATCGACGAGCTTCAGGAGCGTCGCGTGCATCGCCTCGTAAAACGACTGGCTCTGCTCGCCGCTGGCGCGGGACATTTCCTGGAGCGCGCGCAGATCGCCGGCGAGCTGCTCGACATAGGCGCCCTGCTGCCCCTCGCCTTCCTCCATCATCCGGCGGACGGCGGCGTCGGCAGCGGCCTGCGCCGATTCCAGGATCGCCTCGCGGTTCTCCTCGATGCGGAATTCGATGGTCGCGAGGCGCTCGTCGAGTTCGGGATCGGCGAGAGCGCCGGCGCTGCCGACGTCGGCGATCCGCTCCGACAGACGAGAGATCTGCGTCTCGAGCGCCGATACGATCTCCGGATCGAGCCCCGGGGCGGCCATCGCCTCCAGCCGCTCGTGCAGGCTGGCGAGCCGCGCCTCGATCGCGCCGACGTCGTGGCCGGGCGCGACGCCGAGATTGGCGAGCGCATCGAGTTGCGTCGAGAAGGTCTCGATCCGCTCGCCGAGAGCGGCGATGGCAGGGCCGTTGGACAGGGTCTCGATCCGATCGGCGAGCTCGGCGATCCGCGCCGACATCGCCTCGACATCGGCCTCGCCGAGGCTGTCGACACGGGTCTGCAGCGACTGCAGCCGCGCCTCGACCCGCTCGACCGGCGACATGTCGACGGGCGGCGCCTTGGTAGCGGCGGCGACGATGGCCCGCGAAATCTCGTCGAGACGCTCTTCCAGCGCCTGGAAATTGGCGTCGTCGCCCTCGCGTTCGTAAGCTTTTCCCAGGGTTTCCAGCCCGTCCGACAAGGCCTGGAGGCGCGCCTCGATCGGGCCCAGCGCGAAACTGTCGGGCAGTTTACTCAGGGCCTTCTCGAGCTGCTCCATGCGGCCCGCCATAGCCTCGATGTTCTCTTCGATCGCCCGCGAGGCGAAGCGCTCCTCGAGCGAGCCCCAGCGCTCCTCCACGGCCTTGACCGATTGCTCGGAAGCCAGCGTCTCCAGCTTGTCGCGAAGGCTCGCCATCTCCGACTTCAGGAGCTCGGTGAGATCCGGCCCCTCGGACCGCTCCGGCTTGTCGAGATAGCGGGTCTCGAACTCGTCCCAGCGGCGCTCGACGGCCTTGATGTGTTCTTCGCTGGCAAGGCCGCCCAGCGACTGCCGCAGCCGCTCCAGTTCGTCCTTGATGTCCCGGCGCTCGGTGGTGGAGGCGGCATCGCGGTCGTCCATCGACTGACGGATGCCGTCCCACTTCTCGTCGGCGAGCTTGAGGCTCTCCTCGCGGGCGAGGTCCCTCACCAGCGACTTGATCGAGTCGAGTTCCGTGCGCAGCCCCTTGACGCCGTGCTCGTCGGCGCCGCTCGTCGCCATCTGCGCCAGGCCCTCGTGAACCCGGGCGATTTCGGCGTCGATCCTGTCGCTGCTGGCCCGGTCGGCGATCATCCGGCGCAGTTCGTCCACCGCCGCGCGCATGTCGTCGAAGCGCGGCTGGAAGCTCTTCGCCATGTCGGCGCGCAACTCCTCCCGCAGCCGCTCCAGCTGTTCGGTGATGCTAGGTCCGGTCGGCAACGCCGGCCGCGCCGCCAGCCGGGCGGCGGCCGCTCCCTCGGCGACCGGCAGCCGGGCCACCCGCTCGCGCCGTTCGGCAGGCCGGCTCACGCTCTCCGCCTGCGCATCCGTCCGCGTCGCGCCGGAGGCGGCCGAAGCGGGAGGCGTCCGGTTCAAGGTGCGCTGGCGCATGACGATTTCCGAGACGGCCTGGGCCAGGTCGCTGCGCGGCGACTGGCGCCCGGCACCCGCGACCTTTCGCACGTCCACCGGGCCGGACGGCGATTCGGCCGCCGGGGCCGGAAGCGGCGTCTCGGTTTCGTGTTGTCGCAGATCGGCGGCGGCACGCGCATGACTGGCGGTCAATTTCGATAGGCGGGATTCGAGCTGTTCGAGAGTCCGGCTCAGCGATTCGAGCGAGGACGTTTCGTCCGACGCCTGGCGCCTGCCTGCTTCCATCCCTCTTTGGTCGGCCATGTCCCGCACTTCCCGCTTCTTCGGGGCTTCGGGCCCTATGGCCCCCCCCTCGGCTCGCATCGCGTTTCGTCTTGCTACCGCCCGCAAAACCAGCCGCTTTCCGACCGATGCCGCCGTGACGATCCACACACGCCTTGTTAGCGATTAGACCGGCAAGCCGGTTTGAAGCTGGATTCCGTCACCCTCCGTAACAAATCTGTCTTTGAAGAGCCGCAATTCGATCCATATTCCTCTAGGTAGGGACCCGGGGCTTGCTTATCGGCAGGTGGACCCGGGTCTCGGGGCAAAAATGGAATTTCGCAATGTCTAAACCATCAGCGGTCGAAAGGCCGGAAGAAGAAGAATCCCAAGTCGACATCGACTTTCTCCTGGGCCTCGCCGGAGACCCAAACGCCGACAAGGAGACCTTCAGGATCGGCGACCTCTCCCAGGAATTCGGCGTCACCTTGAGAACGCTGCGTTTTTACGAAGACCGCGGCCTTCTGGCGCCGGCACGTCGCGGCACGACGCGCCTCTACAGCCGCCGCGACCGCGCGCGCCTCCGGCTCATCCTCCTAGCCAAGATGCTGGGTTTTTCGCTGACAGAGGCCAAGCAGCTCATCGAGCTCTATCATCAGCCGAACGGCAAGCAGAAGCAGCTGGAAGTTTCTCTCGAACGGTTTGAAGAACAGCGGCACATTCTGCTCGAGCAAAAGCGGGAGATCGAGGAGTCCATCGCGGCAATGGACAAGACGATCGACTTCGCACGCAGCCGTTTGCAGCAGCAAGCCGCCGAGTGACGCAAGCGCCACCGCGGCGCATTGCGGGGATGCGGCCAGGTTCGCATCGCGCCGGCCACCGGCCGGCGCCTCACCCGATTAGTGGACGCAGCGGGCAGCTACCGCGGCGCCGAGGGGCGGCCCTCAAAGCGGCCCGCCCGTCGACCATTTCCCCGGCTGCTCTTGCAGTTGCCTTGCCTTCCCGCGCTTAATCCGCGAGGCCGAGCGTCAGCCTTCCTCGCGAGCGGAATTGCCGCCTTGCCGCGGCGGAACAATTGACGTTTACGTCAATGCAAGTCATAAACTCGGCGAAGCTAGAGACTGCGGATGCTTCGCCCTTCCAGGCGGCCACCGCGGCAGGATCATGGGAGAGGAGGCAACGCTCATGGCCGAGGCCTACATCTACGATCACGTCCGCACCCCGCGCGGGCGCGGCAAGAAGGACGGCGCGCTGCACGAAGTACCGGCGGTCCGTCTCGGCGCCAAGGTCCTCGAAGCTCTGAGAGACCGCAACGGCATCGACACCGCCACGGTGGACGACATCATCTTCGGCTGCGTCGACCCGGTCGGCGAGGCCGGCAGCGTCATTCCGAAAGCCGCCGCCTTCGAGGCTGGCTACGCCTTCGCGGCGCCCGGCATGCAGATCTCCCGCTTCTGCGCCTCCGGTCTCGACGCGGTGAACCTGGCGGCCGCCAAGGTCGCGCAGGGCGCCGACGATCTCGTCATCGCCGGCGGCGTCGAATCGATGTCACGCGTCGGCATGGGCATGTCCGGCGGCGCCTGGGTCATGGACCCCTCCGTCGGCATTCCGGCCTATTTCATGCCGCAGGGCGTCTCGGCCGATCTGATCGCGACGAAATACGGCTTTTCCCGCGACGACGTGGACGCCTATGCCGTCGAGAGCCAGAAGCGCGCCGGCAAGGCGTGGACCGAGGGTCGGTTCGAAAGGTCCGTCGTTCCGGTCAAGGACCAGAACGGCCTGACCATCCTCGACAAGGACGAGCACATGCGTCCGTCGACGGACATGCAGTCCCTCGGCAGCCTGAAGGCGTCTTTCGCCCAGATCGGCGAGATGGGCGGCTACGACACCGTCGGCATCCAGGCTCATCCCGAGATCGAGGCGGTCAGCCATGTCCACCATGCCGGCAATTCGTCGGGCATCGTCGACGGCGCAGCCGGCGTTCTCGTCGGCTCGAAGGCCGGCGGCGAGACGCTCGGCGTCAAGCCGCGGGCCCGCATCCGCGCCTTCACCAATATCGGCTCTGATCCGGCCTTGATGCTGACCGGCCCGGTGGACGTGACGAAGAAGCTGCTCGAGCGTTCGGGCATGTCCTTGAAGGACATCGACCTCTTCGAGCTGAACGAGGCCTTCGCCGCCGTGGTCCTGCGCTACATGCAGGCGTTCGACATCGACCACGCCATCATGAACGTCAATGGCGGCGCCATCGCCATGGGCCATCCCCTGGGTGCCACCGGGGCGATGATCCTCGGCACAGTGCTGGACGAGCTCGAGCGCCAGGACAAGCAGACGGCCCTCGTCACGCTGTGCATCGGCGCAGGCATGGGCACGGCGACGATCATCGAAAGGGTTTGAAAATGTCGGTTGAGAAAGTCACGATTAGAGGTGGTGGAAAGTTCATCTACAGCGTTTCGAGCAAGTTGCAGGACTGGGACAACGGCAGAGGTCCGGTAACCTACGAAGTCGCGGTAATCGAAACGTGCGATGAAAATTATAAGCCAGAAGAGCGCCGTCTGGCTATGCGCTGGCATGGGTCCGGCAATTCAGGATTAGGCTTTCCCAACTCATTTGGCCATTCGTCCTGGTTTGAGGTCGATCCTCAGTTGGAGATCAGCATTCTCAACGGACTTGGGCTCTCTGCGAAAGTTTTTAGTGAAACGCTGTCGCACCTTTCATACAAACCGACATAGTGCTGGCGCTCTGCTTGAGTTGACTGAATGGGCGGAGACGCATTGAATGCTGGGACTGGGCAGCGCCTCGAACGCCGGCTTGGCGAAGTAGTAGCCTTGAAAGAGGTTCACGCCGGCGGCTTTGAGCGCACCGAACTCGCCTTCGGTCTCGACGCCTTCGGCCAGTACCGTAATGCCGAGTTCCCGCGCCACGTAGAGGATCGCCGACAGGATCACCTGCCGGGACCGGGAGGTGTCGACGTCCCGGACGAGCTTCATGTCGATCTTGATGAGGTCGGGCTGGAAGTCGGCCAGAAGGCCGAGCCCGGCATAGCCGGCGCCGAAATCGTCCAGCGCCGTGATGAAGCCCATGCGGCGATACTCGGCGATGATGCGCTGGAGATGACCGACATCGGTCATCTCTTCCGATTCGGTGAATTCGAACATGATCGACTGCAGCGGAAACCGGCTCTTGCGGGCCGCCGCGAGCGTCGCCCTGAGGCAGGCGGCGGGTTCGTAGACGGCGTTCGGCAGGAAGTTGATCGACAGATGCAGGTCAGGATCCGGGAACAGGCGTGCCGCGAGATCGATCGCCTTGACCCGGCAGGCCTGATCGAAGCGGTACTTCTGGTCGTCCGCGACCCGGTTCAGAATGGAATAGGCGCCCTCACCCGCTTCGCCCCGCACGAGAGCCTCATAGCCCCAGACGCGCCCGGCCTTCACATCCATGATCGGCTGAAATGCCATCGAGAAATCGAAGTCGAGCGGTTTGGAGGTCTGGCAGCCGGGGCAGGCAGTCGCGGACATGACGGGCGTTTCCTTGCATTCGTTCGCAAGACTGAAAATGCTTCGCAAAGATTGAAACTGTCTCAACAGTCGCCCCTTTGCGCGCGATAAGACATTCTAATCGTAAGAGAATTGATAGCCGGATAATATTCGGCCAGGAATGGGATGGGAGCCAGCCATGACTTACGAGAATTTCACCGTCGAGACCGACGCCGACGGCATCGCCCTCGTCACCTGGGACATGCCGGGGCGCTCGATGAACGTCTTCACCGACGAGGCGACGGGTGAGATCGACGCGATCATCGACCAGATCGTCGCCGACGACGCGATCAAGGGGGCGGTGATCACCTCGGGCAAGAAGGGCTCGTTCACCGGCGGGGCCGACCTCAAGTCGGTCAGCGCGATGTTCGAGGCGTTCTACGCCGAGGTCGACAAGAACCACGACGCGGCGATCGCCACCTTGTTCGAGCGGGCCGGGCGGATGTCCTGGATCTGGCGCAAGCTGGAGACCTGCGGCAAGCCCTTCGTCGCGGCGATCAACGGCACATGCATGGGCGGCGGCTTCGAACTGGCGCTGGCGAGCCACGGCCGCATCGCCGCGCGCTCGGCCAATATGGGCCTGCCCGAGGTGAAGGTCGGCATCCTGCCCGGCGCCGGCGGCACCCAGCGCGTGCCCCGGATGATGGACACCCAGGGTGCGCTGCAGATGCTGATGAAGGGTTCGACCCTTTCGGCGGAGGATGCCCTGAAGATGGGGCTGATCGACGCCGTGGTCGAGGACGGCGAGCTGGTTGCGGCCGCCAAGGCGATGCTGAAGAAGGGCGTCTCGCCGGTGAAGCCCTGGGACGAGGACCGCTTCAAGCTTCCCTCCGGCCCGGTCTATTCGCCCGCTGGCGCAAAGGTGTGGCCGGCGGTCGCCTCGCTTTATCGCAAGGAGACCAGCGACAACTACCCCTCAGCCAAGGCGATCGTGAAATGCGTCTATGAGGGCCTGCTGCTGCCGATGGATACGGCGTTGAAGGTCGAGCAGCGCTACTTCACCGAAGTGCTGCGCACCACCGAGGCGCGGATGATGATCCGCTCGCTCTTCGTCTCCTCCCAGGCGCTGGCGAAGGGTGCCCGTCGCCCGAAGGACGTTCCGCCGAGCGAATTGAAGAAGATCGGCGTCGTCGGCGCCGGATTCATGGGCGCCGGCATCGCGTATGTCGCCGCCATGGGCGGCCTCGATGTGGTGCTGATCGACCAGGAGCAAGCCGCTGCCGACAAAGGCAAGGCGCATTCGCAGAAGCTCGTCGAAGCCGCTGTGTCGAAGGGCCGGATGGCTGAGGCCAAGGGCGAAGCGCTGGTCTCGCGTATCACGGCGACGACCGATTATGGCCAGTTGGCCGATGCCGGTCTCGTCATCGAGGCGGTGTTTGAGGACCGCGACGTCAAGGCCGAGGTGACGAAGAAGGTCGCCGAGGTGCTCTCCAAGGACGCGATCTACGCCTCTAATACCTCAACCATCCCGATCTCCAGCCTCGCAGAAACTTTCGCCGATCCCCAGCGCTTCATCGGCATCCACTTCTTCTCGCCGGTCGACCGGATGCCGCTCACCGAAGTGATCCTCGGCGAGAAGACCGGCGACAAGGCTCTCGCCGTCGCCCTCGATTTCGTCCGGGCCATCAAGAAGACGCCCATCGTCGTCAATGACTCGCGCGGCTTCTTCGCCAATCGCTGTGTGCTTCGCTACATGAACGAGGCCTATGACATGCTGGTCGAGGGCGTGCCGCCGGCGATGATCGAGAACGCCGCCAAGTTCGCCGGCATGCCGGTCGGGCCGCTCGCCCTCAACGACGAGACGGCGGTCGATCTGTCGCAGAAGATCATGAAGGCGACGATGCGCGACATGGGTGAGGACGCCGTCGATCCGCGCCATTTCAAGCTGGTCGAGACGATGGTCTCGAACGGGCGGCTCGGCCGCAAGGCGGGCAAGGGCTTCTACGACTATCCGGAAAAGCCGGCCAAGAAGAAGCTGTGGCCGGGGCTGAAGGAGATGTTCGCGCAGAAAGACCCGGAGACGATCGATTTTACGGAGCTGAAGCAGCGCTTCCTGGTGACGATGGCGCTGGAAGCCGCGCGCACCATGGAGGAAGGCGTCGTCACTGACCCGCGCGAGGCCGACATCGGCTCGATCTTCGGCTTCGGCTTTGCCCCCTATACCGGCGGGACGATCAGCTACATCGACGGCATGGGCGCCAAGGCCTTCGTCGCCTTGTGCGAAAAGCTCGAGGCAAGGTTCGGCGAGCGCTTCTCGCCCACCCCGCTGCTGCGCGAGATGGCCCGAAAGGGCGAAACCTTCTACCAGCGGTTCGATCCGCAGGGGACCTCCGCCAAGGCGGCGTAAGGCTCGCAACCTTCGAGCGTCACCGGGGCGGCGAAACGCCGTCCCGTGATCCCGCCGTCCGATGCCGTCCCTGTTTCAAAATGGGATGGCGTCAGACGTTCGCCATGTTTACCAGTTCCAATCCGAACGAAGGGATTCGTCGCGGACTTTGCAACGGATGACGGGTGGGCACGTGGGGACGAGCCATCCGGCATGCGCCGAAACCGATCGTGCAGGGCGAAATCCGATCGGATACGCGCCACTCGGTCGGGCAAGGCCGCGATCTCCGGCATGCCGCCTGAAGGCGACGCCGGCGAGAACAGGCATGGAGACGGGGATCGATGGAAACGGGGGATCGGCCGTCCCGCGACGGCGATGGCATCAGTGACGACGGTTACCGGCGAAAGGGCGAACGCCCGAGCGAAGAGGCCATCCGCAGCCGGCTGATCGATCGGCGCAAGGCGTTCGACGAGGCCGAGGCGGGACGCACGCTGGCCAATCGCTTTCGCCAGCAGATGCGCGCCGGCGGGTCTTCGGTGTCCTGGTCGCGGCGGGCACTCGCCCCCGCGCGGACGGTGTCGCGCCTCGCCGCGGGGCTGCGGAACCGGCCGATCATCGCGTTCGTTCTCGCGGCCTCGATGTCCGCCGTCATTCTCGTGCCGCTGGCGCTCTCCTCCTACGCGCCGCTGCCGGGCGAGATGCCGCTGCCGGCCGCGACCCCTTCCGCACCTTCCACGATCGCCATGCAAGACGAGCCATCGCCTCCGTCGGTGGCCGCATCCTCCAGTCCGCAAGCCGACTTGGAGCCGACGGAGACAACAGACGTCCGCGCTCCGATCGCGCCCCGCGCACCCGACGGTTCGATGTTCGAGACGCTCGAAAGCGAGGAAGCCGCCGCCATCGGCGCGCCTTCCGATCGACCCGATGGTGCGGAACAGAACGCTACGATCGCGAAGTCGGGCGAAACCGGCAGCTCGCCGGCTACAGATCCGAATCTCCTCGAAACCGCCTCGCTTCGGAAGGTCGCCCCCGCCCTGCCCGAGCGGGCGGCAGACGGGACCGGCGGGGCGGCTGATCCCGCAGGGGCAACCCGCATCGATCCCGTCGCAGCGGCCCTCGCCTTGCGGCTGCCGGAGGATGTCTCAGGTATCGTGGCAGCAGCCCCGACCACCCTCGATCCGGCAACGACTGGCAGCATCTCTTCTGCCGCAGCACCGACGGCTCCCTCGCATGATGCCACTGCGGATGCCCCCGGCACCGCCCTGCCAGGCATCGAAACGGCCGGTCCAGCCAAGAGTTTCATTACGGTCTCCCCCTCGATCCTGATCGCCACCTCGGATGAAGGCGGGCCGGCGTCGGTCTCGCCATCCGCGGCCGGGGTCGTCGAAACGCCAAGCGCGACCGACGGAGCGAACGCAGATCCCGCGGCGACCGGCACGCCCGAGGCAGTCACGAAGGGCCGCGCCACCGCCTCGGTCAATCTGCGCGCCGAGCCGACCAACGAGGGCAGGATCGTCGCCGTCCTGTCGAAGGACGAGGCCGTGACGGTCGTCTCTTGCCAGGGATGGTGCGAGGTCCAGACGGCCAGCGGACAGAAGGGCTACGTCTACGAAAAGTTCATCACCCGCGGGTCGGAGGGCTGAGGAGGAGCGGACGCGGAGACCGGTCCGCGCTCCTCGTAGCATCCCCCTTCAACCGGGATGGGCTGCCGCCCACCGGCCGTTCTGCGTCCGGCCCCCATAGCCATAGGCGTCGCCGTCGGTCGCGTGGACATGGACGTAGCATTCCTCGTGCAGCGGCCCGAGCAGCGCTCGCATGCCATCGTAGGCCGCCGACACGAAGGCCGTCGTCTCGCCCTTGGTGTTCGTCCCGGCGGTAATCTTGATGTCGAGCCAGAACGCCGACAGCCCCGCATCGGTCGGCCGCTTGCCGGCGATGAACCAGTTCTGCGGATCGGCCGGCTCGACCAGCACGGCCGTCACGCCCGGATCCTTGTCGAGCGTTTCCGCCCCGAGCTGCGCCACAAGGGTGGCGATCTGCTGGATCAGTTCGGGGCGCGGCGTCGGCGTGACGAAGCGCACGGTGATCATCGGCATCGGCATTCTCCTCATCATGTTGATGTTGCCGATGTTGACACATGTCAGCCATTACTCAATTGCATGACAATCAATATCTACTATAGTGATTTTTTATGGCTCTCGATCTGGAATCCGTCCGCCTGTTCGTCCTGGCTGCCGAATACGGCAACCTGACCCGCGCTGCCGAGGCGGCCGGGACCGTCCAGCCCGTCGTCAGCCAGCGGATCAAGTCGCTGGAGGCGGCGCTCGGCAAACGGCTTCTCGATCGCGGTCCCCGGCATGTTCGCCTGACCGAGGCGGGCACAGCCTTCATCGACCCGGCGCGCCGCCTGTTGGCCGCTCACGAGGCCGCGCTGAGATGGGACGACGACCAGCCGCCCGCCTTGGCGCTCGGCATCAGCGACCATGCTCTCGGCACGGCCTTCGAGGGCCTGCTGCGCCGGCTTCAGTCGACGCTGCCGGCGCGTACGCCGATCACCGTCCGGCTGGGACAATCTGGCGACATCCGGCACCTCTACGAAGGCGGATCGATCGATCTCGCGATCATCCGCCGGGAGGCGAACACCGGCGAAGGCGAAGTCTTGGGCGAAGACCCTCTCGCCTGGCACGCTCCGGAGGGTTGGGCGATGCCGGACGGTCCAATTCCCGTCATCAGCCTGCCACCGCCCTGCGGGGTTCGCGCTGTCGCGGCAAAGGCCCTCGATCGCGCTGGGCTGCCATGGCGGGAAGCCTTCGTCGGCGGAAGCTGTCTTGCCCTCGCCGCCGCGGTTCGGGCCGGTCTCGGCGTCGCCCCGCTCGGCCGGATGGTGGGTGGCGATCTGCCGGCTGCAAACGTCGCATGGGGGCTGCCGGCGCTCCCTGCCTCGCAGATCGTCATGCTGGCGCGGACGGCGACGCCGGCTCAGGCCATCGCTGCCCGGGCCCTGGCCGCCAGCGTGCGGGAAACTTTGAAGCATCCGGCGACCGCGGCTAAGCCTCGCCGGAAGTTCAACACAAGGTGACGTTCGCGGCGAGGCCGCCGAGGGCGGTCTCCTTGTATTTTTCGCTCATGTCCTCGCCGGTCTGGCGCATCGTCTCGATCACCTGGTCGAGCGAGACAAAATGCGTCCCGTCGCCCTTCAGCGCCAGGCGCGCGGCGTTGATCGCCTTGACCGCGCCCATGGTGTTGCGCTCGATGCAGGGGATCTGCACGAGACCGCCGATGGGATCGCAGGTGAGGCCGAGATTGTGCTCCATGGCGATCTCGGCGGCGTTCTCGACCTGGCGCGGCGTTCCGCCGAGAACGGCGGCCAGCCCCGCCGCTGCCATCGAGCAGGCGACGCCCACCTCCCCCTGGCAGCCCATCTCGGCCGCCGAGATCGAGGCGTTCTGCTTGTAGAGGGCGCCGATCGCCGCCGTCGTCGCCAGGAAGCGGATCGAACCGTCGTCGTCGGCGCCGGGGATGAACCTCTCGTAATAGGCGAGAACCGCCGGGATGACGCCGGCAGCCCCGTTGGTCGGAGCGGTGACGACGCGCCCGCCGGCAGCGTTCTCCTCGTTGACGGCAAGGGCGTAGAGATTGACCCAGTCGAGCGTCGTCAACGGATCGCGCAGCGCCCGCTCCGGCCGGTGGACGAGACCCTCATAGAGCGATTTTGCCCGGCGCTTGACCTTCAGCCCACCGGGGAGCAGCCCGTCCATCCGACAGCCGCGCTCGATCGAGGCCATCATCGCGTCGCGGATCGACAGGATGCCCGCCCGCACCTCGGCGCGGCTGCGCCAGGTTTCCTCGTTGGTGAGGACGAGATCGGCGATTGCGAAGTTCTCCACGTCGCAATGGACGAGGATTTCGGCGGCATCGGCGAACTCGTAGGGGGCGACGGCATTCCTTAGGACCGGAGTCTCATTGCTTGCTTCCTCCGCCGAGAGGACGAAGCCGCCGCCCACCGAATAGTAGTCGGCGCGGTCGATCTCCTGCCCGGCCTCGTCGAAGGCCCTGAATCTCAGGCCGTTCGGGTGATGCGGCAGGCGCTCGCGCTTGAGAAAGGTGAGTTCCTCCCCCGCGCGGAACGGCATTTTTAGGCCGGCGTCGAAGGAAAGCTCGCCAGTCCGGCAGATCTCGACATAGGCAACCTCGGCGGCATCGGGATCGACCTGGTCGGGCCGCATGCCCTGCAGGCCGAGCATCACCGCCTTGTCGGTGCCGTGGCCGACGCCGGTCAGCGCCAGGGAGCCGTAGAGTTCCGCCTTGACGCCGGCGACCTCCCCCTTGCGGCCCTTCTGCTCGAGCCGGTCGAGAAACCGCCGTGCCGCCCACATCGGCCCGACCGTGTGCGAGGAGGAGGGTCCGATGCCGATCTTGAAGAGATCGAACAGGCTGATCGACATGCGGTGCTCCGATCTGGCCGCAGCGCTGCCAAGATTGGCAACGCCTGGTCGAAGGGGAGCCTGAAGAGTGCTGCCGCGTCAAGCCTTTGATCCGCCGATGCGCCGGCCGACCGTGTCGGCGACCCGCGCGCCGCGCCTGCCGATCGGCTTGGGCGGCGGGTCTGTGGTGTCGACCGCCGTCTGGTGCTCCATCTCGGCGTTGATCTCCGCCCCGATGATGAAGATCAGCGACGAGATCCAGACCCACATCATGAAGCCGACGACGGCTCCGAGCGAGCCGTAGATGGCGCCGTAATTGGCGAAGTTCTGGAGATACCAGGAAAAGCCGATCGATGCGACGAGCCAGACGCTCGCCGTCAGGACGGCGCCGAGCGTCACCCAGCGCCAGCGGGCGCGCTTCCGGCTCGGCCCGTAGCGGTAGATGATCGCGATCGACGCGACGATGAGCAGGTAGGCCGCCGGCCACCGGGCCGCGGCGATCACCGCCTCGGAGAGCGTCCTGAGGCCGAAGATCGCCATCAGGGCCGGCACCACGCCGACGACGGCGATCAGGACGATGCCGATGAAGATCGCCCCGAGGGTGAAGACGAGGGCGATGAGATTGAGACGGATGAAGCTGCGCTTCTCGCTCTCGCCATAGGCGACGTTCATCGCCTCGAACAGCGTCTTGATGCCGTTGTTGGCGCTCCACATGGCGAAGATCAGGCCGGAGACGAAGCCGAAGGACAAGGACGTCGAATTCTGCTCGGTGAGATTGGTCAGCTGCGCTTCCAGGAGGTCCGTCCCGGCCTGCGGCAGGAACTGACCGATGAAGGCGATGTGGTCGCTGATCGTCGTCGGGTCGCTGACGAAGCCGTAGAAGGAGACGAAGACCGCGAAGGCGGGGAACAAGGCGAGCAGGAGATAGAAGGTGGCGCCGGCGGCGATCAGCATCACCCGGTCTTCGAAGAACGAGACGTAGAGCCGTGCCGCGATGTCCTTCCAGCCCTTCCATGGGATTCTGGTCGGAAAGTCGGCGTCGCGGCCGCGGCCCGGCTCGCTCGCCCGATGGCGCATCTCCTCGCTGGTCTGGGCGGCGAACCGCGTCTCACTCACCTCGTTGCGACTCCATTGGAACGGTTTTCGGGCGACTCGGGGCCGCCCGTCGCGAACCTTCGTCGGAAGAGGATTAGCATATCCTCGCCAGCCGTGGCCCGCGCTCGCCAAATGCCGCAGGGCGGTCTTCGTTCCCGCCCGACCCGGGAAGATCCCGCGCCCCTTCCTGACGTCCCGTCATTTCCTATGGACAACGACACGATGCGCTTTTATGAAGCAATCGAGGGATATTTTCCTTGGCCGCCTGACGACGGATCTTCCGCCATGTTTTCCCATGACCGCATCTGGGCTGCGATCGACGCGCTCGCCGCGCGCAACAACCTTTCGGCCTCCGGTCTGGCGCGGCGGGCCGGCCTCGATCCGACGACGTTCAATCGCTCGAAACGCAGCGCCGGGGACGGAAGGCCGCGCTGGCCCTCGACGGAATCGATCGCCAAGGTCATCGAGGCAACCGGCTCGACGATCGAGGAATTCACCACGCTGATGGCCGGCAGCGGCGCAGTCGATGCCGGCCTCCAGGCGCGCCGCGCCGCAGTCTCGGTGCCGCTGCTCGGCTTCGCCCAGGCCGGCGGCGGCGGCTTCTTCGACGATGCCGGCTATCCGGTCGGCCAGGGCTGGGACGAGATCCGGCTGCCGGCGCGGTCGGACGAAACCACCTATGCGCTGGAGGTCGCCGGAAATTCCATGCTGCCGCTCTATCGCGACGGCGACGTCATCATCGTCGCGCCCGGCGCCTCCGTGCGCCGCGGCGACCGTGTGGTGGTGCGCACCCGCGACGGCGAGGTGATGGCGAAGATCCTGCAGCGCCAGACGGCGCGGACGATCGAGCTCGCTTCGGTCAATCCGGAATATCCCGACCGGCATTTCCGCCTCGACGAGATCGACTGGATGGCACGCATCCTCTGGGCGAGCCAGTGAGGTTGGGCTTGCAAGTCGAGGATATCCGGCGCGTCATCGTCGTTTTCGCCGGCCTCGTCCTCGTCACCCTCCCGCTCCTGTGGCTCGCGCCGGAAAAGGACGGCTCGCGTACCGTTTTCGAGGCGGTCCGATCCAGCCGGCTGGCGCAATCGGAAGCGCGCGAACGGGCGGCCGAACGCAGGGCGGCCGACGAGCGGCAAGGCAGTGTGGCAGGCGCGTCAGCGGGCGGAGAGGATGGAGCCGGTGCCGGCAACATCTCACCCGAGCCGGGCACCTCGGCCGAGCCCGGAAGCACCGCAAAGGATGCTCCGCTGGAGCGGCTGCCGCCGCGCCCGCCGCTGTCGGACGAATCGCTCCGCGCCGATACCCCGAAGCCGCAGCTTCTCCCCCGCCCCGTCGCCCTCGACGGCGCGCGCATCGCCTACCGCCAGGGCGTCATCATCCTGCCCGGTGTGGAGGCCATGCCCCTCGACCAGCGCTGCGGCACGGGCGCGGACGCCTTTCCCTGCGGCGTCATGGCGCGCACCGAGCTGCGCCGCTTCCTGCGCGGCCGGTCGATCGAATGCGACGTGCCGCCGGATTTCGGCGTCAGGCGCGGCGAGGCGACCAGTGCCTGCACCGTCGCAGGGGACGACATCGGCCGCTGGGTGGTCGAGAACGGCTGGGGCAAGGCGACGGCTGGCGGGCCCTATGTCGAGGCGCAAGCCGCGGCGAAGAAGGCGCGACGCGGCGTCTGGCAATACGACGACGCCACGCCGACCGAAACCCAATGATATCGTCCGGCGCCGGTCTTCGAGCGGCGCCAAGGGGTTTACGCTCAAGCGCCGCGCGGCTCGATGCCGGGGCATCAGTTCGCGCCGGCGAGCGTACCGTCGAGGGCCTGGCGGATCAGCGAGCGGGTCTCGCCGATGCCGTAGAGCGCCACGAAGGAGCCGAAACGCGGCCCTTTCTCCTGGCCGAGCAGGATCTGGTAGAGCGCCTGGAACCACTCCACCGAGACGCCCGGGCCGCCCTCGGGGCCCTTCTTCTTCAGGTCCTGGTAGCGCTCGATCGGCCGGGCGACGTCGAGCATGGCATTCTGGATCGCCTCGCCGTCGGCGTCCTCCGGCAGTTCGGCGAGCTTGGCATCGAGTGCCGCCAAGGCTTCCCGCTCCACCGCATCCGGCGCGCGGAAACGCTTCGCCGGCTTGACGAAGTCGTCATAGTAGCGGAGCGCATAGCCGACCAGCCGGTCGAGTTCCGGATCGGTCTTGGCCGTCGTGCCCGGCGCATAGCGGCTGATGAAGCCCCAGAGCGTCTCGGTGTTGGAAGCGTTCGAGGCGGAGACCAGATTGAGCAGCATTGCGAAGGGCACGGCGATGCCCTGCGACGGCGGCTTGCCGTCGTGGATGTGCCAGACCGGGTTCTGCAGCCGCTGCTTCTGATCTTGCCGCTGATAGGCCGAGAGGAAGGCGTAATAGTCGTCGACCGCCTTGGGAATGACGTCGAAATACAGCTTCTTCGCCGTCTTCGGCTTCTGAAACATGTAGAGCGACAGGCTCTCCGGCGAGGCATAGGCGAGCCAGTCGTCGATCGTCAGGCCGTTGCCCTTCGACTTGGAGATCTTCTGGCCGCTATCGTCGAGGAAGAGCTCGTAGTTGAAGCCCTCCGGCGGCTTCGCGCCGAGGGCCCGGCAGATCTTCGACGACAGGGTGACGCTGTCGATCAGGTCCTTGCCGGCCATTTCATAGTCGACGCCGAGCGCCGCCCAGCGCAGCGCCCAGTCGGCCTTCCACTGGCACTTCACCTTGCCGCCGGTGACGGAAGTCTCGATCCGCTCGCCGGTGTCCGGATCGAGATAGGCGATGGTGCCGGCGGCTGGATCGCGCTCGACCATCGGCACCTGCAGGACGATGCCGGTCTGCGGATGGACCGGCAGGAAGGGCGAATAGGTGGCACGCCGGTCCGGCCCGAGCGTCGGCAGGATGATCTCCATCACCTCGTCATAGGCGGCGAGCATTTTCAGCAGCGTCTCGTCGAAGCGGCCGGCAGTGTAATAATCGGTCGCCGAGGCAAATTCGTAGTCGAAGCGGAAGCCGTCGAGGAAGCGGCGGAGCTTGGCGTTGTTGGCCGCCGCGAAGGACGGATATTCGTTCGAGAACGGATCGGGGACCCGCGACAGCGGCTTGCCGAGATGGGTCAGCATCATCTCGCGGTTGGGAACGTTGTCCGGCACCTTGCGCAGCCCGTCCATGTCGTCGGAAAAGCAGAGAAGCCGGGTCGCGACCGCGTCCTCGGTGAGGACGCGAAAGGCATGCCGGACCATCGAGGTGCGGGCGACTTCGCCGAAGGTGCCGATATGCGGCAGGCCCGAGGGGCCGTAGCCGGTCTCGAACAGCACCTCCGCCGGCATTCCCGAAGCCTCGAAGCGCTTCAGGAGTTTGCGCGCCTCCTCGAACGGCCAGGCATTCGAGGCGAGCGCCTCCTCGCGCATCGGTTCGGCATGGTCGGCGGGCGTCGGCATTCGAGATTCCAGAAGATCGAGAAAGGAAGGAGCGCGCGGTCGCAAGGAGGCGGCAGCGAGCGATCTGGCGAGTGGTCTAGAAAGAAGCCGGTCCGGCGTCAACAAAACCCGGACGCCCGCAAAGTCGCCTGCGGCCGGCCTTCGCCCTTGTGGCAGGCCCCCTCCACTCCTAGGTTGGCCGCACTCGACCTTTGAGGAGCAGGAAGCATGGCCGCAATGAACCCGCAGGACGCGCTCGTCCATCTGATGATTGCCGTCGCTGCGGCCGACGGGCAGATCAGCGGCATCGAGCGGAGGGAATTCACCGTGCTGCTGGCCACCCTCCCCGTCTTCGAAGGCTTCGACGGAAGCCGTCTGGCGGAGATCGCCCACGACTGCGGCGATTTGCTCGACGAGGACGACGGCATCGACCGGATCATCGCGAATGTCCGCGCCGCCGTCCCGAAAACGCTCTACGAGACCGCCTATGCCCTGGCCGTCGAGGTCGTATCGGCCGACGTCGAGGCCTCCCAGCCGGAACTCAGGCTGCTCGAAATGCTGCGCGACGCCTTCGAACTCGACCGGCTGACGGCGGGCGCCATCGAGCATTCGGCGCGGGTACGCTATCGCAAGCTCTGACCTTCCGGCTCGCGCTCGTCGTCAAAAGGCGCTGATCGGGAAATAGCGCAGCATCAGCTCGGTCATCCGGCCCTTGGCCACCAGTTGGGCGATGGCATAGTCCACCGCCTCGGCGAGGGCCGCATCGTCCGGCCGAACCGCGATCGAGAGCCCCTCGCCGAGAAACCGGTCGGACAGGAACGGTCCGCCCGCGAAGGCGCAGCAATCGCCGGCGGCTTCGCTCTCCAGCCAGAAGGACAGGCTGACCCCGTCGCCGAAGAAGGCGTCGATCTTGCCGTCACGCATCGCGTTCAGCGCCTGAAACCGATCCGGATAGGTCTGCACCTTGGCTGCCGGAAAGAAGGCACCGAGCATCGCCGCATGAGCGCTTCCAAGCGTCACGCCGACCACCTTGTCGGCCAGATGATCGGCGATCGGGCTCTCGATCGCTCGGTCCTTGCGTGTGACGAACCGGGCCGGATAACGGAAATAGGGCTGGCTGAAGGCAAATTCGGCTCGCGTCGTCGGGTTCATCGCCAGGCCCGCGACGATCGCCTCGCCGTCGCCGCGCTTCAGCGCCGGGACGACGTCCGCGAACGGCAATGCCTCGATCTGACACCGGGCAAGGATGCCCAGTTCCTCGCAGATCGCTCGGGCGAGATCGACGTTGAAACCGGTCAGCCGGCCCTCACCGTCGAGGAAATTGAACGGCGGGTAGTCCGTCGATGTCAGGAAGCGGATGCGCTGACGATCGGCGAGGTCCGGCTTGGCGATCCGCTGGTGCTGATCGACGAAATTGGGGGTCGCGACGCTCTCGCCGCCCACCTCGGCGCTCCAGCAGGGACCAGCCGCGCCCAGCAGCCAAACGATGACGAGAATCAACCAGCGCAAGAATTTTTCGCCCATTGGTTAGTTTACTGAATAGTTAAACTTCAACACGATCCCCAGAAATTGCATCTGACGCGAATGCACCTGGAAAGATGGGACGCGCTCACGTGTGGGGGAATCTGGATCTCGCTCACGGCCTCGATGCGCAGCCTTATCCGACCCTGAGAGGCGCCGGCAAGCGCGCTCCGTGCCAAGATCCGTCTCAGCCCGCCTCGAAGCGGGCTTCCCGGCTGGATGGCGGATGGCGTTTGGGCTCCCCCTTCAGCCCGAGACAGCTTCAGCTTTTCGACGCCATGGGGATTTCCCGCATCGATGCGGTCGAAGCGAATATCGCGGCGCGGCGCAACGGCAGCGACATCGCTGCGGAGCTGATCGTTGCCGGCCTGCTGACCGAGAGGCGCTACGGCGAATGCCTCGCCGCCCAGCTCGCCCTTCGCTTCGACACCATCGGTGAGGACGACCGGATCCTGGGCGGCGCCGACCTGCTGGGGCGCCCGCCGCCGCGCCTGGTCAAGGTCTGCAACGACCGGCTGAACGCCCGTCTCTTCGTCTGTCCGACCATCGAGAGCCTCGACGCCTTCGCCGCCTATCTGGCCCGCTTGCCGGAGATGCGGTCGATGACGAGGATCACCACCCGCTCGGTGGCCGCGCAAGCGCTCGATCGCCAGACGATGGCCGAACGCTATCGTGCCGCCCGTGCGAGCCTTTCGGCCGAAACGCCGCAGCTTTCCGCCCGCACCGCGATCGAACCCCTGCAGGCGGCCTTTTTCGTCGCCGCCCTCGTGGCGACTGCCCTCGGCTTATGGTTCCTGCCCGGTTGGACCTGGGCGATCGGTCACGGCGCCGGGACGGTGTTTTTCATGGCCTGCCTCGCCATCCGCATCCCCGCCGCGATCGCGCCGAGGTCGGAGCCGGTTTCCGCGACCGACCTGCCGGCGCCCGGCGTTCTCGAGGAGGGATGGCAGGGTGTGCCGGTCTACAGCGTCCTCGTCGCACTGCACAACGAAACCGCCATGGTGCCGAAACTCGTCGCCGCGCTGGAGGCGCTCGACTGGCCGAAGACGCGGCTCGACGTCAAGCTGGTCTGCGAGGCGGACGACGAGGCGACGAGCGCCGCAGTATCCCGCGCGATCGCCGGCAAGCCGCAGTTTTCGCTGGTGCTGGTGCCGCCGGGCGCGCCGCGAACGAAGCCGAAGGCGCTCAACCACGCCCTGCCGCTGGCCCATGGCGAGTTCCTGGTGCTCTACGACGCCGAGGACGAACCCGATCCCGGCCAGCTGCGCGAGGCCTATCTGCGGTTCCGCACCGGGCCGGCCAATCTCGCCTGCCTGCAGGCCCCGCTCGTCGTCACCAACGGCGAAGCGCATTGGCTTTCGGCGCTCTTCGCGATGGAGTACGCCGCGCTGTTTCGCCGGCTCCTGCCATGGCTGGCGCGGAAGGGCCTGCCCGTCCCGCTCGGGGGGACGTCGAACCATTTCGTCCGCGAAAGTCTGGTGGCGATCGGCGGCTGGGATTCGCACAACGTCACCGAGGATGCCGATCTCGGCATCCGCTTCCATCGGGCCGGCTACCGGATCGGGACGCTGACGTTGCCGACCTTCGAACATGCGCCGGAACGCTGGCACGTCTGGCATTGCCAGCGCACACGATGGATGAAGGGCTGGTTCGTCACCTATCTCCTGCACATGCGCCGACCGCTGAAGCTGACGAACGAACTCGGCATCGGCACCATGCTGGCCTTCCAGCTGATGTTCCTGGGCATGCTCGTTTCCTCGCTCGCCCATCCGTTACTGCTCGGCCTCGTCGCCATCCAGTTCGGCGCCATCGCACTCGGCTTCGCCTCGTTTCGCGATCTCGGCCCGCTGACGGCCATCGACCTCTTAAACGTGGCGGCTGCCTATGCGCTGTTCGTGGTATTGGCCGTGCAGGGACTGGCCTCCGCGGAGACGAAGCCGCCGCGGCGGCGCTACTTGCTTCTGCCGGCCTACTGGGTCCTGCTCGCATTCGCCTCCGGGCGCGCCTTCCTGCAGTTGCTGATCGCTCCGCACAAATGGGAAAAAACACCCCACGGGATCGACTCACGAGCCCATTCGCACGACCACCGCTATCGCATCGAGCCGTTCTTCGGCGAGGCGTTCCCACTCGCGGTAGACGCGGTCGGCGCCGACCGACTTATCAGTGGCCCGTCTACCCAGCCGCTTGCAGCCGCTCCATGGCCTTTTTCAGCACCCCTGCAAGACGCTCGCGTTCACGCTCGCTGACCTGGCCGATATCGAGAAAGATGCGGGCGCCATCGGAATATTCGTTGATGACTTCGCCGGCATCCACCGGCGCATCGTCGATCAATCCTTCCACCAGATAAGGCACCACCTGGCGGCTGATCCCCTTCAACGAGATCGGCTCGAGCGGCCGCGCCTTCACCACATCGGTGACGAGCGCATAGGTCTCGTAGCTCAGCACGATGCCACCGGGCGCGGCGATCGATTCCAGCCGCGCGGCGAGGTTCGCCTCGGCGCCGATGATCGTATAGTCCATACGATCCTCGCTGCCGAAATTGCCGACGTTACAATAGCCGGTATTGATGCCCATCCGGGTCTGGAACGGCCTTTCGATGCCGCGCCGCCGCCAGTCATCGTTGAGCGCGGCCATCCGCCGCTGCATGGCGATCGCCATCTTGACGCAGGCCTGGGCATCCTCCTTGGCGCCCCTGGTTTCCGGATCGCCGAAAAAGGCCAGGATCGCGTCGCCGATGAACTTGTCGACCGTCGCCCCGTGCTCATGGGCGATTTTCGACATCTCGGTGAAATACTCGTTGAGGAGTTGGGTCAGCTCTTCCGGCTGCAGCCGCTCCGACGTCACGGTGAAATCCTTGATGTCGGAGAAGAACACGGTGAGCTTCTTGCGCTCGGTGGAAATGACGACGTCGCGCTCGCCCGAGAAGATGCTGCGATAGACCTGCGGCGAGAGATATTTCGAGATCTTCATCGAAACCGCCGCGAGAAAGGAGTTGGCCTCCTCCAGGTCGCCGTTCAGCCGCTGGAACACCTTCGCCTGCCGCCACTGCATCGATGCGAAGGCGATGCCGAAGACGCCCGCGCCGGCGAAGTAGGCGAGCAGATATTTGAAGGAGAAGATGTTGGCGGCGATCGGCTGGGCGATCTCGACCTCCTGGAGGCCGCGCACGTCGCCGACTTTCCAGTCGCGCTTGGGGCTTTCGGGATGGATGTTGTGGCAGGCAACGCAGGCCTCGCCCATCAGGACCGGTGCCGCCAGGCGGATGTTGCGGTCGAAGAGCGACCCGCCGACCGCCATGATCGCCGGCTTGTCAGTGCCTTCGGCGCGAAACGTCTCGAGGGCCCCGCGCTCGAACGCGTCCAACGGATGCGGCTCGCGCGACTTGAACACGTAATCCGAGACGAACCGATAACGCATGTTCTCGCCCCGCCGGCCGATGACCTCGCCGAGTTCGAGCGACAGCGTCGCCGGGATGGGAATCCCGCCGGAAACCAGCTGATAGTTGTGCACTGGGACCGCGCGGCCCTCGGCGGCATTGATCCGGCCGACGACGTTCTTGGCGTAATAGCCGCGAATGTCGGAGATCATCGCATCGAGGCTTTGCGCCTGCTCGCGCAGCGACACGTCCGACAAATGTCGGAGATCGAGCCAGACCGCCACCGGTAGAAGCGCAAGTGCGGCGACGACGACGAAAGCGAAGATCGCTGGTCGCCCCATCAGGGCGTTGAAGAAGGTGGACATGGAGCCCTCGGCACATGACGATATGCCGAGGGATGATACCGGACGGTTGAAGCTTGGTCACCCGCGGGACGTACCCGCGGCTACACCGGTCGGCCCGGCCGAGACTGCCCTATCGGGCCGGGGTCGGCCGACGGCCTCATTCTGGCGGTCACTCCCGCCTGGATATGCGCCGAAGTGGTTACCGCGCCACGTCGTTGACGGCGGCGCCCGTGGCGTCGACGGTGTTGCCCACGTCGCGACCGACGCCGCGAACCGTGTTTGCGCAGGCCGACAGCATCAGGGCACTGGCGAGAAGAGTGACGAGGAAAACACTGCGCCTGGTCATGGTGTACTCCGGAAAAACAACTTGGTCGGCAGTCTAACGCCTACGAGCCTGCGAGGTTCCCGCAGGTCTCGCCCGCGGGGCGATCGCGACCAATTTCGCCCTGTTGCAGTGCAACAAAACCTGATGCCGTCCGTTGCTCCGAGCGCGGGCCATCCCGCAGACGCACCGGCATTGAAGGCTCCAGTTCATGAACCAGCATCAGACGGCTCAGGCGGTGACCAGCGATCCGACAATCACCAAGCCCGACGAAATGCTCGTGCTCGTCCTCCAGGGCGGAGGCGCGCTCGGCTCCTATCAGGGTGGGGTGTTCGAGGCGATGGAGCGGCGGGGCGCGCGGCCGGAATGGATCGCGGGGATTTCGATCGGCGCGATCAACGCGGCGCTGATCGCCGGCAACAAGCCCGGCGAGCAGGCCCGGGCGCTGCGCAGCTTCTGGGACGAGGTTTCTTCCAACATCACCTTCGGCGCGCCGCTTCCGGGTCTTTTCATGGAGACGACCTTCAACGAGGTCAGCGCTGCCTCGACGGCGCTTTACGGCATCCCCGGTTTCTTCGAACCGCGCTTTCCGCCGACCTATCTCTTGCCCGGCGGGACGCCCGGGAACGTCGGCTACTACGACACCGGGCCCTTGCGCGCGACGCTCGAACGACTGGTCGACTTCGACCGGCTGAACAATGGGGAGACGCGGGTCAGCCTCGGTGCGGTGAATGTCGGTACGGGCAACTTCCGCTACTTCGACACCAACGACACGCGGATCGGCCCCGAACACGTCATGGCCAGCGGCGCGCTGCCGCCGGGCTTTCCGCCGATCGAAATCGAGGGCGAGTGGTATTGGGACGGCGGCCTCGTCTCCAACACGCCGCTGCAATACGTCCTCGAACGCGACCATCATCACGACATGTGCGTCTTTCAGGTTGATCTGTTCTGCGCGACGGGTCCCGTTCCCCGGACGATCTCCGAGATCGCCGAACGGGAAAAGGACATCCGCTTCTCGAGCCGGACGCGCCTCAACACCGACATGATGAAGGAGCAGCGCAAGTTGCGAGCGGCGCTGCACCGACTGCTGCGCAAGCTGCCGGCCGAGTTCGCCGACGATCCGGACGTGAAGCTTCTCGCCGACCGGTCGAACGACGCCTGCGTCACGATCGTTCACATGATCAATCGCCGCAAAGCCGCGAGCCGGGATTCCAAGGACTACGAATTCTCCCGCCGCTCCGTCGACGCGAGGTGGAACGACGGTCTCGCCGACGCCGAGGAGACGCTGGAGGACGAGCGCTTCCTGCACCGGCGGATGCCACCGCACTCGGTCGAAGTGCTGGATCTGACCCGGAAGTAGATGCCGGTCGTTCCGGGGGCGACTCGGCAACATCGCGATTCTTTGCATCGCCGACCGGCGCCGGAAACCTCGACTTAACGGGGGAATGGGCATAGTGAGCCCAGTGCCGATCGTTCGAGATGCATCCGTTTAACTCGGGAGACTCGTAGCGGCCGGCAACATCCCGCGCCTCGTTGGGCAGCTTTTACAGTGTCACACCACAGAGTCTCGTCCGTGCCCCCTGGTGGTTTTTCCAGTCTGCGCCGCGCCATCCGCCGGCAAGGTGGCAAGCGCCAGAAGCGGATCTCCGCGATCCTTCGCACGTTCAGCCACACGCGCCGCGAAGAACCCACCATCGGCGAACTTTCGCAGGCCTTCGACACGCGCGCCTTCGGTGCCTTCTTCATCCTGTTCGGGGGATTGAACCTCGTTCCCCTGCCGCCGCCGGCGTCCTTCTTCATCGGCCTACCGCTGATGTTCTTCACCTTCCAGCTGGCGATCGGACGTCACCGGCTGTGGCTGCCGAATTTCGTCGGGCGCATGAGGCTCAGCCCGGACCGCATCGCGCTTGTGATGGACAAGATCGGCCCGATGCTGCGGCGGATCGAGCGGCTGGCGCGGCACCGTTACTGGCTGGAGCCGGAACGCCTCCTCCTGCCGCTCCTCGGCTGGTACTCCTTCATCATGGCGACGATCGTCGCGATCCCCTTTCCGCTGACCAATCTCATTCCGGGCATATCGGTCGCTCTCGTCGGCGTCGCGATCAGCACCCGCGACGGGCTGTGGCTCGCCGCTGCGCTGATCACCGGCGTGATCGGCATCGTCGTTCTCGGGGGATTCTACGGAGCCGCCGCCTTCGCCGTCCTGCAACTGTTCTAAGGTCGCGCCTTCGACCGATGGAAATTCCCTCGGCGGACGACTGTTTCTGCCGGTTTGAAATTCCTCTCGACATGCGAGGTCCGCTGTATGAGCCCAGTCGATCCCTCTGCCGACGCTCGAAGCTTCCGGGCAAGCAGAAGCACTGCCGAATTCGTGGCTCTTGCGACATTGTCCCCCTTTGTGATCGCAAGCCGCGTCGGACAACTCTGGTTCGCCATGGCGACGGCGCCCACCGCCAGGGACGAGGCCGAGGCGATCCGGATGGTCGACGAAAAGATCGTGGCGACGGCCGAAGCCGTGATCGCCGTCCAGACGGCCATCGCCAGGGCCGCCGGCGAGGCTGCAATCGCCGCGATGACGGGGCGGCGCAGTGCCAATCCAATGGATGCCATCGTCAGCGCCGGCTTGCGGCCCTATGCGAAGCGGGTCCGCGCCAATCATCGCAGGCTCTCGCGATAGCCCTCGCCGTCGTAGAGACGACCGCATGATTGGCTGCTGACGGTCCTTCGGCCCACCATCGAAACGACCTATCCATTTGCATTGCACAGGCGACGAATTTTCGTCACCGTCGCCGGGCAAAGGCGAGGTGATCGTCGCGATTTGGGTCGAAGGCCGGGTCGATGAGCTATTTTGATGACGCTGGCGCGGCGAGCGAGATCGTCATGGTCGATGCGACCGGGGATGGTCCGAAGCGGACGATCCTGTTCCTGCTCGTCCCGAATTTCTCGATGATCGCTTTTGCGAACGCGATCGAGCCGCTGAGGATCGCCAATCGCATCGTCGGCCGGGAGGTCTATCGCTGGCGCCTGGCCTCGTCGGACGGTGCTGCCGTCGCCGCGTCGAACGGCATCGCCTGCGCCGTTTCCTCGTCCCTCGACGCGGAGCGGCGCGACCTCGTCTCGAGCAATCGGCCGTCGATGGTGCTGGCCTGTTCGGGCGTCTTCGTCGAGGAGTATGAGGACAAGCCGGTATTCTCCTATCTCCGGGAAGCCCATCAGCGCGGCATTTCGGTCGGCGGCCTGTGCACCGGCGCGTGGATTCTTGCCCGCGCGGGGCTCCTCTCCGGGCGCAAATGCGCCATCCACTGGGAGAATCTCGCCGGCTTCGCCGAGGCCTTTCCGATGGTCGAGGTCTATGCGGATCTCTTCGAGATCGACCACAACATCTACACCTGCGCCGGCGGCACCGCGGCGCTCGACATGATGCTCGCGCTGATCCGCGAGGATCTCGGCGACGGGGCGGTCAACCGGGTTTGCGAACAGGCGATCACCGACCGCGTACGCGGATCGCACGACCGCCAGCGGCTGCCGCTGAAGGCGCGGCTCGGCGTCCAGCACGCCAAGGTCGTCCGGGCGATCGAGATCATGGAAGCCAATCTCGCCGATCCCCTCTCATTGGCCGAGATCGCCTATCACGTCGGCCTGTCACGCCGGCAGGTGGAGCGGCTGTTCGAACGCGAGATGGGGCTCTCGCCGGCCCGCTATTACCTCGAAATGCGGCTCGATCGGGCCAGGCATCTGTTGCGCCAGTCGCAGTTGCCGATCGTCGAGATCGCCATCGCCTGCGGCTTCGTCTCGGCCTCGCATTTCGCCAAGTGCTACCGCGAGCTCTACGATCGATCGCCGCAGCAGGAGCGTGCCGGCCGCCTGAAGAAGGCCGCGTCGCTGGCATGACGAAGCGGGCGGGGACGGGAGGTTGGCTGCGCCTTGGCGGGCGTCGCCCACCGTCGACGCACAGGACACGAAACGCCGAGCCCGCGCCAGGAAACGGAACTCCCGGAAAGGCTTGCAAGGAACCGAAGCGGCAGGCCGGCGGCCGGCCGACCGAGGCGGCGCGTTCAGCGTGCGTCGTCCATCCAGCGCTGCTGGCGTTCCATCCACATGGCTTCGCCGACGAGACAGTCGGCCGGAGGCAGCGCCTGCGTCTTCACGACCGGCCTCGTCTCCTCCTGATCGACGGGCCAGCCGCCGGCGAGTTCGAGGATCAGCTTGCGCCTGACGGCGTCGGGAAACTGCGACCAGTCGTTGACCGGAATGACGAAGGCGCGAGGCCCGCCGATCACGCAATCGGAATAGTATCGATCGAGATCGGGGATCGAGCCCCAGGAGAAGCCGTTGCCCGAGGTCATCAGCGGCAGGCCGTTGATCGTGATACCTGCGGCGACGGCCCCATCGCGCGCCATCGTCACCATGCGGCCCTGATTGTTCGGTCCATCGCCGGAAATGTCGATCACCCGGCGCAGACCGTCGTAGCCGTTGCCGGCGAACATCGGCACGATGGTGTCGATGGCTGCGGAGATCGAGGTGCGGCGTTCGCGGTCGGGAAGTTCCGTCGTCAATTGATAGGCGAAGGCGTCGGCGGCGGCCTTGCTGTCGATCAGTGTCCATGGGACGACCACCGTCTGCGACACCGTGCCCGCCCATTCGACATAGGTGACGGCGACCTTGCCATTGACCCCGTCGAAAATCGCTTCCTGGACCTTCGGATCGCGGAAGGCGGCGGCATAGCCGTCGCGCTGGATCGCCTGCTCGGACTGATCCATCGACCAGGAAACGTCCACTGCGAGGACGAGTTCGACGTCGACGGCCGTCCCCTCCGGCGCGGCCTTCGTCCCGGCGCCGAAATCCGACAACCCGCGCTCGATGGCGACTGCCGGCAACGGCATGGCGAAGAAGGCGGCAAGAGCGAACGGGCGGACCAGACCGCCGAACGGCCACGGGAACGATCCGGGTCGTCGGTCTCTGGAACGGGGCTCTGCGGGCACGCCTGACTGAAAAATCCGGCCGCCGACCCCTCGGGTGCAATGCCGCTCTTGCATCGCAACACGCTACGCCGAAGACGTCTGTGCGCAATTCACAAAGCCGTCACACCGGCCGTCCGCCGGGGGCGCCCGCCGCGGTGCCCGGCCAACGAGACTGCCCAACGACCGGATTTGCCACAGTATCATCAGCCTTTCTTAAGTCGGCCGCGCCATGATGCGGCAATCCATCGCAATGCGGGACCGTTCACCGTGACGTTCACCTCGACCGCCGCCCAGGCTCATTCGGCGCGACGTTTTTCCCCTCTCGCTTCGCCGCTCGTCCTCCTGGCGGCCGTGTCGATCCTCCTGGTCGCGCTGCTGCTCCTGCCGCTGACCGTCCCGATCGGCGCGATGTACTGGGACCTCTTCATCTATTTTGACGCGGCCAACCGGATCTTCGGCGGCCAGGTGCCGGGGGTCGACTTCTTCACCCCGGTCGGGCCGCTCGGCTATTGGCTGTTCGCCCTCGTCGAATGGATCTTCCCCAAGGGCCAGCCGCTCCTCGTCGCCCAGTGGTCGCTGTTCCTCGTCACGGGCCCGCTGATCGCCCTCGTCGTCGCCGACGTCGACAAGCGCTCGCGGGGCCTAGCGCTGGCGCTGCTCGGACCGTTCCTGGTCTTCCAGCTGCTGCCGTTCAACGTCACCTCCTACTACTCGTTTCCGAGCGTCGACGGGTTCGGCATCTACAACCGGCAGATCACCGAGATCCTCTACGTCCTTGCGGCGGGGCTCGTCTTCGCGGCGTCGCGGCGGGTGATCCTCGCCGTCGTCGTCGGCACGATGCTGGCGCTGTTCCTGACCAAGGTCACGGGCTTCTTCGCCGGCGGGCTCCTCTGCGTCGTGGCGCTTGCGGCGCGGCGGATCGAGCTGCGCCTGGCGCTGGCAGCAGCCGCGGCCTTCCTGGCGGTCCTCGCCGTCCTCGAGCTCTTCCTCGGCATCGTCTCGGCCTATGTCGGCGACATTGTCGCGCTGCTTTCGATGAACGAGGGCAGCCTCTTGCCGCGCTTCCTGCAGGCCGCCTCGATCCACTTCACCGTCTTCGGCCCGCTCTGCCTCCTGATGCTCGCCCTCGCCGTCTTCGACGGGCGCGAAATCGCCGGCGCGGCCAAATCCCTCGCCCGGTCGCCCGGCTGGACGTCGCTTGCAAGGCTTGTCGACCGGCCGATCGTATGGATCGCGGCAGCGACCTTCGCGGCCCTCTTCGTCGAGACCCAGAACACCGGTGGCCAGGGCTTCATCTTCCTGTGGCCGATGCTTCTGATGGCCTGGACGCGGCGCGGCGCAATGACCGGGACGCGCCTCGGCCTCGTCGCGCTCCTGATCGCCGCCTCTTCGCTTCCCTATTTCGTCGAGGTGACGAGCCGCGCCACCCGCGCCTTCGTCGGCCAGATGAAATACCAGAGGCTGGCGAACGATCATCTCGGTCCGCTCGGCCAGGTCACCCAGCGGCCGGAGATCATCCACCACGCCGAGGTGATGAAGCAGATCTATATGGATCATCCCGAAACCTACGAGGCGATCGCCCGAGCCGGCGAACTGCCGAACTTCACCCTCTACAGCGAGCCGGACTTCCAGCTCACCTGGCTGATGGCGGTGGATGAGGCGGCGGGTGCGATCAAGGCCTTCGAAGCAAGCCACGGCGTCCGCTTCGAGACGATCATGAGCCTCAATTTCGTCAACCCGTTCCCATGGCTGCTGGAGCGGCAGGCGCCGCACGCGATCGCCATCGGCGCCGATCCCTACCGCGCCGTGCCGGACCCGGACGGGACGGTGATTTCCGCCGTGCAGGACACCGACCTGATCCTCTACCCCCGCTGCCCGGTCACCGGCGCCAACGAGCGGCTCCGGTCCCTTTACGATGTGGCGATTCAGACGAAGACGAAGATCACGCTGTCGCCCTGCTGGGACGCCTATGTGGATCCCGCGGTGGCTGCCGCAGCCTCCGCCGGTGCGGCGCCCAAATTGCGCGGCGCGGTCTCGGCGGTACAATAAGTCGCGTTGAGACGCGTTGCCGGGCACTGCGCGAGATTTCCACGACGCCTTCCCAAGGTCGCAGTTTGCCGCCACAAAAGCGGGTCTCGACCTTCCACTTCGCACCATTGCGACAGAACCCTCGTCCGGACCCTCGACAAGATGCGCCTTCGCTCCGCTCTCACCGCCCTCCCGTTCCTCGTCCCGGCCGCAGCCCATGCGCAAGGCGACGGTTCCGGCGAGGCAGGGACGGCCCTCGGCGCCGCCGCCCTGACCGCGGCCCTGAAGGACTATCTCGGCCCGCTGCCGTTCAAGGACGGCTTCGTCACCATCGAGCCGGACCCGAAGGGCTATCGGATCACCCTCGCGGCCAAAGGTAGTTTCTCGACCGCCCTGCCCGGCGGCGGCCGCGCCGAGACCAATGTCAGCCCCTATTCGCTCGTCGTCAGCCAGCGCAGCGACGGCAACTGGCAGGTGAACGGCGATGGCGCGGTGGCCTTCTCCTACGGCCTCGACGTCGATGGTGGGAAGGTCGACACCGACTACGCGATCAACGGGATCGAGTTTGCAGGGATCTGGGCGACTGACATCCGCAGCTTCCTCACGTCGACCGGAACGATCGACGGGATGCAGATGTCGCAGGCCCAGCCGAACGGCGACGTTCGGGCCGAGTTCGGGCCGATGCGCATTCAGTCGACGAGCCAGCCGAAGCAGGACGGCATCGTCGACTACAGCCTTTCCCAGGTCGTCGACGGGTTCACCGAAACGATCCGCACCGCGCTCGATCCGGCGCAGCCGGACAAGTTCATCGACATCGTCTTTTCCGCCGGCGCCTATACGGTCACCACGGACGCCGCGGACCTCCAGGCGCGGCCGATCACCGATCTCGCCGCCTTTCTCTTGAGGAAGGCCGGCGACGACACACTGCGCCAGTCCGAGCCCGAGCTGAAGCGCCTGATCGGCGAGGCGATGCCGCTGTGGAGCCGGATCGCCGGCGACACCAGCCTCGATGACATCGCCGTCAAGACACCCTTTGGAACCGCCGCGATCGGCCGCCTCGACCTCGCACTGTCGGGCGACGGGATCGTCACCGACGGCACCTACAGATATCGCTTCGCCGCCAGCGGCATGACCTACGATTTCCCGCAGATCCCCGGCTGGGCGAAGCCGCTCATCCCGAGCGACATGACGATGGACGTCGTCGGCGCCGGCATCGATCTCGAAACACCGGCCCGCATCATGATCTCGCGCCTCGACCTGTCCACCGACGAGCCGCTCTCGGAGGAAGCCGGTCGGGAGATCCTCGCGACCTTCGAAGAGAAGCGGCCGCGGCTGCGGCTGGAAAACGTCCGGCTGGCCGCCCGCGACTACGACGTAACCGTGGACGGCGAGATCACCTTCGACGCAGCCAAGCCCGAGACGCGGTTCGACATCGTCGCGACCGGCCTCGACGCGGCCTTGAAGTCGCTCCAGGACGCCGGCGCCGAGGATCCGCAGGCGCTGCAGGGCTTTGCCTTCGGCTCGATGGCGAAGGGCTTCGGCAGACAGATCGCGGACGGCAAGACCCAGTGGGTGATCGAGACCGCAGCGGACGGTTCGGTGAAGATCAACGGCGTGACGATCAAGGGCCCCGATGCGCCGTCGGTGGAGCCGCAGCCGTCTCCCGAGATCGAACCCGCGCCCCTAGCGCCGGAGGGCGACGACGGCGCCGGCCAGCCGCTCTGATCGTCGCCGCGCGCACTGCCGTCAGCCGAGGAGAAACGCGCCGAGGCTGCCGGCCGCGCACAGGCCGAGAGTCGGCAGCATGCCGAGCCTGAGGACGAAGATCGCCACGACCGCCGTCAGGACCAAGGCGAGCGCCAGGAGATCGAGGCTGGAGAGCACCGGCACGTCGAGCGACAAGCCGTAACGTTCGACCTCCTCCACCCGCGCGAACAGAACGTGCAGGGCGAACCAGACGGCGAGATTGAGGATCACGCCGACGACGGCGGCGGTGATCGTCGACAGGGCCGCCGACAGCGCGCGGTTGCTTCTCAGCCGCTCGATGAAGGGCGCGCCGGCGAAGATCCAGAGGAAGCAGGGCGCGAAGGTCACCCAGGTGGTCAGGCACGCCCCGAGCGCACCGGCGAGATAGGGATTGAGCGACCCGGGCTCCCGGAAGGCCGCCAGAAAGCCGACGAACTGTGTCACCATGATCAACGGTCCCGGCGTCGTCTCGGCCAACCCGAGGCCGTCCAGCATCTCGCCCGGCTGCATCCAGCCATAGGTACCGACGGCCTCCTGCGCGACATAAGCGAGCACCGCGTAGGCGCCGCCGAAGGTCACCACTGCCATCTTGGAAAAGAACACCGCGATCTGCGAATAGACGTTGTCCGGGCCGAAGGCGAAGAGCAGCGCCGCCACCGGCAGCAGCCAGACGGCGAGGCAGACCGCGGCCGTCAGAAAGGCCGATCGGGCCGAGGACCGGACCGTGCCGGAATGGGTTCCGACGGCATGATCGCCGTCCGTCACCGCCACGTCGCCTTTTCCCGCCGCTGCAAAGGCCGGATGGCCCGCCCGCCCGCCGGCGAAGCCGAGGAGGCCCGCTGCCGCGACGATCGCCGGAAAGGGGACGGCGAAGAGGAAGATGGCGACGAAGGCGGCCGCGGCGATGGCGATCATCCAGCCGTTCTTCAGCGCCCGCCCGCCGATCCGCAGCACCGCCTGGACGACGATGGCGAGCACCGCCGCCTTCAGCCCGAGAAACAGCGAAGAGACGATCGCCATCTCGCCATAGGCGGCATAGACGATGCTGAGCCCCATGATCGCCAGAAAGCCGGGCAAGACGAAGAGGAGCCCGGCGACGAGGCCGCCGAGGGTGCGATGCAGAAGCCAGCCGCAATAGGTCGCGAGTTGCTGGGCCTCCGGCCCCGGCAGGAGCATGCAGAAGTTCAACGCGTGCAGAAACCGATCCTCGCCGATCCAGCGCTTCTCCTCGACCAGGATGCGGTGCATCACCGCGATCTGCCCCGCCGGCCCGCCGAAGGAGAGGCAGGCGATCCGCGCGAAGGTCTTGGTCGCCTCGCCAAGGGAGATCCCGTGACCGGTAGCGAGATCGCCGACCGTTGCCGGTGCATCACGCTGCATCAAGGCAACCGATGGCGTAGCCGCGAGCAGCAAGGCACGACGGCAGGTAATCCGCGCGAAGGCGGATCGCGGCCGGTCTTTTCCGTCCGAGGGGCTGCGTGACGAGGGCATCCGGGCTCATGGTGATCTTCATCTGCCGATGGAGCCAGCCATGCGTGTCAGGCGTGTGACGGTGCGGCATTTGCCTCCATCGTGCACCGCCATCGAAGCGAACGGAAGCGAGGGCGCTTCAGCGACCTTGTCCGTTCGGCTATCAGGGCGGCCATGACGAGCGAGTTCCTCTCCGCCGCGGCGATGTTCTGGTCGGCCTTCCTGGCGGCGACGCTGCTGCCGGGGGCGTCCGAAGTCGTGCTCGCCGCCGCCCTCGTCGAGCGGACGGTAGATCCCTGGGTCCTGATTGCGCTCGCCACTGCCGGAAATACCCTCGGCTCCCTGTTCAACTGGGTCTGTGGACGCTTCTTGATCGGCTTCCAGGACCGCCGATGGTTTCCGGTCTCGCCTCGGCACGTCGAGCGGTTCTCCTCCCTCTTCCAGCGTTACGGCGTGTGGACCCTGCTCTTCGCCTGGGCGCCGATCGGCGGCGATGCGCTGACCGTCGTCGCCGGCATCGCCCGTGTCAACGTCGGCCTCTTCCTGGTCCTCGTCGGGGCCGGCAAGCTGCTGCGCTATCTGGTGGTCGCGGCAGGGGTGCTGGCCTGGCCCTGGTGGTGAGGACAGGGCGTTCATCCGCCAGAGCGTCCGACCTTCGCCCAGGATCGGCAGTCAGCCGCTTTTCTTCAGTTCCGATTCCGACTTCAGCACCTCGGACCCGTCCTCCTGCTCGATGAGATAGGCCGGATTGTCGTCGCTGGCGTTGCGGGTAATCTCGCTGCCGGCAATGGTGCGTGTGACCCTTTCCTTGAAATGCTCCTTCACCTGCCCCGTCCCCTCGCCGTTTCCCCACGACCAGGCGACATGCTGGCCCTTTCGAAATTGCGTCATGGCTCTTTCACCTCCGATGGGTTTTCACGTTGCCGCGTGAAAGGCGAAAAGCCGGAGACGGTTCCCGGGCAAGCGGTTGATCCGGGGAGCGAAATCGTCGCAGGCAGGGGTCGGAACGACGGCGGGCGAAATTGCGTTAGCGCATCTCCGAGCAACCCAACTTTCGGCGAGCGCCGAGTCCGAGACGCCGATGCATCACGATCTTGCCCTTCATGCCCAACGTCACGGGCTCGAAATGGTCGATCCCGGGAGTTTCGAGATCGAGCGGCACAAATGCGGCCGCGGCTTCAGGGTCTGTTTCGGCGGTGGCGAAACCATCCGGGACGCGCAAATCAGGCGCCGTATCAAGGCGTTGGCGATCCCACCCGCCTGGACGCAGGTGAAGATCTGCGTCTTCGAGAACGGCCATATCCAGGCGGTGGGGCGGGACGAGAAGGGCAGGCTGCAATATCGCTATCACGATGCCTGGGTGAACGTGCGCAACGCCGTAAAGAGCGAAAGGCTGCTGCGCTTCGGTCGGGCGTTGCCGAAGCTGCGCGGCCAGATCGAGCGGGATCTCCGCCGCCGCAAGGCCGATCGGCGGATGACCGCGGCCGTCGCCACCCGCCTCGTCGACGTCGCCGCGATGCGCCCCGGCCACGAGAAATACGCCGCCGACGGCGGCCGCGGCGTCGCGTCACTGCGTCGCCAGAACCTGAAGATCGTCGACAAGGTCGCGGTGCTGAAATTCGTCGGCAAGTCCAACAAGGAACATCGCATCGAGATTGCCGAGCGCCCGCTCGTCGCCTCGCTGAAAAAGATGCGCCAGGGCCGCGGCCAGCGGCTGTTCCGCTATCCCGGCAAGACCAAGAAGCAGCGCGAGCTGACGGCAAACGCTCTCAACGACTATCTGCACGAGGCCTCGGGCGCGGCGATATCGGCCAAGGACTTCCGCACCTTTCACGGCTCTGCCGAGGCGCTGCGGTTCCTCATCGAGGAGGCCGGCGACGCCGACACGCCGAACAAGAAGAAGCGCGCCGTGGCGGCGGCGATGCGCTCGGTCGCCGCAAGGCTTCGCAACACGCCAGCCGTTGCCCGCTCGTCCTATGTCCATCCGGCGATCGTCGAGGCCTACGAGGCGGGCATGCTCCCCGCCGATCTCCTGCAGGGGCGCCGGCGCGAGCGGCTGACAGCGCCCGAAACCGGGCTGATGCGGTTTCTGGAACAGGCGCGGTAACCCGGCGCGCCCTCACCCGAGCAACGCCGGCCTCTCGCCGCCGAACGCCCAGTCGAGCAATTCCACCGTATGCACCACGGGAATCTTCGTCCCCCCGCCGATCTGCGTCATGCAGCCGATATTGCCGGTGGCGATGACATGCGGCGAAACGCTTTCGATGTTCTTCACCTTGCGCGTCTTCAGCCGGTCGGCGATCTCCGGCTGCAGGATGTTGTAGGTGCCGGCCGAGCCGCAGCACAGATGCCCCTCCGGCACGTCCCGGACAGCGAAGCCGGCTTTCGACAGAAGCGCCTTCGGCTGGCGGACCACGCGCTGGCCATGCTGCATCGAGCAGGCCGAGTGATAGGCGACGACGATCGGCCCGACGTCGCGCGGCGCCGGCAGTTCGAGGTCGGTCAGGAACTCGGTCACGTCCTTCGCCAGCGCCGAGACCCTGGCGGCCTTTTCCGCATAAGCCGGATCGAGCCGGAGCATGTGGTGATAGTCCTTGATCGTCGTGCCGCAGCCCGACGCCGTGATGACGATCGCGTCGAGGCCGCCACGCTCGATCTCGCGCATCCAGACGTCGACGTTGCGGCGAGCGAAGTCGAGCGCCGGCTCTTCCTGGCCCATGTGATGGACGAGCGCACCGCAGCAGCCCTCGCCCTCCGGCACCACCACCTCGACACCGAGCCGGGTCAGAAGCCGCACCGTCGCCTCGTTGATCTTCGGATCGAGCACCGACTGGGCGCAGCCCCTCAGCAGCGCGACGCGCTTGACGCGCGCGCCCTCGGCCTTGCGCACGCCCGGTTCGTTGACCACCGACTTTTTCGGCATCGACATGGGCGCCAGCTTCAGCATGGCGGCAAGCGGCTTCAACGGCTTGACCGCATCGAACAGTCCGGCGAAGGGCCGGCCGAGCCGCGCCAGCGTCAGGCTCGCCCGGAACCGCGCCGGATAAGGCAGCGTCATCGCCAGGATCGTGCGGATCATCCGGTCCGCCAGGGGCCGCTTGTAGGTCCGCTCGATATGCGCCCGGGCGTGATCGACGAGATGCATGTAGTTCACGCCCGACGGGCACGTCGTCATGCAGGCGAGGCACGAGAGGCAGCGGTCGATATGGGTGACCACCTTGTCGTCCGCCGGCCGGTCGTTCTCCAGCATTTCCTTGATCAGGTAGATGCGGCCGCGCGGGGAATCGAGCTCGTTGCCGAGGGTGACATAGGTCGGGCAGGTCGCCGTGCAGAAGCCGCAATGCACGCATTTGCGGATTATCTGCTCGGAATGGGCGACGTCGGGCTGCTGCAGCTGATCGGCGGTGAAGGCGGTTTGCATCGGTCAATGTCTTTTATGGAGCGAGGACGTCGAATTGGCCGGTCCGATTCAACAGAACAACATGACCCGGCGCAGCGGATTTTATGGCTTGCGATATCTGCTCGCAGATCGCCAACAACCTGACCAATCGCTGATCGGGCGGCACGACGAGGGCGAATGGCCGTGTTCCGATCGTGTGCTGAAACCGCATGTTCCGGTCACAGGTGATCAAGACCGAAATACTCTCCGCCTCGACACGGGCCAGCAGATCGCCGTTCCTCAAGCCTTTCCATTCGTTCGGGAACGGCGCGACGACACAGTTGAATGTGGCAAGCGCAGCGATGAGGTCCCGAGGCACCGGCTCATCGAGAATGGCATGTGGGCTCAAGCGACCAATCGCTCGAGGTCCTCGCTCGCCGCGACAAGCGCCCCCTCGACCTGCTCGCGCGTCACAGTCGGAAAGTTATCCAAAAATTCTGCCAGGGACATGCCCGATGCGAGATTCCCGAACAGAGCCTCGACCGGCACACGCGTCCCTTTGAACACGAGTGCCCCCGACATGATGTCGGGATCGCGTGCCATGATATCGTTCACGTCCATGACCGAACCCTCTTTGCTGGCATTCTACCCCATCTTCCCCGGGTTGAGCACGCCCTTCGGATCGAACTGCTCCTTCAGCCGGTGCGACAGCCCTGCCAATGGCCCCGGCTGCGGCTCGAACACGGCCGTCGCCGCCCGAACACTCTCCGACGCCCGCACCAGCGTCGCGTGGCCGCCGCCGAAGCGGCGGAGCGTTGCGCGAACCAGATCGGCTTCGGGCTCGCCCGTCTCCATCTTCAGCCAGACGAGGCCGCCCTGCCAGTCATAGAAGGCGTCGATCGCCGCCTGCATCCTCAGGCTCATGACGATCTCGTGCGCCCGCGTCGGCGTGACCGACAGACGCCAGACGGGCTTCTGCGTTCCGTCGACGAAGGGGCGGACGTCGCGGACGTCGCGCCAGAGCCGCCGCGAAGCCTGCGGATCCAACCGCTCGACTTTTCCGACCTTTTCCAGCCCCCGTCCGAGATGGGCGGCCCGCGCCTCGACCGACGGGCCGAAGCCGTCGATGCGGATGAGCGTCGCGGCATCGTTGCCGAGCGCGCCGTCGGCGACGCGGGCGGCGACATACATCGGCAGATGCGCCGCACCCGAGACCTCCGCCGAGGAGCCCATGGAAGCGGCCATCGCGCCGGCCGCCTCTGCGTCCGACAGGCCGCGCAGCACCAGCGTCGTCTCGGTCTCGCATTTCGGCAGGACCTTGATGGTGATCTCGCTCATCACCGCCAGCGTCCCGTAGGAGCCGGTGAGGCCCTTCGACAGATCGTAGCCGGTGACGTTCTTGACCACCCGGCCGCCGGACTTGAAGATTTCGGCCCGCCCCGAGACGGCCCGGACGCCGAGGACGTGATCGCGGGCGGCACCCTGCTTCAGCCGCCGCGGACCGGAAAGGTTGCAGGCGACGACGCCGCCCAGCGTCCCCTGCCCGGCGCAGAGCCCGTGCAGCGGGCCGTAATCCATCGGCTCGAATTCCAGCCGCTGCCCATGCGCGTCGACCAGCGCCTCGATCTCGGCGATCGGGGTGCCGGCTTTGGCTGAGAGCACCAGCTCTTCCGGCTCATACAGCGTGACGCCGGACATCTTAGCGAGCGACAGCGTTCGCGCCGCCTGCACCGGCCGGCCGAGCCCGGCCTTGGAACCCGTCCCCTCGATCGCCAGCGGCTCCTCGGCCGCGACGGCGGCGGCGACGATGTCGCGGATGTCGGCTTCGGATTGGGGGTGGAGGATGGTGGCGGCGCTATCGTCCTGCGTCATCGATCGGGCACTGCTCATCCGAGATCGGTCCGGGCATAGAGGTCGCGGAGAAGGCAGGAGAAGCCGAATTCCGGCAGGTCGATGCGGTCGTCCGGCGAGCGGTAGACCAGCCCCTTCCATCCGTTCGAGCGAGACCAAACCTCGATCGCCACGTCGGTCTGGGACAAAATCAGGACGTGGAGGCAATCGGGGTGATCGGCGTAGCGCATCCGCTTGGTGCTGATGAAATCAGGGGCATTGGAGTCGGAAAGAACTTCCGCGGCAAGATAGAAGCGCTCGGCAAAATAGACGCCGGTCGGAACACGATCGACGACGGCGACGTCGACCTGCGGCCGAAAGCCCGGATGACCCGGGACGCAAAGACCGATCTCTCTCATGGCGTCGAGATCGGGCCGCACGACATCGAGCGCATCGTTCAGGAGACGCTCGAGGTTCGAACCAATACGCTGATGCTTCAGGCTCGGCGGATGCATCATCTGGATCGGCTCCCCCTCGATCAGTTCCCAGCGTTCGTCCTCGCCACGTGCTTCCAAAAACTTCAGGAATCGCGCCTCGTCCATCGGCGGCTCGTCGCGCAGCGAGGGAAGTCGTTCGATCGCGCTCATTGCATTCTCCTCCCTTCAGAACCTCGGCAAATCCGGAAACGCCACCTGTCCCTTGTGGACATGCATGCGGCCGAGTTCGGCGCAGCGGTGCAGCGTCGGGAACACCTTGCCGGGATTGAGCAGGTGCTTGTCGTCGAAGGCGCACTTGACCCGCTGCTGGTGCTTCAGGTCGGTCTCGTCGAACATTTCCGGCATCAGGTCGCGCTTCTCGACGCCGACGCCGTGCTCGCCGGTCAAGACACCGCCGACCGCCACGCAGAGCCTGAGGATGTCATTGCCGAACTCCTCCGCCCGGTGGAGTTCGCCCTCCTTGTTGGCGTCGTAGAGGATCAGCGGGTGGAGGTTGCCATCGCCGGCATGGAAGACGTTGGCGACCCGCAGGCCGTATTTCTCCGACATCGCCTTCATGCCGGCCAGCACCTTCGGCAGTTCCTTGCGCGGGATCGTGCCGTCCATGCAGTAGTAGTCCGGCGAAATGCGCCCGACGGCCGGGAAGGCCGCCTTGCGCCCGGCCCAGAAGGCGGCGCGTTCCTCTTCCGACTGCGACACCCGGCAGGTGACCGCGCCGTTGGCATTGGCGATGCCCTCGACTTCCGCGAGAAGATGGTCGACCTCCGCCCCCGGCCCGTCGAGCTCGACGATTAGCAGCGCCTCGACGTCGGTCGGATAGCCGGCATGGACGAAATCCTCCGCCGCGCGGATCGCCGGCCGGTCCATCATCTCCATGCCACCGGGAATGATCCCCTTGGCGATGATCGCGGCGACGCATTCGCCGGCTTCCTCGGAGGTCGGAAAGCCGATGAGCACCGCCCGGGCGGTCTCGGGCTTCTGCAGAATGCGCACCGTCACCTCGGTGACGACGCCGAGCAACCCTTCAGAGCCGGTCATCAGGCCGAGCAGGTCGTAGCCCTCGGCGTCGAGATGCTTGCCGCCGAGCCGCATCACCTCGCCCTCGATGGTGACGAATTCGATGCCCAAGACGTTGTTCGCCGTCAGGCCATATTTCAGGCAGTGCACGCCGCCCGAATTCTCCGCGACATTGCCGCCGATCGAACAGGCGATCTGCGACGAGGGGTCCGGCGCATAGTAGAAACCATGGCCAGCCACGGCATGGGTGATGCCGAGATTGGTGACGCCCGGCTGCACCACGGCGCAGCGATTGTCGTAGTCGATCTCCAGCACCCGGTTGAACTTCGACAGGACCAGCAGCACGCCGTCCTCGAGCGGCAGCGCGCCCCCGGACAGCGACGTGCCCGAGCCGCGTGGCACGACGGCGATATCCTCCCGATGGCAGTATTTCAGCACGGCGGCGACCTGATCGACGGTGGAGGGCAGGACGACGACGAGCGGCAGCTGGCGGTAGGCGGTCAGGCCGTCGCTCTCGAAGACCGCCATCTCGTTCGCCGCATCGACGACGCCTTCCCCCGGCACGATCGCGCGCAACGCCTCGACGATCGCACGCCGACGGGCGAGGATGGCCTCGGACGGCTTCGGCATCATCACGGACATCGGCAATCTCCCAGTCTTTGCCTCAGCTTATGCAGTCGCGGCAGGTTCGTCCACAAGACCGGGCAGGCTCACGACTGCGCGGGGCGAAGATCGGCCAGGTTCAATGGTCGCCGTCCTTTCCCGGACGGACGTGACGGCGGCGGATACGCCCGACCACCGTCCAAACGGCGAGAAGCGCGATCGGCACGAAGAGCGCGGTCAGGACCGTCGAGGAGACCGGAAAGCCTTCGTGCTCCAGCCCCTTCGCAACATAGCCGAACAGCCCGACGACATAATAGCCGATCGCCGCCACCGACAGGCCCTCGACGGTCTGCTGCAGCCGCAGCTGCAGCTGCGCCCGGCGATTCATCGACGACAGGAGATCGCGGTTCTGGTGTTCGAGTTCGACGTCGATCCGGGTGCGCAGGAGATTGGCGGATCGGGCGAGCTTTTCCGAAAGATTGGCCTGGCGCTCCTCCACCGATCGGCAGGTGCGCATCGCCGGCGCCATGCGCCGCTTCAGGAACGCGCTCCAGCTTTCCTGGCCGGCGAGCGGCTGCTCGACCACCCCAGCGAGGCGCTCGCGGACGATCTCGTCGTAGGCCCGGCTCGCCCCGAACCGGTAAAGCACCGAAGCGGCCGACGCCTCGACTGCGGCGGCGGCCAGCGTGATCTCCTGCAACAGTTCGCGCGAGTGGCCCGGCCCCGCCTTCATCTCCTCGGTGATCTGCATCAGGCGGCCCTCCAGCGCCTGGACCTCCGGCCCCACTGACTGGGCGAGAGGCAGGCCAAGCAAAGCGAGCGTCCGGTAGATCTCGATCTCGACGAGACGCATCGCCAGCGCCCCCGCGCGGGCCGGCGGCAACCCGTCGTCGAGAACGAGGATGCGCGTCAGGCCGTCGCCGTCCTGGCGAAAATCGGTCGCGGCATGGGCGAGGCCCGCCTCCATCACCGAAAAGCAGAAGCTCGTCTTGTCGAAGATCTCGAGGGCTGCCTGGCCGTCCGCGTCGTTCGGCCGCATTTCGAGATGGACGCCGCCGATCAGCGGGCCTGGCGCCTCGAAATCGGCGCCGAAGGGATGGCCCGCCACCGGATCGCCGAACCGCTCCGGCACCGGGCCTTCCCAGGAATAGGTGCAGAATTCGGTGTGGCGTTCCCAGCGCAGCTTGCCCTTGCCGAAGGCGAAGGCATGGGTGCGCGCGTCCTTGGCCGGCGGCGGAACGCCCCGGCGTACCGACATGTCGGAAAGGATCTGATGGTCGCGCACACCATGGTCGGCGTTCATGAAGGCGAGGACGATGAGCGCCCGCGGCAGCTTCATCAGGGGAAACGGGCGCGCGTGTAATTCGCCGAGGACGAGCGCCCGGCGCGGATCCTGTTCAAAGCGTTCGAGCGACTGTCGTGCGAATGTGATCGACGTCATGCGGCCCCCTCCCCGAGAGACCGCCCTTGCTACAGGATGGCGGTTCGGGAGAAAACGCCAATTTGCGATCGTTCCAAATCCGGCTCAGGATCGTTACATGAGTCGGACCATCTCGACAAAGGTCGACCGAGGCTTACCGAGCGCGGTGCCGGCCGGAGATGACAGTGGAGTTTCAGTGCCTTGACCATGAACGGCATGACAGACGGCGCCCCCTCGACGGCCCCCGCACAGACAACGCCGACCGTGGCGCTGTTCGTCACCTGCCTCGTCGACCTGTTCCGGCCGAGCGTCGGCTTTGCAGCGATCAAGCTTCTGGAGGGCGCCGGCTGCAAGGTGGTCGTCCCCGCATCCCAGACCTGCTGCGGCCAGCCGGCCTATAATTCCGGCGACCGCGAGGACACCAAGGCGATCGCCCGGCAGGTGATCGAGACCTTCGAGGGTTACGACTACGTCGTCGCGCCGTCCGGCTCCTGCGGCTCGACGCTGCGGAAGCATTATCCGGAGCTCTTCGCCGAGGACCCGGCATGGCACGAGCGGTCGGAGCGGTTTTCCCAAAAGGTCTACGAGCTCGTCAGCTTCCTCACCGACGTTAGGGGCGTCACCGCGGTGAATGCCACCCTTTCCACGACGGTCACCTACCACGATTCCTGCTCCGGCCTGCGCGAGCTCGGCATCCGCGAGCAGCCGCGGCGGCTATTGAAGAGCGTCGAGGGCCTGACGCTGAAGGAGCTTCCCGAGGCCGACGTCTGCTGCGGTTTCGGCGGCACCTTCTGCATCAAATATCCGGACGTTTCCAACGCCATCGTCGGCAAGAAGGCCAAGCACGTCGCCTCGACGGGCGCCGAGATGCTGCTCGCCGGCGATCTTGGTTGCCTGATGAACATGGACGGCAAGCTGAAGCGCGAGGAGATCGGCGTCGAGGTGCGGCACGTCGCCGAGGTACTGGCTGGCATGACCGACAAGCCGCCGATCGGGGGCAAGCTGTGACGACCATCCGGCGCGGCGATACGGCGATCGAGGTGATAACAGCCGACATCACCACGCTGGAGGTGGACGCCGTCGTCAACGCCGCCAACCAACAGCTCAAGGGCGGCGGCGGCGTCGACGGCGCGATCCACCGCGCCGCCGGCAAGGCCAGGCTTCAGGAGGCTTGCCGCACCATTGGCGGCTGCCCGACCGGTGAAGCCAGGATCACCGAGGGCTTCGACCTGCCGGCCCGTTCCATCGTCCATGCGGTCGGCCCGCGCTGGAAGGACGGGACGAAGGGCGAGGACGATCTGCTGGCCGGCGCCTACCGCCACTCCTTCACGCTGGCTGCAGAACACGGCGTCCGCTCCATCGCCTTCCCGGCGATCTCGACCGGCATCTACGGCTTCCCGAAAGAGCGCGCGGCAACGATCGCGGTCTTGCAGTGCTTGGCCGCAGCCGATTCTGGCAAGTTCGAGCGGATCGTGCTCTGCTGCTTTTCCAGCGGCGACGCGGAAATCCACGCCGCTGCGCTGACACGGGAGGCGACGTCATGAGCCTTGCCAAGGACAGCCGGCAGATCGCAGGCACAGCCCGCTACGACGAGGACTTCACCGCCTGTGCCTTCGAACAGGCCGAGCTGCTGCGGCGCGGCCAACTCGCGGATGCCGATCTGCCCCATCTCGCCGAGGAGATTGAGAGCTTGGGCAATGAGCAGATCCACGCGATGGAGTCCTTTTATACGCTGCTGATCTTTCATCTCCTGAAGTGGCAGTTTCAACCGCAGCGGCGAACGCGGTCGTGGGATCTAACGATCCACAATGCGCGAGGCCAGATCGCCCGAGGGGAAAAGCGCAATCAGACCCTGCGCGCTGGCGCGGAAGAAATCGTCAACGACATCTATTCCCAATCCCGTGGTTCAGCGGCCAAGGAAATCGGCCGGCCGATCAACACCTTCCCCATGACCTGTCCCTATTCGCTCGACTTCTTGCGCGATCAGAACGCAATGCCGGAGTGAGACGATGAGCAACGCACCGAGGATCGAACCGGCCGACGATCTCTATGAAAAGGACGGATACGCTTGGTCTAAGCGCGAAGCCGAGCTTTTGCGCCAGCGCCGGTTTGCGGAAGTTGACCTCGCCAACGTCATCGAGGAGATCGAGAGCGTGGGAAAATCCGAACGGCGCGCGTTGAAATCGAGTTATCGGGTGCTCATTCAGCATCTTCTGAAATGGCAGTTTCAGCCCGAGCGGCGTTCGCGATCGTGGGCGGATACCATCAGGACGCAGCGGACCGAAGTCGAATCCGACGAGGAGGACAACCCGTCCCTCAAGGCGGAATCCGACGCGATCGTAGTCTCGGCTTATCGTCTCGCCAGAAAGCAGGCGGCCGACGAAACCTGCCTTCCTCTCGCGACTTTTCCCGATACCTGCCCCTATACCGCCAACCAGCTTCGCGACCGCGACTACCTGCCCGAATAGGCTCCCCTTCATGCAGATCACCTCACAGACCTTCAAGGCCAACACCGTCAAGGCGCTCGCCGACGTCGACCTGCAGCGGGCGCTGCGCCACGTCGAGAAGGGCTTCATCGGCAAGCGCCAGAAGGCGGCCGACGCCCTGCCGGAGTTCGACGCGCTGCGCGACAATGCGGTGAAGATCAAGAACCACACGCTGAAGCATCTCGACCTCTACATCGAGGCCTATGTGGCGAAGGTCGAGGCGTCGGGCGGCAAGGTGCATTTCGCCGAGGACGCCGACCATGCGCGGCGGATCTTCCTCGACATCGCCAAGCGCCGGAAGGCCAAGACCGTCACCAAGGGCAAGACGATGATCTCCGAGGAGATCGGGCTGAATGCCTTTCTGGAAGAAAACGGCATCCTCCCCGTCGAGACCGATCTCGGCGAATACATCATCCAGCTCAGAGGCGAGCATCCGAGCCACATCATCGCGCCTGCGGTCCACATCAACCGCGACCAGGTCGAGGCCGATTTCCGCAGGTTCCACGTCCACCTGGACCCGGAACGGGATCTGGTGAAACCGGAAACGCTGCTGTCGGAGGCGCGTCAGATCCTGCGCCAGAAATATGGCGAGGCCGACATCGGCGTCACCGGCGCAAATTTCCTCATCGCCGAGACGGGCACCTCGGTGATCGTCACCAACGAGGGCAATGGCGATCTCACTCAGTTGATGGGCAAGTGCCACGTCGTGCTCGCATCGCTGGAAAAGCTCGTGCCGACGCTGGAGGACACCGCGCAGATCCTGCGCGTCCTCGCCCGTTCGGCCACCGGCCAGGAGATGAGCGTCTACACGACCCTGTCGACTGGCCCGAAGCGGGCCGAGGACGAGGACGGGCCGGAGGAATATCACGTCATCCTCCTCGACAACGGCCGCTCCAACATGCTCGGCACCGAGTTCGAGGAGATGCTGCGCTGCATCCGCTGCGGCGCCTGCATGAACCACTGCCCGGTCTACCACGCCGTCGGCGGCCACTCTTACGGCTGGGTCTATCCCGGCCCGATGGGCGCGGTGCTCACCCCGTCCCTCATCGGCGTCGACAAGGCCGGGCATCTGCCGAACGCTTCCACCTTCTGCGGGCGCTGCGAGGCCGTCTGCCCGATGCGCATTCCGCTGCCGAAGATGATGCGGCATTGGCGCGAGAAGGAGTTCGAGAGCCATCTGCAGCCAAAGACGGCCCGCGCCGGGCTCGGCGTCTGGGCCTATCTCGCCCGGCGGCCGAAGCTCTACCGGGCGGCGGTCTCCTTCGCCATGCCGGCGCTGAAGCTTCTGGCCGGGCGCAAGGGGCGCTTCCGCTCGCTGCCGCTTGCCGGCGGCTGGACCAAATGGCGCGATCTGCCGGCGCCGGAGGGCCGCACTTTCATGCAGGCCTATGCCCAGAGCGGCCACGGAGATGCGAAATGAGCGGATCGACGCGCGACGCGGTGATGGGGCGCATTCGCCGCGCCGTCGGGGCAACCCCGGCGAACGATGCGGCGCGGCGGGCGGCCGTGTCGGGGCGGCTCTCGGGCGCGCCGAAGGGGATCGTTCCCGAACGCGGGCATTTGCCGCCCGCCGAACGGCTCGATCTGTTCATCGCCATGGCGACCAGGGCCGACGCGACGGTGACGCGGTTGAAGGCCTATGCCGAGGTTCCGCAAGAAGTCGCCGCCTTCCTGCGCGAGCGCAACCTTCCCGCCGCGATCAGGATGGGGCGCGATCCGCGCCTTGCCAGCCTCGACTTTTCCGACACCGCTTTGACCGTGACGACCGGTCCGAGCGAGGGCGACGATCTCGCCAGCCTTTCCCATGCGATGGGCGGCATCGCCGAGACCGGCACGCTGGTCCTGACCTCGGGGCCGGACAATCCGACGAGCCTCAACTTCCTGCCGGAATACCACCTCGTCGTTCTCGACGCCGCGGACGTTGCCGGCGACATGGAGGCGGTGCTGACGCGGGTAAGGGAGCGTCACGGCAAGGGCGTCATGCCGCGCTCGGTGAACTTCGTCACCGGCCCGTCGCGCTCGGCCGACATCGAGCAGACCCTGCTTCTCGGCGCCCACGGGCCGCGGAGTTTGCACATCGTGGTGGTGGGAGAGCCGGCCTAGCCGAGCAGCGGTCCCGGCACGAATTCGATCCCGTCGAAGATCTCCGCGAGCGGCAGGACGATGCCGAGCGCCGGGATCGCGATCTGCTGATCGAGACCGACGACCCGCCTCTCCTGGGACCAAAAGTCCCCGGCGGGGTTTGGGGCGAAGCCCGATGATCCGAAGGAAGCTGCCCCGAAGTTCCGCTCGCGCGGCGATGTCAGGCCTGTCGCCCGTCTTCCTCCTCCTCGAAGGAAACGGCGACGTCCGCATTCGCCGACAGTCGGACGCGATCGCCTTCGACTTCCGCCACAAGCCCAAGCGGGACGAAGTGATGGTGCCCGCGGTGCGATCCCTCGCCGGCGTCCTTCTTCGTCAGCTTGATCCGGTCGTCCTCGACCTTGTCCACCGTCCCGACGTGAACCCCGTCGGCTCCGATGACTTCCATGTGCTCGCGAATTCCGTGATGGTCAGCCATAGCTGCGCTCCGTCCTCATGAGGCGCCCGGCGGGCACCGTCGCGGTGTCACATAGAGCCGGGCGTCCGGCAATCGAGCACGCCGGCGAAGAGCGCGGTGGCGCCCTGGCCTCAGCGAAACCCTCTCCTGTCCTGCAGCCATCTTCCTATTGAAGGAGGGAGCGGCCAGCATGGACGCGAAGGTCCGATGGGCGATGCTCGTCGTTACCGCGCCGCAGAGTTGCGGCCGGGAGCCGGAGCCTGCCGCGATCGTCGGCGGATGGGTGAACCGCTCGAACAGATCGACCTATTCGGCTTCCGAACGTGCCGCCTTCAGTTCGGCGATCTTGAATTCCTCTTCCTCGCGGTCTCGAGCGCCGTCCGCAAGACCTTGCCAAGCATCGCGCGCGCTTTCGAACCGGCCCTTCACCGATACCAGACTGGCTGCCTTCATTTCCTCGTCGGCGTCATCCGCACGCGCTTGGAAAACGGAGCTGTGTTCCTTGGCCATGAAATATCTTTCGTCGTTGGTCGTCCCCGGCATATAGGGCAGCCGCGCAGGAATCCGTCATCACGACATCAGCGACGCTCGCACCATCCGCAATGGAGAACGCAAGCATCCAGCCCGAGGGCCGAAGGATCGGGCCCAGCAAAAGCGCGCCCACATACGGCCCGCGCCGTCCCTCCCCGGTGCCGACGGCGGCTTTTCGCGTCCGGCAGATCCCGTCGATGCGCGAGAGTATCGACGGCAGGATAACTGGCTTGAACGGCGGGAGCCGCAGCTAACCGAAGAGCCACGTCCCGAGCAGGCGGTGGAAAGGGAACGTGAAAAAACCGGCGATCAGCAGGGAACCGACGACCATCGCCCGGGCAGCACTCTGGTGGCGCCCGATCTGTCTCCTTCGGGCGGTTATCGCGATCGTCGGTACCTGGATCATGACCCAGACCGAAAGAACATGGAGGATGCTGTAGCCGCTGTCGTCCGCGCCCACGATGAAGAGGGTGATCAGCGCCGTTCCGAACATCAGCGTCACCCATATCCGGCCTATGGCCCGGTGGGTGGATCCGCCCTTCGGTCGCCAGAGCTGGACGACCGTCAGCGCCAGCGCGAAGACGATCGTCAGCAGATGCGCCCAAACGAGCACAGGCGCCTCCGCCCAACGGGCGTGTCCGCGACCAATCGCCACGAGAACGACGCACAGCAGCGCCAGAGCCGCCAGCGACAGGCCCCGATCGAACGAGCTCGCGCGCGCCGGATTCCGGACGTGCACTTCCGCCGCAGTCGCGCTCATCGTCAACACCACCAGTTACCGATCGCAATCGGGAATCTCCAATTCTCCGCTAGCATGAAGGATGCATACGGAGAAGGTTGCGACGAGAAGGTTCCGCTTCCTGCGCTTGGCAGACGATGATCTCGACGACCGCTATTGACCATCATGGCAAAGGTCTACGGAGGCAAAATACCCACTGTGAGCAGGTTGAACGCCAAGGCGTTCTCAGAACTCGCCGCCGCCCCGAAGACCCCGATCGAAATGCGCGAGGAAGTCGAGACGATGATCGAGGCCAGGAACGGCGAGCTTCATCACCGAGCGTCTCGTCGTGTCCGGCAGGACCATCACAGTCGAAGCAGGCCCGCGACGTCTGACCGGGTAGCCATGTCGCATCCCATGTCGTGGAGCTGCCGAGCTTACTCGGCCTTCTGCGAACCAAGGGAAATCGCAGCAGCATGCAGGCGACATGAAATCGGGCGGAAGCGTTTCTGAACGACTGGTCCGAATGGTGCCGGCGGAGAGGATCGAACTCCCGACCTTCGGTTTACAAAACCGCTGCACTACCGCTGTGCTACGCCGGCGCGGTGCTTGCGATATCACATCGCAATGATCGGAAACACCCCAAAACGCGCTCGGCGATCACGCCTGAAGCGCGCCGGCAACGGTCGCTGGGGAGAGCGCCTCAGCCGGCGAGACGGGCGAGATCGGCAGCCGAGATGCGGCCGTCGTGCAGCGCCGTGGCGATCAGGGCGCCGGCGACGCCCATCTCCTTCAGCACCGCAAGATCCTGCGGGCCGCGCACGCCACCGGCGGCGAAGACCCGTCGCCCCCCTGCCCGCGCAACGATCTCGGCAAGCCGTGCGAAGTCCGGTCCGGCGCCGCTGCCGACCTTGGCCAGGGTCATGACGATCAGCGTCTCGGGCCACAGGCTTTCGTCGTCTAAGAGTTCGGGCGGCCCAAGGAAGACGTCGCCGCGAAAGTCGAGGGACAGCGCAAGATCGGTTTCCTGCGAGAGCCGGCGAACGGTCTCGGCATCCTCCACCGATTCGCTGCCGACGACGCACAGCACGCCCGGCAGCGCCTCGATCGCCATGGCTTCGTCGAAACTCCCGACGCCGGCGTCGAGCCAGAGTGTGACGCCGGGATGGGCCGCAACGAGGGCGGCCATCAGATCCGCGTCGGGCTCGCCCCGCCGGCGATGCTTCTCGCTCTCGGCCACCACGCCTTCGACCGCCAGACCTTCGATCGCGTCGAGATCGGCGATGTAGAGCGCCTCGAACGGGTGCAGGGCCAAAAGCCCCCGGGCGACGTCGAGGGGCCCGGCACCCGACGACAGCGGCGTCTCGATCGGCCGGTAGTTGGCCCGATCGCCCATCACGCCGCGCACGACGAGCGAGTTCTTGACGTCGAGTACCGGGATGACTTGCATCTTCGACCTTGAGACAGCAACAGGTTCGATGGTCTTATACGCATGGCCGGGCAGAGGACCAAGGGTGGCCTCGACGATCGCCCGGACGGGCGGATCCGGCCACCGAAGGGTTTCTTGCCGCAGCCGGACAGGCCCGGCGCAGCAGGATGAATGCGAGACGTTGATGTCATGACGAGAACACTGGGCTGGGATGTCGGCGGCGCCCATCTGAAGGCGGCCCTTGCCGAGAACGACCGCATCCTCAAGGTCTGGCAGGAGCGAACGCCGATCTGGCAGGGCCTGGAACATCTCCAGACCGGCCTCGCGGCGATCCTCGAAGATTGCGATCTCGAAGCCGTCGAGCGCCACGCCATCACCATGAGCGGCGAACTCTCCGACGTCTTTGCCTCCCGCCGCGAGGGGGTGGAGAAACTGGCTCGGCTCTTCGCCGAGAAGCTGTCGGGCGACGTCTCGCTCTATGGCGGGGCGGCCGGCTTCCTGTCGCCGGGCGATGCCCGCTCCCACGCCGACGAGATCGCCTCGGCCAACTGGCACGCCAGCGCGGCTCTCGCGGCGGCCAGTATCGAAGAGGCGGTGTTCATCGACATGGGCTCGACGACCACCGACGTCGTTCCCGTCACGGGTGGCGCGGTGAAATCCGCCGGCTTCACCGACAATGCGCGCCTCGCCTGCGGTGAACTCGTCTATCAGGGCTACACCCGCACGCCCCTGATGGCGGTGGCGAGCCGTGCCGCCTTCGCCGGGCGGATCGTGCCGGTGATGAACGAGTTCTTCGCCACCATGGCGGACGTCCAGCGGATCGTCGGCATCCTCGACGAGGCCGACGATCTCTATCCCGCCGCCGACGGCAACGAGAAGACCGTCGAGGCCTCACGCCGCCGCATCGCCAGAATGATCGGCCTCGATGCCGAGGACGGCATGGACGGCGCCTGGGAATGGCTCGCCCACGGCTTTGCCGAAGAACAGCTGCGCAAGGTCCACGACGCGGTGCTGCTCGTCCTGTCGCGGGAAGACATTTCGGAAGACGCCCCCGTCGTCGTCGCCGGTACGGGGCGCCCGGTCCTGAGGCGTCTGGCTGCGAGGCTGGACCGCGGCATCGTCGACTTCCCCGACCTCTTCGACTGCCCGGCCGAACTGCGCGACGCGGTCTGCCGGGCGGCGCCCGCGGCGGCGGTCGCTGTGCTGGCGGGGCGCGCGAAATGAACAGCCCTGCGAGTGTCGGCGAGGCCGCCGCGATCGTTCCCTTCTCCGCCCAATATGCCGGAGACGTCCGCGCCCTGTTCGTGGCGATCAATCGCATGCTGGCTCCGGCCGATCGCCGCCAGACGTTCGAAGCCTACATCGCGAGATCACTCGAGGAAGAAATCGGCCGGATCGAGGACTACTATGCGAGGGCCGGCGGGTTGTTCCGGCTGGCAGTCGCGGGCGGCACATTGCGCGGCATGTACGGGCTGGAGCCACAGGATGCAGCCCGCATCGAGCTGCGCCGCATGTATGTCGCACCCGATTTTCAAAGACGGGGCCTCGCAAGGCAAATGCTCCTCGATGCTGAACGCCAGTCTGCTTCGAGGGGGTACGAAAAGCTCGTCCTCAGCACATCCGAACTGCAGCAGGCGGCGCTGGGGCTCTATTCGTCGGCCGGCTTCGACCTCGTCCGCGAGGAGATCGCCGAAACCGCCAGCAACAAGACGATCGGCGGCGGCATCCGCCGTTTCCACTTCGAAAAGCGGCTCGGCCGAGAGCCCATGGAATGACGAGAGCCGGCGCGTCGGCGCCGGCACGGGTCGTCCGGCGCTGCGGCGCCTCGCCGCCAGTCTCGACCGCGGCATCGTCGACTTCCCGCAGCTCTTCGACTGCTCGGCGGAGCTGCGCGACGCGGTTTGCCGCGCAGCGCCCGCGGCGGCGACGGCGGTGCTGGCGGGGCGCGGGTGACGGAAGCGGCGAAACGCGGTTTCGACTGCTCCTCGGCGCATCGACGACGTTATACGTCTGGCCTGCTCAACGCATTCCGTCACAATCGGCTCCTTTATACTCCCATTGCATTCAGCAGAGTTGCCTGCGCTTGCTGTCGGCCAACTCGCCATCGTCGCATCGCAGCCAAGAAGCGAGGTGAAGTGCTTACCGCGGCCGAGGCAGACGGGCCGGGGCACTATGCCTCCGCGCAAGCCGTCCCAACTCAGTCAAGGCGTGGCCGCGTGGCTGACACTCTTGCGGGACGTCGACCCGATCGTGCTGAGCGCGCCCCCTGTCGAAGGTCCCGCCGCTCCGCCAGCAGTCTTCGCGGCAACGGAAGACGGCGCGGCATCGCGCTGCAAGTCTCTCGTCCAACGAAGACCGGATGGTTCCGACCCCGCAGCTGACGAGACCGTCTGCACGACTGCAACATCAGATTTAAAACTGACTTTCTGCCGGACGTAGTTATTGCGACTTGTCATTCTCGGCAGTATGAGCGTTTTCGTCCAAGAAGGCGATCCGGTTTTGAGTCGCTCGAAAAAGTACTCGACAGCGGGTGGTCGCGAGATTTTCGTCTCCTTGCAAGAAGCCGTACTCGGCCAAGGTCCTTCACCTTGGCGCGGAGCGGCTTGTGAGGCAACGAACGCCGCTTACCGGCCGAAGGGACTTTGGGGACGGGCTCCTGAAGCTCAACGCGTACACTCGGCCGTATCGCGCCGGGTAGATACATGTAGGAAAGATTTCGCGGCATGGCCCAGACTGGAAGCATGAAGCTTTATTCGATGACTCGAATAAGCGAGGGACAATACCAAATATCAGGCTTTGGAGCGCAATGGTATGCTCAAGAAACGAGCGATGACCCGGGAGACAACCTCTTCATCCTGGGCGATGTAGACCCTGACACGTTCACGGCAGTGAACGTAGGAAATCCTTCAAGCACCCTTGCCTCGACTTACCTGGGATCGAATAGCAATAGCATAGCCTTCAAGTGGGGCGGAAACTACATGCTTCTATCATATAATCAGAGCTATTCGACTGACCTGATTACGGTGGACCCAGACGCCGATTTCACGATCCAGTGCTTCACCACGGGAGCCCACATCGAGACTGCCCGCGGCCTCGTCGCAATCGAGCGCCTTTGCGTCGGTGACGAAGCGGTGACGGCCTCGGGAACGACCCGCAAGATCATCTGGATCGGCAAGCGGTCGCTCGACTGCTCGGGCGACAACGCCCATATGGCACCGGTCAGGATCCGGGCCAACGCCTTCGGCGCCGGTGTCCCCAGGCGCGACGTGCTGCTGTCGCCCGGCCATCCGGTGCTGGTGAAGCAGGATGGTCGCGAAGTTCTCGTGCCGATCATGAACCTGATCAACGGCACGACCATCGAGCGGACGCAGATGCAGTCCGTCACCTACTGGCATATCGAACTCGACCAGCACGACGTCCTGCTCGCCGACGGCCTGCCGGCCGAGAGCTTCTTCGACATGGGCTCACGGGCCTGGTTCGACAACGATCTCGACGACGTCCTCGCCAATCCCGACCTCGTTCCCACCGGCCAGCACGGCCGCTGCCGGGCGGTCATGATCGACGGCCCGCTGGTCGACGCCGAGCGCAAGCGCATCGCGGACCTCTTCTATGCCGAACTTGCGGGGCAGTGTGCCTGGCCGACGACGGGTCAATACGCCGACGCGTGAGCGGCGACGTCCTCAGTCGAAGACTCAGTTTCGAGAGAATGATGCCCCGGATCGGTGCCTTTATGCCACATCCGGGGAAAACGAGCTTCGCGCAATCGAATCAAGTTGCCAGAAGATACCGTTTCAGAGACGTTAAGGTTGATTTCGTTCCAAATCCCCTTGGTGGAGGTCCTGCTGCCGTCGGCGAGGTGTGGGGAGCGAGTTATCTCGGCGAATGCGGAACGTCTGTCCGTCAGATCATTGGCCAAGACCTTGCAAAGACGAAGGGCGGACAGAAAATCCGTCACCGCTCAAGACGACGGACGAACCTGTCGCGGCGATGGGCGCCGCAGCGTGAATGGAAGCGAATATGTCCGCAAGTTCAAATCTCTATATAGTTAGGCTCATCGCGAACGGAAATGGGACTTACATCGCCGATCACGACAGCGATCAAAACAACCCCTGGACCGTTTCCGATTTTTACGACAATAATCAGGACGATTTGACCATCCTGGGAGACATAGCGGGCGACACGATAAATCTTTCATCCGCAAGTTTTCCATCAGTAATTCTAACATACCATGCAGCTTCAAGCAATGGATTTATTGGAGAATACAATTCTATTTTTTATCTTTTCTCAGAAAACGTGTATTCTTATGCCGATATAATCGCCGCGGATACGGATGAGAACTATGTCATTTGCTTCACGGGCGTATCGCAAATCCTGACTACTCGCGGTCCTGTCGCTGTGGAACGCCTCTCAGTCGGAGAACGGGCCGTTACTGCCACAGGCGCCGAGCGTGAAATCCGCTGGATCGGTCAGCGAACCGTCAATTGCGCGGGCGACACGTCGCACATGGCCCCCGTGCGCATTCGCACGAACGCCTTCGGCGCCGGCGTGCCCGAGCGCGACGTGCTCCTCTCCCCCGGCCATCCCGTCCTTGTGCGCCAAGGCGGCGTCGAGGCTCTCGTGCCGATCATGAACCTGATCAACGGCACGACCATCGCGCGCACGTCGATGCAGTCCGTCACCTACTGGCACATCGAACTCGACCAGCACGACGTGCTGCTCGCCGACGGCCTGCCGGCCGAGAGTTTCTTCGACATGGGCTCGCGGGCCTGGTTCGACCACGACCTCGACGACGTCCTCGCCAATCCCGACCTCGTCCCCGCCGGCCAGCATGGCCGCTGCCGGGAAGTCGCGATCGACGGCCCGCTGGTCGAGGCCGAGAGGAAACGCCTCGCCGATTTGTTCTATGCGGATCTTTCGGCCCAGTGTGTCTGGCCGAGCCCGGGCGAATACGCCGTCCAGTAACGGACGCGCTCGCTTTCCTTGAGAAGCGGCGGCCCCGGCGGCGACAGACCAACCAAAGAAAGGGCCGGCGTGCGGACGCCGGCCCTTTCGATTCTGTGCCTGTCGGCTCAGCTCAGGCCGCCGCGCCGACGTCCTCCGGCAGATGCGGCAGGAGCTTGTCCATCGTCACCGGATATTCGCGGATGCGGGCGCCGGTGGCGTTGTAGATGGCATTGTTGATCGCCGCGCCGACGCCGGCGATGGCGAGTTCGCCGATCCCCTTGCCGGCTAGCGGGCTGGCATGCCGGTCCCGCTCCTCAAGCAGCACGACGTCGAGCTTCGGCACGTCCGCATGCACCGGCACGTGATACTCGGCGAGATCGTGATTGACGATCAGGCCGTTGCGCGCGTCGACGACGAGGTCCTCCTCGAGTGCGTATCCAATGCCCCAGATCTGGCCGCCATAGCACTGGGACGTGGCGGTCTTCTCGTTGAGGATGCGGCCCGCCGCGCCGACGGTGAGCAGGCGCCGAACCCGCGTCTCGCCGGTCGTGGCGTTGACCGCGACCTCGGCATAATGGGCGCCGTAGCTCGCCTGGTTGGTCTTGTCGGACGTGTCTCCAGGCTTGATCGTCCCAACGACTCTGATCGTATCGCCGTTCAGGATCTCCGAGAACGGGATCTGCCGGTTGCCGGAGATGGCATGGCCGTCCTTCAGGGTCAGGGCATCCGCCTCGACGCCGAGACGCTTGGCGAATTCCTCGATGACCGCCTCGGCCGCCACATAGACCGACGAACCGGCCGAGTTGGCGCCCCAGGAACCGCCCGAGCCGGAAGAAGAAGGCAACGAGGTGTCGCCGAGCAGAACGTCCACCTGATCCAGCGGCATGCCCAGCATCTCCGCGGCGATCTGCTGGAGGATCGTGTAGGTGCCCGTGCCGATGTCGGTCATCGCCGTCTTGACGGTGGCGCGGCCGTCCGGCGTCATCTCGATTTCGGCCGAGGACTGCATCAGCGAATTGGCGCGGCTGGCCGACGCCATGCCGTAGCCGATCAGCCACTCGCCCTCGCGGCGGGAACCCGGCGTCTTCGGACGGTCCGCCCAACCGAAGCGCTTCGCCCCCGTTTCAATGCATTCGAGGAGCTTGCGGGAGGAGAACGGCACGTCCTGTTGCGGGTCCTTGTCCGGCTCGTTCATCCGGCGGAACTCGACGGGATCGATTCCGAAGCGTACCGCCAGCTCGTCGAGCGCGCTTTCCGTCGCCAGCATGCCCGTCGCCTCGCCCGGCGCGCGGACGGCCGAGCACATCAGAACGTCGGAGGTGATCACCCGGTGCGTCACCAGCCGGTCGGCGCCGGCATAGAGGAAGACGCTGGAGATGCCGGAGGGTTCGAAGAAGCCCTCGCCTTCCGAATTCGGCGTCTCCGTCTCATGGGCGAAGCAGGTGATCTTGCCGTCCTTGGTTGCGCCGATGCGCACCCGCTGGATCGTCTCGCCGCGCCGCGACGTCGTCTGGAAGACGTTCTGCCGGGTGAGCGCCAGCTTCACCGGGCGGCCTGCCTCGCGGGCACCAAGGGCTGCCAGAACCGCGTCCGGGCCGATTCCGAGCTTGGAGCCGAAGCCGCCGCCGATATAGGGGCTGAGCAGCCGCACCTTGGAAACGTCGACGCCGACGCCGCTGGCGATCTGCTGGACGTTGGTCTCCAGAAGCTGGCAGGAAGACCAGACGGTCAGCTGGTCGCCGTCCCATTTGGCGACGGAGGTGTGCGGCTCCATCGCCGCCGAGTGGTAGGACGGGGTGCGGTAGGTCTGGTCGAACTGCACCTCGGCCGCGGCGAAGGCCTTTTCGAAGTCGCCGCGCTTGGTGTCGGCGGCCATCGGGCCGGCGTCGGTGGCGCGACCGGTGCCGCGCCGGCTTTCGATCTCGTAGCGGCCCTCGATCTCCTCGTAGTCGACTTTCACAAGATGCGAGGCATGGCGCGCGATTTCGAAGCTTTCCGCCACCACCAGCGCGACCGGCTGGTTGTAGTGGAAGATCTCGCCGTCCATCGTCTGGCCGGCCGGAGACATCGGCTGGGCGGAGGAGCGCGGCAGCCCGTCGCCGGTGACGACGGCGAGGACGCCGGGCTCGGCCATCGCCCGCGACGTGTCGATCGAGCGAACTTTGGCGCGGCCGACAGGCCCCGGCACGACGAAGCCGTAGGCGACCTTCTCGCCGATCAGGTGCTCATAGGCATAAGGCGCCTTGCCGGAGACCTTGAGCTTGCCCTCGTAGCGATCGACGCCCTTGCCGATCACGCCTTGGGTGTTCCGATCGAGGCGCGTTTCGCCGATCGGCTGGTTCATCACGTGTTCGTTCATCATCAGGCTCCCTTGGTCGCGTCGGCCAGCACCGCTTTCAGCGTGCGCCGGGCGAGCGGGATCTTGAAGTCGTTCTCGCCCTGGCCTTTGGCTTCGGCGAGGAGGATGTCGGCGGCCTTGTCGAACAGCGCCATCGACGGCGCCTGCCCGATCAGGGCCGCTTCCACGGCTGCGTCGCGCCACGGCATGTGGGCGAGACCGCCGAAGGCCAGCCGCGCCTCTGCGATCCTGCCGCCATCCATGCGGACGACCGCAGCGACGGAAACGAGGGCGAAGGCGTAGGACGCGCGGTCACGCACCTTGCGATAGCGATGCTCGCCCTGAAGCGGCTTCGGCAGGCGCACGGCGGTGATCAGTTCGCCCTGGTCGAGCACCGACTCAATCTGCGGCGTCTCGCCGGGCAGCCGGTAGAACTCGCCGACGGGGATCTCACGGCTCGAGCCGTCTGCCTTCAGCGTTTCCACGACGGCGTCCAGCAGCCGCATGGCGACCGCCATGTCGGAGGGGTGAGTGGCGATGCACTTCTCCGACGTCCCGAGGATCGCGTGGATGCGATTGAAGCCACCAATGGCCCCGCAGCCGGAGCCCGGCTCGCGCTTGTTGCAGGGCTGGGAGGTCTCGTAGAAGTAGCTGCAGCGGGTGCGCTGCAGGAGGTTGCCGCCGGTGGTCGCCTTGTTGCGGAGCTGGCCTGATGCGCCGGCGAGCAGCGCCCTTGACAGGACTTCGTAGTCACGGCGGATGCGCGGCTCGGCGGCGAGATCCGAATTCGTCACAAGCGCCCCGATGCGAAGGCCGCCATCGACAGTTTCCTCGATCTCGCGCAACGGCAGCCGGGTGATGTCGACGAGCTTTTCAGGCGTCTCGACCTCGAGCTTCATCAGGTCGAGGAGGTTGGTGCCGCCGGCGATGAAGCGGCCGGCAAGCGCGCCGGCTTCAGAGACGTTACCGGCCCGGGAATATTCGAACGGTCTCATGCGGTCTCCTTCATCTTGGCGCTGGCGGTCTCGATGGCGTCGACGATGTTAGGATAGGCCGAGCAGCGGCAGAGATTGCCGCTCATCCGCTCGCGGATCTCGCCCTGCGACAGCGACGCGCCGTCCTTGACGTCTGCGGTGGCGTGGCTCGGCCAGCCGTCGGAAACCTCGCCCAGCATGCCGACGGCGGAGACGATCTGGCCCGGCGTGCAGTAGCCGCACTGGAAGCCGTCGTGATGGAGGAAGGCCTCCTGCATCGGATGGAGGTTGCCCGGATCACCCAGGCCCTCGATGGTGGTGATCTCGTCGCCCTCGTGCATGACAGCGAGGGTGAGGCAGGAATTGATGCGGCGGCCATTGACCAGCATGGTGCAGGCGCCGCACTGGCCGTGGTCGCAGCCCTTCTTGGAGCCGGTGAGGCCGAGATGGTCACGGCAGGCGTCGAGCAGCGAGGTCCGCGTGTCGACGTCGAGCTCGTGCTCGGTTCCGTTGATCTTCAACTTCATCGCGTTGGGTTGCCCTTCGTTGGCGTCCGTCGGGCGTGAGGCATGGCCACGCCCAGTTTGGAACGGTTCGAAATCCGTTCGTCAACGGGCGGCGGGCGGGATGGTTTCGTGCGGTGACGAAGTGTTCAGCGGCCGGAGGCGGGGGGCGTAGCGCCTGAATGAAAATCGCTCGGGTTGAGAAGCGCACATAAATGCGCGATCTATATCCGAGCTGGCAGGAGACCTGCATTGAAGCGCGAAGCCTTGATCAGAGAGCTCCGGCAGTCCGCCAAGGACATGGGCGTCACCTTCACCGTGATCAAGAACGAAGGGAAAGGCTCACATTACAAGGTCGTTCTCGGTGATCGTGCCACGATCATCAAATCTGGAGAACTGTCGAAAGTCTATGTCCGCGCCATCAGAAAGCAGTTGGGCGTCTAGCACGGTGCCAGTGGCCGGTTCCCAAGGAGTGGATCCATGAACTACATCTACAACGCCCTCTTGGAAGACAATGGCGAGGGCGGCCTGCTCGTCACCTTCCCGGACATTCCGGAGGCGATCACCGAGGGCGCGAGCCGTGAGGAGGCACTGGCGAATGCCTCGGAAGCTCTCGGCTTTGCATTGCGGCACTACCTCGGAAGCGGTCATGACCTGCCGCCGGCAAACGCCAGCGCAGCCGATCTGATGCCGGTCGAAGTCGCGGCAGCCGACGCCCTCAAGCTCGCGGTAATCGAAAGTTTCAGAGCTTCTGGCCTGCGCAAGACGGAACTCGCAGAACGGCTCGGCATGGTCGAAAGCGAAGCTCGCCGGATCCTCGATCCGGATCATCCGACCAAGATCCGGACGCTGGAACTGGCGCTGCGTGCCCTCGGCAAACGGGCGTCCGTCGCTGTCGTCGCAGCCTGATGGCATGAGGCAAGCCGCCGTTCAGGCGCTTCCCTCCACCTCCGCCAGGTGCTCGATCACCTTCTCCAGCAGCCAATAGAACGCCGTCTCCTCATCCGGCCCCGCAGTCTTGTCGATGGCGATCTTCAGATAGGCGATCTCGGTCTCGATCTTCTCGGCCCGCAGCATCTTCAGCCGGCTGACCAGGATCGCCGCCTCCAGCACCGCCGCCTTGGCGCGGTTCATGCCGGTGAAGGGCCGATGCTGCCCCGAGCCGATCACCTTGCAGAAGTGTCGCGGCCGGGTCTCGTCCTCGCTGACGCGCTCGACCTTCAGGACGTCGTGCGACAGCGCCGCCTCCAGCCGCGGCACCGGGCAGCCCTCGATCGGTGTCAGCGGCCAGTCCTTGCGGCCGGTGAGGCAGCCAGCGAAGATCTTCGCCTCGTCGGTGTAGTTGACGACGGCGATGCCGCTCGCCTCGATGTTGGCGAGCGTCGTCGACGGCCGGAACGGCGCGATCACCCAGCCGTCGCCCTCCATTATGATCCCGAGCGGCGCGATGTGGACCTCGCCGGCCTCGGAGATGGTGGTCAGGATGGTCTCGCGAATATAGGCCACGGCCTCAACTCCCCTCGCCGGTCTCGTCGGCCGCTGACGCGGCGCCGGTCGTCTGTGACGTCTTCTTCTTCGCCTTCAGCGTATGGCCCGCCTCTTCGAGCCGGGTGCGGTCCTCCTCGTCCCGGGGCGCGCCGACACCGAAGTCGAGCGGCGCATCCTGGGCATAGCGCTTGCCGAGTCTGAAGGCGATCTCCGCCTTTTGGAGTTCCGCGCCGAGATAGAAGGCGTGGCCGGTATCGCCGTCCACCTCGATATGGGGGAAGAGCTCGAAGGCGTCGGTCGCGACTTCGTGCGTGTCGCGATTGTAGAGATGGATGCCGTCCTCGGCGGTCTCGATGCGGTAATTCCGATCCTTGATCGTCGCCGCCAGGTCGCGGAGTTCCTCAGGCGTTGCGGCGAAGGGTTTGACGTCGTGCACCTGCAGCAGCGCGTTGGAATAGCCGCGCGGCAGGGCATTGTCCTCTTTGGCGGCGAAGAGCATGCGCCGCGCCGCGTCATGCTCGGCGATCGTCGCGCGGGTATGCGGGCTGACATGGACGATCAGGAGGTTGTCGATGGCAAGCTCCGAACAGATGCCGAGCAGCGTCGCTGTGATGCCCGAGGTGTCGGCATCGGTCAGCTCGGTGAGATTACCGGTGCCCATCAGGATGGAAATGTCCGGATGCCGCCGGCGCAGCTCGTGGTAGCGAACGAGCGAGGCCGAAAAGCCGAAATGGATCGGATCGAGGATCGCGTCGGCGATGAAGTCGATCCCCATCGACTTGGCCGTTTCGATCGCCCGGTCGAGAGAGTCGAGATCGTGCGGCACGGCCGGGACGAGGATCGGCACCGCGTCCCCCTCACTGGCGATGTCGAGCGTCTCTTCGGTGAGGCTGAGGAGATAGTCCGCGCCGGCCCGCGTCGCCCTCGACAGCTCGTCCGGATTGGCGGAGTCGACGCTCACCCGGTGTCCGGCCGCCTTCAGCGCGCGGATCGTCTCCTCCAGATGCGGAAACGGCGTATCCGGCAGGCAGCCGAGATCGATGACGTCGGCGCCCTCCCCCCGCATCTTCGCCGCTCGCTCAAGGATCGCGTCGACGGGATGGGCCGTCGCATCGACGATCTCGGCGAAGATCCGCATGGCGTGGCGGGAGAGATCCGGCGGCCCGCCCTTGCGGCCGAGAAAGGCCGGCAGGTCGGCCAGCTCGTCCGGCCCGCGAACGAAGGGAACGCCGAAGCTGCCCTCCAGCCGTTCGAGATCGGCGCGGCAGCGGCCGGGCAGGACGACACGATCCGCCTCCACCGGTCGCTGCAGCCGCCGTTCGATGATGTCGCCGGTGGCGAGCGCGGCGACCTTCACGCCGATGTCGGCGATCGCCCATTCGAAGTCCGTCACCCCGAGGCCGGAGAGGATCCGCTCGAGGCGCGGGCGGGCGAGATGCCCGGTCAGGAAGAGAAGACGCGGTTTTGCCATCTCGGCTATGTCGGTCATTCGCCGGCCGTTGGAAAGTCCGCCAGCCGGGACGAAAGGCTCGGGATCCCCGTCAATCGACAGTCGCCGGGAACACGTCCCGCGACCGACAGCCTAGACCGCAGCCGCCAGCGCCGCCGCATGGCGCTGCAGGACGTGCCCGGGAACCTTGCCCTCGGCAAGGCGGATGCCGGCGCTCGAAAGATCGCCTGGCCCCGCCACATGGACGCTCGACGTCGGACCGAGATAATCGGCGAAACCGTCGTCGACGATCTTCGCGCCGATCAGCGCCTCGACGTCGGCGCCTTCCGGCACGTCGATCTGCTTGATCAGGCAGAGATGCTTCGCCGTCAAACGGGATGCCAGCCAGGCGGCGAGGGAATCGGAGGTAACGCTCCAGTCCTGGGCGATCTCCGGCGCGCTCAAGGCGACGTCGCGGGGCAGCCAGACGGGTATGTCTCCCGCCTCGATGGCCGCCTCGATCTCTCCGCGGTTTCTCGCGCTCACCATCCGCGTCGACAGGCTGATCAGCGCTAGGCCGAACTGTTCCATGCCGAGGATCGCCATCTCGTGGGCGGCGCGGTCGTCGAAGCCGAGTTTCGGCTGATAGCGCCTGACGGTGTTGGCGAAGGGCCCGCCGCCCGGCACGACCACCATCGGAATACTCGCCTGGTCCAGCGCCCTCACCCAACGTGACAGATCGGATGAGGAGGCAGAGCTGCCGCCGAGTTTGACGACCAGTAATTGCTTGGAATTGCCCATCGTGCCTGCCCCTTGTCTTGTCATTTCATCGGGGCGGCCGTCGCAAGGGCGTCCTCCCCTCCCTATCCCGCGGCCTCTGCGGACCGCTTGCCATTTGAACCTTAAGTGGTTTTCGCGCCCGTCCGGTCCAGCCCGCCGAATGGCGGCACGGCGGACCACGATCGAAGGCCCGCCTCGAAAGTCGAAGTGAACGCCACCTTGCGTCACGTTGCAAGATCGAAGCCCGCCCGATGGGGCAGCGCATGCCTGCCCCGAAATTCCTGCATGCTTCGGTGGCCGGCACGCGCTGCGGCATGGCGGCCGGACAGATGGCCAATCGGGAAGAAGCGTCCGGCGTCAGCCAGAAAAATCGCCGCGGCGGCGGCGGATCTCGATGCCGACGGCGCCGGGGCCGAGTTCGAGCTTCTCGACGCGCACATTGACCTCGAAAACGCGGCCGTCCGACAGGATCGTGCGGGCGAGATCGAGAGCGAGGGTCTCGACGAGGTCGGTGTGGCCCATCTCGACGAGGGCGCAGACCGCGTCGGTGATCAGATCGTAGGAATAGACCTCGGCGATGTCGTCGGCCGTGGTCGCGATCTTTTCGATCAGGGCATCGACCGAAAAGCGCACCTTCTGCCGCCGGCCGCGCTCGTGGCCGTAGGCGCCGATCTCCATGTCGAGCACCAGGTCGCGGACGAAGATGCGGTCGAAGGCGGCCTCGGCGGCAGAACCCGGCGCAGGTCTCGCCGATGCCACCGGATCGGCTGCTCCGACGGCCGCCCGCCCAGCGCCGACGAGCCCTGCCATGCGTCGCACCTTCGCCGCGTCGATGGCATCGCCGCGCGCACCGGAGGTGAGCGCGCCGCGAAAGCCGAGATAGTCCGGCTGAAGGACGAGAAGACGGGGGACGTCCGGCGCCTCCAGCGAACCGGCGAGGCCGGTCATCAGGCCGAGATCCCTGGCGGTCCGAACGAAGCCGGCAAGAGCGCCGATGCTCAGATGGGCCAGGAGCCCGCCCCCGCCCTTACCGCCCTCGGCCTTACCGCCCTCGCCCTTACCGATCGTGTCGATCATTGCGCCGCGGAATCCCGCCCCGGCGAGCGGCCCGAGAAGCGTGAAATCCGGGTCGCCATCGGCAAAGAAGACCGCGACGAGGCGGATGTCGCGGGCAAGTTCGCCCAGTGCAGAAATTACGGCGAGACGCTCGGCCCGAGCCGCCGGGAACAGCCCGACCTTGACGAAGTCGGCCGCCTTCCGTGCGTCGACGGCGCCGACGACGGCCTCCGGCTGCATCGGCAGGTCGCCGGCGACCGCCGAGACCGGCCGGCGGCCGGCCACCACGGCGATCGTCGCGGCGAGAACAGCCGGCGTCACCGCGCCGAGAGCACCTTGCGCAGGGTCCTTGAGGTCGATGATGTCGGCACCGCCCGAGAGCGCGATTGCGGCCTCTTCGGGACCGGTGACGCTCGCGAGCAGTCTCGTCAACGCGCCGCCTCCAGCTGCTTCTTCAAGATGTTCTCGAAGAGATAGTTCAGGCCGCGGTCCCAGCTCTCGTCCGTGTTGGAGCGGATGTCGGCGCTGCCGCGGGCGATCTCCTTACCGCTTGTAAGGTCGAAGGCATAGGCGTTGATGTTGAGGATCAGATTGGAGACCTTCTGGACGGTGCCGATCACGGCAACGTCGGCGCCGACCTCTTCGGCGAACTTCAAGGCGCAGTTGCCGCAGCTCTGGAGGTTGGAGGCGTCCGCCTTCGCCCGAACCGGCGAGACGTCGACGATCCCGTAGCCGTCGAGGCCGCCGATATCCTCTCTCAACATCGGCGCCATCCGCTTCACACGGGATTCCTGGGCGTCGTTCTTGCCGAGCATCGAGCCTTCCAGGCTCGAATCGATCAGCTCGAACCCGAAGACCGCGACCCTGCGCTCGGCCGCCGCGGCCGGCATTGCCGAGACCAGCGCCAGCAGAATAACGGGAAAAAATCTTGCTTGCCTGATCAACTTGGCTCCACGAGAGATGGTGGGTGCAGACATTCGGCTCCTCCCTGAGTGTGGTGCCCGAGGTCTAGTGATAGTGCGCCGGCCGGGGGGAGCAATGCGAAGCGAGGTGCGGCGCGAGGATCGCCGGACAGCTTCGCCCATGCGGGAGGAAAATCACCATGTTCGATTTCGATCGCCTGAGAAGCGGGCTTTTGCCGCTCGTCCTCGCGCCGCTGATGATCTCGGCGGCGACGCTCGGTAGCGCCGCGCAGGGCACCGGCGACAGTGCCGAGCCCTCCGCCGGCGCTGCGGCGCCCGCAGCGGCGGCCCCTGGCCAGAAGAAGCTGGAGACGGTCCGGATCGGCTATCTGAGGACCTACGAGCGGACCCTCGCCCTCTCCGTCCTCGACATTCCGCCGGAGGACATCGGCCTCGCCGGCGCGAATGTCGCGATCAAGGACAACGACACGACCGGCTCCTTCATGGGCCAGAAATTCCTTCTCGACGTGGTGACGCTGAAGCCCGGCGAGGATGTCGGGCCGGCGGTCGAAAAGATGCTGGCGGACGGCGATCACTACATCGTCACCGACCTTTCGGCCGCGGACACGTTGAAGGCCGCCGACCTTGCCAAGGCGAAGAACGCGATCATCCTCAATGCGGGGGCCGAGGACGACCGGCTGCGTAACGACGACTGCCGCTACAACATGTTCCACACTGCCCCGTCCCGGTCGATGCTGACCGACGGGCTGGCGCAATATCTGATGTGGAAGCAGTGGCGGAACTGGGCGCTGGTCGAGGGCGAGCACGAGAACGACAAGCTCTTTGCCGAGGCGCTGAAGCGTTCGGCGACGAAGTTCGGCGGCAAGATCGTGGCGGAAAAGGTCTTCGAGGATGCGGGCGGCGCGCGGGCGACCGATTCCGGCCAGGCGCAGGTGCAGCGGCAGATCCCGGTCTTCCTGCAGGACCTGCCGGACCACGACGTCCTCCTCGTCGCCGACGAGAGCGAGGTCTTCGGCACCTACATTCCCTGGCGCAACTGGATTCCCCGGCCGGTCGCCGGCACGGCGGGGCTCGTGCCGGGCTCCTGGCATCCAGCGAGCGAGCAGTGGGGCGGCGCGCAGATCCAGAACCGCTTCGAGGACGCCAGCGGCCGGCGGATGGAATCGAAGGACATGCAGGCCTGGACGGCGGTGCGGATCATCGGCGAGGCCGCCTCGCGGACACAGTCGACCGATCCGGAAAAGATCGACGCCTTCATCCGCGGTGACGACTTCACGGTCGCCGCCTTCAAGGGACAGCGCCTGACCTTCCGCGACTGGGACTGGCAGCTGCGCCAGCCGGTTCTTCTCGGGACAGAGGATTCGGTGGTCACCTCCTCCCCGCAGGAAGGCTTCCTGCATCAGGTGTCGGAGCTCGACACGCTCGGCTACGACCGGCCGGAATCGACCTGCAAGTTCGACAATTAGGTCTGCGTCGCATAGGGCTTCGGGGAACGGAGGATCTTCTGCCCCGAAGCGGGCGGAGCCGGCGATGGAAGACGATGAGACGAACCGATGGCCGGGTGGCGACCACGCATTGACGTCAACGCGATGTCGCTGAAGGCCCGCCTCGCCTCCACCCTCGCCAGCGCCTTCGTCGCAATCCTCATCATCGGCGCGGTGCTGACCTTCTACCAGGCGCGCGACAACATCCGTGCCGAGCTCCAGGCGGCGCGGAGCGTCGCCAGCAACCGGGTGGCCCAGCTCGTCGCCGAACTGCCCGCCTCCCCCGACGTCCGGGGCAAGCTCGCCGGCTTCGTGCGGACCTTCAACGGCGACCGGCGGGTGAAGGTCATCCTGATCGATTCCGTCGGCGTGATCCGCGACCAGTCGGTGATGGCGCAAGGGTTCGGCAGCACCCTGCCCGACTGGTTCGTCACGCTGCTCGCGCCCGACCCGACCGTCACCGTCATGCCGCTGACGACCGTGTCGGCTCCGATCACCTCGGTGGCCATCGTCGTCGATCCCCGCAACGAGCTCGCCGACGCCTGGCTCGATCTCCTGACTGCGCTGGGGCTGCTCGTGCTCTTCCTGGCGATCGCCTTCGGCGCGATCTGGATCGTCGCGGACCGCGCACTGCGGCCGCTCGGGGCGATCCACGAAGCCTTCGTTCGCATCGGCGGCGGCGATTATTCGGCGAAAGTCGCGCCGAAGGGCCCGCCGGAGATGCAGGAACTCGCCGAAGGTCTGAACGCCATGACCGACAGGCTCGCCGTGATTTCCAGCCGCAACCGAAATCTCTCCGACAGGCTCCTCCACCTCGAGGACGAAGAGCGGGCAGGCCTCGCCCGCGATCTCCACGACGACGTCGGGCCGCTGCTCTTTGCCATCGACGTCGACGCCTCCGGCATCCGGCGCGCCGCGAAGACGGAAATGCCGGACCGGAACGCCATCGCCGATCGCGCCGCCGCCATCGTCTCTGCGACCCACGAGGCCCGCAAGGAGCTGAAACGCATCCTCGGCAATCTACGGCCCAGCGCGACCTCGGGTCTTGGCTTGAAGGGGGCGATCGAGGAGATGGTCGCCGACCTGCAATCACGGCATCCGGACGTCGACTTCGACCTCGACCTGCCCGAGGGCGACTTCGGCGCGACGATCGAGACGCTGATTTATCGGACCGTGCGCGAAGCGGTGACGAACGCGCTGCGCCACGCCAGACCGGCCACCATCTCCATCCGGATCGAGGCGCGCTCCGGCGTGCTGGCCTTCTCGATCACCGACGACGGCGGCGGCTTTGCCGGGCCACGACAGCCGGGCAGCGGATTCGGCCTCGTCGGCATGAGCGAACGGACCGAGGCGGCCGGCGGCCGGATGCGGGCGGAAGAAATCGCCTCGCCGAGGGGGGTGCGGATTACCGGCACCGTTCCGCTCGCCGGACGCAGCCAGCTTCGACATGGCGAGACCGCCCCCCCAACTGGTCTCGACGACGCGGCCGCCTCGGCCGCCATGGCATTTGTGAAGGACGAGCGATGAAGCTTCTGATCGTCGACGACCACAAGGTCGTTCGGGACGGCATCCGCCGGCTTGTCGAAGGCACGACGGTCACCGCGATCGAAGAGGCCGAGACACCGTCCGAGGCGCTCGGCCAGTTCCGCAAGCTGCGCCCCGACGTCACCATCCTCGACATCAACCTGAAGAACGGCTCGGGGCTCGACGTCCTGCGAAGGCTGAGGGCGGACGATCCGAAGGCGAAAGTGGTGATCTTCTCGATGTATTCCGACGTCGTCTACGCCGTCTCGGCGCGGCGCGAGGGCGCCCTCGGCTACGTCTCGAAAAGCGCCCAGTCCGACGAGCTTCTCGTCGCGCTCGAAAAGGCGATGGCGGGCGAGACCTATGTCGATTCCGAAACTGCCGCACTGATGAAGGTGCACACCAACCGCGAAACCGGCATTTCGGACCTGACGCGTCGGGAGCTGCAGATCCTCCACATGCTCGGCGACGGCAAGAGCCTGTCGGAAATCGCCGAGGGCCTCGGCGTCGCCTACAAGACCGTCGCCAATACCTCGACGCGGATGAAGGAGAAGCTCGGCGTCGAACGCACCTCCGACCTCGTGCGCTTCGCCCTCGAAACCAAGGGCGGGCGCATGCTCGAGGGCGGCGACTGATGACAATCCGGGAAGTAGTCCCGTTGCCCCAGGGCAATCTTGTAAGCTAGCAATTCCATTGCTGGCGTTCTCCGCGACCCGTCTCTCCCAAAGGCGAGTTGCGGGGAACGCCGGGCACCGACGAACGAGACGGGAGGCTCGCTTTGACGACGATCGCACGCATCGGATTTGCCTGCGCATTCCTCTTCGCCACCGGCGCCGCACTGGCCCAGGAATCGGAAACGATCGAAGAGATGGCCTCGCCGGAGGAAGTCTCCAAGGTCGCCGAAACGCTCTCCAAGATCGGCTGCACCGCGCCTGCGGTCGAGAAGGAGAGCGACGATCTCTTCGAGATCGACGACGCGACCTGCGAAATCGGCCAGTACGACATCAAGCTGAACGGCGACTACAAGATCATCGTAATGTCGATCGACGAATGACGAGCCGTCGCGCATCCTGCGTGGACGAGCGGGGCGCGCATCCGCGGTCTGCTTCGGCTGATGGGAGGAATGATTGAGACGACTGTCACTTGCGGCTCTCGCCGCGACGCTCGCGCTGTCGGCAAGTCCGGCCTATGCCTACAAGGTCTTCGTGTCGAACGAGAAGGGCAACGACGTCACCGTGCTCGACTCGGAACAGGATTTCGCCGTCGTCGACACCTTCGACGTCGGCCAGCGACCGCGCGGCATCGCCGTCAGCCCGGACGGTAAGTCGCTCTACGTCTGTACCAGCGACGACGACATCATCAAGGAATTCGACACCGAAACCCATGCGTTCGTCCGGACGCTTCCCTCGGGCCCCGATCCCGAGCTCCTGGTTGTGTCCCCCTCGGGCGATCAGCTCTACGCCGCCAACGAGGACGACAATCTCGTCACGGTCATCGACCTCAAGAGCGGCGCGCGCCTCGCCGAGATCCCGGTCGGCGTCGAGCCGGAAGGCATGGGCGTGTCGCCCGACGGCCAAACCATCGTCAACACGTCGGAAACGACGAACATGGCCCATTTCATCGACCGCGACAGCCAGCAGATCACCGCCAACGTCCTGGTCGATTCCCGGCCGCGCTTCGCCCAGTACAAGAAGGACGGTACCGAGATCTGGGTGTCTGCGGAAATCGGCGGCACCGTCTCGGTGATCGACGCCGCGACCAAGGAGATCAAGCACAAGGTCACCTTCGAGATCCCGGGCATCCGCTCCGAGGCGATCCAGCCGGTCGGCATCCGCATCACCGACGACGGAACCAAGGCCTACATCGCGCTCGGACCGGCCAATCGCGTCGCCGTCGTCGATGCCAAGACCTACGAGGTGCTCGACTATCTCCTCGTCGGCCAGAGGGTGTGGCAGCTCGCCTTCTCGCCGGACCAGAAGTACCTCTTCACCACCAACGGCCTGTCGAACGACGTCACGATCATCGACGTCGCGTCGGACCGTGCCGTGAAGTCGGTTCAGGTCGGCCAGCAGCCATGGGGCGTCGCCGCCACGCCGGAATGATCGCGTGGGACCGTCTCTGCGCGAAATCGATGACAAACCACCGGGAGGAACTGCAATGAAATCACCATGGCTCGCCCTTATGGCCGCGCTTTTCGGCCTCGGCATCGCCCTGGCGCCGGCTGGCCCCGCCTTCGCGCAGCAGGCCGATGACGACGACGATGCCAAGCCTGCAGCCTCCGCGGCCGCCCAGGCGGACGACAACGATGATGATGACGACGACGACGGCGCTCAGGGCGCCAACATGGTGCCGGCGGCCGAAGGGCTGAAGATTCCTCCCGGTTCGGAAATGATGCCGGCGGCCGCCCTCAACGGCGACCAGATCGGCCTGCCGAAGAACAGCCTGTCCTCGCAGATCGTCACCCCGCTGATCCTCGGCGAAGGCGGCAAGCCCTTCACGGTCAACCACACCGACTTCTATCTGCGCGCCGGCCAGGCCTATCGCTGGGACATCAAGTCCGAGGGCGACATCGAGTACAAGTTCAACGCGCCGGACTTCTTCCGCAATGTCTGGATGAACCAGATCGTCATCGACGATCTTGAGATCCACATGGCCGGTGCACCCGCCTGGCTCGAATACGACGCTCACGGCACCATTACCGTGCAGTTCCAGACCGTGCGGCCGGGCCGCTACGACTGGCATGTCGGCGGCCTCGACGCCGAGCACGAGATGAAGGGCACGATCACCGTCGTTCCGTGATCCTCATAGATCGCACCGACGAAGAGGCCGCGGGTCGTCCCGCGGCCTTGCGCCGTTTCAAGCCTCTGCCTTACCAACTCGTTGCGCTATAATGAGGGCGAAGGCGCCGAAGAGAGCGATGCAAGCATGCAGGATGGGACTCTGAGCCACGCGGAAGCCCCCGGCATCCCGGCCCTTGCGGTCGAGCGGGTCAGCCATTCCTATGGCCAGCGCAAGGCGCTCGACGACGTCTCCTTCTCGGTGCCGCAGGGCTCCTTCACCGCCCTTCTCGGGCCCAACGGCGCCGGCAAGTCGACGCTGTTCTCGCTGGTCACCCGGCTGTTCAACGTCCGCCACGGCGCCATCCACATTCTCGGCTTCGACCTCAATGGCGAGCCGGGCGAGGCGCTGCGCCGGCTCGGCGTGGTGTTCCAGGCCCGCACTCTCGACCTCGACCTGTCGATCAGCCAGAACCTGATCTATCACGCGGCGCTGCACGGCCTGCCGGCCTCCGCGGCAAGAACGCGTATCGGCGAGATCCTCGCCACGTCGGAGCTTCGCACCCGGCTCAAGGAGAAGGCCCGCAACCTCTCCGGCGGGCAGCTTCGCAGCATCGAGATCGTCCGCGCCTTCATGCATCGCCCGCGGCTCATCCTGCTCGACGAGCCGACCGTCGGCCTCGACATCCGCTCGCGCGCGGCGATCCTCGCCGAGGTTCGCCGGCTGGTGAAGGAGGAAGGCGTCAGCGTCCTCTGGGCGACCCATCTGATCGACGAGATCGACCCCGCCGACCGCGTGATCGTCCTGCATCAGGGCACGGTGCGTGCCGAAGGCCCGGTGCCCGAGGTCGTCGCGGCGGAGCGGGCGAAGTCGATCGGCGACGCCTTCACGCGGCTGACCGGCCTCTCGGTGAGGGCAGAAGGTCTCGAGGAGGTGCGCCCGTGAGCGACACGACGCTCGAACGGACCGGTGCCGCGCCGATGCGCCGCGGCTTTCCGCTCTCGGCCTATCTGATCTGTGCCGGCGGCATCGTCTGGCGCGAGGCGCTGCGCTTCATCCATCAGCGCGAGCGCTTCGTCTCGGCGCTGGTGCGCCCGCTCCTTTGGCTGTTCATCTTCGCCGCCGGCTTCCGCCAGGTGCTCGGCGTCTCGATCATCGCGCCCTACCAGACCTACATCCTCTACGAGGTCTACATCGCCCCCGGCCTCGTCGGGATGATCCTTCTTTTCAACGGCATGCAGTCCTCGCTCTCGATGGTCTACGACCGCGAGACGGGCACGATGAAAACCCTGCTGGTCTCGCCGCTGCCGCGCTGGTTCCTGCTGGTCGCCAAGCTGTTCGCTGGCGTCGCCGTCGGCGTCGTGCAGGTCTACGTCTTCTTCGCCATCGCCTGGTTCTGGGAGGTGCAGCCGGACTGGCTCGGCTATCTGACGGCGTTGCCGGCGATCGTTCTCGCCGGGCTGATGCTCGGCGCGCTCGGGATGCTGCTCTCGTCGCTCGTCCAGCAACTCGAAAACTTCGCCGGGGTAATGAACTTCGTCATCTTCCCGATGTATTTCGCCTCCTCGGCGCTCTATCCGCTGTGGCGCGTCCAGGAGTCGAGCCCGCTGCTCTACCGGATCTGCCAGTTCAATCCCTTCACCCATGCGGTGGAACTGATCCGCTTCGCGCTCTATCAACAGTTCAACGGCGACGCGTTCCTGATCGTCCTCGGCTGCACGGTGCTGTTCCTCGGCGGGGCGATCGTCGCCTATGATCCGGCCCGCGGCCTGATCAGCCGCAAGCGTCAGTAGGCGGACGGCCAAGCGGTCGAACGAAAACGAATGGGAGGAACGTCATGAGGTCCGAAATCAATCGAGGACGGCTGGCGGCGGCATTGCGAGGTGTCTCGCTCGCAGCCTTCGCCGTCGCGGCGACTTTTGCGGCGGCGAACGCCCAGGACGGGGCGAGCCCGCGCGAGGTCCCCAAGGACTTCGTCGTCCCCGGCCCCGCGCCGACCAATGCACCAGCTGCAACCGGCAACGCGCCGAGCACTCCGCCTGCAGCTGAGGAAGTTGGCGGCGGCCAAAGCGCCAGGAACCCGATGGACTTCGCCAAGGCGCCCGCCGCGGCGACGACCGACTGGCCCTGCATGCAGCGGCGGGTCGACCAGATCTCCGCCGGCCAGATATGGGGGGGGCCGCCTCTGCCCGACGCAGCTTCCGTCGCCGCCGGCGACGAGATCGGCCGGCTGGTCGACGAGGTGACGGCGCGGCGACTGCCGCTCCCCGAAGCCGAGCAGGCCGTGAAGGACTATCTTGCCGGCCTCTCCGACGCCGAGCGCGAAGACAAGGCGAGTGCCTTCGTCGCCGTCATGCTCGATCGCTTCAATGCCGAGCGCAGCCAGATCATGCGCGGGATCGAACGCTACGGCGCCAAGCAGAAGGCGATGGCGGCGCGGCTGCGCGAGGAGACGAAGGCCTTCTCCACCAACCAGAACAACCCGACCGCCAATCCGTTGGAACTCGACGAGGCGCGTCAGCAGATGCTCTGGGACACCCGCATCTTTCAGGAACGCCGGCAGTCGCTGAGCTTCGTCTGCGAGGTGCCGACGCTGATCGAGCAGCGCGCCTTCGCCCTCGGCCGCGCGGCGCAACAGGCGCTGTGACGGTGGCGGCGGGAACCGGCAGAGCGGCAAGCTTCAGCGTCACGCTGCGCGTCCTTCCGGGCGAATACGCGATCAGCCGGCTGGAGCCAGACGCCGCGCTTCCCGATTGGGCCGACGGTCCCGGCTTCGTCTCGATCGCACGGACGGTGGACGAGCTCTCGATCCTCTGCGAGGCCGAGCGCGTTCCGCTCGGCGTCCGCTCCGAGCCCGGCTGGAGCGGCTTTCAGTTCGTCGGCCCCTTCGCCTTCGACGAGACCGGCATCGCCGCCTCGGTACTTCAGCCGCTGGCCGATGCCGGAATCGGCATCGTCCTCGTTTCCACCTTCGACACCGACTACCTGTTCGTGAAGACGGAACAGGCCGGCCGCGCCGCCGAAGCGCTCACCGCCGCCGGACACGTCGCGGCGCCGAGTGGCTGAAGACGCACGCGCCATGGTCCCAGGCCCGCGCTGCGTCATCAGCGGAACGCCGCTCGGCCCCCGTCATGTCGGCCCGTCATCTCGGACTGCTGAAACGTCGTCTGGAAAATGGCAGGGGCAACAGGGCTCGAACCTGTGACCTGCGGTTTTGGAGACCGCCGCTCTACCAACTGAGCTATACCCCTACGACCGGGCTGGAAATAAAGCCTCGGCGGGCGGGATGCAACAGCAATCTTCAGGCATCTACCATGCCGCACGGGGTGGCCGCGCGAAATCGCTCGGAACGCCGGCCGGGCCATGCTCTGCCAAGTCTCTGCTTCATGCCTCAGGCCGAGGCCCGCATGCCGCCGCGATGGCCGTCCCGCTCCTGGCCGGCAAACCAGCGTACGACGAGCATCACGGCGATCACCGCGAGATAGGCGGCGAGTTCGCTCGCCGAGGGCTGCGACGCATAGCCGACCAGGATGTGGGCGATCCGGCCGGGAAGGCTTTCTTCCGAAAGCACCGAACTCGTATCCCAGAGCGGCGTCACCCAGTCGTTCAGCCAGCCCCCTTGCGCCAAGAAGCGCATCGCCTGCGCCGCAAGCCCCGCCGCCAGCAGCGTGATCAGCGCAGTAAGGACGCCGAAGAGATGGCGCAGCGGGATGGCGATGAGGCCGAGATAGAGAAGTGCCGAGATCACCGCGCCGCCGGCGATGCCGAGCAGCCCGCCGCCGAGGATGCCGCTCGCCGTCGTCTGGCCGGCCGCGGCGACGCCATAGAGGAACAGCACCACTTCCGAGCCCTCGCGCAGGACGGCGACGGCGCAGACGATGGCGAGCGCCATCAGCGAGCGGTGGCCGGCTTTCACCTCTTCGCCGACGGACTTCAGCGAGCGCGCGAGTTCCCGCCCGTGGCTCGCCATCCAGGCATTGTGCCAGATCAGCATGACGACGGCGACGAGCAGTACGGCCGCATTCAGCGCTTCCTGGCCCGAGCCCTCGAAGAGATCGGCGATGGCCCCGGCGAAGGCGGCGACGAGACAGGCGCCGAGGAACCCGGCAAAGACGCCGCCGGCGACGTAGGCGCCGCGATGGGCAAGCCCCCGCGTCGCGGCCAGCACCACGCCGACGACGAGGCCCGCCTCGATGACCTCGCGAAAGACGATGACGAAGGACGCGAGCATGGCGGCTACTTCGCCGTCACGACGCCTCGGGCCGTCGCGGCATGATACTCGCCCATGAACATGTAGCGGCCCGGAACGAGCGGCTGGATGCGGATGATGCCGGTCTGGCCGCCGCCGACGACCTTCTCGACCCGAAGGTCGTGGGAGTCGAACTCGTCCGGAGTGGCGTCCTCGTTGGTCAGCTTGATCTGGAAGCGCTGATTGGCGGGAACCTCGATCTCGGACGGGGTGAACACGTGGTCCTTGAGCGTCATCTCGAAGGTCGGAACGTCGGCAGCCGCGGCGGACGAAACTGGCGAGACCGCGAATTCGGCGAGGCAGGCGGCCGTGAAAAGAGCGGTCCTGAAGAATGCAGCCGGGGAGAGCGAAGCCATGGGAGATCCTGATGCAGTTAAAGCTGACGGCACGGGGCGATCCACCCGGAGGATCGTCCCGCCTTTGCCGGCAAGAGATACACCCGCGCGGCAATGTCGACACTTCCGCTCAGATTAAATATTCGTCATATTTACAATCTGTCGAGCTTGGTGTTTCCCACCTTTCAAGGGATCGCGCACACGGATCGACGCGCCCCACGATCGCTTCTTCTGATGCCGATCGCGACCGGCGCAACAGCGGCCGCGTCCACCGCAGAGCTGCATGACACGGCAATTGTCGTGCAGGAATGCCCTCGCGCTTGTGGTAAATTTCGGCCGATTCGCTTAAGATGCTTTCCGAGTGGGGAAATTCGAGATTCAGCCGGCGCGGTGGCCCGTGATTGCCAAGCCCTCGCATGATTGGGAAAGGCGGTCGTGAGCGTTCACACGCGATCAGAGGGACAGGCCGGAGCCGGGCGGCAACGCAACGTCGCGCCGCCGGCGCGATGGCGGCGGCTGGCACACTGGCGTCTATGGCGCCGGAGGACGCTGCTCGTCCATCTCATCGGCTTCGCCCTGATCGTCCTCGTTCCGGCCCTGTTGTTCAGCGCCTATCTGATCGTCCAGTTCTCCCAGCAGCAGCAGGAGATCGCCGCCGCGCAGGTCAACGACACGGCCGACATCATCTCCAATGCCGTCGACCGGGAGATTTACGGCCTCTTGACCTCCGGCCGGGTACTGGCGGCTTCGCCGACCCTCGTCGACGATCGACTGGGCCAGTTTCACGATCGCACCGCGGCAGCGCTGGCCGGCACGTTCACGACGGCCGAACTCGTCGACCGCAACATGAACGTTCTTGTCGACACGCAAGCGAGTTTCCCGTCGGCCACCGAGCGTTTCGGCGACGAGGCTCTCGTCCAGAAGGTCCTCGACACGCAACAGCCGTCGATCTCCGGCATCAGCTTCCGCGAGAAACGCGGCGAGTTCGTCTATCAGGTCGGTCTGCCCATCAAATACAGGGCGAAGGTCAACTACGTCCTCGTCCTCTCCAAGGCCACGACGTCCTTCGAAGCGGTAATCGCAGACCGAAACCTGCCGAGCCGCTGGTCTGCAATCATCAAGGACGGGGCCGGCAAGCAGGTCTTCGCCGCGGTGACCAGCGACGGGGGGACGCGGGCGCGCCAGATCTCCTACGACAATCCCTCGATCATCGAGGCCATCGGCAATGACGGAATGGGCAACGACCTGATCCGGGCCTCGACCGTGTCGAACCTCTCCGGCTGGACGACGACGGTGGCCGTTCCGAGTGCCGTCATCGGCCGGCCGGTCATGCGCTCCTGGCTGCTTCTCGTCGGTGTCGGCGCGCTGCTTCTCGCCTTCTCCGTCGCCCTCGGCATCACCTTCGGTCGCCGGCTCGCCGATCCGATCCTGAAACTCTCGCAGCAGGCCGAAAAGATCGGCCGCGGCGACCCGGCGACGATGATCGCCACCGACATCGCCGAGATCGCCCAGGTCTCGAAGGTGCTGGCGCAGGCATCGCGCGAGCGGCGCGAGGCCGAGGAGCAGAACCGCTTCCTGATGCGCGAGATGAGCCATCGCGCCAAGAATCAGTATGCGCTGATCGCCGCGATCGCCCGCCGCGCCGCCAACGAGAGTGCCGACACGACGCAGTTTCTGGCGACCTTGTCCGAAGCGCTCAACTCGCTCGCCCGCTCCGCCGATCTTCTCTCCTCCGGAGGCTGGCACAGCGTCTCCATGGCGGAACTCGTCAAGACCCAGCTGCAGGCGTTCAAGTCCGGCAACGAGCAGATCCTCCACGACGGGCCGGCCATCTCTCTCAATGCGACGGCGGCGCAGACGATCGGGCTTGCCCTGCACGAACTCGCCACCAATGCCGCCAAATACGGCGCCCTTTCGTGCCCCGACGGCCACGTCGCCATCACCTGGACCTGCGGCGAGAAGCTGACGCTGTCCTGGCGCGAGAGCGGCGGACCATCGGTGACGCCTCCACGGCATTCGGGCTTCGGCACGCTGGTCACGCAGAAGATGACGGCCCGCGGGCTCGGCGGCTCCGTCGATATGGATTATGCGGCGACCGGTGTCGTCTGGGTGCTGACGGCCCCCCTCGACGCCGTGGTGCCGCGCCAGGAGGCGGCTGAGGGAGGCGAGGCCGCCAAGAGCGGCGACTGAACGCAGTCCGCATCCCCGCTTCTCGTTCACCTGCTTTTCATGCCAAGCTCGTAACCTTCGCTCGGTTCCCCGGGACGCCCCGAAGCGAACGCCGCCAGAGCCGTCAACGATGTTTGACCATGGTTGCGGTCCAATGCCCGAAGACACTGCAATAGCCGATTGGCTCAGGCGCCATGCGAAAGAGCGCGGATGATCGAAACCTATTCGTTCGACGGCACCAAGGTCGTCCATGAGACGGTCGGTCCCGGCGGTCTGCCCGAGAACGCCATCTGGATCGACCTCCAGTCGCCGACGTCGCAGGAGATCGCCGCCGTCGAGGCACGCTGCGCCATCGCCATCCCGACCAGAGAGGAGATGAGCGAGATCGAGGTGTCGAGCCGGCTCTATTCCGAGGACGGGGCCGACGTGATGACCGCGAGCGTCGTCCATGGCGTTCAGACCGGCGCCCCGGCCTTCGCGCCGGTCACCTTCATGCTCGCGCGCGGCCGGCTGATCACCGTTCGATACTCGGAGCCGAAGAGCTTCCGCATCTTCGTCGCCAAGCTTTGCCGGGATCCTGCGGCGCTGCCGCCCCACTACGACCCGACGGAAGCGGGCGAGGTGCAACGGGCTGCCGGCAAGGCGCCGACCGCCGAACAGCTGCTCATCGGCCTGCTCGAGACCGTGATCGATCGCGTCGCCGACCTTTTGGAACTGATCTCGTCCGACCTCGACCGCATCGGCGAAGACATCTTCTCCTCCTCGGCGAAGAAGAAGCCGACGGGCACGGCCGACTTCAAGAAGCTTCTGCAACGCATCGGGGCGGCGGGCGATCTGACCTCCAGGGTGCGCGAAAGCCTGGCCACGCTCGATCGACTGCTCCCCTTCCTGCAGCTCGTCCTCGACCGCAAGAAGGGCAACGGCATGAAGGACGGCAAGGCGCGGGTGAAGGTGATGGCGCGCGACATCCACTCGCTCAACGACTTCGTGTCGTTTCTGTCCAACAAGACGACGTTTTTGCTCGACACCACCGTCGGCATGATCTCGATCGAGCAGAACGCCATCATCAAGATCTTCTCGGTCGCCGCCGTCGCCTTCCTGCCGCCGACCCTGGTCGCCTCGGTCTACGGCATGAATTTCGAGCACATGCCGGAACTCGGCTGGGACTACGGCTATCCCTACGCGTTGGGCCTCATGGTCTTCTCGGCGGTTCTGCCGATGCTCTATTTCCGCTACAAGAACTGGCTCTGATCGGTCAGACTCGGCCCAGACCCGGGCTTGCTCGGGCGGGCGGCGCTGGACGTCGCGAAAGGTGAACGCTGCGGTCAGCCTCGGCTGCCGGCCTTCCCACCGGGACGGCGCATGGCCATGTGATAAGGCGAGCAGACACAGTTCATCCGATTCCGGAGCATGCGATGCCAGCCTTTTCCGTCCTCGACCTCTCGCCCGTACCGGACGGCTTCGATGCGGCAGACGCCCTGAAGAACTCCGCCGAACTCGCGCAGCTCGCAGAGAACCTCGGCTACAAGCGCTTCTGGATGGCCGAGCATCACAACATGCCGGGCATCGCCAGCGCCGCGACCTCGGTCGCCCTGACCTATATCGCCGGTCAGACCAGGACGATCCGCGTCGGCGCCGGCGGCGTCATGCTGCCGAACCACGCCCCGCTGGTCATCGCCGAACAGTTCGGCACGCTGGCGACGCTCTATCCGGACCGGGTCGATCTCGGCCTCGGCCGCGCGCCGGGAACGGACATGATGACGGCGCGGGCGCTGCGTCGCAATCTCGAGGCGAGCGACAGCTTTCCCCAGGACGTTCTCGAGCTGATGCTCTATTTCGAGCCGTCGAGCGCTGGCCAGAAGCTCCGGGCGATCCCCGGCGAGGGTACGCGGATTCCGGTCTTCATCCTTGGATCGAGCCTCTACGGCGCGCAGCTCGCCGCCCATCTCGGCCTGCCATACGCCTTCGCCTCGCATTTTGCGCCGGCCGCCCTCGACCAGGCGGTGGAGATCTACCGCGAGACCTACCGCCCCTCCGAGCGCCATCCCGAGCCCTATTTCATCCTCGCCGCCAACGTCTTTGCCGCAGAGACGGACGAGGAAGGCGCTCTTCTCAAGAGTTCGATGGAACAGGCCTTCGTCAACCTGCGCACCGGAAATCCCGGCAAACTGCCGCGCCCGGTCGAGGGATATTATCAATCGCTGGAAAGGCCGGCACAGGCGATGCTCGACGATGCGCTGGCCATTTCTGCGGTCGGCGCGCCCGCCTCGGTCGAACGCCAGATGACCGCGCTCGTCGCTCGCTATCGGCCGGACGAGGTCATTCTCACCGGTCAGATCCACGACCATCGGGCACGGCTGAAGTCCTTCGAGATCGCCGCCGGCGCGATGAAACGAATTGGTGCGGCGCGGCGGGCGGCCTGAGCCGCCCTCGCTCGCGCCAAGGCGCCGGGCCGGCGCAGGGGGCACTTTTTATTGCCGCCTGAGTGCGTTAGAGCCTCCTCCGCGGTCCAAACCACAGCGCCCGGGGAGAAGCATGATCACGCGCCGGCTCGTCTGCCTCTTTCCCGGCTTCGAGCCGCTACGCGGCGACGCCCATGTCAGGCGCTTTCGCCGCGGCGCCGAATCCGCCGCCGCGCTGTTCGACCTGACGGTCGGTCTCGAGGAGCCGGCCGGCGCGAACGGCCCAGGCGGTCTGTTTCCGAAGCTGAACGTGCGGCTCGGCGGCGCTGCGCCCGGCAATCGCCCCTGGCGCACCGACACCGAGATCGTCTTCTTCGACTGGGGCGATCTCATCCTGTCCTATGCGGCCCGGCCGTTCTGGCGGCGGTTCCTCTCGGGCTACGTGGCGCTTGCCGACTTCCTGTTTTCCGGCACGGTCTTTCGCTATTTTACGGTGAGCTGGCGCTACGGCCTGTTCTATCTTTACCCGATCGTCGTGCTGCTCGCCTCCCTCGCCCTCGGCCTTTGTCTCGGCTGGTTGGCGGCCAGCCTTGCGGCCGATCTCGGCCCATTGGCCGCGTCCCTCCTCGGCATTGCGATCGCCATCGCCGTCTTCGTCGGCCTTCTCCATCTCGCCAACAGGAAGCTGCACCTCCTCACGGCCCTCGACGACTGGGCGATGGCACGCGACATCTGCCGCCGGCGCAACACCGCGATCGGCGAACGCGTCCGCCTGCAGGCCGAGGAACTTGCCCGGCGGCTCGCCGATGGCGCGCAAGAGCCGGGCACCGAACTCGTGGTCGCCGCCCACAGCCTCGGCGCCGTCCTGGCGGTCATGGCGCTCGACGACGCGCTGAGCCGGCCGGATCTGGCGGGCTGCCAGCCGCACCTCCTCACCGTGGGTTCGAGCCTGATGAAGACGGCGCTGCATCCGGCGGCGCGCGATGAGCGCGCGGCGGTGAAGCGCCTCGTCACCGAGCGGCTCGTTCCCTGGACCGACTGCCAGGGACTGTCCGATCCGATCAACTTCTACAAGTCCAATCCCGCCACCTCCCTCGACATCGAAGAAGGCCGCACGCCGCGGGTGGTGCGCATTCATTTCAGGAAGCTGGTGAAGCCCGAGACCTACAAGCGCATCAAGCGCGACTTCTTCCGGCTGCACCGCCAGTTCGTCCTGCCGGTCGAGCGGCGCGCGCCCTATTCCTTCCACCTGCTCCTCACCGGTCCGCACCCGCTCGGCGACTTCGCCTATGAGGCAAGCCTCGACCGGCCGCCGCTGAAGCCGTTGCCGGGACCGCCGAAGGACGTCTCGGCTGCAGCCCCGGCGACGGGAGGCTCGGCATGAGCGCGGCGCTTTTCGGCAAGATCTGTTGGGTGCTCTTGGTCGCGGGCTGGTACGTGATCCGCTATCCGTTCGAGCGACGGGCAAAGCGCAGGCGTGTCCAGAAGACCGCACGGGGCCGGGCCGAGACGGTCCGCATGTTGATCTCTCTGTCGGGCCTCGGCATCCTGCCGGGGATCTTCGTCGCCACGGGCTTTCCGCGCTTTGCGACCTATTCTCCCTCGCCGGTCCAGACCGGTCTCGGCGTCGCCGCGATGATCGCCGCCCTCGTCCTCTTCCGCCTGACCCACAAGGCGCTCGGCAGGATGTGGTCGGTCTCCCTCGACATCCGCGAGAAGCACGAACTCGTCACCAGCGGCATCTACAGGCAGGTGCGCCACCCGATGTACACCGCCTTCTGGACCATGGCGCTCGCCCAGGCCCTGCTCCTGCCCAACCTCGTCGCCGGGCTCGCCGGGCTCGTCGGCTTCGGAACGTTGTATTTCCTGCGCGTCGGGCCGGAAGAAGCAATGATGGAAGAGACGTTCGGACAGGCTTACCGCGACTATCGCGCCCGCACCGCCCGGCTCGTTCCCGGCATCTACTGAGGCGAGGCCGGACCTTTCGTGGCAAGCTCCGTCCGTCTCCACCATCCCCCGGCGGCTCCTTTCGCAAAAGCCGGATGAAGCCCTTCCCATGACCCAGCAACTTGCGACGCTTGCCACGTCGTCCATCGCGGCGCTTGCCATCGCCGGCGTGATCGTCCGGCCCTTCGGCTGGCCGGAATGGATCTTCGCGACCCTCGGCGCCGCCCTTTTGATCATCGCGCAGCTCTTGCCCGTTTCGGAGGGTGTCGCCGGAATCGCTTCGGGCACCGACGTCTATCTCTTTCTCGCCGGGATGATGCTGCTTGCCGAGATCGCCCGGCGCGAGGGCCTGTTTGACTATCTCGCCGCCCGCGCCGCACGGGCCTCCGGGGGCTCGCCGGTCCGGTTGTTCACGCTGATCTTCGGCGTCGGCACGCTGGTGACCGTCTTCCTGTCGAACGACGCGACGGCGGTGGTGCTGACCCCCGCGGTGATCGCCGTCACCAGGGCGGCGAAGGCGAAGGACCCGATCCCCTATCTCCTCGTCTGCGCCTTCGTCGCCAACGCAGCCTCCTTCGTGCTGCCGATCTCCAACCCGGCGAACATCGTCGTCTTCGGTTCCGACATGCCGCCCCTCGGCGAATGGCTGGCGCGCTTCGCCCTGCCGTCGCTCGCGGCCATCCTCGTCACCTATGCCGTGCTCCTTCTCGTCACGCGCAGGAGCCTCAGAAAGCGCATCGAACCGGAAAACGAGACGCCGGAATTGTCGCGCGGCGGCAAGGTTGCGGCCTTCGGCCTCGGCCTTGCGGTCGCCGCGCTGTTGACGGCCTCGGCGCTGGGCGCCGATCTCGGCCTGCCGACGGCGCTTGCCGGCCTCGCGACGCTGCTGCTCGTCTCGCTCGGCGAAAGGCGGAGCCCGTGGCCCACGCTCGGTGGCGTCTCCTGGACGACCCTCGTCCTCGTCGCCGGGCTGTTCGTCATCGTCCGCGCGCTCGACCGGATCGGCCTCGAAGCGGAACTGGTGGCGGCGCTGAGATGGGTGTCTCTGGAAGCCGGCGCCTGGGCCGCGCCGATCGTCGGCGCCGCGACGGCGATCGCGGCCAACCTCACCAACAACCTGCCGCTCGGCCTCGTCGCCGGCGGCGTCGTCGCGGCGGCGGACGTCTCGCCGAAGATCGTCGACGCGGTGCTGATCGGCGTCGATCTCGGCCCGAACGTCTCGGTCACCGGGTCGCTGGCGACGATCCTCTGGCTCCTGGCGCTGCGCCGGGAGGGTATCCGCTACGGCGCGCTCGCCTTCCTGAAAATCGGCATCGTCGTCACGCTGCCGGCGCTGGCTCTGGCGCTCGCGGCGTCGATGGTCTGACGCGCCTCAGCCCTGCGGACGCTTCGGCTTGCGCGGCTTGCCCTGCGGCGCACCGGACGGAGCGCCGCCCGGCGCCCAGGCGCCCTCGGGCTTGCCACCCTTGCGATGGAACGGCTTCTTGCCCCGGGGCTGGTCGAAGCCCGGCTTGCCGCCGGCAAAGGGCTTGCCGCCCCGGCCCGGGCCCGACTTGCCGCGCGGGGCATCGCCCGCCGGCCCGTCGGCAAAGGAGATGGTGATGTCGTCGCCGTCGCTGACCTCGGCCGAGGCGGCGAACTTCTTGGCGACGCTCTCGGCGATCTCGAACTTGGTCTCGCGATCGAAGATCTTGATCGCGCCGATCTCCTGGCGGGTGATCTTGCCGCGCCGGCAGATCAGCGGCAGGATCCACTTCGGGTCCGCATTGTTGCGCCGGCCGACATCCATGTGGAACCAGACCACCGGCCCGCCGCGCACCTGCTCCCGGCCGCCGCGGTCGCCGTCGCCGTCGCGGTCGGGGCGGCGGCTCTTGGCGGCGTAGTCCCTGTCCTTGGCGACCTTCAGGTCCGGCCCGAAGCCCGGATCGAACACGTCCTCCGGCGCCGGCAGCCGGGCGCGGTAGATCCGCGCCAGCGCGGCGGCGAGATCCTCCGGGCTGCGGGTCTCGAGGAGACGCTTGGCCGCGGTCAGATCTTCCTCGCTGGCCGGCTCGGTCAGGAGCGGATCGGACAGGAGCCGCTCCTCGTCGAGGCGGCGGATGGTTTCGGCCGACGGCGCGCCCGACCAGACGGCACGGATGCTGGCCTCGGCAAGCAGGCGCTCGGCCTTGCGGCGGCGCGAAATCGGCACCAGCAGCGCCGACACGCCCTTGCGGCCGGCCCGGCCGGTGCGGCCCGAGCGGTGTTGCAGCGTCTCGGCGTCGCTCGGCAGTTCGGCATGGATGACGAGGTTGAGGCTCGGCAGGTCGAGGCCGCGCGCCGCGACGTCGGTCGCCACGCAAACCCGCGCCCGGCCATCACGCAGGGCCTGCATCGCCTGATTGCGCTCGGCCTGGCCGAGCTCGCCCGACAAGGTCACGACGGAAAAGCCCCGCTCGGCAAGGCCGGAGGAGAGATGGCGGACGGATTCGCGGGTGTTGCAGAAGACGATGGCACTCGGCGATTCGGCTTCGCGGAGCACGTTGACGATGGCATGCTCGACCTCGTTCGGCGCGATGCGGATCGCCCGGTATTCGATGTCGACATGGCCGGTCGTGCCTTTCGCCACCTCGATGCGCTGGGCATTGCGCTGATAGCGCTTGGCCATCGCCATGATGGTCTTCGGCAAGGTGGCGGAGAACAAAAGGGTCCGCCGCTCGGCGGGCGTCGCCTCGAGCAGGAACTCCAGATCTTCCCGGAAGCCAAGATTGAGCATCTCGTCGGCCTCGTCGAGCACCAGCGCCTTCAGGCCGCCGATCTTCAACGCGTTGCGCTCCAGGTGATCGCGCAGCCGGCCCGGGGTGCCGACGACGATATGGGCGCCGCGCTCGAGCTTGCGGCGCTCGGCGCGCGGATCCATGCCGCCGACACAGGTGACGATCTCGGCGCCGCAATGGGCGTAGAGCCAGGTGAGTTCCGCGGTGACCTGGATCGCCAGCTCCCGCGTCGGCGCGACGATCAGCGCCATCGGCGCGCCGGCGGGCGCAAAGCGCTCCTCGTCGCCGAGCAGCGTTCCGGCGATGGCGAGGCCGTAGGCGATGGTCTTGCCGGAGCCGGTCTGGGCCGAGACGAGGAGGTCGCGTTCCGCCGTCCCCTCCTCCAGCACCGCGTCCTGCACGGGTGTCGGCTCTTCGTAGCCGCGCTCGGAAAGCGCCCGGACGAGCGGGGTGATGGAAGTGCGAAACGGCATGAAACGTCCTTGGAACGGCGGGTCGGCGCGACGCGCGATGCGCGGCATCCAGACATCGAAAATCTCCACCCTGCCCGTTCCTATGGCACAGCGACGCGAGCGGTTCAAATGGAGACGGTATCCGCAAGCACCTCGAACTCATGTGAGGGTAGCTGACGACTTTTGGAAAGGCTGGTTCCACGAAAGTGGTTGAGCCGAGGAGCCGTACCCATGAGCATTCTGCCGAGGATTGGAGCCGGACTTCCCACCTGTGGGTTCTGGCGGAGGATTTGCCGAGATCGAAAATCTGCGGGAGGTTCTGTTGCTGATCGTCTGCGGCTCGATGGCCGACTGCGACGACGACGAGAACATCACCGCCCGGAGCGCGGCGCACCTGCACTTCCTGTAGCGCTTTCTGCCCCATGAGCATGGCGTTCCGGGCGAATGCCGGCTGACTACCCTGATGAACCGGATCAATCCGGCGCTGTTCTCTCGGGCTTTCAGCGATTGGGTGCGGGCGACATGGCTCGAGCGGGTCGACCCTGTTGCCATCGACGGCAAGACCTCGCACCGCAGCCACGACCGGAGCGCCGGGTTGTCCACCTCCTCTCGGCCTTCGCCACCCCGAGCAGTCCGATGCTCGGCGCGGAAGCCATACCGGGATTGCGCCGGAACGGGAGCCTATCTCGGCTCACTGAGCGGCACCCGTCCACGTTTTCGCTTTGCGATCACGTGTCTGGAATAAGCCGATAAAGAATTGCAAAGACGAGCCCGCAGATCAGCCAGGCGAGGATAACATCCGAAAGGAAGTGTCCGCCGAAGGCGATCCGGTTGAGCGACAACGCTCCCGCATAGATAAGGGCCGTTGCTGTTGCGGCCAGCCTTATCGGCTTGGGCGTAACGAGGGCCGCAGCGACGAGCCACGCCGACGAGGAAGCCTCTCCGCTGACAAAGGAACAGTTTCGATCGCACCAATCGCTGATGACCCAGACCATTTGGTGAACTGCGTCCCCTCCAAAGGCGTCGACCTGCCTTGGTCGGGGTCGGCCCCAATGCTCCTTCAAGAGGCCGTTCACAATCAGGCCCGGACCAACGGCTAATCCGGACAGCAGCCAGATCGGCTTGCGCACCCGTGACCAGGTCAAGGCGCCGTGGATGGCATCCCGGAGAATGCGGCTCAAGAGAACGAGAACAACCCCGCCCAGGACCCAGGGAGAACTTTTCCGGAGCCATTGCAGGTTCGAATTGCTGGACGAGATGAAGCCGTCGCTGGGGCTGAAAAACCAGCGGCTCACAACCAGATCGACTTCTGGAAAGAACCAGAAAAACGTGCTGGTTGCCAAAATGCCAATCGAGAACGCGATAATCAGAAAGTCCGATTTCGCGCCAGATGAAACGGGGTTGGATAGGGATGCGCTCATGGCGCCGGCGCATGCGCTGGCTAGCTTGCAGAACACTTGCAGGCTCGGGCCCAGCACGGTGAGAGCTTCGCGTTGACCAGCCAACGGAAGGTTAGGGAGAGTCGCGGTGCGAATTCTGGTGGTCGAAAATGATCGCTTGCTTTCCGAGGCCTTGGGGCGACGGCTGACCGAGGCCGGTCATGCGGTCGATGTGTTCGCAACGGTCGCGGACGCCGAGGCGGCTTGGAAAATAGCGCCATACGACTTCTGCATCGTGGACGTCATGCTCGACGATGGCGATGGGCGGGCGCTCGTCAGGTCCATCCGCGCCGCCGGCCTGCGGACCCCGACGTTGATGCTCACCGCGCGGGACGAGATCGGAGACCGGGTGGCCGGATTGGATGCTGGGGCTGACGACTATCTCGTCAAGCCGTTTGCGACCGAAGAGTTGCTGGCCCGAATGAGGGCGCTGCGACGACGCTCCGCAGACATCACGGCGGCCGAGTTTCGCATCGGCAATCTTCTCTACGACCCTCACAGCACGAGCCTGACCGTGGCCGATCGGGACGTCAGGCTGACCGCCCAGGAGCATGCAGCCCTCGACAAGCTGATCCGTGCCGGCGACCGCGTGACCCCGAAGCGGATGCTGGGCGAGCATCTCTATGCGCTTCACCAGGACTGGTCGGACAACGCGGTCGAGACGCTGGTTCATCGGCTTCGCAGGAAGCTCTCGGACGCGGGGGCGACGGTCGAGCTCAAGGCGCTGCGAGGGCTGGGCTACATTCTGAGCGAGACCCGATCATGAGACGGGCCTATCGCCTCGATGTGAGGCTCGCGGTCGTCGTGACCGTGATGTCTGCGCTGACCCTGATCGGTGCGGGTACGATCCTGTCCATGGAGTTCACGCGCGGCCAATTCGCCATAGAAGAACGCGGCTTATCGTCTCAAGTCGAGGAATGGGCGGAATTGCTTCGGCGCGAGCCGGACGGAACGGTCGTGTTCGACCGCCCGGCCGAGCCATCCGTGGAGCTCGACCCGCCTTATACCGGGCTGCTGTCGGGCACACGGCCCGTCTACGGCTACACCGTCACGGATAGGGCGGGGACGGTGCTGGATCGCTCCGACACCAATGCTCCAGCCGGACGCCCTGGACCGGCAGACCCGGAACCGGTTCTTCTGAGCGGGCTGACGCTTGATGGCACCGGACCAGTCCTCATCGCCGAACTTTTTGTGCCGGAGTTAGGGGTATGGCTCCGGCTGGCGCGACCGCGTTCGGATGTCACCGCTTTGACCAACACGTTCTTTGCCCAGTCTCTCGAAGAGCTGGGATGGGCGGCGCTGGCAATGCTCGTCGTCATGGTCATCACTGCAGTGACCATCGTTCGCGTCAGTCTCCGGGGATTGAGGCGCGTGGCGGCGCAGGCCGAACGGATCACCTTTGACAATTTGGGGCATCAGCGGCTTGCCGGCGCGTCGGCACCTGCGGAGGTTCAGCCGTTGATTGCGGCCGTCAACCATGCCTTGGACAGCATCAGGACTGGTGCCGTCGTTCAACGCGATTTCTCCATCCATGCCGCCCATGAGCTGAGGACGCCGCTGGCCGACCTCAAGCTGCGGCTGGAAAGCCTCGCCTCCGACCCGGACAGGGATGCGGCCATGCAGGACATCGATGCCATGGCCCGCCTCATCGAGCAGTTGCTGCAGATCGCCCGGCTGGATGGCAGTACGGTTTTCTCCCTTCAGTCGCTCCATCTCGGCGAGACCGTCGCCCAAGTCCTGCAGGAGGCGGCCCCGCGGCTGGTATCCGCCGGCTGGTCGATCGAGGCAGACGGCCTGGACATACCGGTGCATATAATCGGCGATCCGACACTGATCGCCCTGATCCTGCGAAACCTCCTGGAGAACGTCCGCAAACACACGCCGGTCGGCAGCACCGTCAACGTGTCCATCTCCGACGACGGAACGCTGCTGGTCGCCGATAGCGGTCCGGGCCTGCCTCGTGGCTTTCCCCGTTCGAACTTCGCCCGATTCGTCCGGGGGAACGACGATACACGCTCCGGAAGCGGGCTAGGACTTTCGATCTGTGAAACTGCCATGCGGCGCATGAGGGGAACCTTCAGCCTCGACCCGACAGTGAGCGGCGCAGCATTTCGAATGGCCTTCAGCTCGGACCAAAGGCCTGAAATCGGACAAATGTCTTGAAACCATCGGTCAGAAAGCCATCGACGCGATCCACGGCAACGTTCGTAGTAGTTTGGGCGTCATCTTTCCGCCAACGGCACGACGATCGCGAAGTTCTTCCTGCACCGGCTCGTTGAACTGATGCGGTGAGAGATGGCTCGGCAAATCTGCACAGCGCACTGCGGGGATTGTCTGCCTGAAGGCGGCCAGAATGGCAGCGATCTGGAGAGACGACGAGCCAGGCGGAAGCACGGCCCGGCCTTCACGGCCAAGGCAGCGCTCGCGGCGGTACGCGGCGAGAAGACGCTGGTCGAATTGACCCAACCGGGTGATGTCCATCCCAATCAGATCACGCAGAGGCGTTCCCAGCGTCTGGAAGGTGCCGCCGGCGTCGACATCTCATCCGTTGAACCGGTCGGCCGCACGCGACACAGTCGTTTCGTGCGGTTGGCCGCCGTCGCGTCAAGGGTTCCTGCATTGACCAGCCCTGGGGCAATGGAAAGCGCAAGACAGGGGGCCTTCGTGCTGCAGAACGCCGCGACGGCCCTGTCACTTCAAGCAATCTCGTCAACGACCGATCCCGCCGCCGTCCGCTAGTCGAGCGAGGGTCGCTCGTCCTGCCGGCCCCTTGCCATCACGAACGGGTTGTTGTTCGCGGACTCGCCGGACTGTGGTCCCGGCGAGGAGGCCGTCATGTCGTGTAGCCGCCTTCCGTTACGGCTCGGCAAAGAGCTGCGCGAAAAGCCGATCGATATAGTCGCGCACCTCCTCGATGCCCTCCGGACGGCCGCGCAGAAGAAGACGAGTGATCATCGCGCCGATGAACATGTCCATGATGTTCTCGATATCTGCATCCGGCCGCAGGGCCCCCTCGGCTTTCGCGCGATCGAGGATCTCTCCAAACAGGACGCGTCTCGGTTCCATATAGGTCGCGTCGTAAGCCGCCATGATCTCCGGATGATCGCAGACCGAACCGATGAGCCGCGCCATCAATCGGGTGTAGCTCAACATGATCTTTATCGTCTCAGGCCTGCGGTACACCTGCATGATCTCACGCAGACTCATCGTTTCGACTTCCCGGCGGGAAAGATGCTGGGCCTGATCGGGCCCGACGGCGTCGGGAAATCGACGCTCCTCTCGCTGATCGCCGGGGCGCGCAAGGTCCAGGCCGGCGAGATCGAAGCGCTGGGCGCTGACATGCGAAAGGCACGTGATCGCAGCGAGATCGGGCCACGCATCGCCTATATGCCGCAAGGGCTCGGCAAGAACCTCTATCCGACGCTTTCCGTGTTCGAGAATGTCGATTTCTTCGGCCGTCTCTTTGGCCATGCCCGCAAGGAGCGCGAGCGCCGCATCCACGAGCTTCTGGCCGCCACCGGTCTCGATCCCTTTCCAGATCGCCCGGCCGGTAAACTCTCCGGCGGCATGAAGCAGAAGCTCGGCCTGTGCTGCGCGCTGATTCACGACCCTGACCTCCTCATCCTCGATGAGCCGACAACCGGCGTCGACCCGCTGGCCCGGCGGCAGTTCTGGGAACTGATCAACGACATAAGAGCGAACCGGCCGGGCATGGGGGTGATCGTTGCGACCGCCTATATGGACGAGGCGGCCGATTTCGACTGGCTCGTCGCCATGGACGGCGGTCGCGTGCTCGCGACGGGCACGCCGACCGAGCTTCAGGAAAAGACTGCGAGTTCCTCGCTCGACGAGGCCTTCATCGCTCTCTTGCCGGAGGAAAAACGCAGCCAACATCGCCAGGTCGAGATTCCGCCGCGCCCGCAGAGCGATGGCGAAGAACCGGCGATCGAGGCCAATGGGCTCACCATCCGCTTCGGCACCTTCACTGCGGTGGACAATGTCAGCTTTCGCATCCCTCGCGGCGAGATCTTCGGCTTCCTCGGCTCGAACGGCTGCGGCAAGACGACGACCATGAAAATGCTGACCGGCCTGCTGCCGGCCAGCGAGGGCACCGCCAAGCTGTTCGGGCGCGAGGTCGATCCGCACGATCTCGATACGCGCCGGCGCGTCGGCTACATGTCGCAGTCCTTCTCGCTCTATTTTGAGCTGACCGTTCGGCAGAACCTCGACCTGCACGCCCGCCTCTTCCAGATGTGGGCCAAGGACATACCGGGCCGCATTAAGGAGATGGCGAGGCGCTTCGATCTGATCGAGGTGCTGGAATCGCTGCCCGACGCCTTGCCGCTCGGCGTCACCCAGCGCCTGTCGCTGGCCGTCGCCATGATCCATGCCCCCGAAATCCTGATTCTCGATGAGCCGACCTCTGGCGTCGATCCCATCGCGCGCGATGCGCTGTGGCAAAGCTTCGCCGATCTGTCGCGCAAGGACGGCGTGACCATCTTCATCTCAACGCACTTCATGAACGAGGCGGAGCGCTGCGACCGCATCTCGTTGATGCACGCCGGCAAGGTGCTGGTGTCGGACACGCCGGCCGCCATCGTCGAGAAGCGCGGCAGCGCCGATCTCGAAGAAGCCTTCGTCTCTTATCTTGAGGCGGCGATCGAGGACGAGGGCGGCGTGTCTGACACCAAGCCGAAAGCGGACGTCGCCTCTGATATCGTCCATGCGATCGGGCCTGGGCATCAGCCGGCGCAGAGGCGCTGGCTCGATCTGCGCCGGATCATGAGCTATGCCCGGCGCGAGGCGCTTGAACTGCGCCGCGACCCGATCCGCGCCTCCTTCGCCTTCATCGGCAGCTTGGTGCTCCTGTTCGTCCTCGGCTACGGCATCAGCATGGATGTCGAAGACCTGCCCTTCGCGGTCCTCGACCACGACCAGACGACGCTCAGCCGCGACTATACGCTCGACATCTCGGGCTCACGCTATTTTACCGAGCGTCCTCCGATCCTCGATCATGCCGACATGGACCGGCGCATGCGCAGCGGCGAACTCAGCCTCGCCATCGAGATACCGCCTGGCTTCGCGCGCGAGGTGGCGGCTGGCCGCGACGTGGAAATCGGCGGATGGATCGACGGCTCCATGGCCTCGCGCGCCGAGACCGCGCAAGGCTACGTGGAAGGGCTGCACGCCCACTGGCTGATGCGGCAGGCAAGGGAAACCCATGGAGATCGGGCACTGGAAGCGGATTTTCAGCTCGAGACGCGGTTCCGCTACAATCCCAACGTCGAGAGCCTCATCGCCATGGTGCCGGCCGTCATTGCTCTGGTGCTGCTGTTCATACCCACCATGCTGGCGACGCTCTCGATCGTGCGGGAAAAGGACCTCGGCTCGATCGTCAATCTCTACGTCACGCCCGTGACCCGCTTGGAGTTCCTGCTCGGCAAGCAGATCCCCTATGTCGGCCTCGCCATGGTGAATCTCGCGATGCTGACCATCTTTGCCATCTTCGTGCAGGGCGTGCCTTTCACCGGCAGCTTGCTCGCGTACGCGCTGGGAGGCCTGCTCTACGCCATCGCGGCGACCGGGCTCGGGCTGTTCATCTCCAGCTTCATGAACAGCCAGATCGCCGCGATCTTCCTCACCACCGTCGTCACCATGACGCTGGCCGTCCAGTATTCCGGCATGATCGACCCCGTCGCCTCCATGGAGGGCGAGGCCGCGCTGATCGGGGCGATCAACCCGGCGAGCCATTTCGTGACCGTTTCGCGCGGCGCCTTCTCGAAGGCGCTTGGCTTCGGCGATCTCGCCGCCTCGCTCCTGTCGCTGCTCGCGGCCGGACCGGTCCTCCTCGCCTTGAGCGTGTTCTTCCTGCGGAAACAGGCGCGGTGACAATACGGATTTCGACCATCTGGCGTCTGGGTATCAAGGAGTTGTGGAACCTCCTGCGCACGCCAACCCTGCTGGCGCTGATCGGCGTGGTGTTCACGATCCAGATCTATGCGGCGGCGGTCTCGATGCCCTTCACGCTCAACAGGGCGCCGATCTCCATCGTGGACGAGGACGCCTCGCCAGTGTCGGCGCGCATCGCCTCGGCGTTCTACCAGCCCCATTTCGGCCCGCCGCAAGCGATTACCCTTTCGGAGATGAACCGGCGCATGGACGAGGGCATCGATACCTTTGCGCTCGTCATCCCGCCGAACTTCCAGCGCGACCTTCTGGCTGGGAGCGAACCGGCCATGCAGCTCAATGTCGACGCAACGCGGATGACGCAGGCCTTCACCGGCGCTGGTTACGTGCAGGCTATCGTATCGGGCGAAATTTCTGAGTTCCTCCAGCGCTACCGCGTCGCCGAATCCGCCTCCGTTGATCTGGTGCTGCGCGCCGGCTTCAACCCGGAACTCAATCCGAACTGGTTCAGCGCCATGATGGAGGTCGTCAACGATGTCGCGCTGCTCTCGGTCATCCTGGCCGGCGCGGCGCTTATCCGTGAGCGCGAGCACGGCACGATCGAACACCTTCTCGTTATGCCAGTGACGCCTGCGGAGATCATGCTCGGCAAGATCTGGCCGATGGCAGTGGTGGTGATGGGCGCGGCGTTCTTCTCCATCACCGTCGTGGTGCAGACATGGCTAGCCATTCCTGTGGCGGGCTCGCTGTGGCTCCTGATGCTCGGAATGGCGCTCCAGCTCTTTGCAACGACCTCGCTCGGCATCTTCCTTGCCACCATCGCCGGCTCGATGCCGCAGTTCGGGCTGCTCCTGATGCTCGTGCTGTTTCCGCTCCAGATCCTCGCCGGCGGGCTGACGCCGGTCGAGAACATGCCCCCGGGCTTGCGCATCCTCCTGTCGCTCGCGCCCGACACGCATTTCGTCGCGCTCTCACAATCGATCATGTTTCGAGGCGCAGGGCTCGACGTCATCTGGCCACAGCTTCTGAGCCTCGTCGCCATCGGCCTTGCCTTCTTTTCGTTCTCGCTATGGAGATTCCGTTGGTCGCTGCGCTAGCCCATCAGGCGATGGCGCCTTCGAATTCCTCTGCCGTGGCGCCGGCCAATGCGGCGGCGGCCTCCCGCACAAAGCGTGCCGGCGACACTCCTACCTCACGCGTGAACGCCACGCTGAAGGCACTGGCGGAGCGATACTCCACCTGCCGGGCAACTGCGCTCACGCTCAACTCGCGCTTGCGCAAGAAGTCCTTGGCCAAAGTCCGCCGCCACGCCGTGAGGCATTCCGTCGGCGCCATGCCCCCCGCGTTCTGGAAGCGGTCGTGGAAGCCCGGTCACGCTCCTCGCTGGTCGTGCGGGCTCGACGCCGTTAAGCCACCCTCGCTGCGTGTTCCCGCTTTTGTACGATCATCGCGACTTCCGCATTGTGGTGCGTTCCCCATTCGCAAAGCGGCGCGAGTACCTGCGCAAGGCTCCGGCCAAAGTCTGTCAGTTCGTACTCAACGTGTGGCGGCACCTTCCGGTAATCAATACGGCGAATGACGCCGTCGTCCGTCAGTTCCTTCAGATGCTGGATCAGCATTTTTTCGCTCACCTTGGTGACCAGCCGGCGCAGTTCGCCGGTTCGCTTTGAGCCGCCGGCGAGATGATAGACGATAAGCGGCTTCCACTTACCGCCAAGGATGGCCAGAACCGCTTCCAGGCCACATTGGAAAGTCGCCTCGGTCATTGGGATCTTCCTAATCTCGACACTTACAAAATAGTCAGTACTGGAGCCAGAGTCTGCTCTGTCTTAAGTGGATTGGACGACGGTGTCGACGCGCAAGGCGGTCGATGATCCGTGAGCCAACACAGCGCATGCGGAGTTCCAGGAGGCCTTCATGAAATTCGGATTTATCGGGGCAGGTGCCGTTGCGCAGACGATTGCGCGCCGCATACTGCCATTTGGCCACGAGGTCCTGCTCAGCAACAGCCGGGGGCCCGACACCTTGGCTGATGTTGTCGGAAAATTGGGTCGCGGTGCATCGGCCGGCACCCCGCAACAGGCCGCCGAGCAGGACGTAGTCGTCCTGAGCGTCGCGTGGTCACGGGTCCCGGAGGCGCTCGCGTCCGTCCCGGATTGGTCCGGCCGCACCCTGGTCGACGCCACCAACCGGATCAACCCCGAGAACCCGAGCGATCTCGGCGACCTCTCAGGCCCCACATCGAGCGAGATCGTCGCCGATCAGGCGGTCGGCGCCAAGGTGATCAAGGCGTTCAACTCGATCCCCATGCAGTGGATCGATGACGCGTCACCTGAAAAGCCGAGAACCGTCCTCTTCGTCTCGGGTGACGACGCCGGCGCGAAGAACACGTTGATCACAGTGCTCGAACAGGTCGGCTTCGCCGCTGTCGATCTCGGCACACTCGCGATCGGCGGCAGGCAGCAGCAGGTCGGTGGTCCCTTGGCGGGTCTCAACCTGACCCTCATAGATCGGTTCGTGCTGTGAAGGCGCTCGCTTACGAGAAGGCGCATGCTCTGGATGCCTATGCGATCCAGGATATGGACGTCGCTGAACCGAAGCTGCGTGATTCTGATCTGCTGATCGATATCCGAGCGATCGGGCTCAATCCCGGCGAGGCGTTGATCAGAAGCGTGCGCAGCGCGGAACGCGGTGGGCGCGTCATTCTGGGTTGGGAGTTCACGGGTGTGGTGCTCCAGGTCGGTCCGAATGCGAAAGGTTTCGCGATTGGCGACCGCGTCATGGGCACCGGCGACGTTACCCGCGACGGATGCTGGGCAGAACGCCTTGCCGTCGACCACCGCGTCGTCGCCAAGGTTCCCGATCGGCTTGCATTCGTCGATGCCGCTTCTTTGCCGATCGGGGGGCTGACGGCATGGGAGGCGGTGTTCCGGGACCGCGATACGCTGCCAGCCGGTGTCGACCGTGTGCTCGTTGTCGGCGGCGCCGGCGGTGTGGGTTCCATGGCAATCCAGTTGCTGAAAGCCAAAACTGACGCGTTCGTCATTGCCACCGCCTCACGTCCGGAATCGAAGGATTGGTGCGAGATGATGGGGGCAGATCTGGTCGTCGATCACAGCCGGGATGTGATCGCCCAGCTCGGAGCCGCCGGCATCGACCAGGTGGACATGGTGTTTTCGACCGCCGGAACTGCGGAAAATTTGAGCTGGTTCGCCGAGTTGTTGAGGCCCTTCGGCCACTTGTCTGCCGTCGATATCGCACCGCCGTTCGACGCAAGCCCAATCGTGTCGAAATCCATCTCTCTTCATACCGAGATGGTGTTCGCAAAAGTGATCAGCGGGTTCGATCTGGCCAGTCAGGGCAAAATCCACGCCGAGATCGCCGATCGCGCCGTCTCTGGTGGGCTGCGCACGATCGTTTCGACGCAGTTCGAGGGACTGACCGCCGAGAACATGAAGACCGCACACGAACAGCTCGAGAGCCGGCGAACGGTCGGGAAGATCGTGATCGTCGTCTGACCACTCTTCGCCCCCCGAAATCAACTCACTTGCGGCGCAACTGTGCTGCAGCAACTCCATGAATCGATAGGAAAATCAATGACGAGAATCCTTGTCACCGGCGCGAGCGGCAACATCGGCCGCATGACCCTCAAGCATCTTTCGAAGCGCGTGCCCGCCAACGATATCGTTGGCCTCGCGCGCGATCCGGATAAAGCTGCAGATCTTGCTGCTGGGGGAATCGAGATCCGGAAGGGCGACTACCTCGACCGTGAGGGGCTGGTGCGCGCCTTTGAAGGGATCGACAAGGTCATGCTCGTGTCCACCCACGCCTTTACCGATCGCAATACTCAGCATCAAAACGTCATCGAGGCTGCGAAGCAGGCGGGCGTTAGACACGTCGTCTACATGCCGATCATCCACAATCCCGAATCGACCATCAAGCTGCCCCACGTCACCGAAGAGGACATCTTTGCCGAGGAAAAACTCAAGGCTTCCGGCCTGACCTATACGCTGGTGCGCCATCCGCCATTTCTCGAAAATATTCAGGGTTATGTCGGTGGCAATCCGTTGGAGAAGGGTGTTCTTACGCCGGCCGGCACAGGCAAGGCGGGCTATGCCTCCCGTGAGGAGCTGGCCGAAGCCCATGCCGTCGTGCTGACCGAGGCTGGCCATGAGAACAAGTCCTACTCTCTGTATGGCGGACCGGCGGTGTCGTTTTCGGATATCGCGCAGATCCTGTCGGACATCAGCGGCAAGCCTGTGCCGTTGAAAGCCGTCTCCGATCAGGAGTATATCGCCAATCTCGTCTCGGCAGGCATGCCCGAACCGGCTGCAAGGTTTGTGCTTACTTGGGTCCAGGGCGTCAACGTCGGCGAATGGGAGGGCCAGACCGGCGACCTGGAGAAACTCCTTGGTCGCAAGCCGACGACGCCGGCCGAGTTCCTGCGAGCCAACTATGCTTCGCTCGAACTTGGGACCAAGAATTAGTCTACAACAATTCCATTGGACCATGATATCGGGATCGGCGCGTGCGAATTTTGCGCCAGTCTCCGCCACGATCTCGACTGGAAACCCTGAGTGTTTGATCTTTGGTCACCGGAGGAAGACACAAAAAATGCCCGTTCGGGCAGCTGGACGGCAATAATGAAAATGTCAGTTGCTGACCGCGCCGGGTTCTCCGGAGGCTGATTTGTTTGCGTGCTGCGCTGCGATCGAGGTCATCTTGAGCTGAGCGTAGGAGCGATCCTCCGCCTCGGCGGGGGGAATGTATCCGATGGGTTCGAGGAGGCGGCGGTTGTTGGACCGGTCGACCCATTCGAGGGTGGCGAATTCGACGGCCCAGCAGCTTCTCCGGGGGCCGCGCCGATGGATCACTTCGGTCTTGTCGAGGCCGTTGATCGTCTCGGCGACGGCGTTGTCCTCGCAATCTCCAACGCGTCCGTCCGATGGCTCGATGCCGGCGTCGGCGAGGCGCTCGGTGTTTTTGATCGAGACGTATTGCATGGCGCGATCGCCGTGATAGACGAGGCCGCCTTTGCGAACGGGCCTGTAATCGTGAGGCGCCTGTCCCAGAGCATCGAGAACGAAGTCCGTCCGCGCCGAGCGCGACACCCGCCAGCCGAGAATGCGCCGGGAGAAGGTATCGATCACGAAAGCGACGTAGACACCTGGGCCGGCCCTGCCGGGCCAGGTGGCGACATACGTAAAAATCGGAAACCCACGGGGTTTCGGACACGGCGCCTTGAACTGGCGGTTCTCCCGCTCCAGCGCCCTGATCCGGTCACGCTCCCCGCTGGTCGTGCCGGCTCAAAGACCCTGGTCGCGCTCCGCTTGCCGAACCAGTTCCGGAGCGTCTCGGCCATGCAGCCGATCTTCGCTGCAATCGAACCCATCGCCGCCCATTGCGAGGCTTGCTCGCTCTGCTGTCCGAGCACCATTCGCACAGCGTGTTCGCGGATCTCAGGTGAAAACCTGTTCGTCCTCTTGCTTGTCATCGCTCCAGTCTCTCAAGCGTTGGAGCCTTCGGAGGACCTGGCGCGGTTCAATCCTGTCTAAACAAGAGAAATGGTGGTGCGCCTGGACAGCGAGACCTCGAACGAGCTGTTCGAGACGCTGGAGGCGTGGAATACCCTGCTTGAGCACCCAAAATCCTCGGATTTTCAGGTGCCGCCATGCTCTCCGTAGGGGATGTCTTCGCCAGTGCGACCGGCCTGCCGGACGTACCGCCTTCCAAACCTCGGCCTACAGTACGGCTTGCGCCGCCTGAAGCGGCGAACGGGCCGAAGCGCAAACGCGCCGCGCCGTTCAGCATTCGCCTCAGTGAAGAGGAGCGCGCCCAGTTGGCGCGAGAAGCCGGGGGCGAACCGCTCGGCACCTATATCCGGGTCAAGGTCCTGGATGGCAGCGGTCAGCGCAAGCGGCGCACCGGCCAACCCATTGAGGACCGGAAGGCGCTTGCGAGGCTGCTCGGCCTCCTCGGCAAATCCGAGCTGGGCGCGCACCTCGCGGAACTGGCCAGCGCCGCCCGCTCCGGTTCCCTGCCCGTCGATCCTGAAACGCAAACCCAGCTGCAAGAGACGCTGGCGGATGTGCGGGAACTCCGCCGCCTGCTCATGGAGGCGCTCGGCCTGCAGATGGGCGGGGCGGCACCATGATCCTCAAGGGCTCGCAGCGCGGCGGGGGACAGGACCTCGCCCGCCATCTGATGAAGGTGGAAGATAACGAGCATGTACGGGTGCACGAGCTGCGCGGCTTTGCCTCCGATGACCTCAAGGGCGCATTCAAGGAAGCTGAAGCCATCGCGCGCGGGACGCACTGCAAACAATATCTCTTCTCGCTGAGCCTGAGCCCGCCGGAGAGCGCCCGCGTCAGTGCGGCGCAGTTCGAGGCAGCCATCGGCCAGGTCGAGGAGAAGCTGGGGCTGACCGGCCAGCCGCGCGCGGTCGTCTTCCATGAGAAGGAAGGCCGGCGGCATTGCCATTGTGTGTGGAGCCGCATCGACGCCGAGACGATGACGGCCAAGCAGATGTCGTTCTTCAAGACCAAACTGCAGGGCGTCTCGCAATCGCTTTATCTCGATCACGGCTGGGACATGCCGCGCGGCATGCTGGACAAGGCCGCGCGCGATCCCACCGGCTTTACTCTCGCCGAATGGCAGCAAGGCAAACGCCAGGGCGTCGATCCGCGCTGGCAGAAGCTCATCATCCAGGAGTGCTGGAAAACCTCCGACTGCCAGCGCGGGTTCGAGGCCGCGCTGGAAAGCAAAGGCCTGTTCCTGGCACGCGGCGACCGGCGGGGGCATGTCGTCGTCGATCATGACGGCAGCGTTCATGCCCTCTCCCGGATGCTGGACCTCAAGACCAAGGACGTCCGCGCCCGGCTTGGCGACGGGGCCGATCTTCGGTCCGTCGATCAGACCAAAGCCCGCATTGCCGAGCGCATGACGCCGGCGATCCGCCGCCATGTGGCGGAGAGCAAGGCGAAGTTTGCGGAAACCGCCAAGGCGCTGAACGATCAGAAGGCGGAGATGACCGCCCGGCACCGCCGCGCAAGGGTCCGCCTTGAGGCCGAGCATAAAGCGCAATGGCAGGCGGAGATCAGAAGCCGCTCCGCGTCCCTGCCGCGCGGTTTGCCCGGTATCTGGCAGCGTGTGAGCGGGCAGTACCAGGACATGCGCCGCCGCAACGAGTCGGCGATGGCCGCGCTGTGGCAACGCCAGGCGGATGCGCGTCAGGCGCTGATCGACAAACAGCTGAGCCAGCGGGCCGCTTTGCAGGACCGCATCAAGGCGCTGCGGGACGAGCAGGCCAGGCAGCTTCGAGAATTGCGCGGGGAGATCGGGCGCTTCCTCGCCTTCACGACCGGGCGGGATGGCCCGGCGCGTGAACCAAGCCGCGCCCGTCAACCGGAACGCGGCAGCGGACGCCAGAGAAGCCGGGGGCTTCGCCTGGAGCGATAGGCCGCGCTCTTATCAAGAGGAGTGAACGGGCATGTCATCGAACAACAGCAATGACGGGGGGATGGCGTTTGCCATCGCGCTGGTCGGAGCAGGCCTCGCCTTCATCGGCATCTTTCTCTTTGCCGTGCTGGCGTTTCTCGCCGTCATCATGACCATCCTGGCGCTGTGCGCCTGGATGACGCCGCTCAAGCTCGGCTCCATCACCATAGAGCCGCATGAAGCGCGGCTGTTCATCTATCGCGGCCTCGCCGGCGCGGTCCTCGTCCCGGCCTTCGTCGTCTTCTCCGCCATCCTCATCGGCTTCCGGATTGACCCCAACTGGTGGTTCTACATGGTGGTCGGCGGCTATGTGCTGGGCTCGGTCGGTATCGCCATTCTCGAAGCATCGAGCGAGGATGAAGATAAAGCAGCGGACGCCCCGCCCATGCCGGCACCGCGCGCGCTGGAGCCGCCGGCCCGCGTCCGCCAAGAGGGTCGCGAGCCGGTCCGCATGAAAGGTCCGGCGCGCTCTGCCGAACCGTTCCGCTTTGCCAGCTGGGATGACGAGGAGGAGTTCAAATGAGTTTCCGCCGCCTGTTCGAGCTCTACGAGATCGCCTGGATGCTCGAATCACACGCGCAGCAGAGGCTAGGTTGGCGCGATGCAGCGGAAGCGAGACGCGCGCGAATACGCAGCGAGCGACTGGCCGCACAGCAGCTTCAGGCTATGCTCGACGCCAACCCCAGCGGATCGCTGGGCCACGCGCGGCTCGATGACGAGGAGGCGCTGCGCCGCGCCGGTCTCCTGCCATGACCGGGACCGACCTCTCGCCATCCGTCCTGGCGGACCTCGCCGAAGCGCCGCGCCGGACGATCCGGCGCGGCATCGAGCTTGGCTTCTTCGCTGGTCAGCCGCTGATCTATGACGGGACCGAGCCCGTCGCAATCGATGCCCAGGCCGGCAAGGGCAAGCTGACGCGGTTCCTTGGCGTCAATCTCGTCTCCCCACGCACGGCGCACTTCACCAAGATCATCACCGATCCCAAGGATGCGGAGCTGGCCTGGATCAGCTGGAAGACGTTGGAGCGGGAAGGCTACCGGGTCCGGTTCATCAACCCGCGCCGCATCCACGGCTATCCGACCGAATCCTTCAACATCAACACGCGCCTCCTCGAAGTGGCGGCCGATCCCGTCTTATGGGGCACGGTGAATGACGCCGCGTATGATGCGGCCAGCTATCTCGTTCCGGTCGATAGCGACATCAAGAACCGCTGGATCGGTCAGGGCGTGCGCACGGCCTTTGCCCTCTACAACAAGATCACCGCCCTTTACCCATCCCGCCGCTGGTCCTGTTCCCCTGGGGGCTTATGGGACTTCTACGGACGAGGCCGGTTCGAGATCGCCGACGATCTCCTCGTCTGGGCGGCGGATACCCGCCTGGAAGACGATTCCGGCATGTGCCGGCTGGTGGCCAGCTGGACCGACAGCCAGGATCAGTGGAATGCTTATTCCTCGATGATGGTGGAACGACTCCAGGGATTCCAGCCCGGCACAGCCGCGCGGGAGGTCACGTCCTCGAACTCGTTCGATCCAGCGCACATGAAGACCGAGCGCACGGCGCTGTTCATCACGGGCGCCGCCACCTCGGAGACGAGCCGCACATTCGTGGGCGCGATGACGGCGGCGATAGTCGAACGGTTCACCGCCGCGCCTGGGCCGTTGCGCGCTCTCCTCATCGGCGAGGAATGGGGGCCGCTCTATGTCTCGAACTTCCATGAAATCCTCACCCTCTACCGGGCCGGCGGCATCAACTTCGTCGGCGTGTTCCAGAATGCGCCGGCGCAGATCGAAGCGCGGTACGGCAAAGAGATCGCCCGCATCTGGAAGAAAGCCGTCGCGCACACCCTCTATCGCGGCCTGCCCGATACCGACACGCTCAAAGAGATCGAGCACCGCTCCGGCAAGACCTCCGTCATGATCCGGGGATTCAACGTCAACCAGAACCAGGTCAGCGGTTCGGGGGATAACCTTGTCGAACAGGCCCGGCCCCTGCTTCAGGTCGAGGACATACGGGAGGCCACAGGCGGCGAAACAGGCTTGCTCGAATCGCGCGATCAGGGCTACTTTGTAGTTGAAACGCCGGAGTTCTGGAGGAGAGTGGAGATGCGAGAACGCCTTAGGAATTCGATTGATAAAGACAAATAAGGCTTTAAGATATCGTGATGACAACGCCCGAACAACGAATAGCACACCTGCAAATGATCCAAGGTGTCATTTCTCGCGTTAGTTCCGATTCTCAAAATATAAAGACTTTATCAGTAACCGTCGCCGCAGCAGTGATCGCATTGGCTGGAACTAGTCAAACATATTCAACATCTATTACCATTCTTAGCATGTTTATCATGTTATTATTCTGGTGGCTGGCAGCTAACTCTCTACTTGTTGAGCGGTCATATCGTTATATGTATGACGAAATACGTACAAATAATATTGTATCCGACTTTTCAATGGATTGGCGCACTTACTGTGACAGAGTTCCGAGCGTTTGGTCGCTAGCGTTTTCTCAATCTATATTCCCGGTGTACCTCTCGGTATTGCTTCTGCTCGGAGTTGTGAGCTACTTGTCATGTCAGTGATCACCTACATTCCATCGTCGTAATTCAAGGTCTTCAGGTTGTTCTGCAGGACTGGCATAGCGCTTTTCATCTAACGGAATTTCCAACTGATGATGAAGCAACCTAACGTAGTCCATATCGTCTCGTAACTCTTCCGCGTCGATTCCTTCATCAGCACCAACCTGCAGCGCCGCACCTCCAGTCGATAGAACAGGGATAATCTTAACGTTTGGCTGCAAACTTTTGAGTAATTTCTGCTCTTCAATAATTCCAGCCATGCCGCCTATGAAAACTCCAGCTTGGAAAACATTGTCAGAAAACATCTTAGTGCGCATTTCAACCAGACTGTCTTTAAGATCGCCGCCTACATTACTAGTGTAAACCACATTATCGAATTTCGAGTTGTCTTCGGGAAATTCCTCCTTGAAATAGTTCGACTGATACAATGTCACCCATTCGTTGTATTTTATATTTAGATCCTTTGCAGCGAATGAGATCATAGGAGTGATTGCCGGATGGCCGCCCCATATGATTTTTCGCCGTCCCAGGGCTACAAATACGAGCGCCGAGACAGCGGCTGCTATTGCCACGGAGTCGGATGTCGTGGCGAATTCCGGCGCCCGTTGTGGGTCCGGCACACTAGCTGATAGAAATATAGCCCCTGACATATCAACCCTCACCCAGTTCTACGAGCTGCCAAGCAGCTTCCGAAACTTTAATGGATCTGACGGAACGTATGTTTTCATCAAGCCACGCTAGATGCTCATTCCATCTATCTCTTATTCCAACGTGGTCATAAATAAGAACAGGAGTTCCAGAAGCATACGCCATTCTAGCTCGGACGGAGATTTCGTTGAGGATTTCGGCGCTAGGTATTCCGACAATAGGATAAGCCCATATCCGCCTTCCGTCCTCTAATTTTATCGCGACGGTCCTATTTGCGCCAACGCTTTCGATAGTAGCTCCTATCTTCGCTATTTCCGCTCGCAATTTACCTGTAATCGAAATATATCTTGATGCGATACTTTTACTTCGCAAGCGTTCAACCGCTAAAATTATCTCGTCGCAACGCTGCGCGTTGATAGAGCCATCTGCAGATCCGAAGTCCTGGCTTTCTAAATAAAGCGTTTCGGCGAATTCGGTCATTCGGTTAGGCTTGTGTTCAGGCCATACGAGCCGAAGTACATGTATTTCTTTAGCGCGCGCTCGTCCTATCTCCTGCCGTGTCCATTTTGATTCAAAGTACAATGGAGTATCCAACATTATCAAAAGATCTGAGTCGCAGAGCCTGTGCCACAAGATGTCTTGAAACGGCTCGCCCGGCCGGATATCATGAGTATCCAGGAATACATCATAACCGCGCGCTGAGATTAAATCATGAAGCTGGGCTGCAGCTACGCGGGATTCCGTGCGTTTGTAACTGATGAAGACGCGACGTAGGGGTCGAACTAAGCCAATGCATTCGAGCAGAGCTGTTGATATCTCAATCATCGCCGGATCGTCATCACGCATCCGATAGCCATTAAATTGATGGAGAAAATGGGGTACCGAAACGCCAAAATCACTGTTTGAATCAACTACAGGTATGATCGGAATGCTATGAAAAGATAGCGTCCGAGCGATATCTTCGTCAGGATTATTCGGACCTCCGAAATATATTGCTGCCGCCGCAACATGCCTATCTCGATTTTCGACTGCGTCTCTCGTTCTAATCTCCACATCTGATCCAATGCTAAGACCAAAGTCGGAAATAATTTCTCGCAACGTTGCAGAGAGAACAGCGACTTGTTCGTCTTTTACGTTACCAAGAATCAAAATTTCGTATGATATCACAGCATAGATCCTAGCCAGTTAATTCGGGCAGATATCTACCGATTTTGAATAGCAGTCTCGACCCAGTCTGCTAGGTTGTTGTAAATATAGTTATAGACATCCTTGCTATCAGTGTAGGGGGGATCGTAGGTTTTGACGAGATCGGTCATTGGCGTTCCACCCACGTTGAAATCAGCGAATGGATTTTTCCCTTTTTGAGAGCGATATCCGCTGCTGTCTGACAAATTATGAATATGAACGCCTAGAACCCCTTTTTTGTCATCCCACGCCTTTTTGATTTCGTATTTGACCCACTTACGGCCAGCTGTTTGAGCGCCTATCAAAACAACTAAGCAGCTTTTGCCGTACATGTTATCATCGATCCACTTTTTTATAGCCGCGTCGCCAGCGTTTTCGACTTCTTCCCATTTGTTATGACTCAAGAGTGGTTGCTCTTCAATGACGCCCATCTGCTTGATCTTGGAAACGCGCCAGCTGTCGTTTTTGTAGTGAAAGCTCAGAAAAGTCTTGCGTGCCATATGCGCCCTCCGCGATAACAATTACAGGTTGAGATCATTATACGTCGTCTTATGTCCTAAGCAAGATTCATTTCCGATATGGATCAAAATCCCTTCCTCGCCGCTAACGGGACATAGCTTGAAGAGCACGCCTTCTAACAAGTAATCAGTCCGGGGGGATGCAACGGGGGGCTTTGCCCCCCTTGCCAAGATTGCGGGGTATTACCCCGCACATCTTGCGATCTGCGATAGTGACGCCTGGACGGGATTTGACCTATTGGGCTGAACCACCTGACGCTGCCTTGCGCCCTCTCCGCTGGCCGCCACCTTCCCCCATTTCAGCCGCCCGACGTTTCAGCTACCGCCCATCCTATCCGCTCCCGCCGCGCTGTCCAGCAGAGCTGCCCGACGTCTCCCCCGCTGCCCACCGATTCCGCCGCCACTTTTCTCGTTCTACAGGAGCGCGGGAACTCCGGCAGCCTGGTTGAGGCTGCCGGACATGCGGACGGACGGATCAATATTCCGACGCCAGCATGATTGTTAGCACCCGATTGGTGACAGCCGGATCGGACGCGTCCGGGCTGTGGCCTTCATAGGCGAGATCGTAATAGTCGATCTTCCAGAATACCTTCCCGGCTTCCGCCTGATCAAACGCACCGAAATCGCGTTCGCCGTGCGGATCGTTGTTGCCGGTAAAGGCATCGAAGGTCCGCACCCGGTTCAGGATGTCGGCCCGCACCTCGGATGCCAAGGCGGCTATGCCCTGGGTCCAGAGGACGCGCCCACCGATGAAGGTGGTGCGCAAGCCATCGTTCAACGCCGCGATGCGCGCGGTGCGGGGGCTCATCGCCGGCCCCCGTTGTTTGCGGTTTCGACGGGCAGGAGGAAGATGACGCCCTTTCTCTGAGGCAGTTCGACCGGGATGAGGTCGAGGTTCAGGATCGCGCCGGCCTTGCCGTTCTTCCGGGGCCAGACGGCGCCGATCTCCTTGGGCCGGGTGAGGATGTCGTTCCCTTGCCTGTCCTGGCCGGTGATGCGGGAAAAGGTGACCCGGTAGAGAGGGCGGTCTGCTTGGTGTGTCGTGCTCATGGTGATGTCTCCTTGTTTGGTTGCACGGGCTGGACCATCCAGCCGATGCGCAAAGGAGACCGGACCGGGCGGCGCGGGTCATGGCCAACACGGGAGCCGAGCGTCAGCGAAGGCGAATGGAGCGGGCAGGCCATTGACCCGGAGAGCCGTCCCGAGGACGGTACACAGCGCATCATCACGGCTGGAGGTCAGGCCGGGCAGTCAAACCGCGGCGGCTTTACCTGCGGCTACAGCTGACCGGGTTTCGTTCGGTCCCGTTTGAACTTTCGTGATTTTGGGTTGTTCGCGTCATCGATGGCTACAAGGATGTAGCCGGTCGAGCCTTAAGGAGGAGGACATCATGGCCAAGAACACGATTTGCATTTGGTACGACAAGGACGCCGAGGCTGCTGCCCGCTTCTATGCGGAGATTTTCCCGGACAGCCGGATCGTTGCGGTCCACCTTGCGCCCGCTGATTATCCGTCCGGCAAAGCAGGTGATGTGCTGACGGTCGAATTCATTGTTGCCGGCATCCCCTGCCTTGGCCTCAATGGCGGGCCTACGTTCAAGCATAGCGAAGCCTTTTCCAGATCGCGACCGAGGATCAGGCAGAGACCGATCGCTACTGGAATGCGATTGTTGGCAATGGTGGCGAGGAGAGCGCCTGCGGCTGGTGTAAGGATCGCTGGGGCATCTCATGGCAGATCACACCACGCGTTCTGACAGAAGCCATCGCGGACGGCGGAGACACGGCCAAACGCGTATTCGAGGCGATGATGGAGATGGGAAAAATCGACATCGCCAAGATCGAATCTGCGCGCCGGGGATGACCTACTGCCCGGGCGTATTACGCTCTTTGTAATACGGCCTGTTTAGAATTTAGGTACTTTGCGGCCATCGGCCGTTAATACGTAGTCATAGTTATAATAGGGAATCCATGGCCGTAATCGGTAGGACGAGGCGGTTCGTCGTAACGGCGAGACGCCGGAAGCCGAACCCCTCATAGAAGGCGGCGGCCTTCTCGTTCTTCGCCTCGACGATCATGCCGAGGATGCCGATCTGGCTCGCCGCCTTGCGGGTCGTATCAAAGGCATGGACGATGAGCGCATCGCCATAGCCCTGGCCCTGCCAGCGTCTATCGACGGCGAGCCGCCCGAGGAGCAGAAACGGGATGTCTCCGTAAGGGCCGGCCTGGACGTCATCCGGCAGGTGATCGCGGCGGACCGAATGCGCGCTGATCGAGTAATAGCCGATGATTGAGGGACCGTCGGCGAGGACGTAGATGCGCGTCAGGCTGCGTTTCAAATCCTGGTTGGCGTAGCGCTGGAGATAGAGGTTGAGGGCCGGAACGCCGCAATCGAAAGATTTGCGGTCGTGGCCCTTTGGATCGAGCGCGGCGAATTCCACCTTATTGCTATCCACTCAGCCTTGAATGTCGCGGAACTTCGCAGCCGCCTTCTTCATGCGCGACGTCGGCGCGGCGGGCGCATCGAGCGCGCCGAAGAACGCCGTCCAGTCCTCTGCGGAGAAGCGCGTCTTCTGGTGCTCGGCGATCACTGCTTCCGCCTTCTCGCGGACGCTCTCCCGGATGAACTTGCTCTTGTCGAGTTTGAGATAGGCGCGCGCCGTGTCCATCATGGACAGCGTCACCGCGTCCATGCGCACCTTGAGCATGTCGCCCTTATCCGGTGTGTTCGTCATTGTTTGGTCCATCGTCGCACCTGCCTTCTCCTGATCATTATACCCACAAATGTGGGCCTATAGCAAGAAAATCGAGGTTAGGGATCAGGGCCCGGTGCAAAGTGGCTAAATGGGGTGAAGCCGGTAATACTGGTCCAAAATATGGACAAGCGGCTGCGCAACATGGCGCCGATGTAAATTATACATATGCTTTGAGAAGTTTTGGTGAGGCCCCTTCCTGCCTCGGGTGACGCGCATACCGACCCCGCCGCAGAAGGCCCACCGCAAGAAGTTATCCCGGACGCCTTTGGGTGTTCCAAGATTGGCATGCCTGTTGAATAGGCCTATGTGGAGTAGGAAGACGATGTCGACACGCTTGCGAAAAGCCTGAATAGGGCATGATGAACACCGACCTCGTATCGATGTGACACCCTTTGATCTCGAAAAACTACGGATGTGAATCGGTTTATACTTACGAACCCGTGATAGCTCCGCGTAGGAGATGTATTCCGTCGGCTGAATTTCGGCAGGGCATCGAGCGTAGCAATCGCTCATACGCTGCCAAAAGTTCGAGGTCATCGATATATCCTCGTTAGCCAATGCCTCGCGCATGAAGTCGAGTTCTGGCGACAGGTGCTTCAGCAACGCCGTGCGCAGAGGCTCTTCCGAAATGATCCGCGTATTGGTCTGCGCGAAAATCTCACGCACGGTACGCTCGCTTACCTGCGCGATCTCTGCCGTTTCGGCTGTGCTCGGAGGAAGAAAATACCCGGACCATATGAGCCGCATTTGATCCGTCGTAATTTTTGCGCCCTTTAATAGCGGATTCTTGGGCTTGTAGGTCCGAACCATCAGCATCGCTCCTCATGGGGCAATCTGCTTCCGCCAATCTGGAATATGCCTTGTCTTCAGCGGCTTAGGTTCGATTATATCCCTGCAAGAGAAAGCCGTCTCGCGGCTTCGTTTCACTTTATCGAGCTTTCAGATATAGGAACTTAATCCTTGTATGTTCCTGTAATGTTCTGTACACTTGCCAGCTATGGCAGGTAAGCGAAAGGAGGCAGGCCATGACGAATGAAGATGAACTGGCGCTCGCCACGCGCGATGCTGCCAAAGAAGCTGAGACGCCCGTCCGGTCGCTTGATCTCGACGTGGACGCTTACATGAGCGAACTCGATGATTTCGACATGACCGAGGCGCAAAAGCGCGAGCTGCTGAAGACTTTATGGTCGATCATGCGCGGCTTCGTCGATCTCGGCTTTGAGGTCGATGTCTGTTCCGCTGTGTTCGGTGAAGATTATTTGCTTCCCGTAGACGATTCCACGGGCGTAGACTCGTCCCACCCCAACAAACCGGAGACGCGATAGACGCACCGCCCATTGCCCACGAGGAGACCCGCCATGATCAAGGCCACCAAACAATTTGCCGTCATTTACTGCCGGGTATCGAGCATCAAGCAAACGACGGCGGGTGACGGCCTGCGCAGTCAGGAGACAAGGTGCCGCGACTTTGCGCGCATGAAGGGGTACGAGGTCCTCCAGGTCTTCGTCGATGACGTATCCGGTTCGCTCACCGAGCGCCGGGGCATGACGGCAATGCTGGATTACATCAAGAAGCGAACGGGTGAGCGCACCATCGTCATCATCGACGATGTGTCACGTCTCGCGCGGGATGTCCTGGCCCACCTTCAGCTGCGCACGCTGATCGACGCCTCCGGCGGCAAGCTGGAATCGCCTTCCATCGAGTTCGGCGACGATCCGGATTCAATCCTCGTCGAAAATCTCCTCGCCTCGGTTTCCCAGCACCAGCGGCAGAAGAATGGCGAGCAGACCAAGAACCGGATGCGGGCGCGCCTGCAGAATGGCTATTCGGTGTTTCCGGCGCCCATCGGCTATCGCTATGAGCGGGTTTCCGGACGCGGCAAGATGCTCAAACGCGATGAGCCGGTCGCCTCGGTCGTGACCGAAGCGCTCGAAGGCTACGCCTCGGGCCGCTTCGAGACTCAGGCAGACATCAAGCGTTTCCTGCAGGCCAATCCGCTCTTCCCGAAACCGGCGGCGGGCCGCGTGACCAACGAGCGCGCAGCCGTCATTCTGAAACAACCGCTCTATGCCGGGTACGTCGAATCGCCGGAGTGGGGTGTCAGCCTGCGCGAAGGCCAGCACGAGCCGCTGATCTCGTTCCAAACCTACAAGCAGATTCAGGATCGTCTCAACGGCGTCAACCGGCTGCCAAAGCGCCGGAACCTCAACGAGGACTTTCCGCTGCGCGGCTTCGTCCTCTGCTGCGACTGCGATACGCCGCTGACGGCCTCCTGGTCGACGGGCTCGCATGCGCGCTATCCGTACTACCTTTGCCGCAAGCAAGGATGCCCAAGCTACGGGAAGTCGATCCGGCGCGATCACCTGGAAGCCGAGTTCGAGACGCTGCTACAATCTGTGCAGCCGACGGAGCGGCTGTTCAAGGTCGCGACGGGCATGTTCCGCCAGCTGTGGGATCACCGGAGCGAACAGGCCGAAGTGCATGTCAGGGCGCTGGGTGCGCAGCTGCTCAAGATCGAAAAGCAGATCGGGCAGTATCTCGACCGCATCGTCTCGTCGGACGTGCCGAGCGTGGTCAGGGCGTATGAGCGCAAAGTGAAGGCGCTCGAAGAGGACAAGATCGTCCTCAATGAGCAGCGGGCGAAAGCTGGAAAGCCTGTAAGCACCTTCGACGGCGCACTTAGAACGGCCCTCGGCTTCCTTGCAAACCCTTGGAATCTCTGGACGAGCGGACGGCTGGAAGACCGCCGAACGGTGCTCAAACTGGCCTTCTCAGACCGGCTTCGCTACGACCGCGCAAAAGGGTTTAGAACGGCACAAATGAGTTTGCCGTTCAAGGTGTTAACGGATTTTTGCGGTACTAAAAAAGGGATGGCGCACCCGACAGGATTCGAACCTGTGACCTTCGCCTTCGGAGGGCGACACTCTATCCAGCTGAGCTACGGGTGCAGATCGGCGCAGCGCGACGACATGTTTGCCAGGGTTCCCTATCGTATCTGGTCGGCGGCGGCAAGAGCGGGATTGGGAGAAGGACCTGCTTGATGCCGGGGGAACCGGGTCGGCGGACTGCCGTTCATGGACGACGAGCTCGAAACGATGGAGTGTTCCATGGCCGGCCTGCAGAGGGAGCGAGGCGGTTTTCCCACCCGTCGGATCCTGCTCGGGGTCGCCGCCGCGGCCGGCGTCGCGGCGGCCGGGTTCTTCGCAATCGGGCCGCGACGGTTCTGGCGCTTCGTAGCCGGCCCGGCCGATCAGGGGCCTGTCGACTTTGCCACCTTCAGCCGGCGCTCCGTGCCGAACGACGCTCTCGCCAGTTCGAAAGGCGCCAGCACGCAACCGGTCGACCTGATCCTGCCGACCTACCGGACATCGCCCATCGCCCTGATGGGAGCGCTGGACGACGCAGCAAGGTCGAGCGGCAGAGCGGAGCGCGTCGACGACGGGACAGAGCCGGCCTATCGCCGCTACGTCTTCCGCAGTCGGGTGTTCGAATTTCCAGATACGCTTGACGCGAGGGCGGTCGGGAGGCCAGACGGCGAAACCTCCCTCATCCTCTACTCGCGGTCGCAACTCGGTCGCGGCGACTTCGGGTCGAATCGTGCCCGGCTGGAAGCGATCGTCCGGGCACTCGGGCGGTCGCCAGGCGTCGAGGCCGTCTCAACGCGGCGATGAACCACTCGGCCGAGCCGGCATGAATGTCGTCGATCGACGCCGTGATGAAGGCAGCGAGAGCCCGCCGACGATCGCCCGACACAGGCAGACGGCCTGTTACACCGACCGATCCATTCAGATCTGGCAGTGTATAGGGCCGCGCCACAATTGAGCAGACGTGAAGCGCGACATCGCGAGCGGACCTGCCGGACCTCGTGTGAGGCGACAGGGTCCGCAGCGAACGCAGAGGCTCAGGCCGCTGCCTCGATCTTTGCGAGGCCGCCCGTGACGGCCAGGAAATCGACGATCTCGGCAAGTCCTCTCGCGCGGGAAAGATCCGTGAACACCGTCGGCAGGAGGCCCCTGCCCGTTTCGGCGTCGCGGCGCATCCGCTCCAGGTCTGCGCCGACATAAGGGGCGAGATCGGTCTTGTTGACGACAAGAAGGTCCGACCGCGTGATTGCCGGCCCGCCCTTGCGCGGAATGTCGTCCCCCTGGCAGACGGAGATGACGTAGATCGACAGGTCGACGAGATCGGGCGAGAACGTCGCGGCGAGATTGTCGCCGCCGGATTCGACCAGGATGAGGTCGAGGTCGGCGTGGCGCCGATTGAGCTCGCGGATCGCGGCGAGATTGATCGAGGCGTCCTCACGGATCGCCGTGTGCGGACACCCGCCGGTCTCGACGCCGATGATCCGGTCGGCGGCGAGCGCCTGCATCCTGACGAGCGCCTCGGCGTCCTCGCGGGTGTAGATGTCGTTGGTGACGACGCCGATCGACCAGGCTTCCCGGGCCGCCTTGCAGAGCTTTTCGGTCAGGGTCGTCTTACCCGAGCCGACCGGACCGCCGATTCCGACGCGTAAGGGGCCGTTGGTGGAAGTCATGAACGAAAGAGCCTCGTTGGGAGCGTTTCGTGCCGCATCGCGGCGATCTCCGAGACTAGTGCGGACGAGCCCAGATCGTCCAGCGTCGCGTCGCCCGCCCGCCCCGCATTCGCGACGATCGCCGGCGCCAGCGCATGGATCACCCCCACCCATTCGCTTTGTCCGAGCGGCACGAGACGCACCGCGGCCGAGACCTGCGAATGGGCGAAGTTGTGGGCATAGGCGGTGAGGACGTCGCCCCGGCGAAGGCCGGCCAGCGCCGCGACGGTACCTGCCGCAACGGGCATAGCCATCGCTTCGGCCTCTGCGAGGACCGGAACCGGATGGCGCGCCGCCCCGATCCAGGGCCGTGCGGCGGCCAGAAAGGCGGTGCCGAGGCCGATGGTTTCCGCGCGGCGCTCGGCGCTGCCGGACAGGGCGCTCGCAAGCTCGGCGAGATCGGCCAGCGCCGCGCCATCTTCGCCGGCGGCCGCTCCATGGGCAAGCGCCACGAAGACGAGATCGTTCCAGCCGCTGCCGCGCGAGATCAGCACCTCGACCCAGGCCTCGACGCCCGGCGCGTCTTTTACGCGGCGCTCGCGAACCGCCGCCTCCAGGCCGTGGGAATAGGCGAAGCCACCGATCGGAAAGGCCGGCGAGAACAGCGTCAGCAGCGTCGCGAGGTCATGCGGCATGGCGCCCCCCGCTGCGAATTCGCGGCTCGCGGCGGCGTCTGCGCTGCGGATCTCGCTCGTCATCCCTCGCCCAGCCTCCATCTCAGTCGTGGTGATGGGCCTGATAGGCGCCGCCTTCGGGATCGAAGGCCGCCTCGATCTCCTCGACGCGCGCGCCGAGGCCAAGGAGCATGTCTCGGATGACGGGGTCGCGGCGGATCGTCAGCCGGTCGGCGAAGATCTGTGCCGCAAGATGGCGGTTGCCGATCTGCCAGGCCAGCGCGACCAGATGGGCCGTATCGCGGCCGCGCACGTCATAGAGCAGTTCCGGCTTGGCCCTGACAAAGATGACCTGCCCGTTGTCGAGCAGGATGCCGTCGCCGTCGCGCAAGAGGGTGCTTTCCGGAAGATCCAGAAGGAATGCGATGCCGCCGTCGGAAACCATCGCCATGCGGCGGCGATGCCGCAACCCCTCGTCGAGCGTGATGGTGTCCGCGGCCTCCGTCCAATCCCCACGCCGCAGGACGCTGTTTCCGACGATCATGAGGTCCCCTTTCGATCCTGAAGTCCTGGCCGGGCCCGAGGCGGGCCTTGCCGGCGGAAGATAATGCGCCGAAGGGGCCGGCGGTAGCCAGCACCTCGGCTCGCCGGGACCCGCGAGCCGACATTTGGCACGGATTTCGATGCGAGGCTTCACGAAAATTTAGCTCCACAACGTCAAGCTCTCCATAACGTCACACTGAGAAAGAAGCATCGTCGTGAAAGGCATGAACCGCCGTACCGTTCTTCTCGCAATTTCCGCGGCGGTGGCCCACCCCTTGTCTTCGGTGGTGGCGCATGCCACCGAGAACTTCGACGATCCGGCGGCCAGGCTGGTCTCCGTTACAGCCGGCGGCAGGACGATGACCTTCAGCCGGAACGATCTCGCGGCGTTGCCGCAGACGCGGTTCGAGACGAAAGCCCCGTGGATCGCCACGCCCGCCGTCTTCGAAGGGCCTTCGGTCGCGGCGTTGCTGCGGGCTTTCGCGCCCGAGGCGACGTTCGAACGGGCCGAGATCGGAGCTCTCGACGACTACATGGTTGCCGCGGAGGTTCCTCGGCTCGTTGCCGATGGCGCGATCTTCGCCATCAGGCAGGATGGCGCCTTCATGCCGGTGGCGCAGAAGGGTCCGGTCCTGGTGATCTTCCCCTTCGACGACAGGCCCGAATTGCAGGACAAGTCGCATTTCGGCCTGTGTATCTGGCAGATATCGCAGATCAGACTGTCATGATCAGGCGGTGGTGGACGACGATCCGCAATTTCGACGCCTTCACCGGCGCGTTGCTGCTCGCAACCTGCGCGCTTGCCGGATTCGCCGCCGTGACGAGCGTGCAGATTCAGCGCTATCAAGGCCAGATCGTCGAGCTGTCGAACTACAACCTTTCCTACGTCTACGCGCGAACGCAGATCGAGATCCTCAGGCTGCATGCGGCGATCAGCGATGCGATCCTCGATGGCGATGGCGAAGGTGATGGCGCGGCGAAGCTGCGATGGGCGATCGTCAAGGGCCGCATCTCGACGATACCGACGTCCTACGGTCCGATCGACGTGCCCGAGGCGGCGACGGCACGCGACAATCTGGACCAGACGCTCGATGCCATCGCCCCCCTGATTGCCGCGCTCGGCGCCCCGGGCAGCGGGGTAAAGGCGCTGAACCGGCTCGATCGGGCGGCCGACGAATTCACCCGGCTGACCGCGCTCGCCAATGTTCGTCAATCGGAAGTCGCGCAACGAGAGCAGGATCTTCTTTCCGCGACAATGGTCCGCCTGAGCTCGACCATCCTCTTGATGTGCTGCATCGGCCTCGCCCTCGGCGTGGTCGTCTTCCGCCAGAAGCGGCGATTGCGCCGGGCAGCCGTCACCGACGTTCTGACCGGCATGCCGAACCGTGCCGCGATCCACAATTGGAAGCCGGCGGGCGGCAAGCCCATGACGGTCGCGCTCGCAGTGATCGACGTCGACCGCTTCAAGGAGGTCAACGACGAACTCGGCCATGCCACCGGCGACGACCTCCTGCGATGCCTCGCCAATGTCCTGCGGCAGCATACCGACGGGGACGCGCTGGCGGCGCGGCTCGGCGGCGACGAATTCGTCGTGATCTTCACCGGCAACGACGCTTGGAAACAGGCCGAGAGCCGGTGTGCGGCGATCGAAGAGGCCTTTCGCGCCTGTTGCCGGACGACAGATTTTGCCCGCGCCACGCTCTCGATCGGCATTTCCGTCGGAAAGGTCGCATCGAGCGCCGACGTCGAACTGCTGATGACACAGGCCGACGGGGCGATGTACGGCGCCAAGCGCAACCGCCGGAACGCTTCGGACCGTGGAGCGAGCTTCGGACGCCCCCGGCAGTTGGCCTGCGGCTGACCTCGGCTCGGTCCCCACCACTGACTGATGGAGCCGCTATAGACTTGCTTGGCGGGACAAGGTTCCAGGCAGCCGATGCCCCGTCCCCGCACGGTCGACATGAAGCGTTACTCTTCATTCCCGGGGCGATGACGCATCCCCCCGGCGCCCCTTTCGCGGTCGCCGCCGGCCAGCCTCAGAAGAGGAAATAGCGCTGCGCCATCGCCAGTTCCTTGGCCGGCTCGCAGGTGAGCAGGACGCCGTCGGCCCGCACCTCGTAGGTTTCCGGATGCACCTCGATCGTCGGTGTCGCCGCATTGTGGATCATCGCCGACTTGCCGATACCGCCGCGGGTGTTCTCGACCGCAAGGAAGGTCTTCTCGCAGCCGAGTGCGTCCCGCAGCCCCCTGCCCATCGCAGCTTGCGAGACGAAGGTAACACCGGTCGCGCCCACGGCCTTGCCGAACGCGCCGAACATCGGCCGGTAATGGACCGGCTGCGGCGTCGGGATCGAGGCGTTCGGATCGCCCATCGGCGCCGCGGCAATCATTCCGCCGATCAGCACCATCATCGGCTTCACCCCGAAGAAGGCCGGATCCCAAAGCACCAGATCGGCGCGCTTGCCGACCTCTATCGAGCCGATCTCGCGGCTCATCCCGTGGGCGATCGCCGGGTTGATCGTGTATTTCGCGACGTAGCGCTTGGCGCGGAAATTGTCGTTGTCGCCTCGCTCCTCCGGCAGCCGGCCGCGCTGGCGCTTCATCTTGTCGGCTGTCTGCCAGGTGCGGATGATCACCTCGCCGACGCGCCCCATCGCCTGCGAGTCCGAGGCGATGATCGAGAAGGCGCCGATGTCGTGGAGGATGTCCTCCGCCGCGATCGTCTCCTTGCGGATACGGCTTTCGGCGAAGGCGATGTCCTCGGGGATCGACGCGTCGAGATGGTGGCAGACCATCAGCATGTCGAGATGCTCTTCGAGGGTGTTCACCGTGTAGGGCCGAGTCGGGTTGGTCGAGGACGGCAGGACGTTTTCCAGCCCGCAGACCTTGATGATGTCCGGCGCATGGCCGCCGCCGGCGCCCTCGGTGTGGAAGGCGTGGATGGTGCGGCCCTTGAAGGCATCGACGGTGTTCTCAACGAATCCCGATTCGTTCAAGGTGTCGGTGTGGATCATCACCTGGACGTCGTAGTCGTCGGCCACCGACAGGCAGTTGTCGATCGCCGCCGGCGTCGTGCCCCAGTCCTCGTGCAACTTCAGCGCGCAGGCACCGCCCTCGATCATCTCGACCAGCGGCGCAGGCAGGGAAGCGTTGCCCTTGCCGGAAAAGCCGAGATTCATCGGAAAGGCGTCGGTCGCCTGGAGCATGCGGGCAAGATGCCAGGGACCGGGTGTGCACGTGGTAGCGAGCGTCCCGTGGGCCGGGCCGGTGCCGCCGCCGAGCATCGTGGTGACACCGGAAAACAGTGCCTCGTCGATCTGCTGCGGGCAGATGAAGTGGATGTGGCTGTCGAAGCCGCCGGCGGTGACGATCTTGCCCTCGGCGGCGATCGCCTCGGTGCCGGGGCCGACGATGATGGTGACGCCCGGCTGGGTGTCGGGATTGCCGGCCTTGCCGATCGCCGCGATCCGCCCGTCCTTCAGCCCGATGTCCGCCTTGTAGATGCCGGTATGATCGAGGATCAGCGCATTGGTGATGACCGTGTCCACCGCCCCGTCGGCCCGCGAATGCTGCGACTGGCCCATGCCGTCGCGGATCACCTTGCCGCCGCCGAACTTCACCTCCTCGCCATAGGTCGTCAGATCGCTCTCGACCTCGATGAAGAGTTCGGTATCGGCAAGCCGCACCTTGTCGCCGGTGGTCGGGCCGAACATGGCGGCGTAGGATGCGCGCGTGATCTTGGCTGGCATGACGTGTCTCTCGTGCGAACGGACGGTCGATCGGGTCGTGACGCCGCGGCGCGGTGACGCCGCGGGATCGGGTCACCATATGTCGGTCGAGAAAGCTTGTCTTCACTCGAACCGGACGATGCGCGCGGCTTTTCCCCCCTGGCCTCCGGCCAGTGCCCCGCGGCGCCCCCGAAGGAAACCCGATGCGACGCCTGCCCCCCTTCCTCGCCATGGCCGTCATCGCGGCCGCCCCCGCGACGGCCCAGCCCTTCGATCCCGGCCCCGGGATCAGCGTGCCGGGATCCTCGATGGCCGGCGCCAAGATCGGCGGCGCGCCGCAGCGGCCGAATGTCGGCATCAAGAACGCCCCGGTCTTCGGCGATACGGTCGAGGAGCGCTATTACGGCCGCGACTACGACGACAGCTATCTGCGCCCGAAGATCCCGAACGGCGCGAGCGGCGCCGGCGAGACCGAGCGCCGGGCGAGCGAGGGCAATTCGCGGCTGGACGGCATCAATTCCGGAACCTTCGCCCGGGAAGGACCCGGCGCCATCGGCTCGAGTGCGGTGACCCGCGGCCGTTCGAGCGGCTCGCACCGAGCGATCATCCGGCGCGATCGGCCCCGCTGACGGACGCTACTGCCCATTTCGGCAGGGCTGCACCCTTGCTAATTCCCTGCCGAGGACGAGGTCCCGAAACGATTCGCAGGGATGGAAATCTCCCTGTCGAGGGCCAGTTAGCTCGAAGGGATGGCCGGAGCGTTCTGGCGGCTCCGATCGATCGGCTCTAACGGAGAACCGTTATGCGCATCTCATGCTCCGCCCGCGTCTCAGCCGCGCTCGTTCCCGTGGCGTTCGGCGCTGCCGTGGGGTTCGCGGCTCCGGCCTACGCGCAGTCCGTTCAAACCAGTCAGCTGTCGGGGACGACGTCGACGACCGGCGGCGGTCTCGGCAGCGCCGCAGTGGGCTCCTCCTCCGACGCAACGCAGCTTCGCGCGACGCAGGGCTCGTCCTCGATCGACAGCACCAACGTGGATGCGCTCGCGCGATCGGGAGATATCGGAACGTCGCCGGTCGATACGCTCGGCACGTCGAGCGACCCGATGAACTCGAACTATTCGGCACAGCTTTCGCCCGTCCAGACGCCGGCGCCCAACCTGCCCACGCCGAGGGTCGGCATCGATCTCGAGGCGATCCAACATGGCCTCGCCGCAGCGCCGAGCGCAACGCCTGACGCCGCCGGGAACTGAACGTCTCGGCCTTGCTCGTGGTCTCGGCTGGGCTTGATCCGACCAGGCAGGCCTTCAGAGGCTGCCCATTACCTGGCCGTTGAATCCGAACACCTTTCGGCTGCCGCGCAGCGGCACGAGCGTGACCTCGCGCGTCTGACCGGGCTCGAACCGCACGGCCGTGCCGGCGGCGATGTCGAGCCGCATGCCTCGCGCCGCTTCCCGATCGAAGGAAAGCGCCGGGTTGGTTTCGGCGAAATGATAGTGGCTGCCGACCTGCACCGGCCGGTCGCCGCCATTGCTGACTTCCAGCGTCAGCGCGTCCTGGCCGGCGTTCAGCGTCAGCTCGCCGTCCATGGTGATGATTTCGCCGGGGATCATTGTCACAGCCTTTCGAAAGTCGGGCGCGTACACCCAGGGACGATCTTCGAAACCGAGCGCCATCCGACCACCGGCGAAGCCGGAAGGCCACTGCCCCCGCGCCGGCTTGCGGCACGGGGACAGCGACGGGCCGTAAGCCTCAGGCGGCGAACAGCGCGAGACCCGCCACGGCACCGAACAAGCCGGCGGCGCGAATCGCCATCGGCTGGGCATGACGCACCGCCGCCGAGCCGAGCCACAGCCCCGCGCCATGAAGCGCCGCCGTCGCCAGCGCAAAGCCGCAGGCATAGGACAAGGCGCCCGCTGCGCCGAGCTCGGAGCCGTGCGCATGGCCATGGAACATCGCAAAGACGCCGACGATCGCGGCGGCCGCCACGGCCGGAATACGGACGGCGAGCGCGATCAGTAGGCCGACGGCGACGAGCGAGGCAATGATCGTCGGCTCGACGAAGGGCAGCGAGACGCCGGCCATGGCGAGGCCGAAGCCGACGAGCATCATGCCGACGAAGGCGGCCGGGATGGCGAAGCGCGCCGCGCCCTTGAAGGTCGCCGCCCAGATCCCGACGAGCAGCATGACGACGATGTGATCGATACCGGTGAGAGGATGCGACACGCCGGCAAGCAGCGAGCCGTGCTCGGCCGGATTGAGATGAGCGAGAGCCGGCAGCGGCGTCGCGAGTACGGCAGCAGCTGCCAGGAGAGTGCGTTTCGGCATGTTGTCCCTCGATGTTGGTCGACCGGCGCCCCGACTTGGGTCGCGCCCCAGCCGTCGAACGGATTGGAAATGACCCGGCCACGCCGGCGGAGCCGACGGTTCGTGCTGGGCGGCGCGATGATGTTTCCGTGAGCGGACCGTGTCAAAGGCTTTTTCGCATTTGCACAAGGTTCACCGGCGAATGCCGCTCGAAGCCTGCAGCCGCAGGAGGAGCCGTCTCATCCGACATCCATCCTGGCGAGCCGTCATGCGCGGCATCGCGGATGAAACCACTTCCTCACTTTTTCGTTTTATTGCCATTGTGCCGCCACAACGGCAAGATGACGTATCGGAAGGTGAAGCACCGGCGGAAGGATCGGGGCAGCCTTCCACGACAGGTTGGAGCAATTTGATGACGCGGCCACTCCTTTTCGGAATGCTCGCAGCGATCGCCTTGGCGGCTTACGCCGTCCCGGCCGGAAACGATCAGCCCCTGATCGTCCGCGTCGTGACGATCGGCGACAGGACGGGACCGGCATTCTACTCGGCGGTCGAACAGGGCTACCGGTTCATCGCATCCTCGGACCTGCTGGATGCCGAGCAGGTCATGGCCGGCGGCGTGGCCGAGGCCGGCCCGGCCGGCGCGGCCTCGATGGTCACCGCCGAGGTCGAGAGCCGGCCGGCGATGTAGGACTTCGCGCCGAGCCGGGCGACATGCGAACGGCGGGATATCCCCCTGCCGGCCCCCTTCGAAACATCTTCGCCGCAGCCCCGTCCGGGCGATTTCCCGAATCGGGGCAGCGGGCATCGCTCACATTGTGGCCTGAAGCTCGTCGAGGCCCGCGCGCGTCGCGTCGACGATGGTGTCGATATGATCCTTCTCGACGATCAGCGGCGGGCAGAAGGCGAGCGCATCGCCGATGGCTCGCGAGATCACGCCGTTCTTCTGGACCATGGCGAAGGCGGCCGCGGCCATCGAGCCGGGCGGCTGCATGGCAACCTTCGCCTGCTTGTCCGTCACGAGCTCGATCGCGGCGATCAGCCCGACGCCTCTCACCTCGCCGACCAGCGGATGATCCCCCAGCGACGCCAGCCGCTCCTGGAAATAGGGAGCGATCTCGGCCGCGTGCTCGACCAGCCGCTTCTCCTCGATGATCGCCAGGTTTTCCAGCGCCACGGCGGCGGCGACGGGATGGCCCGAGGCGGTGTAGCCATGGCCGAACGTGCCGATCTCCGAGGATTGATCGGCGACCGGCTGATAGACGCGATCGTTGATCAGAAGCGCCGAAATCGGCAGGTAGGACGATGACAGCGCCTTCGACACCGTCATGATGTCCGGCTCGATGCCGTAGGTCTCGCAGCCGAAGGTGCGGCCTGTCCGGCCGAAGCCGCAGATCACCTCGTCGGCGACCAAGAGGATGTCGTATTTCTTCAGGACCGCCTGGATCTTCTGCCAATAGGTCTTCGGCGGCACGATGACGCCGCCCGCGCCCATCACCGGCTCGCCGATGAAGGCGGCGATCGTCTCCGGACCTTCCGCCTGGATCATCGCCTCGAGATCGTTCGCACAGCGGGTGGCGAATGCCTCCTCGCTCTCGCCCTCGCGGCCCTCGCGCCAGTAATGCGGGCATGTGGTGTGGAGGATCCCCGCCATCGGCAGGTCGAAGGCGCGGTGGTTGTTCGGCAGGCCCGTCATGCTGGCGGAGGCCAGCGTCACCCCGTGATAGCCCTTGATGCGGCTGATGATCTTCTTCTTCTCCGGCTGGCCGAGCGCGTTGGAGCGATAGCGCACCAGCTTGATCATCGTATCGTTGGCTTCGGAGCCGGAATTGGTGAAGTAGACTTTCGACATCTTCACCGGCGCCATGGCGATCAGCTTCTCGGCGAGCTCGATCGCCGGAACGTGCGACTTGTGGGTGAAGGTGTGGTAAAAATTCAGCTTCTCCATCTGACGCGCCGCCGCCGCCGCGAGCCGCTTCTCGCCGAAGCCGATGGCCACCGACCACAGCCCCGCCATCGCCTCGACATAGCGTTTGCCGTCGGTATCGGTGACGTACATGCCCTCGCCGCTTGCCATGACGATCGGCCCGGTCTCTTCGTGCCGGCGGGCATTGGTGTAGCTGTGCAGGTGATAGGCGACGTCGCGCGCCTCGATCGAGTTGGGGTTGAGGGTCATCGACGAAACTCCAGGAGAGGATACGGCTGGCCGCTGAGCGGCCTTTTCTCGGTTCGCAGTCGGGGGACGGACGGGCAGCCCGCCAAACCGACTTATAGGGCCGCGCCAGCCTCTCCGCCATGGGTGCGGTCGATGCGGCTGGAACCGCATCCGCTCCGGCCGCGCCGAAGGGATCGCCACCGTGTCTACTCAGTCTTGGAAGCAGCATTCGGCTGGCAACGGGGCTCTGCCCCGACAGACGAGTGAAACGCGCTGAAGCACCGAACGTGCGTCATCCTCGAGATGGGCCACACGAGGTTCACACATCGCTTCTCCGCCCCAGCGGTTCGCGCGCTGCATCGACGTCGCGGAATCTGCGGAAACATGACCGCCTCATCATCCCGGGCTTGACCCGGGATCCACTCCAAATCGTTGCCGTCGTTGCGGCGAGCGTCACGGCGTCTGCAGCAGACGCTCCAGATACTCCCGTTCCTGCTGCGGGGACAGCTGGTTGCCGAGCCGCTTGCGGATCTGATCGAGAATTTTGCGGGCCCGCTGGGTGTCGATCTCGTCGGGGATGCCGACGTCCTGGCCGAAATCGGGGCCCTGGCTGTTGCGCTGGCGGCCGAGCGGATCGCGGCTCGACTGATTCATCTGCCGGCCGCCGAAGCCCTGGCCCATCTGGCCCTGGCCCGGCTGCTGGCCCTGCTGCATCGCCTGCTGCATCTGCTGCATCATGTTCTGGGCGCCGCGCCTCAGCGCTTCGAGGGCCTTGCCCTGGTGTCCGAAGGCCTCGCCGTCGCGGCCCTCGCCGAGCGAACCCTCGGCATTGCCCATTTCCTCCCCGGCCTCGCCGAAATCCTCGGACGGCTGCATGCCCATCCCTTCCAGCTCCTGGCGCATGGCGTCGAGCTGCTGCTGCAGCTGGCCCTGCTGCTGTTGCAGCTGCTTCATCATCTCCTGCATCTGTTCGGCGGTCATCTCGCCGCCCGGCTGCTGGCCCTGCTGTCCTTGCTGCCCCTCTTGGTTCTCGCCCTGCTGCTGCCCCTGCTGTTGCTGGCCCTGCTGTTGCTGGCCTTGCTGATTCTGCTGCTGTTGCTGCTGGCGATACATCTGGCGGCCGAGATCGTAGGTCTGGTCCCGCAGCTGCTGTTGGCGCTGCAGCATTTCGCCGAGCTTGTTCATCTGCTCCTGCATCGGGTTCTGCTGGCCCTGCCCCTGGCGCTGCTGGCCGGGCCGCATCGCCTGGAGATTGTCCATCATCTGCTGCAGTTCCGAGAGCATCTGCTGGGCCGCCTCCTTCGAGCCGGACTTCGCCAGATCCTCGATCCGGTCGAGCATCTTCTGCAGGTCCTGGGGACGGATCTCCTGGAAGTTCTGCGCCTGCATCTCCTGCTGGCTCATCGGCGGCATGTTCTTCATCTGCTCGGCAAGCGCCTGCATGTATTCCTGCATCGCCTCGCGCAGTTCCTGCATCAGCTTGTCGATCTCCTCGCTCGAAGCGCCGTTTTCCAGCGCCTCGACAAGCTCTTCGCGCGCATCCCGGAGCCGGCGCTCGGCGAGCGACAGATCGCCGTCCTCGATGCCGAGGGCAATCTCCCACATGAAGTCCGCGGCCGACCGCAGCGTATCGTCGTCATGGGCCGTGGCGATGCGGGTCCTGACCGCCTTCAGCGCCAGATAGTCCGTCGGATTGGCGATGAATTCGTCGCCCCGCAGGGTCACGGCGTCGAGCATGTCGACGACGCGGCCCGCCTCGTTGGCATCGAGGGCGAGGATCCGGCGCTGCTCGACCACCGCTTTTGCCAGCGGATTGAGGAAGCGGCGCTCGGGCAGCGTCATCGTCTTCGTCTGCGAACGCCCCGACTGGCCGGCATCGTCCTCGGCGACGAGGGTCAGCCCGACCTTTGCGCCGGAATAGGGGCTTTCGGTCAGGTCGACGCTGGATTTGCCTTCAGCCACGCCCTGCCCCCGTCGCGGCAGAGCAAGCCGCATCTCCGGTGCCGGGTAGAGAGGCCGGGCGCCGGCGGCCTTCGCACCCTCCACCTCGATTTCGCCGCGCGCCTTGCGCACCCCATAATCGTCGCCGACCTCGTAGGTCAGCTGCAGCGCGCCGTTGCGGGCCTCGGAGGGCTCGCCCTTGAAGGCGATGGTCGGATCGGTGTCGGGGGTGACGGTGAAGCGCCATTGTCCGAGCGAGGAAAAGCTGGTTCCGACGTCGACGGACCCGCTTTCGGCGACGGTGTAATCGTAGTCGCGCGGGCCGTCGGTCGGTGCCCCGCCCGCCTCTTCACCGTCCGCTTCCGCAACCGGCTTCGACGCTTCGGTGGCGGTCGGCTCCCCCTCGCCGGCTGCCGAGCCGTTCCCCGCTGCCGCCGCGGCCGCCGCTTTCGCCTCTGCGGTCGAGACGATCGTGATCGCCTCCGCGTCCTCGCGCGCCGGGTCGAACGTCACGCCGACGCTTTCGCCATTGCTGACGCGAAGCGAGAACTTGCTGCCTTCCGGGATGGTGATCGGCTGCGTGTCCGCTGCCGTCAGGAAGATCGGCGCCCGCCGCGTATAGGCCGGCGGCGTCACCCAGGCGTCGACGCGCCGGCCAGCCGTCTCGATGCCCGTCGGCTGCAGGAAGGCGTCGGCAATGCGTCCGCCGTCCGGGCCGAAGGAGAAGGCGAAGGACGTGACGAGGAGAAGGGCGAGGACGGCCCGCAGGCCGATCGGGTCGATGCGTTCGCTGCGCGTTGCCGGCGCGCCGCCGGTGAGATGGCGCAGATTGGCCGACATCCGCCGCTGATGCTCGCGCCACAGGGCCGCCGCGAAGGGATCGTCGCTGGATGGGCGCTCCCCCTGGGCGCGCAGCGGCTGATGGACGAGCCGGCTGGTCGCCTCGATCCGCCGGTCGACGTCGCCGGCCGAAGGAAGCCGCAAACGCCGGGGTCCGACCACGAGAAGGGCGAGCGAGGCGGCGGCGCCGAGCGCGATGACGGCGAGAACGACGAGGCGCAGGACGTCCGGCATCAGCCGGAACAGGCCGAACCAGGCGAAGACGAGGAACAGCGTGGCGGTTGCGGCAAGGCCGAGGATCGCCGGCCAGGACCGCTCCAGCACCATGGCGGCGAAGGTCGTCCGGCGCGTCCATCCGAGCCGCCGGGACGGCCGCCATGCCCTCGACGCGTCGTTCTCCGCCATGCCCTGCCCCGTTTCGCACTCGTGAGGTCCGACCCTAACAGGATTTGAGGCGAAGTGGAGGCGCTTGACGGGACTGTGAAGATGCTGCGAGGTCAGATGGTTGGCCGCAGGGCCCGGCGCCAGCCGCCCGTCGCCGCCAGCCTGCCGTCAGGCCTCGCCGCCGAGCCAGGCGGGCAGGCGGTCGAGGCCGATCAGCTCGTCGATCGTCTGGCGTGGCCGCACGATGGAAAATTCGTCGCCCTTGACCAGAACCTCGGCGACGAGCGGCCGGGAATTGTAGGTCGAGGACTGCACTGCCCCATAGGCACCTGCCGAGGCGACATGGACGAGGTCCCCCGGCTTGACCACCGGCATGTCGCGATCCTTGGCGAGGAAGTCGCCGCTCTCGCAGACCGGGCCGACGACGTCGACGACGAAGCGCTCCTGCCCGGCTGCTTCGTGGACCGGCGCGATGTCATGCCAGGCGTCGTAGAGGGTCGGGCGGATGAGATCGTTCATCGCCGCGTCGAGGACGACGAAGGTCTTGCCCTCGGTCTTCTTCACGTAGATCACACGGGAGACCAGGATCCCGGCATTCGCCGCGATCAGACGGCCCGGCTCGAACACCACCTTGCAGTCCAGATCGCGGACGTGCCGCTTGACGATCTCGGCATAGGCCGGCGGCTCCGGCGGTGGCTGGTTGTCGCGGCGATAGGGAACGCCGAGCCCGCCGCCGAGATCGACATGATCGATCCGGTGTCCCTTACCGCGCAGGTGCCTGACGAGACCCGCCAGCCGATCGAAGGCCTTGTCGAAGGGCTCCAGCGCCTCGATCTGGCTGCCGATATGCATGTCGATGCCGGTGACGGCGATGCCGGGCAGGTCGCGGGCCCGTTCGTAGACGGCGTCGGCGCGGTCGAAGGCGATGCCGAACTTGTCGTTCTTCTTGCCGGTCGAGATCTTGGCGTGGCCGCCCGCGTCGACGTCCGGATTGATCCGGAAGGACACGTTGGCGGTGACGCCGGCTTCGACGGCGCGCGCCGAGATCGCCTCGAGCTCGGGTTCCGATTCGACGTTGAAGCAGAAGATCCGCGAGGCGAGCGCGACGTCGATCTCGGCGACCGTCTTGCCGACCCCGGAGAACATGATCTTCTCGGCCGGGATGCCGGCTCTCAGCGCCCGGACCAGTTCGCCGCCCGAAACCACGTCGGCGCCAGCGCCGAGCCCGGCGAGGGTGGCCAGCACCGCCTGGTTTGAATTTGCCTTCACCGCATAGCAGACGAGCGCTTCGATGTCGGAGAACGCCTTGGCGAAGACCTGATAGTGCCGCATCAGCGTCGCCGTCGAATAGCAGTAGAACGGCGTGCCGACCTCTGCGGCGATCGTCTCGATCGCCACGTCTTCGGCATGCAGCCTGCCGTCCCTGTATCCGAAATGATTCATGGCGATGCCGGTACCGGTAATTCTGGTCAGTTCAACAGCGGATCGAGGATGAAGCCGCGATCTGCGGTCTTGTTTCTCGAGACTTCGGCGCCGCCGATGGCGACGTTGCGGCTCGAAGCGGTCAAGGATGTCGGCCTCAGCACCGCCGCGGTGTCACCGCTTCGGTTCGACTTCGTGTTGCCGTCGACGACCGGCGGAACTTCCCCGGTGGTCGGCCCCACCGGCAGGTTCTTGACGCCGCAGCCCGCCAGAAGGCCCATGACGACAACAAAGGGCGCCCACACCAGCTTCACCGCTCGATCTCCCATTTCGACTGTCCCGCAACCTCGATCACCGCGACGGTGATAACCGCTTCTGACGGCAAAAGCACCCGCCCTTGCCGTCAAAGCCCTTCGGGAGCGAGACGATGTCGCCAGTATGCCACTTGTTGGCGGACATTGTCCGGCGCGGTGCCGCCGAAACTGGTGCGGCTGCGCACCGAGGCGTCGACGCCGAGCACCGAATAGACGCCCTCGCCGATGCGCCCGTCGAGGGATTTCAGCACGTCGAGCGGCAGCTCCTCGAGCTTCAGCCCCGCGCCCTCGGCGAGCGAGACCGCCCGTCCGGTGACGTGATGGGCGTCGCGGAAAGGCAGGCCGAGTTCACGCACGAGATAGTCGGCAAGATCCGTCGCCGTCGAATAGCCGTGGCCGGCGGCCTTGCGCATCGCTTCGCCGTCGACGGTGAGGTCGCGGATCATGCCCGTTGCCGCCGCGAGAGCCAGGGCCAGCGAATCGATCGCGTCGAAGACCTGCTCCTTGTCCTCCTGCATGTCCTTCGAATAGGTCAGCGGCAGGCCCTTCATCACGGTGAGCAGAGAGATCAGCGCGCCGTTGATCCGGCCGGGCTTGGCGCGCACCAGTTCGGCCGCGTCGGGATTGCGCTTCTGCGGCATGATCGAGGAGCCCGTCGAAAAGGCGTCCGACAGCCTGACGAAGCCGAATTGCGGCGTCGACCAGATGACGATCTCTTCGGCCAGCCGCGACAGGTGGGTGGCGCAGATGGCCGCGACGGAGAGGAACTCCAGCGCGAAGTCCCGGTCCGAGACCGAATCGAGCGAGTTGCGCGTCGGCGTCGCAAAGCCGAGCGCGGCCGCCGTCGCGTGCCGATCGATGGCAAAGCCGGTGCCGGCCAGAGCCGCCGCGCCGAGCGGGCATTCGTCGAGGCGCTTCAGCGCGTCGCGGCAGCGCGAGCGGTCCCGCGCCGCCATCTCGACATAGGCGAGGCAGTGATGGCCGAAGGTGACCGGCTGGGCGACCTGCAGATGGGTGAAGCCCGGCATGACCGTATCGGCATGGGCTTCGGCCTTTTCGAGCAGGGCTTCGATGAAGGCCGTAAGCCTTGCCTCCAGCGCCTCGAAGGCGGCACGCACATGCATGCGGAAATCGACCGCCACCTGGTCGTTGCGGGAGCGCGCCGTGTGCAGCCGTCCGGCGGCCGGGCCGATCAGCTCGGCGAGCCGCGCCTCGACGTTCATGTGGATGTCTTCGAGCCGTCGCGAGAATTTGAACGTCCCCGCCTCGATCTCGGCCTCGATCTGGGCCAGACCCTCGACGATCTTCTCGGCGTCTTCGGCCGAGACGATGCCTTGCCGTCCCAGCATCTCGGCATGGGCCTTGGAACCGCGGATGTCTTCACGATAGAGCCGCTTGTCGAAATCGATCGAGGCGTTGATCTCCTCCATGATCGCGTCGGGGCCGGAGGCGAAACGTCCGCCCCACATCTCGTTGCTGGTTTTCTGGCTCATCGGTACCGTTGGACGAAGGATTGATTGTGAAATGACGGTGGAGAAATCGCGGCGCTTCTTCAACAGGCGCCTTCTCGGCATTGCGGGTCTGGCGCTGGTCTTGGGCATCGTCGCCGGTGTCGGGGTGCTATACGTGACGGAACGCGGGTCTGGCAACGCGGTCGCCGCCGCCTGCCCGCTGGACGAAAGTTTCGCCGCCGCCCTCAACGACAACGCGACCGGCGAGGTCGCGGCCGTCCGTGCCCTCGACGAGCCGTTCGACGCCACGACGATCGCCTTCAAGGACGAGAGCGGCAAACAGGTCTCGATCGCCGACTTTGCCGGCAAGAACCTGCTCGTCAACGTCTGGGCGACGTGGTGCGTGCCCTGCCGGGCGGAGATGCCGGCCCTCGACGCGCTGGAGCGCCAGGAGGGCGGCGCGGACTTCGCCGTCGTGCCGATCAGTGTCGACATGGGCGACATCGCCAAGCCGAAAAAGTTCTACGCCGAGACCAACCTTCAAAGCCTGCCGCTCTATCACGACGGATCGCTTGCGACCTTCAACGACCTCAAATCCAAGGGCGTCACCCTCGGCCTGCCGGTCTCGCTCATCGTCGGCCCCGACGGCTGCGCGAAAGGCGTCATCACCGGCCCGGCCGAATGGGCCAGCCCCGATGCGATCCGGCTGATCGATGCGGTGAAGCGGGAAGGCAGCGCCGGCGCATGACACCTAGCGCTTCGGCGGCGGCTGTTCCGCCGCCGCGGCGACGGCGTCCCGCAGCGCCCGGACCTCGGCGTTCAGCGCGGCAAGCCGTTCGGGCGACATCCTAGAGGCGGCGAGGAGCCGTTCGCCGATCCGTGCGGTGACGGCGCGGATCGCCCGTCCCTCCTCGGTCAGGGTCACCAGGACCTGCCGCTCGTCCTCGGCATTGCGCCGACGGACAAGGAGGCCGCTCGCCTCCAGCCGCTTGACCAGCGGGGTGATCGTGCTCGATTCCAATGCCAGCCGCCCGGCGATCGCGCCGATGGTCAGGCCATCTTGCTCCCACAGCGTACTCAGCACCAGATATTGCGGATAGGTGATTCCCGCCTCGTCCAGCACCGGTTTGTAGAGCCGGCCGATGGCCATCGAGGCGCCGTAGAGCGCGAAGCAGAGATGCTGGTCGAGGTGGAGGGTACGATCGGTCATGGGCCGGCGTTTTCGCATTCTGAGCCTGAGAGGGCTGCCGCTGCAGCACGAGGTTGATGTGGGAAACGCACCGGGACGATCCCACTCCGTCCGATCATTTATCACGATAATGTTTATGGACGTCATCGCAAGATCCTCCTAGTTTTTGATTATCGCGATAAATGATATCGCTCGCATCAAGGAGACTGCGACATGTCCGTGGACGTCATCTACAAGACCAGCGCCACTGCCACCGGGGGCCGCGACGGCGCCGCCCGCTCCGACGACGGTTCGGTCGACGTGAAGCTCGTCGTGCCGAAGGAAATGGGCGGCCCCGGCGGCGTCGGCGCCAATCCCGAAAAGCTCTTCGCCGCCGGCTATTCCGCCTGCTTCCTCGGCGCCATGAAGGCGGTCTCCGGCAAGGTTGGCGTCAAGGTGCCCGCCGATGCGACCGTCACCGCAGAAGTCGGCTTCGGCCCGCGCTCGGAAGGCGGCTACGGCATCACCGCAAACCTCACCGCCACCCTTCCGGGCGTAGACCGCGAAGCGGGGGAAAAGCTCCTCGCCGCCGCCCACGACGTCTGCCCCTATTCCAACGCGACCAGAGGCAATGTCGATGTCGGACTGACGCTGGCGTAAAGGCGACCGCGCATCTCGATACCGCCCGGAGACAATCGGGCGAGACGATGAGGCGCGGCGGCTGGCGAGGCGCCGCGCCTTCCTGTGTGTCCGACAAGTTGCCGCACGGCGGATCACCGCATATCTTTGCAAAGACATTCGGAGATAGCGTCATGAGCATTACACTGACGGTGACGAAGGACGGCGCGGTGGCACTCGGCCCCGAACTGCTCGAACATCTCGGTGTCGAGCCAGGCGAGGCTCTCGATGTAGACCTTGATCCGCGTGGAAAGATCAGCCTCAGCGCCGCCCGGCCCGAGGGCAGCCGGAACGACGAACGGCTGCGCGGTCGCATCGAAGACACGTTCGGGATGCTCCATCATCTCGCCAATGGACCGGCGCCGACGATCGAGGAGCTGAACGACGTCATTGCCGACGGCTGGGCCGGCAGGCGGTGAAGATCGTTGCCGACACCAACGTCATCATCCGAAGCTTGGTCGGAGACGATCCGGGCCAAGCGAAATCGGCCTCGGATCTCCTTCGGCGCGCGACGTCGATCGCAATCGCGCTCCCGACCTTCTGCGAGATCGCCTGGACCTTGAGCAGACGCTACAAGGCGACCTCCGATGAACTCAAGGCGGCGATCATCTCGCTGAGATCCGACCCCAAGGTCGTGTGCGACCGCGACGCCGTCGATGCCGGCCTCGCCATGATCGATCGTGGCGGCGACTTCGCCGATGGCGTCATCGCCTTCGAAGGCCGAAATCTCGGCGGCGAGGTCTTCGCGACCTTCGATCGAAAGGCCGCGTCGCTCCTCGCGGCGCAGGGATACGCCGTCGATCTCCTGGCCGCAGCCCCGTAGATGCCGGCCGTTATCTCGTCGGAACCGGCTCCTCGCCGCGATAGTCGTAGAAGCCCCGGCCCGCCTTGCGGCCAAGCCAGCCGGCCTCGACATATTTCACCAGCAGCGGGCACGGGCGGTATTTCGAATCCGCCAGTCCGTCATGGAGCACCTGCATGATCGACAGGCAGGTGTCGAGGCCGATGAAGTCGGCGAGTTGCAGCGGGCCCATCGGGTGGTTGGCGCCGAGCTTCATCGCCGTGTCGATCGAGGTGACCGAGCCGACGCCCTCATAGAGCGTGTAGATCGCCTCGTTGATCATCGGCAGGAGGATGCGGTTGACGATGAAGGCCGGAAAGTCCTCCGACACGGTGATCGTCTTGTCGAGCGCGCCGACGAAGACCTTGGCTGCCTCGAAGGTCTCTTCCTCCGTGGCGATGCCGCGCACCAGCTCGACCAGCTTCATGACCGGCACCGGGTTCATGAAGTGGATCCCCATGAAGCGCTCGGGCCGGTCGGTCGCGGCGGCGAGCCGGGTGATCGAGATCGACGAGGTGTTCGTCGCCAGCATCGCCTCGGGCTTCAGATGCGGGCAGACCTCCCGGTAGATCTTGCGCTTGACCGCCTCGTCCTCGGTCGCCGCCTCGATGACCAGGTCGCGGTCGCCGAGATCGGCCACGTTGGTGGTGCTGGCGATGCGCGAGAGCGCGCCGGCCTTGTCGGCCTCGGTGATCTTGTCCGAGGCGAGCTGCCGGCCCATCGACTTGTCGATGCGCCCCATGCCCGCGGCGACGCGGTCCTCAGCGATGTCGTAGAGCTTGACGTCGAAGCCGGCCAGCGCGGCGACATGGGCGATGCCAGCCCCCATCTGGCCCGCGCCGATCACCCCGATCGTCCGGATCTCACTCGTCATCGCGCGCTCTCCCATTCGCCGATTTTATTGCACTGCAGCATAGGCCTTCCGAGACTGGGGATCAAGCGATCCCGCCGCCTCAGAGCTTGTCCTTCATCTCCGGCAGGATCTGGAACAGATCGCCGACGAGGCCGTAATCGGCCACCTGGAAGATCGGCGCCTCCTCGTCCTTGTTGATGGCGACGATGACCTTGGAATCCTTCATGCCGGCGAGATGCTGGATCGCGCCGGAAATGCCGGCGGCGATGTAGAGCTCAGGCGCGACGACCTTGCCCGTCTGGCCGACCTGCCAGTCGTTCGGCGCGTAGCCGGCATCGACCGCCGCGCGCGAGGCACCGACCGCGGCGCCCAGCTTGTCGGCGAGCGGCAGGATGAACTCCTCGAACTTCTCCTTCGAGCCGAGCGCCCGGCCGCCGGAGAGGATGATCTTCGCCGCCGAGAGTTCCGGCCGCTCCGAATGGGCGAGCCGTTCTTCGACGAAGGCAGACAGGCCCGGATCGCCAGCCGCCTCGACGGACGCCGTCTCGGCCGCGCCGCCCTCGCCCACCGCCTGGAAGGCCGAGGTGCGCACGGTGATGACCTTCTTGGCGTCCTTCGACTTCACCGTCTGGACGGCGTTGCCGGCATAGATCGGCCGCTCGAAGGTGTCCGAGGAGACGACGGCGGTGACGTCGGAGACCTGCATGACGTCGAGGAGGGCCGCGACGCGCGGAGCGACGTTCTTGCCGGTGGTCGTCGCGGCGAAGACGATGGCGTCGTAGTCAGCGGCGAGCTTGACGACGAGGTCGGCGAGCGGCTCGGCGAGCTGGTGGGCATAGGCCGCGTCGTCGGCGCTCAGCACCTTGGCGACGCCGTCGAGCCTGCCCGCCGCCTCGGCGGCCGCGCCGACGCCCTGCCCCGCGACCAGAACATGCACGTCGCCGCCGAGCTTGGATGCGGCGGCGAGCGCCTTGGCGGTCTGCTCGGACAGGCTGGCATTGTCGTGTTCGGCGATCAGAAGGGTGGTCATCTCGATTTCCTCGGCTGGCCCGGTCTCTCCATCGTCTGGGAGTTCGTCGGGCGCTCCATTCAGTTCAGCTCCATCCGGTTCGGACGAAGCCTCCGCCCGGGGGCCGGGCAATGCTGCTGCGGACGGGCTGGTCGCCCGATCGTTCGCTCAGAGAAGGCCGGCTTCGTTCTTCAGCTTGTCGAGGAGCTCATCGACCGACGCCACCTTGACGCCCGCCTGGCGGCCTTTCGGCTCCTCGGTCTTGACGATCTCGAGACGCGGCGAGACGTCGACGCCGAAATCGGCCGGGCTCTTCTCGTCGATCGGCTTCTTCTTCGCCTTCATGATGTTCGGCAGCGAGGCGTAGCGCGGCTCGTTCAGCCTCAGATCGGTGGTGACGATCGCCGGCATCTTCAGATCGATGGTCTGCAGGCCGCCATCGACCTCACGCGTCACCTTGGCGCGGCCGTCGGCGAGCTCGACCTTGTTGGCGAAGGTGCCCTGGCTCCAGCCGAGCAGCGCCGCGAGCATCTGGCCGGTCTGGTTGCAATCGTCGTCGATCGCCTGCTTGCCGAGAATGACGAGGTCGGGGCTTTCCGCCTCGACGACGCCCTTGAGGATCTTGGCGACGGCGAGCGGCTCGGTGGGCTGGTTGGTCTTGACCAGGATGCCGCGGTCCGCTCCCATCGCGAGCGCCGTGCGGATCGTCTCCTGCGCCTGCTGCGGGCCGACGGACACGGCGATCACTTCGGTCGCGGTGCCGGCTTCCTTCAGACGGATCGCCTCCTCGACGGCGATCTCGTCGAAGGGGTTCATCGACATCTTCACGTTGGCGAGTTCGACGCCCGAGCCGTCCGACTTGACGCGGATCTTCACGTTGTAGTCGACCACCCGCTTGACTGCGACGAGAACTTTCATGGGCGGTTTCTCTCCTTCGAGGTGTCAATCATGCGACGATTTTGTTGCGGCACTCTTCGCGCAAAGCAGGGCCGCTTGGCAAGCCAGCAGCAGTCATCGAGAGCCTTGTGGCACGGGCAATCTAAGTCTGGCTGCCGGAATTGCACCCATCGAGCCCACCGGACATGCCCGGAGCGTGAGGCCGGCGGAGAACGGCCGTGACCGGCAAGCACCGGCCGACGGCCCTCGAAGCCGGCCCGATTCTCACCGGCTGCCGCCCGGCACCCACAGGACGTCGGCCCTTCCCTCGTCATTGGCGATTCGTGCCGCGACGAAGAGGTGGTCGGAGAGGCGGTTGACGTAGCGGATGGCGGTATCGGCGACGGGCTCGCCCGCTTTTGCGGCGAGCGCGATCATCAGCCGTTCGGCGCGCCGCGCCACCGTCCGCGCAAGATGGAGATGCGTCGCGGCGGGCGAGCCGGCCGGCAGGACGAAGGACTTCAGCGGCGACAGCCGGGCGTTCATCGCGTCGATCTCGGCCTCGATCCGCTCGACCTGCGCATCGACGATCTTCAATGGTTCGAATTCCAGCTTCTTGCCGGTGTCGGGCGTGGCGAGTTCGGCGCCGAGATCGAAAAGCTCGTTCTGGATCCGCGCCAGCATCGCGTCCAGCGCCGCGTCCGCATGCAGCCGGGCGAGGCCGAGGACGGCGTTGAGCTCGTCGACGGTGCCGTAGGTCTCGACCCGAAGATCGGCCTTCGACCGGCGTTCGCCGTTGCCGAGCGAGGTTTCCCCCCTGTCGCCGGTGCGCGTGTAGATCCTGTTCAGCCGAACCAAGCCCGCCTCCTTCGAAGTTCCCTGCCGCCGATGGCGGCGTCAGTGCTTGGCGAGCAGCAATACGCCGACGATCAGGATCACCGCCAGCCCCTGCAGCATGACGCGGGCGCGCATCAGCTTCTGCGAGGCGTTGCCCGAGCCGCCGCGCATCATGTTGATGAGCCCCGCGAGCAGAACCCCGGCGGTGACGATCATCACCAGGAGGGCGAGATAGGTCAAGAAACTGGACATGCCGTCCCTTCGGCTTCGAAACGAGCGATCGTTTCGGGTTCATATAAGGGCGCGCGGCGTTTCAGCGAACCGCCCCCGAAAGACATCATCGTAGCGCCAGGCCCTGCCGCCTCATCCGGCCCCTTTGAGCTTCGCGCGCCCCATCGCGGCCGCGACGCCGACGCCGGCGAGAACGAGCCCGCCGAGCTGGATCGGCGTCAGCGTCTCGCCGAACAGGAGATAGGCCATCACGGCGGTGACGCCCGGCGTCAGATACATCAGCGAGGCGACCTTCGACACCGCCCCCTCCCGGATCAGCATCATCATCAGGAAGATCGCGCCGATCGAGAGGACCAAGGTCAGCCAGACGAGGGCGAAGATCACCTCGCCGTTCCATTCGACGGCCATCGTTTCGGTCAGGGCGGCAAGCACGAAGGTCGGCACCAGCGCGCCGAGATACTGGAAGAAGGTCCCGGTCCGGACGTCGACGCCGGTGGCGAAGCGCTTCTGCCAGATCGTGCCGAGGGAGATGCCCAGCGCCGACAGGCAGGCCGGCGCGACGTTGACGAAGTGGTAGTCGCCGCCCGTCCCGAGCTTCGGGAGGATGACCAGCGCGACGCCGACGAGGCCGAGGAGAAGCCCCAGCGCATGGCGCGGGCGGATCGTCTCGCCGAGCGCCGGGGCGGCGATCAGCGCCGTGATGATCGGCTGCAGCCCGACGATCAGCGCAACGACGCCGGCATTCAGCCCGTGCCGGACCGCGAAGAAGACGCCGCCGAGATAGACGCCGTGGATCAGGCTGCCGGCGATCATCGAATGGCCGCCGAGGCGCCAGTTCGGCCACGAGGCCCGGGCGGCGAGCGCCATGGCGCCGAGGAGGAGGAGCGCGAGCGCGAAGCGCAGCGACAGGAAGGTGAACGGCTCCGCATAGGGCATGGCGAAGCGCGCGCCGATGAAGCCGGTCGACCACAACAGCACGAAGACGGTCGGAAAGAAGGAAACGAAACGCTGCACGACGCCGCCGCACCCGGTCTGGGAGAAGGAGGGGGACGCCGTCGGGCTCCGCCTCTGGAAGGACGAGCGACGCTCTAGCGCGATTGGCGCCATCCTGTCACGGCCCCGCCTTCTCTCGTCCTTCGCCGCCCGTGCCCGTTTTTTAGGCACGGAGATAACTGATTCTTGACGATTTTTAATCAATAGTGGGTGATCGGCATATGGCTTCCTGGGAGGACGCAAGTGTTTGGCAGATCGCGTGGCAAGAAGACGTTCAAGGACCATGCGGCAGAAGCCGTCTTCCACCTGTCACCCGACGGCTATTACGTCCTCGACGACGGCGTCCTCACGGAGTGCAACCCGTCGACGGAGCGCATGCTCGCCACCACCCGCGAACGCCTGATCGGTCTGCGCTTCGAAGACCTGTCCCCGGAGAAGCAGGCCTGCGGCACCCGCTCCAGCGAACTCGTGAAGCGTATCCTCGCCGACGTCGCCCGTGACGGCGTCACCCGCTTCGAATGGACGATGAAGCGGCTCGACGGCACCACCTTTCCCGGCTTCCTGACGCTGATCGCCTCGGAGATCGACGGCCGCCCGGCAGTCATCACCTTCCTCGTCGACATGACGATCATGGTCGACTTGCGCGAGCAGGGCGAAAAGGCCCGCATCGCCGAGGAGGCCGCCGCGAAGAAGCAGACGGACGCCTTTGCGCTTCTTGCCGCCGGTCTTTCGAAAGTCGCTTCGGGCGATCTGTCGGTGCGCGTCGGCCCCGAGATGCCGCAGGGTTTCGAACGGATCGGCAACGACTTCGATTCGGCGATCGGATCGCTGGGCGCGGCGATGGGCGAAGTCACCGATTCCGTCCGGATCGTCGCGGCGACATCCGGCGAGATCGCCGGCACGGCCGATGATCTCGCCCGACGTACCGAACAGCAGGCAGCGACGCTGGAAGAGACCGTCGCGGCGTTGAACGAGATTTCCCGCGCCGTGAACCAGACGGCGCAGAGTTCGAGTGCCGCCCAGAAGACCGCCTCAGCCGCCCGCCAGAAGGCCGAGCGGGGCGGCGAGGTCGTCGCTTCGGCGATCGAGGCGATGAACCGCATCGAGGGCTCGTCCCAGCAGATCAACCAGATCATCTCGGTCATCGACGAGATCGCCTTCCAGACCAACCTGCTGGCGCTCAATGCCGGGGTGGAGGCAGCGCGGGCCGGCGAGGCCGGCAAGGGTTTTGCCGTCGTCGCCCAGGAAGTCCGGGCGCTGGCCCAGCGTTCGGCCGAAGCCGCCAAGGAGATCAAGACGTTGATCTCCGTCTCGTCGGATCAGGTGGAAAGCGGCGTCGAACTCGTGACGGCCTCCGGCAAGAGCCTCGAGGAGATCGTCGCGGAAGTCTCCGCCATGAGCGAGACGATCAACCAGATCGCCAGCGCCGCGGGCAGCCAGGCGACGAGCCTGCGCGAGCTTTCGAGCGCTGCCGACGCCATGGACAAGGCGACCCAGCAGAATGCCGCCATCGTCGAAGAGACGACCGCGGCAGCCCGATCGCTTGCCAGCGAGGCCGGCAAGCTCGACGCCATCGTGCAGAAGTTCGAGGTGGCGGAACGGCCTGTGGAGACGAGACGCAGCCAGCGCATGGCTGCTTGATCCGAGCGGCCAGGAACGCGTCCGCCTCGATGCCGGCGGCCTCAGTCCCGCTCCCCGGAATCAGAACGGGCTCGGGTCGCTCCCCGACGAGACGACGTCATGCCAGCTCCACCCGTCGCTGACGACCAGCGACAGGAGCAGGCGGCGGTCCGCCCCGCCCGTCTCATCCCCGAAGGCCGGGATAGGATCGACGGGAACACCGCTCGCCACCGCCGCGCTGAGATCAGGCGCAGCTGGTTGCCGCTCGGAGATGTCGATATGGGCCGACTCCATTGCGCCCAGAAACGTTGCAACCGCCGACTGACACTGGATCAGCGACAGGCGGCTGGGCCGGACGTCCGCAGGGGGTCGCCGTCGCGATCACATCAATCGCGTCGCTGAACGCCGCCAGACGAACGGGCAGCGCGAATTCTGCATGCCGGCTGAGGAAATAGTGCAGGACGGGATAGGCGAGATGCTGCTCGCCGAGCGTCAGGATCTGCGTCGCGATATCCGGCATGACGCCTTCAAAGCTGGTCAGGCTCTTGCCGTCCCAGGCTGTCTGCAGGATGCCGGCGGGGGTGCTGCCGATGCCGTGGATCGTCAGCGCCAGTTGGCGCTTCTGCGCGGCGGCCGATAGGATCGGCACGAGATAGGTCACCGAAAGGGTCAACGCCAGCAACCCATTGGCGGCGCAGACTGCCGTGAGAATCTGCCAGAGCGCGCCGGATGGCTTGAAATCGCCGATCCCCAACGTCGTCACGGTGTAGCCGGCGAAATACAACGTATCGAGCGCGTTGGCCGGCTCGTTTGTGGAAGCATCGACGATGTTCCCGCTCGCGCCGAGAAACACCAGCCACCAGCCGAGCCACAGACCGACATACCAGCCGAGCGTCGTGAGGGCGAGAAACAGGAGGCCGATCTTGGTGAAGATCAAATGCCGCCACGGTCTCTCGGCGAAGAGGCGCAGGCAGAATTTCCAGATCAGCCGCAGGCCGCGGGACGTCAGCGGCCCTGCTCCCTGCGCCGTCAGGGTCGTCATGCCGATTTCCGCGACCGTCCAGGCGATCGTCCCGCTCCCATGCGCGCCGGCCCCACGCGCACCGGAGCTTGGAACGATCGACCGCCCTTATGGTCGTCAGCCTCTCGAAGAGCGGGCACTCCGCCTGCGGCCCGCGCCGTGATTTCAAATTAAATTTTGCCTCTTATCGAACGATTTTCATCGTGAACGCAGGAATGGCAAGTATTGTTCGGATCGAACCGCCGAATTGCAGTGGCGAGTGGCTGCCGCAGCGATATCGGCGGAGGGCAATCTGCAATGTTGTAATCGGCTGCCTTCTGCGCTGCGCCGACAATCGGAACAATACGATTTGAATTCTCGCGATTGAAGAAGCCAACTTGAAAGTTCTGTCAGCCATTTTCCTGAACAAGAGATTCGGGAACCAGCGTCATGGCAAACAGCGACCCATTACCGTCGATCGAAATGGCGTCCGTCTACAGCGCCTTCGCGTCGAGGCAGTTCGAAACGCAGACGGTTCTCAACGAGAACCGCAGCACCGGGACCGAACGATCCGTTCCCGATGAGCTCCGCGCTTCGCTCGCCGGCTCGCTCAGATCGCCGCAGATCAACCAGGCCTATATCGAAAAGCTCAAGGCCCAGGCCGAGGAACAGGCGGTCAATCGCCGGGCGCTGCGCACGCGCAGCCTGGTCGACGCCATGGGATCGAAGGCTTCCCTCGATCTGACGACGTTGAAGACGAGCCACGAGGGCGGCCATCCACCGGCAAACGGCCAGCTCAGCACCGTCTTGGACGCCTATCGCGCCAATTTCGGCTGACGCGGTCCCATCGGCGCGCAGATGCGGGTTTCAGCCCCGGAGGCAAAACCTGCGGCGTGTTCCGAAAAGTCAGAGGAGCCTGCCCCGGCGGACAACGCCGGTCCGCCTTGGCGCGTTTCCCACCGTCCGGGCCCGCCTCATGCCGCCTGCTTCTGCCCCTCGTCGACGAAACGGGCGAGATTGGTCGCGACCGTCGCGGCGCCGTTGAGGCGCTTTTCCGGCGTCGGCCAGTCGCGGATGAGGACGATCGACTGGTCCGGCCGGATCTTCGCCGAAGCGCCCTGCTCGCCGATATAGCGGACGAGGGCCGCTGGATTGGCGAAGTTCTTGTCGCGGAAGGTGATGACGATCCCCTTCGGCCCGGCATCGAGCTTCTCGATATTCGCCTTGCGGCACAGCGCCTTGATGAACACGACCTTCAGCAGATGCTCGACCTCGGTGGGCAGCGGCCCGAAACGGTCGATCAGCTCGGCGCCGAAACCGTCGATCTCGCGGGCGTCGCCGAGATCGGCAAGGCGGCGGTAGAGCGTCATGCGCAGCTGCAGGTCCGGCACGTAGTGCTCCGGGATCATCACGGCGGTGCCCAGCGTGATCTGCGGCGACCACTGGCCATTGGTCTCGCTCTCGACGCCCTTCATCTCGGCGACCGCCTCTTCCAGCATCTGCTGGTAGAGTTCGAAGCCGACCTCCTTGATGTGGCCGGACTGTTCGTCGCCGAGGAGGTTGCCGGCGCCGCGCTGGTCGAGATCGTGGGATGCCAGCTGGAAGCCGGCGCCGAGCGTATCCAGCGACTGCAGCACCTTCAGCCGTCGGTCGGCGCCCTTGGTCGGCGTCTTGTTGGCCGGCAGCGTCAGCAGCGCATAGGCCCGCTGCTTGGAGCGCCCGACGCGGCCGCGGATCTGGTAGAGCTGGGCGAGACCGAACATGTCGGCCCGGTGGACGATCAGCGTGTTGGCGGTCGGGATGTCGAGGCCGGATTCGACGATCGTCGTCGCCAGGAGCACGTCGTACTGGCCCTCGTAGAAGGCGTTCATGATGTCGTCGAGCTCGCCCGCCGCCATCTGACCGTGGGCGACCGCCACCTTCAGCTCCGGCACGTGGGTGTCGAGGAACTCCTTCACCGAGGCGAGGTCGGACACGCGCGGGCAGACATAGAAGCTCTGGCCGCCCCTGTATCTTTCGCGCAGCAGCGTCTCACGAACGACCATCGCGTCGAAGGGCGAGACGAATGTGCGCACCGCCATGCGGTCGACCGGCGGCGTGGTGATCAGCGACAGTTCGCGCACGCCGGTCAAAGCCAGCTGCAGCGTCCGCGGGATCGGCGTGGCGGAGAGGGTGAGGACGTGCACGTCCGACTTCAGCTCCTTCAGCCGCTCCTTGTGCTTGACGCCGAAATGCTGCTCCTCGTCGATGATGAGGAGCCCGAGCGACTTGAAGTTCACCGCCTTGCCGAGCAGTGCATGGGTGCCGACGACGATGTCCAGCGTGCCGTCGGCAATGCCCTTCTTGACGCCGGCGAGTTCCTTCGCCGTCACCAGCCGCGAGGCCTGGCCGACGTGGATCGGCAGGCCGCGGAACCGTTCGACGAAAGTCTTGTAGTGCTGGCGGGCAAGCAGCGTCGTCGGCACGACGACGGCGACCTGCAGCCCGTTCATCGCCGCGACGAAGGCGGCCCTGAGCGCCACCTCGGTCTTGCCGAAGCCGACGTCGCCGCAGACGAGGCGATCCATCGGCTTGCCGGCGGCGAGATCGTCGGTGACGGCATCGATCGCGCCGAGCTGGTCCTCGGTCTCCTCATAGGGGAAGCGCGCGGCGAACTCGTCCCACAGGCCCTCGGGCGGCAAGAGCCGCGGCGCGCCGCGCATCTCGCGTTCGGCGGCAATCCTGATCAGGCCGCCCGCCATCTCGAGCAGCTTCTTCTTCAGCTTGGCCTTGCGCGCCTGCCAGGCGCCCCCGCCCAGCCGGTCGAGGGTCGCCTCGGTCCCCTCGCCGCCATAGCGCGACAAAAGCTCGATGTTCTCCACCGGCAGGAACAGCCGGTCGTCGCCTTGATATCTGAGTTCCAGGCAGTCGTGCGGCGCGCCCGCCGCCTCGATGGTCTTCAGCCCGACGAAGCGGCCGATGCCGTGATCGACATGGACGACGATGTCGCCCTCGTCGAGGCCCGAGACCTCCGAGATGAAGTCGGAGTTCTTGCGCCGCCGCCGCCCGCGCCGGACGAGGCGATCGCCGAGAATGTCCTGCTCGGCGACGACGACCAGATCGTCGCTCTCGAAGCCGGCTTCGAGGCCGAGCACGGCGGTAACGACGAAGTTCTTGGGCGCCTCGCGCACCTGCTTCAGGCTCTCCACCGTCTTGATCGAGCCGAGACCGTGTTCTTCCATCACCTGGGTCAGGCGCTCGCGCGAGCCTTCCGTCCAGCCGGCGAGGAGCACCCGCTGGCCGTCCGCCCGGAGTTTGGCCACGTGGTTCACCGCCTCGGCGAAGACGTTGACGCCCTCGGCGGTGCGCTCGGTGGAGAAGTTCCGGCCGCGCCTGTAGTCGAGATTGAAGGCCTGACGCCCGATCACGTCCGACACGCCGTAGGCCGACAGCCGCACCGGCTCGACGCTGGCGAGGCCGCCCGAAAGCTCGTCCTCGCTGAGATAGAGCGCGTCCGGCTCGACCGGATGATAGGGCACGCCCCCTTCACCGAAGGATTCCGTCCCGCCGCGCTTGCGCGCCTCGTAGTGGTCGGCGATCAGCGTCCGCCGCTCGGCGACGGACTCCATCGTCAGATGGTCGAGCACGAAGGCAAAGCCCCGGGCATAGTCGAAGATCGTGTCGAGCCGCTCGTAGAACAGCGGCAGCCAGTGCTCCATGCCGGCAAAGCGCTTGCCCTCGGAAATCGATTCGTAGAGGGCATCGCCCCTCTGGGCGGCTCCGAAGCGCTTGATGTAGTTGGTCCGGAAACGGCTGATCGTCTCGTCGCGCAGGGTTATCTCGGAGACCGGCGAGAGTTCGAAGCGCTTCAGCTGCTTCGTCGTGCGCTGGCTCGCCGGATCGAAGGCGCGCACCGTCTCCAGCGTGTCGCCGAAGAAATCGAGCCGCACCGGCTCTTCCGCTCCCGGCGCGAAGACGTCGAGAATGCCGCCGCGCACCGCATATTCGCCGCGCTCACGCACCGTCGACACCCGCTCGAAGCCGCCATGGGTCAGCGCCGTGACGATCTTTTCCATCGGCATCTGGCCGCCGGCGCCGACCGAGATCGCCTCCTTGCCGAGAACGTCGGCCGGCGGCATCTTCTGGAGAAGCGCGTTCGCCGTCGTCAGGATCACCGCCCGGTGCGGATCATCGCGGAGCGAAGTCAGCGCCGCCATGGCCGCCAGCCGCCGCGCGGCGGCTTCCGAGGACGGGCCGACGCGGTCATAGGGCAGACAGTCCCAGGCCGGCAGCGTCAGGACGGGCAGCTCCGGCGCGACGAATTTCAGCGCCTCCTCGATCTCCGGCATCCGGCTGCCGTCGCGCATAACGAAGACCAGCGGCCGCTTCTTGGCCCGGTGGCGGGCGACGTCGGCAAGGACGAAGGCCTCCGCCCCCTCGACGACGCCGCCGATATCGAGCGCGCCATCCTTCTCCAGCGCCTTCTTCAGCTTGTCTGGCAGGCTCACTTCGTCGTCTCCGGGCTATCCTTGGACCCGACCGCCATATGACCGGGCATGTGGCCACCGGCCTCAGCCCCGCCGACATGGAAGTCGCGGATCTGCCGGAACACCGGCGTGTCGAAATTTCCGGGCGTCTCCGCCTCGCCGGTCAGCCACATGAAGATGTCGCGATCCTGCGCTTCCATCAGCTGCTCGTAGTCGCCGAGGTCGTCATCGCTCAACGTCCCGATCTTCGCATCGGCGAACTGCCCGAGCACGAGATCCATCTCCCGGATTCCGCGATGCCACGAGCGAAAGAGCGCCTTGCGGCGACGAATGTCGAGATCGCTCGATGAGCGCTGCATGCCTGTCATAATGAACCCGTCGTCTGGAATGCCTCCTCATATAGGCAGCGGGGCGGCGTGTCAGCAGATGGACGAGCGTCGCCCTTTCACGCTCTTGCCATCGCGGCTTGCAGGGTTAAACGGTAGCCCAATGCGTCCCTCCCTCCTCGACCCCCTGTTCGCCGCCGTCACCACGCTGGAAGGCGTCGGGCCGAAGCTCGCCGGCCTGCTCCAGACCCTGCTGGTGCGCCCCGGCGAGACGCTGCGCATCCGCGACCTGGTCTTCCACCTGCCCACAGGCCTCGTCGACCGGCGCAAGCGCGCCGAGATTGCCACTGCGCCGGAAGGCGCGATCGTCACCCTCACCGTCCGCATCGACCGCCACCAGCCGCCCGGCCGGGCGCAGAAGTCGGTGCCTTACCGGGTGTTCGCGACCGACGAGACCGGCGAGATCGCGCTGACCTATTTCCGGGCGCAGCCGGCCTGGATGGAGAACCTCCTGCCCGTCGGCGAGACGATGATCGTCTCCGGCAAGGTCGAATGGTTCAACGGGCGGCCGTCAATGGTGCATCCCGATTTCGTCGCCAGCCTCGAGCGGGCCGAGACCATGAGCCTCGTCGAGCCGATCTATCCGATGACGGCCGGGCTCTCCGGCAAGGTGCTGAGGAAGGCGATCGGGCAGGCTTTGGAGCGTGTGCCGGACTTTGCCGAATGGATCGACCCGTCGGTCGTCAAGCACCAGAGTTTCCCGACCTTCAACGACGCGCTGAAACGCCTGCACGATCCGGCTGATGCCGCAGACATTTCGCCGGAAAATCCGTCATGGCGCCGCATTGCCTATGACGAATATCTGGCGAGCCAGCTCGCCCTCGCCCTCTCCCGCCAGAACCAGAAGGCCGTTCCCGGCCGCGCGATGACCGACCCGGCGGGCCGCCTCGCCAAGGTCCGCGCCGCCCTCCCCTTCGCGCTGACGGGCGGCCAGGAACAGGCCTTTGCCGAGATCGCCGCCGACATGGCGAGCCCCGAACGCATGCTGCGGCTTCTCCAGGGCGACGTCGGCGCCGGCAAGACCGTCGTCGCGCTGATGGCGATGGCGGTGGCGGCGGGATCCGGCTGCCAGTCGGCCCTGCTCGCCCCGACGGAAATCCTCGCCCGCCAGCATTTCGCAGGGCTCGGCAAGCTCGCTGAAGCCGCCGGCCTGTCGATGACCCTCCTCACCGGCCGCGACAATGGCCGCGCCCGCGCCGCCAAGCTGGATGCGATCGCCAGCGGCGAGACCGACATCGTCGTCGGCACCCACGCGCTCTTTCAGGAAGACGTCGCCTATGGCGATCTCGGCCTCGTCATCGTCGACGAGCAGCACCGCTTCGGCGTCCACCAGCGCCTCTCACTGACGAAGAAGGGCCGCGGCGCCGATCTCCTGGTGATGACCGCGACGCCCATCCCGCGCACCCTCGTCCTCTCCGCCTTCGGCGACATGGAGGTCTCCCGCCTTTCCGAAAAGCCGAAGGGCCGAAAACCCATCGCCACCGTGGCGCTGCCCACCGACCGCATCGACGAGGTGGTCGAGCGCATCGGCAACGCCATTGCCGGCGGCCAGAGGGTCTACTGGGTCTGCCCGCTGGTCGAGGAAAGCGAAAAGAGCGACCTGATGGCCGCCGAGGAGCGCGGCCGCCAGCTCGCCGAGGTGTTCGGCCCGGACACCGTCGGCGTCGTCCACGGCCGGATGAACGCCGAGGAGAAGGACACCGTGATGGGTGCCTTCAAGCGCGGAGACAAGCGCCTCGTCGTCGCCACCACCGTCATCGAGGTCGGCGTCGACGTTCCCGAAGCCACCATCATCGTCATCGAACACGCCGAACGCTTCGGCCTCTCCCAGCTCCACCAGCTGAGGGGCCGCGTCGGCCGTGGCGACAAGGCCTCCTCCTGCGTCCTCCTCTATCGCGGCCCCCTCGGCGAAACAGCGGCCGCCCGCCTGAAGGTCATGCGCGAGACCGAGGACGGTTTCCGCATAGCCGAGGAAGACCTGAAGCTGCGCGGCGAAGGCGACCTCCTCGGCACCCAGCAATCCGGCCTGCCGTTTTTCCGGATCGCCCGCACCGAGCACCACGCCGACCTGATGGAAGTCGCGCGGGACGACGCAAGGCTGGTGCTGGCGAAGGACCCGGAACTGAAGGGCGTGCGGGGCGAGGCGCTGCGGGGGCTGCTCTATCTGTTCGGGAAGGACGAGGCGGTGCGGTTGCTCAGGTCGGGGTGATGACGGACGATAACGACAAGTCATTATCCTCCTAGAGATCGCCGGCATCCCCACTGTCTTAGCGCGCAACGGGAAACCATTTGCGAAAGTGGGAGTTGGCCAACTCCTATTTTTGCTTAGACATTAGATTTTGTTTGAATTGGACTGCGAAGGTCTCCGATCGGATCGTATCCCGGATTCTTTCTTGGCTAGACACACTCATTTCCAACAAACGTTCCTGAACGACGCCAACCACTGAGGTCACAGCCGACTTTAGCCGATCCTCGTCCTTGCACAACGAGATAAAAGACGTTGCAAGCGTGGTAAGCTTTCCTTTCTTCATCGTAAGCGTGTTTTCGCCTTCCGAAAGCTTGAGCCCAATGCCCGCTAAAATGTAATATCGAAAGGTTTTATAACCATTATCAATTCGTTGATTTCTCCAGAGAAACTCCAAGCGATAATAAAGATATGCAACAGCGTGATATATCCTAACATCCTGATCATCCAAAAATATTACCTTATCGTATTCAGAGAGAATACCTCGATAATCACGAGCCGCCCTCTGAGGCTGAAACAATAAACAAGCAGCAACAGCCTTCATTAAAACTGACGGCTGCATTATCCTTGTTCGCTCGATGTCTTGATTCCGATACTGATTATCCCGTCTTTCAAAATATATTATTTCTTCCGCATCAAGACTTCTACAGTATTCCTCAAAGTTTTTCATAAATGGGCGGAGTGCCCAAAACTGTTCGTCGCGCACCGGATTTTGACGATTAGCTCCGACAATAATAGATGAAACAAACTCATCGTCCTTGGAGCCGATTAAGCGCAATGGAACTTGAATAGAACCCGTCAACTCTTGATTTTCTTTTGGATCACCCGCTTCATTGCCATAAACTAGATCAAAAATAATATTGCTTGTCTGACACCCGTTTACTATCTGAAAATCCTCAAGCTTGAATCGATCTCCAGTCCGGTCGATGTTCTTAGAAACGACCGTGATTCCATTATTTCGGAACACAAATTCCGCCCCACCGCCCGATTGAACACTCTCCTTAATAGAGATATTAATTTTTGATTTTGCGTCATAATCTCGAATATTATCAAAAAAAACAGATTTATTAATCTTTACGGTATCATCGTCCGTATCCTTCACAACATACAGTGCTAGAAGGTTTTTTGCGTCGATATATCCGATATACGCCTCTTCTACATGCTCATTCGATGGCATCACGACGTTCCTCGGGAAATCGATCTCCACCTCTACCGCAGTGGTCGCGGCACGGTACCAACGCTGCAGATCGCGAGCTCCCACCATCTCGATAACGATGCTATTTGTATCGAAAATATTCTGCTCTTCCAATTGACCCCGGAAGGCCGTTCGCAATTTCTCAATCCTCGATGGCTCTTCATAGTTCCCAGTCGCAACATAGAAACAACTGATCTTTGGGTTTCTTTTGCCTACTCCGCGCTCATATATTTCATGCATCGCGCCTATCAAATCGTCGACGGTGTCACTCTCGCCGATTAAACTCTCGTCAAAAAACCCCGTTATTGCATCAAAAAACTTGGAAATATCTCCGTAGTCATAGCTAGTGCTCGTTTTCGCTTGAAAGAATATAAACTCGATTATAGGATTATTAATAGACTCAAGTTTTTCTTTTGCCTCTTGTCGATTTATTACAGACTCGCCCTGAATTAAAATAGCAATACCATCAACCCCAAACTCATCACCCTCAAGATGCACGTCATAGGGATCAATATTCTCGCCTAGGAGGCCGCTTAACACAGAGAATACGCTGTATATCTCGAATTGCTTTTCCAGCGAGTAAATTTCGATGGAATGCGCCTTGGCAAATTCTCGGAGTTGCGCACGAATGACGGGATTCAAATTAAGACTCACCGTTAGAGCTGACCACTGGCATACTTGTAGGATGATTCTCGAATTACATCCAGTAGCTGTTAAGAGATGCGACGTCGTGTAAGACCTTACTCAGGGTCGAGCCGTCACCCCCCCCAGACCATCCTAAACGAGACCAATCATCGTCAGCCTCAAGCGTCCGGCTTCCTCCGCCGCTGCGCCCAGTTGTGGAGCGTCGCGGACAACACCTGAAGGAGCGCGGCGAAGTCGGCCTGGCTGGCAGCAAGCCGGGCGCGCGTCGCCTTCAGCTTGGCGGCAGTGTCGAGCGGCGCGGCGGGGAAGTCGAGCCAATCCGGGTTGTCGTCGCCGGTATGATCCATAGCGCTTCACCTCGCCTTCGTTCGCCTTGCGGACCGAGATCACGCGAAGACCACCGGCGCTCACGGAATAGGCGCAGGCGGTGAGCTTCCTCCCCCTGATCCGAGTTGACGAAGCAGCCCGACAAACGGCCAAGGGGTTGCCTGCCGGCGATGTCCCGCACGTTTCGCCTCGACTGTCCCGTGGAAGAACAGGCGCCGTCAACAGCGCCACGTCATCCTCGGCCCGAAGGGTCGGGGATCCATGCCTCACCGCTTCAGGAGCAGTCCGGTTGCGGGCGAAAGCACTCCAGGCGCCGCTACGATGCGGGACCCGGTCCGGCATGGATCCCCGTGCTCGCGCACGAGGATGACGAAGCGGGGAAGACGAAGCCCGGGTCTGCCCGGTCTCGGCTTGTAAAACGCCGCCCTGATAGGCCCTGGCGCCAGATCACATTCTCTTGACCGCCCGACTTATCCCCACCCCCCATCCCCCCGCACACAATCCCCTCGCCGTCTTCCCGAGGGACACGAATGATCGCCGGGATCGTTCGGGAAGGCGGGCGGTGTCCGCGGTGCGAAATCCTTCCGGAGGATCGTCGCATCCCGGACGGGCCCTGGCTCCGCCGACCCCTCGCGTAATACGGCGCGGGTGCGGATCGGTCCGCTTGAGGTCGCCGTGCTGAAAAGGCGCGGCGGGTGAAGCGTCGGCAGCCGGCCGGACGCATTCGAGGTCGACGCTCCCGTGAGAGCGAAGCGCCGGACAGGATGCGCGAGGCTGAAGGGCCCGCAAAGACACCGCGCGGAACGCCGGAGGCGGGCCGTAACAATTGAATATTCGGAGGGCTCGCCTCCGGCGTTTCGCTGTCCGCCCCCCGGGTGGACGGCGACAGGATCGGTCCTCTCCTTCGGGAGGGGGCGCATCGCATGGCAAAAGCCGGGGCGCATCGCGCCGCCGGGGGTTTTGGCGCGGGATGTGTGCCGCTGGGTCGTGCGCCGCGCCGAGGCACCCCCCTCTGCCCTGCCGGGCATCTCCTCCACAAAGGGGGGAGATCAGGCGGCGTCAGTGGGGGCGCGAGCCGTCGACCACGATGTCGAAACGTCTGCGATTGGCCGCAGCGGCGGCGCCCGGTCGATCTCCCCCCTTGTGGGGGAGATGCCCGGCAGGGCAGAGGGGGGTAAGCGCCGCGTCACCCTCGCCGGACAAAGGCCGTCGACTCAACGCCCCGCACCGACACGAAGGGACATCGCCCATGCCCGACCTCGAAACCGTCGTCGCCGAGATCGCCGCCGAGATGGCCGCGCGCCCCGATCGCGGGCAGGTGGCGACCTATATCCCCGAACTCGGGCGGATCGATCCGAACCAGTTCGCCATCGCCGTGGCGCTGAAGGACGGCAGCACCGTCTGCGGCGGCGATTGCGGCAAGTATTTCTCGATCCAGAGCGTTTCGAAGGTCTTCACACTTACCCTCGCGCTGGGTCTGGCAGGCGACCGCCTGTGGAACCGGGTCGGGCGCGAGCCGTCGGGGAGCCGGTTCAACTCGATCGTCCAGTTGGAGCAGGAGCGCGGCATCCCGCGCAACCCCTTCATCAACGCCGGCGCCATCGCCGTCACCGACATGATCCTTTCCGGCCACCAGCCCCGCGAGGCGCTCGGCGAGATCCTGCGCTTCCTGCAGTTCCTCGCCGACGACGACGGCGTCTACATCGACCGGGCGGTGGCGGCGTCGGAGGAGCGCACCGGCTTCAACAACCGGGCGCTGGCGAATTTCATGAAGGGCTTCGGCGTCATCGAGAACACGGTGGAATACGTTCTCGGCGTCTATTTCCACCACTGCGCCATCGCCATGACGGCCCGCCAGTTGGCGAAGGCCGGCAGCTTCCTCGCCCATCAAGGCCGAAACCCGGCCACCGGTCATTCGGTGGTGACGGCCGAGCGGGCCCGGCGGATCAACGCCATCATGCTCACCTGCGGCCACTATGACGGCTCGGGGGAGTTCGCCTACCGGGTCGGCCTGCCCGGCAAGAGCGGCGTCGGCGGCGCCATTCTGGCGGTGGTTCCGGACAAGGCCAGCGTCGCTGTCTGGTCGCCGGGGCTGGATGCGGCCGGCAACTCCCATCTCGGGCGGATCGCGCTGGAAATGCTCACCACGCGCATGGGCTGGTCGATCTTCGGCGCGCCGGCCGGAACTGGATGACTTGCTTGTCGGGGAATCCCGCGCATGACCCGCCGACTGAGCTATTCGAAACTTCGCCCGTTCCAGCGAACAGTGCCGCCACCGCCGCCATGGGCACTGAGGAAGATCGCAGGGATGCGTCCGGACCGGACTTCTACATTGGCTCCCAGCATCTCGTGGACCTTCACGAGAAGGTCTCCGCGGCGGATGTAGAACAGTACCGAACAGACCTGCATGCCGCAGAAGCCGCTCCGCCCCCGGCCGCAACTGATCGCCTCATGGGAAATGATGAGATCCGCGCGGCCGTCGCCGTTCAGGTCGCGTTCGATGACACCCGACGGGTCGATGGAGCCGCCTCCGGTCTCGCAGGCGTCCGCGATCTGCTGCTTCACCAGCCATTGTGCGGCCTTGGACCGAGCCAAGGCTTCCGACACGGCGAAAGCGGAAAGGAGAGCGAGTGCGGCAATGAGCAGGATGCGAAACATCGGCGGCGTCCGAAGGGACAGAACGTGATCTCACCCAGTCATAACTCTGAATTGCATCGATGGCCACTATCGCGCAGCAGAATCGACCGAGCAAGCGGCACTCATTCCGCCGCCTCGATCTCCCGTTCGCGGCTCTGGCGCGCCGACACGATCTTCGCCGCCTCGTCGAGCGTGAGCTTGCCGCTGGGCTCGTCCGGGCTGACGAGGCCGGAGGAGACGACGAGCTTCAGGGCGTTCTCGATGCTCATGTCGAGGATCCGCAGGTCCTTGCGCGGCACGAACAGAAGGAAGCCCGAGGTCGGATTGGGCGCCGGCGGCAGGAAGACGGCGATCATGTCGTCGGATTCGTCGGCCAGCACCTTGGCGATTTCCCCCCGCGCATCGGTCGCGACGAGGACGACGCACCAGACCCCCTTGCGCGGATATTCCATCAAGGCGGCGGTCTTGAAGGAGGTGGACCGGTCGGCGAGCACCGTCTCGAAGATCTGCTTCAGCGCCATGTAGACCGTGCGCACCAGCGGCGTGCGGGAGAGCAGCCGCTCGCCCCAGCCGATGACGGTGCGGCCGATGATGTTGGCGGTCAAAAAGCCGATCAGGGTGATCAGGATCAGCGCGACGATCAGGCCGAAGCCGGGGATGGCGAAGGGCAGATAGGCGTCCGGCCAGTAGCGGGCGGGAATATAGGGCTTCACCCAGCTGTCGACCCAGCCCATGAAGGACCAGGTGATCCAGGCGGTGATCGCCAGCGGCGCGCAGACGATGAAGCCCGTCAGGAAGTAGTTTCTGAGCCGCATCATGGGCGTCGTCACCTCTCGGTCCGCCGCGAACCGAGGGCGGCGATCTCAACCGGACGGGAATCGTCGAGACGAATCATCGTTCCGCAAAAGTGGGAAAGCAAGGCGTCTTTCGCAATCGCAGCATAGCCGACGGGCGATGACGATCATTCGACAGTGACGGATTTCGCCAGATTGCGCGGCTGGTCGACGTCGGTGCCCATCTGGATCGCCGTGTGATAGGCCAGAAGCTGCAGCGGGATGGCGTAGACGATCGGCGTCAGGATCTCCGGCATGTCCGGCAGGACGATCAGTTCGGCGCCGTCGACGATGCCGCTGGCAGCGCCCTTGGCGTCGGTGAAGAGGACGATCTCGCCGCCCCGCGCGGCGACCTCCTGGACGTTCGAGGCGGTCTTTTCGAAGCTGCGGTCATGGGGCGCGATGACGACCACCGGCATGGTCTCGTCGATCAGCGCGATCGGCCCGTGCTTCAATTCGCCGGCGGCATAGCCCTCGGCGTGGATATAGCTGATTTCCTTGAGCTTCAGCGCGCCTTCCAGCGCCAGCGGATAGGAGAAGCCGCGGCCGAGGAAGAGCGCGTGCTTCTTCGTCGCCATCTTGCGCGACAGCGCCTCGATCGCCCCCTCCAGCCGGATCGCCTCGTTGGCGAGCCGCGGCGCTTCGGCGAGGATGCGGGTGAACTCGATCTCGCGCTCCGGCAAGATCACGCCGCGATCGACGCCGGCCTTGATGGCGAGGGCCGCCAGCGCCATCAGCTGGCAGGTGAAGGCCTTGGTGGAAGCGACGCCGATCTCCGGCCCGGCGAGCGTCGGGAAGACGTGATCCGCCTCCCGGGCGATGGTCGATTCCTCGACATTGACGATCGCCGCCGTCGCCAGCCCCTCGCCTTTGGCATAGCGCAGCGAGGCGAGCGTATCGGCGGTCTCGCCCGACTGCGAGACGAAAAGCGCCAGATCGACGTCTGCGAGCGGACTTTCGCGGTAGCGGAACTCCGAGGCGACGTCGAGATCGCAGGGGATGCGGGCGTAGCGCTCGAAATAATACCGGCCGACCAAAGCGGCGTAGAAACCGGTGCCGCAGGCCGACAGCGCGATGCGCCGGACCTTGGAGAAATCGATCGCCTGGTCCTTCGGCAGGCGCGTCCGGCCGGTGGTCATGTCGACGAAGGCGCCGAGCGTGTGGGAGAGGACCTCCGGCTGCTCGTAGATCTCCTTCTGCATGAAGTGGCGATGGTTGCCCTTGTCGACATAGAAGGCCTTGCCGCCGGCCCGTTTCACCGCCCGCGTCACCTCGGCGCCGTGCTGGTCGAAGATGGTGATGCGGCCATGTTCGAGAACGGCGAGGTCGCCCTCTTCGAGATAGCGCACCGTGTCGGTGAAGGGCGACAGGGCGATGCCGTCGGAGCCAAGGAACATCTCGCCCTCGCCCTCGCCGACGGCAAGCGGGCTGCCGCGCCGTGCGCCGATCAGGAGTTCTTCTTCGCCGTCGAAGAGGAAGGCGAGCGAGAACGCCCCTTCGAGCCTCGCGAGCACGACCTGCACCGCCTCCTTCGGCGGCAGTCCCCGTTCGAGCTCGCGGGTGACGAGATGGGCGACGATCTCGGTGTCGGTCTGGCTTTCGAAGACGGCGCCTTCGGTTTCCAGTTCGGCCTTCAGTTCCCGGTAGTTCTCGATGATGCCGTTGTGGACGAGCGCCAGTCGCTTGGTCGCATGGGGATGAGCGTTGGCGACGCTCGGCACGCCGTGGGTCGCCCAGCGGGTGTGGCCGATGCCGATGGTGCCGTCGAGCTGCTGCTCGCCGACCAGCGTCGCAAGGTTCGACAGCTTGCCCTCGGCGCGGCGGCGGGTCAGCCGGCCGTTTTCCAGCGTTGCGACGCCGGCGGAATCATAGCCGCGATATTCCAGCCGCTTCAGGGCGTCGACCAGGCGGTCCGCGACCGGCTTCCGGCTGATGATCCCGACGATACCGCACATGGTGAGACCCCGCTCGACCGGCCGACCGCATCGGCCTCGTGAAAACCCGAAAATTCCGCGTGGCGCGGGCAGGATGGCGCTTTACGGCGCGACTTGCCACCGGCCCTCGCGCCACACCGCCGCTCGGCTCCCGTCTATCCGAAGATAAGCCCGCGCGGGATAACGATTGGTGACGGCTTGTTACGCCTTGATCGCCTTTTGGGCCTTTGCGGCGCGGTTGCGCTCGGCGATCGCGGTCCCGCGCCCATCCTTGTTGACCTGGCGCTCGCGGGCGATGGCGAGAGCGCCCGCCGGCACGTCTTCGGTGATGACGCTTCCCGTTCCGACATAGGCGCCGTCGCCGACGCTGACCGGGGCGACGAGGGCGGTGTCCGAGCCGATGAAGGCATCGGCGCCAATGACCGTCCTGTGCTTCAGCGCGCCGTCATAGTTGCAGGTGATGGTGCCGGCGCCGACATTCGTCCGCGCGCCGATCTCGGCGTCGCCGATATAGCTGAGATGATTGAGCTTGGCGTCCTCGCCGAGCCGGGCGTTCTTGGTCTCGCAGAAATTGCCGACCTTGGAGCCCTCTTCGAGCACCGTGCCTTCGCGCAGTCGGGCAAAGGGGCCGACGGAAACCTCCGGGGAGATCTTCGCGCCGACGATATGGGAAAAGGCATGGATGACGGCGCCCTCGCCGACGGTGACACCCGGCCCGAAGACGACGTTCGGCTCGATGACGACGTCGCGGCCGAGCACGGTGTCGTGGGAGAAGGTCACCGAGGCCGGGTCGATCAGCGTGACGCCCTCCTCGATCATCGCGCGCCGCCGCCGCAAGGACTGCCACGTCGCCTCGACGGCGGCGAGTTCGGCGCGGTTGTTGACACCCGCGACCTCGAAGGCTTCCGCCTCGATGGCGCGGACCTTGAGGCCCTCGCGCCGGGCGATCTCGACGGCGTCGGTGAGGTAGTATTCGCCCTTGGCGTTGTCGTTGCCGATCTGGTCGAGGATCGCCAGGGCCTTCTCGCCGGACAGCGCCATGACGCCGGCATTGCAGAAGTCGATGGCCTTCTCGGCCTCGCTGGCGTCCTTGTCCTCGCGGATCGCCAGGAGTTCGCCGTCGCGTTCCAAGAGCCGGCCATAGCCGGATGGATTCTCCGGCCGGAAGCCGATGACGCAGATGTCGGTGCCGGCGATCAGCGAGGCGCGGGCGCGGGCGAGCGTTTCCGGCCGGATCAGCGGCGTGTCGGCAAAGAGGACGAGGATGTCGTCGGTGCCCACCTCGATCGCGGCGCGGGCGGCGAGGACCGCATGGGCGGTGCCGAACCGCTCTTCCTGGACGAAATGCTCGGCATCCTGCCGGTCCTTGCGAACCGCCGCGATCACCGCCTCGCTGTCCTTGCCGGAGACGACGGCGATGCGATCGGAGCCGGCCTTCGCCGCCGCGGCGACGACATGGCGCACCATGGCGAGCCCCGCCACCTCGTGCAGCACCTTGGCGCGGGCGGATTTCATCCGCGTCCCCTCGCCCGCGGCGAGAACGATCGACAGGCAGCGTCTAGCCATGGACAGCCTCTGAACACTTCACCGAGGATTATCGGCGGCGCTTAGACCGAGATGGCTTTTCTTCGAATCGCCATCCCACTCTAACTCTTTGCTCCGCATGATCTTTTCCGAGAGCCGGCAACCACCTCTCGGGATCATGCTCTAGCATGAAATCCGGCGAAAACGCGAGCAGAGCCGCGCGTTATGGTTTCACCCGATGGTCTGGAGCGCCGGGAAGGTCTCGAGCAGCCAGAACGACATGTCCTGCATGCCGCCGGTGAGAAACAACACGCCGGTGACGACGAGCAGCCCGCCCGTCGCCTTCTCGACCATGCCGAGATGCCGGCGAAAGCCGCTCAGCCAGCGCAGGAAGACGCCGGAAAAGGCGGCAGCGAGGATGAAGGGGATGCCGAGGCCGGCGGAATAGAAAGCCAGCATGACGGCGCCCTCCTCCACCGTGCCCCGGGAGCCGGCAAGGCCGAGGATCGCACCCAGCACCGGCCCGATGCAGGGCGTCCAGCCGAAGGCGAAGGCGAGCCCCATCAGATAGGCGCCGAGAAGGCTCCTCGGCCGATCCGGCGCCTGCAGCCGCGCCTCGCGGGAGAGAAACGACAGCTTGAAGACGCCGAGAAAGTTCAGCCCCATCACGATGATGGCGATGCCGGCGACGATGCCCAGCCAGTCGAGATTTTGCCTCAGGAACAGGCCGATCGAACTCGCCCCGGCGCCGAGCGCCACGAAGACGGTGGAAAAGCCGAGAACGAAGATCACCGAGGAACCGATCAGTCGGGCATAGCCGGTGGTGGCGACGGCCGGGCCGGACTTCAGATCGTCGGCCGAAACCCCCGCCATGTAGCAGAGATAGGGCGGCACGAGCGGCAGGACGCAGGGGGAGAGGAAGGACAGTGCTCCGCCAAGGACTGCTGTCGGATAGGAAAGATCTGCGACCAATGTTTCGCGCCTTCTTGGATCGGCTCGTCCTCAAGCCGTCTTTAGACTCTTCAACTGAGAGCGTCGCGCCGAGGCACCCCCCTCTGCCCTGCCGGGCATCTCCCCCACAAGGGGGGAGATCAGGCCGTCATCGGCCGGGGCGCCCGGAATTGCCGCTCCCTGCCGTTATATGCGTCGTCGACGGACTATCTGCCCGACGTCGAAACTGGCGCCAAACGATCTCCCTCCTTGTGGGGGAGATGCCCGAAGGGCAGAGGGGGGTGCCCCGCCGGCCTCGAAAACATTGTTCGCCAATTACCAGCCGCCGTTACACGCCGACGTCCGAGAGGCGCCCCTCCGATCGATCACCCCAAGCTCGCCAGCGCCGCCCCCAGCTTCTCCGCCTCCTGCCGATAGCCCTCGCGCTTTTCGCGCTCCTGCTCGACGATCTCCTCCGGCGCATTGGCGACGAAGCGCTCGTTCGACAGCTTCTTGTCGATGCGGGCGATCTCGTCCTCGGCCTTTTTCTTCGCCTTGGTCAGCCGGGCGCGCTCCGCCGCGACGTCGATCATGCCGGCAAGTGGAAGCGCGAAGGTGACACCCGCGACGACCACCTGCGCCGCCTGGGCCGGGGCGGAGGCGGCCGTCGAGACGTCTCCGAGCCGGGCCAGCCGGCGCAGTTGCAGGTCGTTGCGCTTCAGCCGCGCCGCCGTCTCCTCGTCCGGATCGACGGCGACGAGGGCCGCCTCGGCGCCGGGCGGGACGTTCATCTCGGCCCGTACCGAACGGATCTCCGAAACCAGCGCGACCAGCCAGTTGATGTCGCTCGCCGCCTGCGGATCGGCAAAGTCGAGCCGCGGCCAGGCGGTGTGGCAGAGGAGCGTCTCGCGGCCGCCCTCGCCGGCCGTCACCTGCCAGAGCTCCTCGGTGATAAACGGCATGAACGGGTGGAGCAGCGCGAAGACCCGGTCGAGCACGTGGCCGGTGACAAGGCGAACCTCGTCGGCGGTGGCCTTGTCCTCGCCGCCGAGCGTCGGCTTGGAAAGCTCCACGTACCAGTCGCAGAAGAGGTTCCAGACGAAGCGGTAGATGGCGCTCGCGGCATCGTTGAAGCGATAGCCGGCCAGCGCCTCGTCGGTTTCGGCGACGGTGCGGGACAGCTCGGTGACGATCCAGCGGTTCAGCGGCAGGCTCAAGGATTCCGGATCGAGCGTCCCGCCATGCACGGCGCCGTTCATCTCGGCGAAGCGCGTGGCATTCCAAAGCTTGGTCCCAAAGTTGCGGTAGCCGGCGATGCGCTGCGGGTCAAGCTTCACGTCGCGGCCCTGCGCCGCCATGATGGCGAGGGTGAAGCGCAGGGCATCGGCGCCGTATTCGTCGATCAGGTCGAGCGGATCGATGACGTTGCCCTTCGACTTCGACATCTTGGCCCCGTCCTTGTCGCGGACGAGGGCGTGGACATAGACCGTCTCGAACGGCTCCTTGTCCATGAATTCGAGGCCCATCATCATCATCCGGGCGACCCAGAAGAAGATGATGTCGAAGCCGGTCACCAGCGCCGAGGTGGGATAGTAGGTCGAGAGCTCCTTCGTCTCGTCCGGCCAGCCGAGGGTAGAGAACGGCCACAGCGCCGAGGAGAACCAGGTGTCGAGAACGTCCTCGTCGCGGTGCAGGAAGCCGTCGCGCTTGGCGGGATCGGCCGCCATCTCGCGGGCTTCCTCGTCGGTGATCGTCTCGTTCACGACATAATGCGAGAGCGCGGCGGCGACCGCCTCCTCCTCGCTCTTCTCGACGAAAACCGAGCCGTCCGGCCCGTACCAGGCGGGAATGCGGTGGCCCCACCAGAGTTGGCGCGAGATGCACCAGGGCTCGATGTTCTCCATCCACTGGTAATAGGTCTTCGACCAGTTCTCGGGGACGAATTTCGTCCGCCCCTCGCGCACGGCCGCGATCGCCGGCTCGGCGAGCGTCTTGGCGTCGGCGAACCACTGGTCGGTCAGCATCGGCTCGACGACGACGCCGGAGCGGTCCCCGAAGGGCTGCATGATCGTCTTGTCCTCGACGGCGATCATCAGGCCTTCGGCGTCGATCTCGGCGACGACCTTTTCGCGCGCCGCAAAGCGGTCGAGGCCGCGATACTCGTCCGGCACGAGGTTGATGTCGTCGACGACAGACGCATCCGGCGTCTCGCCGGATGCGACGATCTCCGCCGCCCTAGCCGCCGCCTCTGCATAGGGATCGCCGTCGGCACGCATGGCCGCCTTCTCGTCCATCAGCCGGTAGCAGGGAATGTCGTTCCGCCGCGCCACCTGATAGTCGTTGAAGTCGTGCGCACCGGTGATCTTCACCGCGCCGGAGCCGAAATTCATGTCGGGATATTCGTCGGTGATGATCGGGATCTGCCGACGGTGTTCCTTCGGTCCGACGGGGATCTCGCAGAGCTTGCCGACGATCGGCGCGTAGCGCTCGTCGTCCGGATGGACCGCCACGGCACCGTCGCCGAGCATCGTCTCCGGCCGGGTCGTGGCGATGGAGATGTAGTCCCGCGTCTCGCGCAGGATCTCGTTCCCGTCGGCGTCCTTTTCGACGTATTCGTAGGTCTCGCCGCCGGCCAGCGGGTATTTGAAATGCCACATGTGGCCGGCGGTCTCGCGGTTCTCCACCTCGAGGTCGGAGATCGCGGTCTCGAATTTCGGATCCCAGTTGACAAGCCGCTTGTCCTTGTAGATCAGGCCCTTGCGGTAGAGCTCGACGAACACGTGCAGGACGGCCTTCGACAGGCCCTCGTCCATGGTGAAGCGCTCGCGCGACCAGTCGCAGGAGGCGCCGAGCCGGCGAAGCTGGCCGAGGATCGTGCCGCCGCTCTCGCCCTTCCATTGCCAGACGCGGTCGATGAAGGCCTCGCGGCCGAGTTGGCGGCGGGTGACGTTTTCGCCCGACGCAGCCATCTGCCGCTCGACGATCATCTGCGTTGCGATGCCGGCGTGGTCGAGGCCGGGCTGCCAGAGGACGTTGCGCCCGCGCATCCGCTGGACGCGGATCAAGATGTCTTGAAGCGTGTTGTTGAGCGCATGCCCCATGTGGAGCGAGCCGGTGACGTTGGGCGGCGGGATGACGATCGAATAGGGCTCCGCCCCTTCCTTGGCTCCGGCGCCGGCCTTGAAGGCATCGGCGTCTTCCCAGCGGGCGGCGATCCGCGGCTCGATCGCGGCCGCGTCATAGGTCTTGTCGATCATCGGATGTCCAGAAAGCGTTTCTCGCGTCGCCCTCCGGTTAGCCACCGGAACTCGTGCCTGTCAACGCGAAGCGGGGCGCCGCGCGTTTCCGCGACCGCCCCGCAAGCCTTCAAAAGTTTCGTCGGATCAGCCGATCAGCGGGCGTTGCCGCGGGCGATCCGCTCGATCTCCTCGCGCACGAGGTTTTCGACGAGCCGCGGCAGATTTTCGTCCAGCCACTCCTGCAGCATCGGCCGAACCACTTCGCGCACGACCTGATCGGCGTCGCGAAGATGCTCGTCGCGGATCGCAGCGGCGAGATCGGAGAAGGACGCGGCGACCCGCTCGCCGGATTCGCGGGAAACGAGGGCATGGGCGACTTGGATCTCATCCTCGAGCGGCGCGGCGACGACCGGCTCGGCTTCCGTGGCCGGCTCCGGATCGAAACTCGACCGAAAATGCGCTGCCGGTGTCGCGTCTTCCGGGTCCTCTCCGTCGAGCGCATCCGCGGCGACTTCGGCGTGTTCTTCTCCGACGATCGCGCCACGAAGCAATTCGTCGGCGAAGCCCTTCTCGTCGAATTCCTCGACGAACATTTCGGCCGCGACCTCGACATAACGGTCGTTGGCGGCAATCGCCTGGGGCCATTCCGGCATTTCGGCCTCGGATCCGGCTGCCTGGCGACGGATGGTGCGGGGCGCGTTGGCGGAAACCCGCGAGGCGTCCGAAACGGCGTTGGACGAGGCTGCATCATCATGGACCGGCTGCTCGCCCGCCGTGGCGAGCTGCTCCGCGCGACGCCGGGCCTGGGCGATGTCGTCGGCCCTGGGTGTCGTCTCGCGCTGCGGCTGAGCCGCGGAAACGCCCCCGATTGCCGGTTCCGCCGGAGCTCCGGCGATTGCTCGCACCGCATTCCCGCCGGTTGCGGAAGTGCGTCCGAGACGCTCGTCTCCTGTCTCGATGATACGGCGGATCGAGGCGAGGATTTCGTCCATCGACTGGTCTCGGGCCGGCAGCGCGTTGCTCATGAAAGGCTCCCGCAGGTTTGGCGACGATCCGTTGGTATCGCCCGAATCATGCGCGAAGCCTATGTCCTTCATCCGGCGGCGTGAATCCCACGACGCTCCACCAGCGACAGTTTCACCAGATTTTCAGATTCATCTGCCCCGACGGCGAGTCGTGCGACCTTGAAGAGGGCAGACGGGATCATTCACCCTCTGCGCCGGTCGCGCGACGTTTCGAAGCCCGCGGCCGGAAAACTGCAAGCGAAGATCCGCCGACGTCGCCGTCGTCACCACAGTCCCTGCCGTCGGCCCGGCGACAGGGCGCGGAAAGTCCGATGCCCCTCAGCGGCCATCCGGCGTGCGCAGGCCGAACCACTTGTCCTCGACCTCGATGTAGTGATCGTTCGGCTCGTATTTCGTCGCCGCGAGCTTCAGCGTGTCGAGCGACAGAAGCCCGACCGAGGAAAGCAGAGTGTAGGCCGCGACCACCTCGTCGCGCTGCGAACCGACGAGCAGGATCTGCGCCGAGATCAGGTCGGCCTGGGAATCGAGCACGTCGAGCGTCGTGCGCTGGCCGACATTGCGCTCCTCGATGACGCCTTCGAGCGCCAGGCGGGCGGCGCGAACCTGCGCCTCGTAACCGGTGATGTTCGCCTTGGCCGCCTCGAGCTGCGCCCAGGAGGACGCCACCGCGGCCCGGACCTGATCGCGGGTACCATCGACCTCGATGCGCCGCTGACCGAGCGTCTCCTTGTACTGGCGAACGAGGGAACTCGCCGCACCACCCTGATAGATCGGAATGGTGATCTGGGCGCCGACCGTCGCGGAAACCTCGTTTTGGGTAATGACGTCAGGTCTGCCAGCCGAAGTGTTCACGCCCGGCAGATCGCCGCCGCCGGTATCGCTCATAGAGTACTGATTGGCCACTTCGCCGGACACGGTGACCTGCGGCAGGAACGCGCCCTCTGCGACTTTGACCTGATAGGCCGCCGCGTCGACAGAAGAGAGCGTCGCCAAAATCGCCGGATGCTGACGCTGGGACATCGTATAGGCCGTAGCCACCGAACGTGGCAGCAACCGCGAAGGCGCATTCGCCGGTGCAAGATTGCTTGGGGCGTCCCCGATATCGTTGAAATACGCGGCTTCGCTCTGGGCCACCGCAGAAAGAGCGCTGTTGAGAAGCGCGGTCGCCAGGGCCTGCTGCGATTCGGCCTGTGCGACGTCGGTGCGCGTACCCTCGCCGACGTCGAACCGCGCCCGCGCGGCCCGCACTTGCTCGCTGAGGAAATTGAGGTTCTGGCGCCGAAGATCCGCGATCTTCCGATCCCGAATGACGTTCATGTAGTCGGTGACGGCGTTGAGCAGCGTATTCTGCGTCGTGTTCAAAAGGTTGAACTGGGCGGCTTTCACCTGCGCCTTTGCCGACCGGACGCTGTTGGGGGTCTGGAAGCCGTCGAAGATCGTCTGGTTGATCTGGACTCCTGCCCTTGACGATAGGAGCTCAGAATTTGCCGGCGAGATACCGTCACCGGACGTTGTCCGGCTGCGCGAGGCATTGAGGGAAGCGACACCGGAAACCCTTGGCCTCAGGCCTGCCTTCGCCTGGGGAACCGTCTCGTCCGTCGCCCGAAGCTGCGCGCGCGCCGCATTGAGATCCTGGTTGTTCGAATAGGCCTTGGCGAGAGCTCCCGACAAGGTTTCGGCGCTAACGTCGGGCATCGCTGCGAGCGTTACGGACGCCGACAGGAGCGCGAGGAGGGTAAACTTCTTCAGCACCAATCTGTACTCCGGGCTGGAACGCGATCCGGTCCGGGCCGCGACATCGTCATGACGATGAGTGGGCGCAGAACCGCCTGGCCAAAGCTAATAGCCCAACCAATGAATGAACTCGTCTCACATTGAGGCAACAGCGCCGGTTTTCCGCCGACCGGGGCAAATCTGCAACGCACCGTCTCAAATGTTCAGAAAACGAATTCCGCCTTCCGGCGGAAGCTCGGCAGCGGCTTGATCGAGCAGTTGAATGCGAATCGCTCCGAAACCACGCCCTCGTCGTCCTTGACGTAGAGCAGCGCCTCGGCGGAATTGCCCGAGCCCCGGACGACGACCATCCGGCCGCCGGACTTCATCTGGTCGAAGAACGTCGTCGGCAGGGTTTCGACCGAGCCTTGGAAGATGATCACGTCGTAGGGAGCTTCGGCCGGGCAACCCTCGACGAGGGCGTTTTCGACGACGGCGCAGGTGACGTAGTCGAGCCGGGCGAGATTGTCGGTCGCCGCGGCGGCAAGGGCCGGGTCCTCTTCAAGCGCGACCACCGAACCGGCGAGATGCGAGATGATCGCCGAGGAATAGCCGGTGGTGCAGCCGACATCGAGGACGACGTCGTCCTTGTCGATGGCGGCCAGTTGCAGAAGCTTCGCGAGCGGCGAGGTCTCCATCACGTAGCGCCCGTCGCCGAGCGGCACGTCGTCGTCGACATAGGCGAGCGGACGGCGCGAAGCCGGCAGGAATTCCTCGCGCGGGACCTCGAGAAAGGCCCTCAGGATCGCGTGGCTGGTGACATCGGTCGTCCTGATCTGATTGTCGACCATCCTGGTGCGGGCCGTTTCGAAATCCATCGCCGACATCCTGCTCTCGTCCATCCGCTGATGCGCCGCGGCGCGAGAGTTCCATAGTCGCGCGGCCGAACCGGCGCAAGCTTGGACGGCGCCGGAGCTCCGGCTGAAAATAACAGCCGGCCCAGCGGGACCGTCGCCTATTCGGCCGGTTGCGGACGGGGGTGCGGCCGCGCCGCGCCGGCGAGACGCTCTTCAGCCGCCGGGTCGATCTCCAGATCGCGCTCGCTTTCGATGCCGGCATTCGGATCGCCGAACACCGCCGGGTCGAACTCGCCTTCCAGCTTGGCGACGATCGTTGAGACCACCGCGTCGCCGGTAATGTTCACCGCCGTGCGGATCATGTCCATCAACCGGTCGACGCCGAGAATGAGGGCGATGCCTTCGATCGGCAGGCCGACCTGGTTGAGCACCATCGTCAGCATCACGAGCCCGACGCCGGGAACGCCCGCCGTGCCGATCGAGGCGAGGACGGCCATGGCGATGACCATGAGATAGCCGCTGATGCCGAGTTCGATCCCATAGACATTGGCGAGGAAGACGGTGGCGACCCCTTGCATGATCGCCGTGCCGTCCATGTTGATCGTCGCGCCGAAGGGGATGGTGAAGGAGGCGACGGAGTTCTTCACGCCGATGCGCTCGGTGATGCATTGCAGCGTGACGGGAATGGTGGCGTTCGAGCTGGCGGTCGAGAAGGCGAAGATCTGCGCCGAGCGCATCTTTTTCATGAAGGTGAGCGGATTGAGGCCGGTCGTCAGCTTCAGGAGGATCATCAGCGTCACGAAGAGATGCAGGAACAGGGCGCCGACGAGGGTTCCGACATAGGCCAGCACCGGCACGAACAGGTCGATCCCCTGCTCGGCGAAGGTCTTGGCGATCAGGCAGAAGACGCCGTAGGGCGCGAAGGCCATGACGATCGAGACGATCTTCATCATCACTTCGTTCATGTATTCGCAGGCGCGGACGAAGGAGGCCGACTGGTCCCCCAGCATCACGACGGCGACGCCGAGAATGATCGTGTAGAAGATGATCTGCAGCATCTCGCCGGACGCGAATGCCTGGATCGGATTGGTCGGGACGATGTTGGCGAAAACCTCCCACACCGACGGCGCCTCCTTGGCAGTGATGCCGCTGGCGTCGATGCCCTGCATCTCGAAGCCCTGCCCCGGGCCGATCACCAGCGCGAGCAGGATCGCCGTGGCGATCGCGACGGCGGTGGTGAAGATGTAGAGCCCGAACGACTTGGTGCCGACGCGGCCGAGGACTCGGATGTCGCCGATCCCCGCGACACCGCAGACCAGCGAGAAGAAGACCAGCGGCACGACCAGCATCTTCAACGCATTGACGAACATCGTGCCGATCATGGCGAAGAAGCCGCCGACGACGACGTCGCTGACGAAGGCGTTGTCGAGCGTGTTGATCGCAGCACCGACGACGACGCCGGCAAGCATTCCGATCAGGATCTTCATGGTGAGAGACATGCGGGGGCGTCCTTTCCGCGATGAAACGACCGGAGATTCACGGTCGCTTGGACAATCGCAGCGGAACGCCGAAACCTCGACAGAAGAATCCATCCAAGCAAAGGACGAACGGGAAAACCTGCCCCGCTGCACAAACGAAAGGCATGCGCTTCAATTGAGCTATCGTGCTAGGCTTTTGTTTTCACGTCAACTCTGTTTCGAACCGCCGTGACAACGCCGCGGCAGGAATAGCCGGAGCGGCGCACCGTGCAACGAGAACTCCCGGTGATCCGAGCGGAACGTTGCGAAGACCGGACTTCGTTTCAGGCCGCCTCGACCTTCTTCGTCCTCGCATCTCGGATCACTGTTTCCTGTCGGCGCATGCGAGCGATTTCCGCCGACGTCCCGCGCGTTTCGGAATAGAGCGCCAAGTTCAATTCGTCGGCATCCGGCGGGGTGATGGCCAGATCGCGGTACTCCGCCGCGGCGGGATCGGCCCAGATCCGGTCGGCCATCCGCTTCATCCGAAGATAGTCCCGGAACATCAGGACGACTGCCCGCGCCTCCGTGAAGGCGTAGCGGGCGTAGAAGGTCAGTGGGTTCTCGGGCTCCATGCCGTGGCGGCGATCTCGCCGCGACTTGATCCGCATGTAGCCGCCTTCGAGCGGATGGCAGCCATAGACCATGTAGTAGTTGCGATAGCCGAGGATGCGGAAGAGCAGCATCATCTTGCGGGTCGAGCCCATTGCCCGCATGCGCTTCATGATCGTCTCGATGTGATCCCAGGAATAGAACCGCCCCCAGACCTCCGAATAGACCTGGTCCCACTCCTCATCCGACATCTTCTCGTGATGGGTGACTCGGTGGTTGAGGTCGTATTTGTTGAGGTCGGGGTCCATCCAGACGCCCTGCTTGAAGAGCCTCTGATGGTCCTCGCTGCCGGGAAGCGGCGTCAGGTTGGTGAAGTAGATGAGGTCGATCGGCAGCTCGCGCTTGATGACGTCGACGTCGTGGAGGATCGATTCGCGCGTGTCGTTCGCAAAGCCGATGATGTAGCCGACCGTGATCATCACCGAGCGTTTCTTCCATTCGAGAAACATCTCGCGATATTCGATGATCTTGTTCTGGTTCTTCTTCACGGCGATGAGGTTGTCGGGATTGATGTTTTCCATCCCGACGAAGACCTGGTCGACGCCGGCGCGCACCGCCTTGTCGATGAAGCCCGGGATCTTGTGGCAGCGCGTGTCCACCTGGATCTGCATGCGGATCTTGATCCCGTCCGTCTCCTGAAGGTGGATCAGCCGGTCGAAGAAGGCTTCCCAGTTGCGGTTGCGGGCGAGGTTGTCGTCGGTGACGAAGAACAGGTCGACACCGATCGCCCAGTTGGCGCGGACGATCTTTTCCAGATCGTCTGCCGAGCGGAAGCGGCTGACGCGGCCCTGGACGTTGATGATCGTGCAGAAGGAGCACTGGAACGGGCAGCCTCTGCCGATGTCGAAGCTCGAATAAAGGCCAAAGGTCTTCTCCACCTGCGCCCGGTCGAGGAACGGGATTTCCGAGCCTTCGAGGTTCGGCAGTTCGGCGTCGTGGCGGTAATAGGGCTGGAGCTTGCCGGCCTGGGCATCGCGCAGCACCTGATCGAGGCGGCCGCCCTCGGCCTCGCCGACGAACATCGAGATGCCCATGCGGCTCGCATCCTCGATCTCCGGCGGAACGTCGTCGAGCATGGCGAGGGAGCCCGCGACGTGAAAACCGCCGAGGCAGACCGGAATGCCGGCCGCAAGGAACGGGCGGGCGAGATCGACGGCGCGGGGAAACTGGTTGGACTGGACGCCGACGAGGGCGAGCATGCCCCTGCCGCCGTCCGCCTTGATCATTTCGATGATCTTCTTCGGCCTGATCCTAGTATTCGTCTCGTCAATCGTGTGGATCACGACCTTCGCGTCGCCGAGGACTTTGCGGCGGATGCAGTCCTGGGCAATGCCGTTGAGACAGGCGAGCGAATTGGCCGGGATGGTGGAGCGGCGCCACTGCAGCGGATAGCCATCGTCATCGTAGTGGGTCGGCTTGACGAAAAAGAGATGGAACGTCTCCGCTTCGGCCATCTGTTCTCCCTTGCGGCTGAAAGCCAAACCCCAGTGAATGATCTTTCGCTTGTGCGAAGATCATGTTGGAATTTGGGAGATTCCGCAAGGGATCCGGCTTTTCTGCGAAGTCGATCGGTCAGGCGATGGATTTCGTCTTCAAAATCATTGTCTTTCGCAACAATTATCAGCCGATCTTATCGACGAAGAGGCGGATACCGTTCTCCGAACGCACCGTCAGTCGCGACACCGGCTGGGGCTCGTGGCCGGGGACCGGGCGCAGCTCGAACCGCCGCATGATCTCGGCCAGCACCAGCGTCGCCTCCTGCATGGCGAAGGCCGCCCCGACGCACACCCGGGCCCCCATCGAGAACGGCATGTAGGCGGTGCGCTGGGCCTCGCGGGTTTCGGGAAGGGTGAAACGCTCCGGCTGGAAATCGTTCGGGTTCTGCCAATACTCCGTGTGCCGATGCATCAGCCAGATCGGCACGACGACCGGCGATCCGGTCGGAACGTCATGTTCCAGCAGCTTTTCCGGCTTTTGCGTATCACGCGACAGATAGGCGATCGGCGGGTAGAGCCGCAGCACCTCGCGGAAGATGTCGCGGGTCTTTTCCAGCCGCTTCATGTCGGAAAATTCCGGCTTCCGGTCGCCGAGGACGGCTTTCGCTTCGGCGTTGAGTTCCGCCTGCACGTCCCTGCGGTTGGCAAGGCAATAGAGCGCCCAGGCGAGACCCGCCGCAGATGTCTCGTGGCCGGCGAGGAAGAGCATGGCGATCTGGTCGAGCAGCTCCTCGCCCTCGAACTTCGTTTTGGTGACGGGGTCCTCGGCGGTCATCAGCACCGACAGGATGTCGTTCGTCGGCACCGCCCGCCCCTCGCGCACGGCCTTGAGCCGCCGCTGCAGCGGGCCGTTCAGGACGTCGCGGATCTCTTTCGCCATCTTGCGCGCCCGGCGGTTCGACCACAGCCAGTGGATCGGCACGCCGACGAGGCCGATCATGCCTTGGGCGAAGGCGATCGCCTGGAACTCGTCGAAGGCGGAGAAAATGCGCCTGGCGTCCTCGGCCGACATCGGTTCGGAAAAAATCGTGCGGAAGATGACGTCGCCGGCGAAATGGGTCATTTCGGCGTCGATCGCGACCTCCTGCCCCGTGCCCGCCTGAGCTTCGAGGCGGGCGATGCTGGCATCCGAGGCGTCGCGCATCAGCGGGAAGACGTTCTTGATGCCGGCGTGATTGAAGGCCTGGTCGACGATGCGCCGGTGGCGCTCCCATTCCTTGCCGTTGGAGACGAAGATGGAATAGCCGGAGAGCTTCTTCATCATCCGCTCCATGAGCTTGCCCTTGGGAAACTCGCGGAACCGCTTGATCAGGATGTCGCGGATCACCTCCGGATCGCGGACGTTGTAGAGGGTGCGCCGCCTCATCAGCGGGATCTTCGGGATCGGATGGCGGCTGACGCCGATGAAGCCGTAGCTGCCCTTCAGGAACAGCCCGAGGCTCGAGCGCAGGTGGCCCCTGATCCGTTCGAGCGGCTTGGCCGGATGGGTATCCTGGGCCGATGGCAGGACGGGGCGAAAGTCTTCGCTCATGGGGATGCGACACTCGTTTCGATCGGGCGCGGCCGGGTGACGAGTTCGAAATAGTCGAAGCCGTGGCCGCGCTCGGAGGGTTTCAGATACTGGAAGTGGAATTCCAGCGGCCGCATGCGGATACGGCGGAAGGTCTCGGGCTCGAGGATATCGTGAAAGTCCGGCTCGCGGGAGATCACCCGCGACCGCCTTTCGCCGAGGTCGATCCCCTCGACGAGCGAAATGCGGCAGCTCGATCCGGGATCGGAGCCGGAGGTCACGTCGAGAAGCCGCAGCCGATCGGTGGTGGCGATCTCGGCGAGATCGCGGCGAAATTCTTCGTCGCCGCCGAGGAGGGTGTAGAGCGGCACCGTGTGGCCGAGGGTCAGGAGCACGGTGTTCGGCCCGTCCTCGCCTTCGGGAATCAGGCGCAGCAGCTGCGCCCCGGCCCGCACCAGGTGAACAGCGCCGAGACTGTGGCCGACGACGAGGATCTCGTCGACTTCACCGGCCTTCCAGACCTCGAACATCCGCCCCGCGAATTCATGCGCCCTGTCCTGGGACCGCTCGAACCGGCCGTCGGCGCAGCCGCGAAGATAGCCGAGAAAGCGCGTCACCCACCAGACGTTCAGCCAGGACTTCAGCCGGTTCCAGCCCATCGACAACATCGCGACAACGAGGAGGACGACGGCGAGCGGCGCGGCGATCGCGACCCAGGGCGGGGCGCCGAGAGCCGTGCCGAGAGCCATGGCGAGCGCGGCGCCGGCCACCACTGCCGCAGCGGCGGCGAGGCCCCACAGGACGAGCAATGCCGGGGTCATCAGGATCGCCACGAACAGCGCCCAGGCCGGCCGGTAGAACCGCCTCAGAATGCCGCGCCGCCATGTCGTCCAGGCAAAGCGGAAGGATTCAATCGCCAGCCTAACCTGCTGGCGGGGAAACCAGTAGCGCCCGACGATGTTCGTCCACGGAAGCATCTCATAGTGCGTCTCGACCCGCGGGCCGGCGGGTGCGCCGCGCGAGGTCACGGTCCAGGCGCCGCGTGCAAGCGCCTCCTCCTCGCTCTCGACGACCGCGATGTCGCGCGACCACCTAGCCGAGGCCGCCGAAAGCCCGGCGCGAAAATGGCCGTGATAGACCGGCGTGCCGCGCGGATCGAACCCATGGATGTAGAAGACGTGCCTGCGGAAGTCGGCGCCTTGCGCGGCAGCGCTTCGCGCCGTCTCCGACGTCTCGGTCATGTCAGGCGATACTCCCCTCGACGGCATGTTGCGGCGGGTCCGCCCTGGCCTGCCACATCGATCTCCGGGCGGACGAACGGCGCAGAACGGCTCCCGCCGGGACCATTCGATCCCTTCCCCGGGGCGATCGCCGCCGGACTATGAACGAGGAGAGCCGATAATCAAGGCCGGGAGCGACGGCAAGCGGGCGGGGCCGCCGGAGGTGCGGCGGAACGGCGTCACTCGCCCGGAACCTTGCCTTCTCCAAATCCCTCCGGCCGGCGCCGCTCCGCGATGCGCTCGGCACGCCTGCGCCGATAGGCTCGGCGGACCGCCCTGCCCCGGACCTTCAGCCAGAAGCCAAAATCCTCGACGTTCTCCACCTGCCCCTCGTAGATCTCGGCGAGGGCCGTGCGGAATTCGCGATAGCCGAAGCGCGCCTCGCCCTCGATCAGATGGATCAGGATCATCCAGGCCGGCGAGACGAGAAGGGTAATTGCCGTCACCGCCAGTGCCAGCCGGTAGACGTCGCCGCCGATCGCCTGGGAGGCATAGGCGGCCGCGGCAAGGACGAAGGAGAACTCGCCGATCTGCGCCATCGAAAGCCCGGCCTCGACGGCCGTCTTGTGCGGCAGGCCGGCGAGCCGGATCAGGACGACGTTGAGGATGGTCTTCGCCAGAATGACGAAGACGGCGGCGATGGCGACGAGCTGCCAGTTGGCGACGATGTATTCGAGATCGATGAGCAGGCCGATCGACAGGAAGAAGACGACGAGCAGGATCGACTGGATCGGCTCGACCACGTGGATGACCGGCGAGCGCAGCGTGGAAGCGCCGACGACGAGCCCGGCGATGAACGCCCCATAGGCCGGCGACAGACCGATCCAGCCCGACATCGAGGCGGCGGCAAAGCAGAAGGCCAGCGAACCGAGGGCGAGGATCTCGACGTTTCCCTCGACAGCCGCGGCAAAGCGCGGCTTCAGCTTGGGCCTCCGGCCGAGATACCACAGGAGACCGGCGAGAACGGCGACGGCGATCGTGATCTTCACGATCAGGCTCGTCCAGGCGATCTCCTCGCTGCCCCCGAGCGACGTCGAGATCAAGAGCATCGGCACGACGGCGATGTCCTGGGCGATGAGGACGCCGACGGCGATCCGGCCGGGCTCGCCGCGAAGCTCGCCGATGTCCTCCAGCATCTTCATGGCGACGACGGTCGACGACAGGGCGATGATGAAGCCGAGGATCAGCGCCTCGGCAAAGGTCGCGTCGGAGATCGCCTTCAGGGTGAAGGTGATCGCCATGGCCGCGGCGAGCTGGCCGCCGGCGATCAGGAGCGCGGGCCGCAACGTTGCGACGAAGGCCTTCAGCGACAGCTCCATGCCGATGAAGAAAAGCAGCATCAGGACGCCCATCTCGGCGAGCACCGTGACGTTCTCGTCGGAGGTGGAGACGAAGCCGAGGGCGTCCGGCCCCAGAAGGACGCCGGCGAGGATGAAGCCGACCAGCGGCGGCTGCTTCAGCCGCATCAGCCCGAGGCCGGCAAGCACGGCGACAAGGATGACGAAGGCGATGACGGTGAGGTCGACGTGGTGTGCGGCAGCCGTCTCTTCCAAGCGGGTCTCCAGTTGGACGATTGGGATCGCCATCACGGGGCAGAACATTGGTCGTGGTTTGGCGAAAGGCAGGGCGCGGCGAATTTTTCCGGCTTCGAAGCCGATTCATTCGGGCGCTCACCGTTACCGATCGGTGCCGCGCCTCCCCGGCTGCCAAGAAATCGGGGCGTTTTTCGAAGACTTGCGGGATCTTTTTCCTGAGATCGCGCTTCACCATATGAAGTTCCGGTGGATCATCCCGCAGTCGTTGCGGGGATGTTCGGGAGATTGACGAGAGATGAGCGCGACTTACGCCGAGACGGACGGCTTGGACCGGACAGAACATCTTCGCCGGCTGCGCCGGGTGGCGAAGGTCGCGCGGCTGATGGACACGGCGATCCGCATTCCCGGCACCGGCATCAGCTTCGGCGGCGATTCGATTGTCGGCCTCGTGCCGGGCATCGGCGACGCGGGCACCGCCATGGTCTCGCTTTGGATCGTCAACGAGGCGCGACGCCTCGGCATGCCGAGCCACAAGCTGGCGAAGATGGTCGGCAATGTCGGGCTCGACTTCGGCCTCGGCGCCGTGCCGCTGGTCGGCGATGTCTTCGACCTGTTCTTCAAGGCCAACCGGAAGAATCTCGCAATCATCCTCGATCATTTCGGCGAGGACGGCCTGATCGACGATCGCGGCGACATCCGCCCGATGAAGGACATCACGCCGAAGGCCAAGACCCGGCGATAGCCGGGCTTCCGGTCAATCGGCCATCGTCTCCAGGCTGGCATAGCCTTCGGCCTTGTCGCCTGCGTCGAAGGGCGTCGTCACTTCCACGAAGGTGTCGGGATAAAAGCCGTTGAAGCGGGTGCGCAGCGACAGGGAGTAGGCGCCGATGTGGCCGATCTCGATCCAGTCGCCGGTGTCGACGGTTTCGGGCAGCCAGAACGGCCGCGACAGGATGTCCACCGAATCGCAGGTGGCGCCGCAGACCTTGAAGGCGCCGATCTTCGAAGGGTCGCCATTGCGGGTCACCCGCGCTGGATCGGGGATGAAGCGAGCAGGAAGCGTGATCTTGCCGGTCCAACTATCCGACAGCGATGCCCAGATGCCGTCATTGATGTAGAGCCGGCGGCCCTTTCTCAGCAGCACCCGCACGATCAGCGAAAACGCCCGTGCGACGATCACCCGGCCCGGTTCGGCGACCAGCGGCAGATCGCCGAAGCCCCATTCGTCGATGTCGGCGTTGAGCCGCGTCATGATCTCCGGAAAGCCTGGCATCTCCTTCTTCTTGCGGCGCGGATCATGGCCGTATTCGGCGGGAAAGCCGCCGCCGACGTCGAGCCCGGCGAGCGGCACGTCCGCGCGGTTGCGCACCCAGTCGGCCGAGGCGAGCGCCCGTTCGTAGGTGTCCGGATCCTCGATCTGCGAGCCGACGTGGAAGCAGATTCCGACCTTGAAGCCGATCTTGTGGCAGCGCTGCAGGAGTTCGACGGCATGGGCGGGCGCCGCGCCGAATTTCTTCGACAATTCGTAGGCGGCGTGGCCCTTGGTCTGGATGCGGACGAACAGCGTCACGGTTCCCGGATCGATGTCGAGCGCCCGGACGATCCGCAGGATCTTCGCCACCTCGTCCTCATGGTCCAGCGACAGCACCCGGATGCCGTAGGTTTCGAGCGCCAGGCGGATGTCCGACTGGGCCTTCACCGGATGCATGTAGAGCATCTCGGCATCGGCCCTGGCCGCCTTCACCGCCGCAAATTCCCCCGGCGAGGCGACGTCGAAGATCTTGATCCCCGCCTTCGCGAGGGTCTCCAGCACCATCGGCTCGCCATTGGTCTTGACCGCATAGGCCGTCTCGCCGGGAAACGCCGCCATGAAGGCCTTGGCGTCCGCCGCCAGAACCTCCGGCCGGAAGCAGTAGACGGGCACGTCGGGGCGCAAGGTCAGGGCGGCGTCTTTCGCCGTCGAATAGCTCTGCAAGCTGGCTTCTCCGAGAGGTTGGCGCGGCGGAAGATGGGGCGGCGAGCGCCAAGGTCTAACCGGCCCGACGTTTGACGGCACGAGGCTTTGTACTTGCCGGTGAGGCGAATGCAGCGGTACCGACGTTGAAGCCGCGAATCCGCGCCCACCGAAGGACCCATAGCAGAATGCTCGACCGCCATTCGACCGCCGCTTCGAAATTGACCGAAATCGTTTCCGCCATCGCGGAACAACGCTCGACGCCCGCAAAAGAGATCGAAGCCGCACGCCGGCGGATCGCCGAGAGCGACGGCGAGGTCGGCGCCTTTCTGCGCCTTGCGCCGGACGAAAGCCTTCAGGCGGCGGCGGCGTCGGATGGTCCCCTCGCCGGCATCACGATCGGCGTGAAGGACATCTACGACACGCGCGACATGGCGACGGAGCACGGTTCGCAAATCTATCGCGGCCACCGGCCGGTGGCGGACGCTTCGCTCGTCTCGATGGCGCGGCTCGCCGGCGCGGCGATCCTCGGCAAGACGACGACGACGGAATTCGCCAGCCTCGACCCGACGCCCACCCGCAACCCGCGCAATCTCGCCCATACGCCCGGCGGCTCGTCCTCGGGTTCGGCGGCGGCCGTCGCGGCCGGCATGGTGCCGCTCGCCTTCGGATCCCAGACCGGCGGCTCGGTGATCCGGCCGGCCTCCTTCTGCGGCGTCGCCGGCTTCAAGCCGAGTTTTCGTCTGTTTCCGTCGGTCGGCATGAAGACGTTCTCCTTCACACTCGACACGGCGGGCCTCTTCGCCGCAACGGCAGAGGATCTGGCCCTCGCTGCCCGACTGATCACCGGCCGCGATTTCGGCGCTGGCCGGCGAGCCGATGGCAGAGGCCTGCGGGTCGGGTTCTACAAGAGCGCCGTCGACGACGAGGTCGAGGCCGACATGCAGGCCGCGGTCGCGGAGGCGGCGACACTCTTGGAGCGGTCTGGCGCGACCACCGTCACCGTCGAGGAACCGGCCTCGCTCACCGCCGCCCGCTCCTGCCACGCAACGATCCAAAGCTTCGAGGCGGTGATGGCGCTGTCGGACGAATTCCGTCGCCATCGCCAGAGGCTCGGCGCCGATCTCGGCGCGATCCTCGATCACGGCGCGACGATCGAGCCGGCCGAATACGACGAAGCCCGCCGGACGGCACGGATCGGCCGAAAGGCCGCCTCGGCGCTGTTCGAGACCGTCGACGTCCTGATCGCACCCTCGGCGCTCGGGCCGGCGCCGCGCGGCCTTGCCAGCACGGGCGACGCGCTGATGAACAAGCTGTGGACGCTGACCGGCAATCCGGTCGTCAACGTGCCCGGCCTTGCCTCGAGCGTCGGCCTGCCGCTGGGCGTCTCGGTCATCGCCCGCTTCGGCAGAGACGCCCTGGCGCTCGACGTCGCGAGCCTCCTCCAGGCAATGATCGCGGCGCCTGAGAACGCTGGATCGTGACGAAGTTGTGACTGATCGGGCTTGGCGGCATTGTGCCAAAACGGGACGATTGGCAAAAAATCACGTCGCCCTCTTCGCAGCTGCATCCTCTGCATTGCGAGAGACTTGCGGCCGATCCATGGCAGTCATGCGGCAGTGCAGCGACGATTGTGTCTTTACGGATCGCAGCCGTTCGTTAACCTGTCACGATGAATGCAACGAGGAGCTCGATAGCCATGCATCTCACGCGTTCGCTCAACCTCATCATGATCTGCGCGGCGTTTGCCTTTCTCGTAGCCATGGTGGCAGGCTACATGCCCTGAGCCAGTGCCAGGAGGCGCAAGGGGCGGGCCAGGTCGAGGCCTTCAAAGATTGTCTCGACCATAGGACCCGCCGCAGCCGCTCCCCGTCTTCGAAGCGGGAAGAAACACGAAAGGCCGGGGAGACCCGGCCTTTCTCTTTTTTTGACCCGTCGACCTTCGCACCGCTCTGTCTTCGGGCCGCCGATTGCGCGCCGGCGGCTCCCGCCCGAAAGAGCGCTTCGCAGCGCTTGCGGCGTTTCTGTTCAGGCCGCTGCTGCGGCCTCGGCCTTCTCCTCGTTCTCGGGCTGCGCCGCGCGCAGGCCGAGAATGTGGCAGATCGAATAGACGAGATCGGCGCGGTTCATCGTATAGAAGTGGAAGTCGGAAATGCCCCGGCGCGTCAGGTCGAGAACCTGCTCGGCGCAGAAGGCAGCCGCCACATGCGAGCGAGTCTGCTCGTCCTCTTCCAGCCCGTCGAAACGTCGGGCGAGCCAATCGGGAATGCTGGCGCCGGTCGCGCCGGCGAAGCGGGCGATCTTGGTGAAGTCGTGGATCGGCGCGATGCCGGGGACGATCGGGATGTAGATCCCGGCCTTGCGGACGCGCTCCACGTAACGCTCGAAAATGTCGTTGTCGAAGAAGAACTGGGTGATCGCCCGGGTCGCGCCGTTGTCGACCTTGCGCTTCAGAAGGTCGATGTCGGTGGCGAAATCCGGGCTCTCCGGGTGCTTTTCCGGGTAGGCCGCGACGGAGATCTCGAAATCGTCGATCGACTTCAGGCCGGCAACGAGTTCGACGGCGTTGCGATAGCCGTCTTCACGCGCGACGTATTTGCCGCCAACGCCGGCCTGACTGTCGCCGCGCAGCGCCACGAAGTGCTTCACGCCGGTGTCGCGATACTGGCGGACCACCTCGCTTACGTCCTCGCGCGAGGCGTCGACGCAGGTCAGATGCGCCGCAGGCGTCAGGTTCGTCTCGTTCAGGATGCGCGAGATCGTGTGGTGGGTGCGCTCTCGGGTCGAGCCGCCGGCGCCATAGGTCACCGAGACGAATGTCGGCTGCATCGGCGCCAGCCGCTCGATGGAGCGCCAGAGGTTCTCCTCCATCTTGTCGCTCTTCGGCGGAAAGAATTCGAACGAGACGCGGATGCCGGAATTCGACAGGGCGTTGACCTGGCTCATGACGTTGTTTCCTCAGCTTGTCATTGACGTTCGGGCTCGCTCCTCGCCCGCGACGAGGAGACGCTGGTCCTCGGCGAGGAGCAGCGTGACGGTGAGTTCGCCGGCCTCGGTGGCCGTCGATTCCAGATGCGCGAGCGAGCGGACGTTCAGTCCCGCCGTCTCGGCATAGGATGCAAGGGTCTGGTCCGAGAAGCCGAGCCTCAGATGGGCGTGCTGGCTGCGCAGGAATTCCAGATCATGTGGCGCGAAATCGATGATGGCGAGCCGGCCGCCCGGCGCGAGCGCGCCCGCCGCCTCGCGGACGGCCCGGGCCGGATCGTCGAGATAATGCAGCACCTGGTGAATGACGACGAGATCGAAGCCGCCGCGCTCGATCGGCAGATGATAGACGCTGCCGAGCCTGACCTGCGCATTGCCGACCTTGGCGGCATCGAGCTTGGCCCGCGCCACCGCCAGCATCTCGCGGGAGGAGTCGATCCCCACCGCCCGCTCGCAACGGGGCGCGAGAAACTCCAGCATCCGCCCGGTCCCGGTCCCGACGTCGAGGAGCGTGTCGAACCGCCGCTTGCCGAGGGCCTGCAGCAGTGCCGCCTCGACCTCGGCGTCGGAGACGTGGAGCTTGCGGATGCGGTCCCATTCGGCGGCATTGCGGGCGAAATAATCCGCCGCGCGCTCGGCCCGGCGCGCCCGCACCTCTTCCAACCGCTCGGCATCACGGGCGAGCACCGGATCGGCGGGATCGACCCATCCGACGAGAGCCCGCATCACCGGCAGTGCGACGGGATCATCGGACGCCCGGAAGAACGCCCACGACCCCTCCTGATAGCGCATGATCAGGCCGGCCTCGGCGAGCAGCTTCAGATGACGCGAAATCCGCGGCTGCGACTGCCCGAGAATCGTCGTAAGCTCGCTGACGGTGAGATCGGCGCCGGAGAGAAGGACGAGCAGCCGCAGCCGCGTCGGCTCGGCCGCGGCGCGCAGCAGATCGACGAAGGGCTCGAAGGGAAACTTGCGGACGTCCAGCATGGCTAACTCGATTACGATATAAAGATATGTTTATGTGACGCCAACAATGAACGCAAGCACTTTCGTGATCTGTCCATCGATTTTTCGCATTAGGCGAGGGCGCTAAGGCTTGCCGTCATGCCCCTCCTCCCGAAGCGACAGACCGAAACCGCGGCCAATCCTGGAGACATGCCTTGAGCGCCCCCAAACCGCGTCCCGCCCGCCCCGGCGAGGCGTTCTTCTCCGAGCCTTTGCCGGCGACCGACGATGCCGGCCTCGTCTTCATCGGCCGGCTGCGCTCGCCCTTCGCTGAATTCGACGGCTGCCCGAAAAACCGGCGCGCCGCGCTGGAGGCCGGGGGCGGTGGCAGCGTCGAGATCGATCGACCGTGGCGCGAGGCGCTTGCCGGGCTTTCTGTGGGCGATCACGTCTTCTGCCTCTCTTGGCTGCACGGCGCCCGCCGCGATCTTGCCTTGCAGAAGCCCCGCCATGCCGAGACGGCCCGTGGCACGTTTTCCCTTCGCTCGCCGGCGCGGCCCAATCCGATCGGCCTGCATCTGGCGCGGATCATCGCTCTCGACCCGGAAGCCGGCATCCTGCGCCTCGACGCGATCGACGTCGTCGACGGAACGCCGCTGCTCGACATCAAGCCCTATTTCGCCTCGGTCGACAGGCCGGCGGAAGACTGACGGCGCCATGGCGACGGAACGACAGAAGCGCATCATGCGGGCGGTGACGGCGACGATCCCGCGGGCGCCGTTCATCGACGCCGAGGCGATCCGCGAGGCCGCCCGATCCCGGCGCATGCGCAGCCTTTCGCCGGAAACGGCGGTGTGGCTCGCGGCCGTCGCCCGCATCCGCCACGAGCATACGGACTACGACGCGCTGATGGACGACGGCTACGACCGGGACGCGGCGCGGTTCTTCGTGGCCGACGACATCAACGCCGTCCTCGATCGCTGGGGCGCCAAGCGGCTCGTCGATCCGAACGCGCCGGACGAAGACGAGAGCGCGGGTGTCGCAGAGCAATTCGCCGAAGAGTGACGAGCCGGCCGAGCACTGGGACAGCCTGCCCGCGGATGCCCGGCGATCAGGCGAAGGCCTCCGCCTTCGCTTCCCCGGCCATCGACTTTGAAAATCTGGCCAAGGACGGGCTCGAAGACCGCTCGGCGCCGGCACGAAGCCTTTCGAAGGTGGCGATGTCGACGGGCCGGGAGAGGTGGAAGCCCTGGACGAAGTCGACGGCCGGATGATACCGCCGCAGCTTCTGGAGCCGCTCTTCGGTTTCGATGCCCTCGACGACGATCGTCCGCCCGGTTGCGCGGACCATCTCGACGGCGAGGTCGAGCATCCGCGCGGCCACCGTTCCGTCCGCCGCCATGGCGAAGGACCGGTCGATCTTCACGCCGTCGACCGACAGATCGACGAGGTTCTTGATGTTGGAATAGCCCGCCCCGAAATCGTCGATCAGGACCTTGATGCCGGAAGCCCGCAGCATGTCCACACGCGACTGCATGGTCTTGACGTCGATCGCCTCGCTTTCGACGAGTTCCGCCACCGGAATGAAACGCTCGGAATCGGCGACGAAGTCTGAAAAGACGGCCGGAAGCCCTGGTTCCTGAAGATCGGACGGAAAGACGTTGAAGGTGACGTAGAGCGGAGCGCTTCCCGTCTCGATCTGCGAGAGTTCGCGATAGGCCCGGTCGACGACCAGACGGGTGAACTCGAGGGTGCGACGGCTCTCTTCGACGATCGGGATGAAGCAGTCGGGAAAGACGGTGCCTCCGTCGACGTCCCGCCATCGCGCAAGCACTTCGCACGCCTGGATCTCGCCCGTCTTCATGTCGACGATCGGCTGGTAGAGGCACTGGATCGTGTCCGGCCCGAGCGTTCGCAGGAAGCGCGATTTCAGCGACCACCATCGCGCAACGGCAGCTCGTACCTGGCACGCGACGCCCACAGCCGCGAGCGCGGCCAGGAATATCGTTGCCAGGACGATCGGCCAGCCCTTGGCCAGGAGTGGCAGAATCGGGGCGACGGTCGCGACGCAGATGCCGCCCTGCGGCACGTCGCAATGAGTGCCCCGCAAGGCCGGCGACAGCGAGAAGACGTCGAGGGCATGCGCGCCGATGTTCCGGTCGTAGATGCCGGCCTCGCCGCCGCGCGGCCAGAACGCGCCGCGGGCGTCCTCGAGCCCCCACTCGTATCGAAGCCAACTCACCGGCGGCAGATCGTCCTTCGGCTTGGGATAGAGAATCGCGAAGCGACCGAGCTTGGCGATCGAACTGACGACGCCGCTGAAACCGAGGTCCGCCATCTCCCGCTCCGCCCAAAATTCGATCGGCCCGCTCGGCCCCGACAAGGTCGTATCGGCTGCACGCAGTGGCACCGGGCTCGCCAGCCGGCCTTGCGTCACCGAACAGGCGATTCCCGCCTCGCCGACATAGGCAAATTCGTGCAACCCGTCCGGCAGCAACGCGATGCGTCGCATCTGGTCGAGGAACAACGGGCTGCAGGGCTCCGCCCTCGCATCCTTCTCCAAGAGGGCGAAAGCTTTCTGGAACCGGATCTTGCGATCGAGCAGCGGCTGCAGGATCTGCCGGCTCTCCCGCTCGAGCGCAATGACGCCGACCTCGCTGGCAAAGCCGGCGACCAAGAGGCAAAGCAGTACGAAGGCAAAAAGCCCTGCGAGAAGGGCTGCTGTTTGCTGTCGTTTCGTCGAAACGAGATTGCCGATGAACTTTGCCATTGCGACGCCCTTTTCCCTCGACGAGACAAGCATCGAACCGTCAACAGTAAATTAATGTCGCATTACAATGTCGAAAAATATTTCGCTTCCGCGCTCAGTTTGAGGATAATTACATCCATGTCTTGAAAGGGTGACCAATCGATGGGACACCTTCAAGAATCAGCGTAGCGTCAGGCAGTATTTGCTGACGATAGCGGGTTGATTCCTTAAGGCACGCTTAATGCGCGTTCATCGCCGATGCCGCACCCACTGATTGGGGTGAGGCGGAAGACGCGATGAATGGCCGGCGTCGGACACCGCCAAATCCTTCGAGTGCCGAGACTGGCGGCCTTGATCCGGTCAGCCTCGACGTCATCGGCGTCGTTCTGCCACTATGCGGGCAACCCGTTGTTCCGTTAAAACTATCGGCGATTGCCGGGCGCAACGCGACGGCGACCGCCCCCTGCCGATTCCATCATCATGTTCAGTGAGTGTATACCTTCTATGCAATTATTGCCTTATCAGTGACAAAATGCGCCCCAACTTCGCGGCACAATGCGAGCAATTCAATGCCGCGAGCTTTGTAGCCAGGGACGACATTCATGCATAAGCGTAGTGAATTGCCGCATGGAGCGGCTGACCCTGCAGGACGTGCCGGCCCTGCAGATCCCCCGATCTCGATCGTCCGGTCGGGCCTGAGCCGTCGCACCTTCCTCACCGCGGCCGCTGCCCTCGGACTGTTGCCGGTCGGCGGCCGGGCCTTCGCAGAGGAGGGCCTTCTCTCCTTCGAGAACGCCAAGCCCTTCTCCTTCGACCTCCTCGCCGAGCATGCCCGGCGCATGGCCATGCAGCCCTACATCGCGCCGCAGCCGCGCGACCCCGAGGTGCTTGACCAGATCGACTTCGACGCCCACTGGAAGATCAAGTACAAGCCGGAGGCGACCTTGAAGGTCGCGGACGGCGAGGCGCCGGTCCGACTGTTCCACCTCGGCCGCTACTTCCAGCTTCCGGTCGGCATCCACGTGGTCGATGGTGACCAGTCGCGGCGGTTGCGGTACGACCCGGCCGTTTTCGAGATGCCCGCCGACAGCCCGGCCCGCAAGCTGCCGAGGGACATCGGCTATGCCGGCCTGCGGGTGATGGCGCCCGACCAGAAGAACGACTGGCTGGCCTTTCTCGGCGCCGCCTATTTCCGCTCGTCGGGCGAACTTGACCAGTTCGGCCTGTCGGCGCGGGCCCTCGCCATCGACGTCGCCATGCCGACGCCGGAGGAGTTTCCACGCTTCACCGACTATTTCCTCGAACGTTCGACGACGCCCGGCCACGAACTCGTCATCACCTGCCTGATCGATTCGCCGCGCATGACCGGCGTCTTCCGCATGGATGTCGGCAAGCACGGACCGGTGGTGATGGACATCGACAGCCGGTTCTTCGCCCGCGGCGACATCGCGCGCCTCGGTCTTGCGCCGCTGACCTCCATGTTCTGGTTCTCCGAGACGGACAGGCCGGACCGCGTCGACTGGCGGCCCGAGGTCCACGACAGCGACGGCCTGGCGATCCACACCGGCGGCAACGAGCGGATCTGGCGGCCTTTGAACAATCCCTCCGTCGTCCGCACCTCGAGCTTCACCGACAAGAACCCGAAAGGCTTCGGGCTTTTGCAGCGCGATCGTGCCTTCTCCAATTACGAGGACGACGGGGTCTTCTACGAAAAGCGGCCGAGCGTCTGGATCGAGCCGAAGGGTGACTGGGGCCGAGGCGAGGTGCAACTCGTCGAAATCCCGACCGACGACGAGATCCACGACAACATCGTTACCTACTGGATCTCCGAAAAGCCCGTAAAGAAGGGCGACGAGATCTCCCTCTCCTACCGCCTGACCTGGGCGAAGGACGAGCCGCATCCAGGCGAGGTCAGTGCCGTCACCGCCACGCGCATCGGCCGTGGCGGCATTGCCGGACAGCCGCGGCCGAAGGGTGTCGTCAAGTTCGCGGTCGATTTCGACGGTGGCTTCGTCGCCAAGCTCGATCGCCAGACCGAGGGTGTCAAGGCCGTGGTCTCGACCTCGCGCGGCGAGCTTTCCAATATCGACTGCTACTCTGTGAAGGTCGGCACCGCCTGGCGCATGACCTTCGACCTCAAGGCGGAAGACGCCGACCCGGTCGACCTTCGCGCCTATCTCAGGCGCGGCGACCAGACGCTGACGGAAACCTGGCTCTACCAGTTCCTCCCGGATCCCGATTCCGCAGCCTGATCGGCCATCGCGTGGCGGTGTGACCTTCGGCGAGCCGCCACGGCGAATTCGTGCCGTCGCAGGGCGGGGGCCGGATCAACTTTCCGCGCATCGCAAAGGGCGTAAATCCTTTGTTGACGCTTCGAAAATCAGTTTCGCCGCGCGCGTCTTGCCCCTAGAATGGCAACGGCCGATTAAACAAGTTTGCCTTATCGTCACTGCGTTGTCGAAGCCGACGCCCGGCCCTCGCTCGACCATGAATGGCCGACGCTTTCCGGGCACTGGACGGCCTCGTCGTGCAGCCTGGGGCAGATGATGCATCCGATCGCGATTCTGGGAGCCGGCATCGCCGGACTGACGGCCGCCGCCGAACTTCGGCGCCGCGGCCTCCCCGTCACCGTCTACGAGGCGGGCAAGTCGGTCGGCGGGATGATGGCCTCGTTCAAGGACTCGGCCGGGTTTACCTACGATTTCGGCGCGCATTTCGTGAACAACCGGCTGGCCGAGGCACTCGGAGCCGCCGACATCTGCCGGCCGGTCAGGCACTATGGCGAAGCGGTGCATCTCGGCGGCACCTCCTACGGCTATCCGTTCGGCCTGATGCGTTCGCCGCGCTTCCTGCGTGGCGCGATGGCAAGCCGTTTCCGTCACCACAAGATCACAACGGCCGAGGACTGGTTCCGCCATCACTACGGCGACGCCCTCGCCGAAGCGGTGGCAATCCCGATTGCCGAGGCCTGGTCGGGCACGGCGGCCCATAAACTCGCCCCGTCGGTCGGCGAGAAGATGGCCAACGGTGCGCTCAAGACCCTCTACCTCAAGGCCGCCGCGCGCTTCACCGGACGCGCCGTGTGCATCGGCTATTCCCACGAGCGCCCCGAACATGCCGGCATCTACCACGTCTATCCCGAGGGCGGCATCGCGCGGCTCCTGGAGCCGACGCTCGCGCAGATCCGCGATCTGGTGAAACTCGAATCGCCGGTGGAGAAGATTCTCGTCGAGGACGGCGCGGTCCGCGGCTTGCGCGTCCGCGGCGAGACGGTCGAGGCTTCGGCGGTCATCTCGACCGCTCCGGTGAACGTCCTGCCGAAGCTCGTCGAGGGCTCGACCGCGCTCGATCATCTCACCCGTTTTCGATACCGGCCGATGATCTTCGTCAATCTGCACTTCGACGGCCGTCATCACCTACCGGACACCATGCTCTGGGTGCCCGATCGTTCGATGCCGTTCTTCCGGCTGACCGAGACGCCGATTTCGATGCCGTGGCTCGCGCCGGAAGGAAAGACGCTCATCACCGCCGACATCGGCTGCGCGGTCGGCGACGAACGCTGGACGATGCCGGACGACGCGCTGGCCGCTCTCTGCCTCGACGGCATCTGCGCGATCTATCCGCATCTGCGCGGCAAACATCTCGGCGCCGGCGGGATCATGAGGACGCCCGTCTCCTATCCCGTCTACCGGCTCGACTATGAGGAAGATCGTCGGCGCTTCGCCCGTTCCACCGGCATCGACGGGCTTTGGAGCATCGGCCGGAACGGCGAGTTCGCCCACATCCTGATGGAGGACGTCCATTGCCGGACGCTGAAGCGGATGGACGAGGTCGCCGACTACGTCTGCCCGTCCTCCTCGACTGATCGAGCCGTTGCCGACCTCAAGAGAATGGGCCGGCTGATGGCGAGCGAACGCGGTACGACGGAGGCGGCCTGACAGCGGTCAGCGGCTTCCGCCTTCAGGCCATATCGCCCGACGGCTTCGCGCCGGTCACGCGTGTGTCATGCGCCTGTCACGACGCAGCGGTTACTCCGCAGGTTCGAACGGTGCTATGCCCCAGGCGCCGATCCCGAACCGACCCGGAGAGCCTTTTCCATGATCCGCAAAACCAGCCTCCTCGCCGTCTCGCTGGCGGCGCTTTTCGCAGCCGCCCCGGCCCTTGCCGCCTCGGGCAAGCTCGTTCTCTACACCAGCCAGCCGAACGAGGACGCCCAGGCGACCGTCGACGCCTTCGAGAAGGCCAATCCCGACGTCGACGTCGAGTGGGTGCGCGACGGCACCACCAAGGTGATGGCGAAGCTGCAGGCCGAGTTCGCCGCCGGCAACCCGCAGCCGGACCTCCTCCTCATCGCCGACAGCGTCACCATGGCCGGCCTGAAGCGCGACGACCGCCTGATGGCCTACGAGGACGCCGACACCACCGGCTTCGAGGACGGTCTCTACGACAAGGACAAGACCTATTTCTCGACCAAGTTGATCACCACCGGCATCGTCAACAACACCCGCGCCGAAATGACGCCGACCTCCTGGAAGGACCTCACCAAGGAGGAGGCGAAAGGCCAGGTGACGATGCCGAGCCCGCTGACCTCCGGCGCCGCCCTCGTCCATCTGGCGGCGATCACCCAGAACCCCGATCTCGGCTGGACCTATGTCGAGGCGCTCGCCGAGAACGGCGCGACGGCGGCCGGCGGCAATGGCGGCATCCTGAAGGCCGTCGCCGGCGGCCAGACCGCCTATGGCGTCATCGTCGACTATCTGCCGATCCGCGAGGCGGCCAAGGGTTCGCCGGTCAAATTCGTCTTCCCAACCGAAGGCGTCTCGGCGGTCACCGAGCCGGTGGCGATCCTGAAGACTGCCAAGAACCCGGAAGCCGCCAAGGCATTCGTCGACTTCCTTCTCTCCGAGGAGGGCCAGAAGCTCGCTTCCACCCAGGGCTATCTGCCGGCCCGCGAAGGCGTCGAGCCGCCGGCGGGCTTTCCCTCGCGCGATCAGATCAAGCTGATGCCCTTCGACGCCGATCAGGCGCTCGCCGACGCGGAGGAGAACAAGAAGCGCTTCTCCGAGATCTTCGGCGGCTGACGACATCTTGCGGGCATTCCTGAAGCCAAGGCTGGACGGCGAGGGCATTGCCCTTGCCGTCCTCGTCGTATTCGTTCTCCTCGTCTCGGTCCTGCCCGTCGCGCGTCTCGTCTTCGAGGCCTTCGCGCCGGGCGGCGAATTCGACCTGTCGAACCTCTCTGCAGTGCTGTCGGCCGGCTCGACCTGGCGGGCGACGTGGCACTCACTGGTCACGGCGTTCTTCGGGACGGCGATCTCGCTGATCCTCGGCACCGTCTTTGCGCTCGCGGTCGCGCTCACCGACATCCGCGCCAAGGCGGCGCTGGTCTTTGCGTTTCTCCTGCCGCTGATGATCCCACCGCAGGTGACGGCCCTGTCCTGGGCGCAACTCGCCGGCCCGTCCAGCCCGCTCCTGATCACCCTCGGCCTCGCCCCGCCGCTCGGCGCGCCGAACCCGCTCTACAGTGCCGAGGGGATCATCCTGCTCCTCGGCATCCAGCATGCGCCGCTGGTCTTCCTCTCCGTCAGGGCGGGCCTGCGAGGCCTGCCGCGGGAGATGATCGAGGCGGCAAGGGCCTGCGGCGCCGGCCGGATCTTCGTCCTTCGCACCATCGTCCTGCCGATGATGACGCCGGCCCTCGTCGCCGGATCGGCCCTCGCCTTCGTCTCGGCCATCGGCAATTTCGGCATTCCCGCCCTCCTCGGCATCCCGGCCGGCTATACGGTCCTGCCGACCCTGATCTACCAGCGGCTGGCGAGCTTCGGCCCGTCGATCATCTCCGACGTCGCCGTCCTATCCATTCTGGTGGGCGCCCTCGCCTGTCTCGGCTTCGCGGCGCAGTCGCTCTTCGTTGGCAGGCGCGACTTCCGCACGGTCGGCGCGCCGTCGGAGGCGCTGCGCTACCGGCTCGGCACAGCGCGCCTGGCCGTCGAGATAGGCGCCTGGGGGATCATCGTCCTGATCCTGGTCGTTCCCCTTATTGCCCTCCTCGCGACCTCGCTGGTCAGCGCCTATGGGGTCCCTTTGTCGGAAAAGACCATGACGCTCGGCAACTATGCCGAGGTGCTGTTTCGCCAGGACGCGACGGTCAGGGCCTTCCGCAACTCCTTCTTCCTCGCCGCCGGCGCCTCGCTCCTCCTGATGCTCCTCGCCGTGCCCTTCGCGGCGCTGATTGTCTGGCGGGGCGGGCGGCTCCTGAAGAGCCTCGCGATGCTGGCCGAGGTGCCCTATGCGCTGCCCGGCATCGTCCTCGGCATCGCCGCCATCCTGATCTTCATCCGGCCGCTGCCGATCTTCGGGCTCAGCCTCTACAACACCATCTGGATCATCTTCTTCGCCTATCTCGCCCGCTTCCTGACCCTGTCGCTCAGACCGGTCGTCGGCGCGGTGCAGCAGCTCGACCGGGGGCTCGACGAGGCGGCGCGGATGACCGGCGCCGGCTATCTCTTCCGGCTGCGAACGGTGCTGTTTCCGCTGCTCGCCCCGGCCGCGGCGGCGGGCGCGGTGCTGACCTTCATGACCAGCTTCAACGAGCTGACCGTCTCGGCGCTGCTCTGGTCGGCCGGCAACGAGACGCTCGGGGTGGTGGTCTTCAATCTCGACGACGGCGGCTACACGGTGCTCGCCTCGGCCGTCGCGGTGGTGACGGTGGTGGCGATCGTCGCGATCATGGGTGTCACGGCGCTGCTGGCGCGGCGGCTGCCGCGCGGTGTGTTGCCCTGGGCGGATTGAGGGGGCCGCCGAAGGCGCTTCGGCGGCTGAAGGCGGTGCGTTCAGGCGGCCTCGGCAAGGGGCGCCGCACCCGCACCGGCTGGGAGCAGCCAGCCGCCTCGAACCGAAACACGGACGACCTCGCCGATCGCCAGCCGCTCGTTCGACGGGAGCGGCAGGAGCAATCCCGGCGCCGCCTCCGGCTCGATCTCGTACAGGGTGTGCGAGCCCTTGAAGACCGCCTTGCGGACCCTGGCGGCGAAACCCGACTCGCCGATCGCCAGCCTTTCCGGCTTCAGCGCCAGACGCCCGCTGCCGGAGGCCTGGGCACCGATGCTCGCCCTGACGAGAGATTCTGCGCCGAACAGCTGGACCCGGCTCTGGTCCCCGCCTGCCGGCCCGAGGATGACACAGTCCACCACCCGGCCATTGCCGACGAAACGGGCGACGCCTTCGCTGGTCGGCCGATCGTAGAGCGTCGCAGGATCCGCGACCTGCAAGATGCGCCCCTTTTCCATCACCGCGATGCGGTCGGCCATGGCCATCGCCTCGGCCTGGTCGTGGGTGACGTAGACCATGGTGGCGCCGGTGCGCTCGTGGAAGGCGCGGAAGGTCTCCTCCATCGAGGCCCGCAGATGGACGTCGAGATTGGCCAGCGGCTCATCGAGCAGGATGACGGCCGGATCCATGGCGAGGCAGCGCGCGAGCGCGACCCGCTGGCGCTGGCCGCCGGAGAGATCGGCCGGACGCCGTGCCTCGAAGCCGGAGAGTTCGACCGCCGAGAGCGCCTCGCCGATCTTGATCCGGCGCTCCGCCTTGCCCAGCCCTCGCACCCGCAGCGCATAGCCGACGTTCTCGGCCACCGTCATGTGCGGCCACAGGGCGTAGGACTGGAAGACGATGGCGACCTTGCGCTTTTCCGGCGGGACGTGAGCGCCCTCTCCGGCAACCAGCCGGTCGCCGAAGCAGATCGAGCCGGCACTCAGCGTCTCGAAGCCTGCGATCAGGCGAAGCAGCGTCGTCTTGCCGCAGCCAGACGGCCCGAGCAGCGCGACGAACTCGCCCTCGGCGATGTCGAGCGAGACGTCGTCCACCGCGACGCCGCTGCCGAAGCGCTTCAGCGCACCGGCGATGGTAATGGCAGTCATCCGCGCTCCGGAAGGGTCAGAACAGGCCTTCGATCTCGCCGTTGTCGTTCAGATAGATCGATTCGGCCGCCGGCTGCGAGGGCAGGCCCGGCATGGTCATGATCTGTCCGCAGATGGCGACGACGAAACCGGCGCCGGCCGACAGCCGAACCTCACGGACATGCACGCTGAAGCCCTCGGGAGCCCCGCGCTTCGTCGGATCGGTCGAGAAGGAATACTGGGTCTTCGCCATGCAGACCGGCAATTGGCCGTAGCCGGCTTCCTCCCAGGCGCTCAGCTGGTCGAGGACGGACTGGTCGGCCGTCACCTCCTTGCCGCGATAGATCGTCCTGACCACCGTCTCGATCTTCTCGAACAGGCCCATCTTGTCGGGATAGATCGGCTTGAAATCGGCGGTGCCGCCATCGGCGAGTTCCACCACCTTCTCGGCAAGCCCGGTGATCCCGGCCGACCCCTCGGCCCAGTGGCGGCAGACGATCGCCTCGGAGCCCAGCGTGGCGACATAATCTCTCACCGCGGCGATCTCGGCCTCGGTGTCGGCGGAGAAATGGTTGATCGCGACGACGACGGGCACGCCGAAGCCTTTGACGTTCTCGACATGGCGGCCGAGATTGGCGCAGCCGGCCTTCACCGCCTCGACGTTCTCGGCGCCGAGATCGGCTTTCGCGACGCCGCCATTCATCTTCATCGCCCTGACCGTCGCGACGACGACGGCTGCGGCGGGCTTCAGCCCGGCCTTGCGGCACTTGATGTCGAAGAACTTCTCCGCCCCGAGATCGGCACCGAAGCCGGCCTCGGTGACGACGTAATCGGCGAGCTTCAGCGCCGCCTTGGTGGCGACGACCGAGTTGCAGCCATGGGCGATGTTGGCGAAGGGCCCGCCATGGACGAAGGCCGGGTTGTTCTCCAGCGTCTGGACGAGATTCGGCTGGATCGCGTCCTTCAGGAGCACCGCCATCGCGCCGTCGGCCTTGAGGTCGCGGGCGGTGATCGCGGTCTTGTCGCGGCGATAGGCGACGATGATGTCGCCGAGACGCCGTTCCAGATCCTTCAGGTCCTCCGACAGGCAGAGAATCGCCATCACCTCGGAGGCGACGGTGATGTCGAAGCCGGTCTCGCGCGGAAAACCATTGGCGACACCGCCCAGAGAAGCCGTGATCTGGCGCAGCGCCCGGTCGTTCATGTCGAGGACGCGGCGCCAGGTGACGCGGCGACTGTCGATCTGCAGCTCGTTGCCCCAGTAGATGTGGTTGTCGATCATCGCCGAGAGCAGATTGTGCGCCGTGGTGATCGCGTGGAAGTCGCCGGTGAAGTGGAGGTTCATCTCCTCCATCGGCACGACCTGCGCATAGCCGCCGCCGGCCGCCCCGCCTTTGACGCCGAAACAGGGGCCGAGCGAGGCCTCGCGGATGCAGATGAGAGCGTTCTTGCCGATGCGGTTGAGGCCGTCGCCGAGACCGACGGTGGTCGTCGTCTTGCCTTCGCCGGCCGGGGTCGGGTTCACCGCTGTGACGAGGATCAGCTTGCCGTCCGGCCGGCCTTCCAGCGATTTGAGGAACGGCGCGGCGATCTTCGCCTTGTCGTGGCCATAGGGAACGATGTCCTCTTCCGACATGCCGAGGCGCCCGGCGATTTCCTTGATCGGCTTCTTCTTCGCGGCGCGCGCAATGGCGATGTCGGAATTGTAGTCGCTCAAGGCTTTCTCCCTCTGGTCGGTCGTTTTGGCGGCAGCATACGCAAGGTGGGAACCCATTGCCACAGCCTGCCGTCGCGGAAAACCGGCTACGGCTGCAAACGAACGAGGATCGCGGGATGCGGGCGGCTCTCGCCCCGGGACCAAAAAGAAGAGCCCGGTGTGGGAGGAGACCACCGGGCTCTTCTTCTTCTCTGGATCACGGCCAGGGCGCTGGGAGGCAACACCCGTTGCGGCCGTCTGCTACTCGGGCATGTGCAGCCGTGCCCAATGGGAGGAATGGGGCGGCCGCTGCTCACGCATTGCCCTAACGCAGACAACCTAGCACAGGTTTCACGGCTTTGCTGTGGCCGGGTTGCTACGACTGCCTCGCAATCAGCCCGCCATTACCTGCCGCTGCGGCAGTATTGGTCGAAATGACCTGCTTGGCGCAGTCCGGGCAAGGTAGTTCGATCTCCCGGCTTTCGACCCCATTCCCGAAAGTCATGGTTCGCCAGAGGGTTGAGTGCCAACGGTCGCAGTGATGACATTCCCGTTCACATCCCGGTTACCAATCGGTAGGCATGCAATGACTTTGTGCAGTTCGTCATCAGATGTGGCGTGGGGCCGCAGCTGCCGCCGCGACTGCATCGAGGAGCTGTCTGGATCCTTCGTAATCCTCGCTGTGCCTCAGGCATGCCGATACGAAGAGCCGCGACAGGTCGACGACGAATGAAGGTGGCGCTATTTCGCCTCTGCTGCCGGCGTCTTGTCGAGGGCGCCCGTCTTGCCGCCATCTGTCCCGGCTTCTTCCGACATGCCGTCGAGGATCGCCTCGATCTCCGGATAGAACCACCGCTGGCCGGGATATCCCTCCAGCCGGCCGACCTCATGGCCGTCGTCACCGACGAGAACGAAGGTGGGGGTGAAGACTGCCGGCGTCAGACCGGCGATGCCGCCGCGACGGTCCTCATAGATGTCGACCCGGCGCAGCGGCGCGATCCTGCCGATGCGGCTCTGCGGATAATCCGGTGCAATCTCGGCGTCGAACTTTCGGCAGAACGGGCAGCCCCGCTGCTCGAACATCAGGAGTTCGGCGGCCGAGGCGACGGGCGGCAAGGGCACGAGAAGCACCGACAGCAACACCATTCGCCGGACGAGGGCCCCGGAAAAACGCCGCCCCGAAGCGCCCGGCGAGCTCCGTCCGATACGCCTGCAGTCAATGGGCCGCGCAATCTTCATCCGGCGATCTTAACCAAGAACGCCGCGGCAGGAAGCTGCCGCGGCGTTCGTGACGAAATCAGCTCGCCCACAAGACTGCGGCACCCGAGGAGCGGGTCGCAGCCTTGCCCGGCAGGATCAGGCGTAGATGTCCATCACCTGGTTCAGCAGGGCGATCGCGTCTTCCTTCGAGCGCTGGAAGGAGTTGCGGCCGATGATCGAGCCGTTGCCGCCGCCCTCGCGGATGCCGCGGACCTCTTCGAGCAGCTCCTCGGTGTTCTTCGCCGCGCCGCCGGAAAAGACGACGATGCGCTTGCCGTTGAAGGAAGCCTGCATGATGTGGCGGACCCGGTCGGCCGCCGTCTCGCCCTTGATCCCGTTCTTCTCGTAGACAGGCTTCGCCGCGTCGAGATCGACATGCGCCGTCGGCAGCTTCACCTTGATGATCGTCGCGCCCATCAGCGCGGCCATGTGCGCCGCATAGGCGATGATGTCGAGGCCGGTCTCGCCGTCCTTGGTCACCTTGCCGCCGCGCGGATAGGACCAGACGACGGAGATCAGGCCGCGGGACTTCGCCTCATGGCTGATCTCGCGCAATTCCTCCATCATGTCGTAGGATGCCTCGGCACCCGGATAGATGGTGAAGCCGACGCCGACGCAGCCGAGCCGCATCGCGTCCTCGACCGTACCGGTGATCGCCTGGTCCTGATTGGAGACGAGACCGTTGCCGCTGTTCACCTTGAGGATCAGCGGTACTTCGCCGGCAAAGGTGTCGGCGCCCTGTTCGAGCAGACCGAGCGGCGCCGCATAGCCGGAGACGCCTGATTCGATCGCCAGTTCGTAGAGGTAATGCGGGTCGTAGGCGGCGGGGTTCTGGGCGAAGGAGCGCGCCGGGCCGTGCTCGAAGCCCTGATCGACCGGGAGGATCACGACCCGGCCGGTGCCGCCCAGGCGTCCATGCATCAGGAGCCGTGAAAGGTTGCTCTTCAGCCCCGGGGTCTCACCTTCGTACCAGGAGAGAATGTTCCGCACGACTTCAGTTCTGAGCATGATATCGATGTCCTTCGGCAAACGACGGGGAAACAAGAACGCATGGCGGAGCGATGCCTGCCGCTTCTTTTGTAGGCATAACGCCGCGGCGTCCAGACGACGCGGTGGATGCCAATCGATTAAAATCCGTGTGTCCCGCCAGAGTCTTGAAAAAATGTCGCATGACGCCGTTCGCCGCCCTCTCCGGCAGCGGCGGCCGGCCTCTCCGGAGGCAAGTCGACGAGCGCGGGACCGCGGAGACGCGGCACCGGACGGGGACCGGTGCCGCGCGATCGATCCCGCCGATCGGCTTTTTGGCTTGAAGCCGACATTTCGCTTTTATTTGACGGCGAAACCGTCTAGCGCGGCGCCAACCGTAGCCCGACGCGAGCGTCCGGGCTCCCCGCCTGGCGTCCTCACCCGCGCCAAAGGAGTTGAAGCGAACATGGCCGACAAGCAGTATCCGGTCCACGCCAAGATCACCGGCCCCGTCGTGATGATCGGCTTCGGCTCGATCGGCAAGGGCACCCTGCCGCTGATCGAGCGGCATTTCGATTTCGACCGCAATCGGCTGGTCGTCATCGACCCCGATGCGAACGTCCGTGGACTGCTCGACGAAAAGGGCATCCGCTTCGTCAACGAGGCCGTGACGCGCAAGAACTACGAGGAGCTCCTGACGCCGCTCCTGACCGAGGGCGAGGGCCAGGGCTTCTGCGTCAACCTCTCCGTCGACACCGGCTCGCTCGATCTGATCAAGCTCTGCCGCCAGCTCGGCGTCCTCTACATCGACACCGTCGTCGAACCCTGGCTCGGCTTCTACTTCGACAAGAACATGTCGAACGCCGAGCGGACGAACTACGCCCTGCGCGAAACCGTCCGCAAGGAGAAGAAGAAGAACCCCGGCGGCACGACGGCGGTCTCCTGCTGCGGCGCCAATCCGGGCATGGTCTCCTGGTTCGTCAAGAAGGCGCTGGTCGACATCGCCCGGGACACCGGCATGGAATTCGACGAGCCGTCCTTCGACGATCGCGAGGGCTGGGCCAAACTGATGAAGAAGGCGGGTGTCAAGGGCGTCCACATTGCCGAGCGGGACACCCAGCGCGCCAAGTCGCCGAAGCCGATGAACGTCTTCTGGAACACCTGGTCGGTCGAGGGCTTCCTGTCGGAGGGCATGCAGCCCTCGGAGCTCGGCTGGGGCACCCATGAAAAGTGGATGCCGAAGAACGCCAGCCGCCACAAGAAGGGCTGCCAGGCGGCGATCTTCCTGGAGCAGCCGGGCGCCAACACCCGCGTGCGCTCCTGGTGCCCGACCCCGGGGGCGCAATACGGCTTCCTGGTGACCCACAACGAGTCGATCTCGATCGCCGACTACTTCACGCATCACAATAAGGACGGCGAGGTCACCTATCGCCCGACCGCGCATTACGCCTATCACCCGGCCAACGACGCGGTACTCTCGCTGCACGAACTCTTCGGCGCCGCCGGCAAGATCCAGCCGGAACTGCACGTCCTCGACGAGACCGAGATCGTCGACGGTATCGACGAGCTCGGGGTCCTCCTCTACGGCCACGAGAAGAACGCCTACTGGTACGGCTCGCAGCTGTCGATCGAGGAGACCCGCGAGCTCGCACCCTACCAGAACGCCACCGGCCTGCAGGTGACCTCGGCGGTGCTCGCCGGCATGGTTTGGGCGCTGGAGAACCCCGAGGCCGGCATCGTCGAGTCCGACGAGATGGACTACAAGCGCTGCCTGGAAGTGCAGACGCCCTATCTTGGCCCGGTCAAGGGCTTCTATACCAACTGGAATCCGCTAGTCGACCGGCCAGGCCTCTTCCCGGAGGACATCGACGAAAAGGATCCCTGGCAGTTCAGGAACATCCTGGTCCGCTGACGGGGCGGAACCAGCCGTCCACGCTGCCGTTTTTCATCGGAACGCGGCAAAAAGCGCGGGTGCGTGGTCGATTTCGTCTTGACCGTCGCCGCGTGTCGTTCTGAAACACTTGCGGGAGATCTCGGGAAAGACGAGACCCCGTCCTGCCAAGTGCGGCGATGCGGCCTCGTGTCGCCGCCGACCGTCCTGAACGAGGTTTTTTGATGCGGACACGCAAGACGGCAGTCGCCATCACCTTCGTCGCGCTGGCGCTCGGTGCCTGCACGACGAGCGAGCGGGCCACGGTCGCGCCCCAGCCCCAGGGCGTCGAGGGCCGGTGGAACGCCATCGGCGGGCCGGTGGCCTATGCGGCGACCTTCAACAACGGCCGCTTCGCCTCGGTCGAACAGGGCACCGGGGGCGTCCTCGCCACAGGCACCTACTCCGATCTCGGCCCCGGCCAGATCAACATCCTCTACACCTCGCGGACGACGAATCAGCAGCAGTCGGCGAACTGCAATCTCGTCCAGGCCAATCGCCTCGCCTGCGCCTCCTCGACCGGGACGCGCTTCGAGTTCTCGCGGGCCTGAGCCGGGCCGAAGCCCCCCCCGAGGCTTCGCCCTTTTCGTCATGAGAGGACCGTTCGGCGCGAAGCGGCGGTCTTTTCATTTCTTCTCGTTCAAATTCCGTCCCGCTCCCCCTATATTTCGAGGGCCCGAGGCAGGCTCCGCGCTTGTTCGGCGGCTTGCCCCACGACGTCCCGTTTCGTCGCGCCGGGCGATCGCCGGTCTATCCGCCGCGGACCGAGGACAACGCAATCGATCGGAATGGCAGGATGAACGCTCTCACACAGACCGTCGCCGAACGGGCGACCGGCCCTCTTCCAGCCGGCCACCCGCCGGTCAAGACGGCGAAGATCGGCGTTCTCCTCGTCAATCTGGGCACACCCGACGGCACCGATTTCAAGCCGATGCGGCGCTATCTGAAGGAGTTCCTCTCCGACAAGCGCGTCATCGAGTGGCCGCGCATCGCCTGGTATCCGATCCTCTACGGCATCGTCCTCAACACCCGGCCGAAGAAGTCCGGCGCCGCCTATGCCGAGATCTGGAACAAGGAGCGCAACGAATCGCCGCTGCGCACCTTCACGCGGGCCCAAGGCGAAAAGCTCGCCGTGCGAATGGCCGGCCATGGCGAGATCGTCGTCGACTGGGCGATGCGCTACGGCAACCCGTCCATCGCCGAGCGCACCGACTATCTCATGAGCCAAGGCTGCGACCGCATCCTCGTCTACCCGCTCTATCCGCAATATTCGGCTTCGACCACGGCGACGGTGAACGACAAGTTCTTCGAGCACATGATGGCCCAGCGCTGGATGCCGGCGGTGCGCACGGTGCCGGCCTATCACGACGAGCCGGTCTACATCGACGCCCTCGCCCGCTCGATCGAGAGCCATCTCGCCACCCTCGATTTCGAGCCGGAACACGTCATCGCCTCCTATCACGGCATCCCGCAGAGCTATTTCCGCAAGGGCGATCCCTATCACTGCCACTGCCAGAAGACCTCGCGGCTGCTCGACGAGCGGCTCGGCTGGCCGAAGGGACGGCTGATCACCACCTTCCAGTCCCGCTTCGGGCCGGAGGAGTGGCTGCAGCCCTACACCGACAAGACGGTGGAAAAGCTGGCGAAGGAGGGCGTGAAGAACATCGCGGTCCTCAATCCCGGCTTCGTCTCCGACTGCCTCGAAACGCTGGAGGAGATTGCAGGCGAGGCGGGCGAGATCTTCCACGAAGCGGGCGGCCAGAACTTCTCGCACATTCCCTGCCTCAACGATTCGGAGGCCGGCATGGACGTCATCGAGGCGATGGTGCGCCGCGAGCTGCGCGGCTGGCTCGACTGAGGCCGAGGCCTGCGGAGGGCAAGCTGCACTCCGTCATGCGATTGTAAAATAAGCTGATTAACTTTCTCGGCAAGGATCTCGCGCGGTGAGGTTCTGCAGGACCATGCGTCGTGCAACCCGAGAAAGGTCGGTCAATGGCGACAGAAGCTCAAGCGGCGAACGAGGACTCCGGCGGCACGTTCGACCTATCACGTCTCGGGATCGTCTTCCTCGTCCTCCTCGTCGGCGTGACGGCCTACTTCCTCTGGTGGGCGTCCGGCTACACTGAAGGTCACTTCCCGATCGTCCTCGTGCTCGCGACGATCTTCGGTGTCTTCATGGCCTTCAACATCGGCGGCAACGACGTCGCCAACTCCTTCGGCACCAGCGTCGGCGCCGGCACGCTGACCATCCGGCAGGCTCTGGCGATCGCGGCGATCTTCGAGGTTTCGGGCGCGATCATCGCCGGCGGCAGCGTCACCGACACGATCCGCGACGGGATCGTCGATCTCTCCCGCATGGCGGTCGAGCCGGCGGATTTCATCTACATCATGATGTCGGCGCTGATCGCTGCGGCGCTCTGGCTGATGTTCGCCTCCAATCGCGGCTGGCCGGTTTCCACCACCCATTCGATCGTCGGCGCCATCGTCGGCTCCTCGATCACCCTCGGGGTCCTGTCGAGCGGCTCGGACACCGCCTTTTCACTCGTCCAATGGGGCAAGGTCGGGCAGATCGTCATTTCCTGGGTGCTGTCGCCGGCGCTGGGCGGCATCATCGCCTACTTCCTCTTCCGGGAGATCAAGAAGCACGTCCTCGCCTACAACGACGCGGCGGAAGAAAAGCTCGAGGCGATCCGGCGGCAGAAGCGCGAGCATGCCCGCCGACACAAGGAAGCCTTCGAGCGGCTGTCGGAAATCCAGCAGATCTCCTACACCCACACCATGGCGCGCGACGCCCACATCATGGCGGACCGCGACTTCGAGGCGGAAGACCTCGAATCCGACTATTTTCGCAAGCTCAGGCAGTTCGAGCGCCAGCGCAAGGCGCTCCACCCGCACCGGGCGATCGAAAGCCTCATCCCGCCGATCGCCGCCGTCGGTGCGATGGTGATCGCCGGCATGCTGCTCTCCAAGGGCCTCGGCAATCTCGACCTCGACCTCAGCCTGCTGCAGGACGGGCTGATCCTCGCCATGGTGGGTGCCGCCGTCTGGCTTGCCGTCTACGTGTTCGCCCGCTCGCTGAAGGACCGCGAGCTCGGCCGTGCCACCTTCCTCTTGTTCTCCTGGATGCAGGTCTTCACCGCGGCTGGCTTTGCCTTCAGCCACGGCTCCAACGACATCGCCAATGCCATCGGCCCCTTCGCCGCGATTCTCGACGTCCTGCGCACCGGCACCGTCGGCCAGAGCGCCCCCGTGCCGACCATCGCGATGATCACCTTCGGCGTCGCCTTGATCGTCGGGCTCTGGTTCATCGGCAAGAACGTCATCCAGACCGTCGGCCACAACCTCACGACCATCCACCCCGCCTCGGGTTTTTCGGCCGAACTCTCCGCCTCGGCGGTGGTGCTCTTCGCCTCGATCCTCGGCCTGCCGGTGTCTTCGACCCACATCCTGATCGGCGCGGTGCTCGGCATCGGTCTCGTCAACAACTACACCAACTGGGACCTGATGAAGCCGATCGCCTTCGCCTGGGTGGTCACCCTCCCCGTCGCGGCGGTCCTTTCCGCCCTCGGCTTCGTCGTGCTGCGCAGCGTCCTCTGACGAACGGCGCGGTGAGCGCCGGAGGTCGCCGCGTCCGCCGAGGGATCAACATCCCGCCATCAGGCGCCGCCTCATCGGGGCGGCGCTTGCGTTCCTCCATGATCAGGCGATAGTCGACCGGCGCACGAAGCAAGACAGCCGGAACCCGCCGGCTCGGGAGATCCTCATGCTCACATCCGGCACAATCCTCCTCATCGTCGTCCTGTTCGTCGCCGTCGTCGTCCTGGTGTCGACGATCAAGATCGTGCCTCAGGGCTACAATTACACGGTCGAGAATTTCGGTCGCTACACCCGGACGCTTGAACCAGGGCTCTCGGTCCTCATTCCGTTCATCGAGCGCGTCGGTCGCAAGATCAACATGATGGAGCAGGTACTCGACGTTCCGACCCAGGAGGTGATCACCCGCGACAATGCCTCCGTCGCGGCGGACGGCGTCGCCTTCTACCAGATCCTCGACGCCAAATCGGCGGCCTACGAGGTTTCGGGCCTCGAGAACGCCATCCTCAACCTCGTCATGACCAACCTGCGCTCGGTCATGGGCTCGATGGATCTCGACGATCTTCTGTCCAACCGCGACACCATCTCGGAGAAGATCCTGCATGTCGTCGACCAGGCCTCGCACTCCTGGGGCATCAAGATCACCCGCATCGAGATCAAGGACATCAACCCGCCGAAGAACCTCGTCGACGCGATGGCCCGCCAGATGATGGCCGAGCGCGAGAAGCGCGCCGAGATCCTCGAGGCGGAGGGCTCGCGCAATGCCGCGATCCTTCGGGCCGAAGGCGAGAAGCAGGGCCAGATCCTGCAGGCCGAGGGCAAGCGCGAGGCGGCCTATCGCGAGGCCGAGGCTCGCGAGCGGCTGGCCGAGGCGGAAGCCACGGCGACGCGGCTCGTCTCCGAGGCGATCGCCGCCGGTGACGTCCAGGCGATCAACTACTTCGTTGCCCAGAAATACACCGAAGCGCTGGCCAAGCTCGCCTCGGCGCCGAACCAGCGGGTCATTCTGATGCCGCTCGAAGCCTCCTCGCTGATCGGCTCGGTCGCCGGCATCGCCGAGATCGCTCGCGCCACCTTCGGCGAGGACGCCGGCCCGACTGTCCCGCCGACCGCTCCGCGGCCGCGGCAGGGCCGCCAACGCTTCTCCGTTCCGCCCAGCGGAACGGGCGAGCCCGACGCGGCCGGGTGACCGCGATGGATGCGCTCATCGAGACCCTCGCGAACTATGGCTGGTGGATCGCCGGGCTGGTCCTCCTGATCCTGGAGGTCGTGGCCCCCGGCGCCTATCTGATCTTCTTCGGCATCGCCGCCCTCATCGTCGGCACCAACGCCTTCTTCGTCGGCGCCTGGTTCGACTGGCCGCAGCAGGTGATCGCCTTCATCGTCGTCTCTGCGGTCTGCATCTATCTCGGCCGGCGCTGGTACGGGCGCGAGCCGGTGAAGGACGAGGGCCCGCCGCTCAACCGCCGCACCGGCCGCCTGATCGGCCGCGAGGCCACATTGTCAGAGGCGATCGTCGCCGGCCGAGGACGTGTGGCGATCGAGGATTCGTGGTGGAGCGTTTCGGGGCCGGATCTTCCACAGGGCACGCGGGTGCGGATCGTCGGCGCCGAGAGTGCGGTGCTTCAGGTCGAGCCGGTGGAGTGAGACGGCGATCGCCCGACGCGAAGGGTGTCGCCCTCCGCGATTGATCCGCCGCCCGTCTGCCGCTACCCCTTGTCGGGTCGACATTCCACGAAGCGATCCCCCATGACGAAGCGCTATCCCCGCGATCTCATCGGCTACGGCCGGACGCCGCCCGATCCGCAATGGCCGAACCCGTCCGGCGAGGGCCATGCCAGGATCTGCGTCCAGTTCGTCGTCAACTACGAGGAGGGCGGGGAAAGCTCGATCCTCGACGGCGACCCGGCCTCCGAGTCGCTGCTGTCCGAGATCGTCGGCGCGCAGCCCTGGCCCGGCCAGCGCAACCTCAACATGGAGTCGCTCTACGAATACGGCTCGCGGGCCGGCTTCTGGCGGCTGTGGCGGATGTTCACCGAACGGGACATGCCGGTCACCGTCTACGGCGTCGCCCTTGCCCTCCAGCGCAATCCGGAAGCCGTCGAGGCGATGCTGGAGGCGGACTGGGAGATCGCCAGCCATGGCCTCCGCTGGCTCGAATACAAGGATTTTTCGGAAGAGGAAGAGCGCCGGCACATCCTGGATGCCGTCCGCATCCACACGGCGGTCACCGGGTCGCGTCCCCTCGGCATCTACCAGGGCAAGCCCTCCGCCAACACGCTGAAGCTCGTGATGGAGGAAGGCGGCTTCGCCTATTCCTCCGACAGCTATGCCGACGACCTGCCCTCTTGGGTGGAGGGCCCGCACGGGCCGCATCTGATCATTCCCTACACCCTCGACACCAACGACATGCGTTTCGCGACGCCGCAGGGCTTCAATTCGGGCGATCAGTTCTTCGCCTATCTGAAGGACGCCTTCGATGCGCTCTATGCGGAGGGCGAAGCCGGCCGGGCGAAGCTCTTGAATGTCGGCCTGCACTGCCGGCTGGTCGGTCGTCCCGGCCGCGCCGCCGCCCTCGCCCGCTTCCTCGACTATGTGAAGTCCAAGCCCGACGTCTGGGTGGCGCGGCGGATCGACATCGCAAACCACTGGCGCGAACACTTTCCCTACACCCCACGGTTCCGGCCAAGCCGCATGAAGAAGGCCGAATTCGTCGAGACCTTCGGTGGCGTCTTCGAGCACTCACCCTTCGTCGCCAAACGGGCGTTCAAGTCCGGCCTCGCCGACGCCCACGACACGCCGGCCGGCCTCTCCCGGGCAATGAACGCCGTCTTTCGCGAGGCCGGCGAGGCCGAACGGCTTGAGGTGCTGAAGGCGCATCCGGACCTCGCCGGCAGGCTGGCGCTGGCCGGCGACCTCACCGAACAGTCGAAAGCCGAGCAGGCCGGCGCCGGCCTGGACAGGCTGACGCCGGACGAACTCGCCGACTTCACCGAACTCAACCGGCGCTTTGTCGAGCGCTTCGGCTTTCCCTTCATCATCGCCGTAAAGGGGCTCGACAAGACCGCAATCCTTGCCGCCTTCGAGCGGAGGGTCGACAACGAGCCGACCGAAGAATTCGCCACCGCTTGCCGGGAGGTGGAAAAGATCGCACGGCTTCGCATCCACTCCATCTTCGAAGGCCGCAATTCATGAGTTCCGAACGCTTCCTGACCGCCAAGCCCCTGCCCGAGGCGGAGGAACTCACGCGCCGCACCATCGACCTCGCTCAACCCCGGCTCGGCACCACGGTCACCTTCGCGACCGACGACTTCTTCGCCGACAAGTCCCGGATGATCGATCCCGCGCCGCCGGTCTTCTATCCGGACCGCTTCGACGACCACGGCAAATGGATGGACGGCTGGGAGTCCCGCCGCAAGCGGACCGCCGGGCATGACCACGCCGTCATCCGCCTCGGCCAGCGCGGCCGGATCGCGGCGATCGACGTCGACACCTCGTTCTTCACCGGCAACTATCCGCCGGAAGTCATGATCGAGGCCGCCGACACGGCGGAAGAGCCGGGCGACGGGGACTGGTTCCCGCTCGTTCCCCGCGCTGCCCTCAAGGGCGACGGCCACAACCTCTTTCCCATCGCCGACGACCGGCCGGTTCGCTGGCTGAAGCTGCACATCTTTCCCGATGGCGGCGTCGCGCGCCTGCGCGTCTATGGCACGATCGAAAAGGACTGGAGCCTCGTATCCCCGGACGAGACCGTGGATCTCGCGGCGATGGAGAACGGCGGCACCGCCGTCGCCTGGAACGACGCGCATTACGGCCATCCCGCCAACATGCTGGCGCCGGGCCGGGCGCCGGTCATGGCAGACGGTTGGGAGACCGCCCGCCGCCGGGTCCCCGGCAACGACTGGTGCGTCCTGAAGCTCGGGACGGCCGGCAGGATCGAACGCATCGCCATCGACACGAACCACTTCAAGGGAAATTTCCCCGACCGCTTTTCCTTGCGGGCCGGCCGGCTCGACGACGAGACGACGCTCGAAGCGATCGACGCCGCCAGCCGCTCCTGGCCGGCGATCGTCGAGGAGGCCAAGCTGAAGGCGCATCACGTCGAAAAGTTCAACGCTGCGCCGCTCGATCAGCCGGTCACTCATGTCCGCCTCGATATCTTCCCCGATGGCGGCGTCTCGCGCCTGCGCCTTTACGGAAAGAAGGCCTGATGGACATCATTCGGCCCCAGCCTTTGACCAAGGCCGCCTTCGCTCGGTTCGGCGAAGTTCTCCAAACCGAAGGTGCCGACGAACTCGTCATCAACGAGGGCATGGCGACGCGCTTTCACGACCTCGCCAAGGTCGACGTCGCGCCGGACGCCGGTCGGCCGGCGATTTCGATCTTCCGGGCAAAGCCGCGGAGGCTGCCGCTGGACATCGCGATGTTCGAGCGTCACCCTCTCGCCAGCCAGGCTTTCTATCCGATCTCGGGCCGGCCGTGGCTGGTGGTGGTGGCGAGCGACGATGCCGGCCGTCCGGGCGAGATCCACGCCTTTCTGGCGGGCGGAACCCAGGGCGTCAATTATGCCCGGTCCGTCTGGCACCATCCGCTGCTGGCGCTCGAGGACGTTTCGGATTTCCTGGTCGTCGACCGCGCCGGCGACGACAATCTGCAGGAGTTCCGCCTCGACAGAAGGTGCCGGCTGGAGATCTGAGCCCGACCGGATTCGGCGCTTCTCACCGGCGCGGATGGGAGCCGAAACCATCGTCCAGCCCGTTCGTTAGCCCATGAGACCGCGTGCCCGATGCTTCGCCGTGCATCGGCTTGGCACGCAGAAGCAATGGCAAGAGAAGGAGGACAGATCCGTGGCAACCGAAGCGATGAAATACGCTCGTTTCTCTCATCCGACGCACGGAAATTACGACAATCCTGAAGCGGTTCTGAACGACGATCGCCTCACCGACAATGAAAAGCGCACGGTGCTGGACGAATGGCGGTCGTCCTTGAAGCATGTCCTGCTGAACGAGCCCGATGCACCGCAGGTAAAGACCACCAGCAAATCGCTCGATGACGCCGCCGCAAAGCTGGCCGCCGGCAAAATCTGATACGATTAGACGAGGACGCCGACGCGCCATTCGTTGAGCACATCGCGGTTTTCGAGGCCTGACCGGAGGCTTGATGAAAATCGCGATCCTCAACCCCCAGCATTCTCACTGCTTCAGGGTAATTCCCTCAGTTTCCAGATTCGGGATTCCACTATTTCAACTCAAAGCTCCTAAGAGAATCAAAATAAATAAAATCTTCGAAATCGGTTGCAAATGGCAGGATCAAAGCGGATGTACCCCCGATTTCTTGCTGCGAAATGCCCGTCGATAAAGAAAAGTGAGGCGCTGCGGCATTTTGGCACAACGTTTTCGAGCTCATTGCTGCCTAGATGAAATCAAAAATCTCGGTGCCGCGGTCCGCTCCTTTCGGCGATCGACGCGGATACGACAGACGAATGGCGACAAGAAGACCCGAACATGCAGACGCCGCTTCCCCCCGCCACCCACTACAAACATCCCCAGCTCGGCACCTACAGCTCTGCGGACGAGTTGCTGGCGGACGACAGGCTGTCTGAAACCCAGAAGCAGATCGCGATCGAGGCGTGGCGCATTCAGCTCGAGCACGGGATGTCCGAAGAGGCCGACCCTGCCCCGTTCAAGGCCGCCGTCAAATCCTTGAAGGGCGCCGCCGACAGACTTGCCGCCGGGCAGCATTGATCCCAGCACGAAAGCCGCAGGGCGAGAAAGCGGCATCGGGTTGATCCATCCGCCTTTCTCACGGAGCGATGCACCCTAACTTGCCCCTCGTGCGGCAAAGAAGAGCCGCGGGCAACGGCGACGGGACAGCAATCATGCCGAAAAGCATCAACCCCGCGACGGGCGAAGTCATCGAGGATTTCGCCGAGCACGGCGACGACGTCGTCGAGCGAGCGCTGGAAAACGCTGAAATCGCCTATCGGGACTGGCGCCGGACGCCCTTCAGCCGACGGGCGGAGCTCCTCAGCCGCACGGCCGACATTCTGGAACAGCGCAAGCAAGAACTCGGCCGGATTGCCACGCTCGAAATGGGCAAGCGCTTGAAGGAGGCCGTCGCCGAGGTGGAAAAATGCGCCGTCGGCTGTCGCTATTACGCCGAGCACGGCGAGGCGATGATCACCGACGACGAACGCCCCGGCCCCGCCTCGAAGAACTACGTCGCCTACCTGCCGATCGGCCCGGTTCTCGCCGTGATGCCGTGGAACTTCCCCTATTGGCAGTGCTTCCGCTTCATCGCTCCGGCGCTGATGGCGGGCAATGTCGGCCTGTTGAAGCACGCGTCGAACGTCAGCCAGTGCGCGCTCGAGATTGAGAACATCCTGCTCGAGGCCGATGCGCCGCAAGGGGTGTTCCAGACGCTGCTGATCTCCTCGAAGAAGGTCGAGCCGATCCTGCGCGATCGCCGCATCCGCGCCGCGACCCTGACCGGCAGCGAAGCGGCCGGCGCTGCCGTCGCCGCGACGGCGGGCTCCGAGATCAAGACGACGGTGCTCGAGCTCGGCGGCTCGGATCCGTTCATCGTCATGCCCTCGGCCGACATTGGCAAGGCCGTCGACGTCGGCGTCACCGCGCGGATGCAGAACAACGGCCAGAGCTGCATCGCGGCCAAGCGTTTCATCGTCCATGCCGACGTCTATGACGACTACACGGCTCGGTATCGCGAGAAACTCGAGGCGATGACCGTGGGCGACCCGATGGACGAGGCGACCGACCTCGGTCCCGTCGCGATGAAGTCTGGCGTCGACGATTTGAGCGATCAGATCGAACGCTCGGTGAAGGCTGGCGCGACCCTGACGACAGGCGGCCCGATCGAGGGGCAGGGCTTCTACTTCAAGCCGTCGATGCTCGAAAACGTCGGCAAGGAGGCGCCGGCCTATCGGGAGGAACTGTTCGGTCCCTGCGCGATCTTCTTCAAGGTCGCCTCGATCGACGAGGCGATAGAGTTGTCCAACGATTCCGACTTCGGCCTCGGCGGCTCGGTGTGGACGAACGAGGCGGGCGAGATCGAGCGCTTCGTCCGCGACCTTGATACCGGCGGGACCCATGTGAACCGAATGACCGCTTCCGATCCGCGGCTCCCCTTCGGCGGCGTCAAACGCTCGGGCTACGGGCGGGAGCTGTCGAAGGAAGGCATCCATGCCTTCATGAACGCCAAGGCCGTGACGATCGACTGAGCGGTCGACCACCCTGCGACTGCCCGGCGGCCGCCCCGCTGTGCCCGACGTCGCACTTGCCGCGACGACGCAACGCACATGCAAGTCCCGCATGGTAGCTGGGCCGATGGCGGAGCCTATTTTTTGCTTCGGATGGACCGACCTCGTCGGTTCATCGCCGCCAGAAGCATCCAGGCATTCGCAGGGGCACTCGAATGGTACAGGCCGGCTAGTTCCGTGGCAGACTTGCCGGTTGCCTATTTTCACGGCATAAATTCAACGTCGAGATCGGCGGGCATCGTCAGTGGTGCCCGACGAAGTTCCGGCTGGGACGATCGACAAGCGAACGGATCCGTCGCATGAGCACGAACCCATCTTTCCCCTCTCCCGCAAGTCTCGCCGCGCTGACCGAGCGCGCCGAAGCGGCCCGGACGGCTGGCATCCGGCAGCTTTTCGCCTCGGACTCCAACCGCTTCGCTGAGTTTTCCGCCGGCGGCGCCGGCCTCCTCCTCGACTATTCCAAGACCGCCATCGACGCCGAAACCCGTTCGGCGCTGTTCGATCTGGCGAGAGCCCGCCAGGTCGAGGAAAAACGCGACGCGATGTTTTCCGGGGCGCGCATCAACGTCACCGAGAATCGTTCGGTGCTCCACATGGCGCTGCGGGCCGAACCCGCCGACGGCTACCGCGCCGATGGCGATCCGGTCAGCGCCGAGGTGATGGGCGTCCTCACCGCAATGTCGAACTTCGCGACCAAGGTCCGCAACGGCGAGATCCTCGGTTCCGACGGCGACTTGATCACCGACGTCGTGAATATCGGCATCGGCGGCTCCGATCTCGGCCCGGTGATGGCAACGCTGGCGCTCGCCCCCTATCACGACGGCCCGCGCACCCATTTCGTGTCGAATGTCGACGGCGCGCACATGGCCGATACCTTGAAGGGGCTGGAGCCGAAGACGACACTCTTCGTCATCGCCTCGAAGACCTTCACCACCATCGAGACCATGACCAACGCGGCGACGGCCCGCCGCTGGATCGTCGCCACGCTCGGCGAAGCGGCGGTGGGCGCCCATTTCGCCGCCGTTTCCACCGCCCTCGACAAGGTCGACGCCTTCGGCATCGGATCGGAGCGGACCTTCGGCTTCTGGGAATGGGTCGGCGGCCGCTATTCGATCTGGTCGGCGATCGGCCTGCCGCTGATGCTGGCGATCGGCCCGGAGGACTTCCGGGCGTTCCTCGCCGGCGCCCGCGAGATCGACCAGCACTTCAAGACCGCGCCGCTGGAGGAGAACCTTCCCGTCCTTCTCGGCCTCGTCGGCTACTGGCACCGGGCGCTGATGGGACATCCGACCCGGGCGATCATCCCCTACGACCAGCGCCTTGCCCGCTTCCCGGCCTATCTCCAGCAGCTCGACATGGAATCGAACGGCAAGCGCGTCGGCCTCGACGGCGAGGCGGTTCCGATCAGCGGGCCCGTCGTCTGGGGCGAGCCCGGTACCAACGGCCAGCACGCCTTCTTCCAGCTGATCCACCAGGGAACGGACGTCATCCCCGTCGAATTCCTGATCGGTGCCAATGCCGACGAGGGCGCCGACATGGCGGTTCACCAAGACCTCCTCCTCGCCAACTGCCTCGCCCAGAGCGAAGCCCTGATGAAGGGCCGAACGCTGGAGGAGGCCCGCCAGCAGCTTCTCGATGCCGGCCGCGCGCCCGAGGATGCCGAGCGCATCGCGCCTCACCGGGTGTTTCCCGGCAATCGCCCGTCGATCACGATCCTCTATTCGAAGCTCGATCCGGCGACGCTCGGGGCGCTGATCGCGCTCTACGAACACCGGGTCTTCGTCGAGGCGCAGCTCTTCGGCATCAACGCCTTCGACCAGTGGGGCGTGGAACTCGGCAAGGAACTGGCGAATAATCTCGTCCCGGTCGTCACCGGGGAGGCCTCGGCCGAGGGCCGGGACGGCTCCACCCGCGGGCTCGTCGCAGCAATCCAGTCGATGAGGAACCACTGATGTCAGCCACACCGAAGATCGAACCGATCGGCGCGAAAGTTCCCGAGCCGCGCCAGAACGACCCGGACACGCTCGCGCGTCAGATCGTCGAGAAGCTGACCTATTCGATCTGCAAACACCCGGAACAGGCGCGAAAATACGACTGGCTGCGGGCGGTGACGCTGGTCGTCCGGGACCGGATCATCGATCACTGGTTTCCCTCGACCGACAGGGTTCGCGACAGCGGCGACAAGCGGGTCTACTACCTGTCGATGGAGTTCCTGATCGGCCGCATGCTGCGCGATGCGATCAACAATCTGCAGCTGACCGGCCCGATCCGCGAGGCGCTGAAGCGCTACAATGTCGAGCTCGACATGGTCGAGCTGCTGGAGCCGGACGCGGCTCTCGGCAATGGCGGCCTCGGGCGGCTCGCCGCCTGCTTCATGGAATCGATGGCCTCGACCGGCGTGCCCGGTGTCGGCTACGGCATTCGCTACGTCCACGGCTTCTTCCGCCAGGAGATCGCCGAGGGCGCCCAGGTCGAACTGCCCGAGACCTGGCTCGTCCATGGCAATCCGTGGGAATTCGAGCGGCGGGATTCGAGCTACGAGATCGGCTTCGGCGGCAAGGTGCTGACCCAACAGGAGCCGGGCAAGCCGCCCCGCCACGTCTGGCGGCCGGCCGAGCGGGTTCTCGCCGTCGCCTTCGACACGCCGATCGTCGGCTGGCGCGGAAGCCAGGTCAACACGCTGCGCCTGTGGAGCGCCCAGGCCGTCGATCCGATCCTGCTCGACGCGTTCAACTCCGGCGATCACATCGGCGCCCTGGTCGAATCCAACAAGGCAGAGGCGATCACCCGGGTGCTCTACCCGGCCGATTCCCACCAGGCCGGCCAGGAACTGCGCCTCAGGCAGGAGTATTTCTTCTCCGCCGCCTCGCTGCAGGACATCATCCGCCGCCATCTCGGCGAGAACGACAGTCTCGACAACCTCGCCGACAAGGTGGCGATCCAGCTCAACGACACCCACCCGGCCGTTTCGGTCGCCGAGCTGATGCGGCTGCTCGTCGACGTCCACGGCTACGAGTGGGCGAAGGCTTGGGAAATCACCCGCGCGACCTTCGGCTACACCAACCACACACTCCTGCCCGAAGCGCTGGAGCACTGGCCGATCAACCTGTTCGAGCGGCTTTTGCCACGCCAGATGCAGATCATCTACCAGATCAATGCCGACGTCATTCGCGAGGCCTCCCAGACCGGCTTCGACGGCGCCCAGATCTCGGCGATCTCGCTGATCGACGAGGGCAACGGCCGGCGTGTGCGCATGGGGCAGCTGGCCTTCGTCGGCAGCCACGCGGTCAACGGCGTCTCGGCCCTCCACACCGAGCTGATGAAGGAGACGGTGTTCCGCAACCTTCACGAACTCTATCCCGAGCGCATCCAGAACAAGACCAACGGCGTGACGCCTCGTCGCTGGCTGATGGAGTGCAACCCTGGCCTGACAGGGCTCCTGACCGAGGCGATCGGGCCCGGTTTCCTCGACGACATCGAGAAGCTCAGGGACGCCGACGGTCTCGCCGACGATGCGGCCTTCAGGGAGAAGTTCGCCGCCGTGAAGCGGGCGAACAAGGGGCGGCTCGCCGATCTCATCTCCGACCGGCTCGCCATCACCATCGACCCGGGTGCGATCTTCGACATCCAGGTCAAGCGCATTCACGAATACAAGCGCCAGTTCCTCAACATCATCGAGGCGATCGCCCTTTACAACCAGATCCGCGCCCATCCGGAGAAGGACTGGACGCCGCGCGTCAAGATCTTCGCCGGCAAGGCCGCCCCGAGCTACGTCCAGGCGAAGGAGATCATCCATCTCGCCAACGACGTCGCGCGGGTCGTCAATTCGGATCCCTCGGTGCGCGATCTCCTGAAGATCGTGTTCATCCCGAACTACAATGTCAGCCTCGCCGAAATCATCATGCCGGCTGCGGACCTTTCCGAGCAGATCTCGACAGCCGGCCTCGAAGCGTCGGGTACCGGCAACATGAAGTTCGCGCTGAACGGGGCGCTCACCATCGGTACGCTCGACGGCGCCAATGTCGAGATGCTCGAACATCTGGGCGAGGACAATATCTTCATCTTCGGCCTGACGGCCGACGAGGTCGCCCAGCGCCGGCGCGAGGCCCATAGCGGCCGTTCGATCATCGACGAGACGCCGCTGTTGCGCGAGGCGCTGGACGCGATTTCCGCGGGTGTCTTCGCGCCCGAGAGTCCGGCCCGCTATCACAGTCTCGTCTCCAACCTCTACAACAACGACTGGTGGATGATCTGCGCCGATTTCGAAGCGTACTGGAACACCCAGCGGGAACTCGATGGGCTGTTCCTGACGCAGGATGCGTGGCAGTCGAAGGCGGTGCACAATACGGCCCGCATGGGATGGTTCTCGTCGGATCGCTCGATCCGGGAATATGCCAAGGACATCTGGCAGGCGGGGCCCGGCAAGGTGCGCTGAAGCCGGTGGTGGCGGCAGTCGCCGGGGTGGGATCTTCGGCGAGCGCCTTTTCCCGCGCCGTCGGCAGGAAGCGAAAGCTTTCATAACGGCAGGATCGGCGGCGATGTTCGTTCGTCGCAGACCCCATGCTCCTTGACTCTCGCCGCCCTATCTTCACTCTGAGTTGACGAGGCGAAGGCGCCCGCCGGCCGTTTCGGGCAGGCGGTAGCAAAAAGAAGCGCGGCGAGAGCGCGCAATTCGCCATCGAGGGAGGGACAATGGCAGATTCACGACCGTTCGCACCCCTGGCTCGCGACGCCATGGCCTATGTCCTGGCGGGCGGGCGCGGGAGCCGGCTGCTCGAACTGACGGACAGCCGCGCCAAGCCCGCCGTCTATTTCGGCGGCAAGACCCGGATCATCGACTTCGCTCTGTCGAATGCGATCAATTCCGGCATCCGCCGCATCGGCGTCGCCACCCAGTACAAGGCCCACAGCCTCATCCGGCATCTTCAGAACGGCTGGAACTTCCTGAGGCCCGGCCGCAACGAGAGTTTCGACATTCTCCCCGCCAGCCAGCGCGTCTCGGAGGATCAGTGGTATGCCGGCACGGCCGACGCGGTCTACCAGAACATCGACATCATCGAGTCCTACGCGCCGAAGCACATCGTCGTCCTCGCCGGCGACCACATTTACAAGATGGACTACGAGATCATGCTCCAGCAGCATGTCGACTCGGGTGCGGACGTGACGGTGGGCTGCCTCGAAGTGCCGCGCATGGAGGCGGTCGGCTTCGGCGTCATGCATGTCGACGAGAACTACGAGATCACCGAGTTCGTCGAAAAGCCGAAGGATCCGCCGGCGATCCCGGGGCGACCCGACGTCGCGCTGGCCTCGATGGGCATCTATGTCTTCGAGACGAACTTCCTGATGGACCAGCTGCGCCGGGACGCCTCCGATCCCAACTCGCAGCGCGATTTCGGCAAGGACATCATCCCGCACATCGTCCGGCATGGCAAAGCAGTCGCCCACCGCTTCAACCGCTCGGTGGTGCGCTCGGCGATGGAGCCCGACAACGAGGCCTATTGGCGCGACGTCGGCACGGTCGACGCCTACTGGCAGGCCAATATCGACCTCACCGACATCGTGCCGCCGCTCGACATCTACGACCGCGACTGGCCGATCTGGACCTATGCCGAGATCAATCCGCCGGCGAAATTCGTCCATGACGAGGACGGACGGCGCGGCACGGCGATCTCCTCGCTGGTCTCCGGCGACTGCATCATCTCCGGCGGTTCGCTCAATCGTTCGCTGGTCTTCACCGGCGTCCGGGTCCATTCCTATTCCCAGCTCGACCATGCCATCGCTCTGCCGCACAGCCACATCGGCCGCAGCGCGCGGGTCAAGAACGCCGTCATCGACCGCGGTGTCGTCATTCCCGACGGGCTGGTGATCGGCGAAGATCCCGAGCTGGATGCCAAGCGCTTTCGCCGCACCGAATCGGGGATCTGCCTTGTTACCAAGCCGATGATCGACCGGCTGAGCTACTGACCACAGATGCGCATTCTCTCGATTGCCTCGGAAGTCTTTCCGCTGATCAAGACCGGCGGCCTGGCCGACGTCGCGGGTGCGCTGCCCGGCGCCCTCGCCGCCCATGGCTGCGACGTCGTCACCATGCTGCCGGGCTATCCCGTCGTGATGCAGGAGATCGCGCGGGCGAAGGCTGAGGTGGAGGCCTTCCAGCTCGCCCCCGTGCTCGGCTGCGAGGCGCGGATTCTCGCCTGCGAACTTGCCGGCCTGAAACTCTTCGTCCTCGACTGTCCGCAATTGTACGACCGCCTCGGTGGCCCGTATTCCGACAGCGGCGGTCATGACTTTTCCGACAACTGGAGGCGCTTCGCGGCGCTTTCCAAGGCCGGCGCGCGCATCGCCCAAGGGGCGATCGCCGGCTATCGACCCGACATCGTCCACGCCCACGACTGGCAGGCGGCGCTGACGCCGGTCTATCTCGCCGCCTCGAACCGCCCTCGCCCGCGGACCGTGCTGACGATCCACAACCTCGCGTTCCAGGGTAACTATCCCTCGCAGGTCTTTCCCGAACTCGACCTTCCGACCGCCACCTGGTCGATCGAGGGGGTCGAGTATTACGGCAATGTCGGCTTCCTGAAGGGCGGCCTGCACGCCTGCGATGTCGTCACCACCGTCAGTCCGACCTATGCTAAGGAAATCGTCACCGACGGCGGCGGCATGGGGCTCGACGGCCTATTGCGCGGGCGCGGCTCGCGCTTTGTCGGCATCGTCAACGGCATCGACACGACCTTCTGGAACCCCGAGACAGATCCGGCGATCGCCGCCAATTATTCGGCCACCGACATACGGCCAAGAATCCACGACAAGCGGGCGATCGAGGGCGAGTTCGGCCTCAGGCGTGAGGATGGCCCGATCTTCGCCGTGGTCAGCCGGCTGACCTGGCAGAAGGGCCTCGATCTCGTCGCCGGGATCTGCTCGGAGATCGTCTCGCGCGGCATTCGCCTCGTCGTCGTCGGCTCGGGCGAGGCGATGATCGAAGGTGCCTTCCAGGCGGCTCATTCCCGCCATCCGGACCGGGTGGGGGTCAGGATCGGCTATGACGAGCCGCTGTCGCACCGGGTGCAGGCGGGCGCCGACGCGATCCTCGTTCCCTCGCGCTTCGAGCCCTGCGGCCTGACCCAGCTCTACGGGCTGCGCTATGGCTGCATCCCGGTCGTCGCCAAGGTCGGCGGCCTCGCCGACACGGTCGTCGACGCGAACCATGCGGCGGTCGCCGCGGGCGCTGCGACCGGCGTCATCTTCTCGCCACCGGACGAGGCATCGCTGCTTGCGGCCGTCGACCGGACGCTCGAACTCTACGAGGACGCCGGCGTCTGGCGAAACATGCAAGCCGCGGCTATGAAGTCCGACGTTTCCTGGGAAAAGAGCGCGCGGATCTATGCGGGCCTCTACCGCGATCTGATGAAAGAGTAGACGATGATCGAGACGATCGCCACGACGCCATACGACGATCAGAAGCCGGGCACTTCGGGGCTCCGCAAGAAGGTCCCGCATTTCCAGCAGCCGAACTATGCGGCGAACTTCATCCAGTCGATCTTCGACGCCCTGCCGCTCGACGGCGGCGAGACCCTCGTCCTCGGCGGCGACGGCCGGTTCTACAATCGCGAAGTGATCCTGATGGCGATCCGAATGGCGGCGGGCAACGGCTACGGCCGGGTCGTCGTCGGCCAGAACGGCATCCTGTCGACGCCGGCCGCCTCCAACCTCATCCGCAAGCGCGGCGCCTCGGGCGGCATCATCCTGTCGGCCAGCCACAATCCCGGCGGCCCGGACGGCGACTTCGGCATCAAGTACAACGGCGCGAACGGCGGCCCGGCGCCGGAAAGCGTGACGGCAAAGATCTTCGAGAAGACGAAGACGATCAGCCGCTACCGGGTGTTCGCCTCCACGGCGCCGGACATTTCGAAGCTCGGCGAGACGACGCTCGGCGACATGGTGGTGGAGGTGATCGACCCCGTCGCCGACTATGCCGAGCTGATGGAAGAGCTGTTCGATTTTTCCAAGATCCGCGACCTGATCGCGTCGGGCTTCGGCCTCCGCTTCGACGCGATGCATGCCGTCACCGGGCCCTATGCCACCGAGATTCTGGAAAACCGGCTCGGCGCGCCGGCGGGCAGCGTCGTCAACAACATTCCGATGGAAGATTTCGGCGGCGGCCATCCCGACCCCAATGCCGTCCACGCCGCCGACCTCATTGCCCATCTGATGGCCGAGGACGGCCCGGATTTCGGCGCCGCCTCGGACGGCGACGGCGACCGGAACCTGATCGTCGGCAAGGGCGTCGTCGTCTCGCCGTCGGATTCCCTTGCCGTCCTGGCCGCCAATGCCCCTCTCGCCCCGGCCTATGCCAAGGGCATCGCCGGCATCGCCCGCTCCATGCCGACCAGCCAGGCGGCGGACCGGGTGGCCCAGAAGCGCGGCATCGGCATCTACGAGACGCCGACCGGCTGGAAGTTCTTCGGCAATCTCCTCGACGCCGGCAAGGTGACGATCTGCGGCGAGGAATCAGCCGGCACGGGCTCGGATCACGTGCGCGAAAAGGACGGCGTCTGGGCCGTGCTCCTGTGGCTGAACATCCTCGCCGAGCGGCGCGAGAGCGTCGCCGAGATCCTTCAGAAGCACTGGGCCGAATTCGGCCGCAACTTCTACCAGCGCCACGACTACGAAGAGATCGACGCCAAGGCCGCCAACGGGCTGATGGAGTCTTTGCGCGACCGCCTCGCCTCGATGGCCGGCCAGCGCTTCGGCACCCTCGTCGTCTCGGAGGCCGACGACTTCTCCTATAAGGACCCGATCGACGGCTCGGTGGCGACCAGCCAGGGCGTGCGCATCATCTTCTCCGGCGGCTCGCGCATCGTCTATCGCCTGTCGGGCACCGGCACCAGCGGCGCCACCCTGCGCGTCTATATCGAGCGCTTCGAATCCGATCCGGCGAAACACGCGCTGCCGCCCGAAGAGGCGCTGAAGGAGTTGATCGACACGGCGGACGTCATCGGCGAGATCAAGAAGCGCACCGGCCGGAGCCAACCGGACGTGGTGACGTAAGGTAGCGCCGGCCTCGTTGCTTCGGTGCCCCGGTGCTGTTGCCCGAAGGCTTCCGGCGAACCGGGCGTGGCGATGGAAGATATCCAAAGCCCGCGGCGGTCCGATGATAGACCTCTACGGCTTGGCGATGACGATCTCGACGCGCCGGTTCTGCTGCCGGCCGCCATTGTTGAAGACGCGACTGCCGATCGACGGCTCGCCGGCGGCGGTGGCGGCCGAAACCGTGGACAGAGCGGTGGCCATGGCGGCCGAGGCGCCGGTGGGGGTGATCGCAGCGGCCGTGATAAAGGCGATGGTCGGCAGGATGGATTTGTTAAACACGGGTCGGCTTCCCTCTGATTGCCGGCGGCCCGTCTGGCCTGCCGATGACCAGACGTTACCGATTGTCCCGCAGGGCCGCTGTGTCGCCCGTCACAGTGAGGCCTTCTGCAAACCCACCTCGATAGCGGAACGCCGAAGACCGGCAGGACCGCTCGCCGATCGATCGGTAGCGATCACCACTGCGCCATAGATCGCTCGGAGTTCCTCGATTGGCACGCGGCGTGATTACTGCCGTAGACGCATCAAGTGGCCGCGGGATCGTCCGCCACGCAGGTCGACGGCCGGCCGGCGAATCAGAATTGCTCATTCCGTTTCAGAATCAACGACGCGACGATCGGCAGCTTCGAAGGCACCCACCACCATTCATCTGGTTGTGGGGACGCCTCCCGCTTCTCCGTCCGTCAGAGAAGTGGGAGGCCTCGTCTGCTTACATCTTTACAGCGGCATTCCCGCCATCAGCCCAAAGGGCTGAGCCTGTCACGAAGCTCGACATGTCACTGGCTAGGAACAAGGCGGCGCGAGCGATTTCCTCCGGCTGCGCAATCCGCTTCATGGCGTGAAGGCCTGCTGCCCATTCACGTTGCTCGGCGTTCCCCGCCATGGCGGTTGCCGTGCCGCCCGGCAGAAGCGCATTGGCCCGAATGCCTTGCGCGCCGTAATCGGCGGTCAACCCTTTGACCAAACCCATGAGGCCGGCCTTCGCCGCCCCGTAGGCCGCCATTCCCGGCAGGCCGACGCTATTGCCGACGAAGCTGCCAGTGAAGATCAACGATCCGGCGCCACGTTTCAGCATGGCAGGCACCTGCGCCTTCGCTCCCAGAAAGGCCGCCGTGAGGTTGGTCTGAAGGACATTCTCCCACTCGCTCGACGCCAGCTCGGCAAGCGGGCGCACCATGCCAACGGTTCCGGCATTGTTGAAGGCGATGTCCACCGAGCCGTACGTGCTTTCGGCCGCGATGACGCAGGCTTCATGCGTTTGCTCATGTGCGACATCGCCAGCGACGACCACCACGTCTCCGCCTTCATCCCGGATTTCGGCTGCGAGTTGATCGAGAGGTCCGGCTCGTCGTGCGCAGATGACAAGACGGGCGCCCTCTTCCGCAAAAAGCTTGGCGGTCGCCCGGCCGATGCCGGAACTGGCTCCGGTGATGATGGCGACTTTATTCGATAACAGTGTCATGGCAGCACTCCTGAAGGAAAGGAGCGCATCAATTAAACGCGGCTGCCTCGCCCACCCACCCGTTTTCCGGCGCATCAGCGAACCCGAGAACCCGCGAACGATGAGGCTGCCGAACAGCGCGAGCGGGGAATGCGGTGGACTGTCCGTTTCACCTTCGCTCTTCGCAAATGCCGACGGTCGACTTTGCACTCATCCCGGTCCTTCGGACTCGCGTTGTTGAAACAGAGTCATAGTACCCTGTTTCAAAATCGCGACCGGGTCGCCCGGGAAGCGGCAAGCACTGTCATATGCGCAACGGCCCCCGCCCCGATGGCATCGCGGCGGCGAAGTCGCTAACCTCGCCCCATGACCTTTCAGATCACCTCCGAGCGCGGGCTGCCGAAGCGGCTCGGCGCGACACCGAAGAAGCGCGGCGTCAGCTTTGCCGTCACCTCCCACAATGCCGACCGCGTCGAGCTTTGCCTGTTCGACGACACCGGCACCAAGGAGGTCCAGCGCCTTCCCCTTCCCGGCGAGCAGGAGGGCGTGCGCTTCGGCTTCGTGCCGGACTTGCAGCCCGGCACGCGCTACGGGTTACGCGCCCATGGGCCGTTCGATCCGGCGCGGCACCATCGTTTCGATTCGTCGAAGCTCCTGGTCGACCCCTATGCCGTCCGGCTCGACCGGCCCTTCGTCTACCACCCGGCGCTGATCGCGCCGCCGGCGCAGCGGCTCGATACGGCCCCGTGGGTGCCGCGCGCGATCGTCATCGATCTCAAGCGCGACGCCGGGCCCCTGCCCTTTTCGACGCCGGGCTTTACCTACGAACTTCACGTCCGTGGCTTTTCCCAGCGCCATCCGGGCGTGCCGGACACTCTTCGCGGGACTCTCCTCGCCCTCGCCGAGCCGGCGCTCCTCGACCACGTCGCCGGTCTCGGCGTCGACACCGTCGAGCTGATGCCCTGTGCGGCCTGGATCGACGAGCGGCATCTGACCGAACTGGGCCTCACCAATGCCTGGGGCTACAACCCCATCACCCACATGGCGCTCGATCCGCGGCTGGCGCCGGGTGGCCTTTCCGACATGCGCCGCGTGGTCGAGGCATTCCACCAACGCGGCATCCGCGTCCTTCTCGACGTCGTCCTCAACCACTCCGGCGAGGGCCCGGTGGAAGGGCCGACGATCTCCTATCGCGGGCTCGACAACGCCCTCTACTATCGCCACGCTCCGGACGGCTCGCTGGTGAACGACACCGGCACCGGCAATACCTTCGCCTGCGACCGGCCGGCGGTGGCGAGACTCTTCGTCGATACGCTGCGCCATTTCGTCGAAACCATGGGGATCGACGGCTTCCGCTACGATCTCGCGCCGGTGCTCGGGCGCAGCGACGCCGGCTTTTCGCCGGACGCGCCGCTCCTGACGGCGATCGCGACGGACCCGGTGCTGAAAGACCGCATCCACGTCGCCGAATCCTGGGACATCGGCCCCGGCGGCTATCAGGTCGGGAACTTCCCGCCGCCCTTCTTCGAGTGGCAGGACCGGTTCCGCGACGACGTCCGCAGGTTCTGGCGCGGCGACGAGGAGGTCGCCGGCGATCTCGCGACGCGTCTTGCGGGGTCGGCGGACATTTTCGGCGGCCATGGCCGCCGCCCCTCGATCGGCGTCAACATGATCGCCCCCCATGACGGCTTCGCGCTCGCCGATCTCACCGCCTATGCCGGCAAGCACAACGAGGCCAACGGCGAGGACAACCGCGACGGCCACGGCGAGAACTTCAGCTGGAACCACGGCACCGAGGGGCCGAGCGACGACGCCGGGGTGATCGAGGCGCGTCGCCGCGACGTCCGGGCGCTGCTGGCGACGCTCTTCGTTTCGCGCGGCAGCCTGATGATCGTCGCCGGCGACGAGATCGGCCGCAGCCAGCGCGGCAACAACAACGCCTATTGCCAGGACAACGAGATCCTCTGGCTCGACTGGCAGAACGCCGACACCGCTCTCGCCGCCTTCGTCGCCCGCCTGGCGACGCTACGGCGCGACCATCCAGCGCTGTCGGCCGACCGGTTCCTCACCGGCGGGATCGTCGAGGATGGCGAGGTGGAGGACGTCGTCTGGCTGAGCGAGGCCGGCGCAGCGATGGAGGAGGCCGACTGGCGCGACCGCGAGCGGCATTTCCTCGGCATGGGCGTCTACGCTCCGCGCCGCGCTGAGGAGGAGGAAAGCGAACGGGCGATCGTCTACCTCAATGCCGGCCATCTGACCGTCGAGGCGGTGCTGCCGCAGCCGCGCCCCGGCCATGACTTTCGGCTAATCCTTCGCTCCGACGATCCGGCGGCATCGACCGGTGCCTTGCCGGACGGCCAGAAGCTGGGGGTGACGGCGCGCTCGGTCTTCGTGCTCGTCGAGGAACGGGCCGGCTGAGACGGCGGAGCGCCAGTGGCTTCGTCGACGACGAAGCGATCATCACCCGCCCTCGTGCCGCGGCGCGCAAAACCCCTTGCCCGCCGCGCCCGCCCATCGTAGCAGGAAGCCTCACGCCGCAGCCCCGCCCGGGGCTCGGGCCGGCACCCCGACGGCCTGTCATTCCGAACCCGACCGCCTCCTGCCCATAAAGGTCGACGGGCGCCTGCCGCCCGCTCTCGCCAGCCCATGCAGACCATCCTCGACGTCATCGTTCCGATCTTCAGCCTGATCGCCCTCGGCTATGCCGCGGCGCGCTTCGGGCTGTTGTCGGAAGCGGTCGGCGAGAGCCTGGCGCGTTTCGTCTTCGTCGTCGCCGTTCCGGTGCTCTTGTTCCGGACGCTGGCGACGATGAGCTTCGGCAGCGCCAATCCGGTGTTTCTCTGGCTGAGCTACTTCGGCGGCGTCGCCCTCGCCTGGACGCTCGGCACCCTCGTCGTGCGCAAGTTCCTCGGCGCTGACCATCGAACGGGCGTCATTGCCGGCATCACGGCAAGCTTCGCCAACACCGTCTTCGTCGCCATCCCGATGCTGCAGCGGGCCTATGGCGACGCCGGCCTCGAACCGCTGTTGATCATCATCTCGATCCATCTGCCGGTGATGATGATCGCCTCGACCCTGCTCGTCGAGCGGGCCGCGGCCCTCGACGCCATCGGCGGCGCCGATCTCGCCCGGGTGCCCGTGCCGCTCGGCCGAATGGCGCGGCGCATGGCGGTCAACCTCGTCACCAACCCGATCGTCGTCGGCATCGCCATCGGCCTTTGCTGGCGCATCTTGAGCCTGCCGCTCGAAGGGCCGCTCGACGAGGTGACGCGGCTTCTCGGCGGCACGGCGGGCGGGCTGGCGCTGTTCTCGCTCGGCATGTCGCTGACGCGCTACGGGCTGCGCGGCGATCTGCTGGCGGCCTCACTCATCACCGGGCTGTCGCTGATCGTCATGCCGCTCGTCGTCTGGCTCATCGCCCGCGAGGCCGGCCTGCCGGCGTTGTGGTTGAAGGGAGCGGTGCTCACCGCCGCAGCGCCCGCCGGCATCAACGCCTATCTCTTCGCCAGCTATTTCAAGGCCGGCGAAAAGCTCGCGGCGACGACGATCCTGATCTCCACCGTCGCCTCGGTCGTCACGCTCAGCGTCTGGCTGAGGATCCTCGGGGCCTGACGGCAGCGGCTTCGCCGAGTCCGCCTGGTCGCCCGGGCAGGCCGACCATCCGGCGGATGTCTTCCGCCGTCAGCCCCGCCTCGCGCAGCGACCGTAGCGAGGTGTCGCGGGCGCTCTTCGACAGCTTTCGCCCGTCCGCGCCCAGGATCAGCTCGTGGTGGTGATAACGCGGCTGGGGAAGGCCGAGCAGCGCCTGCAGGAGCCGCTGGATGCTGGTGGCGTAGAACAGGTCTCGCCCCCGCACCACGTCGGTGACACCCTGGATCGCGTCGTCGACGACCACCGAAAGCTGGTAGCTGGTCGGGATGTCCATCCGCCCGAGGACGACGTCGCCCCATTCGAGCGGCCGGGCGACGATGGTGCCGCTTTCGCCGATCGGCGAGGCGCCATGCTCCTCCCAGGTCAGGGCCGGGACCATCTCGATCGCCCGCTCGACGTCGAGCCGCCAGGCGAAGCGCGCTCCCTCGCTCATCCGCTTCTCCCGCTCCTTCGTCGAGGCATGGCGGTCGAGCCCGGGATAGAGCGGCGCGCCATCGGGATCGCGCGGCCATGCCCTCCCCTCCTCTTCCTCGAAGCGCTCGACATGCGCCTTGATCTCGCCGCGGGACATGAAGGCCGGATAGACCAGGTCCTCCGCCGCCAGCGCCTCCAGCGCCGCGGCATAGTCGTGCATGTGCTCGGACTGGCGGCGGGGTTGCTCGTCCCAGCTCAGGCCGAGAAAGGCGAGGTCCTCCTCCACCTGGCGCTCGAAGGCCGGGGTACAGCGGGCCGTGTCGATATCCTCGTGGCGCAGCAGGAACGTCCCGCCGAGCGCGCGCGCCATCGCGTGATTGATGAGGGCCGAATAGGCATGGCCGAGATGCAGCTCGCCGTTCGGGCTGGGGGCGAAGCGCAAGACCGAATCACTGGGGAACATGGTCGGCAATTCCCTTCCACGGACGGCGGGATCGTCGGCGCCGCCGACGCCCGATGCGCCCATGATGCTTTTGTTTTTCAAGAACGTTCAGACGGAAGAGCGGATCCTGCCGTGGCGCGTCGCGATGTCCGGAGAGCGACGTGCTAGAACCGGAATGCGTGGGGAAGATGACGAAAGCTGGGAAGTCATGATCCGGACCGAAGCCGACATCGCCGAGGCCCTGGCCGCGCTGACGGCGGCGGACGGCCGGCTGTCGGGCATCGTCGAGGCGGCGGGGTCGGTGCCGCTGCGGCGGTCTCGCTCGGGTCTCGAGGGGCTTCTCGCCATCGTCGTCGCCCAGCAGGTGTCGAAGGCGAGCGCCGACGCGATCTTCGGCCGCCTCGAGGCCGCCTCGAGGCCGCCGTCGATCTCTCCGATCCGCAGGCGATCCTCGCCGCCGACGACGCGACGCTGCGCGCGGTCGGCCTGTCGCGCCCCAAGCAGCAGACGCTGCGCGCCGTCGCGGCCGCCGTCGCCGAAGGCCGCCTCGATCTGTCCCGCTGCGAAACGGCGGAAGCGGAGAAGGCAGTCGCCGAGCTCGTCGCCGTCCGCGGCATCGGCGTCTGGACGGCCGAATGTTGGCTGTTGTTCTGCGCCGGCCACCCGGACGTCTTCCCCGCGGGCGACCTCGCCCTGCAGGCGGCAGTCGCCCATGCGCTCGACCACGAGAGCCGGCCGACCGCCAAACGACTCGGCGAGATCGCCGGGGCCTGGCGGCCGCATCGCTCCGTCGCCGCGCGGCTGTTCTGGGCCTATTATGCAGCCATCCACAGGCGGGAGGTCGTGCCGGCACAGGAGGCGGCAAAACCGGCGGCACCGTTGGAACCCAAGGCCAAGGCGCCGCGGGTTCCCTCACGCTCCCGCCGAGTTTCGCCCAAGTCCCTGTCATGACTGGTCTCAGGCTTCACAAAGGCGACATGATGGAGCACGATAGTCCCCACCGACGCAGATAACCGATGATGGCGTGTGCCTAAGGAGAATGCGGTGACGATTGCGGTAAGTCCGGACTTATCCCCAGCCCTCGTCCTGAACGCGGATTTCCGGCCGCTGAGCTATTATCCGCTCTCGCTCTGGTCCTGGCAGGACGCCATCAAGGCGGTGTTCCTGGATCGGGTGACGATCCTCGCCGAATACGACCGGGCGGTCCGAAGTCCGACCTTCTCGATGCGCCTGCCCTCCGTCGTCTGCCTGAAGAGTTACGTCAAGCCCGCCCGCAACCCCGCCTTCACCCGCTTCAACGTCTTTCTCCGCGACCGATTCCAGTGCCAGTACTGCGGCTCGCCGCACGAGCTGACCTTCGACCACGTCGTGCCGCGCTCGAAGGGCGGCCTGACGACATGGGAAAACGTCGTCGCCGCCTGCTCGCCCTGCAATCTGAAGAAGGGCGGTCTGATGCCGAAGGCGGCCGGCATGATCCCGCACCAGACACCCTACCAGCCAACGGTCCACGACCTGCACAACAACGGCCGACTGTTCCCGCCGAACTATCTGCACGAGAGCTGGCTCGACTATCTCTACTGGGATTCCGAACTCGATCCGGAGTGACCGACCACTCGCGTCAAGCGACGCCGGGACACGCTCCGCAATGGTATTCGCCAATCCGCAGCGGATCTGCCCTGCCTAGCGGACGCAGCCAGACACCGAGTGCAGGATGCTGGCACGCCCGTCCGCCGCACCCGTCGCCATGAGCATCTTCACGGACGACCTGAAGAAGCCAGACCACGTCTCCGGGTCGGACAAGTGATATTGGTGAAGCAGCTCCCACTGAAATGCTGACGTGTCCTCTTAATCTTCTTTCCATGCTATTTTTGGGAAGGAGGACCGAACCATGGGACCGTCACCATCAAGGAAGTCCGCAGGGCCGCGTGATGCGGCCACCAAGGTTGCGCATCATCGCCTGAGT
>NZ_JAAAMG010000009.1 GCF_010500815.1 Jiella pacifica
AGGCTCTCGCCAATCGCTCGGGGTCGAAAAAGCTCGCTCTCACCGCCGTCGCGCACAAGCTGCTCGTCGTCCTCAATGCCATGCAACGCGACCAAAAGGCGTTCGCATGAACACAGTTGCCAGGGGCGGTTGCCGCGACTCTGGATGACGCGACGCCCATCCAAACGGAAGCGAGAGGCGCCCTGTGTCTCCTGGATTCTCGGGACGGGGCCCGAGAATGACGACGCGTTGAGGATCGCGCCTCCAGTTTCTGCGCCCCGGCATTCGCGATCCTATGGAAATCGTCGTCCTTCAGAGGCTTTTTTCGATCTTGGAATGCGGTACGGACGCGCCCGAGGACGACCCCGCACCAACGCGTTCGCCCCAGCCCTCACGCCCGCTCCAACCCGATGGCGATTCCCTGGCCGACGCCGATGCACATGGTCGCCAGCGCCCGGTTCTTGCCGGTGAGCCGGAGCTCCAGCGCCGCGGTGCCGGCGATGCGGGCGCCGGACATGCCGAGCGGGTGGCCGAGGGCAATGGCGCCGCCGTTCGGGTTCACGCGGGGGTCGTCGTCGGCGATGCCGAGATCGCGCAGCGTCGCGAGGCCCTGGGAGGCGAAGGCCTCGTTCAGCTCGATGACGTCGAATTCCTCGACCGAAAGACCGAGAAGCGCCATCAGCTTCTTCGAGGCCGGCGCCGGGCCGAAGCCCATGATGCGCGGCGGAACGCCGGCCGTGGCCCCGCCCATGATCCGGGCGATCGGCGTCAGGCCGTGAGCCTTCACCGCAGCCTCGGAGGCGACGATCAGCGCCGCCGCGCCGTCATTGACGCCGCTGGCGTTGCCGGCCGTCACCGAGCCGCCGTCGCGGAACGGTGTCTTGAGTTTCGCGAGCGCCTCCAGCGTCGTCTCGGGCCGCGGATGCTCGTCGGTGTCGACGATCTTCGGATCGCTCCTGCGCTGGGCGATCTCGACCGGGACGATCTCCTTGGCCAGACGGCCCGACTCGATTGCCCGTCCCGCCTTCTGCTGGGACCGCAGGGCGAAGGCGTCCTGGTCCGAACGGCTGACAGAAAAATCCTCGGCGACGTTCTCGCCGGTCTCGGGCATCGAATCGACGCCGTACTGCTTCTTCATCAAAGGGTTGACGAAGCGCCAGCCGATCGTCGTGTCGTGGATCTCGGCCGAACGGCTGAAGGCGGTGTCCGCCTTGCCCATGACGAAGGGCGCGCGTGACATGGATTCGACGCCGCCGGCGATGGCAAGGTCCAGCTCGCCGGCCTTGATCGCCCGGGCTGCGGAAACGATCGCGTCCATGCCCGAGCCGCAGAGCCGGTTGATCGTGGTGCCTGGCACGCTCGCAGGAAGACCAGCCAAGAGCAGCGACATGCGAGCGACATTGCGGTTGTCCTCGCCCGCCTGGTTGGCGCAGCCGTAATAGACCTCCTCGACGGCCGCCCAGTCGATGTCGTGACGCTTCGTGAGAGCGCGAATCGGAATGGCGCCGAGATCGTCGGTCCGAACGCTGGCGAGCGCGCCGGCATAGCGGCCGATCGGGGTGCGGACGTAGTCGCAGATATAGGCGTCAACCATCAGGAAAGCTCCGGGACTTGAAGTGCGCCGACATCGCCCTCGACATGGAGCTTCGCGCCGGTCACGGATTGGAGATCGTCCATCGACAGATGGGGCAGCTTTTCGAGGACGACGAAGCGCGCGTTCGCGATATCGACGTCGATCACCGCCAGAGAGGTGTAGACGCGGGTGACGCACCCGACGCCGGTCAGCGGAAAGGTGCAGGCCTCGACGAGCTTCGGCTTGCCGTCGCGGGTGACGTGGTCGGTGAGGACGGCGACGCGCTTCGCGCCGTTGACGAGGTCCATCGCCCCGCCGACGGCCGGAACGCCCTTGTCGCCCACCCGCCAGTTGGCGATGTCGCCGTTGGACGCCACCTGCAGCGCGCCGAGAATGGCGACGTCGAGATGGCCGCCGCGGATCATCGCGAAGCTCGTCGCATGGTCGAAGAAGGCGGCGCCGGGCTTCAGGGTGATCGCCTTCTTGCCGGCATTGATCAGGTCCCAGTCTTCCTCGCCCTTCTCCGGCGCCCGGCCGAAGCCGAGGACGCCGTTCTCGGTGTGGAAGATCGGCTCGCGCCCGTCGATCGTGTAGGCCGCGACCTTTTCGGGAAAGCCGATGCCGAGGTTGACGTAGGCGCCGTCCTCGATGTCCTGCGCGGCGCGCCAGGCGATCTGTTCCTGATTGAGCTGTCCCTGGATGCTCATGGGTAGCGCGCCTCCGCCTGGTTCAGCACTTCTTCCTGCTGCGGGTTCTCCACTTCGACCAGCCGGTTGACGAAGATGCCGGGCGTCACGACGGCCTCCGGGTCGATGCCGCCGGCTTCGACCAGCCGGCTGACCTGGGCGATGGTCTTCCCCGCCGCGGTCGCCATGAGCGGATTGAAGTTGCGGGCCGCCAGCCGGTAGGTGAGATTGCCATAAGGGTCGCCGAGTTCGGCTTTCACCAGCGCGAAGTCGGCCTTCAGCCACCGCTCCTGGACATAGGGCTTGCCGTCGAATTCGGCCGTCGGCTTGGTCTCGCCGAGTTCGGTGCCATAGGCGGTCGGCGTGTAGAAGGCGGGAATGCCCGCCCCGCCGGCGCGGATGCGCTCGGCGAGCGTTCCCTGCGGCACCAGTTCGAGTTCGATCTCATCCGCGAGATAGCGATCGGTGAAGGCCTTCGGATCCTTGCTCTTCGGGAAGGAGCAGATCAGCTTCTTCACCATCCCCTGCTCGATCATCGCGGCGAGGCCGACATGGCCGTTGCCGGCATTGTTATTGACCACCGTCAGGTTCTTCGGCCCGGCGTCGATCAGCGCATGGATCAATTCGATCGGCGCCCCGGACCCGCCGAAGCCGCCGATCATCACGGTCGCCCCGTCGAAAATGTCCGCGACGGCCTCGGCCGCCGTGGCAAAGCGCTTGTTCACGTGGAATCCCTCCTTCTCTCGACAGACACATCCGGCCTCTATCCGGTGCGCTGTCGCCTTCCCGCGCCGGCAGGGACGCAAGCCGCCGGACCCGCCCGCTTCATCGGCAAAAGATCATCACTCGTCGATACGGACATCATACGGGATGTTCGCATCGTGTTGGCTTCTCGGCATGGAGCCGGAAACGTGCGCATGTTGAACAAGCAAATCGGCTTGTCGAGCCGGCTTCTCTCCGGCGATGCGTCGCTGAACGATTGAGGCTTGTCCCCCGCTCTGTTAGACGGCGGTCTTCCCGCAATCGACGTCCGGAACACGCCCGATGATCCCCCGCTACGCCCGCCCCGACATGGTCGCCATCTGGTCGCCGGAGCAGAGGTTCCGCATCTGGTTCGAGATCGAGGCCCATGCCTGCGACGCGCTGGCCGAGCTCGGCGTCATCCCCAAGGAAGCCGCGAAGACGATCTGGGAGAAAGGCGGCGCGGCGACCTTCGACGTCGAGCGCATCGACGAGATCGAGCGTGAGACCAAGCACGACGTCATCGCCTTCCTCACCCATCTGTCGGAGATCGTCGGGCCGGAGGCGCGCTTCGTCCATCAGGGGATGACCTCGTCCGACGTGCTCGACACCTGCCTCGCCGTCCAGCTGACGCGCGCCGCGGACCTGTTGATAGCCGATCTCGACGGGCTGCTTGCTGCGTTGGAGCGCCGGGCTTTCGAGCATCGCGACACCGTCACCATCGGCCGATCCCATGCCATCCATGCCGAGCCGACCACCTTCGGCGTCAAGCTGGCGCTCGCCCATGCCGAGTTCCAGCGCTGCCGCGAGCGGCTCGTCGCAGCCCGGGCCGAAGTCGCGACCTGCGCCATCTCCGGCGCGGTCGGCACCTTCGCCAACATCGACCCTTACGTCGAAGAGCATGTCGCCAAGGCCATGGGCCTCAAGCCGGAGCCGGTGTCGACCCAGGTCATCCCGCGCGACCGGCACGCGATGTTCTTCGCCGTCCTCGGCGTCGTCGCGTCTTCCGTCGAGCGGCTGGCGACGGAGATCCGCCACCTGCAGCGCACCGAGGTCTTGGAGGCGGAGGAGTATTTCTCGCCCGGCCAGAAGGGCTCCTCGGCGATGCCCCACAAGCGCAACCCTGTGCTGACCGAAAACCTCACCGGCCTCGCTCGCATGGTGCGCTCCTACGCCCTGCCGGCGATGGAGAACGTCGCCCTCTGGCACGAGCGCGATATCTCGCACTCCTCGGTGGAACGCTACATCGGTCCGGACGCGACGATCACGCTCGACTTCGCGCTGGCCCGCCTCACCGGCGTCGTCGACAAGCTGCTGGTCTACCCCGAGCGCATGGCGAACAACATGAACCGCCTCGGCGGCCTCGTTCATTCCCAGCGCATCCTGCTGGCGCTGACCCAGGCCGGCGTCTCCCGCGAGGACGCCTACCGCCTCGTCCAGCGCAATGCCATGAAGGTCTGGGAGAGCTATCATGTCGCCGGTTCGGCGACGGTCGACTTCCTCGAAGAGCTCCTGAAGGACGAGGACGTGCGCAAGGCGCTCCCCGAGGAGGAGATCCGCAAGCGCTTCGATATCGGCTATCACACCAAGCATGTCGGCACGATCTTCAGCCGGGTGTTCGGCCGGGAGGCATAAACCACGGGGGAACCGGCCACCGGCTTCTTCTGTTCGTTCGGGAACGGCGCCGCACCGGCGCCGGCGACACCGACCGAGGAGGAGAATTTGGCCGACCACCACGACAGTTCACCGTACCGCGGACCGAAAGCGCGCAGCCGATCCCGCCACACTCTCTGCATCGCCGCGGCGGTCATCCTGATTGCCGCGATCGCTTATTTCTCGCTGTTCACCCGAACGCCGGAGGAAGGCACTCGGGTCGACGACCCGTCACAGCTGACCGACCAGCCCGCCCAATGACAGGCGCCGCGCGCCGAGCAGGCGGCCTTCTCGGGGCGGGAGCGAGGAACCGCTAAGGCTGCGCCTCCAGGATTCTGCACCCGGCGCTGAAAACGTCCTGTGGAAGCCGCTGTCTTGGAGCTTGTGCCATTTGTGAGCGCGGTAGCGGTGGCGCGATGATCGGCCGCAGGCCGGACAACAAAAAGCCCCGGCGCTGGTCGCGCCGGGGCTTTTTTGTATTTCGATCGACTGAAGAGCCCGATCAGGCCGACTTCTTGCGCTGCTCGTCGTCGACTTCCTCATAGTCGGCGTCGACGACGTCGTCCTTGGCTTCGTCGGCGGAGCCCGTCGGCTCTTCGCCGCCTTCGCCTTCATTGGCCTGGGCCGCCTCGTACATCGCCTGGCCGAGCTTCATCGAAGCCTGGGCGAGCGTGTCGCTCTTGGCCTTGATCGTCTCGGCGTCGGCCTCGGGCTTCTCGAGCTCGGCCTTCAGGTCGTCGATCGCCGCGCGGATCGCGCCGCGGTCGGCCTCGGAGACCTTGTCGCCATAGTCGGCCAGGGACTTCTCGGCCGAATGGACGAGGCTTTCGGCCTGGTTCTTCGCCTCGACGCCCGCACGCCGCTTCTTGTCGGCGTCGGCATTGGCCTCGGCGTCCTTGACCATCTGCTCGATGTCGGCGTCGGACAGACCACCGGAAGCCTGGATGGTGATCCGCTGCTCCTTGTTGGTGCCCTTGTCCTTGGCCGAGACGTTGACGATGCCGTTGGCGTCGATGTCGAAGGTCACCTCGATCTGCGGGACGCCGCGCGGTGCCGGCGGGATGCCCTCGAGGTTGAACCGGCCGAGCGACTTGTTGTCGGCCGCCATTTCGCGCTCACCCTGGAAGACCTGGATGGTCACGGCGTTCTGGTTGTCCTCGGCGGTCGAGAAGGTCTGCGACTTCTTCGTCGGGATCGTCGTGTTGCGATCGATCAGTCGGGTGAAGACACCGCCCAGCGTCTCGATGCCGAGCGACAGCGGCGTGACGTCGAGCAGCAGCACGTCCTTGACGTCGCCCTGGAGGACGCCGGCCTGAATCGCCGCGCCCATGGCGACGACTTCGTCCGGGTTGACGCCCTTGTGCGGCTCCTTGCCGAAGAAGTTCTTCACCGTCTCCTGAACCTTCGGCATGCGCGTCATGCCGCCGACGAGCACGACCTCGTCGATGTCCGACTGCGACAGGCCGGCATCCTTGAGCGCCGACTTCATCGGGCCGACCGTGCGCTGCACGAGGTCATCGACCAGCGCCTCGAACTTCGAGCGGGTGAGCTTGATGTTGAGGTGCTTGGGGCCTGCCTGGTCGGCGGTGATGAAGGGCAGGTTGATCTCGGTCTGCGAGGCGGAGGAGAGCTCGATCTTGGCCTTCTCGGCCGCTTCCTTCAGGCGCTGGAGAGCGAGCTTGTCGTTCTTCAGGTCGATGCCCTGGTCCTTCTTGAACTCGGTCGCGAGGTAATCGACGAGGCGCATGTCGAAGTCTTCGCCGCCGAGGAAGGTGTCGCCGTTGGTCGACTTCACCTCGAACACGCCGTCGCCGATCTCGAGGATCGAGACGTCGAAGGTGCCGCCGCCGAGGTCGTAGACCGCGATCGTCTTGCCGTCGTTCTTGTCGAGGCCGTAGGCGAGCGCGGCAGCGGTCGGCTCGTTGATGATGCGCAGGACCTCAAGCCCGGCAATCTTGCCGGCGTCCTTGGTCGCCTGGCGCTGGGCATCGTTGAAGTAGGCCGGGACGGTGATGACCGCCTTCTCGACCTTCTCGCCCAGATAGGACTCGGCGGTCTCCTTCATCTTCTGAAGGATCATCGCGGAAATCTGCGAGGGCGAATACTTCTCGCCTGAGGACTCGACCCAGGCGTCGCCATTGTCGGCCTTGACGATCTTGTAGGGAACGAGGCCCTTGTCCTTGGCGACGGTCGGATCCTCATAACGCCGACCGATCAGCCGCTTGACGGCAAAAAGCGTATTCTCGGGATTGGTCACCGCCTGGCGTTTCGCCGGCTGGCCGACGAGGCGTTCGCCGTCGTCGCTGAAGGCGACCATCGAAGGCGTCGTACGCGCGCCCTCGGAATTCTCGATGACCTTGGAATTCTTGCCGTCCATGACGGCGACGCAGGAATTGGTCGTACCGAGGTCGATACCGATAACCTTCGCCATTGTCACATTCTCCTTGTTATAGCGAGCCGCCCGGGACCCTCGTTAAGGCGTTCCCGCTGGGCAACCCCCACGTGGCGTCTTCGAAATTCGTGAAGCCGGGTCGCCCCCGTTTCGGGGCCGCCGGCCAACCCGTGATGGCGGCTATATATGAATGGCTCCAAACCTGCGCAAGGCAGGTTCTGACGCTTTCGTGAGCGGATTTCCGCGGGCCCGGTACTCGAATCGCCGACGCGGCGATTTGAAGAAAATGCAACGATCCACGGAACCACACGCTTCCTCACGCGCTACCGCCTCGAACACTATGAGGCGATCCGCCGCATATCAGCCCCTAACGCCAGTATCCCGGAGCGCAAACCTTGAACAATATCATCTACCTCGTGGGCCTCGTCGTCGTCGTCATCGTCATCCTGTCGCTGATCGGCATCGTCTGAGCAGAACGATCAGCAGCCAACAAAAAAGCGCACCCGCCGCCGGGTGCGCTTTTTTTTGTCGTTAGTCTTCGGGTGAGATTCAGCCGCCGAAGATGCGCCGGAACAGGCTGCCATTGTTCTCCCGACGGGGCGAGACACGTTCCTGCACGACGACGCCCGGCGGCGGCGCGCGGTCGTAGATCACGCGGTTCTGCCCACCATCGCTGCCGTCGATCGGGACGCCGTCGTCCCGCGGCAACTCGCCGTCGTAGTATTCGCCACCATTGCCGTCGGCCATCAGCGGCGCGTCGGGCTCGCCGATCGTGTAGTTGCCAGGCAGCGGGACGTTGGGTGTTCCGTCGAGCGCAGCGCTCATGAATTCGTGCCAGGCCGCGGCCGGTAGCGATCCACCAGTGACGCGCTTCATCTTGGCGCCGTTGTCGTTGCCGAACCACACGCCGGTGACGAGCTCGGCGGTGTAGCCCATGAACCAGGCGTCCTTGAAGTCTTGGGTCGTGCCGGTCTTGCCGGCAGCATCGAAGCCCTCGATCGCCGCCTTGCGGCCGGTGCCAGAATTGACCACCCGGCGCAGCATGGCGTTCATCATCCCCACCATGTCCTCCGAGAGCACCTTCGGTGGCACCTCGGCCCCGCGTTCCCACACGACCTTGCCGTCCTCGGTGGTGATCCGGTTGACCAGATGCGGCGTCGCCTCGTAGCCGCCATTGGCGAAGGGCGCGAATGCGCCGGTCAGTTCCAGCAGCGACACCTCGGAGGTGCCGAGCGCGATCGACGGATTGTCGACGATGTCGGACTTGATGCCGAGCCGGTGCGCCGTGTCGATCACCGCCTGCGTCCCGACATTGTCGATCAGCTTGGCGGCGACGGTGTTGAGCGAGAACCGCAGGGCGTCCGCCACCATGACGGGGCCGCGATAGGTGTTCTCGTAGTTCGACGGCTTCCACTTGCCGATCTGGACCGGCCCGTCGACGATGATGCTTTCCGGCCGCCAACCGTGTTCGAGCGCCGTCTCGTAGACGAAGGGCTTGAAGGTCGATCCCGGCTGACGCTTGGCATCGACGGCACGGTTGAACTGGCTTTCGGCATAGTCCCGCCCGCCGACCAGGGCCCGGATCGCGCCGGTCCCGTCGATGGCCACCAGCGCGCCCTGCGTGACGTTCTGCTTGGAACTGTCGATCGTCTGGCGGATGGTCTTTTCGGCAATGCGTTCCAGCGGCATCTCGATCGTCGTCTCGACGATGACGTCCTGCTTGACGTCGCCGATCAGCTTCTTGATGTCGCGCATGACGAGGTCGGCGGCATAGTGCTGGGCGCCATCCCAGTAGCTCTTCGCCTTGACGGGTTTCTCGGCGACGGCGTCGTCATATTCCTGCCGGTTGATCTTGCCCTCGTCGAGCATGGCGGAGAGCACCACTTCGGAGCGCTCCTTCGCGGCCTTGGGATCGCGCGCCGGCGACAGTCGCGACGGCGCCTTGAGGAGCCCCGCCAGCGTCGCCGCCTCCGACAGCGTCACCTCGCTCGCCGACTTGCCGAAATAGCGCCGGGCGGCGGCCTCGACCCCCGTCGCCCCCGAGCCGAAATAGACCCGGTTCAGATACATGTCGAGGATCTGATCCTTGGTGAACTTATGCTCCAGCCAGACCGACAGGATCGCTTCCTGGATCTTGCGCTGGATCGTCTGCTCCGGGTTGAGGAAGATGTTCTTGGCGAGCTGTTGGGTCAGCGTCGAACCACCCTGCACGGTCGAGCCGGCCTGCCAGTTCTCGACGAAGGCGCGGACGATGCCCAGCGGATCGACGCCGAAATGGTCGTAGAAACGCCGGTCCTCGATGGCGATGACCGCTTCGGGAATGTACGGGCTCATCTCGTCGAGCGAGACTTCCTTGCCGCCGGTGAGGCCGCGATTGGCCAGGAGTTCGCCGTTCACCGAGACGATCTTGACGTTCGGCGGGCGGGCCGGGATCTCCCAGGCCTCCTGCGGCAGCTTGACGGCGAAATAGCCGACGACGGCGGCGACCGCGAGCCCCCCCCACAGGGTGCCGGCGATGCCGAGCCGCACGACGTGGCCGAGGAAGCTGCGCCGACGCCGGCGGCCATTGCCGCCGCCATCGCCCGAACCGCCGCCCCGTCGCGCCCCGCCGCGGCCACTGCCGCCGCCGGACTTCGCCGTCGCCTTGCCGCTGGTGGATTTCGCGGCAGGCTTGCGCTTCTTGCGATCGTTCGCCGCCGTCGGCACGGCCCGGTCGTCCGGGCTGATCGAAAGCCCGGCCTCGCTCACCCCCTCGTCGCGTTCGAAGCTCGGTTCGATCCGCTCGCGCCGTGCCGCCATGCGCAGCCTTTCATCCTGATACCGGGGGGCGCAGAGCTGCCGATTGGCGCTCCTCATCCCCCTCGCTTTCCCCATATGCCGCGATCTGAAGCGAGACCGCTTCTCGTCGGCGGCATCGCTCCCGGTCGTTCTTCCAGAACCTGTCTTTCAGAAGCCTGTCCCCACAGGCCCGTCGACGACCGGAATTTCCCCGGCGACCGGAATCGGCAGCGTCGTCTATCCATTCTAAATGAGGCGATTTAACGGGGCTTTAAGCAATCTGGCAGCGCCGTTTCAGCCTGCCGGACGGACCGTTCTTCCTCAGAACTCTTTCCCTTGCGGGCCATCCTCTAGTTCGCAGAACAACCCGGGTTTTCCCGTCCACCGAACCGAGTGCTTCCCATGCTGATCGATCTTTCCGGAAAAACCGCCCTCGTCACCGGCTCAAGCGGCGGCATCGGGCTCGCCGCGGCCAAGGGGCTCGCCAGGGCCGGCGCGCGCGTCGTCGTCAACGGCCGCGACACCGAGCGCGTCGAGACGGCGATCCGCGCCGTCCTCGATGCCGTTCCCGGCTCGGCCGTCTCCGGCGTCGCAGCCGATCTCGCCGACGCAGCGGGATGCGATAGGCTGCTCCAGGCGGTGCCGCAGACGGACATCCTCGTCAACAATCTCGGCATCTTCGGCCCGAAGCCGTTCTTCGAGATCGACGACGCGACCTGGGAGCGCTTCTTCCAGGTCAACGTCATGTCGGGCGTGCGCCTGTCGCGGGCCTATCTGCCGAAGATGATGGAGGCTGGCTGGGGCCGCGTGGTCTTCATCTCATCGGAATCGGGGCTGAACATTCCCGCCGACATGATCCATTACGGCTTCACCAAGACCGCCCTCCTCTCGCTGTCGCGCGGGCTCGCCAAACTCGCCAGCGGCACCGGCGTCACGGTCAATTCCGTCCTGCCCGGCCCGACGATGTCGGAGGGTGTCAAGGATATGCTCAAGGACATGGCGGCGGAGAAGGGCGTCTCGATCGAAGAGGCCGGCGAGATGTTCGTCAAGTCGGAGCGGCCGAGCTCCGTCCTCGGCCGCCCGGCGACCGTCGAGGAGGTCGCCAACATGATCGTCTATGCCTGCTCGAAGGAAGCGTCGGCGACAAGCGGCGGGGCACTGCGTGTGGATGGCGGGGTGGTCGATTCGATCGTGCCGTGAAACTCGACCCTGAAAAGGCTGAAGCCGGGAGCGCAGTGCGCCCCGGCCCCTCCAAACTTCACTGACGGCTACCGCACGAAATCCGCCAGATCAGCGACCAGCCGGTCCTGCTCGGTGTAGTGCAGGCCGTGGGGTGCGCCGTCATAGGCCTTCAGTTCGGCGCCGGTGATCATCTCGGCGGCCCGCTTGCCGGAGATCTCGAAGGGCACGGTCGAATCCGATGTGCCGTGGATGACCAGCGTCGGCACCTTGAAGGCCGCCATGTCGCCCCGGAAGTCCGTGCGGCCGAAGGCGTCGACGCATTTGATCGTCGACCGCAGCGAGGCCTGCAACGCCATCTGCTTGGTCCACTCCAGATAGGCCGACGAGACCGACCAGTCGAGCAGGCCGACGCCGTAAAACTGCTTGCCGAAGGTTTCGAGGAAGCCCGGCCGGTCCTTCTTCAGCTCGGCGATGAAGCCATCGAAGGTCGAGCCGTCGACGCCGTCCGGATTGCTGTTGTCCTTGAGGAGGTAAGGCGTCACCGCCGAGACGAGAATGGCGCGCGAGACGCCCTTGCCGCCGTGGCGTGACATGTAGCGGGCGACCTCGCCGCCGCCCATGGAAAAGCCGACAAGCGTCACGTCGGAGAGGCCGAGGCCGTCGATTACGGCGGCAAGATCGTCTGACATCGTGTCGTAGTCGTAGCCTCCGCCAGGCTGGCTGGAACGGCCGAAGCCGCGGCGGTCATAGGCGACGACGCGAAAACCCTGTTCGACGAGTTCGTGGGCGACATAGTCCCACATGTCGGCATTCAGCGGCCAGCCATGGACGAGGACGAAGGGGCGGCCGGTGCCCCAGTCCTTCGCATAAAGCTCGACGTCGTCGGTGGTCCTGTTGATGGGCATGGTGGCGCCCTCCTCGATGATGAAAATCAAGGAGGAAACGCAAATGGCCGGGCAGCGTTGCGCCCGGCCCCATGCCGTTCGAGCGATGTCGCGGGCGACCGATCGCCGCAAGGCCTCGATCATCCGGCCCCGGTGAGCGGCCCCGCAACCGAGGACCGCAGGATCAGAACAGATCGAGCGAGAAGCGCTTCGAGACGCCGAGGGTGAAGGAATACTGATTCTTGTCGCCAGCTTCGACGATCGGCGAGTCCGCCGCGTCGCCGACCAGCCGGTCCCATGAGGCATCGGCGTTGAGGAACCAGTCCGGCGTGAACTCGTAGCGCGCCGAGGCCGCGACGCCGACGCTCTTGACGCCGCCGCCCGCGTCATAGGCCGAGAAACGGCCGCCGCTGGCGATGGATTCGGCCGGGCTGACGGAGAAATAATCCTCCATGTAGCCCTTCGAGGCGAAGCTGACGGTCGGGCCGAGCTTGAGGGTGACGGTCTCGGTCGGACGGGCGATCAGGTTCGCCCCGGCATCGCCGACGAAGCCCTCCGCGCCGCCGAAGGCATAGCGCGCCGAACCGTAGATCTCGGCATTCTGCCACTCGTAGGAGACCTTGATGCCGGCCTCGTAGGTGGTGTCGACGTCGTCGAGGCCCTGCAGTTCGGAGTGGTCGTCCGCCTTGCGTTCGCCGACGACGTTGAAGGACGGCCCGATCGAGAAGCCGAGGCCGTCCGGCCCGCCGAAGGAGCCGAGGCCGGGCAGGTTCAGATATTCGACCGAGAAGATCGCGCCCGGCAGGACGCGGTACTCGTCGGAGCCGAGATATTCCGGATCGACGACGCCCTTGATGCCGAGCTCGAAGACGAAGTCGTCGCCGCCATAGTCGATCGCCGCCGGCTGCGGCGCAGCGGGCGCCGGATCATAAGGCACCGAGACATCGGCCGCGCTTGCCAGGGCAGTCGAAGCGAGAAGCGTGGTGGCGACCACCGAGGCAAAGCGCAAAGCCATACTGATACTCCGTTGCACGCCTCGTTTTGATCGGCCGGAGCGTCGTCGACCGACGCGCCCCGTCGGGCATGCTGTGAGGCCAGAGATGCCGGATCACGCGCCGCTGCGCAATTCACACACCGGCGAAAACCGACCGCGACGGGATGTTTCAAATCAGGCCGTTGCAGGAGGGTGACAGGGGCGGGCCACCGGGACGAAGCGGTCGGGCACGACGGGTCGACGACGGCTTTCTGAGGGCGGAACGCAAGAAGGGTGCGGCGATCCCCCGATCACCGCACCCTTCAGGCTGTCCCCCGCATCCTCTTTCGAGGCACGGTCATCCCCACACCGCAAAACGGCCTATCGCAGGATCGTGACCAAAAATCGATCAGTGGTCGCGATCGCGTGGCTTTTTCGGTGTCCCCTATGTCGATCAAATTAGCGAGGATCTCTTAAGAAGAGATTAATAGATGGGCGGGCTTGCCCGAGGCTGATCGTTCACCCCTCGCCCAGCGCCGCCAGGATGCGCGCCCAGGAGCGCTGGCCCTTGTGGAAGGACGACATCTCGTACTTCTCGTTGGGCGAGTGGATGGCGTCGTCGGCAAGGCCGAAGCCGACCAGCAGCGACTCCATGCCGAGGCGCTTCTTGAACTCGCCGACCACCGGAATCGAGCCGCCCATGCCGATCATCACGGCGGGGTTCGGCCACTCGTCGGAGAGAGCGACCCTCGCCTTCTGCAGCACGGGAGAATCGAAGGGCAGCTGGATCGCAGGCGAGCCACCATGGGGATGGAATTCGACCGTGCAGTCCGCCGGCAGCCGGTCCTCGACGAACTTGCGGAAGGCGGCGCGGATCTTCTCCGGATCCTGGGAGAACACCAGTCGGAACGAGACTTTCGCCGTCGCCTGCGCCGCGATCACGGTCTTGAAGCCCTCGCCGGTATAGCCGCCGGAAATGCCGTTCACCTCGGCGGTCGGGCGCGACCAGGTCTGCTCCAGGACCGAGCGGCCCGTCTCGCCGGCGGGCACCTTCAGGCCGACTTCTCCGAGAAAGGTTTCGTCAGACATGCCAAGCGCTTGCCAGCTTTTCTTGACGTCATCCGGCAGCTCCTCGACGCCGTCGTAGAAGCCGGGAATGGTGATCCGTCCGTCGTCGTCGCGCATCTCGGCGAGGATCTTCGCCAGGACGTGGATCGGGTTGCGCGCCGCGCCGCCGTAATAGCCGGAGTGGAGGTCGCGACTGGCGGCCTTGACGACGATCTCCTCGCCGACGAGGCCGCGGAGGCCGGTCGAGATCGCCGGGGTGTCGCGGTTCCACATGTTGGTGTCGCAGACCAGCGCGACGTCGGCGGAAAGCTCTTCCCGGTTGGCGTCGAGGAACGGGTTCAGCGAGGGCGAGCCGGATTCCTCTTCGCCCTCGAGGAAGATCGTCACGCGGCACGGCAGCCCGCCGGTCTCGGCCTTGAAGGCCCGGCAGGCCTCGATGAAGGTCATCAGCTGGCCCTTGTCGTCGGCCGAGCCTCTGGCGACGATGCGCTTCGTCCCGTCCGGCATCGTCTCGACCACGGGCTCGAACGGTCCGGTCTTCCATTCGGAGACGGGGTCGACGGGCTGGACGTCGTAGTGGCCGTAGAAGAGGACGTGGGGCGCCGGCTTGCCGTTCGTCGGGGCGGGTCCGGCGTGATGGGCGACGACCATCGGGTGGCCTGGGGTCTCGCGCACCGCAGCCTCGAAGCCGATGGCGCCGAGGTCGCCGGCGAGGAACTCCGCCGCCAGCCGGCACTGTTCGCGATAGGCCGGATCGGTCGAGATCGAGGGGATGCGCAGAAGCGCGCTCAGCCGCTCGACGGAGCGGTCGAGATTGAGATCGAGGCAGCCGAGAACGCTGTCGAGATCGGCCATGACGGTTCCTTTCAGGGAAATGATGGTTGGCACCGTGGTATCGGCTTGGCGGGGCGCTCCGCAAGCTCACTTTGCCGAACGAAAACCCCGCCGCGACGTTGCGCCCTGCCCCGATCCGACTATGTTCGCCCAATCGCCCACCGTAAGGTGGCGGAACCTCTCCTCATTGCCCCCCAGGATCTTTCGCGATGAAATACCGTCCGCTCGGCCGCACCGGCCTTTCCGTCAGCGAGATCTGCCTCGGCACCATGACCTGGGGCTCGCAGAACACGGAAGCCGAAGCCCATGCGCAGATGGATCTCGCCGTCGAAATGGGCGTGAACTTCTTCGACGCCGCCGAGATGTATCCGACGACGCCGGCAAAGGCCGAGACGGTCGGACGGACGGAAGAGTTCATCGGCACCTGGTTCGCCAAGGAAGGACGCCGCGACGACGTCGTGCTCGCCACCAAGGTCACCGGAAAGGGCAGCGCCCTCGTCCGCGACGGAGAGCCGATCACCGCGGATTCGGTGCGCCGCGCCCTCGACGCCAGCCTGAAGCGGCTGAACACCGACCGGATCGACCTCTACCAGCTGCACTGGCCCAATCGCGGCTCCTACCACTTCCGCCAGAACTGGACCTACGATCCGAGCGACCAGATGCCGGACGTGGTGAAGGCCAATATCGAGGAAGTGCTCGACGAGCTCGGCGCGCAGGTCAAGGCCGGCAAGATCGGCCATGTCGGGCTATCCAACGAGACCGCCTGGGGCGTCATGCAGTTCACCAAAATCGCAGAGCGGGACGGCACGCCCCGTGTCGCCTCGATCCAGAACGAATATTCGCTGATGCACCGGATCTTCGACCTCGACCTCGCCGAGACCGCCGTCAACGAAGACGTCGGGCTGCTCGCCTATTCACCGCTGGCGGCAGGCCTCCTCACCGGCAAATACACCGCCGGTGCCGTTCCGCCGGGATCGCGCGGGGCGATCAACAAGGGCCTCGGCGGCCGGCACACCGAATATGCGACGACGGTCGCCGACGAGTATTGCGAAGTCGCCCGCAAGCACGGGCTCGATCCGGCGCAGATGGCGATCGCCTTCTGTCTCAGCCGGCCGTTCATGACCGCAGCGATCATCGGCGCGACGAATCTCGATCAGCTGAAGACGAACATCGGCGCCGCCGAGGTGGTGCTTTCCGACGCGGTGACGGCAGACATCGCCGCCGTACACCGCCGCCACCCGCTGCCGCTGTAACTGCCTCGGGGCGGAGCCGACCCGGGTTCCGCCTCTCCGATTCGGCCGCCTGCGACTGAACCGGCTCCTTCCTTCATGGCACGCATGGGACCAAGACCGACCGACCGGCCGGCGCAGCCCCCGCAGCGTTCCGCCGATTTCAGGTTTTCCGGTGACCGACGAGCCGACGTCCCTTCCTTCCGCGACCAGTCCGGCGCCTCGCGTGCCCGAACCCACCCCGACCGAGGATCGCTTCGCAGCCTTCCGCAACCGGCGCTTCCTCTACTACTGGCTGGCGCGCTTCGCCGCGACCTTCGCGACCCAGATCGTCATCGTCTCGGTCGGATGGCAGATCTACGATCTCACCCGCAATCCGTTCGATCTCGGCCTCGTCGGGCTCTGCCAGTTCGCGCCGGCGTTCTTCCTCGTGCTCGTCACCGGGGCGGCGGCAGACCGCTACTCCCGCCGCCGCATCATGGCCGCCGGCATCGCGGTGGAAGGGATCGGGGCGCTCGTCCTCCTCGCCCTCGCCTATCACGGCCTGACCGAGCCCCTGCCGATCTTCGCCATCCTGATCGTCTTCGGCATCGCGCGGGCCTTCTTCGGGCCGGCCTCACAGTCGCTCGTCGTCAATCTCGTGACGAAGGACGAACTCGCCAACGCGATCGCCTGGAACTCCTCATCCTGGCAGATCGCGGCGATCGTCGGCCCGGTCGCCGGCGGTCTGCTCTACGGGGTCTCGCCGATCGCCGCCTATGGGGCCGGCGCCGCGCTGTTCTTCGCCGGCGCGGTCGCCGTCCTCGCCATCAAGGCGCCGGCCCACCGCCAGTCGAACGAACCGGCGAGCTTCGAGACCATCGTCGCGGGCTTCCGCTTCATCTGGAGCGAGAAGATCGTCCTCGGCGCGATTTCACTCGATCTCTTCGCCGTCCTCCTCGGCGGCGCTGTCGCGCTTCTGCCTGTCTATGCCCGCGACGTGCTCGACGCGGGGCCTCTCGCCCTCGGCCTGTTGCGCGCGGCGCCGGGCCTCGGCGCCATTCCGATGGCGATCTATCTCGCCGCCCATCCGATCAAGAACCACGCCGGCGCGATCATGTTCGTCTTCGTCGGGCTGTTCGGCGCCTTCACCATGGTCTTCGGGATTTCGACGACGATCTGGGTGTCGGTGCCGGCGCTGGTGATCATGGGCGCGTCCGACATGATCAGCGTCTATGTGCGCGAGACGCTGATGCAGCTGTGGACCCCCGACGACGTGCGCGGCCGGGTGAACGCCGTCAACATGGTGTTCATCGGCGCATCCAACGAACTTGGCGAATTCCGGGCGGGCGGCATGGCCGCGCTCATCGGAGCGGTGCCTGCGGTGGTCATCGGAGGTGCCGCGACCGTCGGCGTCGCCGGGCTATGGGCGTGGATGTTCCCCGAATTGCGCAAGGCGCGACGGCTGGCGCGGGAGTGATGCCGACAGTATCGAAAACCGCGACGTGTTGGTCGGGCGAACGCACCGGCACGGCTGCGTAGATGTGAACCGCAGAGCCAGCAGCGGTCATTCCTGCCGCGGACGCAAAGCCGGCAGGCGCGCTACTCCTCGATCTCCACCGGGCACGGAACGCCTTCGCGCTTGCATTTGTGCTGATAGGTATAGGCCCAGAAGGCGGGATTACGGCCGCTTTCGGCGATCCGCGCGATCAGAGCCTCGATGAATTCGCGCTTGGCGGCGGCGCCACCGTGGTGAGGGAAGGAGTCCTTCTCGGCCTTCGTCATCGAACAGCCGATGCAGCGGCCCTGGCGCTTGTACTTGCAGACGTCGATGCAGGGCGACGGCGCGGTTTCCCAGACGGCGTCGTCGTCCGTGCGGTCGGCCGGATGGGAAGCGGACGTCATGAGAGAGCGACGTGCTCCGTCGTCATCGGGATGCCGAGGGTCTGCGACAGGAATGGCCGGTTCTCGACGAGATCGGCGATCGAAAATCGCTCCAGCGTCGACAGAAACGCATCCAGCGCCTGGCGAAGCGCGGAGTTGAGTTCGCACTGGAAGACCAGCGGGCAGTCGGTGACGCCGCCATCGAAGCACTCCGCCATGGCGAAGCTCTCTTCCATCAGCTCGACGACCTCGCGAAGGTTGATGGTGGACGCCGGTCGGCCGAGGCGGATCCCCCCATTCCGGCCGCGGACCGTTTCCACCAGCCCGGAAGACACCAGCGGCTGCAGGATCTTGAACATGAAGGGTTCCGGCGCAGCATAGGAGCGCGCGACCTCGCCGAGCTTGCTGAGGCGGCCCGGGTTGGTCGCGAGATACATCAGGATCCGGATAGCATAGTTGGTCTGCCGGGTGAGGCGCATCGACGAAGTACCCTTTCCATGGAGCGGCAGAGCCGCTCCTCCTCCTGATCCTTCAACTAAGGTCTTTTTAGAGCAATTAAAAGGTGGAGCGCAAATCCCTCCCGAACATGCCGATTGCGCATGGATTTGAAAGACTTCCCGCGCCATCCGTTTTCCGAATCAGGCTTGCTCGGCGTCGTTAGGCGCGAGTACATTGCCGAATCGCAACCGGCAGGCGCCAATGATAGCGAAGCCGCATCTGAGCGACAGATATCTTCCCTTTCGTAAGGTCTTTCGGTATGGAGCGCCATCAACGATGAAAGGAAGCTCCCGTGCCGCGTCGCCTTGCCACCGTCCTGTGTATCACCGTCGCTTCGACGGCCGCTTCGGCCCAACAGTTCGATCTTAGATTCTTTCAGACTCTCTCCACCGAGTTTCGCGGCAGCGACATGCGGCTCGATGTCTATAATGGCGGCTCAAAGAACGACATGACGCATCTGGCGCCCGCGCAGGACGTCTCGGGCCAGTACTGGCGGCTGACGCCGGCGGGCAACGGCTACTACAAACTCTCGACCATGTTCCGCGGCGGCGGCATGTGCCTCGACGTCTTCAACGGCGGGGCACGGAACAATCAGGTGCACCTGGCGCCGTGCGGCAACTATTCAGGACAGTTCTGGCGCTTCTCGCCGGACGGTGGCGCCTATCGCATGACCACGCAGTTTCGCGGAGCGGACATGTGCCTCGACATCTTCAATGGCGGGCCCGACGACAACCAGCCGCATCTGACCCCCTGCGCCAACTATTCCGGCCAGTTCTGGCAGGTCTCGCCGACCTGGAAGGAAGCGCGCTGACCGCAACCCGGCGGCGGCATCGCCGACGCTTGACGCGGATGGGCTGGGGCGCTCGCCCTCGGCGGGGCGCCGCATCGGCGTCCCTGCACCCTGTTCAGTTCTCTTTCCTCTTTTGAAGCGCGCGTAGCGCCGCCGCCTCAGTTGTCGAAGATCGTCTCGCCCTGCTGGTCGATCACCTGCTCGGCCTTTCGCAGCGCGAACTGCGTGGCGTCCTCCTTCGAGGAGAACATGTCGGCGCGGATCATCTGATGGGATTTCACCGCCCCGCCGATCTCCTTCTCGATCAGCGCCGCGAGACGGAACTGGCCACCCTCCGGGATCGGCGTCGCCTTGATGGTGAAGCCGGCATGCTCGCGCGTCTCGGTGACCTTCGGTTCGGCCGGGGTTGTGGCGGCCGTTTGGCCCGAGCCGCCGAAGAGCTTCTTCAGAAATGACATTCGATTTCCTCGTTCATGCCACGGCGTCATCGTTTGCGTCGCGGCGTCTGGTGTCGCGGAGCCGTTCGGCGATCCTGGCACGCCAGGCCGGCTGGTCCCGGCCCTGCCACGTGGATGCTCCATCGGCAACGGCCTCGGAGCTTGCCGGCCGGTTGTCGGGCTCGCATGCCTTCGTGACAGCGGCCGGCGGCACGGGACGTCAGCTATAGTCGGAAAGCGTGATGGCGAGGCCGGGAACGGCAATCGGCGTCAGCGTCGCCTCGGTCCGGAAATCCGCGACGCGGCGATAGCCGAGCGGCATCGGCTCCAGAAACACACGGGTCTCCAGCCTGACGGCGTCGATCACCCAGAGCTCCCGGACGCCGAAAGCGGCGTAGATCAACGCCTTCCGGCCACGGTCATAGGCAAGGCTTGAATCGCCGACCTCGATGGCGAGGAGACTGCTGGGGCCGTCGAGCCCCTCAAGTGCGGCGGGATTTTCATAGACGACGAAGTCGGGCTCGACGAAGGTGTCCTCGGAGAGACGGAAGGTGGTTTCGGGCGTGAAGGCGAGAGGCTCGGGCAGCTTGCGCGCCAGCTGCATCATGACGAAGGTCTTCAGCCGCTCGTGACGAATTCCCTTGGCCGACATCGGCACCAGCTCCCCGCCGATGAGTTCGACGCGCTCCTTCGGATCCATGATGCCGGCCGCCACCATCGCCTCCACATCGGCGACGGTGAACCGCCGCCGAAGCAGCCCCTCGGCCGCCTGGGTGGTGGGGGGGACCGGACGCTCGAAGGTCTGTGGAAGCGGTTCGTGATGTTCTCTCAACGCGCTCATGGAAGCATCCTAGCACGATTGGATATGGAACAAATCAAGCGTCGGATCATGCATCCACCCTGGTCGATAGGTGCTAATCGGCCGACGGCTGGGGTGTCCAAGCCCTGAAACGCATGAAACCTGGAACGTGTCCGGGTTTCAACGAAATATTCGGTTTTCGGACAGGGCCTCAGCTGTCGAGGAAGCTCCGCAGCTTTCGCGACCTGCTCGGGTGCTTCAGCTTCCTCAGCGCCTTCGCCTCGATCTGGCGGATGCGCTCGCGGGTCACCGAGAACTGCTGGCCGACCTCTTCCAACGTGTGGTCGGTGTTCATGCCGATGCCAAACCGCATGCGCAGGACGCGCTCCTCGCGTGGCGTGAGCGAGGCGAGGACGCGGGTGGTCGTCTCGCGCAGATTGCCCTGGATCGCCGCATCGATCGGCAGGATGGCGTTCTTGTCCTCGATGAAGTCGCCGAGATGCGAATCCTCCTCGTCGCCGACCGGCGTTTCGAGGGAGATCGGCTCCTTGGCGATCTTCAGGACCTTGCGGACCTTTTCCAGCGGCATCGCCAGCTTTTCGGCCAGCTCCTCCGGCGTCGGCTCTCGGCCGATCTCGTGCAACATCTGGCGCGAGGTGCGGACGATCTTGTTGATCGTCTCGATCATGTGCACCGGAATGCGGATGGTGCGGGCCTGATCGGCGATCGAGCGGGTGATCGCCTGCCGGATCCACCAGGTCGCATAGGTCGAGAACTTGTAGCCCCGACGATACTCGAACTTGTCCACCGCCTTCATCAGGCCGATGTTGCCCTCCTGGATCAGATCCAGGAACTGCAGGCCGCGATTCGTGTATTTCTTGGCGATCGAGATGACGAGGCGAAGGTTGGCCTCGACCATCTCCTTCTTGGCCTGCCGCGCCTCGGCCTCGCCCTTCTTGACCATCTGCACGATGCGGCGGAACTCGATGATCTCGAGGCCGGTCTCAGTGGCCAGATTCTGGATCTCCTGGCGGAAATTCTTGATCCCGTCCTTCTCGTTCTGGACGAATTTCAGCCAGCCCTTGCCGGATAGATTTGCGACGTGGCGGGTCCAGTTCGGGTCGAGTTCGGAGCCCTGATATTCACGCAGGAACTCCTCGCGCTTGACGCCATGGGATTCGGCGAGGCGCAACAGCCGCCCCTCGTTGCCGACGAGCCGCTTGTTGATGTCGTAGAGCTGGGCGACCAGCGCATCGATGCGGTTCTGATTGAGCGACAGGCTCTTCACCGCAGCGACGAGGTCTTCCTTCAGCTTCTTGTACGAGCGCTCCTGGCTCGGGGAAAGCGTACCCTGAGCGGCGAGACGGTTCTCGACCTGCTGGTCCTGGAGCTTGCGCAGACGTCGGTAGCCGTCGGCGATCTGGTCGAAGATCTCCATGACCTGCGGCTTGATCTCGGCTTCCATCGCCGCGAGCGACAGATTGTTCTCAAGATCGTCTTCGTCGTCGTCGTCCTCGCCGCCGGCCAGCTGCTCCTCGCCGTTCTGCCGCTCGCCGCCGGGCGCCCCGTTGACGGTCGGGGCAGCAGCGCCCTCGCCGTTCGGCTGGGCCGAGGGGGTTTTCGCCTCCGGTCCGGCATAGGTCGCCTCGAGATCGACGATCTCGCGCAACATGATGTTGCCTTCGTTGAGCTCGTCGCGCCAGATGATGATGGCCTGGAAGGTCAGCGGGCTTTCGCAGAGCCCGGCGATCATCGTCTCGCGGCCGGCTTCGATCCGTTTGGCGATGGCGATTTCGCCCTCGCGCGACAGGAGTTCGACCGAGCCCATCTCGCGCAGATACATCCGCACGGGGTCGTCCGTGCGGTCGCCCGCCTCTCGCTTCGGCGCAGCGGCGACCTGGGTCGAACCAGTCTCGGCGACTTCGGTCGATTCCTTTTCCTCGGTCTCTTCCTCGCCGCCCTCTTCGTCGTCTTCGACGACGTTGATGCCCATGTCGTTGAGCATGGCCATCATGTCCTCGATCTGCTCCGACGTCACGTCGTCGGAGGACAGCATCGAGTTCAGCTTGTCCATGGTCACGAAGCCGCGTTTTTTTGCGGCCTTGATCATCTTCTTGACGGCGTCGTCCGAAAGGTCGAGCAGCGGTCCGTCCGGCGTGGCGTCGTTACGCTCCTCGACGGCTGCTTCGTTTTCCTTGGCCTTTGTCGCCATACGTTTCATTCTCCAGTTCGCATACCCTTCGGGCGACCCCCGCAGGACGAGGATGGTCGCCGCGCTGCGGCCCTTGGGCCACCATATGCGGCATCTGCCGTTAACGACGGCTTAACCATAAGCAGCCCGCCGTTCGGCGGCAGGCACCTTTAGGTTTGCCGGAAGGCGCATCTAAGAAGGCGCAGTTCCGAAATCTTTCAAGCTGGCAACTCGAATAGTTTGCCGTCTCGACCGAACGGATGTGCTCTGTCAAGCATTTATGCGCAATGTCATGGGGCGATCCGATCACGTTTCGCCAATTCGACGCGTTGTCTGGGTTCCCCTGCGTGGTCCTCAAATGGCCTTCATCGGCCGTCCCGACAAGAGGCCGAAGCCGTCGATCAACGCTTCGGTGCCGTCGACGCGTTCGATCTCGCTCTTGATTTCCATGACGTGGGCATAAGCCGCCTCCGTCGGCTCGCGGCCGAACATCTCCTCCGCATGCTGCAATTCGCGCTTCAGTGCGAGGAAGCGGTGCTGCAGGTGCAGCATCTGGCGCAGCGCCTCGCGGGCATCCTCGAAGGCTGCCTCGGCGAGCACAGGCCAGAGCCGCACGGCCTTGAGCTTTGCCTCGAAGGCGACGAACAGGGCTTCTGCACCATGGCGTCGAAGCTCGACGAGAAGTTCGTCGCGGTCCCTGGGCGGATTGGTCGCATGCGCGTCGAGCACCGCCGATCTCAGCCGCGAAAGATCACCCTTCGCAAGTTCGAGGCCGGCAAAGACTTCGAACTCCTCCTCCATCAAGAGCGGATGATTGACGAAGCCGACGACGATGGCGATTTCCCGCAAGGAGGGTGCCGAGCCGCCGGCCGGCGAGGCGAGGCGCGAGCGCGCCAGCCGATCGGAGATGGCCGCCCGCCCCGGTTGATGGCCCCTGCCCGGCTTGCCATCCCGGCGGCCGTAGCCGCCGCGGGCATTCCCCTTGCCCTGCCAGCCGTCCCGCTGGGTTCGGCCGGTGGACGTTCCGGTTCCGAAAAAACTCGACAGCCGCACTGAGAGATCGTCCAGATAGTGCCGGCGCACCGCCTCGTCGCCGATCGTGCGGTAGAGGCCTTTGAGCCGGTGTTCCAGTTCGGCGCGGCGCTCGGGCGTGTCGAAGTTGCCGCCCTGGGTTTCGCGCATGAAGACCAGATCGGCCAGCGGCCGGGCGGCCGAAAGCACCGCCGCAAAGCCCTCCGGCCCTCCGTCGCGTACGAGATCGTCCGGGTCCTTGCCTTCGGGCAGAAGCGCAAATCGCAGCGAGCGGCCGGGCTTCAGAGCCGGCAGGGCGAGTTCGGCCGCGCGATTGGCCGCCTTCAGCCCCGCGGCGTCGCCGTCGAAGCACAGGATCGGCTCGCTTGCCGCGCGCCAGAGAAGGTCGAGCTGGCGCTCGGTCATCGCCGTGCCGAGCGGCGCCACTGCGTGGGCAAAGCCCGCCTGGGCGAGCATGATCACGTCCATGTAGCCCTCAACCAGGATGACCGTGCCGGCCTCGCGCGCCGCGCGCCGCGCCCTGGCGAGGTTGAACAGCATGTCGCCCTTGTGGAAGACGTCGGTCTCCGGCGAGTTGAGATATTTCGCCTGGGCGTCGGCCGCCATCGCCCGTCCGCCGAAGGCGACGACGCGCTCGTTGACGTCGTGGATCGGGAACATGATCCGGTCGCGGAACCGGTCGTAGGAGACCGCGATGCCCTCGCCATGGACGACGAGACCGGCGCCCTCGATCTCCTCGCGGCCGAAGCCCTTCGTCGCCAGATGCTCCTTCAGCCGGTTGCGGGAGTTCGGCGCAAAGCCGAGGCCGAAGAGGCTCTGCGTGCGCGGCGTCATGCCGCGATCGCGCAGATAGGCCCTCGCCTTGGCGCCGTCGGCCTCGTGCAGCTGCTGGGAGAAGAAGCTTGCGGCCTCTGCCAGTGCCTCGACGAGGGTGCCACGCCTCGCCTCGCGCGCCTCGGCCTGCGGATCGCGCTCTGGCATCTGAAGTCCCGCCTCGGCGGCCAGCCGCTCCACCGCCTCGGGAAAGGCCAGGCCTTCCAGTTCGGTCAAAAAGCGGAAGTGATCGCCCGAGACGCCGCACCCGAAGCAGTGATAGCGGCCCTTGCGATCCTCGCAGTGGAAGGATGGGGTCTTCTCGCCATGGAAGGGGCAGCAGGCCCAGAAGTCGCCACGGCCGGGCTGCGACTTCTTGCGGTCGAAGGTGACCCGGCGGCCGATGACCTCGGAAATCGGCACCCGGTCTCTGATCTCGTCGAGGAAGGAAGGTGGAAAGCGCATCGTGCCCTCATAGCGCCCCGCGACACGAAATGGCAGTCTCAAAGGATCGGAAGCAGCGCCGGTCATAGGCATAATGCGATTGTCCCGCTCCCTCCGTCGCGGCAATTGCGATATCCCGCCTGCCATCAATCGAAGGCAAAATTCATGCTGCAAGCGCTGACCGCCATTCTCCTCTGCCAACTCGCCGGCGAGACGATCTCGGCGGCGAGCGGCCTGCCGCTGCCGGGCCCGGTAATCGGCATGGTCATCCTGTTCGTCGTTCTGATGATCCGCAACGGCGTGCCCAAGGATATCGGCGCGGTCGGCGACGCCCTCCTCGGCAATCTCTCGCTGCTTTTCGTGCCCGCCGGCGTCGGCATCATGCAGCATGCGTCGCGCTTGGAGGACGAGGCGAGCGCCGTCGCCGCTGCCCTCGTCGGCTCGACCCTGGTGACGATCGCCGTGACCGCCTTCGTCATGAACCGTCTCGGGCCGGGGCGCGGTGCGAGGCAGTTGGGCCGGACGAAAGCGGAGACCGGAGGAGACGAAGGATGATGCCCGAGACGCTGGCCGACATCTGGGTCTATCTCGCGGCAAGCCCGCTCCTCGCCTTGACCATGACCCTCGTCGTCTATCAGGGAGCGCAGTGGCTCTACGGCCGGGCCGGCCGGCCGGCGCTGCTCAACCCGGTGCTCATCTCAGTGATTTCGCTCGTCGCCATCCTGGCCGCGACCGGCACGTCCTATCAGAGCTACTTCGAGGGGGCGCAGTTCATCCACTTCCTGCTCGGCCCAGCGACCGTCGCCTTGGCGATCCCGCTCTTCCGACAGTTCGAAAAGGTCAGGCGCAGCGCCCTCGCCGTCCTCGCCAGCCTCCTCCTCGGCTCGCTGACGGCGATGGGAACGGCGCTCGGCATCGGCTACGTCCTGGGGCTCGATCACGTCAGCCTGGTTTCGCTGGCACCGAAATCGGTGACCGCGCCGGTCGCCATGGGCATCGCCGAAAAGCTCGGTGGCCTGCCGTCGCTGACGGCCGTCTTCGTCATCGTCACGGGCATCCTCGGCGGCGCGCTCGGGCCGGTCCTGCTCGACCGGATGAAGATCGGCGATCCGGCGGCGCGGGGCTTTGCCCTCGGCGCGGCCTCGCATGGGATCGGCACGGCCCGGGCGCTGCAGGAGAGCGAGGTGGCGGGCGCCTTCTCCGGCCTCGCCATGGGGCTCAACGCCCTGGCGACAGCAATTCTCCTGCCGCTGTTTTGGTCGTTCTTGAGCTGATCGGCACCGCGACGGACCCGCAGGCTGGCGGCGCTCAGCCTGCAAGCAGGGAGGTATCTCAGTTGACGTCATACCTTCATGAGCAGAGATAATGATATGAATTCAATGAAGATTTTATGCTTTTCAAATCCCTCATGAACGGAAACTTATCTCCGGGCACCCTCAACGCGGCGATCCTTGCCCGAGCGACGACAAGGATCGAACCCATGCCCGACACCACGAACCGCCTCGCCCTGCCCTACATCCTCGCCGAGCAGGCCCAAAAGCACGTCACCCACAACGAGGCGCTGGTCCGGCTCGATGCCCTCGTCCATCTCGCCGTCCTCGACCGGGACCGGACCGAGGCGCCGGCAGCGCCCTCCGCCGGCGACCGGCACATCGTCGCGGCAGAAGGCTCGGGCGAATGGGCCGGACGCGGCGACGCCGTCGCCGTGTGGCAGGACGGCGCCTGGATGTTCCTCGAGCCCCAGCCGGGCTGGCGCGCTTGGTGCGTCACCGAGGAAACCCTCCTCCTTCATGGCGCGGCCGGCTGGGTCCCGGCAGCACTGGGGCCGGAGGAACTGGCCGGCGGCGCGCTCTCCCGCCTCGGCGTCAATACGGCGGCGGACGAGACCAACCGGGTCGCCCTGAAGACCTCGGCCCTTCTCGTCAGCCACGACGACGTCTCGGGGAGTGGCAACGGCAGCGTCCTCGGCACCTTCAACAAGGAGAACGCCGGCAAGGACGCGGGCTTCAACTTCCAGAGCGGCTGGTCGACACGCGCCCTGATGGGCCTCTATGGCGACGAGGATTTTCGCATCAAGGTCTCGCCGGACGGCGCGGTCTTTCACGACGCCATGGCGATCGACCGGACCACCGGCGGGGTGAGCTTTCCCCAGACCGGCCCGATCGGCACTCTCACTGCCGGCTTGTTCCACAAGGCCGACGGCGCCAGCGCCGCCCTCACGCGGACCGGCAGCGGGACGTTGGATCTGAAGGCCGGCTGCTTCGTCGAAGTGGCCGGTCTCGTCCATCGATTTTCCGCCCCGACAGCGGTTCAGATGCCGGCCCTGACGGGGGGCACGGACTACGCCGTCTATGTCTGCTCGGATGGATCGGTGCGGGCGGATGCGGGCCTTGTTGCCCCCGTGGGCTTCACGACGGCCAACAGCCGCAAGATCGGCGGCTTCCACTACGCCGCAGGCGGCAATGCGCCGGGCTACAACACCGGCGGCGACACCATCCCGCAGATCAACCCCTACAGCCTGTGGGACCTGAAATGGCGTCCGGCCTGCCCGGACCCGCGGGGCATGGCGCTGGTCGCGGGACGCTTCTGGTGCGACATCTATCTGACCGGCACCAATGTCGACGTCGACGGATCCTCCCGGTCCGGCGCGACGATTGCGGACGGGGCGACCCCGCCGAAAGTTCCCGCGACGTTCGGCGGCGACGGCGCAACGACCTACGGATCTTTCACCTGGTTCGAGGCGGCCGAGCTTCTGGCTTCGGTGGGAAAGCGTCCGCTCGACTACACCGATTTCGTCACCGCGGCCTTCGGGACGAAGGAAGCCGTCTCGCGCGGCAACGATCCGGTCACCACCGGCCTTGCCACCACCAACGCTGGTTCGTCGAACGGCGACGCGGCATTCACGTCGAAATGGGGCATCGTTCAGGCTGCCGGCTGCTTCTGGATTTGGGCCAATCACTTCGGCGGTCAGTTCACCTCGGGCCTTTCAGACAATGCCGAAGGCCGCGGCCAGCTTCAGAACCAGCCGAACGCCGCGCTTTTCGGAACCCCTTGGAACGGCAGCGCGAATGCCGGATCACGCGCATCGACCTGGGCGATCAATCCCTGGTACTCGAGCGGCTTCATCGGGTCGCGTGGCCGCTGCGACCACCTGAACCAGATCTAGCCCAGACGGTCGTTGATAGGAAAACCGCCGGCCTCCACCAGAGAGGCGGCATCGGCTATCGCATTTTCAAGCAGATTGAATGAAGCGGTACTGGCTCGAAGGAATGAACGATAGCATCCGGAAATCTCATGGCGTCAGATGAAAGGGCTATGCCCGATATTTGCCCAGAGCTCGAAAATTGCGCTTGGTTTTCAGCCTGGAATGATACGCTCGATTTCGCGGACCGGCGGGGCGTCCTATGGAAGCAGTCATCTATGGCTACTCGGAAATTCTGTTGTCGGTGGTAACATCGAGCCGATGAAGGCGGGCTGGAATCCGTCTTCTGAGCGCATGCTCGAATGCCCTTTCACCGGACCCGGCAAGCTCATCGCACCATCCGGTCGACGAACCAGCGCGTCAGCCGGGCCCAGACCTCGTCCTTCTCGATGGAGTCCTCGACGCCGTGTTCGAGATTGGGGTTGTCGTTGACCTCGATGACGAAGACCCCGTCGTCGGTCTCCTTCAGGTCGACGCCGTAGAGCCCGTCGCCGATGCAACGGGCGGCGCGCAAGCCCGCGTCGAGCACGTGCGGCGGCGTATCGCCAAGGGAGAAGGCCTTGAAACCGCCTTCGAGTGGCCGCCCGCCGGTTTCGTGATTGATGATCTGCCAGTGGCTCTTGGCCATCAGATACTGGACGGCGAAGAGCGGCTCGCCGCCGAGGACGCCGATCCGCCAGTCGAATTTGGTCGGCATGAATTTCTGGGCGATCAACAGATCGCTGTCCTCGAGCCAGGCGCCCGCGAGCTTTTCCAGCCCGGCGAAATCGTCGACCTTCTTGACCCCGCGCGAAAACGAGCCGTCGGGGATCTTCAGAACCATCGGGAAGCCGAGTTCGTCGGCGGCGCGCTTGAAGTCCTCGCGGCCGGCGATCATCAGACCGGGCGGACAGGCGACGGCATTCGCCGCCATCAGTTCGTTCAGATAGACCTTGTTGGTGCAGCGGATCATCGAGATCGGATCGTCGATGACCGGCATGCCCTCCTGCATCGCCCGGCGGGCGAATCGGTAGGTGTGGTTGGAGATCGACGTCGTCTCGCGGATGAACAGGGCGTCGAAATTGGCCAGCCGCGGCAGATCCTTGCGGGTGATCGGCTCGACGTCGACGCCGAGCCGTGCGGCCACCCTCGCCCAGTGCTTCAGCGTCTCGACGGACGATGGCGGCAATTCCTCGCGCGGATCGTAGAGGGTGGCGAAGGTGTATTTCGCCGGGGTCTTGGTCTTGGCCGCCCGCCACTCCCGCCCGGTGTAGCGCTCCATCGACGCATAGAGCCGCGACATCTCGCCGTCGTCGAGCTTTCCGAGCGGCGAAAAGCCGATCCGGCGGATCGTCGGCGTCGGCGAATTCGGCTCCAGGTGGATGTCGAGGGCCGGGGCGCGGAACCAATCGAAGACGATCTTGGCGAAACGTTCCAGCCGGTGATCGTTCGAATAGCCGAAATAGATGCGGATCGGCGAAGTCGGGACCTCGCCCTTTTCGCAGGCCTTGCGCAGCGCCGCGTCGAGTTCCGGCAAGGCGTTTTCGTAGAGCTTCTTTTCCGACAGGTCGATCATCGTCTCGACCGACGGAATGATGCGGTGACCCCGCGCCTCGGCCAGCAGCGAGGCATAGTAGCCGCGGCTCTGATAGGCGTAACTGCGCGACAGATTGATGATTTTCGGCCGCTGGCCGCGAAACAGCGCCGGCCGGGCGAGATAGTCCCGGCTGGTCATCACCTTGTGGGGGGTTGCGCTGTTGTCGAGTTCGGCTAGGCGGCCGACGAGAACGACCCATTGAGACATGAAGACGTGTCAGCTCCGTCGGCGCGAAAGGAAAACCGCCGCCCGCAGGCTCGCCTTGCCGAACCGGGCCATCTTGTCGAACGTGTCGTAGGGGAGCGGCAGATAGGCCGCGTCCGCGATGGATTCGCCCCGTTCGTCGGCGACCCAGGGATCGTGGACGATGATGTGCCGTCCATCGTCGCCATGGGCCAGCACCCAGTGCGGCACCTTCTTGGCGAACATGTGGTAGCCGGATACGAGAATGATCGCCGTGCCGCCCTGCCCGAGATGCGCGCGCAGCGTGTCCATCGTGAACGGCTCGATCACCGTCGGAATCTCGTAGGTAACTGCCCGCCGGCGAAAGTCTTCCTGGGCGAGCGCCATGACCTTCTGCTTCTCGAGGCTTCTGACGCCTTCGAGAAACAGATCGCCGGCCTGGGAAACGTGGATGGCCGCGTCGAGACCGAATTCGTGGGCCGTCACCGCCAGACCGAACGGGTCGCAGCCGCCGGGCCCGGACATCATGAAGATCGTCGTCGCCTCGCGCCAAAGGCGGATTTCCATCACCGGATCGAGCTCGAAACCCTCGACGTCGCGGGCCATCGCCATCATCAGGCAGCACGAACCGCAGGTGAAATCGGTCGTCTGCTCGTAATAGGGAACGCCGGTGTCGAAGGGCTTGTCGCCGCGCAGGGTCTTTTCGAAGCGCAGCGCCGGCATGTGATCGGCATAATAGTCGAGATAGCGTCCGATCGGCCTGTAGCCTTCCAGACGGTAGAGCCTGATCGCCCGTTCGTTGTCCTCGCGTACCTCGAGCCTCAGGCAGATCCGATCCCGGTCGAACGCAGCCGTTTCCGCACCCTTCAGGAGTGCTCGGCCGATACCCTGGCCAATGGCGGCCGCGTCGACGGCGATCGAATAAAGCCGCGCCAGGGCCGTCCCCCGACGGAACAGGAGCGCGGCATAGCCGAGAAGCTTGCCGCCTGTGCCATCCTCCGCGACGAGAATCAGGGCACTGGATGATCCGAGAAGATTCTTGAACGAGCGACGGGTGATCCGGTCGGACACGAAGGTCGCGTCTTCCAGCGCGACCAACGCATCGACGTCCTCGACCGTTGCCGGACGCAGCACGAAACGCGGCGCGGCGGCATGCGTCGGTTCTGTCTTGGCTAAGGGAACGCCGGAGGCGCGCATGGTGGCGAATTGCCCGGGAATTTCGATCGATCGACTGCGCCCTTATGCACCGACGCCGGAGCAAAAGCGACGACGATTTTCGCGTTGCCCGGCGGCAGCTCGAAAAGCGCAGACCCGGCCGCTGCCGTGCCTTGCGATTGCTTGCCTTTCCCAAGGCCAGGGCCGTGCCCGCCCTCCCCGCCTCCAGCCAAGCGACAGCATGGCGGATTATGGTCCCCGACGATCCGCCATGTCGCGTCAGCCTCGATGGGCGCGGCGGCGGCAACCGGCATTTCGACAACCCGACGGATGGAACGACCCTTGATGACGTCCCTTGAGACCCTGGCAGGCCAGGCTCCCGCCAACAATGCTCCGATCGAGATCATCGCCTTCTATCTCGGCGACCAGCAGTTCTGTGTGCGCACCACCTCTATCCGCGAGATCCGAGGCTGGGCGAAATCGACGCCTCTGCCCCATGCCTCGCCCGAAGTGATGGGCATGATGAACCTTCGCGGCGCCGTGATCCCGGTGATCAACACCGCGCGCAAGCTCGGCCAGGGCTGGTCGACGCCGACGGAGCGCAGCGCCATCGTCGTCGCCGAACTGGATGGCGCGATCTTCGGCCTGATGGTCGACCGCGTCTCGGACATCCTCACCCTCGATCAGTCGATGATCCAGCCGGTGCCGGAAATGACCTCCGGCTACGACAAGGGCTTCGTCGAGGGCATCTTCGCCCATCAGGGCGAGATGATCTGCTTCCTCAATCTCGACCGGATGTTCGCCGAACCGGGCAAGGCCGACTTCTTCTGACCGTTTCCGCGGCCGGGTTCGCGGCGTCCTCCATGGAACGCCGCGAACCTCCACCACGGCGCGGCCTCAGCCGCGGCCGACGAAGGGCATCTGGTTGGCCATCACCGTCATGGTGAAGACGTTGGCGTCGAGCGGCAGGCTGGCCATGTAGGCGACCGCCCGCGCGACGTGCACCGGGTCGATCCTCGGCTCCGGCTTCATCGAGCCGTCCGCCTGCATGACGCCGCCTGTCATCCTGGCGGTCATGTCGCTCGCCGCATTGCCGATGTCGATCTGGCCGACGGCGATGTCGAACCGGCGGCCGTCGAGCGATGCGGCCTTGGTGAGGCCGGTGATGGCGTGCTTCGTCGCGGTGTAGGGGGCCGAGTTCGGCCGCGGCGTCGTCGCCGAGATCGAGCCGTTGTTGATGATCCGCCCGCCCCTCGGGCTTTGCGCCTTCATCATCCGGAAGGCTTCCTGGATACAGAAGAACGCGCCGGAGAGGTTGGCGCCAACGGCCTTGTTCCATTCTTCGACGGGCAGATCCTCCAGCGGCACCGACGGCGAGGAGACGCCGGCATTGTTGACGAGGAGATCGAGCCGTCCGAATTTGTCGCCGACGGTGCGGAACAGGGCGGCCACGGCCTCCCGGTCCGAGACGTCGCAGGCGACCGGATGAACGGCTCCCGCATCGACCTCTTTCGCCGCATCATCCAACACGCTGGCGCGCCGCCCGGTGATCACCACCTGAAACCCCTCGGCGACGAGCGCCTTGGTGATCGCCTTGCCGACGCCGGTTCCCCCGCCGGTCACCAGCGCAATCTTCTCTGCCATGTCGTCCTCCCGTTTCGATAGCGGCGCGACGCTAGCGGATCGCCGCGCCGAAGCCAACGAGTCGGGTCTGATCCCCGAGTTGGTCCCGCGCCCTCCGCCGCCGCCTCACCCGGTATCGCCGCGCAGCCGCCGCACGCTGGTGATCGCGACGGCTTTCGCGGTCAGCCGCTCGATCGTCTCGACCAGAGGCTCTCTCGCCACCATCATGTGGTGGGCGTTGGCGTGGAGAAGATTGCGGCCGTCGAGCATCATGCCGACATGGCCCTTCCAGAAGATCAGGTCACCGCGCTGCAGGCCTTCGACGCCGGCGAGCCGCGTGCCGAGGTCGCGCTCCTGCATGTCGGCGTCCCGGGGCGCCGAAGCGCCGGTCATCTCCAGAGCGAGCTGCAGAAGCCCGGAGCAATCGATGCCGAGCACGCTCTTGCCGCCCCACAAATAGGGAACGCCGAGAAATCGCTCGGCGACCGCAACGAAGTCGGACTCGACTTCGCCGAGCGGCGCGAGATGCTGGCGCACCACGAAGCCGCCGGAGGCCAGTTCGCGGTAGTCTGCGTTGTGATCGCTCGCCTCGCCGACGACGGAGACGAGTGCGCCCATCGGCAGGGCGCCGAGTGGTGGCCGCTTGATGTCCGGTGCCGGAAAGACCAGCGTCCGGGGCACCGGCACACGTGCCGTCGGCGGCGCAGCATCATCGACGCGGCCGATGCAGGCGGTCGGGACGTAGCCGACATAGGAATCGGCCCCGGCCTGCACCCAGCACCAGCCGTCGCCGGCGTCTTCGAAGACCGTCACCCGCTCGCCCATCAGCAATTCCGTGTCGAGTGGCGCGCCGTCTTCGGGCCGGCGCCTGAGCGGCGCGATCGGCGCGAGAACCCGGCGAACCTCGCCCTCGACGAATCGCTCGGCCTCGACCCGGCCCTTCAGCCGCGCGTCGGCGAGATCCGGCCGGAAGGCGTTGAGCCGGGCGTCCTGCCTGTCGGGCATCGTCTTTTCCTCCGTCTATCGTGGCCGCAGTTTCCGCGCCAGAAGCGGGCGAACTGGACAGAGACGCCCTGTTCGCCCGCCGATGTCGCGAACGTCCTCGGTGTTTCAGCCGGCCTTGCCGAAGCGCTGTTTCAGAACGTCGTATATCGCCCGGATCGCCTGGGCCTCGCCGCCGACCGGGCCGATCGGAGAGGCTTTGGGGCGCCAGCCATAGACGTCGAAATGCGCCCAGGTCCTGGCCTTGTCCACGAAGCCCTCGAGAAACAGCGCCGCCGTCACCGAGCCGGCAAAACCGTTGCTGGTGACGTTGTTGAGGTCGGCGATCTTGGAGGAGAGATCCTCGCTGTAAGGCTGCCAGAGCGGCAGCTGCCAGATCGGATCGGCCACCCTTTTGGCGCCGTCGGAGAGGCTTCGCGCGAAGGCGTCGTCGGACGTGAAGAACGGCGGCACGTCCGGACCAAGCGCGACACGCGCCGCGCCGGTCAACGTGGCCATGTCGATCAGGATCTCCGGCGCCTCGGCATCGGCGAGGGTCAGCGCATCGGCAAGTACCAGCCGCCCCTCGGCGTCGGTGTTGCCGATCTCGACGGTCTTGCCGTTGCGGCTCTTCAATACGTCTCCCGGCCGGAAGGACGAGGCTGAAATCGAATTCTCCACCGCCGGAATCAGGACGCGGAGCCTCACGTCCAGACCGCTCGCCATCACGAGGCGGGCGAGGCCGAGAACGTTGGCGGCGCCGCCCATGTCCTTCTTCATCAACAGCATTCCCGACGACGGCTTGATGTCGAGCCCGCCGGTGTCGAAGCAGACGCCCTTGCCGACCAGCGTCACCTTGGGCGCGTCGCTGCCGCCCCAGGAAAAATCGATCAGCCGCGGCGCCGAAGCGCTGGCGCGGCCTACGGCGTGGATCATCGGGAAGTTATTTTCGAGAAGCTCGTCGCCCGTCGTGACGGAGAACGCGGCGCCGAATTCCGCGGCAAGCGCACGGGCCGCCGCCTCGAGCTCCGCCGGTCCGAGGTCGTTGGTGGGCGTGTTGATCAGGTCGCGGGTGAGAAAGGCCGCCTCGGTGATCCGTTCCGCCTCGGCGATGTCGGCACCCTCGCCGGCAAAGACCTCGGCCGGCTCGGCTTCGGCGCCATCGGCCTTGCCGCCCTTGTAGCGGGAGAAGCGATAGCCGCCGAGAAGCATGGCGACGGCCCGCAGCGTCGGATCGCCCGCGGCTTCCGGCGCCTCCACATGCCAGGCCCCGGCGGGAAGACGCGTTGCAAGCGCGCCGAAGGCGAGCGGCAGCGCCTCCCGGCCCCAGTCGTCCCTCGCCGGCTTGCCAAGGCCCAGAACGGCGGCTGCGGCGTCTCCATCATCGCCGGGCGCGATCAGCACCGAACCCGCCTCGCCGGCAAAGCGCATCGTCGACGCCCATCTCCTCGCCCGATCCGGAAGGGCGTCGATCCCATCGGCAAAGACGGCGTGGATGGGACGCGAGGCGGCGCCGGGCTTGGCGGATAGCGTGATCGCCATGGGCAAAAACTCCCTGGAATTGGATGCGGCTCGTCGACGAGCCGATGGCGCACTTTGTCGGCGCCTCGAAGCGCAGAATCAAGCACCCCCGCAACGCGGGGTGTGTGGCGCGAGACAGCCGAGCGCCGGCATGGGAAATTAACCTTTGGGTAGGGTTAACAAAATACTGTGCCGTCTCGGAAGGCCCCGTCCGTGAAGGTCTTCGCACATCGTTTCGCCATGGAGATCGCTCGATGACCGCTCGCACTGCCCCGACGTCGCCACGTTTGAAGCGCCTGGCGCTGGGGTTCGCCGCGGCGGCGCTTTTGGCCGGACAGGGCTGCGCCTCGGTCTCGCGGGAGACCACCGGGTCGGTCGAGCGGCCGGGCGCCGGCCAAGTCGCCGCATTGCCGGCCACGCAGCTCGATGGCGCGCTGCGTTCCTACGGCGAGGCCTACGAAAAAAACCCCAAGGACAAGGGCGGTGGCATGGCGTTCGCCGCCGTCCTGCAGATGGCCGGGCGGAACGACCAGTCCCTCGCCGTCATGCAGCAGGTGGCGATCGCCAACCCCAAGGACCGGGACGTCTTGTCGGCCTACGGCAAGGCTCTGGCGGCGGCGGGCAATCTGCCGAAGGCGCTGGAGACCATCCGCCGGGCGCAGACCCCGGACCGGCCGGACTGGCGGCTTTTGTCGGCGGAAGGGGCGATCCTCGACCAGATGGGCCAGTCGGACCAGGCGCGGACGCTCTACCGCAAGGCCCTCGACCTGCAGCCGAACGAGCCGACGGTTCTTTCCAATCTCGGCATGTCCTATGTCCTGACCAACGACCTCGCCTCGGCCGAACAGTATCTCCGGCAAGCGGCCGATACTCCGGGCGTCGACACCCGTGTAAGGCAGAACCTGGCGCTGGTCGTCGGGCTACAGGGTCGCTTCGAGGAGGCCAAACAGATCGCCACCGCCGCGCTGCCGCCGCAGCAGGCGGAAGCCAACGCCGCCTATCTGCAGAAGATGCTGGCTCAGCAGAACACCTGGTCGATGCTGAAGGACAAGGAAAAACGCGGCTGAACGACGAGGTGCAAGAGAAGCGTCTGCTTCCTCACGCCCCGCCACGCCGAGACATCGCGGCTCTCAAAGCTAGCTCTCTCGCGGCCAAACGCGCCGATCGGCCGCCGTGCAGCAGCGTCAGTAGCGCCCGCTTCCAACCCGCCGGGCGGGTCGAGTGGAGGTCGCTCGGCTGCCGAGAACTTCCGGGGACATGCCCTGCCGCTGCCACACAGGCCGCGGTTCCGGCACGCTATTCGGGTAAAGATCGGGAGAGAACGGTTCGGGCGTCCACAGCGCCTGCCTCAGACGGTCGATCTCCGATCGCCCGACGGACACGACTTCCATGTCGTTTCCGCGACTCTCCCTGAGATTTGGCTCGGCGGGATGAAGCTGGGCATAGATGCGATTTGCCTGAGCCCAATGCTCATGCTCGCGTCCGCTCGGACATCCTTCCTGTTCCCAAATCTGATATGCCAAAGCCCGGATCTCGGCCGCATCGTCGATCCTCGGCATTCTCTCTCCTCCCGCCCGCCCAACGGCAGGGATGCTGACGTCGATAGTTCAGCGTCAAAAACTCATTTCCGCGCAGTTGGTTGCACAGAAGAGGCCGGAAACTGCGCGGCATTTGCGTGGCAATCTACAGACTTTTCCCGCATACAGCGCTTTGACCTGGATCAAGCTCTCAGATCCTGCTCGACAGCTTACACGCCGAGCAAATAGGCCGCCCCGACGACGAGCAGCCAAAAGCTGATCGCCACTACGAGAATCATATCCTCCGCCGTAGAGTAATTCACCATTCGTAGAGCTTTCCTTTCCGCGGGGAACCGACGGAGTTCGAAGCCACATCTACGAAAGAACCTAGAACGCTGAAATAAAAGTCAAATTTTCCGATCGAGCAGATGAGGGGCGAATCATCGTTCTGCCAAACGACTTCCGCCTCTTGCGGCGCTCGCACCCATGACGACTGCGCAAGCGCCCCAGTCTCTTCACGCCAGCGTCGAGAACAACTGCGGCACCGAAGAGAGGGCGTCAATGGCGGCATCGGCGGCGAGCTCTTCGTTCGACAGGACAGTATAGCCGCCGAGAACCACCACAACCTTAATCGCCGCGGCCTTGGCGGCCGCCACGTCGTTCTCGCTGTCGCCGATGAAGAGAACGTCCTGCGGGCGAAGACCGAGCTTCTCGCAGGCAAGGAGCAACAGTCCCGGCTCCGGCTTCTTCGCCGGTCCGGCATCGCCTCCGACGATCACGTCCATCAGGTCGAAGAGCCCGAAATGCTTGAGAATCTCCGCAGTGGCCTGGGCGGGCTTGTTGGTGACGACACCGATCGCCCGGCCCTCCTCCTTCAGCCGACGCGTGATTTCGCTGGCCCCGGCGTAAAGCGTGGTCAGTTCGGCGCTGCGCGGCTCGTAGATCTTGAGGAACCGGTCGACGATCCTGTCCCGCGTCGCCGGGTCGAGTTCCTTGTCCAGCGCCGCATAGGCGCGCTCGATCAGCTTCGGAACGCCGGCGCCGATCATCCGCGTCACTGCCTCGAGGGTGAACGGCGGCTCACCGTAGCTCTCCAGAGTCTGGTTGAGCGCGGCATGGATGTCCGGCGCCGAATCGACGAGGGTGCCGTCGAGATCGAACAGGACCGCCTTCGGCCACTCGCTTGCGGCCATCAGGCGGCATCCTTCCATTTGATCGAACAGCCGATGGAGGGGATCTGCTCGCGCGGTCCCTCGCCCGTCTCGGCCACCTGACGCATCGCCTCGAAGAGATCCCGCCGCGTGCCCTCCGGTGCCACTTCCTTGCGCGAGGCGTCGATGCGGCCGCGATATTGCAGCTTCAGATCCTTGTCGAAGCCGAAGAAGTCCGGCGTGCAAACCGCGCCGTAGGCGCGCGCAACGCTCTGGTCGGCGTCGTGGAGGTAGGGAAACGGGAAACCGTGCGCCTCGGCGAAGCGCTGCATGTTCTCGAAGGAATCCTGCGGATAGGCGTCCGCGTCGTTCGAACAGACCGCCACGGTGCCGATGCCGATCGCCGACAGGTCCTTGGCATCGCGCACCAGACGGTCGATCACCGCCTTCACATAGGGACAGTGATTGCAGATGAACGCGACGAGCAGGCCGTTGTCGCCGCGGCACTCGAAGATCTTGTGCATCTTGCCGTCGACACCGGGCCGCTCGGCATCGCCTGCCGGCCAACCGAAATCGCAGACGGGTGGTTGCGAAGCCATCGTCGCGCTCCTCTCTTCTTGCGGGTGCCGCTGAAGATTATGGAGCGGCCGAAAGAAGAGTGAAGCGGCCGAGACCTGTTCATCCGAGAGACGTGTTGGCGAGGACTGGCGGCGCGACGAACCCCTCAGATCGCCTTACGGCGCTGCTCCGGCCATTCGCAACGCCACTTCGCCACCCGCCACTTCGGGTGGTTGCCAGCCCATTCGGCGACGTAGGGGGATGAGAGCATCATGCATTGGGCGCTCGTCGAACGCGCCTGATAGGTCAGACGTTCTTCCTTGCAGTCGGTGGGACTTACGACGAGGCAGACGGTCAGGACGAGATCGATCATCAGCTGGTTTCCTCCCTTTCGGACGCCGCCCGCATGGCGGGCGATCTGCTCTCCGATATTCGCGGAGGATAGCGCGTTGGATGCGTGCTGCAGCCGCGACAAATCATCCCGATGGACGCCGCTGAAGGTTCGCCAGGAGGGCAACGGGCGCTTGCGACAGCGCCCTCGCTCGCCCCGATTGCAGACGCATCAGAGCGGCAGGAAAACCTCGCCGAGGCCGAGGACGGCGGTGTCGCCGCCGAGCCGGCGCATCGGCGCGCCGTGAAACGGCACCTCGCCGACCTCGCCCTTGGCGAAGGCGTCGGCCATGATCTTCAGGATGAGAAGATCGGCCGGTCCATTGTCGAGGAAAGTCGGCGCAAAGCGCTCCGCGCCGGAGCACAGGACGAGCGTTCCGCGCTTCATCAGCCGGCCCGGCGTCGCGGCCGCCCGGCCACCGACGACGATCGTGCCGGCGATCATCCGGCTGGCGAGATCCTCGCCGGCGGCGCCTGTCACGAAGATCACGCCGCGGCGCATGCGGTCGCCGGCGCGCACGCCGGCATTGCCGCCGACGGTGATCGTGCCGCCCTTCATGCCCATCATCTCGCCGGCCAGAGGCCCGCCGAGGCGCTCCCCGGCATTGCCGGAAATGGCGATGACGCCGCCGCTCATCGCCGAGCCGGCATGGGCGCCGACCGAGCCGGACACGCTGATCCGCCCGCCCGCCAGCATCCGCCCGAGCCGGACGCCGGCATCGCCAGCGACGGTGATCTCGCCGCCATCCATCGCCTCGCCGATCCGGTCGAAGCGATCCGATCCGCCTTCGAAGCGGATCGCGGCGGCATCGCCCATCGCCACGTCGAAGACGTCTCCGACGCGAAGCCCCATCCGGCTGGTTCCAACGGCAAGCGCGGCGATGTCCCGCTCCGCCATCCCGGCGAGCCGCGAGGGGGTCAGCGGCGAAAGGTCCAGCCGCTCGGCCGGCTCTTCCCTCTTGCGAAAGGTCAGCCCGGTCATGGCAGGAGGTCCTTCAGATGGAAGTGATGGGGCCCGAGATTGCCGCCGTAATTGCCGGCGCCGATTCGCAGCGCCCCCTCTTCCGGGCCGAGATCGGTGACCGCCTTGATGCCGACGCGCATCGCATCGGCGACGGCGCGCGCGGAAAGTCCGTCGATGACGATCTCCAGCACCGAGCCGATCTCAGGCGTCAGTTCGGATTTCGTCACGCCCTTCAGCGTCGGGCAGTAGGCGTCGTTGGTGGAGGCCATCATCCCCTTGTACTTGCCGCCGACCTTGGAGCCGGAGCGCACGATGCCGCCCGGAAACGGCATGATCACGTCCGGCACCTTGCGCATCGCCTCGATCGCTGCCTCCGAGGCGGCCAACGCCTGTGCCGTCGTGCGCGCCATCAGGAGAAGATTGCCGCCGCCGACGCCGTCGGTGGTGACGCCCGTCTCGGCCTCGCAGAGGAACTCGCCCTCCATCACGGGCATGCGCCAGAAGTGCCTTCCCTCGAACTTCTTGGAGATCTGCCAGCCATCGGCGAAATAGCGGATGGCCGAACCGAGATCGATCTTGGTCTCGCTGTCGAAATCGGCGTAGCAGGCCGAAGTCGGGCTGGTGAGGATGCATTGGCCGAGCCGCGTCGTCACCTGCTTTTCAAGCCCGCCCGCATCGAAGGAGAAGAACAGGACGCGCACGCCGGGCCGCCCGTCTCGGGTTTCGGCCGGCGTCAGCACCTTGTCGATGCCGCCCTCGCAGCCGCAGGCGATGACCGAGGTGGCAAAGCCGGTCATCGAGCGGGCCGCTTCCAGCGCCCACTTCTCATTGATCGCGGTGATCTGGATCGCCGTCCCGGCCATCGGGAAGGCCTCGGCGAAGCCGTCGTCGATCGAAACGCCGTTGACGGTCATCGTGTCGTTCACGCCCGGCATGGCACCACCTTGAACGGCTCGTCCCGGCCAAGCGCGCCCTCGGGCACCTCGAACCAGCGGGCGGAGAGCCCGTATTTGTCGTCGAAATAGCGGTCGAGCCGCGTCTTCATCGCCTTGTCCGGCTCCGGCCGCAACGTCAGCGCCCGGCCGAACTTGCGTTTCACCACCTGCCCGTCCTTCACCACCAGTTCGCCGTCCTTGAGGACATAGGCGGCCTTGCCGAACATTTTCGCCTTGTCCGCGTCGGGCCGGTAGACGGCGACGTCGGCCACCGCGCCGGTGCCGAGATGGCCCCGGTCGGACGTGCCGAGCAGCCTTGCGGGCGAGGCGCGGGTCATGGTGGCGATCTCGGTGAGCGTGTATTCGCGCTCGATCTCCGGCAGCGACGTCATCTTCACCACCGATTTCGGCAGGGCCTCGAGCCACTTCGCCCTGACGCTGCGATCCATCAGCAGCGCGAAGATGTCCGGATAGGTGGTGAAGGGCGCGCCGTTCGGATGATCGGTGGTGAAGAACACCCGGGACGGGTCCTCGATCAGGAGGAACAGCTCCAGCCCGATCGCCCATTGCAGGGCGTTGAAGTAGCTCTTCTGCTTATAGTTCATCGGCACGACGCCGCCGCCATTGGCCTCGTGGTCGAAGATGATGCTCTTCTTCGGGCTCGCCTGCTTGGAGCCTGCGAACTGGCGCAACTCATCGGAGGAGATCGTCACCGTCTGGCCGAACATCACCTGGCCGATGTCGACGGTGACCTCGGGCGTCGAGTTCACCAGTTCGGCCAGTTTCTGCCCGCGCGAGGAAAACCGCCGCTTGCCCTCGGTGCCGTAGCCGTAGAACTGGATGTGGGCGAGATGCAGCGGGCTTCCCTCGGCGGCGCGGATCGTTGCCTCGATGGAATCCGACGAGGCGCCCGGAACGCCGAGATTGTTGCAGTGGACGTGCAGCGGATGCGGGATGCCGAGGCTCGTCACCGCCGTCTGTAGCGCCTTGACGATCTGGCGGGAGGAGACCCCGTAATCCGGCACGACGTCGTCGAAGTCGAACTTGCGGACGTTCTCCTTGAAGGCCGCCGAGCCGCCGGCATTGATGCATTTGACGCCGAGCGCCCGGCTGGCGGAGACCGTCCAGGCGACGTAGTCGGCGATCGCGCCTTCGCTCTCCCCCTCGCGGATCATCGACATCAGCATGTCGTCATTGCCGAGGACGACGAGGGTCGCCTTGTCGATGATCGGCGTATCGGCGAGTTCGAGATGGGCGTGAAGCGCCGAGGACGGCGCCATCGCCGGCTCGACCACGGTCGTGAAGCCCATCTCGGCGTAGAGAAGCCCGGTCTCCTCGGTGGTCCAGCCGACCTTTGAGAGCGCCGTCTCGCCGGGCCGGGCCTGGAAAGCCCGGTGCCACTCCGGCAAAAGCAGCCGCGCGGTGTTCACGTGGCCGCCGGCGATGTGGGAATGGATGTCGATCGCCCCCGCCATGACGACGAGGCCGGTGCAGTCGATGGTCTCGTCCGCCACCCGCCCGTTGGCCGGCGGATCGACGACGAGACCGTCCTCGACGTAAAGGTCGGCGACCTCGTCGCGGCCATTGGCCGGATCGACGACATGGCCGCCGGAAAGCCGTGTCAGCATGTCAGATATTCCTCCCGGCCGCTTCTGGTTCAGGCCGCATCGCGGGCGCGCTCGCCGATCTGCTCGGCCAAGGCGTCGAGAATCGCGGCCACTGAGGGCAGCTCGCTCTTCGTTTGCGCGGTCTTGGCGATGAAACCGCCGAAGCGCGGATCGTAAAGGACGCCGTCCTGGTCGCGGCCTGCCGTCGCCACGTGAAAGGCGACCTTCGCAGACCCGGCCGAGGCCGGATCGGCGGTCAGCAAGATGGCGGGGATCGCAGCTTCGAGGGTGGCCGGCGAAGCGCCGGCGAGCGCCTCGACGAGAACCGCCAGATCCGCCTCGCCCGCCCCGGAAAGCTGGCGCTCGCTGGCATTCAGCGCCGCATCGTGCTCGGCCGCGCCGCGCCCGAAGGACAGCCGCAGTGGGAACCCCGCCGTCCAGGTCGCCTGCAGCGCCGCGCCCATCGCGTCGGCTTCGGCGAAGACCGGCAGGGTGCTCGCCCGCGTCGTCTCGTTGAGATCGGCGACGAGACCGAAGATCTGCTCGGTGCCGAGTTCACCGAACTCGGCCGGCGAAAAGACGACGCAGCAAAAGCTCGCCTCGGCGACGAAGGACGCGATCGTCGCGACGGTTTCCTCGCCAAGAGCGCCCTCGCCCGTCCGCCGCCCCGCGAGTGTGGCACGCACCATGCCGAGAACGTCGACGATTTCCTCGCTCGCGCAGTCGACGTGAGCAGTTTCCTGCGCGCCGGGCCATGTCGCGTTCTTGCTGCCGAGGGTCATGAAGCGCCGCTTGCCGGCGCGCGTTGCCGCGCCGAGGTCCGGCTCGGCGTCGGTCAGCATGCGAATGACGTCGGCGCCGGTCCGGGCAGCGGCGTTTCCGAGGATCAGCACCCGGTCGGCGCGACGCCGCATTTCTGCGGGCGCGGCCAGAAAGGCCCCGCTTTCCCGCGCCGGGACGATGAACGGATAAACCGCCGCGGAGCCGGCATGATCGACGATGGCGCCGATCCGGCGAGCCAGCGACAGAGCCGAACGCAGGCCGATGACATCGGTCCGCAGGCCGCCGACGAAGGGCTGGCGCGAGCTGTCCAGGAGATCGGCCGCCGCTCGCAATGCCGCTTCAGGCGTTGCCGGCTGCCCGTCGATCCACGCTGTGTCCACTCTCATTCGCTTTCTGTGCCCGGCGCCAAACTACCGTCTGGCGCGCCAAGGTCAAATGCCGGCGGCGCCGCTCTCAGGACTTGTCGTATTTGATATAGGCAAAGCGCGGATCCTCGGGAGTGCCGGAAAGCGGCCCCTCCTCCTTGCCCGGCTGCCACGTCACCACCTCCTCGATCTTCTTCGCGAGGGCGAAGTCCGAATCGGTGATACCCTTGGCGGCATGGTTCATCAGCCGCACCTCGACCCAGGCGTAGGAGGCGGTGATGTCCGGATGGTGGAAGGCGGCCTCGGCGAGATGGCCGACGGTGTTGATCACCATCAGCGTGCCTTTCCAGCCATGGGTCTTGTACGTCCGGCGGATCCAGCCGTCCTCCAGGCGCCATGTCGGCAGCTCTGCCTTCAGTCGCTCTTCGACTTCGGTTTCGGAATAGGTCTTGGCAGCCATGGAATTTCTCCCTTGCCCCGATGTCCGGGCCAGCAATAATAGAACACGGGCACTTCGAAGGCAGGATATTTTTTTGATCGACGATGTCGTCACCGTCTCGGCGCCCGCCCGCCTGCATCTGGGATTCCTCGATCCCGGCGGCTCGCTCGGCCGGCGATTCGGCGGGATCGGACTCGCGCTCGACGCGCCGTCGACGACGATCCGGATTCGCCGCGCGGCGAGCGACCGCGTCTTTGGCGAAAGCATCGAACGGGCCGCCCACCATCTCGTTCGGCTTCGCGAGGCGCTGGGGATCGCCGGCGCCCATGAGCTCGACGTCGCCTCGGCAATCCCGCCCCATGCCGGTCTCGGCTCGGGAACCCAGCTGGCGCTCGCCATCGCCTGCGGCCTGCGTCGCCTGGAAGGCCTGCCGCTCGATCCCGCATCGGATGCGACGCTGCTCGGCCGCGGCAGCCGGTCCGGCCTCGGCGTCGCCTTCGTCACCGGCGGCGGCGTCGCCGTCGACGGCGGCAAGGGCGGCTCGGAACTGCCGCCGCCGCTGATCGCCCATCTCGACTTTCCCGAGGCCTGGCGCGCCGTCCTCGTCATCGACCCCAACGACGTCGGCTTCCACGGTCAGGACGAACTCGACGCCTTCGCCGCCCTGCCGCCCTTTCCCGAGGCGCATGCGGCGCGGATCTGCCAGCTCGTGCTGATGCGAGCCTTGCCGGGTCTCGCGGAGAGCGATCTTCCGGCCTTCGGCGCGGCGATCGCCGAAATCCAGCAGAAGGTCGGCGCCCACTTCGCGTCGGCCCAGGGCGGCGTCTTCACCAGCCGCCGGGTCGCGGCGGCTTGCGAGTGGCTCGCCGCCAACGGCGCCCACGGCATCGGCCAGAGTTCCTGGGGCCCGACGGGCTTCGCCTTCTGCGAGAGCGCGGCGGCGGCGGACCGCCTCGTCGGCCGGCTGGTCGCGACGGGGCTCGGCGAAGGGCTCGACATCCGCATCGCCCGCGGCCGCAACCGCGGCATCGAAATCGACCCGCCGCCCGCCATGTGAGCCGGGACGAAAGCCGGCACGGACACGTTCGCGCATCACGGCGGCAGACAAAAATTCGAGGAAGGACAGCCCCATGGCAGCCAAGAACATTCTTCACATGCTGACGCCCCAGAAGCACGTCAGCCCCTTCGACGTGAACATGGCGCTCGACGCCGGCTACGATTCGGTGACGCCCTACGAGGCGGTGACGCTGGAAGAGGTCGCCGATCTCGTCCAGGACGTGATCTTCTCGCGGCCGCCCGACCGCGGCGTCAATTCGGCGGTGTTCTTCGGCGGCGACGATGCGGTGCTCGCCCTCGACATGATCGATGCGGCGAAGAACGCGCTGGTGCCGCCCTTCGGCTGCAACATCATGGCCGACCCCGCCGGCTCCTTCACCACCGCGGCGGCGATGGTCGCTTTCGTCGAGAAAAAGCTGAAGGACGAGAAGGGCAAGGCTCTTTCCGATGTGACGATCGCTGTGTTCGGCGCCACCGGAGTCGTCGGATACTGCGCCGCGGTGATCGCCGCGCTCGAAGGCGCCAAGGTCAGGATCGTCGGCTATTCGGGCCTCGAGCGGGTTCAGAAGCGCGCCGACGAGATGAAGGAGCGCTTCGGCGCGAAGGTCGAACCCGCCGACGGCTCCAGCGACGAGAAGAATACCGAAGCCGTCCGCGACGTCGAGGTGATCTTCTCCGCCGCCAAGGCCGGCGTGCAGGTGCTGAGCCTCAAGCAACTCCAGGCGGCGGAAAAGCTGCTCGTCGCCGCCGACGTCAACGCCGTGCCGCCGCTCGGCCTCGAAGGCATCGACGTGATGGCGGGCGGCGAGCCGATCGAGGGCACCAATGCGCTCGGCATCGGCGCGCTGGCCGTCGGTCCGCTGAAGTCGGACACCGAGCAGGGTCTGCTCAAGCGGATGATCGAGGCAAAGGAGCCGCAGACCCTCGACTTCCGCGACGCGTTCCAGCTCGCCCGCAAGCTCGTGTCATGAGCACCGCCCCCCGGCCGACGATCCTCACGGCCGCCTTTTCCGCTCGCCAGATCGCGGCGAGCGCGCAGCTCGCCGGGATTGACGCGCTGGCGGTCGACTTCTTCGGCGATCTCGACCTTCGCGACCACGCCAGGAAGAGCGAGGTGCTGCGCGGGCACTATCCCGACGGCTTCTCCAGCGAGGCTCTGATCGCAGCGCTGGAGCGACTCGCGGAGGGCGAGGAACCGCTCGGCTTCGTCTATGGCGCGGGCTTCGAGGACCGACCTGAGCTTCTGGAGGCGATCGCTGAGCGCTGGCCGATCCTCGGAACCGATCCGGCGACCGCGCGCCGCCTGAAGGACCCGGAGGCGATCGCCGCGATCTGCAACGACGCCGGCATCGCCCATCCCGAGATCCGCCGGACCCGGCCCGGCGATCCCGCCAAGTGGCTATCGAAGAAGATCGGCGGCAGCGGCGGCAGCCACGTCGTTCGCGGCGATGCGCCGCCGTCGCCGGACCGCTACTATCAGCGTTTCGTGGTGGGCGAGCGGATCTCCATGGCCTTCGTCGCCGCCGGCAGCCGCTACGCCTGCCTCGGCTATTCCCGGCAATGGGCCGATCCGAGCCAGGATGAACCGTATCGATACGGCGGCGCCGTCGGGCCGGTGCCGGTTGCGGCCGACGCCGACGCTGCCATGCGACGGGACGTCGCCGGCATTCTCGATCGCCTGCCGCTCACCGGCCTGTGCAGCGCCGACTTCGTCGTCGGCGACGACGCCCCGGTGCTCCTCGAGGTCAATGCTCGCCCGGGCGCGACGCTCGACGTCTTCGAAGATCCGGCCCAGCCGCTGATCGCGCTCCATCTGGCCGCCGTGCGCGGCGAGCTGCCTTCGCGTGGAGCTGGTACGACCGGCGACGTCCGCGCCTCCGGCCTGGCCTGGGCGGACCGACCGCTCGGCGTCCCGGCCGGCTTCCAATGGCCTGACTGGACGCGGGACCGCAGCCACCCACCCACCCGCTTCGCCGCCGGCGAACCGATCTGCACCATCGTTGCGGCAGGCGAAACCGCCGAGACCGCCGAACGGCTTTTCCATGCTAGAACGCGCCGCATCGGCGACGTACTGGGGAGTATTGCGGCATGAGTACCACGAGGCTGTTGTCCGTGAACGAAGGGGTCCTGCCCCTCGTCGCGGAGCTGAAGCAACGGGCGCAGGAACTGAAGCTCGCGGTGTCGACGGGCGCGGCAGGCGAGACCGTCGTCGATGCCGGGGCCAGTGTCCCCGGCAGCCTCGAGGCCGGCCGGATCATCACCGAGATCTGCCTCGGCGGGCTCGGCACCGTCGCGATCGCGCCGTCCGAGCGCCTCGCCCGCTGGCCCTTCGCGATCACCGTGCGCACGTCGAACCCGGTGATCGCCTGCATGGGCAGCCAGTATGCCGGCTGGCAGCTGACCAATGAGGAGGGCGAAGAGGCCTATTTCTCCATGGGCTCCGGCCCCGCCCGGGCGCTGGCCGGCAAGGAGGCGCTGTTCAAGGACATCGCCTATGCCGATCAGAGCGAGACGGCGACCATCGTGCTCGAAGCCGCCAGCCCGCCGCCCGAAGCCCTGGTGCGACGCATCGCCCATGACTGCGACGTCGCCCCGGAAAAGCTGACGATCATCTTCACGCCGACCCAGTCGCTGGCCGGCAGCGTGCAGATCGTCGGACGCGTCGTCGAGGTGGCGATGCACAAGGCCCATGCCCTGCATTTCGACATGAGCGCCATCGTCGAGGGCATCGGCACGGCGCCGCTCGCCCCCCCGCATCCGGACTTCCTCACCGCCATGGGCCGCACCAACGATGCGGTGATCTATGGCGGCCGGGTGATGCTCGCCGTTACCGGACCGGCGGCAGCGGCGAGGGAGCTCGCCGAGAAGCTGCCGAGCAGCACCTCGGCCGATTTCGGCAAGCCCTTCAAGGAGATCTTCAGCCGCTACGAAGGCGACTTCTACAAGATCGACGGCATGCTGTTCTCGCCCGCCGAGGTGCAGGTGGTGGCGCTGGAGACCGGAGAGACCTTCTCGGCCGGCAAGGTCGACCCGGGGCTGATCGATGCCTCCTTCGGCTGAGACGGCGCCCTTTGCCACGCCGCGCATTCTCGTCGTCACGGCGAGCCTCGACCGGCACGCCCGCGAGCTTCGCGCCGCCTTCGAGGCGAAGGGCGCGAGCGTGGTGGTCTCCGGTCTCGCCGATGTCGGCTTCGACACCGATGCGCGGCACGGCTTGGTCTTTCCGGAGTTCGGCGACGCCCTCCCCGACGCCGTCTGCGTCCGCACCATGGACGGCGGCAGCTTCGAGGCGGTGACGCGGCGCCTCTCGATCCTGCATGCGCTCGGCCGGCTCGGCGTCCTCGTCTCCAATGATGCACGGGCCGTCGAGAACTGCGTCGACAAGGCAATGACGAGCTATCTCGTGGCATCGGCCGGCCTGCCGACGCCGCGCAGCTGGGCGGTCGAATCGCACAGAGAGGCCGAGCGCATCGTCGCCGCCGAAAACCATGCGCTCGTCCTGAAGCCGCTGTTCGGGGCGCAAGGCAAGGGCCTGAAGCTGATCGGCCGCCCGGAGGACCTGCCCCCGGCAGAAGAGATCGCCGGCGGCGTCTATTATCTCCAGCGCTTCATCGGCCATTCGCTGGACGGCCGCTGGTCGGACTACCGGGTCCTCGTGTCGCGCGGCCGGGCCGTCGCGGCGATGCGCCGGGAGGCGGCCTGCTGGATCACCAACATCAAGCAGGGCGCCCTCGCCCGGCCGATCGAGCCCGACAATGAGCTCGAAGCGCTCGCCGTTGCGGCGACGGCGGCCGTCGGCGGCGATTTCTGCGGCGTCGACATCCTGAAGGACGCGGGTGGCAGACCGCACGTTTTGGAAGTGAACTCCATGCCGGCCTGGACGGGCCTGAAAAAGGCGAGCGGACGCGACATCGCGGCGATCCGTGCGGAGGATCTTCTTGCCACCCTCGCCGAGCGTCGGCGCGTCGAGCCGGTTGCCTCTCCTGCCTTCTCACGAGCCTCGGGAGCCTTCGTGTGAGCCTCGAGCCGGCAGCGATCGAGGCGGCCTTCCTCGACGCCTGCCGGACCGAGGTCGAGACGCTGAAGCCCGGCAACGTCCATCGCTTCGCGCCCGGCCACGGCATGACGGTCGAGACGTTCCTCGACGCTGCCGCGGCCGCCGCCCCGATGATCGCCCGGCGCGGCTCCTCGGTCGGCGAGCGCGTCTTCGCTGCGACGAAGGCCAGTTTCGAGGCGGTCGGCGTCAACGCCAATCTCGGCATCGTGCTGCTTTGCGCGCCGCTGGCAGCAGCGGCGGAGACGAGCGGCCGAGGCGCGCCGTCGTCCCGGACGGATCGCGTCGGCGCACTCCGCAATGGCGTCGCGCGCGTCCTGGCCCACCTCGATGCGGCCGACGCGCGTGAGACTTTCGCCGCCATCGCCCTCGCCAGTCCCGGCGGGCTCGGTACACGGGCAGACGACGACGTGCGCTCGGCTCCCTCCATCGGCCTCGTCGAGGCGATGGCGATGGCCGCCGACGTCGATCTCGTCGCCCGCCAGTATTGCAACGGATTTCATGACGTCTTCGACATCGGACTGCCCGCCGGCGATTCGGCGGCAGACGAAGTCGCATCCGGCCTCGGCGACGCTGCAGCCCTTGCTATCTACCTCGCCTTCGCCAGCGAATTTCCGGACAGCCATATCGCGCGCAAATACGGGATGGAAACGGCAGAAGCCTGTCGCAAACGCTTCGAATCATTCAGTAACTCTTTGAACGGCATCGCCGATCGGCAGGAACGGCTTGCGGCGGCGCTGGCCTTCGACGCCGCATTGAAGCGCGAAGGCCGCAATCCCGGCACCTCCGCCGACCTCACGGTGGCCACCCTCTTGGTCAGAAATCTTGCGGAAGCGCGCGCGGAATGATTGACTGTCGGACGCAGGGGTCCATCTGGGCCCCAAGCTATCTGGCAAACCGGTCCCGTGCGGACGCCGCGAACAAGGATAGTCGTAGCCGGGAATTTTCCGGCGCTCGGGAGGAGAGCCGTCCGACGCAGCGACTTGATCCTGTGGCCGGATTCGATTCTCCTCCGGATCGGAACGTCTTTACGCGTCCGGCTCGAGCCGGACGCATCAGCTAACGCTAGTTTGGAGGAATGGCTCATGGCGACAATCAACAAGGTGATGGTCGGCGAATCGCTGGTCGGCGAAGGCAACGAGGTCGCCCACATCGATCTCATCATCGGACCCCGCGGCTCGGCGGCCGAGGCGGCGTTCTGTAACTCGCTGACCAACAACAAGGACGGTTTCACCACCCTCCTCGCAGTGGTCGCGCCGAACCTGCCCTGCAAGCCCAACACCGTGATGTTCAACAAGGTCACCATCAAGGGCGCCAAGCAGGCCGTCCAGATGTTCGGCCCGGCCCAGACCGCCGTCGCGCGCGCCGTCGCCGACTCGGTCGAAAAGGGCATCATCCCGGCTGCAGAGGCCGACGACCTGTTCATCTGCGTCGGCGTCTTCATCCACTGGGAAGCCGAGGACGACGCGAAGATCCGCGACTACAACTACCAGGCCGTGATGGAATCCATCGAGCGCGCCATCAAGGGCACGCCGACGGCCGCCGAGGTCGTCTCCAAGAAGGGTTCTGCCGCGCATCCTTTCGCCGGCGCCTAGACAAGAGACCATCCCGGAGAAGAGGAAAAGCCGGCGATGCCCGCCGGCCTTCTCCGGCGATTGGCCGCCAAGCTCGGCTTCCAGTAGGAAGCCCTCTAACGGGACTTCAATGGGAAAGGGGCCGCAAGGCCCCTTTCGTCCGTCGAGGGGCACCGGCGAACGCGTCACCGCCATACCCTCGCCCTTACGACCGTCGGCGGCATCTCTGCCTCGCCTGCCGGCCTTCGACATTTCCTGCTGCGCTGGTGTGTTCGGTCCCGAACCGTTAGACACCGGTGAACGAACACCGCCCTGACCCGCAGTTTTCAAGATGCCCCGTCCGTTCCGTTCCATCGCCTTCGTCGCCAGCGAGACCGGCGCTGCCCAGGAAGCGGCGCGGCGGCTTTCGGCGCTCTATGGCAATGCCGCGACGGAGACGGCGGACGTCATCGTCGCGCTCGGCGGCGACGGCTTCATGCTGCAGACGCTGCACCGCTTCATGGACACCGCCCAGCCGATCTACGGCATGAACAAGGGCACCATCGGCTTCCTGATGAACCACTATCGCGAGGACGGACTTCGCGAGCGGCTGGCGGCGGCAGTGGAGAACGCCATCCGCCCCTTGGAGATGGTCGCGACGGATGCCGAAGGCATCGAACATCGCGCACTGGCGATCAACGAGGTTTCGATCTTCCGGCAATCCTATCAGGCGGCACGCCTGCAGATCTCGATCGACGGCAAGGTGCGCCTCGACGAACTCGTCTGCGACGGCGTCATGGTGGCGACGCCGACCGGCTCGACCGCCTACAACCTGTCCGCACAGGGGCCGATCCTGCCGATCGACGCGCCGCTCCTGGCGCTGACCCCCGTCAGTCCGTTCCGCCCGCGGCGCTGGCGCGGCGCGCTTTTGCGCAACCGCCAGGAAGTGGCGATCACCGCCCTCGAGGCCGACAAACGCCCGGTCAACGCCGTCGCCGACGCGACGGAGGTCAAGTCCGTCCAGAGCGTCACCATCCGCGAATCCGCCCGCGACGTCTGCTACATCCTGTTCGATCAGGATCACTCCTGGGACGAGCGCATCCTCACCGAGCAGTTCCGCTACTGATCTTCGCTGCAGGCCGTCACGGGCGCCTCTGGAAAGCTACGTCGGGCGCCTGGAAGGCTGCCGGAATGGAGCTTCGGCTCAGGCGGCGACCGCCGCCGCCTCGCGAACCGCGTCGCGCTCCGCCTCGCCGGCAAGCCGCCTGAGCAGCGTCGTCGCATCGTGGGGGATCCTGCCGCCGGCGCCAAGGGCGCTCACCCGAGCGAGGACGAGCGCGGGCACGGCGGCCGGGCGCAGGGCCTTGTCGCCGCGGGCGATGGCGCGCCACAGCGAGACCGCCTCGCCGAACAGGCAGGCGAGGCCCTCTTCGAGGCCGCATTCGATGACCAGCGCCCGCAGGGCCGGGGATTTCCCGCCGCCGACGATCCCCGCGACCCGGCGCTCCGAGCGACCCGAGAGGCTGGCGAGAAGCGTGATGAAGAGTTCGATGTTGCCGGTCGCGACCACCCGCACCAGCAGCGACGGCGTCACAGCGCCGGAGCCACGCAGATATTCGCCGAAATCCGGCATCTGCCGGCTCGTCAGCGTTTCGGCGAGGACGTTGGTGCCGCGTTCGGCGGCCGAGAACGCGACGACGCCCGCCCGCTTCTCCCCGAACAGATTGACGAGGAGAGCCGACCCCGCAAGGGTATCGCGGACCGCCAGCATCAGTCGGTGGCGGATCACCGGCGGCAGATCGCTCCGGCCGAGCAGCGCCTCGCGCACCCGTCCGTCGGCGGCGAACCGGTCGACGAGACGATCGAAGCTCGAATTGCCGATCGCCACTTCGTCGTTGCGGCAAAGCGCCAGTGCCGCCTCGGGCTCGCCCATCTCGGCGATCACCGCGGCGACCGGCAGCGCGACCACCGGGCGCTCGGCGATCGCGCGCCGCGCCGCCGCCGACCCCACGGCGGCGACGTCGACGAGATCCTCGGTGGAAAGATGCGTGCTGCGTCCGGCGATCTCGGCCGCGACCGGCGCCACGTCGGCGGCCAGTGCAAAGACCAGCGAGCGCGGCACGCTACGACCGGCGGAAAGCACCTTCGCCATGGCGAGGCGGACGGACGGTGCCGAATCGTCGAGGAGCAGCGTCAGCGAGGCGACGATGGTGTCGCGGTCGGAGCCCTTGGCCTCGCCGTGGACGAGCGCCTCGGCGAGCATCGTCGCCGCCTCGGCCCGCTCCTTGGTATTCGCTTCCCTGGCCCATTTGGCAAAACGCTGGACGATCATGGATGCTGCAACCCTCTTACCTCGATCCGCTCGGACAGCTCATGATCGCGGCAAAAGGTTTAGCTTTCGTTCACCATGTCCGTTCACGCAACGGAAACGTCCACGAAGGCGGACGTCTCCGGGCGTGTGCCTGCCGGGCCAATGAGCGAAAAGCCCGGCGGCGTCAGACGTCCGAGGCGTCGGGCATGCGTGGCCGCCGCATCTGGAAGACCTGGTCGGCGACCGCATAGTCGAGATAGCCGAGGCGGGCGAGTGGCGCGGCGAGCGCCATGTCGATCATCCCGTCCTTGAGGATCTTCTCGTCGATGTGGATGGCCACCACCTCGCCGATGACGACGGTGTTTTCCGAGATCGTCCCGTCCAGCCCCTTTGGGCTGAACGACTGGGTCACCTTGCATTCGAGAGCGGCCGGGCTTTCGGCGACGCGCGGTGCCGAAACGATGCGGCACGGCGCCTCGGTCAGGCCGGAAAAGCCGAATTCGCTGACGCCGCGCGGCGCCGGCGCCGAGCTCTTGTTCAGCTGTTCGGCCAATTCCCGCGTCGCCAGATTGGCGACGAACTCGCCGCTCTCGATGGCGAACGCCGCCGAATCCTTCATCCCGGCCGAGGAGAACATCACCAGCTTCGGGCGGTCGCTGATCGCGTTGAAGAAGCTGTAGGGCGCCAGGTTGACCGCCCCGTCCTTCGACCGCGTCGAGATCCAGCCGATCGGCCGCGGCGAGACGATCGCCTTGAACGGATCGTGCGGCAGGCCGTGATCGTTGGAATCCGTCGTATAGAAAAGCATCACGCGGCTCCCGGCGCCACCGCCTCGGTGACGATTGCGGAAAGCTCCGGCCGCGGTCGCTCCGAAGGCGGTTCGGTGGGCGTGCCGACATGGATGAAGCCGACCACCCTCTCCTCCGGCGCAATGCCGAGAATCGCCTTGGCGTCCTCGTCATAGGCGACCCACTCGGTCACCCAGTTGGCGGCATAGCCATGGGCATGGACGGCATTGACGAGGTTCATCGCCGCGGCGGCGCCGGAGAGCTGCTGCTCCCAGACCGGAATTTTCACGTGCTCTCTGGCGGTCGAGACGACGCCGACGACGAGCGGCGCGCGGGTGAAGCGCTCGGCCTCCACCTTCTGGCGGGTCTCGGTCATCCGCTCGCCTTCGCGCGCGGCGACGAGCTTCGCCAGCGCCCGGCCGATTCCCGCAGCCGCCTCGCCGCGATAGAGGATGAACCGCCAGGGCGCGAGCTTGCCATGATCCGGCACGCGGGCGGCGATGGTCAGGATGCGGTCGAGTTCCTCGCCCGACGGCGCCGGGTCGGCAAGCATCAGGATCGGAATCGAACGCCGGGTGGCGAGAAGGTCAGTCGCTTCGGTCAAAACATCAGGTCTCCGCTCGTTCTGCCGCAGAGCTAGGCTGCTCGGCCGAACATTGCAATTGGAGCGCCGCATGGACGCCGCGTTCCCTCGCGGTGGGAAAAGCCGCAGCTTGCCTTGAATTCGTCGATGATTTGCGTTCAACACTAGCCGCATGGGGGAAATGCTCTCGATCGGGGCGCGAATGCGGTCCGGCGATCCGGTGGAAGACGAGCGACGCGTGGCTGTGGTGGAACGACGTTCTGCCGCGGCGATAACATATGTGTCCCGCAACGGATCCGCAGCGTGACCTGCGGCCGCTTTTCGATACGTCCTTTCTGGTCGAAGACCGGGCTCGTCGCCTTGCTCCTGATGCTGGAGGTCGCGGCCCTGCCCGCTCATGCGCAGCAGGCGGACGGCGCTGACGACGACAACGGCTTTCTCGGTCAGATCTTCGGCGGCAAGCCGAACAAGCCCGGCGCCTACGCCTCGCCCTCGGCCATAGATCTCTTGCCAAAGGGCAACGAGATTGGAGCTCCGGGAGCCCGCCCGCTCCGTCATTTCGAGCCGATCGCGCTGCCGAACAGGCCCGGCCTCTTGGAGGCTCCGACGATCGATCTGCCGGGGCTGCCGGCTTATGCGCCGCCGGCCACCGGGCCGATCCCGAATCTGATGCGCCGGCGCGAGACGCTCTCCCTGCGCGCGGTCCTTTCCGAAGGCGGGCCGGAAATCCCGAACGGCCTGATCTGGCGTTTGTTCTCGGCGGTTCCCTCGATCGACGGCAGTTCTTCGCTGGTCGCCTCGTCGGAAAGCCCGACACCTGATTTCGAGGTCTCGCCCGGAACCTACATCCTGCATGTCGGCTTCGGCCGGGCCGGCATCGTCGAACGCATCGACTTCACCGGACTGAAGACCCAGCAGACGGTCGTCCTCGATGCCGGCGGGCTGAAGCTCAACGCCGTGGTCGGCGACGACGGCAAGCCGCCAGCGGCGCGATTGAGCTTCGACATCTATGCCGATGAAGAGGGGGACGAGTTCGACCACAAGCTGGTCGCCAGCGACGTGCCGTCGGAAAAGGTGGTGCGGCTGAATGCCGGCTCCTATCAGATCGTCTCGCATTACGGCACCGCGAATGCCGTGGTGCGCGCCGACATTCGGGTCGAGGCCGGCAAGCTGACCGAGGCGACGCTGACCCAGCGGGCGGCGCTTTTGACCATGAAGCTCGTCCGCGACCATGGCGGCGAAGCGATCGCCGACACCGCATGGACGATCACCACCGCATCGGGCGATCTCATCCGCCAGAGCGTCGGAGCCTTTCCGTCCATGGTGCTGGCCGAAGGCGACTACGTCATCGTCGCCAAGAACAACAACAAGGTCTACCAGCGGCCCTTCACCGTCACGGCCGGCCACGACACGGACGTCGAGGTCCTCACCTCCGACCTTACCAGCACCGAGGACGTGTTGTCGGGGTCGGGGGACTAGAACCGTCTCTCTGCGCCGCCTCCCGGACTGGCCGCATGGCCGCGTTCAGGCGGCCTGGCCGCATCGTCTGCATGATCGGTTCGTCCACAGCCCACACCTGGGGCCGTACGACGGGCTTCGTTGCGCCGGCGTCATGCCGCCGGCGCATGCCCGAGCGAGGCTACCCGTCTCAGCGATCGAGCGCCTTGACGATGTCTTCGACCATCTTCTTGGCGTCGGCCAGGAGCATCATCGTGTTGTCCTTGTAGAACAACGTGTTGTCAATGCCGGCATAGCCCGAGCCGAGCGAGCGCTTGACGAACAGGCAGGTCTGCGCCTGGTCGACGTTGAGGATCGGCATGCCGTAGATCGGCGAGGTCTTGTCGTCGCGCGCCGCCGGATTGGTCACGTCGTTGGCGCCGATGACGAAGGCGACGTCGGCCTGGGAGAACTCCGAATTGATGTCCTCGAGTTCGAAGACGTCGTCATAGGGAACGTTCGCCTCGGCGAGCAGCACGTTCATGTGACCCGGCATGCGGCCCGCCACCGGGTGGATGGCGTATTTCACCTCGACGCCGGCTTCCTTCAGCTTGTCGGCCATCTCGCGCAAAGCGTGCTGGGCCTGGGCCACCGCCATGCCGTAGCCCGGCACGATGATCACCTTCGCGGCGTTCGCCATCAGATAGGCGGCGTCCTCGGCCGAGCCCTGCTTGATCGTCCGGTCACCGAGGTCTTGCGTCCCGGCAGGACCGCTGTCGCCGCCGAAGCCGCCGAGGATCACCGACACGAAGGACCGGTTCATCCCCTTGCACATGATGTAGGAGAGAATCGCACCGGACGAGCCGACCAGCGCGCCGGTGATGATCAGCGCGAGGTTCTGCAGCGTGAAGCCGATGCCCGCCGCCGCCCAGCCGGAATAGGAGTTCAGCATCGACACCACGACCGGCATGTCGGCCCCGCCGATCGGGACGATCAGCAGGACACCGAGAGCGAGCGAGACGAGGACGATCAGCCAGAACACCAGATGGCTCTCGGAGATCGCGAACCAGACCACCAGCACCACGAGCAGGACGGCCAGCGCGATGTTGATGGCGTGGCGTGAGGGCAGCATGATCGGCTTGCCGCTCATCCGCCCGTCGAGCTTCAGAAAGGCGATGATCGAGCCGGTGAAGGTGATCGCACCGATGGCGACGCCGATCGACATCTCCACCAGCGCCTGGCCGTGGATCGCGCCGACCGTGCCGATCCCCATGGATTCCGGCGCATAGAGAGCGGCCGCCGCGACCATCACGGCGGCGAGGCCGACGAGGGAGTGGAAGGCGGCGACGAGCTGCGGCATCGCCGTCATGGCGATGCGCCTTGCGATCACCGCTCCGGCGGTGCCGCCGATGGCGATGCCGACGACGATCAGGAGCAGGCCGCCGAAGGAGGGTTCGGCGAGGAACAGCGTGGTGAGCACGGCGATCGCCATGCCGACCATGCCCATCAGGTTGCCCTGACGGCTGGTGGTCGGGTGGGACAGGCCGCGCAGCGCCAGGATGAACAGGACGCCGGAGACGAGATAGAGGAAGGCGGCGGTGGATTCGGACATGGTTCCTACCGCCTCACTTCGACTTTTTCTTGTACATCGCCAGCATGCGATGCGTGACCAGGAAGCCGCCGAAGATGTTCACCGAGGCGAGGATCAGCGCGACGAAGCCGAAGGTGGTGGCAAGGCCCGAGGCCGACAGGCCGACGGCGAGCAGCGCGCCGACGACGATCACCGAGGAGATCGCGTTGGTCACCGACATCAGCGGCGTGTGCAGCGCCGGCGTCACCGACCAGACCACATAGTAGCCGACGAAGATCGCCAGGATGAAGATCGCGAAGTGGAAGACGAACGGGTCGGTGCCCGAATGCGCGGCCGCGTCGGCGACGTGCCCGTAGCCTTCGCCGATCATCCGCTCGACGCCGTGGCGGGCATCGTTGATCGCCGACCCCGCTTCGTTGAGACGCTGCAGCGTCTCCCTTGCGGTCTCGTGTTCCATCAGTTCCCTCCCCCGGCCTTCTGGTCTTCTGTGCCTGAAGTCCCCTCAGGCGCGTCGGCGCGCGCGAAATTCGGATGCACGACCTTGCCATCGCGCGTCAAAAGCGTCGCCTTCACCAGTTCGTCGTCGAAGTCGATCTTCAACGCGCTGGTTTCCTTGTCGGTCATCGTTTCGAGGAAGGCCGAGAGATTTCGGGCATAGAGCAGCGAGGCACTGGCCGAGATGCGGCCGGAAACGTTGGTGTAGCCGATGATGCGGGCCGGACCCGCCTCGACGATCTCGCCCGCCCTGGCGCCCTCGACGTTGCCGCCGCGCTCGACCGCGAGGTCGACCAGCAGCGAGCCGGGGCGCATCGAGGCCACCATTTCCTTGGAGACGAGGCGCGGCGCGGGGCGACCCGGGATCAGCGCCGTGGTGACGACGATGTCCTGCTTGGCGATGTGGGCGGCGACAAGCTCGGCCTGCTTGGCCTGATACTCTTTCGACATTTCCTTGGCGTAGCCGCCCGCGGTCTCGGCCGCCTTGAACTCCTCGTCCTCGACGGCGATGAACTTCGCGCCGAGGGATTCGACCTGCTCCTTGGTGGCCGGGCGCACGTCCGTCGCCGTCACCACGGCGCCGAGGCGGCGGGCGGTGGCGATCGCCTGAAGGCCCGCGACGCCGACGCCCATGACGAAGACGCGGGCGGCGGGAACCGTGCCCGCCGCGGTCATCATCATCGGAAAGGCGCGGTCGAATTCGTGCGCCGCGTCGATCACCGCGCGGTAGCCGGCAAGGTTCGCCTGGGACGACAACACGTCCATCACCTGCGCCCGGGTGATGCGCGGCATCAACTCCATGGCGAACGCAGTAATCCCGGCATCGGCCATCGCCGTCAGCGCTTCGTCCTGGCCGTAGGGGTCCATGATGGCAATGACGACCGTGCCGGCCCCGTAGGAAGCCGCTTCTTCGGCCGTCGGGCGCCGCACCTTCAGGACGACGTCGGCCGAACCGGCATCGGCGGCCGTGCCGATCGTCGCACCGGCCTCCTCAAAGGCCGCGTCGGTGATCCGCGACCCGGCCCCGGCACCGCTCTCGACGACGACTTCAGCGCCCTTGCCGGCGAGCTTCTTGACGGTATCCGGCGAGGCCGCGACGCGCGTCTCGCCCTCGGCCGTCTCCTTTGGAACGAAGATTTTCATGCGTCGGCTCCTCCCTCGCCTTGCGTCTCGCTCGGCCCGTTCTTCCGCGGGCGTGCGCCGGGGCGTCAGCGCAGGGCGAAATAGCCGATGACGAGAGCGACGACGAAGGTGAGAACGGAGGCGATGACGCCACTGCCCATGATCAGACCGACCATCATGCCGAGCAAGAGGGCGATGATGCCCACCGAGCCCCATTTGAACAGGGCGATGAACAGACCATAGGTCTTTTCGTGCTCCGGATAGTCCATTTCCGCAGCGTGCGACGTGTCGATTTTCACTTCCCCGGCCATCCAGCCCTCCACTCCTGTCACTTCCTCGCACATACCCAATGCGCGCGGCCCTGGCAACGCAGGGTCACGTGCTTCCCCACCTGCCGGAGCAGGCGCGCTCAAGGATAGAGCCGCGCGATCGTCCAGGCTGCATCGAGCGAGCTCCTCGTGAAGACGATCCGGTCGTGCAGCCGGAAGGCGCCGTCCTGCCAGAATTCGATCGACAGCGGCATCAGCCGGAAGCCCGACCAGTGCGGAGGCCTCGGGATCTCGCCCTCGCCGAATCGTTCCTGGTAGCGCTCGACCTCGGCGACCAGCGTCTGCCGGCTGTCCAGCGGGCGCGATTGCTGCGAGGCCCAGGCGCCGACCCGGCTCCCCCGCGGACGGGAGGCGTAGTAGGCGTCGGCCTCGGCTTCGCTGACGACCTCCACCGTCCCACGCAGGCGCACCTGCCGGCGGCGGCTCTTCCAGTGGAAGCAGAGCGCGGCCTTGCCGGCGCCGAGGACCTGCCGTCCCTTGGTGCTCTCGAAATTTGTGTAGAAGGCAAAGCCCCGCTCGTCGAAGCCCTTCAAGAGGACGATCCGCACGTCGGGCATGCCGCTTTCGTCGACCGTCGCGAGCGCCATCGCGTTCGGATCGTTCGGCTCGCTTTGCCCGGCGTCTTCGAGCCAACCGGCGAAAAAGGCGAAGGGATCGGCGCCGACGTCCGTTTCATCGAGTGTTAAAGGTTGGTCTGTCATTTGTGACGGTGCCTCAAAAAACCACGGCAGAGGTGTCAGTTCGCCGAGTTGAACGAAGAATATGAGATCGATGCTGCCCTACAAGACGGTGTGCCTCTTGGCTCTGACGGCAGGTCTCGGCGGCTGCGTCGTCGCCGGCCCGAGCGTCGAGGATACGCTGCTTGATCCCACCATTACCGGTTCCGTCAAGGCGCCGGGAAAAATTGCCGACATCGACGACGATTCGGACAGGCGCATCGTTCGCAATGCGGTTTCGGCAGCAGATATCGAAAAGGGCAAAGGCCGCTTTTCCTGGTCCAATCCCGAAACCGGATCGAGCGGCGTCATCACGGCGATGAACCAGCAGCGCGACGGCGACAGCATCTGTCGCTCCTTCGAGACCTCGCGCCAGCGTTTCGACGGGATCGCGCTCTACCAGGGGCGCGCCTGCACCGTCGGCGCCGGTGAATGGGCTCTCATCGAGTTCGCCCAACGCTGATCGTGCCAGAGCGAATCGCTGGCATGCCGCAAAAGCTGCAAAAATCGCTTCGGGACGGCAAAGCTGCGGCCCGCTGACCTTCAATTTCGCCACGCGGACGATCATATAGTCTAAGATCTTGACGGTGCGCGAGCGCGCCGTGCCCCACGCATGCCATCATGAAGGAACTCACAGCCTATGCGCGATCCCTACGCCGTGCTCGGCGTCGCGAAGTCGGCGAGCGACAAGGAGATCAAATCGGCCTTTCGCAAGCTGGCGAAGAAATACCATCCCGACGCCAATTCGAACGATCCGACCGCCGCAGGCCGCTTCAACGAAGCCAACCAGGCCTATGAGATCCTTGGGGACAAGGACAAGCGCGCGCAGTTCGACCGCGGCGAGATCGATGCCGAGGGAAAGCCGAAGTTCCAGGGCTTTGCCGGCGGCGATCCCTTTGCGGCCGGGGGTCCCTTTGCGGGCGGGCGGGCGCGGCCGGGCGGAGCCGGCGGCTTCGAGTACCGCTCTTCCACGAAGGCGGAGGACTTCGACGCCGACAGCATCTTTTCCAGCCTCTTCGAAGGCGCCTTCGGCGGCGCGGGTGCGGCCGGGGCGCGTCGCTCGGGCGCCAGCGGCGGCTTTTCCGGGGCACGGAAAGCCGCGGCGAAGGGCGCAGACATCGCCGCCAATCTCTCGATCGACCTCCAGGACGTGGTGTCGAACGAGAGGGTCGAGGTGGCGTTCGCCTCCGGCAGGAAACTCGCCATCCGCCTGCCGATGGGCGTCGAGGACGGCCAGACCATCCGGCTGCGCGGCCAGGGACAACCCGCCCCCGCCGGCGGCGAGCCGGGCGATGCGCTGATCACCATCCGCATCACCCCGCATCGCCGGTTCAAGATCGACGGGCGCGACCTGCGCTGCGAGGTCGAGGTGCCCCTTGAGACCGCCGTCCTGGGCGGTCGGCTCGAGGTCGAGACGCTTGATGGCCGGGTGGCGCTCAACGTGCCGGCCTGGACCAGCTCGGGCAAAACCTTCCGGTTCAAGGGCAAGGGGCTGACTACCAAGGCAGGCGGCCGCGGTGACCTCTATCTCAAGGCGGAGATCGTGCTGCCCGACAAGGACGAGGAACTCGCCGCGCTGATGCGTCAACGCTCCAGGGAGACCACCGGCGGCTGAAGGCGGCGCCGGCCACTCGCCGGCGCGCGCGCTTGAAGCCCCATCCCCTCTGTGCCATACCCCCGCCGCACGACGAATTATGAAATATCCATTGGAGGATAGGGCGCCATGGATCGACCGAACGGTTTGATGGCCGGCAAGCGCGGCCTGGTCATGGGGGTTGCCAACAACCGTTCGATCGCATGGGGCATCGCCAAGGCGCTTGCCGACGCCGGGGCGGAGCTTGCCCTCACCTATCAGGGCGACGCCCTGAAGAAGCGCGTCGCGCCGCTGGCCGACGAACTCGGCGCGATCCTGGCCGGCCACTGCGACGTCACCGACGAAGCGACCATCGACGCGGTCTTCGCCGAGGTCGAATCGCAATGGGGCCGCCTCGACTTCGTCGTCCACGCCATCGCCTTTTCCGACAAGGACGAACTCACCGGCCGCTATGTCGAGACCAGCCGCGAGAACTTCCGCAAGACCATGGACGTCTCGGTCTACTCGCTGACCTCGATCACCGCCCGGGCCGAGAAGCTGATGACCGACGGCGGCTCGATTCTGACGCTGACCTATTACGGCGCCGAGAAGGTGATGCCGCACTACAACGTCATGGGCGTCGCCAAGGCTGCGCTCGAAGCGTCGGTGCGCTATCTGGCGGTCGATCTCGGCAAGCAGGCGATCCGCGTGAACGCCATCTCAGCCGGGCCGATCAAGACGCTCGCCGCATCGGGCATCGGCGACTTCCGCTATATTTTGAAGTGGAACGAGTACAACGCGCCGCTGAAGCGCTCGGTGACCATCGACGAGGTCGGCCAGTCGGCGCTCTATCTCCTCTCGGACATGTCGCGCGGCGTCACTGGCGAGGTCCATCACGTCGACTGCGGCTATCATACCGTCGGCATGAAGGCCGTGGATGCTCCCGACATCTCGGTCGTCAAGGACAGCTGACTGGCTCTCGTGCAAGCGCGCGAGCGGGCTTCAGAGAGGGCCTTCTTCACCACTCCCGCCCTCGCCGCGGCGGCCTGCCTGCTGCGGCGAAGGCCCAGCGCGGACACTGAACGGGACCATGGACAACGCATCGCTGCGCGGCCTGCCGGAACTCTACATCGCCCGGCACGGTCAGACCGACTGGAACGCCGAGGGACGGCTGCAAGGCCAGGTGGAGGTGCCGATCAATGCGCTCGGCCGAACCCAGGCGCGGCGCAACGGTCGCTGTCTGCAGGACATTTTCGGTGACCGTGCGGAAACCTTTCGCTACCTTGCGAGCCCGCTAGGGCGCGCCATGGAAACGATGCAGCTGATCCGCGAGGAACTCGGTCTTCCCCCCGAAGCCTTCGCCACCGACGATCGCCTCATCGAAGTCGGCTTCGGCGATTGGCAAGGATGGACCATGGCCGAGCTCCGCCAGACTGACCCGGAGGGGATCCGCCGCCGCAAGGCCGACAAGTGGGGGTTTCTGCCCCCGGGCGAGCGAGGCGAATCCTACGCCATGCTCGCCGAGCGGGTCCGGCCGGTCTTCGAGGCCCTCGACGCCCCGACGGTTCTCGTCGCCCACGGCGGCGTCACGCGCAGCTTCCTTGCGCTCTACGCCGGAGTTCCGGGCGACGAGGCGGTTAGCACCGACATTCCGCAGGACCGGGTGCTGCACGTTTCGGGCGGCCGGCTCGAATGGGTGTGAGCGCGGCTCCCCACCCTTTTCCAGCCGATCGGCCAACTTGATTTCTTCGCCTCAGCGTCGGACTTTCCATCCATGAACACGATTCGATCCGTCTGTGTCTATTGTGGCTCCTCGCCCGGCCGCAGCCCGGCCTACATCGCGGCGGCACGCGCGCTCGGCAGAAGCATCGGCGATGCCGGGCTCGAACTCGTCTATGGTGGCGGCACCAAGGGGGTGATGGGAGCCGTTTCCGACGCGGTTCTCACCTCCGGCGGCAAGGTCACGGGGATCATCCCGCAATTCCTGATCGACATGGAAGCGACCGAGCGCGAGTTGAAGCGTCTCGACGAATTGATCGTCACGGCCGACATGCACGAGCGCAAGCATCGGATGTTCCAGCGTTCCGACGCCTTCGTCGCCCTGCCGGGCGGCATCGGAACACTGGAGGAACTGGTCGAGATCATGACCTGGAGCCAGCTCGGCCAGCATGAAAAGCCCGTCGTCATCGCCAATGTCGACGGCTTCTGGGATCCCCTCGCCCGGCTGTTCGATCACATGAGCGAGGAAGGCTTCCTTCATTCGGCCGACAGGGTGAAGCCACTGGTCGTCGACGACGTCGAGGACATCGTGCCGATGCTGATCAAGCATGGTGCGGATGGCGAAGACGGCGGCCGCAGAGAGATCATCGAGCGGATGTAGATCCGGCGCTCCTGCCGCGGATCCTCAGATCGATCAGCCGACAGCCCTAAAAATACCGCGCGAATATGGCCTTCACATCGACGTGCGCCCTCAGGCGCGCGGCAAGAAGATAGGTCCCGCCGTACTTGCGCTGGAGGAACAACGTATCGACAGGAGGCAGACGCCACCCGTCGCGTTCGTCGGCGAAAGCGATACTCTGCTCACGCATGGTGTCGACGATGGCACGATCGCCGAAGTCGAAGATTTGCGTGCGCTGCAGCGGCTGCATCACCGTCTCGACCATCGCCATCACCTTGTCCTGATGACGCTGCGCAACGGAAGCGTCGATCAGCCCGATGTCCGTCAGCGCCGTTCGGGCCGCAGGCCAGTCGCTCGACAGTCCAGCTGCGCCGAGCCGCCGGCATTGCTCGGCAAGTTCCGGCGAAAAAGCCCGTGTCGCACCGAAATCGAGGAGCACGATCCGTCCCGACGATGGCTCGTAGCGATAATTCGCGAGGTTCGGGTCGGTCTGCATAAGCTGGAACGAGAAGAGTTCGCGCAGCGACAGATCGATGAGGAGACGTGCGGCCCGATCCCGGGTCTCCTGCGACGCGCTCTCCAGGGTTTCGATCGGAACAGAATCGACGAATGTCATGGCGAGTACGCTTGGTCCTGAAAAGTCGCGATGGACGTCCGGGACCAGATAATCGGCCTCGCCCTCGAGCAGCACACCGAACCGCTCCATGCAGCTCGCCTCGCGCTCGTAGTCCGCCTCCTCGTGCAGTTGCCGCTTGGCCTCCGACAATAGCGGCGCAATATCGAGATGCTTGGGAACCAGGCCGGAAAGGCGCAGCAGCGTCGAGACGTTGTCGACATCGCTGTCAATGCTGCGAGCGACGCCCGGATACTGGACCTTGATCGCCAGAAGCCGTCCGTCCGTGGTCAGGCCGCGATGCACCTGTCCGATCGAGGCGGCGGCGATCGGGCGATGATCGAAGAACTCGAAGCACTTTTCCCAGCCCTTGCCCCACGCCGCGTCGAGCACGCCCTGCAGCTGACGTCGTGGCATCGGCTCGGCATCAGCTCTCAGCCGTGCCATGATTGCTGCCAGTTCCGGCGGCAACATGTCGCCGGCATCCATCGAGATCAGCTGGCCCATCTTCATGGCCGCGCCGCGAAGCTGGGCGAGTTGCTCCGTTGCCCGCAACACGTTGGCGGGGGTGAGGACGAGGTCTTCCAGCCGCGGTCGCTCGCCGCGGACCGCTCTTCCAGCCGCATCGACCAGCATGCCACCGCCGACGCCGGCCGCTAGCCTCCCGAGGCGGGCGAGACGCGAAAGACGGCCCGTCGGGACCGACGAGCCGCGAGAGGATGGAAAGCGAGGGGACAAGGTCGGAAACCTTTCGAGTGGACACGGCGGCGGAGCTTGCCCGTTGCCGCTCGTCTCATCAGCTATGCACAGCCTGATGGCGTGCAAGCGCGACGGCCCTGCGACCTGTCGTCATCCGGTGCGCCGATAATGATAGGACGGCGGGAGATCCGACCGGTTCGGCCGCAGCGCCTTCACACTCATTGAGCAGTTCGGCTCGCGCTATTCGGCCTTCGCCGGCACGAACTCGACCTCGATTTCGAGCGTGACGTCCTTTCCGACCGGCCCGGCGAAGGTATCGATGCCGTATTTCGTGCGGTCGAAGGTCATCGTCCCGGAAAAGCCGACGGTCGGCAGCTTGGAAACCGGGTGGGGGTCGACCACCGTGTTGAAGGTCACGTCCATCGTCTCTTCGTGCGTCTGGCCGTGCAGCGTCAGGTCGCCGGTCACCCTGCCGGTCTTGTCGCCTGTTTCCTCGATCGACTTGGAGACGAACTTCGCTTCGGGAAACTTCGCCGCGTCGAGGAACATGTCGCTCTCGATCTCGTCGTCGAAGCTCTTGTCGTCGGCCGGATAGTGGGTGTCGACCGATGCCGGATCGACCGTCGCCGTCAGCTTCGATTGCGTCACGTCGTCGGGGTCGAGTTCGAGGGTCGCGGAGATATCGGCGAAGCGGCCGATATAGGTGGAGAGGCCGAAGTGGTCGACCTTCCACAAGACGTTCGTATGCAGCGGATCGTTGACGTAGGTGCCGGCGTTGATGTCGATGGTCTGCGCCGCGGCGGGCGTCGCCATCGGGGGCGCCGTGAGGCCCGCTGCCGAAAGGCCGAGGACGAGGGCGGGAACGACTGAGCGCATGAAGTCTCCTTGCTGTTGCGAAATTGGCCCTGCCGGAGGCCGAAACCCCGCCAGCGGCTTGGCAACCAAGCTATCGATGAGGTGGCAGAAGGAAACCCGCAGGACGCGCACTCCTGCGTGACGGTGAGTTCATCGCCTGGCATGATTTCGTCATGTTCGTGCAGCGGCCTGCGCCGCGCGCCACGGCCCCGACGCTTGCGCGAGGCGCTGGCGCGCCTATGTCAAGGCCACGGGACGGAGCCGCATGGCTAGCCGTCCCGATTGTTTTTCGAAGAATGAGGAAACACCCCGCCCATGGCCGAGAAACGCTCGACCCCGAAGATCGAAGTCCGCACCGCGACGACCAAGGACGTTTCCGCCATCATCGCCCTTTCGGCCAAGGTCTTCAAGGACGAGGCCCCCTATACCCGCGGCATGGTCATGGGCCAGCTCTCGGCCTTCCCCGAGGGCCAGTTCGTCGTCGTCTACGAGGACGAGATCGTCGGCTACGCGGCGACGATGGTCCTGCCCGAGGCCAAGGTGATGAAGCAGCATTCCTGGGCCGAGGTCACCGGTGGCGGCTACGCGGCGATGCACGATCGCAAAGGCGACTGGCTCTACGGCATCGAAGTCTGCGTCGATCCGGACCGCCGGCGGCTCAGGATCGGCAAGCGCCTCTACGACGCCCGCCGACGGCTGTGCACGGATATGGATCTGAAGGGCATCGCCTTCGGCGGCCGCCTGCCGGGCTACAAGCGCCACGCCAAGAAATACGGCACCCCCGAGGCCTATCTCGAGGCCGTGCGCAAGAACGAGATCACCGATCCGGTCGCCTCCTTCCATCTGAAGGCGGGCTTCGAGCCGGAATTTCTCTTGAAGAACTACTATCCGATCGACACCGCCTCGGGCGGCCATGGCGTTCTGATGGTCTGGCCGAACCCCTATTACGATCCCGAGCATGCCAAGCAGCCGGTCAACCGCTCCAATCCCGACATCGTACGGATCGTCACCGTGCAGATGCAGGCGCGCAAGATGGCGGCGACGAAGGAGTTCTACGACGCGGTCGAATATTTCGTCGAGGTAGCGGCGGAATACGACGCCGACTTCGTCGTCTTCCCGGAGCTCTTCACGCTGATGCTGCTTTCCGCCGAGCCGGAGGAGCTGAAGCCGGAGGCGGCGATCGCGCGGCTGACGGAACACACGCCCGAGTTCGTCGAGCGCATGACGGCGATGGCCATCCGCCGCAACATCAACATCATCGGCGGCAGCCACGCGACCCGCACCGAGGACGGCGAGATCCAGAACGTCGGCTACGCCTTCCTGCGCGACGGCTCGGTCCATGCCCGCGAAAAAATCCACCCGACGCCGAACGAGCGGCAGTACTGGCATATCCAGGGCGGCGATCCGATCGACGTGATCGAGACCGACTGCGGCCCGGTCGGCATCATGATCTGCTACGATTCCGAATTCCCGGAGATCGCCCGGCGCCTCTGCGACCAGGGCGCCCGCATCCTCTTCGTGCCGTTCAACACCGACACCCGCCACGGCTATCTGCGCGTGCGCTACTGCTGCCAGGCGCGGGCGATCGAGAACCAGTGCTACGTCGTAACGTCGGGGATGACAGGCAACCTTGCCAATGTCGACAATCTCGACATCGAATACGCCCAGTCCGGCATCTTCACCCCGTGCGACTTCCCCTTCGCCCGCGACGGCATCGCGGCGGAAACCTCGGAAAACGTCGAGATGGTCGCCGTCGCCGACCTCAACCTCTCCACCCTCGCCTGGGCCCGCTACGAAGGCTCGGTCCGCAATTTCCGCGACCGCCGGCTGGATCTTTATCGCACGCGCTGGTCCGACGGGGGGTGATCACCGGGGCGTCCGGCGGGGTGTAGCCGCGCCAGGCGCTGCGGCCTTCTCGCCGCGCCGCCGCCTCACCAGCGACCACGTGTAGAGCGCCAGCGCCGACCAGATGAAGGCGAAGGCGACCAGCTGCCACTCGCTGAACGGCTCGCCGAACAGGAAGACGGCGGTGAAGAACAACAGCGTCGGCACGATGTATTGCAGGATGCCGATGGTGGTGAAATGCAGGAGCCGCGCGCCGGCGGCGTAGAGGATGAGCGGCACGGCGGTGAGCGGACCGGCGGCTAACAGCATCGCGGTCTCGAAGCCGTCCGCCCCGAAATGCCTGTCGGGGACGAACAGCGCGACGAGCACGATCGAGGGTACGACGAGGATCGCCACCTCGAGGAAGAACCCCTCGCTGGCACCGACCGGCACCGTCTTGCGCAGCAGCCCGTAGGTTCCGAAGGTCAGGGCCAGCACCAGCGAGATCCACGGCAGCCCGCCGGCCTTGGCCGTCAGAATGGCGACGCCGACGGCCGCCAGCGCGATGGCCACGCCCTGAAGGCGCGTCGGCCGCTCGCCGAGGAAGATCGCCGCCAGCGCGACGTTGACCAGCGGGTTGATGTAGTAGCCGAGCGCCGCCTCGAGCGTGTGGCCGGCGCCGATGGCATAGACGTAGGTGCCCCAGTTGATCGAGATCAGCGAGGCCGTCAGGGCGGCGAGCGCCACCGTGCGGAGGTTGCGGAAATGCCCGAAGGCATGGCGGACGGTCCCCTGCCAGAGCAGGATCGCGATCGCCAGCGGCAGCGCCCAGACGATCCGGTGCGCAACCACCTCGACCGGCGAGACATTGGCGAGGAGCTTCATGAACAGCGGCATCACGAGGCCCCAGATGCCATAGGCGCCGAGGGCATAGATGAGACCCTGGCGGCTTTCGCCCTGGGGAGACTGCATGGCCGGACCTTTTGCGGCGGGAGCGTATCGGCGCAGCCCTAGCAGACCGGGCCGTATGCTTCAGCCCGATTTTGCGTGATCGTTGCCATCAAGAATTCCGATGATGCTTCGCCGCGCGTCGGCTGTGTTTCGTCGGTCGGCAAAGGAGATGCAATAGGACGAATTCGACCGAGCGCGCCGTTGCCTCGCCTCGCCACGCGATTGATCGCGCGGATCAGCGGGTCGAGCCTGCCCGATCTGAAAATTGCGTGCGTCAGGCCTCGTCCGGCGACGGCGCGTCCGGGTGCTGATAGTTGACGATCTTCCCAATCGCCTCAGCCATCTCGGGATCGTCGTCCGTGGCTCTACCGGGCAGCGTGGGCATCGCGTCGACATAGGGGATCTTCGCCTCGATCCCGTCCTGCGCATTCGGCCGGATCGTGCTCGGATCGTCCAGCGCCCCGATGGCGATCGAGACCGCGCTCGCCGTCTCGTAGGTGAGCGGGGTCCCGCATTCCGGGCAGAAGCCCCTTTCGGCATAGCTCGACGAGCGGAAGCGCTTCGGCTCGGCCTTGGTCCAGACCAGCGTTCCCGCCCGCGTATGGACGAGTGGCGCATAGAAGGAGCCGAAGGCCTTCTGGCACATGCGGCAATGGCAGATCGACGCTGTCTCCGCCTCGATCTCGCTGCGGAACCGCACGGCTCCGCATTGGCATCCGCCGGTGAGCATCGTCATCTGCCATCTCCCTGGTGCGTATTGCCGGTCCAACGGCTTTCAGGAAAGATCTTAGGTCCGGCCCTCGGGCAAGAGAAGGTCGAGACCTGTCTCGGTGACGATCGAATTTCGAAGCTTCACCGGATGCAGGCTCCGCCTTCCCTTGTTGCCAATGAGCCGCTCAGCCTGTTGCGAGTTCGTCGGCAAACCGATCCGTCGCATCGAGCAATTCCGTCAGGATCGCCGGCTCTGCGAAGGCGTGGCCGGAGGCCTCCACCAGCCGATAATCGGCTTTCGGCCAGGCTTGGGCGAACTGCCAGGAGGTGATCGCCGGGGTGACGACGTCGTAACGCCCCTGGACGATGACGCCGGGCGTCTCGGCAAGGCGGTCCATGTTCGAAAGCAGCTGCCCCTCTTCCAGCCAGAGCTCGTGGAAGAAGAAGTGGTTCTCGATCCGGGCGAAGGCGATCTGCCCGTCGGAGACGCTGCCGCCAGACGCTCGGGTCGGCGGATTGGCCGAGCGAAGCATCACCGTCGCCCCCTCCCAGGCCGTCCATGCTTCCGCCGCCCTTGCCCTGACAGCGCGGTCGGGGTCGAGCAGGCGCCGGCGGTAGGCGGCGATCAGATCGTCCTGTTCCGCTGCCGGGATTTGCGCGACGAGGTTCTCCCAGTGATCGGGGAACAGCCGGTTGGCGCCGCACTCGTAGAACCAGTCGAGCTCCGAGCGCCGACCGGAAAAGATGCCGCGCAGGATCAGACCGGATGCGCGATCGGTGTGGGCCTGGGCATAAGCGAGCGCCAAGGTGGCGCCCCACGAGCCGCCGAACAGCAGCCAGCGCTCGATCTCGAGGTGCCTGCGTAGCCGTTCGAGATCGTCGACGAGGTGCCAGGTTGTGTTACCGTCCAGCGAGCCGAGCGGCGTCGAACGCCCGCAGCCGCGTTGATCGAACAGGACGATCCGATAGCGGGTCGGATCGAACAATCGCCGATGCTGGGCCGACGTGCCGCTGCCGGGGCCGCCATGCAGGAAGACCGCGGGCAGGCCCGCCGGATTGCCGCATTCTTCGAAATAGATCTCGTGGCCGTCGCCGACGGCGAGACGGCCCATGCGGAAGGGCTCGATCGGCGGATAGGGTTTGCGCGCTGTCATCGAAGCGCCTTAGCACCGAACGCCTGCGCGCCAAAAGCCGCAAATGTGCAGCCCGCCGGGGATCGGGCTCGCCAACGCCGGGGCCGGCCGGCCCGCTCGCCGGGCGGAGCCTCGATCCCCGAGTCGGCGTCAGAAACGCGGTTGCCGCTCGGCTTCCGATTGCCGTTCGTAGTTGAAACCTTCCTCCCAGAGGTCCTTCATCGGATCGTTTTCCGACTGATACGGATTTGGCGCGCCGAGCCCGTGCAGGCGAAAGGCCTTGCGTCCCCTCAGCCAGATCGCCTTCTCGCTCGCTGCGGCCATCATGGCTTCAGACAGGGTCTCCATACTCATCGTTTCCTCCCCCGTATCTTCCCTATGGGAATTCTAGGTGCTCAGTCTGCACGAAGTCCAGCGGAATCTGCAACCGCCATATCGGTCGCCGGCGACGGATTCGGGAGCATCGTCAGCATCTTCGCGTTCACCTTGAAACGTTTCTCGAAGCTCGGGCGGACGCCAGAGCGCCACCAGCGCGCCGTCTGGCGAAGAACGTCGGCAGGAGCGGCCTTCGGGGAGAAAGGGCTGCCGCTTTTGCCGGGAAACCATGTTATCCCGGCCCCGAGAAAACGAGGGAGACCCGTCGATGCTCCGCGTCGCGTCCTACAACATCCGCAAGAGCGTCGGCACCGACTGGCGCCGCCGTCCGCTCGAAACCCTGGCGGTGCTCAACGAGATCGACGCCGACGTCGTCGCCCTGCAGGAGGTCGACCGGCGCTTCGGCACGAGAGCCTCGTCCCTGCCCCGACAGGCGATCCGCGAGGCGACGCGCTACGTTCCCGTCCCCCTCGATGCACGCCCCGGCAGCCTCGGCTGGCATGGCAACGCCATTTTGGTTCGCGAGGGCATCGAGGTGGTCGAGACGACCTGTCTGGCGCTGCCGGCGCTGGAGCCGCGGGGCGCCGCCATCGTCGATCTCGCCTTCGGCGAGGCGCGGCTGCGGGTGGTCGGCATGCATCTCGGCCTGCTGGGATTGTGGCGTCGACGCCAGGCGGCGGCCGTCCTGGCGCATCTCGAACGGCTGGAGCCTTCGATGCCGACCGTGTTGATGGGCGACCTCAACGAATGGAATCCCGAAGGTCGCTGCTTCAAGCTCTTCGCCAGAACCCACCGGGTGGTGATGCCGGGCCGCTCCTTCCCCTCGCGCATGCCGCTCGGCGCCCTCGACCGCTTCATCCTCAGCCGCGACGTCACCCTCGTCGATGCGGCCGTGCACGTCTCCAACCGTTCGCGCGGCGCCTCCGACCATCTGCCGGTCTATGCCGACATCGCCTTTGCCGGCAGCGAGGCGGCGGGCCGCCACGTCCGCCCGCTGGTCTCGCACGCCTGACCTCCGAACGGCGATCGGCGCCGGGCAACGCCCCGCCCGCCCGGCCTCTCTCTGGCGAATGTCAGCTCTCGGCCGACCTTTGCCATTGCGCTTGCGCCGTCAGCCAATAAGATGGTTCCTCAGCGTATACGTTAGGGAGGAACTACATGGCATACGCGACTAAGACGGCGGCGCTGGGAGTGGCGCTGCTGGCATCGACGGCGATTGCCGGCCCGGCCGCGGCCGAGACGGTGCTGAAATGGGCCCACGTCTACGAGGCGAACGAACCCTACAACACCTGCGCCGTCGCGGCCTCCGACAAGCTGAAGGAGGCGACGGAGGGGCGCTATTCGATCGAGGTCTATCCGGCCTCCTCGCTCGGCAAGGAGACCGACATCAACGAGGGTCTCAGCCTCGGCACGGTCGACATCATCTATACCGGCCAGCTGTTCGCCGGCAGAGCCTATGGGCCGATCGCCATCGGCGGCGCCCCCTACATGTTCCGCGACTTCGACCATTGGGAGAAGTACCGGACGGGCGACCTCTTCCAGGAACTGTCCCAGGGCTACGATGAAGCCACCGGCAACCACATCACCTCGCTGACCTATTATGGCGAGCGGCACGTTACATCGAACAAGCCGATCGAAAAGCCCGAGGACATGAAGGGGCTGAAGATCCGCGTGCCCGACGCCGCCCTCTACCAGATGTTCCCCAAGGCGGTGGGCGCCAATCCGACTCCCATCGCCTTTGCCGAGGTATACCTTGCACTGCAGCAAGGCACCGTCGACGCGCAGGAAAACCCGCTGCCGACGATCCAGGCGAAGAAGTTCTACGAGGTCCAGAAGGACATCAACCTCACCGGCCACATCACCGACGCGCTCCTGACCATCGTCTCCGGCTCGGCCTGGGGCGCCATGGACGAGGCCGATCGGACGGCGCTGGAGGAGACCCTCGACGAGGCCGCCGCATGCGCCACGGAACAGGTGATCAAGAACGAGAAGGACCTCGTGCAGTGGTTCAAGGACCAGGGCGTCGCGGTCCACGAGGTCGACCGAAGACCCTTCCGGGAAGCCACGGTGAAGGTGCATAACGGCCCGGACGCGAGCTGGGACCAGGCGACATACGACCGGCTGCAGGCGATCGAGTGACGCGTCACTGATCCTTCCTGTCCCCGAGGGCGGCTCCGGCCGCCCTCCTGCCCGACCGCCTGGAGTGAAAGCCGATGTCGATCGACCCCCCGTCGGTTCGCAGCGCCGAGCCGTCCCCGCCGCCGATGCGGGATGAAAGCGAGAACCTGTCCGACCTGAAGATCGTCGACCTGCCCGTCATCGTGTTATTCTGGGTGCTGGCCTTCGTCGTCTTCCTGCAGTTCTTCACCCGCTACGTCCTCAACGATTCCCTCGGCTGGACCGAGGAGATCGCCCGTTACCTGTTGATCGGCGTCACCTTCATCGGCGCCGTGTCGGCGGTGCGCCGCGAGAGCCACATCGCCGTCGAGCTCCTCTACACCCGGGTCTCGCGCCGCACGCGCTTCGGGCTGCAGATCTTCGTCGACGTCGTCTCCCTCGCCTTCTACGGGATCCTCGCCTGGCTGTCGGTGCATCTTTCCCAGCGCACCCTGCAGAAGATGACCTCGATCGACGTGCCGAAATCCCTGATCTACTGGGTCGTCGCCGGCTGCTTCGCGGCCATGACGATCTATCAGCTTCTCGTCCTCGTCCGGCATCTTCGCACCCGCACCAGCCGCCTGATCGACCCCGATTCCGTAACCTCGACCGGTCCCAGCCTCTGACCACGGCGCTTTTTCCATGCTCATCGCTCTTCTGTTCGCGGTCCTGTTCGGCCTGATCATCCTCGGGGTGCCGGTGGCGATCGCGCTTGCCGGCTCGTCCCTCGTCTTCCTCCTCGTCGACGGGCACGTGCCGAGCGTCGTCGTCGCCCACCGCATGGTCAACGGCGTCGATTCCTTTCCCTTGCTCGCGGTGCCGTTCTTCATCCTCGCCGGCAATCTGATGAACACCGCCGGCATCACCGAGCGGATCTTCGACTTCGCCAAGGCGCTGGTCGGCTGGATGCGCGGCGGCCTCGGCCATGTGAACATCGGCGCCTCGGTGATCTTCGCCGGCATGTCGGGTGCCGCCGTCGCCGATGCCGGCGGCCTCGGCGCCATCGAGATCAAGGCGATGCGCGACGCCAAGTACGATCCGGGCTTTGCCGTCGGCATCACCGCCGCCTCCTCCACCATCGGGCCGATCATTCCGCCCTCGCTGCCGATGGTCATCTACGGCGTCGTCGCCGGCGCCTCGATCGGCCAGCTGTTTGCCGCCGGCTTCGTGCCGGGCCTTCTGATGGCCGTCGCGCTGATGATCATGGTGGCGATCTACGCCCGCCGCCGCGGCTATCCGCGCGACCAGGCCTTCAGCATCCCCGTCCTCGGCCGCTCGTTCCTGCGCGCTTTCCTGGCGCTGCTGACGCCGGTGATCATCGTCGGCGGCATCCTCACCGGCGCCTTCACGCCGACGGAAGCGGCGATCGCCGCCTGCGCCTGGGCGATGTTCCTCGGCGTCGTCGTCTACCGCACGCTCAACTGGCGGCGCTTCCTGCGCGTCTCGCTGGACACGATCGAAACCACGGCGGTCGTCCTGTTCATCGTCGGCGCCGCGGCGATCTTCGCCTGGATCCTCACCTCCAACCGGGTGCCGGAACACTTCGCCGGCCTGATCCTGTCGGTCTCGGAGAACTGGATCATCGTTCTCCTCCTGATCAACCTGATCCTCCTCGTCGTCGGCTGCTTCATGGAGACCGTCGCGGCGATCACCATCCTCGTCCCCGTGCTTCTGCCGGTGGCCGAGAAGGTCGGCATCGACCCGGTGCATTTCGGCGTCATCCTGGTGCTCAACCTGATGATCGGGCTTCTGACGCCGCCGGTCGGCATGGTGCTCTACGTGCTGTCGCGGGTGTCGAAGATCCCGTTCGAGCGCTGCGTCTCGGCGACGCTGCCCTTCCTCGTTCCGCTCTTCGTGGTGCTGGCACTGGTCACATTCGTTCCTTCCATCACCATGTGGCTGCCGACGCTGCTCTATCGCTGAAGCACCGCCCGGGCCCGCTCCCGAGGCCGGTTTCGCGCCCGTTGGTCTTCGCCGGCCGATTGCTTACATTGCCCGGCATGAGCGATTTCAACGAATCAGCGCCCGCGCCGCGCCAGGGCGGCATCGCCGCGCGGGCCATGGCGGCCAGGGGCACGAGTGCGCCGGACTATCTGTCGGGCCTCAATCCCGAGCAGCGCGCGGCGGTCGAGACCACCGAGGGTCCGGTGCTGGTGCTCGCCGGAGCCGGCACCGGCAAGACCCGCGTCTTGACGACGCGCATTGCCCACATCCTCGCCACTGGCCGGGCCTACCCGTCGCAGATCCTCGCGGTGACCTTCACCAACAAGGCTGCCCGCGAGATGAAGACGCGCATCGGCATGCTGGTCGGCGGTCAGGTCGAGGGCATGCCGTGGCTCGGCACCTTCCACTCGATCGGCGTCAAGATCCTGCGCCGCCATGCCGAGCTGGTCGGGCTAAAGCCGAATTTCACCATCCTCGACACCGACGACCAGATCCGCCTGATCAAGCAGCTGATCCAGGCCGAAAACCTCGACGACAAGCGCTGGCCGGCGCGCACCTTCGCGACCATGCTCGACGGCTGGAAGAACAAGGGCCTTGCGCCCAAGGACATTCCGGAGGGCGACGCGCGGGCCTTCGCCGGCAAGGGCCGCCACCTCTATGCCGCCTATCAGGCCCGGCTGATGACGCTCAACGCCTGCGACTTCGGCGACCTCCTGATGCACCCGATCGCGCTGCTCAAGGCGAACCCCGACGTTCTCGCCGAGTATCATCGGCGGTTCCGCTACATCCTCGTCGACGAGTACCAGGACACCAACGTCGCCCAGTACATGTGGCTGCGGCTCCTGGCGCAGCAGCCGAAATCTGGAAGGGACGAGACTGCCCGTCCCCCCGTCCTTCGACAGGCTCAGGATGAGGGGACTATGTCCCGGCCATCCGCAGCGGCCGGCGCCAGTTCTCAGATCGCGGAGCGCTCGAGCACTGAGCTCCCTCATCCTGAGCTTGTCGAAGGGCGAGGGAGCGCGGCTTCGACCATCAACATCTGCTGCGTCGGCGACGACGACCAGTCGATCTATGGCTGGCGCGGCGCCGAGGTCGACAACATCCTGCGCTTCGACAAGGACTTTCCCGGCGCCACCGTCATCCGGCTGGAGCGCAACTACCGCTCCACCGGCCACATTCTCGGCGCCGCCTCCCATCTCATCGCCCACAACGAGGACCGGCTCGGCAAGACCCTGTTCACCGATCGCGCCGATCCCGAGGACCCCAAGGTCGAGGTCAATGCCGGCTGGGATTCGGAAGAGGAGGCGCGCGCCATCGGCGAGGCGATCGAGGATCTGCAGCGCCGCGAGAACCACGACCTCAACGACATGGCGATCCTGGTGCGCGCCTCGTTCCAGATGCGCTCCTTCGAGGATCGCTTCGTCACCATGGGGCTGAACTACCGGGTCATCGGCGGTCCGCGCTTCTACGAGCGCATGGAGATCCGCGACGCGCTCGCCTATTTCCGCTGCGTCTGCCAGCCCGCCGACGACCTCGCCTTCGAGCGCATCGTCAATACGCCGAAGCGCGGCCTCGGCGACGCCACCGTGCGCCTCCTCCACGATTACGCCCGCGAGCGCCAGATCCCGATCATCGCCGCTGCCGGCGAGATGGTCGAGACCGAGGAGCTGAAGCCCAAGCCGCGGAACACGCTGCGCGGCGTCGTTGCCGACTTCCGGCGCTGGTCGGAGCTGCTGCCGACCATGAAGCACACCGAGCTCGCCGAGCAGATCCTCGACGAATCCGGCTATACTGAGATGTGGCAGAACGACCGCTCGGCCGAGGCGCCGGGACGGCTCGAAAACCTGAAGGAGCTGATCCGCTCGATGGAGGAGTACGAATCACTCCCCTCCTTCCTCGAGCATGTCGCCCTCGTCATGGACGCCGAGCAGAACGCCGACACCGACGCCGTGTCGATCATGACGCTGCATTCGGCCAAGGGCCTGGAATTCCAGACCGTCTTCCTGCCCGGCTGGGAGGAAGGCCTGTTTCCCCATCAGCGGGCCCTCGACGAGGGCGGCCGCTCAGGGCTGGAGGAAGAGCGCCGTCTCGCCTATGTCGGCATCACGAGGGCCAAGCGCCGGGCAAAGATCTGGTTCGTCTCCAACCGCCGCATCCACGGCCTCTGGCAGTCGACCATCCCGTCGCGCTTTCTCGACGAGCTGCCCGAAGCCCATGTCGAAGTGATGGAGGCGAATACCTCCTATGGCGGCTATGGCGCCTCCGGCTTCGGCGGCTACGGCGCCTCGCGCTGGGACGGTGGCAACGCCTTCAAGGAATCCTCCTACAAGACTCCCGGCTGGAAACGCGCCCAGGCCGCTCAGGCGGGCTTTGCTGAAACCCCGCCCCGCCGCGGCGGCGACGGCTGGTCCGGCGGACGCACGCGCGAGATCACCTACGACGCCGAGCCCGGCTCCCGCGGCTCCGGGGGCGGCAACGGCTTCGCCGGTCGCATGAATGACGGCCCCGCCCCCGGCCGCGGCCACAACCAGCCGCCGAAAAAGGGCTTCGGCCTCTATTCCTCCGCCAGGAAGGGCGGCCCGCGCGAGATCCAGGGCGAGCTGGTGGCCAAATCCGTCGCCGATGGAGAGAATCGATTCTCCAAGGGCGACCGCGTCTTCCATCTGAAATTCGGCAACGGCACGGTCGCCAGCATCGACGGCAACAAGCTCACCGTCGACTTCGACAAGGCCGGCCAGAAGCGCGTGCTGGAGGGCTTCGTCGAGGCGGTCTGAGGCAGCCCGCCTCCTCCCGCAAGCGCCTTTGCGTCCGCGAGATCCTTCGCCCATCGCCGGCAAGCAAGGCGCGCGGCTCAGCGTCTCCCTTGCACGCCCGATCTTCGTTGGCGCGCCGCAAGCCTACCGGATCCCGTCCGAACAGCGGAAGAACACGTCGAGCGCCCTGTTGCTGCCTGACAGACCCGTCTCCAGGATGATGTTCTGGCCGATGAACGAGATCTGGCCGGAATTGGGTATCGCATCGTCCAGGTAGCCGGGGCCATCCGCGCGCCCTTCGGTGATGCGGCCCCATTTCTTGCCGTCCCGGCCTTCGATGATCTCGACCTCGGACTGGCTGGGGTCGTCCCCGGGATCGAACAGGATCCGGACGGGCTTGCGCTGGCCCAGATCGCCCATCTCGCCGCCGTCCCTGAAATCGATGTAGCTGTTCTCGCGGTCGATCTCGAAGCGCAGATTGGGCTGCCGCGTGTCATAGACCTCGCAGGCGAGGACACGGTTGCCGGCGCGGATCTCGTTGATGACCCACGAACCGGCCTTGCCGAAGCTGACGGGCATCACCTCTGCCGGCATCGCCTCTTCGGGCGAAGGCGGCGCGGCGGGCCCAGCGGCCTGCCCGGCTCCCGCGCCGGAGCGGCCGACGCATTCCTTGACCTTCAGGATCGCGGCCGTCGAGCCGGCCAGCCGAAAGTCGTAGTCCGACTTGCCGACGCCGAGAACCGCGGAACTGCCCTGTCGCAGTCCATCGAGCTCGGCCTCCCCGAGCCAGGCGATCGTCCAGCCACCGCTGGCGGTGCCGGAGATGAAATCGCCACCGCGTCGATAGCCCTGCCCCGAGCCCGCGCCGTCGATCTGCAGCGTCCCCTCCCAGTCTGGCTGGGAGGTGATCGGCACGGCGATCTGCCATTGCTGTCCGTCCCAGCCGAGGCGAAAGGCCGAACCGTCCCCCCGCGCCGTCTCGGCAAAGCAGTAGCCGAACCGACCGCCGACCCGGGCGCCGAAGACGCGCCATCCTCTCGTATCGGCGTAGTAGGACTCGCCTTCGGGAGCCGAGACGATGTCATAGCCCCCATAGTCGTTCTGCTGGGCGATCGCCGAGCCGGACGTGTTCAGCGCAAGGCTCGCACACAGGATGAGACACCGCATATTCGACATCGATTGCCTTCCTTGACTGGGGTGTTGGATTTTTCGATCGAAACAGGCAGAAAGCTGGCGCTTCCTCGCGCAGCTGCAGACTTGCATCAGCGATCTCGGCTTTCGACCTGAACCGAGGAGGTCGACCGAAGCACGCTCTCACCGAACCTAGTTTTGCATCATCCGGATCATCGCGGCGGGAGCCTGCTCGTTCGCCCTGTCGAACCAGAAGCGGCCTTCGAGCGAATTGAAATCTCCGAGCCAGAACTCGTAGTAGGCCTTCGAGGTCGAGTTCAGACGAAAGCTGTAGATCCCGTTCTGATCGGAGTAGTTCACCTGCCAGCATGAGCCGTTCATGCAGAACTTGACGGTGTTGCCTTGAAGCAGCTCGATCGAGGAGTGATTGTCCTTGTCGACCCACTCGCGATTCTCGGGCGTCCAGATCCAGCTGCCGGACCAGCTGAGTTTCATCTGGACCTGTTCGACTCTCGCCTCGCCGGCGCGCGGAGCCCGATCATCCAGCTTGTGCCCACCCGCATTGACGAGCGCGAAGGCCACCGCCATCGACGTTGCAAGCATGATTTCGTTGGTCCTTGTCCGTAGTTGCCGTGTGGATCAAAAGCGCCGGCTTCCCGGCTGTCGGAGCCACGATTGCCGCGCCAACCCCAAGACACAGAAACGTCTTGCGACCGGCCATGCGATAGTCTGCGCTAAAGAGCTTATGAGCTAATATTCGTCGAATTTTTCCTCCCCGCTTGCGCGCATAAACACCAGAATGCCCCGACGCGCGCAGCAGTATTATCTTCCTCGACAAATGGACATTCCCCAACGGCATGGCTAGACCGTTTCTGCCGTCGATGGCAAGCGGAAAAGTGCAGCCGTGCTTGGACACGGGAGGTGGTTTGACATCGCACACGCCATCGGCACACGCTGCCTCCGTCAAGGGCGGAAGACGTGCCTCGACTTCGACAGGTCCGGGCAGCGCCGGCAGTTGCCGGCGGGGCTCGATGAGGTCATGTGAGGGCGAGCCGCCCGGGGCCGAAATCAAAAGCCCTCGTGACGAAATCTCTCCCGATGCGGCGCCGATCTCCGCCGCCGCCTCGGCGGCTTTCTTGCTCGAGCCGCCTTCGGCGTTATGTTTCGGTTTCTTCGGCCCCCACGCGATCAGCGACCGGCCGCGTCTCCGTTTCCCGCCCGACTGGTTCAGCCCGTGCTCGACAGACTTCTCGGCGTCCTTCTCCTCGTCACGGGGATCGCCGTCATCATTCACGAATGGCTCGGGCTGGAGTTGGCGGGCCTCGTCGCCGCGGCCGGCCTTGGCCTTTTCCTCATTTGCGCAACGCCCTTCACGCGATGGTCGCGCCAGGCTTTCGTCGCGATCGGGCTGGTTCTCGCCGGGCTCGCCATCGCCTTTCTCGACGATTGGCCGGCGGTCATGGCAAAGGCGGCGACACAGGGCGCCTTCATTTCCACCTTCTTCATCGCCCTCGCCAGCCTGCGCAATCCGGCCGCGGCATCCCCGGCGATCGATCGCTGCGGCCAGTATCTTGCAAGCCAGCCGCCCGGCCGGCGCTACGTGGCGCTGACCGTCGGCGGCCATCTCTTCGCGCTGATCCTCAACTACGGCTCGATCACCCTGCTCGGCGGCCTCACCGAGGCGATCGCGGGCCGCGAGAAGAACGCCGAAATCCGCGAGATCCGCAACCGGCGCATGCTGCTGGCCATCCAGCGGGGCCTGTGCGCCTCGCTCTGCTGGTCGCCGCTCGCCTTCGCCACCGCCATCACTACCTCGGTAATCGCCGGGGCCAGCTGGGGCGGCATGGCGCCCTATGCGATGCTCTTCGGCCTCGTCTTTCTCGTCACCGGCTGGGCGCTCGACACGATCTTCAAACCCAAGCTCACCGGTCCGCGCCCGCCCCGCTCCGCGCCGACCGGCTCGATGCGCGATCTCCTGCCGCTGGTCGTGCTGCTCGTCTTGCTCTTTGCCGTCGTCGGAAGTCTCGAATATCTGACCGGCCTCGCCATCACCGCCATCGTCATGGCCTTCGTCCCACTCGTCTCGATCGGCTGGATCGCCTACGAATCGTCGAGCGCCGGCGAGACGACCCGGCGCCTGAAGCGGCTCTGCTTCACCGAGCTTCCGGCCTATCGGTCCGAGCTGGTGCTGTTGATCATGGCGGGCGTCATCGGGGTCCTCGGCGCGGCGCTGATCCAGCCGCTCGCCTCCGGCGAAGCGCTCGATCTGTCCGAGGTGCCGCTCTGGCTCATCCTGGTCGCGCCGGTCGTCGTCATTCCGATTCTCGGCCAGCTCGGCATGAACCCGATCCTGTCGGTCTCGATGCTGGCTCCGCTGCTGCCGGCGCCCGCATCGCTCGGCCTCTCGCCGAATCTCGTCGTCGCGGCGATTACCGCCGGCTGGGCGCTCGCCGGGGCGACCTCGCCCTTCACCGCGACGACCCTTCTCGTCGGCCGGCTGGGCCATGTCAGCGCCCTGACCGTCGGCCTCGTCTGGAACAGGGCCTTTACGCTATGGGTGATGGCGATCGTCGGACTGATGCTGGTCGGCTTCGCGGAACTGTCGTGATTGCCGCGTCGGAAGTGGCAAAAGTGCCTGCCGGCTAGTGACAAACGGCCCGAAGCCATATATGAGCGCACCCGATTTCCTCAGAATAACCTGACCGTCACGGCGGCCATGTCGGGTTACCTCGACATGAAACGAATTGAGGCTATGCCATGAACATCATCTCCGAAATCGAGGCCGCTGAAGCCTCCCGCATCGAAGCCATCCGCACGATCCCGGATTTTTCCGCCGGCGATACCCTTCGCGTCAACGTGAAGGTCACGGAAGGCACCCGCACCCGCGTCCAGGCCTATGAAGGCGTCTGCATCGCCCGCTCCGGCGCCGGCATCCAGGAAAACTTCACGGTCCGCAAGATCTCCTATGGCGAGGGCGTCGAGCGCGTCTTCCCGGTCTATTCGCCGATGCTCGATTCGGTCGAGGTCGTGCGCCGCGGCAAGGTTCGCCGCGCCAAGCTCTATTACCTGCGCGATCGTCGCGGCAAGTCGGCCCGAATCGTCGAGGCGACCAACGCCCGCGCCCGCAAGCTGAACGACGACGCCCGCCAGATCGCCTCCGCCGAGCGCGAAAAGGTCAAGGCCGAGAAGGAAGCGGCAAAGACCGCCGCCGAGTAAGCTCTGCGAGACATTTCTGATACGACTCAAAGGCGGCTTCGGCCGCCTTTTTTTGTGCCGGCTTTTCCGGTGCCCGGCTTTTCGCACAGGAAGTGGGGCCGCTCAGTCTCCCGACGGCCGCGCCTGTGACCCTCGTTTCGGATCGAGCGCCAAATCCGCGAGGATGCGCGTCAGCTTCCCGTCGGCGCCGGGCTGGCAGGCTGCGAAGCGGCGGCCGACGCCTTTTTGAGGCCCCAGCGGATCCCGGCCCAGACCCGTTCGTGCAGAATATACATGACGAAGCCGATGGCGCAGGAGGTCAGGGCGAGCTCGCTGCCGGCGAAGAACGACCCGGTGAACGCTTCGCCGAGGATCGCCATGGTGACGAGCCCGACGAGTTGCCAGGAGACCGCCTTCGCTAAGCTTCGTTTGTTGGATTCCATGGGATTTCCCTTCCTCTGCATCAAGACGAATTGCCGTAGAGGCTCCACTACCGAAGCGCTGGGGTCGACGGAATGGTCATTGATGGATGCGAAATGCCAAAATGGTTTTAAAGGCTAGGGATAATGAATCCTGCAAGTGTTGCAGAGGGAGGATCCGATCAGGCCAAAGAGCGGAGTTCTTCCAGTCATAATCGCAATTGTGACGAACTTCATCAAACAGGGACTTGCAAGAATTCGTCTCGTTTCTGCGCTTCGCAGTGCCGAGCCCCAGAGGGAACGCACCGTCATTCCTGGGCTCCGTCCGCAATCCCGTCGACATTCGCCAGAACGTTCTCGATCGGCAGCATCCTCGCAGCTTCGACGTTCGACGCGCGGCCTCATTTCGGCGCAATCACGCGGACGCGGGGGACCACTGGCGCGCGGCGGCCGGGTCAAGTCGTTCGGCTGCGGCAACGGTTTCGGTGGGGCCCTGGCGGCGATCCCCGGCCAGCCCCCAGCCGATCGAAGCCCAGACCCGCTCGTGCAGGAGGTAGGAGAAGAAGCCCAAAAGACTGGAGAGCACGGCCAGCGCACCGCCCGACCAGAGCGAGCCGGTGAAGAGAAAGCCGAGCGCCAGCATCGTGACGATGCCGAGACCCTGCCAGGACACGGCCTTGGCGAAGCTTCTCTTGCGGGTTTCCATGACGAACTCCTGGAATATGGCGCAGCACTCCCCAGCCGTGGATTTTGCCAAGGGTCTTGCGTCGATGATTGTTCGGCGGCCGGAAGGAGAGCGGCTGACGGGGAGCGGCCGCATCTTGCGCCTGCCGCCAGGGCCCAGTTCTTAGCCAACCGCGGATTGGCAGGGAATTCGGAGAATTCTCTTTGTTCTAATCATCATTCGGAATAATATCCCCGTATCGTGATTTTTCTCATATGATGTCATGGACAAGCGCGACCGCTCCCGCCTCTTTCGAGACCGCCTCGCCAGCGCGATGCAGGCTGCTGGCATCACCAAGAGCGCCTTGGCGCGGGAGACGGGCGCCGACCGGTCGACGGTGTCGCTGGCGCTTTCCGCCGAAGACGGACGCCTCCCCAACGCCCAGTTTGCCGCCGAATGTGCGAGCGCGCTGACCGTTTCCTGCGACTGGCTACTCGGACTGACCGACCGGCGCGAACGCGGCGCCGACGTCCTTCAGGCCGCGATCCGCATGGAGGAGGCCGCCCGGGCGCCGTCCGACGAGCGGATCTTCCGCTGGCACGAGGAAGCGCGCGGCTACAAGATCCGCCACGTGCCGGCCACCCTGCCCGACATGCTGAAGTCGGAAGCGGTGCTGCGCTTCGAATATGGGGATTTCGTCGGCCGCACCTCCGACCAGGCGATCGCCGACATGCGCGACCGCCTCGCCTATCTGCGCGCGCCGGACACCGACTACGAGATCGCCATGCCGCTCGACACGCTGGAGGGGTTCGCCGCCGGCGAGGGCTACTGGCGCGGTCTGGCTGCCCACGAAAGGCGGGCCCAGCTCAAGCGCTTCGCCGAGCTCACCGACGAGCTCTACCCGTCGCTGCGGCTCTATCTCTTCGACCGCAAGAAGGTGTTCTCCGCCCCGGTGACGATCTTCGGCCCGCTCCAGGCCAGCGTCTATGTCGGGCGGTTCTATCTGGTGTTTTCCGAACGCCGACAGGTGCTGGAGCTGACCCGGCATTTCGACGGTCTGGTGCGCGAGGCCGATTTCGAGGCCAAGCAGACGCCCCGCTTCATCGAGGCGATGAGCGTTCCGGATTGACCGGCGCCGGTCATCGCCAGAACGGCTTGCGGGCCTCTTCCATCGCCGCGTCCCTGGCGATGCCGAGATCGCGGAGCTGCCGGTCGGAAAGCTCGGCGAGGACCATGCGCTGGCGCCGCCTCGCCGCGCAGCGGCGCAGGCGGCGGGCGAACCGCCCCAGCCAGTGCCGGCCGCGCTTCGCCACACTCGCCCCGGTCCGTGTGATCCTTCCCTGCTCGATCGCCGTCTCGTCCGTCACTCGCGCCTCCTGCCGCTCGCCATGGTCGGGAACGGCGATAGCGGGTGACGGCCGGCCACTGCTTCGGCGCCAGCCGAAGTGTCCGCCGTAGGCAGATCGGACGGCGTCCTGTAGCCTCAGTCCATGACCCACTTCGCGTCCGGCATCACCCTCGCCACGACGGCAAACCTCATCGGCGACGTTGCGCGAGCGAACATCCTCTGCGCTCTGACGGGCGGCAGGGCGCTGACCGCCGGCGAACTCGCCCTCCACGCCGGCGTCAGCGCCTCGACGACCAGCGGGCATCTGTCGAAGCTGCTCGATGCCGGGTTGGTGACCGTCGTGAAGCAGGGCCGCCACCGCTATTTTCGGCTGTCCGGCCCGCGGGTGGCCGACATGCTGGAGACGCTGATGGGGGCGGCCGATCTCGGGCCGACGCGACATCGGCCGGTCGGCCCGCGCGACGAGGCCCTGCGCCGGGCGAGGAGCTGCTACGACCACATGGCCGGGCGCTTCGCCGTCGATCTCGCAGAGCGGCTTCAAGCGGGCGGATTCGTCGTCCTGTCGGACGAAGGCGGCACGGTCACCGAGGCGGGCTCGGCGCTTTTCGGCGCGCTTGGGATCGAGTTTCAAACTGACAAGGCCAACCGTCGGCCGCTCTGCCGCTGCTGCCTCGATTGGAGCGAGCGGCGCTTCCACATCGGCGGCCGGCTGGGTGCTGCGCTGTTCGCCCATGCCGAGCGGGAAAAGTGGGTGGTGCGCGTGTCGGGCAGCCGGGCACTCAGGGTCACCCGGGCCGGCGAGACGGCACTGGCCGGCGGGCTTGTCGGATCCGCGCCGGTGGCGCTGCCGCAAACGCGCCGCCGGAACGTCAGAGTGTCAGCTTGAAGCCGAGATGGCTTTGCGTGAAGCCGAGCCTTTCGTAGAAGCGGTGGGTGTCGAGGCGGGTGGCATCCGAGGTCAGCTGCACCATGCGGCAGCCGCGCGCCCGGCAGGTGTCGACGGCCCATGCGATCAGCTCGGCCCCAAGCCCTTGCCCCCTCAGATGCGAGGCAACCCGCACCGCCTCGATCTGTCCGCGCCAGGCACCCTTGTGGCTGAGACCGGGCAGGAAGCTCAGCTGCAGCGTTCCGACGATCGCGTCGTCGAGACGGGCGACGGCGAGGATCTGGTGCTGATCGGCGGCGATCGCCGCGAACGCCTCGAGATAGGCGGGATCGAGCGGCAGGCTCGGATCCTCGCGGACGCGGCCGCGATAGTCGTCGGCGAGAAGGCCGACGATCGCCGGCAGGTCGGCCTCGGTTGCCTTGCAAATATCGAGACCGCTCATGGTCGGGACTCCTGGATGAAAATTCACCCGGCCCTTAGCGGATTTGACCCTCCGCGGCGAGCCTACGGCTGCCGCCCTCGCGACGAGACCCACGGACAGATCGTCGACCTGCCCATGGTCGTTGCACGAGGCGAGCTTCCCGAACTGCCCGCCGGTGGCGGGACGGATCGTTCGATCACACCACCCTGGCGAACCGTCTCGCGAAAACCTCTTCAGCCTGCATAGGCGCGGACCGTGGCCACGGCGCCGTTTTCCAGCAGCGCAGCGAGCGCTTCCGTCACCGGTCGCACGACGGCGGGCTCGGCGCGCAGATCGCGGCCGAAGACGTCCTCGACGCCCAGATAGGCGGTGGCGAGCCGCTCGGGGTCGCGTCCGGCCGTCTCGCCCAGCGCCTTCAGCCGGGCGGCCAGCGGGTCGCGCACGTCGATCGCGGCGCCCGTCTCGTCCGTCCCGGTGACGTAGCGCATCCATCCGGCGATCCCGAGCGCCAGCCGGTCGATCGGCTGGCCCGCCGCGAGCCGGTCGCGGACCGTCCCGAGAAAGCGCTGCGGCAGCTTCTGCGAGCCGTCCATGGCGATCTGCCAGGTGCGATGCTTCAGCGCCGGATTGTGGAAGCGCGCGATCAGCGCGTCGCGATAGGCGGCAAGGTCGGTGCCGGGCATCTCGAGGGTCGGCATGATCTCGTCGGTCATCAGCTGGCGCACCAGCTGCTCAAAGGCCGGGTCGGCCATCGTTTCGGAGACCGTCTGGTAGCCTGCGAGATAGCCGAGATAGGCAAGGCTTGAATGGGAGCCGTTGAGCATCCGAAGCTTCATCCGCTCATAGGGCTCGACATCGGCCACCATCTCGACGCCGACGGCGGCGAAGTCCGGCCGCCCGGTCGGGAACCGGTCCTCGATGACCCACTGGGTGAACGGCTCCGTGACCACCGGCCAGGCATCCGAAAGGCCCAAAGCGGCGTCGATCTCGGCGATCTCGGCATCTGTCGTCGCCGGCACGATGCGGTCGACCATGGTCCCGGCGACGGCGACGTCATCTTCGACGAAGCGGGCGAGATCCGGATCGATCAGCGCGGCATATTGCGTCATGATCCGATGGACCGTCGGGCCGTTGGCGGGAAGGTTGTCGCAGGGCATCACCGTGAAGGGCACGATGTTCCCCGCCTTGCGGCGACGCAGTGCCTCGACCAGCAGCCCCGGCGCCGAGGTCGGGGCGCGGGGGTTCTTCAGGTCGGCGACGATATCCGGATGCTCGCGGTTGAGATCGCCGGTGGCGGGATCGTGACAATAGCCCTTCTCGGTTACCGTCAGCGAGACGATCCGCACCTTCGGATCGACCATAGCGGCGATGAGTGCCTCGGGGCTTTCCGGCGCGACGAGAATGCTCTTGACCGAGCCGATGACGCGCAGCCGCGTCCCCTCGCCCGAGCGCACCGCCACGGTGTAGAGATTGTCCTGGGCGGCCAGCGCGTCGCGCATGTCCGGGCGTCGCAGCGAGGCGCCGATGATGGCCCATTGCGGATCGGTCGCGAGAATGTCGTCGAGATAGAGTGCCTGATGCGCCCGGTGAAAGGCGCCGACGCCGAGATGGACGATGCCGGCGCTCGTCCCCGCCGGGTCATAGGACGGCTGTTGCACCGAATCAGGCAGAGAGTCGAGCGTCGCAAGGGAAAGGCGTCGTTCAGAAGTCATGTCGCGGTGCTCGCCAGTGAGTTGGAGATGCGGGCGGAAACCACCCGTCAGAGCCTATAGGCCTGCTTGGCGAGGCGGTATGTCAGGTCGTGGGCGACTTCGAAGGCCTCGTCCTCATCGAGCCGTCCGGTGGTCACGAGACCCGCGAGATAGGCGCTGTCGACCCGCCGGGCGACGTCGTGCCGGGCCGGGATCGAACAGAAGGCGCGAGTGTCGTCGTTGAAGCCGGCGGTGTTGTAGAAGCCGGCCGTCTCGGTCACCGCCTGGCGGAAACGCATCATGCCTTCCGGCGCATCGAAGAACCACCATGGCGGCCCGAGCTTCAGGCACGGATAGACGCCGGCCAGCGGCGCCAGTTCGCGAGACTGGACCGTCTCGTCGAGGGTGAAGACGATCAGCGTGAAATCCTTCTCCAGCCCGCAGACGTCGAGCAGCGGCTTCAGCCCGGCGACGTAGTTCGTCGGCTGCGGGATGTCGAAGCCGCGGTCGCGGCCGAAGCTCTTGAAGATCCGGTCGGAATGGCTGCGCCACGAGCCGACGTGGAGCTGCATCACCATGCCGTCCTCGACCGAGAACTTCGCCATTTCGGTCAGCATCTGGGCGCGGAAGAGTTCGCGCTCTTCCGCCGTACCGCTCCCGTCCTTGATGCGGTCGTAGAGCGCTGCAGCCGCATCGCCGGAGAGGTTCGCCGTGCGCGCGGTCGGATGGCCGTGATCGGTCGCGGTCGCGCCATGCTCGCGAAAGAAGGCGCGGCGCCGGCGGTGGGCCTCGAGATAGCCGGCAAAACTGCCGGTGTCGCAGCCGGTTATGTCACCGAGGGCCTTCAGGTTCTCGGCGAATCCGGCGACGTCCGGGTCGGTGACGGCGTCGGGTCGATAGGTGGTGATCACCCTGCCCGGCCAGCCGCTGTCCCGGATCGCCCGATGATGAGCCAGATCGTCGAGGGCGCTCTCGGTCGTCGCGATCACCTCGACGCCGAATCGCTCGTAGAGCGCCCGAGGACGAAACTCCTCCAGGGTGAGCATCTCGGCGATGTGATCGTAATAATGGTAGGCGGTGTCAGCCGAAAGCCGCACGTCGAGGCCGAAGAGATTCTGGAACGTGTCGTCCAGCCAGAGCCGCGTCGGTGTGCCGCGGAAGAGATGATAGTGCTCGGCGAAGCGCCGCCAGATCTTGCGCCCGTCGGTTTCGACCGGCGCGCCGTCGGCCGACGGAACGCCCAGTTCGGCAAGGCCGATTCCTTGCGAGACCAGCATGCGGAAGATGTAGTGATCGGGGACGACGATGAGCTGCGCCGGATCCGGGAAGGGCTGGTTCTCGGCGAACCAGCGGGGTTCGGTGTGGCCATGCGGCGAGACGATCGGCAGCGGCTTGACGCTGTCGTAGAGCGCCCGGGCGATCTTGCGCCCGGCCGCGTCTGCGGGAAACAGCCTGTCGTCGTCCAGAAGTGCCACGATCGTCCTCCCGTCACACGGCATCGTTGGCGAAGGGCTGGTATGGTAGTGCCCGGAATCTGTCAAGCAGCGGCGCGGCAGGTGTCCTGTTCAACGGCCGTCGAGCGCCACCTTCATACGGCCGACCGCCTCCTCGAGGGCAGCATGGCCGCAGGCGTAGGAGATCCGCACGAAGCGCTCGCCGCGGGAAAGGTCGAAGTCGATCCCGGGCGTCATCGCGACGTGGGATTCGGCCAGGAGCCGGCGGCAGAAGTCCGTGGCGCTCGCCTCGCCCTCGGGAATGCCGGCATAGGCGTAGAACGCCCCGTCGATCGGGGCGATGTCGCGGAAGCCGAGCGCCGGCAGTTCGCGCATCAACAGGTCGCGGTTCCGCACATAGACCTCCCGCACCCGGTCGAGCTCGTCCGTCGCATCGAATACCGCCCTCGCCGCCACCTGGGACAGCTCCGGCGCCGAGATATAGAGGCTCTGGGCGATCCGCTCGGCGACGCGCACCATCTCCGGCGGCAGGACCATCCAGCCGATCCGCCAGCCGGTCATGCAGTAGTATTTCGAGAACGAGTTCACCACGAACGGGTTCTGCGAGAAGGCGAGCGCGGTCGCCTCGCCGCCCGAATAGGCGAGCCGGTGGTAGATCTCGTCGGAGATGAAGCGGATTCCGGCCTCGTCGGCGAAGTCGACGAGGCGCTTCAGTTCCTCCGGCGGCGTCACCGTGCCGGTGGGATTGGCGGGGCTGGCAATGAGGACGCCGTCGATCGGCACGTCGCGATGGGCTTCGGCGAGGTGATCGGCCGTCAGGAGATAGCCGGTCGAGACGTCGACGGGAATCTCGACCGGTTCGAGGCCGAGCACCTTCAGGATGTTCCGATAGGCCGGGTAGCCGGGCGAGGCCAGCGCAATGCGCGCGCCGGGATCGAAGGCGGCGAGGAAGGCGAGATTGAAGCCGGCGGACGAGCCGGTGGTGACGACCACCCGCGACGGCGCCACGTCGAGGTGATAAGCCTCGCCGTAGTGGCGGGCGATGCGCTCGCGCAGGGCCGGCAGGCCCGGCGCGTCGGTATAGGCGATCCGTCCCTGCGCCAGATGCGCCTTGGCCGCCTCGATCGCCGCCTTCGGCGTCGGCGCCGCGGGCTGGCCGACGGCCAGCGAGATCACCGGTTCGCCGCGGGCGAGGAGGACGTTCGCCTCGGCAAGCACGTCCATCGCCCGAAAGGGCAGGACGTCGGAGCGGCGGGAGGCTTTTGTTTCATGCATGGTCGGATCAACTTTTGGTATCGTTCGAACGCGTTGTGTCGGCAAATCCACGCAGCCGCGCCGATGCGGCGAAGCTGACGAAAGATTGAAGTGGCGCGCTTGATACGCGATGCCGATCGGGTCCACTAGCGCAAGTGGACAAAGGACCGAACATGCAACGTTTTCTCAGCTCCATCACCCGGCGCGTCGGCGCCTTCGTCTTGACCACGAGCCTCGTCCTGACGGGCGCCGGCGCTCCCTTGACGTCGGGCGCAGAGGCGCGCGAGAGAAGCCGCCTGCCGGTGGTTCGCGACGCCGAGATCGAGAGCCTCATCGCCGACTATACACGGCCGTTGCTCAAGGCCGCCGGGCTGTCGCGGTCCGGCATCGAGACGGTGCTGATCAACTCCAACGACTTCAACGCCTTCGTCCTCGGGCGCCGGATCTTCGTCAATACCGGTGCCGTCGCCTTCACCGAGACGCCGAACCAGCTGATCGGCATCATCGCCCACGAGATCGGCCATCTGAAGGGCGGCCACCAGCAGCGCCTGCGCGACAGGCTCGAAGGCGCCAAGGTGATGACCATCGCGGCTGCGATCCTCGGTGCCGGCGTCGCCATCGGCGGATCGGTGGCGGGGGCGAGCGGCGCGGCCGGCGCCGGCGCCGGCATCATCTCCGGCGGCGGCGCGATGGCCCAGCGCTCCATCCTCAACTACATGCAGGGCGAGGAATCCATCGCCGATCGCTCGGCGGTTTCCTTTCTCGCCAAGACCGGCCAGTCGGGCCGCGGTCTCGTCGAGACCTTCCAGACGCTGGAGCGCGGCAGCATCTTCAGCGCCGCGAGAGGACGCAACTATCTGTCCTCGCACCCGGCCCCGCGCGAGCGGATCACCGCCGTCGAGGAAGCCGCGCGGCGCCTGACCCCCTACGACCGGACCGATCCGCCCGCCCTCGCCGAGCGCCACGAGCTCGCCCGAGGAAAGATCGCCGCCTATGCCGGCGGGATGAGCGACGTGCGCCGCCTGTTCGTCAAGAATCCGCGCGGGCTCGGGGCGCTCTATGGCGACGCCATCGCGACCTTCCTCGCCGGCGAGACGGCGAGCGCGCTTCGCAAGATGGACGGGCTGATCGCAGCGCGGCCGAACAATCCCTGGTTCCACGAGATGCGCGGCGAGATCCTTCTGGAGGCCGGCCGCGGCAAGGAAGCCGCTGCGTCCTTCTCCAAGGCGTCGAAGCTCGATCGCACCAACTCCGGCCTGCTCAAGGCCGAGATCGGCCAGGCCCTCGTCGTCGCCGGCAACGGGGCGGACATGAAGCAGGCCATCGAGCTGATCCAAGGCGGGCTGCAGAGCGATCCGCTCAACGCCGCCGCCTATCGATACCTGGCAATGGCCTATGCCCGCCTCGGCGACGTCGGGCGGGCCGAACTGGCGACGGCGGAGGGACACTGGAACGCCGGATCGCTCACCGAAGCGAAGGTCTTCGCCGCCCGGGCGCAAGGCAAGCTCCAGCCCGGCTCTCCCGCATGGCGCCGCGCCCAGGACATCTTGAAGGTCAAGTCGCGATGAGATCGCGACCGTCTCGGTCGGGCCGCTTCGGACCCGCCAAAACGCCACAATCCCGGACGTTGGTGTCCACCGCTTCCACTTGCCGAACGAACAGACGCGAAGGAAATGCCCTGATGGTCTTCAAACGCTCCGCCGCGGTGGCATTCGCCGCGATCCTGACAGCCGGCGCCTTTGGCGCTCCGGCCCGCGCGCAAGATCAGGCGAAGTCCTTCGACGCCAAGCAGACGAGCGAGATCGAGGCGATCGTCCGCAATTATCTCGTCACCCATCCGGAGGTGCTGGTCGAAGCGATCAACGCGCTCGAAGCCAAGCGCACGGCCGAGGCGGCGGCCTCCCAGAAGGACGCGATCACGGAGAATGCCGCCTCGATCTTCTCGACCCCCGAGGGCACGGCGCTCGGCAATTCGCAGGGCGACGTCACCGTGGTCGAGTTCTTCGACTACAATTGCGGCTACTGCAAGCATGCCCTGTCCGACATGGACACGCTCCTGAAGGCCGATCCGAACGTCCGCTTCATCCTCAAGGAGATCCCGGTGCTCGGGCCCCAGTCGACCGAAGCCTCGCGGGTGAGCCTGGCCTTCCGCAGTCTGAAGCCGGAAGCCTACGGCGACTTCCACCGCAAGCTGCTGGCCTCCCGCGGGACCGCCGACGAAGCGCGGGCGATCGCCGTCGCGGCCGAGTTCGGCGTCGACGCCGGGGCGCTGAAGGCGGCCATGGCCTCGCCCGAGATCGCCGCCGACATCGCCAAGGACAAGGAAGTCGCGGAGGCCCTCGGCGTCAACGGCACGCCGAGCTACGTCATCGAGGACACGGTCCTGCCCGGGGCGGTCGGGATCGACAACCTCCAGGCGGCGATCGCCAATGTCAGATCCTGCGGCAGCACCACCTGCTGAAAGGCGGCCGTCACCCCCAGCCGCGGCGCGTTCGCCACGGCTGGCGCCAATTAGGGCTTTGCGAACGGGGCGCTAGGCTTTATACGGCGTCGTGAACATCGACGGCCAACGTCGAAACGTCCCGTCCGTGAGCGCAGAGCCACGATGCCGATCGCCGCCGTCAGCAACCCGTCTGGATGTTTGCGTGCCATGCGGCATCGGTGCTTCGGCACCCTGGCAGGCCCGGCGGCGTTGCAATTTCAGGCCGTCGCGACGTTGAGCCTCGTCGGGGGAGACAATCCATCCGGCGACGGGACCCGATGGCGAAAGCTCTCGCCCCCAAGGCTCCCCTCAGTCCGAATCGGCCAAGGAAGAATATGCCCAAAGAAGACATGACGGTCGACCCGCGTTTCGTTCGTGAGATCGCATCGATCCTGAAAGAGACTGACCTGACCGAGATCGAGGTCGAGAACGGTTCGATGAAGGTCCGTGTGACCCGCAAGATCGAGTCGGCCCAGATGCAGATGCAGCCTGCCTACTATCCGCAGCAGCATCAGGCGCCGGCGCCGCAGCCCGCACCCGCCTCGGCAGGCCCTGCACCCGCCGCTCCGGCGAGCGGCCCCGAGGCCGGCAGCGTTCCCTCGCCCATGGTCGGAACCGTCTATCTCGCCGCCGCTCCGGGCGCCAAGCAGTTCGTCGAGGTCGGGCAGAGCGTCGCCGAAGGCGAGACGCTGCTGATCATTGAGGCGATGAAGACGATGAACCAGATCCCGGCGCCGCGCGCCGGCAAGGTGACGAAGATCCTGGTCGAGAACGGCCAACCGGTCGAGTACGGCGAAGCCCTCGTCGTCATCGCGTAAGGGGGAACTTCATGGTCAAGAAGGTCCTCATCGCCAATCGCGGCGAGATCGCCCTGCGGGTCCTCAGGGCCTGCAAGGAACTCGGCATCTCGACGGTCGCCGTCCATTCCACCGCCGACAACGCGGCGATGCACGTGCGGCTGGCCGACGAGAGCGTCTGCATCGGCCCGCCGCCCTCGCGCGACAGCTATCTGAACATCCCCTCGATCCTCGCGGCCTGCGAGATCTCCGGAGCCGACGCCGTTCATCCCGGCTACGGCTTCCTGTCCGAGAATGCCCGCTTCGCCGACATCCTCGACGCCCACGGCCTGACCTTCATCGGGCCCACCGCTGATCACATCCGCATCATGGGCGACAAGATCGAGGCCAAGCGCACGGCCAAGCGGCTCGGCATTCCCGTCGTGCCCGGTTCGGCCGGCGCCGTGACGGAAGATGCCGAAGCGCTGAAGATCGCCGAGGAGATCGGCTATCCGGTCATCGTCAAGGCATCGGCCGGCGGCGGCGGACGCGGCATGAAGGTCGCCAAAACCCGCGAAGACATGGTGCTGGCGCTGCAGACCGCTCGGCAGGAAGCCGGCGCGGCCTTCGGCGACGACGCCGTCTACATCGAGAAATACCTCGAAAAGCCTCGCCACATCGAGGTGCAGGTGTTCGGCGACGGCGCCGGCAACGCCATCCATCTCGGCGAGCGCGACTGCTCGCTGCAGCGGCGCCACCAGAAGGTCTGGGAGGAGGCGAACTCGCCCGCCCTTACGGGAGAGCAGCGCGAGCGGATCGGCACGATCTGCGCCAACGCCATGCGGGACCTGAAATATCGCGGCGCCGGCACGATCGAGTTTCTCTACGAGAACGGCGAGTTCTATTTCATCGAGATGAACACCCGCCTGCAGGTGGAGCATCCGGTGACCGAGGCGATCACCGGCATGGATCTCGTCCACGAGCAGATCCGCGTCGCCAGCGGCCAGGGCCTGTCGGCGACCCAGGACGAGATCGTCTTTTCCGGCCACGCCATCGAATGCCGGATCAACGCCGAGGACCCGCGCAGCTTCGCGCCCTCGCCCGGCAAGATCACCTATTACCACGCGCCCGGCGGCCTCGGCGTCCGGGTCGACTCGGCGGTCTATCAGGGCTATTCGATCCCGCCCTTCTACGACAGCCTGATCGGCAAGCTGATCGTCCACGGCCGCAACCGCGCCGAATGCATGATGCGCCTCAGGCGGGCGCTGGACGAAATCGTCGTCGACGGCGTGAAGACGACGCTTCCCTTGTTCCGCGATCTCGTCGACAATGCCGACATCGGCGCGGGCGACTACGACATCCACTGGCTGGAGAAGTATCTGGCCGCTGGCGCCAAGGCCTGACGCCGACATCGCAACCGCCGCACGGCAAGGCGGTTGCACGTCTCGGCGAAGGGCCATCCGCAGCGTGGAAGGCCCGAGCCGGGGATCGAATGTCCGATGCATGTCCGCTCGATCGTCAAGACCGGAGAACGGCCCCTTGATGCCGTGGCGGGCTTTGCGGCGGGGACGTGGGTGTTTCCTTCAAGGCGCTGAGGCGGACATGGCGGGACGCGGCAAGACCCCGGCAATCACCCCGGAACTTCTCCTCAAGGCCTATGCGTCGGGCATCTTTCCGATGGCCGAGGCGAGCGACGATCCGCAGATCTTCTGGGTCGACCCGACCGAACGGGGCATCCTGCCGCTGGACGGACTGCACCTGCCGCGCAGCCTCAGGAAGGTGATCCGCAAGGAGCCTTTCACGGTTCGCGTCGACACGGCCTTTGCTGCGGTGGTCGACGGCTGCGCCGAGCCGGCGCCGGGCCGCGAGAACACCTGGATCAACCGGCAGATCCGCGATCTCTACATCGCGCTTTTCCGGGAGGGCTTCGCCCATTCGGTGGAGTGCTGGGAGGGCGAAGTGCTGGTCGGCGGGCTCTACGGCGTCTCGATCAACGGCGCCTTCTTCGGCGAGAGCATGTTTTCCCGCAAGACCGACGCCTCGAAGATCGCTCTCGCCTTTCTCTGCGAAAGGCTGATCCGCGGCGGCTACCTGCTGCTCGACACCCAGTTCATCACGTCGCATCTGGCGCAGTTCGGCGCCGTCGAGATCGATCGCGACGAGTACCACGCCCTGCTCGGCCAGGCGCTGTCGGTGGCGGCAACCTTCTACCCGGCGGGGGCCGGCACGGCCGAATCGGTCTTGCAGCTCTTCAGCCAGACGTCATAGACCGGGTGCTCGACGGCGTTGAGACCGGGTGAATCGGCGAACATCCAGCCGGAGAAGATGCGCTGAATCTTGCGGTCGAGGGTGATCTCGTCGACCTGCACGAATGCGTCGGTTCGCTCCGCCTCGCCCTCGGCACTGGTGAGACAGACTCGCGGCGTCACCTGCAGGGCGCCGAACTGTACCGTCTCGTCGATATAGACGTCGAAGCTGGTGATCCGCCCGGTGATCTTGTCGATGCCGGAAAACACCGCGACCGGATGTTTGATCCGCGGCTTGGGCGTCGCCATCTGCGGATCGGGCTGGTCTTCCTGGGCAACGGCGCCCGAAACGCCCGGCATGACCAGCGCGGCCAAGGCGATTGCCAGGATCATTCGGGATTTCGTCCGCGTCATACGATGGGTGCAAGGTCCGAGGATTGTGGCGCGGGCCGATATCCGACCGCAGCCAATTCGTTCGACGACGCCTTCGCAGGCTTCGCCACTCTGCCGGAACGGTTAGGCGCGGAATGCGGCGCCAGATTGATCACCGCGTCGCGCCTTGCCCGATCTTCACGGTGTCCAGGCGTCGTACTCGCCGGTCACGCGCGGCCGCTCCTTGCCGGGGCGCAGCAGCGAGCCGGACGGACGATAGGCCTTGGCGGTGCCGGTGTGGTTCGGCTCGAAGGGCTTCTGCCATTCGCGTGGCGCGTATTTCTCGTCGCTCGGCGGCAGGTCGACACGGTGGTGCATCCAGCCATGCCAGCCGGTCGGGATCGCCGAAGCCTCCGCCGGGCCGTTGAAGATCACCCAGCGACGCGTGCCGGCGGCATTGGTATAGTAGACGTTGCCGAACTCGTCCTCACCGACCTTCCTGCCGAAGCGCCAGGTGTGGAAGCGCGTGCCGATCGTCTGACCCTGCCACCAGGTGAAGATCTCTAGAAGCCATTTCTTCATGGAAGTCTCGATCCCTGCGAACTGCGGCTCGTTATGCTGCGGCGCCGAGGAAATGTCCACCCGGCGCGCATGCCGCCATGCCACAGATCAAGGCTCGCACCCATTCGGTCGCTCCGGTCGGGACACTAACCATCGCCGTCGCCGCCTGTGACGCTCGTCTTGTCGCCGCGCTGCTCGCGGGAATCGACGAAGTGGACCATCACGAGCAGCGCGCCGAGCGCCAGGAAGGTGGCGGCCAAGCCGGCAAGGAATGTCCCACTCGTCGAATCCACCTCGAGCAGGATCAGCTTCCTGACGACGGCGAGCACGCCGATGACGATGACGGTCCGGACCTGGGCGAGCCGATGGTCGCCGAGCGCCATCTGGTGGATCGAATGGGCGAGTTCGAGCGCGATGACCGCTGCCAGAACCCGGTCGAACAGCGATTGAAATGCCGAATAATCAAACGGTTGATCAAAATCGAACAGCGCCAGTCCGGTGGCGCGCAGAAAGCTCCACAGGGTCAGGAGGACGACGCCGACCATGCCGAACAGGAGGATGTGGGCGACCAGCTTCTCGAATCGGAAATAGAGTTTCACCAGATGCATGCCGCCGCTCCCGTGGCGGCGAAACGACGATCGCTCCGCTCGTCACAAGAAGTGGCTCACGCCTGCGCGCCGTCCATCCTGCGCTGCACCCGGCGAGCGGCCATCGGTCAGCCGCCCAGCTGCCTCTCGTAGACGACGGCAGGGATGCCGCTGTCGGCGGAGCCGCAATTCTCGGTGCGGCCGATTTCGGCAAAGCCGTGGGCGACATAGAATCGCACGGCCTTCTCGTTCGCCGCCTCGACCTCGATCCGCATCCGCGTCGCGTCCGGGAAGGCGTCGGTGATCTCGTTGAGAAGATCGCGGCCAATCCCCTGGCGCTGGCAGTCCGGCCGGACATAGAGCTGGTGCAGGACGACGAGCTTCTTTTCCGGGTCCGAAGACGCCGCGAAGGCGACGCCGCCGAGCCGCGTACCATCGTCGGCGACGATGAATTCCGATTCCGGCCGGCTCAGCCGCGGCTCCAGCGCCGCGACCGAATGCCAGGACGCGGTGATTTCCGAAACCTTCTGCGTCCCGTAGATACCGTCATAGGTGTCGTGCCAGGTCTCGCCGAGCAGCTCCGAAATCGCCTGGAGGTCGTTGCGGCCGGCGGTGCGGACGAAGAAGATCATTCCACCCCCAGCTTCTCTTTCACCAGCGCGTTGACCGCCTGCGGATTGGCCTTGCCGCCGGTCGCCTTCATCACCTGGCCGACGAACCAGCCGGCCATGGAAGGCTTCTCCTTCGCCTGGGCGACCTTCTCCGGGTTCGCCGCGATCACCTCGTCGACGGCCTTTTCGATGGCGCCGGTGTCGGTCACCTGCTTCATGCCGCGGCTCTCGACGATCGCCTTCGGGTCGCCGCCCTCGTTCCAGACGATCTCGAACAGGTCCTTGGCGATCTTGCCGGAGATCGTGCCCTCGCGGATGAGGTCCAGGATCGCGCCGAGCTGGTCAGCGGAAACCGGGGTCTCGTCGATGCCCTTGCCCGCCTTGTTGAGCGCGCCGAGGAGATCGTTGATCACCCAGTTCGCCGCCTGCTTGGCATCGCGTCCTGCGGCGACCTTTTCGAAGAAATCGGCGATCGCCTTTTCCGAGACGAGGATCGAGGCATCGTAGGCCGACAGGCCGGCGTCCTTGATCAGCCGCGCCCGCTTGTCGTCGGGAAGCTCCGGCAACTCCTTCAAAAGCGCGTCGACATAGGCCTGGTCGAATTCCAGCGGCAGGAGGTCCGGATCAGGGAAATAGCGGTAGTCGTGGGCGTCTTCCTTCGAGCGCATCGCCCGCGTCTCGCCCTTCACCGGATCGAACAGCCGGGTCTCCTGGTCGATGACGCCGCCGTCCTCGATGATGGCGATCTGGCGCCGGGCCTCCGACTCGATCGCCTGGCCGACGAAGCGGATGGAGTTGACGTTCTTGATCTCGCAGCGCGTACCGAAGGCCCCGCCCGGCCGCCGCACCGAGACGTTGACGTCGGCGCGCATCGAGCCCTCGTCCATGTTGCCGTCGCAGGTGCCGAGATAGCGCAGGATCGTCCGCAGCTTGGTCAGATAGGCCTTGGCCTCGTCGGCCGAGCGCATGTCGGGTTTGGAGACGATCTCCATCAGCGCCACGCCGGACCGGTTGAGGTCGACGAAGGACATGGTCGGATGCTGGTCGTGCATCGACTTGCCGGCGTCCTGCTCGAGATGCAGCCGCTCGACGCCGACCTCGATGTCCTGGAACTCGCCCTTGGAATCCGGCCCGACGGAGACGATCACCGTCCCCTCGCCGACGATCGGATCCTTGTACTGGGAGATCTGGTAGCCCTGGGGGAGATCGGGATAGAAATAGTTCTTCCGGTCGAAGACCGAGCGGTGGTTGATCTGCGCCTTGAGGCCGAGACCGGTGCGGATCGCCTGCTTGACGCATTCCTCGTTGATCACCGGCAGCATGCCGGGCATCGCCGCGTCGACGAGGCTGACATGGGAGTTCGGCTCGGCGCCGAAGCCGGTCGAGGCGCCGGAGAAGAGCTTGGCCTCCGACGTCACCTGGGCGTGGACCTCGAGGCCGATGATGATCTCCCAGTCGCCGGTGGCGCCGGAGATGAAGGTCTTCGGATCGGGCGTGCGGGTGTCGACGAGGGTCATGGGCGTGTCCGGATCTCTCAGAAATGGCGTGGGATTTGGCTAGAGGAAAGCGGGAACGGGTTCAAGCTCGCCGCCCCATGCCGATGTCCCGTCAGCCAGGTTTCAGGCTGCGAGGCGCATCCCCATCTGCTATCGTGGCAAAAGCGACGACCACGGAGCCTCCCATGAGCTCACTTGCGGAATTGCGGCAGCGAAGCGACCTGCCGACGAACATGACGATCGACGAGTTCTTCGACTGGCTGGGCACCCACGAAGACCAGTACGAGCTCGTCGACGGAACGCCGGTCATGATGCCCTTCGTCAAGCGCGCCCACGCCCGCATCGTCAGCAATATCGATCGGCTGCTTCAGACAGCGCTCGATCCTGATGAATATCTGGTGACCCAGGGCGATTTCGCCATCCAGACCGGCCCGCGCTCCATCCGTTTCGCCGACGTCCTGGTGGAGCCCACGAACGACGATCTCGCCGGGCGGATCTCCGAGCGCACGGTGCTGATCGTCGAGGTGCTGTCGGACTCGACCGCCGGGATCGACTTCAATCAGAAGCGGCTCGAATATCTCGGCCTCCGCGATCTCGACACCTATCTCATCGCCGCGCAGGACGAGCTCAGAATCTGGGTCTGGCACCGCGGGCCCGACGGCTGGCCCGAGGCGGCCGAGGTCCTGACAGATGGCGACGTCACGCTGCCGATCCTCGGCGTCTCGCTGCCGCTGGGGGATATCTACCGGGGCGTTTCGCGGACGCAGGCATGAAGCCTCGCCGCGAGTTCGGCGGGGAGAAATGCCCGCCCCGTCGCCTTCCATGGCCGCCGGGCTTTCGCCATGGGTGGGGAAATCTTCCGGCTAGGGATGCAGCGCCTGCAGGCCGCTCAGGGATGGCGCGAAAAAGTACTCTCCGCCCTTCATCCTGACGAAGCCGTGAAAATCATGGACCACCTTGGCGCCGCCGCCATGGTTCTCCGGCCAGGACTGGCCGGATTGCCCGATGATCGGGTCGATCCCCGGATTGCCTGTCACGAATGTCGGACTGTTCGCCCAATCTCGCTGCATGAACTCGAACTGGCGGGCGATGTCCTTGTTGTAGGCCATGAAGAGCAGTCCGACACCGCCCGACGGGTGAGAGGCGTCCTCGTTGAGAACGTCGTCGTCATGGGTCTCCCGCGAACCATAGGTGACGCCCCGCCGCGGGAACAGCACGCGCCTTTCAGCTTCCGGCCCGGCTCCGAACTGGCGTTCGACATCCCCGCGCGGATTGGTCTTCCGGATATGAGCCTGGAAAGGGCATTTCTCTCCGTCCGGATCGATGTCGTAGCTGAAATGGTTGTCCGGCGTGCCTTTCGGGCCGATGGGGCCGATCTCCTCGCCATACCGCGCCACGGGCGTTCCATCCTCGAACCGGCCGACGATCATTGCGCCCGCCCGCTCCTCCTGACCCTTGGGCAAGAGCTTTCCGAGCTCCGCCTCGGCCTTCTTGAAGCCGTCGACGTTCTGCTCGAGCTGGCGAAAGACGAAGAAGCTGCCGAAGCCGCCCTTCGGGCTGAGCGGATCCGGCACGAGGACCGTGGCTTCCGGCGAGAAGCTGGGATCGAAGGGTTTGACGCTCTTTGGGGCGCCCAGACTATCGGCCTTGGCATTGGCCGCAGTGGCATTGTCGCTCGCCTCCTGGACGTCGGAGCAGGTCAATAACGGTTGGCTGATCCCGTCGACATAGCCGAAATGCTCGACGTCGTGGCCATTGCCGTTCTTCAGGCCGCGCCCGTCGATCTTGCCGACCACCCTGATGCCGGCGCTGACAATCCGCTCTTGCATGTCCGACGCGGCCTTGTCCAAAGAACTCGAATTCTCGTTGGCGAGGATCAAAAGGGCGTGGATCGGCGCTTCCGAAGGCGCGTTGAACGGCTCGTCCCATGCGCTCTGGGCTGGATCGCCGAGATCGGCATCGGCCCGCCCCATGCCCTTCTGGAAGGGCTCGTCTTCCGGAGCCGTTTCGCCGATGTAGCTGTATCCTTGGGCGGACAGGAAGAGAAACGTCGCCGTCTCCTCTCCCGGCGCTTCGCCCTTAGGCCCCGGCTGGCCGTTCTCCTTGCGGTCTCTTTGTTTTTTCTGCTCGGCAGCGCTGGTGATCGTACCGTCCGCGGCCAAGGAGGCCAGCAGCGCCTTTGTGTCCGCAACTTCGCCGGTGAATGTGACGAAGAGATTCGTCGTCTTCCGGCGCCCGTGGCTTTTCAGAATGTTACCCTGCAAATCGCCGAGGAAGGCACTCGCCCCGGGATCGTTCAGGTCGATCGGTTGTGAAAGATCAAGATTCCCGACTTCTGACATTTGAACCTCCCGTAGCGTCAGATCCATCGGCTGAACACATGTCCTCCACTCAATGTTGTCAATACTGAAGTTGCGTTCTTCGCGTGTATAAGTTCGCAATCATCGGAACGTCGAGGCGCGATGAGGAAATGAGTCGGGTAAAGGATCGCTGACAACGCAGGCGTTTAGGAGCTGTTTCGCGCCCCCTGAATATCCGCCACGTAGCCCGGCCGCATCAGAATATCCGCCACAGTCGTTCTGGCAGAGGTGGCAGCGCGGCCTTCTAGCGGAAACCGTAGGCCACGGCGCCTTCGTAGAGATCGATCAACAGATGATCTCCCGCGCCGACCAGGAAATCCGCCGCCGTCGGCAACACGTTGCGGCCGGTGACCCGCCCCGTCGCAGCATCGAGCTCGTAAAGATAGTCCTTTTCGCAGCTGCCGCCGCTCGCCCCATAGACCCGTCCGCCCCGGACCACGACGTTCGTGTCGGAGACGTTGAACGGCCCGACCCAGTCGACCTCGGAGAGTTCGCCATTCGTCCTGGCCAGCAGCCCGGCCCGGCGGGCGCGGTCGCCGCAGCGGCTCGGCGTGTCGATGGTCAGGTAGATCGCGCCGTCCTCGCCTTCGCTTGCCGATAGCACCGCGACGGTGGCTTCGGAGTCCCCGGCCTCGAGCCCCTGCCCGGCTCGCGAAATCGGGATCGCGAACAGCTTCTCGATGTCTCCGTTGCGGTCGGCCAGCGCGTTGACGAGGGAGAAATCGCCCTCGCCGAAGCTTTCGGTCCGCGAAATGATCAAACGATCGTCCGGGCCGAAGCGCGAGACGTAGAAATACGGCTCGTCGTGCCGCGAGGGGTCGGCGCCGGCTTCGCGAAGGGCATCGTAAAGCCTGTCGGCCAGCGCCTCCGGCACCCAAGCGCAGCGATCGATCCAGTCGATCCGGCAAGGCTCGCCGAGACTGCGATCATACGGGCCGATGTCCGGAACCGCCGCGGCCACCGATGCCAGATCAGGCCCGGCGGCCAGCCTCGTCACGGCAATGTCGCGCTGCGGGCCGGGATTGGGCGCAGGTCGGGGCAGATCGAGCGCGGCGACGCCGGCAGATTGATCCGCAGGTTGGACGTGGCCCGGGGTTTCGACGAGCAGCCTGTAGCTACCGGAACCGATGCCGCTGACCGGCTTGCGGGTTTGCGGCGGGCCGACGGGCGAAGAGGAAGCCGGCCCCGCGGCCAGCAAGGTCTGCGTCCGTGGCGATGCCGCGCCGGCGGTCGACGCCTCCTCCGGCAGGGTTCGCCCGGCCTCTGGGGCGCCCATGGCCTTGGTTTCCATATGGCAGACGAAGGCGGTGGCGAGCAGCATGGCGAAGATCGTGCGTGACACGCGATATCCTCCTCTTCGGCGGCAGCCCCCTTGCTTATCTACCGTGATCGCCGGGCGCTGCAAAGCGCCGCGGTGGCCGGGCGCGGGGCGCCGACGGACCGCCGAGACTACCTCTTCCCGCCCTTTCTCGCATTGACACCCAGGAGAGCGCCGTTCAGGCGACGCTCATGTAGGAGATGCTGCCGCTGTCGATGAGCCCTTTCAGGATCGTCAGCGAATTCGCCAGTCTTTCGCGCTCGGGGACGGCGGAAAGGCCGATCCGCACCGAGTGGTGGGCGTAATCGCCCCTGACGCTGCGGAATTCGTCCTCGCCGTCGATGCGGATGCCGTGGTTTCTCGCCGCGAGCTGGAAGGCCGGCGAGGTCCATGGCGCCGGCAGCGGCACCCAGCGATAGGGCACGGCGGCGGCGGCCCGCCCCGCCGTGCGCAGCTGGAAGATCTCGTCGAACAAAGCGCCGCGCGCGGCGATCTCGCCCATCACCGCCTGCCGGATCGACTCGGCCTTGCCGGAGAGAACCAGCCGCGCGGCGACCTCCATGTTGAGGAACGGTCGGCCCCCGGTGAGCTGATTGTGCGCGACGGTGACCCGCACCGACTGGCCGCGGGGACAACTCGCCCAGCCGGCCCTCAGCCCCGCCGAAACGCTCTTCGACAGCCCGCCGACGAAGAAGGTTCGCTCGGGCGCCAGGGAGACGATCGGCGGAATGTCTACCGACGTGATCTTGCCGTAGATATTGTCTTCAATGATCAGCAAGTTGTGCCGACGTGCAACCGACACAATTTGCTCGCGTCGCCGCAACGACATCGTGATGCCGCGCGGATTGTTCACTGCCGGCATGAGGAAGATCATCCTAGGGTGTTGCCGCGCCGCACAACGATCCAGCTCTTCCGGAATCATGCCTTCGTCGTCCATGCCGACGGTCACCGGCATCCGTCCGATCATCGTCGCGGCTCGGGCGACGGAGGCGTAGGACAGATCCTCGAAAACGATCCGGTCGCCGGGATGGGTGGCCGCCGCGATGATCCCTTGGATCGCGGCATTGACCCCCAGCGTCGGCACGACGTTGGCGACTTCCGGCGTCCATCCACCCGTCTCCAGCCACGCCGCTCCGGCCTCCAGCCAGCTTTGCGGGACGCCGCGGACGTAATCCAGCGCTTTGGCCGCCGAATCCCCGAGGACGGCTGCAAATGTGGAGGCGACCTCCTCCGCCTGGCCGACCATGGGCGCAGAGGTGGAATCGAGCTTGGCGTCGTCGCTCTGCTGACCGGGCAGAGAGTCGGCCGTCGCATTCGGCAGGAAATGGCGTGGTTCCGGCTTCTCCGGTTCAGTCTCGATCTGCCGGACATAGGTCCCTCGGCCCACCTCGCCGGTGGTCAGCCCCCGTTCGCGGGCGATCTGATACGCCCGGCCGATCGTTCCGACGGTGACCTTGAGGTCGAAGGCGATGTCGCGCTGGGGGGGCAATTTGTCACCCGGCTTCAAGGCACCCTCGACGATCGCCCGCTCGATCGCGTCGGCCAGGCGGAGATAGAAGGGCGAAGTCTCGTCACGCGAGATATCGAATTGGATTGTCACCCTAACACCTCTCTTTGTCACCATGCTGAAAATCGTATTGTACGCATAATCGATCGGCGTACAAGAGGGGCATCACTTCATGGGTGCAATCGAAGGAGATGTCACCATGACAATGCACCATGCACGGATCGCCCAGCTCGAAGATCGGCCGCTAGGGCATTTTGAACGGATGCGAGACAAAGCCGAGGCCTTGCCGCCGTTGTCGAGCGGCCTGCGCTCGCTCGTCGCCGGCGCGCTAATCGTGGCAAGGGCCGTCGGGCGGCGCAGGAAGATGAGGCAGGACCTGCTCGCCTTGAACGCGGAGCAGCTGAGGGACGTCGGCCTGTCGCGGGACGAGGCTCTGCGGGCTGCCGAGCGGATCCAGTGGCGCAGCGACTGGACATAATCGCCGGATGCGCCGACGCCGCAGGACGCACCGAGGGTGGATCGATCATCGATCCACCCTTTCGTCGTTCGTGGAGGAGATTTTCGGACGTCCGTCACGGGAATTGCATGCCGGCAGGCGAGGACACAGACGCGTCCGTTCGCCGAACCCATTCGCCTCCGACTGCGCCACGGCAGTTGCCCGGATCCTCCGGTGTCAGCGACCGGTGGATCGGCTTTTGGCCTTGCGGGGAGGTTTTTCGGGCGCCTGACGCGCGACGCGCCGCGAGGCCGCATCGGCAATGGCGATCCAGCGGTCGGCTTCGTCGGGATCGTCATAGGCGTCTTCGGGAAAGCGCCAGTATGGCATTTTCACCGCCGCCCGGCCCGGGCGCGTATAGGTCCAGCGATCGAGCCCGGCCTCGGCGTAGACCGCCTCGCTCTCGGGATCGCTCTTCAGGTGGAGTGTGCCGCCGATGACGAGGGCGACGATGCGGCCCTCGCTGTAGATCCCCTGCCCGCCGAACATGCGGCGGATGCCGATCTGAGGGAGTGAGCGGAAGAGATCACGCAGGAACTCTTCGTCCATCGCCTTCCCTTCCCCGAACCTCTGCCGGCTTCGGCTCAGACGGCCTGCTGGGCGGCGGCCATGGCTGCGAGGTCGGCCTGTTTCAGTTCCACCGATTCACCGCAGCCGCAGGCCGAGGTCTGGTTCGGATTCTTGAACACGAAGCCGGATCGCAGCACCGTTTCCTCATAGTCCATCTCGGTGCCCAGCAAGAAGAGAACCGCCTCAGGCGCGATGAACACCTTGGCTCCCTCGCGCTCGATGACGTCCTCGCCGGATCGCTCCTCGTCGGCAAGGTCGATCGTGTACTCCATGCCGGCGCATCCGCCCTTCTTGATGCCGACGCGGATCCCCTGCGCCGCGCGATCGCTTGCGGCGAGGATGGCCTTGATGCGCTCGGCGGCGGCGTTGGTCATGCTCATGACGGCAAAACGGCCCATCGGATCGCTCCTTTCAGCCTCGAGAATTACTTGGTCACCTAGCGAACCCGAGCCGGGTCGCAAGGTGCCGATGCGGAAGGTGCAGGACGGAGCAGGCCTCGAGTTCGATCATGATGAGAGAGATGGCAATTTGTCAGGTAAACTGCAACCTATTCCGCATTGCCGGACCGTCGCCAAGCTGACGACCATTGGCACACCGTCGCTGGGAAAGCCGCCGGCTCCGGAGAACCCTTTCGAGAGCCGACCGCATCAGCCGCCTTGACAACGATGCACCCTTAAAGAGGCGTCACGATCCCTGCCACAGCCGGCGCACGGCCAGTTCGCCGCAATGGCCGTGCGGATCGCGAAAATAGAGGCTGCGACCCCTGCCCTTCGACCAGGCCACCTCACTCTCGACGGCGACACCGATTTCGCCGAGGTGCCGGCGCCACTCATCCTCGGAACCCTCGGGTATGGCCAGCGCGAAGTGGAGCGGCCCGCTGCCGTCATGGGGTGGGATCGTGCCAGCGCCCGGCACATCGACGGGCTCCAGCGTCGAGCCGCGCCGGAAGAGGATCAGGACGGTCCCATCCGCCAGCCGGAAGACGGTGATGCGCTCTTCCGTCACGACCGGCTCCTGCCCAAGGAGCCGTAAGTAAAATTTTCTCGCCCGCTCCATGTCGTCGACATAGAGGCAGGTTTCGAGGAGACCGCTGAGGGCGGGCGCCATCGTCGCCTCCGCGCTCAGAACCAGCCGACGGCGACCTGGGCTTCCTCGCTCATGCGCTCCGGTGTCCAGGGAGGATCGAAGACGATCTCGACCTTGACCTGACCGACGCCATCGACGGAGCCGACGGCGTTCTCGACCCAGATCGGCATCTCGCCCGCCACCGGGCAGCCGGGTGCCGTCAGCGTCATCTCGACGTCGACGTTGCGCTCGTCGTCGATGTCGATCTTGTAGATCAGGCCGAGCTCGTAGATGTCGGCCGGAATCTCCGGATCGTAGACGGTCTTCAGCGCGCCGATGATGTCGTCGGTGAGGCGCGACAACTCCTCGGCCGGGATCGTCGAGGCATCCTGCCCCCCCGAAGCCATCGCCATGTTGGCGGCGGCGGTGTCGTCCGTCGGCGCGGCGGTGGCGAGCTCATTCGACGCCGGCGCGCTGGTCGTGGTCTCGGCTTGGTCTGTCATCGGTGTCTTCTCGGGTTGGGCGGTCAGGCGAAAAAGCGCCGCGCCTTTTCGAGGGCTTCAGCCAGTCGGTCGACCTCGGCCAGGGTATTGTACATACCAAACGAAGCCCGGCATGTGGAGGTGGTTCCGAACCGCTTCAAGAGCGGCTGCGCGCAATGGGTGCCGGCGCGCACCGCGACGCCCTCGCGGTCGATGACCATCGAGACGTCGTGGGCGTGGATGCCTGCGAGGTCGAAGGAGACGATCGCGCCCTTGCCCGGCGCCTCGCCGTAGATCCTCAGCGAGTTGATCGCCTTGAGGCGCTCGTGGGCATAGGCCCGCAACGTCTCCTCGTGGGCGGCGATACTCTCGCGGCCGACGCTCGCCATGTAGTCGAGCGCCGCGCCGAGCCCGATCGCCTGGACGATCGCGGGCGTACCGGCCTCGAAGCGATGCGGCGGAGCGTTGTAGGTCACGCCCTCCTCCGTCACCTCGGCGATCATCTCGCCGCCGCCATTGAACGGCCGCGTCGCCTCCAGCATCGCCTGGCGGCCGTAGAGGACGCCGATGCCCGTCGGGCCGTACACCTTGTGGCCGGTGAAGACGTAGAAGTCGCAGCCGATGTCCTGGACGTCGACCGGCAGGTGCACGGCGCCCTGGCTGCCGTCGACGAGGGTCGCGATACCCTTCGAACGGGCGAGTGCGCACACCGCCTTGACGTCCACGACCGTGCCGAGGACGTTCGACATGTGGGTCGTGGCGATCAGCTTCGTCCGGGGCGTGATGGCCTTCTCGAAAGCCTCGACGCTGATCGAGCCGTCGTCCTCCACCGGCACGAAGACGAGCTTTGCGCCCTTCCTCTCTCGGATGAAGTGCCACGGCACGATGTTGGAGTGATGCTCCATCTGGGTGAGGACGATCTCGTCGCCCTCGCCGATCGTTTCCATTCCGTAGCCATAGGCGACGAGATTGATCGATTCCGTCGCCGAACGGGTGAAGACGATCTCCTCCGCCGAGCCGGCATTGAGGAAAGTCGCGACTTTGGTTCTGGCGTCCTCGAAGGCCTCGGTCGAGCGGTTCGACAGAAAATGCAGGCCGCGATGGACGTTGGCGTAGTCCTCTGAGTAGGCGCGCATGATGGTGTCGAGCACCGCCTTCGGCTTCTGGGCCGAGGCGCCGTTGTCGAGATAGGTCAGCGGCTTGCCGTAGACCTCTTTCGACAGGATCGGAAAGTCGGCGCGGATCTTCTCGACGTCGTAGCCGAGGGATGCGGAAATCGCGGCTTGTGCGGACATTGTCTGGGACTCCGGTGACCGATGGCGGGAGGCGGCGTCGAAGCTGCCCCTGCCGGCATTTGCAACGGGCGGCGAGCGCCCGCGGCATGGGGTCAGTGGCTCTGTTCGAGCCAGGCGTCGATCTTGCCCGTCAGGGCTTCCCCCAGCGCCGCGTCGATCTCCAGCTCCTCGACCATCTCGTCGACGAAGGCCTTGACCAGGAGGGCTTTCGCCTGCGGCGCAGGGATGCCGCGCGACATCAGGTAGAACAGGTGATCCTGATTGATCTCGCCCGCCGTCGCGCCGTGGCCGCACTGAACGTCGTCGGCGAAGATCTCCAGCTCGGGCTTCGCCGAAAAGTCGCCGTCCTCGGACAGGAGCAGCGTGTTGCAGGCCATCTTCGCGTCGGTCTTCTGCGCCTCGCGGGAAACCTTGATCATGCCCTGGAAGACCCCGTGGCCACCCATCAGCACGTTGCGGAATGTTTCCGTGGCGGTGGTGTTCGGATGGGTGTGGCGCAGCGTCGTCGTCACGTCGACATGCTGGTCCTTTTCGAGAAGGTTCACCCCGCGCATGATGATCTCGGAACCCTCGCCCGCCGTCACCGCATGTACCTCCTGGCGCACCAGCTGACCGCCGGCATTGAGCAGGAACAGCTTGAAGGTGGCATTGGCACCGACCGAGACGTTCAGCTGGCCGAGATGGGCCGCGCCCTCGTCCTTCGCCTGGTCGATCACCCACAGCACCTCGGCGCCGTCGCCGATCGACAGATGCGACACCGCACTGGAGGGGGCAGGCGAGCCGCCGCCCTCGACGCGCTCGACGAAGGTCGCCGTGGCCCCGTCGCCGACGCTGACCCGGACGGCCGAATGGGACGGCGCGCCGATGCCGCCGCGCAGCTCGATCGGTGCGGCAAGTTCCGCCTTGCCGGCAACCGTGATCGTCGCCGCGCGGGCCCCGAAAGCCGCGCTGACGAGCCGCACCGTGTCGACCGGGCGGTCGAGATGGTTGGGGCTCTCGTGCCAGTCGGCGAGATCGTCGGTGGCCGCGATGGTGACGCCCTGCGGCGCGCTTGCGCGTTCCGGCGCGTCGAGATCGACCACCGTCGAGCCGGCGACCAGCGGCGCCAGCACCGTCCCGGTCTGCGGGAATTCTCTAGCGGCGACGGCCTCGATCAGCTGGTTACCGCCGAGCCGGCGGCCCATCAGATTGCGCAGGTCGGTATAGTGCCAGGCCTCGATGCGGCGATGCGGCAGCCCTTCGCGGCGCAGCGCCTCGATCGCGGCGCGGCGCGCGTCCTCGCCACTCCCGGCGGCTTCCGCCAGCGAGACGAGCGCCGTATCGGCCGGCGTTCTCGGTCGAAGTTCGGTGACACTCATGAGTTACGCAGCCTCGCCGATGATCTGGCCGTAGCCCTCGTTTTCGAGCTGCAGCGCGAGATCCTTGTCCCCGGACTTGATGATCCTGCCCTTGTAGAGGACGTGGACCGTGTCCGGCACGATGTAGTCGAGCAGGCGCTGATAGTGGGTGATGACCAGGAACGAGCGGGTCTCCGAGCGCAACGCGTTGACGCCGTCGGCGACGATCTTGAGGGCGTCGATGTCGAGGCCGGAATCGGTCTCGTCCATGACGCAGAGCTTCGGCTCGAGCAGCGCCATCTGCAGGATCTCCGCACGCTTCTTCTCGCCGCCGGAAAAGCCGACATTGAGCGGCCGCTTCAGCATCTCGGCGTCGATCTTCAGCTCGGCCGCGGCCGCCTTGACGCGGCGCATGAAGTCCGGCGTCATCAGCTCGGCCTCGCCGCGCGCCTTGCGCTGGGCGTTCATCGCCGTCTTCAGGAAGGTCATGGTGGCGACGCCGGGGATCTCCAGCGGGTACTGGAAGGCGAGGAACACGCCCGAAGCGGCGCGCTCGGCCGGGTCCATCTCGAGGATCGACTCGCCATTGTAGAGGATGTCGCCCTCGGTCACCTCGTAGTCGTCGCGGCCAGCGAGGATGTAGGACAGGGTCGACTTGCCGGAGCCGTTCGGCCCCATGATCGCGGCGACCTCGCCGTCCTTGACCGTCAGGTCGACACCCTTGAGGATCTCGGTGCCCTCGTCGGCGACACGGGCGTGGAGGTTTTTGATTTCGAGCATGGCGCCTTTTCGTCTCTAGCGTTCGTTCGTGTGTGGTCAGTGCAATGCGGTCGGGTTTAGCGGCGATCGGCGTCGTCCGCGGTTCTGATCTCTTCGAGCAGTCGCTGGCGCTCCGCCTGCAGCGCCTCGACTTCGTCGGCGACGATCGGATCAGTCATCGAACCCTGCGCCATCGCCACGGCCTCGCGAGCCTGCTCAATCTGATCCTCGACCGCGCGCAGGCGGGCGTGGCGCGGGTCCGTCGGGTCGGGGGTCATCAGTCTACCAGTTCCAGCCGGCGTTCGATGCGGTCGAGGCGCAATTCCAGGCTGGCGAACCGGTGGTCACTGAGCGTGTTGCTCCCAACCAGACCACCGACATGTTGGCGAATGACGAGCGATTCCGCAGACAGCCGATCGACCTTCTCTTCCAGACGCGCCATTTGCTGGCGCATGGATCGCAAATGTTCGAGGACCAGATTCTCGACGTTCTCGTTCATGGCTTGCTCCTGGCAAGTGACTCCGCCACCATCATCTTAAACCACGTTTTAGACCCGGCCGCGGTAGTCATTCACCGGCCGCGTCAACCCACCGAGCCTTCCAGCGAAATCCCGATCAGCTTCTGCGCCTCGACCGCGAACTCCATCGGCAGCTGCTGGATGACGTCGCGGACGAAGCCGTTGACGATCAGTGCCACGGCCTCCTCCTCCGGGATGCCGCGCTGCATGCAGTAGAACAGCTGGTCGTCGGAGATCTTCGACGTCGTCGCCTCGTGCTCGAACTGCGCCGTGGCGTTCTTCGCCTCGATATAGGGCACGGTATGCGCTCCGCAGTCGTTGCCGATCAGCAGCGAGTCGCACTGGGTGAAGTTGCGGGCATTGGCCGCCTTGCGATTGGCGGTGACCAGACCGCGATAGGTGTTGTTGGAATTGCCCGCCGAAATGCCCTTCGAGATAATCCGGCTCGTCGTGTTCTTGCCGAGATGGATCATCTTGGTGCCACTGTCGATCTGCTGGCGGCCGTTCGACACGGCGATCGAATAGAACTCGCCGCGCGAATTGTCGCCCCGCAGGATGCAGGACGGATATTTCCAAGTGATCGCCGAGCCGGTCTCGACCTGCGTCCACGAGATGCGCGAGTTCTTGCCGCGGCAGTCGCCCCGCTTGGTGACGAAGTTGTAGATGCCGCCCTTGCCTTCCTTGTCGCCCGGATACCAGTTCTGGACGGTGGAATATTTGATCTCGGCATCGTCCAGCGCGATCAGCTCGACGACGGCGGCATGCAGCTGGTTCTCGTCGCGCTGGGGCGCCGTACAGCCTTCGAGATAGGAGACGTAGGAGCCGGCATCGGCGATGATCAGCGTCCGCTCGAACTGGCCGGTGTTCTTCTCGTTGATGCGGAAATAGGTCGACAGCTCCATCGGGCAGCGCACGCCCGGCGGGACATAGACGAAGGAGCCGTCGGTGAAGACGGCCGAGTTCATCGTGGCGAAGAAGTTGTCGGAGACCGGGACCACCGAGCCGAGATACTTCTTCACCAGCTCCGGATGCTCGCGGATCGCCTCGGAGATCGGCATGAAGATCACGCCGGCCTTCTGCAGCTCCTTCTTGAAGGTCGTCGCGACGGAAACCGAATCGAACACCGCATCGACGGCGACGCGGTTGCCGGTCGGCATGGCAAGACCGTTCTCGTCGGTCTCGGGCTCTGCCTGAGGCTTTACGACGCCGGCAAGGATCTCCTGCTCGCGCAGCGGGATGCCGAGCTTCTCGTAGGTGCGCAGGATCTCCGGGTCGACCTCGTCGAGGGAGGCCGGACCGGACATCGACTTCGGTGCGGCGTAATAATGGATGTCCTGAAAGTCGATCGGCGGATAGTCGACGCGGGCCCAGTCCGGGCTCTCCATCGTCTTCCAGCGCTCGAAGGCCTCAAGGCGCCAGGCGAGCATCCATTCGGGCTCGCCCTTCTTGGCCGAGATGAGCTTGATGATCTCTTCGTTCAGCCCCTTCGGGGCGACGTCCATCTCGATCAGCGTCTCGAAGCCGTATTTGTACTGGTCGACGTCGATCTGTCGGACCTGGTCGATGGTCTCCTGGACTGCAGGCATGCGTCTCGCTCCATACTCGCCGGAGTCAAGGTCCGGTGGTCGGGTGATACGATTGGGAAAACTTGCTCCCGCTCGTCAAGATAAGTCTCGAATGGCCGGGTTTTTAGTGCCATTCCAAATAATCGCAAGCGCTCAGGCGGCCGCCGCGGATCTGGTTTTCACCGCCGCCCGGCAGGCCAGCCTCTCATACTCGCAAACGAACCGGTCGAGAGCCCCTTCATCCGTTTCGAGGCCGAAACTGACACGAATCGCGCCGAGCGCCTGGTCGACGTCGAGCCCGGCTTTTGCCAAGGCCGCGACGACATGGCTCGGCCCGACCTTGCCGGACGAGCAGGCCGAACCGGCCGAGACCGCGATGCCGGCCAGGTCCAGCGCGATCTGCGCCGTCTCCGCTTTGACGCCGGGATGCACCATCGCGACCGTATTGGGAAGACGCTCGGCACCCTTTCCCAGGATCATCGCTTGAGGTAGCCGCCGCGTCAGTTCTTCTTCCAGACGCTCGCGCATGGCGCTGAGGCGTGCCACGGTGTCCGTGCCCCGGGCGAAGCAGACCTCCGCCGCAGCGCCGAAACTGGCGATCGCCGGCAGCGCTTCGGTTCCGGCGCGCATGCCCCGCTCCTGCCCGCCGCCGCGCAGCAGCGTAAATGGTCGCGTCGCGAGAGTCCGGAGCGCGATCGCCCCGACGCCCTTCGCCGCCCCCATCTTGTGGCCGGACAGGATGAGCGCGTCGGCGCCCGTGGCTGCGAGATCGACGGCGATGCGCCCGGCCGTCTGGGCAGCGTCGAGCACCAGGACCACCGAATGATCACCGCGCCGTTCCTCGAGCACGGCGCGAATCGCCTCCACCGGCTGGATGACGCCGGTCTCGGAATTCGCCCAGGAGATGGCGAGCATCGCGGGCCCGGCCTTCGCGGCTGCCTCGGCGAAAGCCGCGAGCGCGCCGAGATCGATGACGCCATTCTGATCGACAGGCAGCCGCGTGACCGCCTCGGCTGCGAAACGGCCGCCTTCCCGGGTCGCCGGATGATCGGTCTCAAGAACCGCAACCCGCGCGATCTCCACCGCCTGGCCGCCGATCAGCCAGTGCGGCGAGAGAAGCTGCGTCGCGGCTTCCGTGGCGCCGCTGGTGAAGACGACGTTCTCGGCTGGGATCGATCCGCCGGCCCCGCCGATCAGCCGCGCCACTGAGGCGCGGGCATTCTCGCAGGCCGCGCGGGCCGCCCGGCCCTCGCGATGGGTCGACGACGGATTGCCGAGATCGAGCGCCGCCACCGCCGCCTCCCGGGCTTCGGGCAGCAGCGGTGCCGAGGCGTTGTGGTCCAGATAGATCCGCTCGCGGCGCACGTTCATGTCAACTCGCAGAGGTCGTCTCGTATCGCCGACGCAAATTTCTTGAAATTTCGTCCCCGAAAGGACTAGAAAGCGCCCTTACACGGCAGCGCCAGTTTTGAATTCTTCCAAACTGGAACCTACGGAGGCGGTACGGCTTCGTCAACCGTCGCCAACGTGGCGGCTCCGCCCGCTATCAGAGAGTATCTATATGCCCGAAGTGATCTTCAATGGCCCGGCGGGTCGTCTCGAAGGCCGGTACCAAGCCGCCAAGGAAAAGAACGCCCCGATCGCGATCGTGTTGCACCCGCATCCGCGCTTCGGCGGGACGATGAACAACCAGATCGTCTACCAGCTGTTCTACATGTTCGTGGAGCGGGGCTTCACCACGCTGCGCTTCAATTTCCGCGGCATCGGCCGCAGCCAGGGCGAGTTCGACCACGGCACGGGCGAACTCTCCGACGCCGCCTCGGCGCTCGACTGGGTCCAGAGCCTGCATCCCGATTCCAAGCAGACCTGGGTCGCCGGCTATTCCTTCGGCTCCTGGATCGGCATGCAGCTGCTGATGCGCCGGCCCGAGATCGAGGGCTTCCTGTCGGTCTCGCCGCAGCCGAACTCCTACGACTTCTCCTTCCTCGCCCCCTGCCCGTCTTCCGGCCTGATCATTCATGGCGGCAAGGATCGCGTCGCGCCGCCGCGCGACGTCCAGACGCTGGTCGACAAGCTGAAGACCCAGAAGGGCATCATCATCACCCAGAAGACGATGGAAGAGGCGAACCACTTCTACACCGAGCATACCGACGAGCTGATCGCTGAATGCGCCGACTATCTCGACCGTCGGATGGCCGGCGAACTCTCCGACCCGCGGCCGAAGCGCTTGCGCTGAGGCATTCGCGACATCAGCGCTGCAAGGCAGGACGAGGCAGCGGCCAGGCTGCAAGTCCTGCCAAGAAAGGACCCGCGCGACGGCTGCGGCTTCACGCGTCGCCCGTCATCGCCGCGACCGAGTGCGTGATCCCAGGCATTGCACGACGCGGCCGGGACATCTGGCCTCGTCCCTTCCGCGTCACGCTCCCGACGACAGCATTACCAACGCCTCGCTGCGGCCAGAGGCGACCCCGATCGACAGGACCCCGCACCCATGACCGGTTTCAAGTCCGACTTTCTCTGTACGCTCGCCGAGCGCGGCTTCATCCACCAGGTCTCCGACGAGACCGGGATGGACGAACTTTTCGCCAGGGAGACCGTGACGGCCTATGTCGGCTACGACGCCACGGCGACGAGCCTTCACATCGGCAATCTGATCTCGGCGACCATGCTCTATTGGCTGCAGGAGACCGGCCACCGGCCGATCGCGTTGATGGGCGGCGGCACCTCGATGGTCGGCGATCCGTCCTTCCGCGACGAGCAGCGCAAGCTTCTGACCACGGAAGCGATCGAGGAGAACATCGCCGGCATCAAGAAGATCTTCGCGAAGATCCTGAAATTCGGCGAGGGGCCGACCGACGCGGTCATGGTCAACAATGCCGACTGGCTGTTGAAGCTCAACTATGTCGAGTTCCTGCGCGACGTCGGCCGGCATTTCTCGGTCAACCGGATGCTGTCCTTCGATTCGGTGAAGATCCGGCTCGACCGCGAACAGTCGCTGTCCTTCCTCGAATTCAACTACATGATCATGCAGGGCTACGACTTCGTCGAGCTGTCCCGGCGCTACGGCTGCCGGCTGCAGATGGGCGGCTCGGACCAGTGGGGCAACATCATCAACGGCGTCGACCTCGGCCACCGCATGGGCACGCCGCAACTCTATGCGCTGACGACGCCGCTGCTCACCACCGCCTCCGGCGCCAAGATGGGCAAGACCGCCCAAGGCGCCGTCTGGCTGAATGGAGACCTCTTCAGCCCCTATGATTTCTGGCAGTATTTCCGCAACACCGAGGATGCCGACGTCGGCCGCTTCCTGAAGATCTTCACCCGCCTGCCGCTGGACGAGATCGCCAGGCTCGAAGCGCTCGACGGATCGGAGATCAACGAGGCGAAGAAGATCCTCGCAACCGAGGCGACGGCCGTCGTTCATGGCCGCGAGGCCGCCGAAGAGGCCGCCGAAACGGCGCGCGTGACCTTCGAGGAAGGGGCGCTCGCCGAGACGCTGCCGACCATCACGGTGGCGCGGTCGGAACTTGCGGGCGGCGCCGGGCTCCTGTCGCTCGTCGTCGCGGCGGGTCTTGCCGGCTCCAATGGCGAGGCGCGCCGCCACGTCCAGAGCGGCGCGGTGCGTGTCAACGACGAGACGGTCTCCGACCCGCGCGCAAGCCTCGGTGAGGCTGATCTCAAGGACGGCGTGATCAAGCTCTCGGTCGGGCGCAAGAAGCACGTGCTGGTGCGGCCGCAGTAGACGGAAGCGTCGCCTTAGTCGTCATCCGGAACGCAGCGGCGGAGCGACGGTCCAAACCGTCGCTCCGCCGATAGACGTTCAGCCGCATCCTTCCAACCCCGATCAATACTCGAAGATCCGCCTGAAGATGCCGGGCGCGATCAGCGAGATCGGATTGACGATGAGGGTCGGGTCGGAGAGCATGCCGTCGAGCCGGTAGGTAATGCCGATGAGGCCGCCCTCGCCGCCATTGCCCAGTACGCCGCCGACGAAGGGCAGCGCGCCGAACAGCCGGTTGACGCCGTAGGCCGGCATGAAGGAGCCGGCCATGTCGACCCGGCCGGACGGATCGATGAGCGTGCCGGCGAAGCTCGATCCGAACACCGGCCCGCGAATGATCCCGTCGTCGAGGATCAACCGCCCGCCCTTCCACAGCAAGGTGGCGTAGGCGGTGTCGAAATAGGCGTTGGCGACGGGAAGATCCTTGCCGAGCCGGGCGGCCAGACTGTCGGATCGTTGCTGTGCCGTCCCGACGAGACGCCGCAACCGCTCCTCGTCGACCAGGGTGAAATCGCTCAGCACCACCTGACCGCCATAGGCGCCGTCGCGCGTTCCGAGCCTGGCCTGCAGCCGCCCGCCCTTCATCTTGCCGTAGAAGCCGGAAAAGCGCAGCAACGCGCCGGCGTCTCCCACCTCCAGCCGCAGGGCCGGCGTGTCCCTCGCCGCCGGCTCGAAGATCATCGAGACCGGAGCTCCGGCAATGCTGGCGGCCAGCGAAGCACCCCGGACCCGGTCGCCGCTGGCCTCGTAGCGAATCGCCGCATCCTGGAGCGTCTCGCCGTTGAAGCCGACGAGCTTGTCCGCCGACAGTTCGATGCGCAGCCTTTCCTCGTCGCCGGACTGTTTGTCGCCGTTCTTGCCGAAGCCGGCCTCGAAGGCGGCGAGCATCGGCCGCGCGTCGATGCCGTTCGCGGCGATGCTGATGCCGATGCCGCCTTCGATCCGGGTCAGCCGGGCGGAAACCGAATCGCTGCGATTGAGCGCCAGTGAATTCAGGACCATCGATTTCAGGCCCGCATCGTCGAGCTCGGCCGAACCCGTCGCCGAGAACCCCTCGCCGTCGAGGACCGCGTCGTCGATCCTCAAGACGGGGCCGTCCTGCCTCGCCGAGAAGGTCAGGATCCCCGGCACCCCGGCGCTCTTCGACCAGCCGATCGCCGGCAACGTCATCGCCGCCCTGGTCAGATCGACCCGCGAGGCGAAACCGCTGCCTTGCCGGGTGAGGTCGACGGCGACGGGGCCTTTGACGACCCGCGCCAGCGACGGCGACAGCGCGGCGATCTCGCCATCGTCGAGACGGGCAGAGATCTTCAGCGAGGCATCCCCCACCGGGTCGGGTCCGATCGGTTGCGTGAAGCTGACATCGGCGGGAATGCCGTCGATCCGGCCGGTGAAGTCGCCCATGGCGCTCGCCTCGGCGATCATCGCCGTTCCGGTGAGATCGGTCAGTCGCCGCCCCTCGATCGGCTTCTTGACGTCGACGCCCTTCAGTTCGGCGACGACGGTCCATTTCAGTCCGCTCACGTCGGCCCCCGCTTCCGGCTCATCGCCGAGATGAAAGGCCGTCCCCACCCCGACACGGGCCTTGCCCTCGAAATCCTGGGGCTGCCAGTCCTTCGTGGCGTTGGCGATGATCGGTTCGTGCCCGGCAAGCCGAATGAGGTCGGCGGCGGCGCCTTCGATATTGAGGGACAATGCGCCGTCGACGCCGCCTCCGGCATGCTGGAATTCCAGCGACGAGGGCAGGATCGAAAGCTCCGGCATCCCGACGACGGATCCCGATTCGAGGCCGATCGTGGCGTGGTCGCCGCGATGCCGGACAGAGCCGGATACCTCCGCCAATGGCGGCATGTCGGTGAGGGTGGTGAACGCGCCTCCCTCGAAGCCGAGCCGCAGCTTGAACTCGTCGTCGCGCATCGGCGTGTTGGGCTCGATGACGGCGAGCAACCGCTCGATCGTCAGGTCGAGGGAAATCTGCGCATCGGTGACCACGCCGTCCTTCAGATGCGCCATCCCCCAGCTGCGCGGCCCCTCGGCCAGGAAGAACGGCCAGAAGGCCAGGAGGTCTGCGGCACTCAGTCCCATGGCGGCGACCCGGGTCTCCAGCCTGTCCTGCGCGCCGAGGCCGCCGAGTTCGGCGGTTGCGGCGAGCCAGCCGTCGCCGGTCTCGAGCCGGGCCTCCTGGATGCGAAGCTTGCCCGCCTTGAGATCGACCGTACCGCGGGAAGTCAGCCTTGCCGTCCGCGTCAGAGTGGGCCCGGGCTCGGCGACCACACTCCGAAGACTCGAGACGAGCTGCGTCGAATCCAGCCGGAAGGGAACCATGCCGTCCGCCGCCGCGGCAAGATCGACGGCGCCTTCGAAGACGGCCCTGACGTCCGAGCCGTCGGTGAAATCGGCTGCGATGTCAGCTGCTTGGAGGCCTTCGTTGAACCCGATCGACAGTACGCCGTCGATCCTTTGCCCGTCCCCGTCGGAAAGCGCCGTCGTCGCGACAAGCTTCAGTCGGCGCTCGCCTTTCTCGCCGCTGAGCCCGAGCGAAAACGCCAGTGACGGCCGGGCCGCCGGGCCGATGGTGACGGGAACGTCGATCCGGCTGGTGGAGAGGCTGAGTTCCCGCAGGCCCGGGCCCGCGGCGAAGGGCACCGCCGACCCGGTGACGGCGATCCTCCTCTGGTCGAGTGCGACGGCGGCGTTCAGGCGGAGATCGCCGCCGGCTTCCTTGCTCATCTGCAACCGCTCGACCCGCGGCTCGGCCGGGCCGCTCCCCGCAAGCTGCAGGTTGCTGACGGTGATCGTCTCGATCGGCAGGCCGACGATTTCAGCGGCGGCCCGGTCGAGGCCGGCAAAGATCGCCTCGACCTTCACCGGCCCGACATCCGCTCCCCCCGAAAGCAACGCCGGTTCGATGATGACACCATCGGCGGTGATCGCCTCGGCGGCGAGATCGTCGGTCAGAAGGTCGAAGAGGCTGAAGCCGATGGAAAGGTCGGCGACGGAGCCGAGCGTCGCCCCGGACGCACGGTCGGTCAGGACGACATTGGCGTAGCGCAGGCCGATCTTGCCGGATGGCGCGAATCCGACGCTGCGACCGCCGATCGAAACCGCGACGCCGTCGGGCAAGATCATGGCCGCCAGACGCTCGCTCTGGTCGAGGAGCAGGCGGTTGCCGAAGGAGGTGGCGACAACGAGGGTGATCGTGCCCACGACGAAGACGAGGACGGCGGCGAGCACGCCGCAGGAGATCCCGGCAGCGCGCCTCATGTTTGCGTCCGGCCAAGGGTGTTGGCTGCTTCGCGCGATCCGTCTTCGTCGGGATGAATGTCGTCCATCACCGTCGGTCGGGTCCTCGCCCGCATCGCCCCTGCCTGCATCTCAACAGCTTCCCACCCCACTTTCGCATGGCAGCATGGCCAGGACCCCTCCCGTGCGGTATCGGTCGGAACCGATGTGCCATGCCCCTCCCGGGTGCTCCTTCAATCTTCTCGCGTCGAAAGGATGACACGATGACGATTTCCCTCGGCGACAAATGCCCGGACTTCAACTTGCCCGACGACCGTGGCGAGATGGTCTCGCTCGGTGACCTCCTCGGAAAGCCGTTCGTTCTGTATTTCTACCCCAAGGACGATACCTCGGGATGCACGCGCGAGGCTGTCGATTTCAGCAGCCTGGCTAAGGACTTCGCCGTGGCCGGCGTGGCGGTCTTCGGGGTCTCGCCCGATCCGGTGAAGAAGCACCAGAAGTTCCGCGACAAGCATGAACTGACCGTCCGGCTCCTCGCCGACGAAGAAAAGTCGCTCCTTTCGGCCTTTGGCGTCTGGGTCGAAAAGTCGATGTACGGCCGCAAGTACATGGGCGTCGAGCGGACGACCGCGCTGATCGGGGCGGGCGGCGAAGTCCGGCAGTTGTGGCCGAAGGTGAAGGTGCCGGGCCACGCCGAGGAGGTGCTTCAGGCAGCGCGCCAGCTTTCCGAGACGGCGTGATCCTCGTGGAGGACGCTGCGCCGACCGGAACCGAGGAAAGATTGCCTTCGACGCTGCGCGAGGCGGCGATCGACGCCTTGGCCGCGAGCGACCTCGACGAGAAGGTCCGGCTGACGAATCTCGCCTGCCGCCTGTGGTTCTCCCGGCGGCTCGGCCTCCATTCGGCGACCGACCCCTCCCATCCGGGTAGGCCCGGGCGGCCGAACGAGCCCGAACTCGTCTCGCCGCGCTTCCTCCCGCGCCGCTCGGCCCATACCGAGGAGGGGCGGATCGTCCTCATCCACGCCCTCGCCCATATCGAGCTCAACGCCATCGATCTCGCCCTCGACATCGTCGCCCGCTTTGCCCGCGAGACGATGCCGCGCAGCTTCTTCGACGGCTGGATGACGGTGGCGCTGGAGGAGGCCAAGCATTTCGGCCTGCTCTCCCGGCGGCTCCAGTCGCTCGGCTCGCGCTACGGCGCCCTGCCCGCCCATGACGGCCTCTGGCAGGCCGTCGAGGCGACGGCCCACGATCTGTCCGCGCGGCTCGCCGTCGTGCCGCTGATTCTCGAGGCCCGCGGCCTCGACGTCACGCCCTCGATGATCGACAAGCTCACCGCCGTCGGCGACCTCGATACGGCGAAGATCCTGGAGATCATCTATCGCGACGAGAAGAAGCACGTGGCCATCGGCGCCAAGTGGTTCCGCTTTCTCTGCGCGCGCCAGAACGTCAATGCGGCCGAACGCTTCGGCGTCCTGGTGCGGGAGAGTTTCCGCGGCGACGTGAAGGCCCCGTTCAACGACCGCGCCCGGGCCGAGGCGGGGCTGACGCCGACCTTCTATCGCTCGCTCTCGCCCCGCTCGCGCTGAGCGCGTGGCGATTTCCCAAGGTCGTTGCCAACGAAACATTAACCTTAAGGATTTCTAATCGCCGTCGACGAGAGCCCCTTCGGGCCGCCCCAGAAGCGATCGGGTCGATGCAGGCGAGCATGCTGACGAGCACCTTCGGTAGACGCAAAGAGCCCCACACGGTGATCATCGCCCGGGGCGAGCACGTCCGGCACTTCACCATCTGCCGCACGCGTCTGCTCATGGGATCGGCGCTCGCCGCCGTCATCGTCGCCGCGGCCTTCGCCGCCCCCTTCGGCTACGTCTCCACGGCACCGGACGACACCGGCGTCAGCGAGCGGCAGTGGCAGGTCCGCCACGAATACGAGGAGCGGATCGCGACGCTGCGGGCCGAACTCGACCGGGCGACCAGCCGGCAGTTCCTCGCCCAGAAGATGGTGGAGAGCAAGGTCGACGTCCTGCTCGAGCAGCAGGAGGAACTCAGTGCCCGCTACGAGCGGCTCCGGCCGCTCTTCGACAAGGCGAAGTCTACGGGTCTCCTCGCCGCAGCCGTGCCCATCCCGACGCCCAAGCCCGAGGAGGAAGCCGTCGATCCGGTGGAAATCGAGCCGGCCTCAGATTCCTTGTCGGTGGCGGAAGGCGGCGGCGACGGCGACGGCGAAGTCACCGCCGAAGAGCCGATGGCCGCCCCGGCGGCGAACGCCTTCGCGCCCTCGCAAGATGCCGCCCCGGTCGACTGGCTCGCCCGCCTGCGGGCCGAAGCCGAGCCGGCCCCAGCCGCACCGACCGCCGCCAAGTCGGGGCGCCTAGCCCGAAGACCGGCGGACGTCATTTCCAACGACAGTTTGCGCCGCATCGGCGAGGCGATCAGCGTCGCCGAACTCGGCCAGATCCGACATCTCGAAGCCTTGGCCTCGACCGCCCGCGGCCGGGCCGTGCGCATCTCCTCGGCGCTGGCTGCGGCCGGAATCAAGGTGCCCGGCGGCGATGACGACGGCGAGCGCGCCCAGGGCGGCCCCTACGAGCCGGTGCCCGCCGCAGACGCCTTCGATCAGTCGATCGCCGAACTCGACGAGGCGCTCGACGCCTTGCAGCGCGTCGCCGCCGTGACGAAGACCCTGCCGCTCGACCGGCCGATGCCGGCGCGGATGATCTCCTCCACCTTCGGGGTCCGGGCCGATCCGTTTCTCGGCCGCAGCGCCTTTCATTCCGGCATCGACTTCGCCGAGCCCCGCGGAAGCGCCGTCCGCGCGACGGCGCCTGGCAAGGTGATCAAGGCGGGCTCCTATGGTGGCTACGGCAACATGGTCGAGATCGACCATGGCGACGGCATCACCACCCGCTACGGGCATATGTCGAAGATTTCCGTCGAGGTCGGCCAGACCATCGGCCGTGGCGAACGCGTCGGCGCCGTCGGCTCGACCGGGCGCAGCACCGGCCCGCACCTCCACTACGAGGTGCGCCGCAACGACAAGGCCGTCGATCCGGCGAAGTTTTTTCGCCTCGGGGACCGCATCCGCGAATTCGGCTGAGCTCGAGCGAAACGAGAACGGCCCGGCACCGCTCGCTGCGATGCCGGGCCGTTGACAGTTGAACGATGAAAAACCTCGGCCGACGTCTTCGATGTCGACCTTGCCGCCTCTCAGTCGACGTCTTCGACGTCCACCTTGCCGCCATGGACGCGCTGGGCGAGCGCCGCCTCCATGAAGGCGTCGATGTCGCCATCCAGCACGTCCTGCGGACTGGTGCTTTCGACGCCGGTGCGCAGGTCCTTCACCATCTGGTACGGCTGCAGCACGTAGGAGCGGATCTGGTGGCCCCAGCCGATGTCGCTCTTCGAGGCCGCTTCGGCGTTCGCCACCGCCTCGCGCTTTTCGAGCTCGGCCTCGTAGAGCCGCGCCTTCAGCATGTTCCAGGCAGTGGCCCGGTTCTTGTGCTGCGAGCGCTCCTGCTGGCAGGCGACGACGATGCCGGTCGGGATGTGGGTGATGCGAACCGCCGAATCGGTGGTGTTGACGTGCTGACCGCCGGCGCCCGACGCCCGGTAGGTGTCGATGCGGCACTCCGATTCGTTGACCTGGATGTCGATCGTGTCGTCGACCACCGGATACACCCAGACCGAGGCGAAGGAGGTGTGCCGCCGCGCCTGGCTGTCATAGGGCGAGATCCGCACCAGGCGATGCACACCCGATTCGGTCTTCGCCCAGCCATAGGCGTTGTGGCCCTTGATCAGCAGCGTCGCCGACTTGATCCCGGCCTCTTCGCCTGCATGCTCCTCGAGCACCTCGACCTTGAACTTGGCGCGCTCGGCCCAGCGCATGTACATGCGCTCGAGCATCTCGGCCCAGTCCTGGCTCTCGGTGCCGCCGGCCCCGGAATGGACTTCCAGATAGGTGTCGTTCGAATCGGCCTCGCCGGAGAGCAGCGTCTCGATCTGCCGCTTGTCGACCTCGGCCTTGACCTCGCGCAGCGCCTTTTCGGCTTCCGTGACGATGTCCTGATCACCCTCTTCTTCGCCCATGGCGATGAGGTCGATCGAATCGGCTACCGTCTGTTCGAGGCGCCGGATCGCCGTGATGGAAGATTCAAGCTCCTGACGCTCGCGCATCAGCTTCTGGCCTTCCATCGGGTCGTTCCAGATCGACGGATCCTCCGCCTTCTGATTCAGCTGGTCGAAACGTCTGAGGGAGCGATCCCAGTCAAAGATGCCTCCTCAGCAGGCTTATGGCCTGCTTGATTTCGTCGACCAAGGTCTCGATTTCGGCACGCATGCCGCATTCTCCTTGAAATGGACGAGAGCGCCGTCGGGGATCCGAGGGTGCGGCGCTCTCATTGAAGCACAGGGTCTTAGCGGCGCAGCCGCCGGGCCGTCAACACGCGGCGCCGACACGGAGCGGCTGATCAGAACAGCCCGCCAGCCCCTTGCGTGATCGCCTGTTCGGCCTGCTGGGACACCTGCCCCGTCCCGCCGAATCCGGTGCCCGCGACCTCGTCCTCGCCGATGACCTCATAGCTGTCGGCCGGGCCTGTGCCGGGCTTGAAGGCTTCCATGATCACGTCGGAGCCGGAGCCCGAAGCGCGCATGCCGGTCTTGCGGTTGACGGCGATGAGTTCCATCCCCTCGGGCACCTTGAAGTCCACCGGCTTCTTGCCCTTCAGCGCCTCCTTCATGAAGTCGATGAAGACCGGCGCGGCCATGCCGCCGCCGGTGGCGCCGCGGCCCATCGGCGTCGGGTTGTCGTAGCCGAGATAGACGCCGGTGACGAGGTCCGGCGTGAAGCCGACGAACCAGACGTCCTTCTCGTCGTTGGTGGTGCCGGTCTTGCCGGCGATCGGCACGCCGAGTTCACGGACGCGGGTCGCCGTGCCGCGCTGGACGACGCCCTCCATCATCGAAGTGATCTGGTAGGCGGTCATCGGGTCGAGCACCTGGTCGCGCTCGTCGACGAGCTGCGGCTCGGACTGGCCGTCGTATTCCCGGCTGTTGCAGTCGGCGCAGAACCGCTGGTCGTGCTTGTAGATGGTGCGGCCGTAGCGGTCCTGCACCCGGTCGATCAGCGACGGCTCGATCGAGCGGCCGCCATTGGCGATCACCGAATAGGCCGTGACCATCCGCAGCACCGTCGTCTCGCCCGCTCCGAGCGCCATCGGCAGATACGGCTTCAGGTGGTCGTAGATGCCGAAGCGCTCGGCATATTGCGCGACGAGATCCATGCCCATGTCCTTGGCGAGGCGCACGGTCATCAGGTTGCGGCTCTTCTCGATGCCGAGGCGCAGGGTCGAGGGTCCGGCAAAGCCGCCGCCGTAGTTGGAAGGCTCCCAATAGCCGCCATTGCCGTCGGGCAGCGAGATCGGCCCGTCCATGATCACCGAGGCCGGCGTGTAGCCGTTGTCGAGCGCTGCGGAATAGACGAAGGGTTTGAACGAGGAGCCGGGCTGGCGATAGGCCTGGCTCGCCCGGTTGAACTCCGACTGGGCATAGGAGAATCCGCCGACCATGGCGCGCACCCGGCCGGTCTCCGGCTCCATGACGACCATCGCGCCCTGGACCTTCGGCGGCTGGCGCAGCCGGTAGCCCTCGCCCTCGGCCTTTTTCTCGACATAGACGACGTCGCCGCGCGACAGGACGTCGTCGGCCGCGCGCACCGAGCCCTTCCTGTCCTTGGTGTTCAGCCGCAGTGCCCACTTCATGTCCGACAACGCGATCGTGCCGATCTCGCGTTCGCTGGACAGCGAGCCGGACACCGTCCGGGGCGGTTGCAGTCCAACGCTGACCTGATCGGAGCCGGACTCGAGAACCACGGCGAGCTGCCATTCCGGCACGTCGGACAAGGCGCCGACCTTGCCGAGTTCGGCACCCCAGTCGCTGCCGATGTCGAGGGTGTCGACCGGGCCGCGATAGCCGCGCTGCTGGTCGTATTCGATCAGGCCGTTCTGCAACGCCGCCCGAGCCTCCTGTTGCAGAGTCGGATCGAGCGTCGTGCGCACCGACAGGCCGCCTTCGTAGAGGGATTTCGAGCCGTAACGCTGGACGATCTCGCGCCGCACGTCCTCGGTGAAATATTCCGACGAGGCGAGATAGGTGCCGGAGGGGCGCGGATTGACATCGATCGGCGTCTCCTTCGCCGTCTCCGCCTGGTCCGCGGTGATGACACCGTTGGCCGCCATCTGCGCGATCACCCAGTTGCGGCGGTCGAGCGCCCGGTCGTAGTCGCGGAACGGGTTGTAGTTTTCCGGCGCCTTCGGCAACGCGGCGAGATAGGCGGCCTCGGCGACGGAAAGCTCCGTCACCGACTTGTCGAAATAGGCGAGCGCCGCGGCGGCGATGCCGTAGGACCCCATGCCGAGATAGATCTCGTTGAGATAGAGTTCGAGAATCTTGTCCTTCGAATAGGCCTGCTCGATACGAAGCGACAGGATTGCTTCCTTGAACTTGCGGTCCAAGGTGCGCTCGTTGGTCAGAAGGAAGTTCTTGGCGACCTGCTGGGTGATCGTCGAGGCACCCTGCATCCGGCCGCCCTTGGCCAGCACCATCACGGCCCGACCGACGCCTTCGATGTCGATGCCCGGATGGGTGTAGAAGTTCTTGTCCTCGGCCGAGAGGAAGGCGTTCTTGACCAGATCGGGAATCGCCTGGATCGGCAGGAACAGCCGCCGCTGGGTGGCGTATTCGGCCATCAGCTGGCCGTCGGACGCGTGAAAACGCGTGGTGACGGGCGGCTCGTATTTGGCCAGCACCTGATAGTCCGGCAGCCCCTCCGACATCCGTTCGACATACCAGGCGACGGCGCCGGCGACGAGAATGAAGAGAACGGCGCCAATGCCGAAGAAATAGCCGATCAGCCTGATCATCGAAACTCCGTCCGGACGGTCCCCAAATGTCTCCCGTCCGGGTGTCTGCGAACGGCCGCGTCCGGTCGTCCTGCCCCCGTCGGAACGGCCCTCGCCGTCCCCGCCCCCGATCGACGCCGTGAGACCTCGTCAGCCATGACCGCGAATTGCGGCATCGCCATGGATGAAGGCGATTATTCGGGATTCCGCGTCCGAAACTTGCCGAATTGCCACAGACGGCCGGTCGGCTGTCAAGCTCCACGCAACGCTGAACGCACCGTCGGTGGCCGCATTCTCGCTAAATCCACTGAAAAAGCTGGCGTAAAGCCCTCGCGGGATTGGAAAATTCACTCTTTCGCTTCGGCCGCCTTCAGCGCCTCCGCCTTGCCGCCGCGAAAGAACTGGATGACCGATTCGGCGATGGCCATGCAGATCTTCCGCCGCCATTCGTCGTTCTTCAGAAGCTTCTCGTCCTCCGAATTGGACAGAAAGCCCATCTCGATCAGCACCGACGGCACGTCCGGGGACTTCAGGACCCTGAATCCCGCCGAGCGCTTCGGCCGGTTGATGAGGTCGATCTTGCGCTTCGAAAGATCGGTCACGAGAGCCGCGGCGAAATGCTCCGAGAAGCTCACCGTCTCCCGCCGGGTGAGATCGAGGAGGATGTCGAAGACCTCGGGCGAGCTCTTCTGGAATCCCTCCGGCGCGAAGCGGTCCGCGGCATTCTCGTTCGCCGCGATCTGCCGGGAAAGATCGTCGGACGCGTCCTCCGAAAGGGTGTAGACGGTAGCGCCCCGCAGCGACTGGTAGTGGATGGAATCGGCGTGGATCGACAGGAACAGGTCGGCGCCGTGCCGGCGGGCGATCTCCGCCCGGTCGTCGAGCGGAATGAAGCTGTCGTCGTTGCGGGTGAGCTCGGCAGCGACGCCGGGATAGCCGTTGAGGATATCGCGGAGCATCCGCGCGCTCTCCAGATTGATGGTCTTTTCCATCGTTCCGGAGGGCGACACCGCCCCCTTGTCCTCGCCGCCGTGGCCGGGATCGATGACGATCGTCAGGCGCCTCTCCGCGGCCTGGTTGCGGTCGGCCTTCTTGGCATCGGGCCCAGGCTTCGTTGTGGCGGCGACTTCGCCGGACGGAGCCGGTGCACTGCTGCCGTCGCCGTCCCTGATGGTCAGTTCGACGATGTCGCTGCCGCCCTCGCTCCGCTCCGACAGCGTGCCGACCGCCGGCGCCTTCAGGCGGAATATCACCCGGTAGCGGTCGGCGGTGACGAGGCCGTGCCGAACAGCCGCGACCAACGGGTTGTCGGGCAACGTGTCGAACGGCACCGCCGGAACGGCGCCCTCGAAATCGACGGCGATACGATCCGGATTCTCCAGGGCGAAGCTGCGCACCTTGGTCTTGCCGGTCAGGGTGAAGCGCACCGCAAGGCCGCCCTCGCTGGCCGCCGGCTCGATCTTGGTGATCACCTGTTCGTCCGCAGCCCTTGCCGAAATGGCGCCCAGCACGAACGGGAATGAAAGGACGAGTGCGAAGACGAGAGCCGAGAGGCGGCCGGTGGTCATTCCAACATCCCCCTTGATTCGTGTTGCCCGCCTTGGCGGCGCGGAGCCGCACGGGCGCAGTGCCCTCCCGGACGATGCCGAGGCAGTATCACATCGGCGAGCGGTCCGAGACGGGGGGACGACGCCAGGCCGCAGATTTGAAGTCAGTGGCGAAGACAGCCTCTGCCGACGGGCATCCGTTTCGATGGCCGACCGAAAGTGGAAACGGCACGGAGACGTGCATTGCGCGTCCATCCCTCGCCGGCCCCATCGCTCACCCGTCTCTGCAGGCAAGTTCACGACGACGTCCGAGACGTCTAGGCGACGAGGCTTGCCCGGGGCTCGCCCGGCGGCCGCCAAACTTGCCTCTCGACGCCTTCCGAACAGGCAGTACCCTTGTCATGATCAATAACCCGTCATAAAAGCAGGAACGAGGTTCTAGGTGGCAGGGAATCGCTCCTCGCCGGCAAGAGGTTCGGACGCCATTGCGGGCGACGTCCGTGGTGGCTGCCGATCATGCCCGACAGGCGATGCCGCATCCCACCATCCCCTCGTGTCGAGGATTTCCGTCGATGCCGCAGCTTGAACTGCGATCGACACGCTTCGTCCTTCAAGATGCGCAGGTCCGCTCGGCGGCAGCGCAATTGAGGCGTTCCATCGGCCGCCAGAAGGCGGTCACCTGTTGTTATAAGGTCGTGTTGTTGCCGCCGCTGTCCGATTCGCTCTGTATGCCATTGCCCTGCGCCCGCTTCGTCGCGGCCGGTCATCAGCGTGCGATCGACGCGTCGCGGTGCCAACGCACGACCCATTCGGGCTCGCGCCCTTCCAAAGACCGCCAGGCGACAAGATGCCGGATGCGTGTCCCTTGCGCGAGCGCCGGGGAGTCATCTGATGGCAAACAAAATGTTGATCGACGCGTCCCACCAGGAAGAGACGCGCGTCGTCGTCGTCCGCGGTAGCCGCATCGAAGAGTTCGATTTCGAATCGGAACACAAGAAGCAGCTCAAGGGAAACATCTATCTCGCCAAGGTCACGCGGGTCGAACCCTCGCTCCAGGCGGCCTTCGTCGAATATGGCGGCAACCGCCACGGCTTCCTCGCCTTCTCCGAAATCCATCCCGACTACTACCAGATCCCCAAGGCCGACCGCGAAGCCCTGATCGCCGAGGAACTGGCGCGCGGCGACGAGGACGACGACGCCGAGGAGGTCAAGCCTAAGGCGAGAAGCCGGAGCGGCGGTCGGTCCCGCAGCAAGGCGGCGAACCGCGAGGGCGGCGATACGATCGCCGAGGCGGTCGACGGAGCCGAGGCCGGCGAAAACGGCGACGAACGGACCGCTGCCCAAGGCCGTGATGAGGGCGCGACGTCTTTTGCCGACGACGACCAGACTGAAGAAGCGGTCGAGGCTCGTCGCGGCGAAGGCGACGACGGCGAAACGTCAAAGAGCGACACGACCAATTCCGGCGACGGTGAGGACAACGGTCAGGCCGACGGCGATTCCGACGAGAGCGACGAGGACGGCGGCCGCAATCGCAGGGGCCGGCGCAGCCGCAGGCCCCGTGGCCGCGGCCGCAATGCCGATTCCGACAATGGCGAGGAGGATACCGACGAGGCCGAGGAGATCGACGATCTCGGCTCCGAGGACGCCATGGAGGAAGTGCCGGTCCGCCAGGCCCGCTCGCGCAAGCAGTACAAGATTCAGGAAGTCATCAAGCGCCGGCAGATCCTGCTCGTCCAGGTCGTCAAGGAAGAGCGCGGCAACAAGGGCGCGGCACTCACCACCTATCTCTCGCTCGCCGGCCGCTATTCGGTGCTGATGCCGAACACCGCGCGCGGCGGCGGCATCTCCCGCAAGATCACCAATGCGGCCGACCGCAAGCGGCTGAAGGACGTGGTGCGCGAGCTCGAGGTTCCGCGCGGCATGGGCATCATCCTCAGGACCGCCGGCGCCAACCGCACCAAGGCCGAGGTCAAGCGCGACTACGAATATCTGATGCGCCTGTGGGAAACGGTGCGCACCGTCACCCTCTCCTCGATCGCCCCTGCCCTCGTCTATGAGGAAGGCAGCCTGATCAAGCGCTCGATCCGCGATCTCTACAACAAGGACATCGACCAGATTCTCGTCGCCGGCGAAGGCGGGTACCGCGAAGCGAAAGACTTCATGCGGATGCTGATGCCGAGCCAGGCGAAGGTGGTCCAGCCCTATCGCGATCCGACCCCGATCTTCGCGCGCCAAGGGATCGAGTCCCAGCTCGACAAGATGCTGCAGCCTCATGTGACGCTGAAGTCCGGGGGCTACATCATCATCAACCAGACCGAGGCGCTGGTCGCCATCGACGTCAATTCCGGCCGCTCCACCCGCGAGCATTCGATCGAGGACACCGCCTATCAGACCAATCTGGAGGCGGCCGAGGAGGTCGCGAGACAGCTGCGGCTGCGCGACCTCGCCGGCCTCATCGTCATCGACTTCATCGACATGGAGGAAAAGCGCAACAACCGCGCCGTCGAGAAGAAGATCAAGGACTGCCTGAAGGACGACCGGGCGCGCATCCAGGTCGGCAAGATCTCGCATTTCGGCCTGCTCGAGATGAGCCGCCAGCGCATTCGGGCGAGCGTCCTCGAATCCACCATGCAGGCCTGCCCGGTCTGCGGCGGCGCCGGCCATGTCCGCTCGGCCTCCTCGCTGGCGCTGCACGTCTTGCGCTGCATCGAGGAACATCTGCAGAAGCACGCCACCCACGACCTCGTGGTCAAGGTGCCGACAGCGACGGCGCTCTACGTGCTCAACGAGAAGCGCAAGCGGATCGAGGAGCTGGAGCAGCATTACGGCCTGAGGATCACCATCGAGGCGGACGAGACCGCCGGCCACCAGGCGGTGTCGATCGAGCACGGCGCGCCGGCCGCGCAGCCGATCATCCGGCAGGAGGTTGTCAATCCGGAATCGGTTTCGGCCGAGGACGAGATCGAGATCGCCGAAGAGGAAGAGGTCGTCGTCGAGGCGGTCGAGGCGAAGGCTCCGGAGGAGCAGAAGGACGAGGGCGACGGCAAGCGTCGCCGGCGGCGGCGGCGGCGGCGGCGCGGCGAGCGCCCGGATGGCCGCGACAACGAGACGGATGCTGCGTCGAACGGCACCTCGAATGACGACGACCAGGACGGCGAGGAAGACGACGACGCCGACGGTCGCGACGACGACGAGAGCGGTACGCAGGCAGGCACCGAGGCGGGCGCCGAATCCGACGAGGACGATCGCGGCTCGCGCCGTCGTCGGCGTGGCCGGCGGGGCGGTCGCCGCCATCGCGACGGAAGCGACGAAACCGGCGTCGAGGCCGGTGGCGACGGCCGCGAGGGAGCGTCCGAGGATCGGCCCGTCGAAGCGGTCGCCGCAGCGCCGGTCGAAGCTGCCGAGGCGGAGGTGTCGAACTTCGGCGTCTCGCCGATCGACGAGGCTGGCACCGAGGCTCCCGAAGGCGGCGTTTCGGCGGCGGTGACGGAAGCCGTCGTCGCGGAAACCGAAAGCGTCTTGCGCGACACCACCATCCAGGTGACCAGCACGACGATCGAGCCCTCCGGACCCGCCGCGTCGGACAATGCCACCGCCCAGCCGACCGAGATCGGTTCGCAGGAGACCGGCGATCTCGACCCGGTCAGCACCGCGATGCCTGCCGCCGAGGTTGCGCAATCCACGCAAGAGGCAGCCTCGGCCATGGATCCTGCCGCGAACGCTCCGATGGAGCCGCTCCAGGTTTCTGGCGAGGTTTCTGGCGACGTTCCGGCCACCGAGCCGGCCTCGACCGAGGTCGAGGCGTCGGAGCAGCCGGCCGCCAACGACGATGCACCCGAACCGGAGGCGATGAAGGAGCCGGTGGTCACCTCCTCGCGCGAGGAGGAGTCCGACGAGGACGGAAAGCCGCGCCGCACCGGCTGGTGGGCCCGCCGCAGTTTTTTCTGAAAATATTCGGGCTCGGCCAATAGGCCGGGCCCGAATGGCATTCGGCAGGACTGCGAGACGCTCGGAACACGCCTCTTCGCTCGTCTGTCGACGTTTCCAGGCGATTCGACGCTGAGCCGATCGCGGCGACGGCGGACGGTCAGGAAGAAACCGGACGTCGGCTAGCGTTTATTGCTCAACGCTCACGCAACGAAAGCAGTGGTTGCGCCCTTTCCGGCGCGGGACGCTGTCGTTCCCGTTGCGTGGGTGGCCATGAATTGTGGTTTCAGCGATCTCGTCTCCCGGCATGGCGCGGATCTGACGTCCCTTGAACGTTGGCCTGGCCTCGCGCCGTCGACGCGATGGGTTGCCTGCATCCCGGCGCGCGACGAAGCGGCCAGGATCGCGGCCACGATCCTCGCGCTGGACAAAGAGTTCGGCCCCGTCCTGCACGTCCTCCTGCTGGTCAACGATACGTCCGACGAGACGCTCGCCGTCGTCCAGTCCGTTGTCGCCGGGCTCCAATGCGCGCTGACGGCGGTTTGCGTCGAATGGCGTAACGCTTCGAGCTCCGCCCCGAAGGCGCGCGCGCTCGCCTTCGACCTGGCCGATCTCGCTGCGCCGAATGCGACTTTCATCTTTTCGACCGATGCGGACACCGTCGTCCTGCCGGGACTGCGGCAGGCCTACGAGGACGCGTTCGCATGCGGCTTCGACATGGTCTGCGGCCAGATCACCTTCGACGAGGCGGAGGTCGCGGCGGTCGATCCCCTTCATCCCCAGCGCGATGCGGCGATCGGCGAGTATCGCGGGATCTGCCGTGAACTGCAGGCGCTCTGGTTTCCTGATCCGGACAATCCCTGGCCCCACCATGGCGGCATCGGCGGTGCGAATTTCGCGGTGACGAGGACGGCCTATCGCCTCGCCGGCCCGATACCGGCCGTGCCGTTTGGCGAGGATTGGGCGCTGCGCCGCCGCTTCGAAGGCTTCGGCCTGCGGATCCGCCATGACGAGGCCCCGCGCGTCGCCACCTCCTGCCGGCTGGACAGCCGGACCGAAGGCGGCCTCTCGGCAGAACTAAGGCGCAACCGCGTGGAGGCCGACCCGATCGTCGACGAGGCGCTGGAGACGCCCTCCCGCCTCCACCGGCGGCTGCGATTGCGCCGCCTCGTCGAGGCCGAGACCGACCGCCGCCATGTCGCGTCCGCCCTTAGCGGCCACGGCCTCTCACCCGACCGGGCTGACGAACTCGCCGCGCTTCCGGCCCGCAAAATGGCGTGGTTCCACGCCGAAGCCGAGCTGCCCTGCCTGCGACGGACACCGATGCGGTTCAGCGAGTTGTGCCGTCACCTTCCATCCTTGCGGCACCTTCTGGCACGAACCGCAGCAGCTCGGCCACGTAGCGCTCGCGACGCCGGCAACTGATCGTCCGGCAAGCTTCGCCGAGACAGGCGACGAAGAGGTCGTGCGCCTCGCGGCCGGAGAGCGGCGTATCGGTCGGCCCGAGATAGCTGACGATCAGGATGTCGGCGCCCGGAGCGAGACGATCGGCCAGCCGCAGGGCGAGTGCCGCGATCGCCGCCTCGTCGAGAAAATACAGGATCTCCGACACGATCACGCAGTCGAACCGCCCTTCCGGCAGATCCTCCGGCAGCGCGCCGGCGCGAAAGTGCAATCGCGCATCGTCCCCGTAGCGACGTTCGGCGCGGGCCACGATGGACGGGTCGCGGTCGAGACCGGCCATCGCGTCCACCTTGCCGGCCGCGATCAGTTCGGCGGCGAGATGGCCTTCGCCGCAGCCGATGTCGAGGCCTTCTCGATAATGCGACCGTGCGAGTTGATCGATATTGTCGGCCCGCTTTTCCACTTCATAGGGCGAGTTCTGCGCCTGCCAGGGATCGCCGTCATCGGCATAGAGCGCCGCGAAATGATCGGGACCCGGCGGCAGCCCTGGCTTCTTCGCCCAGACGTAGACCTCCGTCGGTTCGCCCTGCGCCTCCAGGAACCAGTCCGGAAGCGCGAAGCCGGAGGGATCGTCCTCGATCACCTCGCCGAGCTGCGAGCGATGGCAGGCGGTCGCCCGCGCCTTCATCTCAGGATCGGTGGCGATGCGGAACGGCAGCAGCCCGTTGCTGCGATAGGGCTCGCCGTCGCCGAGGCGCATCGACCAGATCGGGTAGAACAACAGCCGCAACGCCGGCCTTAGACGCAGCACGGTTTCGGCGAGGACTGCGGCGGCCTGGTGGTCGATGTGCGGATCGTCCGGATGCGGCGCGCAGAGCGTAGTTGCGGACATCTCGTCGCAGAACGCCGCAATCTTTTCCGCCGCTGCGGCGAAGCCGGCGGATCGGCCTGCCGCGCTGTCCGGAAGGCCCAGTCGCAGCCACCGCGCATCGGCGACACCGAAAGTCGCCACCGCTTCTTCCTGTTCGCCACGGCGGATTTCGGCGAGCTGCGCGCGCGACACAGCTTGCGAGTTCGGATGCGAGGCGTCTCCGTCGGTCAAGGCGACGATGCCGACGGCCCGGCCGCTCCGAGCTGCCTCCAGCAGGAGCGCAGAAGCGCCGAAAGTCTCGTCGTCTGGATGCGGCGCGAGGACGACGAGCCCGCCCTCGCCGACCAGCCGAGCCGCGTCGGTCAGCGGTGCCGCCTCGCAGCGGGCGCGAAACGCCCCCCACGTCTCAGCCCGAGCCTCGGGCCGCGTCTTCGGCGAAGTGTCGGCCATCAGAGATACGCCTCCGCCATCATCCGGCACTTGTTCAGCAGCAGCGCGTCGGGATTGGCCTGCCTGAGATAGACCGACAGATCCGCGATCGCTTCGCCGAGCGGATGATCGGTCGCAAAGGATGAAAGCCCGACGGCCCGCCGGGCGAGTTCCATCACCGCGAGCGCATCCTTCTCCACCTGCAGCCGCGTGTAGGACGCCGCCGCCACGGCCTGCGGGATCGCCTCGCCGGCTCGCGGTGCCTCGACCCGCCTCGCGGCGTCTTCGACCCACAGCCGGGCGCTCCGCGCATGCATCACCGCATGGCCGAGGCGCTCGGCCTGCAGCGGATGATCGAGCCGCCCGCTCCCGTCGAGCTGCCGGGCCATCAGGCTGACGATCGCCTCGACGGCGCCGAGATGCACCGCGGTGCAGCGCCAGATGCCGCCCTCGAAGAAGGGCTCGATCCTGTAGTCGCCGGGCTTGCCGAGGCGCGTCGCCCTGTCGGCGACGATCCCCTCGAGCGAAAACGTCCCGGACGCCGATTCCTGCATGCCGCTCATCCGCCAGGTCGACACGTCCTGCCGAAAGGCCTCGTCGGCGGGAACGAGGTAGAGCTGCTGGCCGCCGCCCTCGCCGGCGATCGGCACCAGCGCCAGCGAGACCGTTCCGAGCCCGGAGGCGTAACGTTTCGAGCCGGCGAGCATTGCGCCGCCCGCGCCGTCCTCGACGGCTGCCGGGGGAGATCCATCGGCGCCCCAGACGCCGAGAATGTGGTCGCGTTCCAGGGCTTCGTCCAGCCGCGCCCTCTGAACGTCACTGCCATAGAGACGCACGAGCTGAACCGCATTGGCATGACCCTCGAGCAGCCGGCCGAGATTGAGGTTTCGCCCGCCGACCTCGGCCAGATGGCCGAGAAGCACCGGCCAGCGATCGCCGAGCCGGCCCGCGCCGTCGTAGAGCCCGCCCACCTCGCGGAACAGGCCCGCCTGCCGCGCCTCTGCGAAGGTGGTTTCGAAAGGCTGGTAGTCGAGCCGCGCGGCGGCAGAGAACGAACCGCTCATTGCGGTGCACCGGTGTGCGCGGCTGCCGACGGCCGTTTCGCGGCGCGCAGGGCGGCGCAGCGCAAGCATCTGGAAAGACAAGAGAGGTCCGTCAGCGTCGTCGCTCCGGGTGGAAAGCTCGCCCGAGGATCGGGGGCATGTCGCCGGTATCTGAAACGCCGCCGGGCGAAGTCAAAGCGCCTGCGCAAAGCCGGCTATGCTTCGCGCTCGGTCGCTCTTCCCGCCGGCTGGAAACGCCCTCGATCCTGCGCCGCACCGCTCACCTCTGCGGCACGGCCGACAGGACGATTGACAGCGGCGACCTCGCCATGATTGTTTGTATACGAACGAATGGCGATCGAAGCGATGGTGGACATGTCTTCGCAACTAGGCGCCGAGCCGGCTCTCGACGACAAGATTCGCTGCGATGCCTGCCCGGTCATGTGCTACATCAAGCCCGGCATGACCGGTGCCTGCGACCGCTATGCCAATCGCGCTGGCGAGCTGGTGCGCGTCGATCCGCACGTCCTGCTCGAACAGGCGATTTCCGGCGGCACCGAGCTCGTGCCCTTCACCCAGCCGGTGGACTGGGACGGCACCATCGTCCAGACCCCAGAACGCTTCGTCACGGCGATCGGCGCCGGCACCACCTATCCCGACTACAAGCCGGCACCCTTCATCGTTTCGTCCGAGATCGACGGCGTCGACATGGTCACCGTCGTCACCGAGGGCATCTTCTCCTATTGCGGCGTCAAGGTGAAGATCGACACCGACCGCTTCGTCGGCCCGGAGACCAGCCCCGTCCGGGTGGCGGGCGAACAGATCGGCCACGTCACAACCGGCGAATACGGCTCGCAGATGCTGTCGCTCGGCGGCGTCCACCATCTCACCGGCGGATCCAAGAAAGAAGGCCGCGTCACCTGCCAGGCGCTGCTCGACCTCTCCAACGGCCATGCCGTCGAGATGTCCGTCGACGGCGGCGCGACGCTGATCGTCGAGGCTGGCAAGCCGCCCATCGTCAACGGCCAGACCGAGACCCGCATGCGGGTCGGCTGCGGCTCGGCCACCATCGGCATCTTCGCCAAGCAGTGGCTCGGCAAGGCCGACGAGGTGGTGGTGGTCGACGATCACATCACCGGCGTCCTTTCCGAGCACCAGGCCGGCAAGATGCTCGACATTCCGCCGACCGGCATCCGCCTCAAGGGGCGGCGCTCCACCCCCGGCCGTTATTTCCAGGTGGCCGAGCCCGGCACCGGCTGGGGCGGCACCAACATTTCCGATCCGCTGTCGATCCTCGGCGACTTCGACCCCAAACACGCATTCCCCGGCCTGCGTCTCTTGATGGTCTCCACCACCGGCGAGCACGCCGCCTATTATGAGCTCGACGAGGCGCTTCGCCCGGTCGAGATGGCGATGCCGGAGCCGCTGATCGAGCCGGTCGAGCGGATCGCCGAGAATTGCGAACCGGCACTCTGCACGGTTCTCTTCATCGGCGGCGCCGGCGGCTCGCTGCGCGCGGGCGTCACGGAAAATCCGGTCCGGCTGACGCGCTCGATCAAGGACGCGCTCACCAACGTCACCTGCGGCGGCGCGCCGGTCTATCTCTGGCCGGGGGGCGGCATCACCTTCATGGTCGACGTGACCCGGCTGCCCGACAACGCCTTCGGCTACGTCCCGACGCCGGCCCTCGTCGCGCCGCTGGAATTCACCCTCCGGCTCTCCGACTACGCGGCGCTCGGCGGCCACATGGATCACGTCCGCCCCCTCGCCTCGCTGACCGGCGGCCAGAGCATCCCCAACCGCCGCGACAACCCCTGGCCCTTCGCCCGCCGCATCGCCGGCGAACTCAGCCACTGACGGGGGTGGTTACGACCATGGCCGGATGTCTCACGACTAAAGTCCTGCCGAACCGGGACTTCTTCTCGGACCGGGCATCAGATCGGCGCGCGACATCTTTCCGACGTCTCCGTGACGGGTCGTCGGCAATCCGCTGCCAAAAGGCCTCTGCGTGTCCAACCGGGCTGCGACATTCAAAGCTTCGTCATTCTCGGGCTCCATCCTTACACGACTCACACATCTCGGATGGGGCTTCATTGGCAAGCCGGTGCCAAGCGATATCTACGTTGACGGATGGTGGCGAAACCTCGCAGCTTCGTCATTCTCGGGCCCCGTCCCGAGAATCCAGGGGCAGCCGCCGCGACGTCTGCCGCTTGCGCCTTCTGCAGCTGAAGCGGGACGCGCCCGACGATTCCTGGATTCTCGGGACGGGGCCCGAGAATCACGACGCGTCGGGGCTGGTGCCTTCATTGTCCATGCCGGCATGCCGATCCGCCTGGACTAGTCGCTGTCTCGAAAGTGCCTTTCTTCACCCCAGGGGCACCCGTCGCGACATCGGCCGCTTTGGCCTTCTGCAGCTGAAGCGGGACGCGCCCGACGATCTCTGGATTCTCGGGACGGGGCCCGAGAATGACGACGCGTTGGGGATAGCGCGCCCACTCCTGCATCTCGACATGTCGAACTTCCATCGGGAGCCGCTGTCGTGAAAGCGCTCTTTGAAAAATTCGAAGACAGTCAGCCCAGGCGAGTGCGGCCCCCGAAGCGTCCCGCCCCCCGGGCCGCGCTCCTGCCGGACGGCCGCCGGCTGCATCTGCAGGACGGCCCGATCGACCTCGTCATCGAGGCGAACGGCAGCGCCGAAGCAGTCGAGGCGGCATATCTCGCGGCAGTTGACCGGCTGACAGGCCTCCTCGATGGGCTCTGCGCCGAACTGCCCTTGCTGCGCGCGCCTTTCACCGCCGACGGCCCGATCCCGCGGGATCCGGTCGGCCGCCGCATGTATGACGCGGTAAAACCCTTGGCCGCATCCGGCTTCCTCACGCCCATGGCCGCCGTCGCCGGAGCCGTCGCCGAGGCGGTCCTCGCCGCCATGGTGGCGGCCGCGCCGCTGACACGCGCCTATGTCAACAATGGCGGCGACATCGCCCTCGCTCTGTCGCCGGGGACGAGCTTCGCCATCGGCCTCGTCGACCGGCCGGACAAGCCCTCCCTCTTCGCCCGATCGCATATCCAGGCGGCAGATCCGGTTCGCGGCATCGCCACCAGCGGCCGGCACGGGCGGAGCTTCTCCCTCGGCATCGCCGATGCCGTCACGGTCCTTGCCGAAACCGCCGCCGACGCCGACGCGGCCGCGACCGTCATCGCCAATGCCGTCGACCTGCCCGACCACCCTGCCATCCGTCGCATTGCGGCGCGTGAGCTCCAGCCCGACAGCGATCTCGGCGATCGGCTGGTCACGGAGAGCGTCGGGCGGCTGGACCCAGCCGAGATCGATCTCGCACTGACGCGCGGCCTCGCCGTCGCCGATCGCCTCGCCCGCGAGGGTCTGATCACCGCCGCCGCGCTGCACCTGGCCGGCGCCACCAAGACGACCGGCGCGATGGCGCTGGCCGCAGCCTGAGGGAGAACACGCCGATGCCCGAAATCCAGGTCCGCAAGCGCCTGATCACCGTCGAGGAGATTTTTCACGAGGGCGGCCCGCCGGCTGAAACCCCGCTGCGCCGCGCCGCCGCGCTGGCCGTGGTGAAGAACCCCTATGCCGGCCGCTATGTCGAGGACATCCAGCCCTTCATGGAGGATCTGAAGCCCTTCGGCCTGACCATGGCCAAGGCGCTGATCGACGCGCTAGGCGGCGATCCGTCCGTCGTCGAGGGCTATGGCAAGGGCGCGATCGTCGGGTCGGCCGGCGAGATCGAGCACGGCGCCCTGTGGCACGCGCCGGGCGGCTACGCCATGCGCGAACTCCTCGGCGATGCCAAGGCGATCGTTCCCTCGACCAAGAAGGTCGGCGGCCCCGGCACGCGGCTCGACGTACCCGTCACCCACATCAACGCCTCTTACGTGCGCGGCCATTTCGACGCCATCGAGGTCGGCATCACCGACGCGCCGCGGGCCGACGAGATCGTCTTCGTCCTCGTGATGACCACGGGCGCGAGGATCCACGACCGCGCCGGCGGGCTGAAGGCGAAGGACATCAAGGGAGAGGACGGACTGCGATGAAGGCCGAGATCCGCAAGCTGGTGACGATCGTTGAAGAGGTGTCGAGCGAGATGGGCCGCCCCATCGACCCGCCGACCCGCCGCGCCGCGGCGGTCGCCGTCATCAGGAACCCCTTCGCCGGCACCTATGTCGAGAACCTGGAGCCGCTGATGGAGATCGGCGAGGAACTCGGCGGCCTCCTCGGGGAACGCGCCGTCGCCGCCCTCGGCATCGAAGGCGCGGCTGCCGAAAGCTACGGCAAGGCCGCCGCCGTCGGCGAGAACGGCGAACTCGAACACGCCGCCGCGATCCTTCATCCGAGGCTCGGCGCCCCCTTGCGCAAGGTGCTCGGCAAGGGCGCCGCGCTCGTCCCCTCCTCGAAGAAGCGCTGCGGCCTCGGCGGGGTCCTCGACGTGCCCCTCGGCCACAAGGACGCCGCCTATGTCCGCAGCCATTTCGACGGCATGGAGGTCCGCATCAACGACGCGCCCCGCGCCGACGAGATCATGGTGGCGATCGTCGTGACCGATTCGGGCCGGCCGCTGCCGCGTGTCGGCGGGCTGACGGTGGACGAGATCAAGGGCGAGGACGGGCTGCGCTGACGAGGATGCTGGCGCGGCCGACGCAGGATGCGGCGTCGGCCATTCCCGGGCTTACCTCCGGGGCGCCTTCAGATCAGCATGCCCCCACCACGTCGGCTTCTTTGCCGACACGGTTTGAAAGACGGGATCCTCGTTGTGTCTCGGCGGATGACGGGATCTTCCGCCGTCCGCCGTTTGCAACGAACTAAAGAGCGGCGCGCTGTTCGAGCGTCGGCCAATCGCACTGCTCATTGAGGCTTGCATAGAAGAGATCGGCAAGACGTTTGCGCTCGGCTTCGACCACTGGTCCATCCAGATGGACCTCACGGCAACGACCGTTACTGCCGGACCAGACGAGATCCGGATTTGCCAGAACGTCGTTCGATTCGCTTTCGAACCAGCTCCGCGAGCCCATGTCGAAGAAGCTCTCGGCAGCAAGGCCGTCGGCCAGGATGACGTCGTGCTGATCGAGCTCGACATGCCAATAGGTCACCGAGGGCATCGCGGTGCGCTCGATGGTGGTGCCGTTGATCAGATTCATGATCGGCACCAGAACCTCGGCACCGTCCTGCTTCACCAGCACCGGATGGCCCGGCGAGAGAAACACGTCACGCGCGGGCACGCCGGGGCCGAAGGCATTCGCCATGACGCGAACCGGCGCCATGCGAGAATTCTCGCCCGAACAGTCGATGGTCCGACTGGCGATCCAGACGACCGGCCGCTCGCTGCCTGACGCAGTCAGAGCCAGATCGCCAACGCGCAAATCTTCGACTGCAATTTCGGTTTGATTCCCGCCGCAGATCACGCAGATATTCGTGCCCGTCGCGAAGCATAGCGGTTCATATTCACCTAGACTGGTCTCTGAAAATGAAAATACATGGCCGTCGGACGAGGGAGTATTGGAGAATACGAAGATATTCGTATTTTCACTGAATACTATGTTCCCCGAGTCATCAAATTCCGTAGCAACTAGCGTCCTAGGAAAACCATCGAAACTAGCAACTATAGTATCTCCTGGATTATTTATGGTGCCATTCATCGTAATTGTGTATGGCGATAGTTGAATTACAGTAAACTGATTGCCCGACTGCGTGGCTGAAGAGACGTATCCAGCTGGATATTCAACGTTATTGAAGGTAATCGGCATATCAATACTCCTAGTCGGCCCTTATTTTCGCCGATACCTATCCGAGAGTTAGCTGTCCAGAGGCGCAATGGAACAGTAACGATTGCGCTTGTAACCGAATGGAAACCTTTCAACAATATGGCAGACAATCGAAATTCGATTTTTCATCCGCCGCTCGTCGATTCCATCGGCCGTGGCGCTTCTGGGCTGTCGTCCCGCCCGGTTTCCGCCGTCGCGACCCGCATCCGCGGGCTGATGACGGCGGAGATCGAGGGTAAGGATGGGCTGCGCTGTGTGCGATAGCGGGGGCTGCAGCACGATGGGAGGGGCTCTGACGGCGTGACGCGCGTGCGTCAGCGCTCCGTGCTGCCGCACGCGATGATCCAGCTGTCGTCAGTATGATCGTCGAGGGAAGAAACGCGGCAAGGCAGAGTGGGCTTGCTGGACGCGGCTAACCTCGGTCATGCCGCGTCATCCGACTTCACGCGAAGCGCCACGATGTTTGCCGCCTCTCGGGGGCTGAAGTCTGGATCGAGGAGCTGATCCAAGGTCAAAGGGCACTCTTCGGACAAAGGCGGAACCGCGACACCGTACTCTCGGAGGGAATCCGCGGCATTCCTTCTGGCCAGCTTCCAGATCGTGGGAAGGTCCAGACGCTGTCTCAGTCCCGGCGAATATGCCAAGACGGCGTCGGCTTGGAACCCGGAGGCTTCGCCCACCCAATGAGGGACGGACGGCGCCTCTCGACCGACTGCAATCTTGACGATATGGGTCAGAGTCTGGCGCAACAGGCTCGAGATTTCCTTGATCTCGGCGCGGCCCATATCCTCGATTTCATCCGCCAGGTTGTCGATGTCGAGACTACTGGAGCTGCGCGGCAACGCTCGCAGAAGAGCCGCCTGATCCTGCGTCCAGCGATAGAAATCGGTCTCGTGCTGCTGCGACGGGGTCATGGCAATCTCACTTCTTCGCCTTGCTGCCTTGATACAGCAATCCAGCAGTCCGCAGAAGGCGCGGATGTGTCATATGCATTTGCCATCGGGGCGAATGCCGGCAAAGTCGCCTGCTGCTTATGGCTCCTCTCGACCGACGGCGGCGCACCGGCCCGTCAATCCTGCCGGGCAGAGGCGCACGCGCAGGTCGCGACGTCCGAGCACTTCTTACGATCCCACCACCACGCTCGGAATCTTCTCCGCCGGCGGCGTATTCCGGCTGCGATGCGAGCGCACCACTCCGTCGATCACCGTCATGCCGACGCCCGGCAGATCGCCCAGCGCGATCGAGTGGAGGAAATCCCGTCCCGCCGAATGCTGCGCCTTGTCCATGAAGACGAAGTCAGCCGACTTGCCGGTCTCGATCAGCCCGCAATCGAGCGCGCGCATCCGCGCCGTGTTGCCGGTGGCGAAGCAGAAGGCAATCTCGGCCGGAACCTCGCCGAGCGACGACAGCATCGACACCATGCGGACGATGCCGAGCGGCTGGACGCCCGAGCCGGCCGGGCCGTCGGTGCCGAGGATCACCCGCTCGAGCTGGCCCATCTCCTGCGCGATCCGCAGCGTGTAGAGGGCGGCGCGTTCGTTGCCGTTGTGAACGAGCTCGAGCCCGCGCTTGCAGCCCTCGCAGATGCAGCGGATCTCGCCGTCCGGCAGCGCCGTGTGGCCGCCGTTGACGTGGCCGATCACGTCCGGGTCGACCTCCAGCACCACATCGGCATCGATCAGCCCGGAACCGGGGATCGACGGCCCGCCGGTGTGGATCGTCGAGTTGAAGCCGTGCTTGCGCGCCCAGGCGACCATCTCGCGCCCGGTCGCCCCGTCCTTCACGCCGCCGAGGCCGACCTCGCCGAGGAACTTCACTCCTTGCGCCGCCATCTCGGCAAAATCCTGTTCGACCATGCCGGGCTCGATCACCGGCGCCCCGGCGAGGACCTTCACGCCGCTCGGGCGAAAATTCGAGAAGATCCGCTGGGCGTAGATCGCCATGGCCTTGACGCCGGCGACGTCGCGCGGCCGCCCGGGCGTATGCACTTCGCCGGCCGAGATCATCGTCGTCACGCCGCCGTGGAGGGTGGAATCGATCCAGTTCAGCTGGCTCTGGCGCGGCGTCCAGTCACCGGCGACGGGGTGGACGTGGCTGTCGATCAGGCCCGGCGCCACCACCGTGCCGTTGGCGTCGATCACCGTGTCGGCGCCGCCCAGATCGAGGTCGGTGGCCTTGCCGATCGCGGCGATGCGTCCACCCACGGAAACGATCGTATCGGCGTCGAGGATCGGCTTTGCGATGTCGCCCGACAGCATCAAGCCGACATTGCGGATCACCAGCTTCGCGTCCGGCTTACCCGCCTGCTGCACCTCATGCGCCATGATCGGCCCCTCTTCTTCCCGCCAGTGTCTCGACTTATCATTCGCATACGAACGATCTTCGGACTATGATGCGCGAACGATACTTTGGCAACCGGGCGGAGGACGGCTTCCATTCGCATCGAGGGCGGCGGGTGCGACGCCAGGAGATTGCCGCCTCTGGCTGCCTCGGACGGGACGGGTTGTCGGCATGTCCGGGCCGGTCCTCGGCAGCAGGCGACGCCTCGACGCTTGGCCGCCTGCCACTGGAAGGAACGACGGTTTGGACCCAGCAGGACATCTTCAGGACGAGCAGAACGAACAGGACGACTACGTCCTCGACGAGCAGGTGGGCTTCCTGCTCCGCCAGGCCCAGCAGCGCCATGCCGGCCTGTTCTCGGATTGCTTCGGCGGCGACATGACGCCGACCCAGTGGGCCGTCCTCGCCAAGCTCGCCGAGATCGGCGAATGCTCTCAAAATCTCCTCGGCCGCTACACCGCGATGGACGTCGCGACGATCAAGGGCGTCGTGCAGCGGCTTCTGGTCCGCCATCTGGTGCTGCGCCGGCGCGATCCGGACGACGGGCGCCAGCTGCTGATTTCGCTTTCGCAGGAAGGGCGAGCAGCCTTCGACCGCCATCTCCCCGATGCCCGCAAAGCGAGCACGGCGACCCTTTCCGCCTTGAGCGAGCCGGACCGGGCGCTTTTTCTGCGCTGCCTGAAGGCGTTGCGGTGAACGTGCGGACCAATCACACTCGGGGCTCGACGTCGCAGGGCGGCGGCGCCTGAACAAATTCTGAGCGCAGACGCGAAGTGGCTTGACGGCGGGCAGAAAGATCGTTCGTATACTAACGGCATGAACCGAGGATCGCCGCCAGCGAGGACGCTGCGGCTGGCACGAGCAACGTAACGAGAGGCTGGAAATGCTGAAGACATTGTCTCGACTGGGCTGCATCTCGATGCTGGTGGGCACCGGCCTGATGGCCTCCGCCTCCGCCGGATGGGCCGACGACATCAAGATCGGCGAGATCAACAGCTATTCGGCGCTGCCCGCCTTCACCGAGCCCTATCGCAAGGGCTGGCAGCTGGCCGTCGAGGAGATCAACGCGGGCGGCGGCATCAATGGCGACAACCTCGTCGTCATCTCCAAGGACGACGGCGGCAAGCCCGCCGCGGCGGTCACCGCGGCCAACGAGCTCGTCTCCCGCGACGGCGTGGTTCTCCTCACCGGCGGCTTCTTTTCCAATGTCGGCCTCGCCATCGCCGACTTCGCCAGCCACAAGAAGGTGCTCTATCTCGCCGGCGAGCCGCTGACCGACGCGATCACCTGGTCAGAAGGCAACAAATACACCTTCCGCCTCCGCCCCTCGAACTACATGCAGGCGGCGATGCTCGCCGAACAGGCGGCGAAGCTGCCGGCCAAGCGCTGGGCGACCGTCGCGCCGAACTACGAATACGGCCAGTCGGCCGTGAAGGTCTTCAAGGAACTCCTGACCAAGGCGAGGCCCGACGTCGAGTTCGTCGCCGAGCAGTGGCCGCCGCTCGGCAAGATCGATGGCGGCGCCGTCGCCCAGGCGCTCGCTGCCGCCGATCCGGAAGCGATCCTCAACGTCGAGTTCGGTGCCGATCTCGTGCAGTTCGTTCGCGAAGGCACGACCCGCGGCCTGTTCGAGGGCCGCGAGGTCGTCAGCTTCCTCACCGGGGAGCCGGAATATCTGGAACCGCTGAAGGCCGAGGCGCCGGAAGGCTGGATCGTCACCGGCTATCCCTGGTACGCCATCGAGACCCCCGAGCACGACGCCTTCATGAAGGCCTATGAGGCGAAGTACGGCGAGCATCCCTATCTCGGCTCGGTCGTCGGCTATGTCGAGTTCAAGCTGATCGCCGAGATCCTCAAGAAGGCGAAGTCGACGGAGGCGGACGATCTGGTCGCCGCCGCCGAGGGCCTGACCCTCGACACCCCCTTCGGCGAGATCACCATGCGCGAGATCGACCACCAGGCGACCCTCGGCGCCTTCGTCGGCAAGACCGCGGTCGAGGACGGCAAGGGCGTGATGGTCGACTTCACCTACAAGGACGGCGCCGACTACCTGCCGTCCGACGAAGAGGTGAAAACGCTGCGGCCGCAGGACTGACCGCGGGCAGAGGCAACGAAATCGGCTCAGGGACTGCGAACCACCGATGTCACTTTATGTCGTGCAGTTCCTGACCGGGCTCGCCAACGCCTCGTCGCTGTTCCTCGCCGCCTGCGGCCTGTCGGTGATCTTCGGGGTCACCCGGATCGTCAACTTCGCCCACGGCGCCTTCTACATGCTCGGCGCCTATGTCGCCTATTCGCTGACGCTGCGGCTCGAAGGCGCCTTCGGCTTCTGGGCCGCGATCCTTCTCGCCGCGGCCTTCGTCGCGGTACTCGGCACGCTTCTGGAGATGCTGCTCCTGCGCCGTATCTACCAGGCGCCGGAACTCTTCCAGCTCCTCGCCACCTTCGGCGTCACGCTGATGGTCGAGGATCTCGTCCACATCATCTGGGGTCCGCAGGATCTCGTCGGCCCCCGCGCGCCCGGCTTTGAAGGCGCGGTGCCGGTCTTCGGCCTGCCGGTGCCGACCTACGATCTCCTGTTGATCGTCCTCGGCCCCCTCGTCCTCGGGGGGCTCTGGCTCCTGATGCACCGCACCCGCTGGGGCGTCCTGGTTCGCGCCGCGACCCAGGACCGCGACATGGTGGCAGCGCTCGGCGTGAACCAGAAATGGCTGTTCACCGGCGTCTTCACCCTCGGCATCTTCCTCGCCGCCTTCGGCGGCGCGCTGCAGATCCCGCGCACGGCCGTCACCCATCAGATGGACCTGACGATCATCGCCGAGGTCTTCGTCGTCGTCGTCATCGGCGGCCTCGGCTCGATCACCGGCGCCTTCCTCGCCGCCGTCCTGATCTCCGAGCTCAACGCCTTCGGCATCCTCGTCTTCCCCGGTATCTCGCTCGTCCTGATGTTCCTGGTCATGGCCGTCGTCCTGGTCATCCGGCCTTGGGGTTTCCTCGGCAAGCCGATCCAGACGGGCGTCACGACCATCGGCGAGGCCACGCGGCCCTGGCGCCCCTGGTCGAACACCACCGGCATCGCCGTCGCCGTCGCCGTCCTGGTCGCCGCCCTCCTGCCCGTCGTCCTCGGCTCCTACGGCCTCAGCGTCGGTTCGCAGATCCTCATCGCCGTGGTCTTCGCCATGAGCCTGCAGTTCCAGATGTCCACCGGCGGCCTCGATTCCTTCGGTCACGCCGCCTATTTCGGCCTCGGCGCCTATGGCGCGGCGATGACCGTCGAGTGGTTCGATCTGCCGATGGAGCTGGCGCTCCTCGTCGGCCCGCTGACCGGCCTCGTCGGCGCGCTGGTCTTCGGCTGGTTCTGCGTCCGCCTCTCCGGCGTCTATTTCGCCATGCTGACGCTGGCCTTCGCCCAGATCACCTGGTCCATCGCCTTCCAGTGGGTCGAGGTGACCGGTGGTGACAACGGCATCCTCGGCGTCTGGCCGGCCGACTGGGCGTCAAGCCCCGCCAACTTCTACTGGCTGACGCTCACTGTTGGCGTCGTCGCGGTGCTGGCCCTGCGCCACCTCGTCTTCTCGCCCTTCGGCTACCGCCTCCGGGCCGTGCGGGATTCGACCGTCCGCGCCGAGGCGATCGGCATCTCCCGCCAGCGTACGCAATATGTCGCCTTCGCCATCTCCGGCACGGCGGCAGGCCTCGCCGGCGCGCTCTTCGCATTTCTCAAGGGCAGCATCTTTCCCGACGTCCTCGCCATCCCGACCTCGATCGACGCGCTCGTCATGGTGCTGCTCGGCGGCGTCGCTACCGTCTCCGGCTCGGTCGTCGGCGCCATCGTCTACACCATGGCCTCGATCTGGCTGATGAGCGCCACCGACCTGTCGCGGCTGGTGCTCGGCGGCTTCATCGTCTTCCTCGTCGTCGCCTTCCCGCAAGGCATCGTCGGCTCGCTCTCGGCCTTCGTCTCGGGGCCGTTCGAACGCTGGCGCACCCGCGGGCGAACCGAACGAACCATCGCCGTATCGGCGGAGGGCTCCCGATGAGCGCCGCGCCGCTGCTCCAGGTCGAGCACCTGTCGAAGTCCTATGGCGGCGTCCATGCCGTTCAGGATGTCTCCTTCAGCCTCGTTCCCGGCGAGATGCTGGCGATGATCGGGCCGAACGGCGCCGGCAAGAGCACCTGCTTCAACATGGTCGGCGGCCAGATCCCTGCCGGCTCCGGCCGCGTCCGGATCGACGGCCGCGACGTCTCGGGCCTGTCGCCCCGCCAGATCTGGCGGCTCGGCGTCGGCCGGACATTCCAGGTGGCGCAGGTGTTCAAGTCGATGACCGTCCGCGAGAACGTCCAGGCCGTCTTTGCCTCGCGCGAAAGCGGCTGGGGTTTTCTCGCCCGCGCCGGCAGCGCCCACCGCACCGAGGCCGAAGCCGTGCTCCACCTCATCGGCATGGCCGACTTCGCCGACCGCCCCTGCGCCGACATGGCCTATGGCGACGTCAAGCGGCTGGAACTCGCCATGGCGCTCGCCAACGATCCGAAGCTTCTTCTGATGGACGAGCCCGCCGCCGGCATGGCACCGCTGGAGCGGGTCGAGCTGATGGGCCTGACCGCGCGGATCGCCAAGGAAAGGCAGATCGGCGTCCTCTTTACCGAGCACGACATGGATGTCGTCTTTGCCCATGCCGACCGGATGATGGTGCTCAATCGCGGCCGGCTGATCGCCGAAGGCAGGCCGGAAGACGTCCGCCAGGACACGCAGGTCAGGGCCGTCTATCTCGGCGAGGGCCTCGTCTACGACCAGGCGGCGGCGGCAAGGAGGGCGAGCGCGTGACGAGTGCAGCGGCAAAGCTTGACGTCGCCCGGCTGAACGCCTTCTACGGGCCGATCCAGATCCTCTTCGACGTCGGCTTTTCCGTCGGCCGCGGCGAGGTCGTCGCCCTTCTCGGCCGCAACGGCGCCGGCAAGTCCACCACCTTCAAGTCGCTGATGGGCCTCGTCGACCGGCGCGAGGGCGAGATCCGCTTCGAGGACGCCGAGATCTCCCGCCAGCCGACCTACGAGATCGCAAGGCGCGGCCTCGGCTACGTGCCGGAGGACCGGCGGGTGTTCGGCGAACTCACGGTCGAGGAGAACCTCGAGGTCGGCCGCCAGCCGGCCCGCGACGGCGTCACCACCTGGACGCCGGAGCGCCTCTACGCCCTCTTTCCCAATCTCGCCGAGATGCGCCGGCGGCCCGGCGGCCAGATGAGCGGCGGCGAGCAGCAGATGCTGACGATCTCGCGCACGCTGATGGGCAATCCGTCGCTCGTCCTCCTGGACGAACCGTCGGAGGGCCTTGCCCCGAAGATCATCGAGCAGATGGCCGACGCGATCCTGGCCATGAAGCGCGAGGGCCTCGGCATCCTTCTCTCCGAGCAGAACCTCCACTTCGCCCGGCTGATCTCCGACCGCGCCTACATTCTGGAAAAGGGCCGCATCCGCTTTTCCGGGACGATCGCCGAGCTCGAGGCGAACACGGCGGTGCGCGACCAGTATCTCGCCGTCTGACGAGACGCCATGATGCCCGCCCCGGACGCCGAGATCACCCTTTCCGTCAACGGCATCGCCCATCGCATCGCCGTCCCGGCGACGGCGCCGCTCCTCACCGTCCTGCGCAACGATCTTCAGCTGAACGGCCCGAAATATGGCTGCGGCCTCGGCCAGTGCGGCGCCTGCACCGTTCTGATCGACGGCATGGCGGCCAGAGCCTGCACGATCCCCGCAGGCTCCGTTGCCGGCCGCGACATCCTCACCCTCGAAGGCCTGGCGAAAGAGGACCGGCTCGATCCGGTGCAGGAGGCCTTCGTCGCCGAGCAGGCCGCGCAATGCGGCTACTGCCTGAACGGCATGATCATGGCGCTGAAGGCGCTGACCCTTCGCAACCCCGCCCCCGACGAGGAGACGATCCGCGAGGCACTCCGCTACAATCTCTGCCGCTGCGGGACCCATCTGGAGATCCTCGCCGCCGCCCGCCGGGTGTGCGGGCTCGTGCCCGGTGGGCGACCCCATGGCATTCACACGGGTGAGCAAACGGCTTCAAGACAGCAGCTGCCGATGAGAATTTCGGATGGTGCGGGGCATGAACTCGAGGCGCCAGCCTCGACGCTTCGTCATTCTCTTGGGCCGTCCCTGCGAAATCCACACGTCTCAGATCGGCCTCATGGAGAGACCGGCACCGATCGGTGTCACCGTTGACGGGTGGTGGCGAAACTCCGCAGCTTCGTCATTCTCGGGCTCCGTCCCGAGAATCCAGGAATCGTCGGGCGCGTTCCGCTTCAGCCGCAGAAGGCGGAGGCGGGCGATATTGCGGCAACCGCCCCTGGATCCTCGGGACGGGGCTCTACAGCATTCACATGACGCAAAAAGCCATGCCAAGACAGTGCCTTGCGAAGGAAGCTCGAGAGGCGGGGGGCAGAAACTGGAGGCGCCAGCCTCAACGCTTCGTCATTCTCGGGCCCCGTCCCGAGAATCCAGAGATCGTCGGGCACAGTTCGCTTCAGCTGCGGAAGGCGCAAGCGGCAGACGTCGGGGCTGCTGCCCCTGGATTCTCGGGACGGGGCCCGAGAATGACGAAGCTGCGAGGTTTCGCCGCCCCCTTCAACGGTAAGATCACTTGGCACCGGCTTACCAATGTAGCCTCGCTGAGATGTGTGAATCTTGTAGGGACGGGGCCCGAGAATGACGAAGCTTCAAATGCCGCCGCTAACCGTCATCGCGGATGCCGCGGCTCGCGAAGCGTTGGCGAGACCGGCTCATCCTGCAAGGCTCAGCTCGAAAGTCCCGCCCGATGAAGGACGAGCGGAACCCGGCCTCGGAGGGTGGGAGCCTCACCGTCGAACGCGCGTCGGCGAATGGCGCCTCTGAAACCTTCCTCGTTCTCCATGCCGACGGCCATGTCACCGGCTACAACGGCCATGTCGATCTCGGCACCGGCATTGCCACCGCCCTCGCCCAGATCGTCGCCGAGGAGCTGGACGTCCCCGCCGACCGCGTCGCAATGGTGCTCGGCGACACGGCGCGCACGCCGGACCAGGGCCCGACGATCGCCAGCGAGACGATCCAGGTCGCGGCTGTGCCGCTGCGCCGGGCGGCCGCGACGGCGCGGCAACTGCTGCTCGCTCGCGCCGCCGCGATCCTCGACGTTTCGCCTGAAGAGCTGCGGATCGACGACGGCCTCGTCTTCGCGCCGGCCAGCAACCGCCGGCTCGGCTTCGGCGAACTCCTCGCCGGCGAGACGATCCGGGTGGCGCTGGACGAGCGCGCCCCGGTCAAGTCGCCGGAAACCTACCGGCTGGTCGGCACCTCGCTGCCGCGCGTCGACATACCGGACAAGGCATCAGGCCGCGCGATCTATATCCACGACGTCCGCGTGCCCGGCATGCTGCACGGCCGCGTCGTCCGCCCGCCCTATGCCGGGCGAGACAGTGGCGACTTCATCGGCAAGAGCCTGATCGCCGTCGATCGCGCCTCCGTCGCCGGGCTGCCGGGTTTCGTCGATCTCCTCGTCATCGGCGATTTCGTCGGCGTGATTTGCGAGCGCGAGGAACAGGCGGGGGAAGCTGCCCGTCTGCTGAAGCTCGAATGGGCCGTCCCGCCGCCGCTGCCGGATCTGGACGATCTCGCCGAGACGCTGCAGAACCACCCGGGCAAGCCGCGCACGCTGTCCGAGATCGGCGACGTCGACGTCGCCCTCGAAGGCGCCGCCACCCGGCTCACCCGGCGCTATGTCTGGCCCTATCAGATGCATGCCTCGATCGGCCCCTCCTGCGCAGTGGCGGATTTCAGAGGCGATTTCCTGACGCTGTGGTCCGGCACCCAGAACCCGCACATGCTGCGCGGCGACCTCGCCCGGCTCCTCGACATGCGCCCCGAATCGATCGACATCCGCCGGCACGAAGCGGCCGGCTGCTACGGTCGCAACTGTGCCGACGACGTCAGCGCCGATGCCGCGCTTTTGTCCCGCGCCATCGGCCGCCCCGTCCGCGTGCAGCTCACCCGCGAGCAGGAACATGCCTGGGAGCCCAAGGGCGCGGCGCAGCTGATCGACATCGACGGCGGTCTCGGCGAGGACGGCGATCTCGCCGCCTACGATTTCCAGACCCGCTATCCCTCCAATCGCGGGCCGAACCTCGCGCTGCTTCTCACCGGCGCGATCCCGCCGGACCCGCAACCGTCCGACATGGGCGACCGCACCGCGATCCCGCCCTACCATTATGAAACTGAACGCATCCGCGTCCACGACATGGCGCCGATCGTCCGCGCCTCCTGGATGCGCGGCGTCTCCGCGATGCCGAACTCCTTCGCCCACGAAAGCTACATCGACGAGCTCGCCACCGAGGCCGGCGTCGATCCGGTCGCCTTCCGGCTGAAGCATCTGAAGGATCCCCGCGCCGCCGACCTCGTCAGGGCGACGGCGGAGCGTGGTAATTGGGTCGAGCGGACGGGGCCTCGCCGCACGAGCAACGGCAGGGGCGACGGCGAGACGCTCTACGGCCAGGGCTTTGCCTATGCCGTCTATGTCCACGGCACCTTTCCCGGCACGGCCGCCGCCCATGCCGCCTGGATCGCCGAGGTGGCGGTCGACAGGCGGACCGGCGAGGTGGCGCTGGAGCGGGTCGTCGTCGGCCACGATGCCGGCATGATGATCAACCCCGCCGGCGTTCAGCATCAGATCCACGGCAATGTCGTCCAGTCGGCGAGCCGGGTGCTGAAGGAAGAGGTGTCGTTCCAGAACTCCACCGTCGAAAGCCGCGACTGGGGCAGCTATCCGATCGCCAACTTCCCGGAGGTGCCGGACGTCGAAGTCCTGATGCTGCCACGACCTGCCGAGCCGCCGCTCGGCGTCGGCGAGTCGGCCTCTGTCCCGAGCGCCGCGGCCATCGCCAATGCGATCTTCGACGCGACCGGCGTGAGGTTCCGCGAACTGCCCTTCACGCCGGAGAGGATCAAGGCCGGCCTCAATGCGGCTGCAGACGCGAAGCCCAAAGCTGCGAAACTCGGCGGCCATCCATCAGATCGGCCAGCGGCTTCGGCCCCTCCCGCGCGCCCAAAACTCTGGCGCCGGCTGGCCGCGCCGCTTGCTGCCGGCCTTGCCGCGACGCTCGGCACCGCCGCCATCGGCCTAACGCTGCGGGCGCCGATCGCCCCGGTCGCGCCGCCAAGCTCCTCCGTCTATTCCGCCGAAACCTTGGAGCGCGGCCGCCTCCTCGCCGCCCTCGGCGACTGCGCCGTCTGCCATACCGCCACTGGCGGCGCGACCAATGCCGGCGGCCGGGCGATTGAGACCCCCTTCGGCACCGTCTATTCCACCAACATCACGCCGGACGCGGAAACCGGCATCGGCGCTTGGTCCTATCCGGCATTTGCGAGGGCGATGCGCGAAGGCGTCTCCCGCGACGGCCGGCATCTCTATCCGGCCTTCCCCTACACGTCCTTCGCCAAAACCTCCGAAGCCGACCTCCATGCGCTCTACGCGCATCTGATGGCGCAGCCGCCGGTGCGCGCCGAAACGCCGAAGACGACCCTCGCCTTCCCGTTCAATATCCGCGCGCTGATGGCCGGCTGGAACACGCTGTTCCACAAGGCTCAACCCTTCGTGCCCGATCCCGCGCACAGCGCCGAATGGAACCGCGGCGCCTATCTCGTCGAAGGGCTCGGCCATTGCAGCGCCTGCCACTCGCCGAGGAATGCGCTGGGCGCGGAAAAGCGCGGCGCAGCGCATCTTGCCGGCGGCTTCGTCGACGGCTGGCAGGCGCCGGCCCTCGGCAAAGTGAGCGATGCCCCGGTGCCTTGGACCGAAGACGCGCTCTACGCCTATCTGAGGACCGGCCGCTCCGCCGAACATGGCGCCGCCGCCGGGCCGATGGCGCCCGTCGTCGCGTCGCTCGCCGAATTGCCGGACGCCGACATCCGGGCGATGTCCGTCTATCTCTCAGCTCGTCGCGAAACCGCGCCCGGGATCGACGGCACGGCGTTGGCGGAAAAACTCGTCGCCGAGAGCGAGGCGGACATCCGGCCGGCCCGCAGCGTCGGTGCCAGGCTCTATGACGGCGCCTGCGCCGTCTGCCACCGCAGCGAAGCGCAGGGCGCGCTGTTCAATGCCGGCACGCCGCTCGCCCTGACGAGTGCCCTCCATGCCGAGCAGCCGGACAATCTGATCCAGGTGGTTCTCTCCGGCGTCGAGCCGGCGAAAAGCGGCGCGCACAGCGCCATGCCAGGCTTTGCCGACACCTTCACGGACCGGCAGATCGCCGAACTCGTCCGCTACGTCCGCAGCCAGTTCGCCCGCTCCCGTCCCGCCTGGCAGGACGTCGAGACGGCCGTGGCGAGCGTCCGCCGTTCGACGACCCGGCTCGCTCGGGGACCATAGGAAGATGCCGGAGCGCATCCGCGCAGATGCCGCCGGGGATCGGCTCGAAAGGGCGCCGCCTGCAAGAATGATCGCGACGCCTGAAGCTTCGTCATCCCGGCCACCGAGCCGGATCCATTCCTCTGCGTGGAAGCGGCATTTCGCCTCAGAATACAGTGCATTGGCAACGGCAGGCGAAACGCCGTCACCGATTTGGAATGGGTCCCGGGTCAAGCCCGGGATGACGAAGCGGGGATGCTTGCGCCAACTCTGCGGCGTCGATGCGCCGGGCCGAACGCCTGGCGTCAGGGATGGCGGTATGACCGCCGCGACCGCGCGGCCAGCGAGAGCGAGCCCAACGACCGCCGCACGCCTCTGCCAGATCAGATCAGCCCGAGCGTCCAGGTGACGATCTCACCCGAGATCTGGTCGAAGGCCCGGTTGAGCGCCGCCACATAGGCCGAATTGCCGGCGCCGCCGACCGGCGCGGCGGCGGAGAAGATCTTCGTTTGCCGGACGCTGCCGGTGCGGTCGTTGAGGGCCTTCACCGAAATGTCGATCCGCGCCGTCGCAGCGCCTGCCGTTTCGATCTCGAAGCGGCGGATCTCCATGATCAGCTGATAGTCGATCGCCAGCCCCTGGCCCGGCACGCCGACGGCGCCGATCCGGCCGGTGTTCTCGAAGGCCTGCAGAAGCCGCAGCTGCACCATGCGCGGCAGCCGGTCGCTCCACTGGCTCTGCGCGAGATATTCGATCGCATAAGGCGCGGTCTTGACGACGATCTTTTCGCTGTCGAGCGTCTTGATCGCGGTCGGTTCGGGGATGAGCAGCTGCGCGCGGCTGCCGCTCTGGACGGAGACGTTGGTTGGAGAGGCGATCTCGAACGTGTCAGGCGGCACCGACGTGCAGCCGGCGAGCAGTGCTGCCACGAATGCGGCAATCATCGGTAGCTTCACGGCGGTCATCGTCGCGATCGTCCCTCTTCCAACGGCGCGGCGGCATCGTCGTCCGTCATGCACCTGGAAGCCTGCCGGTTGTGCAGGCTATTCCGTTGCTTGCATCCGCAACCGGGGCTGTCAATCGCACCGATCGCCGCGGCCGGGCGGCTCCAGCACAAACTTCCGCGGCGGGACGAGATTGCCACAAACCCACCGCCGGACGCAGCGTTTGATCGAGGTCCGAGCGCCGAGGCTGGCGGACCCGAGGGCCTGCTACCGCCGCGTCCGTCCGTCGAACTGCTTCACGTCGTCGCCGCCATAGAGGATGCGGCTCGGATTGTTGGAGAAGTCGGTGACGGCATCGTCGATCCGGTTCACCGTCCGGTCGACCGAGCGCATCAGCGACTGAAACTGCTGCAGACCCTGGCTGGAGAAGCGCTGCAGGTTGGCCGAGATCGGGGTCACCTGCTCCTGGATCGACTGCGCCGCCCCGCGCACCGACTGCAACGCGCCGGAAAGGTCGGATCCGAGCTGCTGTCCGTTGCCGGCGCCGGCGAAGACGCCGTCGATCGAATTCAGCACCCCGTCGATCTTCGCCGAGGCGGTTTTCAGGCTCTCGCTGGTCGCCTGGACGTTCTCGATGATGCTGTCGATCTGCGGCCGCTTCTCGCCGATGTCGTTGGCGACGCCGGCGATCGAATCGGCCGCCTTGGCGACGTTGTCGGTCGCCGCCGAGACGTTCTCCACCGCCTGGTTGACCTTGCCGGGGTCGATGCTGGCGAGCAGCGTGTCGAGCTGCGCCCGCGTCTCGGAAAAGCCCTTGACCGCGCCGTCGATGGTGAGAACCGCCGAATTGACCCGATCGACGATCGACTGGATTTCCGGCGTCTTCTCGCGCACTGCGTCGGTAATGGCGCCGACGTTGTCGATCGACTTGTTGATCATCGCCGTGTCGACCGAATCGACCATTCCCTTGGCGCTGTCGAGCGTCGAGTTCAGCTTGGTCGAGGCTTCGGTGACATTGGCGCTGATCGGGCCGAGGCTGGCGAGCAGCTGGTCGATGGCGTCGACCCGCTGGGCGACGGTCGTGGTGATCTGGTTGACGTTCTGAGCCGAGTTGGCAAAGCCGCTGATCGCCGAGGAAATCGCCTCCTTCTGCTGATCGACCGTCCGGGTGATCGAGGCGACGTCGGTCGCCGCGCTGGAAACCTGGTCCAGCGTCGCGGAAACCTTTGCGGGATCGACCGCCGCAACCACCTTGTTGGCCGAGTCGAGCGTCTGGTTCAGGGTCGTCGCCGCCTGGCCGACCTGATCGGAAACCGGCCCGAGATTGGCGAGCAGCGCGTCGATGTCGTCCGAGCGCTGGGCGACGGTCGTGGTGATCCGGTTGACGTTCTGGGCCGAGTTCGAAAGCCCGCTGATCGCCGAGGAGATCGCCTCCTTCTGCTGGTTCACCGTCTCGGTGATCGACGCGGCGTTGCTGGCGACCGAGGAGAAGGAATCGATCGCCGAGGTGACTTTCTCCGGGTCGATCGAGGCGACCACCCGATCGGCGTTCTGCAGCGTCACGTCGAGACGGTTGGCGACCCGGTTCGCCGTGTCGGAGAGCGGCGCCAGATTGGCCAGCGTCCGGTCGAGATCCTCGCGCCGGTCGGCGACGGTCTTGGTGACGGTCTCGACATTGGCGACGGCGTTCGACGCGCCCTGCATGATCGTGTCGATGGCGCCGGACTGGTCGCTCAGCCGCTGGCTCAGCGCCGCGACGTTCGTCGCCGTGGTCGAGACGCCGTCGAGGGTGGTCGACACCTTCTGCGGATCGACCGCGGCGATCACCCGATCGGCGCTCTGGAGCGTCGTGCCGAGCTGGTTCGCGACGGTCGTCGCCGTATCGGCGAAGGGACCGAGCGCGCCGATGAACTGGTCGATCCCATCGGCATTGCGGGTGATGACGTCGCCGACCGTGCCGACGCCGTTCGCCGCTGCCTGGACCGAATCGACGACCTCGCCGATCCGGTCGGACTGGGCGCGGAAGTTCGCAGTCACGGCCGTGACGTTGTCGACGATCTGGCCGACCTCGTCGGTGTTGACGGCTGCGAGGATATCCTGGGCCCGCTGGATCGCACCGGGCAAGGCGTCGGCGACGTTGCGCGCGCTGACGGTCAGGGCCGACAGGCTGTCGACGAAGGAATCGATGTTGTCGGTGTTGCGGGCGAGCGCGGCGGTGAAGGTCTCGACGTTCTCCGACGTCTTGGCGACGTTGGCGACGGTGGTCTGGACGCCCGGAGCGGCGCCCTTCACGATGCTCTCGAACTCGCCGAGAATCGTGTTCGCCCGGTCGGCGATGTCGCGCGCCGTCGCCAGGATGTCCGTCACATCCGAGGGATTGGCGCGGATGACCGGGGTGACACCCTGCTGGCGGGCTTCGTCGATGAGATTGTCGCCCGAAGGATCGCCGCCCTTCAGCTCGATGAAGGCGTAACCCGTGAGGCCCTGGAAGCCGATATTGGCCTGGGTGTTCTCCTTGATCGGGATCGACGGGTCCACCATCGTGGTGGCGATGACGACGCTCGGATTGTTGTTGTCGATCCTGAGCGAGGTCACTTGGCCGACCGGCAGGCCGTTGAAGAGGACCTGGCTGCCCTGCTGGAGCCCGGTCACCGACCCATCGATCCTGACCAGCAGCGGCACACGGTTGTCGCCGCTTGAGGCGAAGACGCTCCAATAGGTGAAGCCCACCGCCAGCGCGAGGACGAGGAGCGTGAAGATGCCGACGCGGACGTAGTTGGCTTTGGTTTCCATCAGGCGGCTCCATCGGAGGGCATCGGCTGCGCCGGTGTCGCGTCGTCGGTGACGATGGTGCGGGCGCGCTTGCCGTGGAAATAGGATCTCACCCAGGGGTGATCGGACTGCAGCATCTGAGACAACGGGCCTTCCACCAGCACCTTCCTGTCGCCGAGCACGGCAATGCGGTCGCAGGCCTGGAACAGGCTGTCGAGATCGTGGGTCACCATGTAGACGCTGAGACCCAGCGTGTCGCGCAGCGTCATGATCAACTGGTCGAAATCGGCCGCGCCGATCGGATCGAGGCCGGAGGTCGGTTCGTCGAGGAAGACGATCTCCGGATCGAGGGCCAGCGCCCGCGCCAGCCCGGCGCGCTTGATCATGCCGCCGGAGAGCTCGGAGGGATACTTGTCGGCCGCGTCCGGGGCGAGACCGACGAGATCGATCTTCAGCCGGGTCAATTCGCGCATCAGCTTGGGCGACAGGTCGAGATACTCGCGCATCGGCACTTCGATGTTCTCGGCGACCGTCAGGGCCGAGAACAGTGCGCCCTGCTGGAACAGGACGCCCCAGCGCCGCTCCACCGAGAGCTTCTCGCGCTCGCTCGCCTGGTGATAGTCGATGCCGAAGACCTCGATCGTACCGCCTTGCTTGGGATTGAGGCCGAGAATGGTGCGCAGAAGCACCGACTTGCCGGCGCCGGACGGGCCGACGAAGCCGAGGATCTCGCCGCGCCGGACGTCGAGCGACAGGTTTTCGAGGATCTTCTTGCGGCCGAAGGAAACGTTGACGCCGCGGGCGCGGATCAAAACGTCCTCGTCCGCCGCTTCCGGCGCCGATGATGCGGCCTTCGCCGCAGCTTCTCCGTTCGCAGCCGCAGTGTCGAGTGTCACCAGGTCAAAGTCCCATCGAGGCGTAGAAGATCGCGAACAGGCCATCCATGACGATGACGAGGAAGATCGCCTTGACCACGGACGCGGTGACGTGAAGGCCGAGGCTCTCGGCACTGCCGCCCACCTTCATTCCCTCGAGGGCGCCGACGATGCCGATGACGATCGCCATGAAGGGTGCCTTGATCAGGCCGGAAAAGACAGTGAACAAATCGACGCTGTTCTGGATTCCCTGCATGTAGTTGGCGAAGGAGATGTCGGAGTAGAGCTTCAGCGTCAGCATGCCGCCGAGCAGCGCCGACAGATTGGCGAGGACCGTCAGCAGCGGCAGCGCGATGGTCAGGGCGACGAGACGCGGAAACACCAGGACGCCGATCGGGTTCAGCCCGATGACGTGCAGCGCGTCGATCTCCTCGCGCATCTTCATCGAGCCGATCTCGGCGGTGATGGCGCTTCCCGAGCGGCCGGCGATCATGATCGCGGCAAGCAGCACGCCGATTTCCCGCAGCACCAGGATGCCGACGAGATTGACCGCATAGACCTCGCCGCCGAATCGGCGCAGCTGGAAGGCGCCCTGCTGGGCGATGATGCCGCCGATAAGAAAGGTGATGAGGACAATGATGGGGATCGCCTTCACCCCCATCTGGTCGAGCTGGTTGAACACGGCGGCCGGCCGGCTGCGGCTCCGCCCGGCCAGGCGGTAGCCGGCCCCGTAGATCGCCCCGCCGATGATGTTGAGCCACGCCACGGCCTCGTCGCGGACCCCGTAGACCCCCCCGCCGATCGCGCCGAAAAAGCTCGTCAGGGGAGAGACGTGCGGCGGCTTGCTGATCGGAACTTCCCGGTCCATCGTTCCGCGCACGGCGTCGAAGAGCGCTTCGTCCCGCTGCGAGATGCCGGCGAGGTCGACCGTGCGCCCGTCGGCCGAAAGCTCGCGCGACAGCCGTTCGAGGACGAAGGCACCGGCGGTATCGATCCGGCCGACCTTCGAGCAGTCGACGGTGATCTGCTTGCCGAGATCGGAGCCGGCGGTCTCGGCAAGCAGCGGCTCCATGGCCCCGATGGTGCGGGCCAGCCAGTCGCCGCTGGCGACCAGCCGCACGCCGCCGTCCCGCTTCTCGCCTTCGAGAGCAGGCTTGACGGCAGACAGGCGACCGCGCCCGGCGGTCTCGTCAGGCTTCGCAGCCTCCAGCATCGTTCCTCGATCCGCATCCGTTTCGGCCGCCGGGAGCCGCCGTTCCCCGAGGTTTCCCCGAAGATCCGCGGCGACCCGTCCGGCGAAGTCGCGGTACCCCCTTCACTGGCACAGGCCTTCGTGGGAATAAACCGGAGCCATCCTGAAGGAGATCATTTACCATGCCGCGTCGTCTTTCGGTCACAGTGGAGCATTTTCCGCTGCGCGAGCCGTTTCGGATCGCGCGCGGGGTCAAGACCGAGGCGGCGGTGGTGACGTGCGAAATTGCCGACGAATACGGCAGGGGCCGAGCCGAGTGCGTGCCCTATCCCCGTTACGGCGAAAGCCTCGAGAGCGTCTGCGACCAGATCGAAGGCATGCGCGATCTGATCGAGCGCGGCGGCTCGCGAGACAGCCTCGGCGCCGCGCTCGCGGCCGGCGCGGCACGCAACGCCCTCGACTGCGCGCTGTGGGATCTCGAGGCGAAATCGACCGGCGGGCGCGTCTCGGCCATCGTCTGCGGCCAGACGCCGCGGCCGGTCGAGACCGCCTATACGATCAGCCTCGACAGCGCCGACGCGATGGCCAGCGCCGCCAGAGCCTCCGGCCGCGACCTTCTGAAGATCAAGCTCGGCACCGCCGACGATCGCGAGCGCATCCGTGCGGTGCATGCGGCAGCCAGGGGCGCGCGGCTGATCCTCGACGCCAACGAGGGCTGGACGGACGCCAATCTGCGGGACCATCTCCTCGCCGCCGCGGCCGCCGGCGCCATTCTCGTCGAGCAGCCGCTGCCCGCCGGCCAGGACGCGATCCTCGCCGATATCCCCCATCCGGTGCCGGTCTGCGCCGACGAATCCCTGCATGTCGGCGAGGACCTCGACCATCTCCTCGGCCTTTACGACTACGTCAACGTCAAGCTCGACAAGACCGGCGGGTTGACCGAAGCGGTGCGGCTGACGCGCGAAGCGAGGCGACGCGGCTTCGGCGTGATGGTCGGCTGCATGGTCGGTTCGTCGCTGGCCATGGCGCCCGCCATCCTCCTCGCTCAGACCGCCGACATCGTCGATCTCGACGGCCCGCTGCTCCTGGCACGAGACCGTCCGCATCCCCTCACCTATGCCGGCTCGATGGTCTCCCCGCCCGACCCGCGACTGTGGGGGTGATGCGCCTCCGGGCGATACCAATTTACTGGCCTTGCAGCCAACGGTAGCGCCCTGCAGCCCCCCTGCGGGCTGCAGCCATCTCCCCCACAGGGGGGGAGATCATGCAGCTGCTGCGCCAGAGCGTTTTTTTCGTATCGTCGGATGCCGACCCCGACATCCGCTGTTTCGCGCAGTCCCCGCGGCGATATCGATCTCCCCCAAAAAAGGAAGATGTCCGGCAAGACAGAGGGGGCGCGAAGGCGCCACCCCCTCCGCAGGAGAACCGACCTTCGCCCGCAGCCGCTCAGATCGCCCGGATCTTCTCCCGCAGCCGTGCCTCGACGTCTTCCCGCTGGCTCTTCAGCGTCGCGATCTCCCGGTCGATTGCCTTGAGCTGATCCTCCTGGTCGCGCATCGCGTCGAGATATCGGTCGCGCAGATCCCCGGGCCCAACCGCCTTGACGTTCTCGCGGATGCGGTCCTGGGCGGCATAGATGTCCTGCTTCTGGTTGCTGAGGGTGTCGATCCTGCGGTCGAGGTCGGTCTTTTCGCCCTGGATCTCGGCGATTGCCTTCAGGTCGGCCGAAAGCGCCGGATCGCGCGACTGGCTGGAGAAGCGCAGGAGTTCGGACTGGCTGGCATCGACCAGCGCGAAGCCCTCGTCGCGGACGAAGCGATAGGTCGCCGCGATGTCGTGGGTGCCGCCCGCCGGGATCACCGCTTCGAGGCGATAGGCGTCTTCCGTCTCGCCCACCTCGTCCTCGGCAATCAGCTCCCAGCCTGACAGCTTGGGATGATTGACGACGAGTTTGCGCTCCTCCTCGGCCGCGTTCGCCGCCGTATAGACGGTGCGGCGCTCCTGGATGGACTTGTAGCGCAGCACCCCGTCGACGACGCGCAGCTCGCTGACGAGCTCCTGCGGGTTTTCGGTGGTGTTGACGGTCAGCTTGCGATCGAGGGCGAACTGCACCTGCCGCTCCTGACCCGCCGGCACCGGCAGAAGCGTCGAATCGCCGACATAGCCGGAGGTGTCGTAGACCGTGACGATCCCCGCCGGCAGGGCCGAGCCGGTCTCGTTGTCGAGCTGAACGGCGGCGGTCGGATGGATCTCGCCGCGCCCCGGCGTGAACACGGCGATCCGCTCGGCCGGAACGTCCGCGTCGACCACCGGCACGGACAGCGTCGAGCCGGCGTCCAGCGTCACCGGTTGCGGCAGCGGATAGGTGACGGAAACGTCGCCCTCGACCGCCTCACCGACCTCGCTCGCGCCGCCGATCGCGAACTCCGCGGCCTCCGGCATCGGCGCTGCGGCCATCAGATTGTCGGCAAAAGCGGCGGCGCCATCGGCCGAGCGGTAGGACTTGGCCTGCTGCACCGACGGGCTCGGCACGGCGCCGCGATCGGCGTCCGGAACCGACTGCCTGTCAACGAAGACAGGCACTTCCGGCCGTTCCTTGAAAAACGGATCGAACAGGTTCTGGCGCAGCGTCACGGGCGAGCCCGAGGACAACGCGACCTTGACGTCGTTCCAGTTCTCGCCGGTGGCGTTCTCGATCACCGCCCAGCTCTGCAGCCGGCCCTTGCCGTCCTTGCCGAGCACCAGTCGGTGCGAGGACTTCCACACCGGCGCCGCGACGACATAGTCGAACTCGACGTTCCGCGTGCCGGTCCCGTCGACCTTGACGGAGACGAGGCGGCTGTCGTCGGACAGGCTGCGCGACAGCGAGGCGACGGCCTTCTGCAGTTCCTCGGCGGTCTCCGCGTCGAGGATCTCGACCGACGTGTCGGCGAAGACCGGCAGCGAGCGGACGGAGCCGGTCTCGTCGAGAACCGCCACGATTGCGACCGGCCGTTGCGACTTCTCGGCGCTTTCGCCCGCGGGCGGCTGGGAAATGCCGAGCACGGTCCCGGTCACCGAGCGGTCGCCCTCGATGCGCACCCTGGCGCCCTTCAGCCTGTTCAGGAGCAGCGGCAGCGAATCGAGATCGGCGGGGGTGAACAAGGCGGCGCGCGACAGCTCCTGCGCGTTGACCGAGCCCTCCAGCGACACCTGGCCGACGCCGCCGCCGGGATTGCGGACGACGAGGCTCTTCAGGACGTCGTTCACCTGGTCGAGCGGGACCTCCATGCCGATCGTCGCATCGCCGGAGACCTCGGCCGAGCGGACGATCTCGGCGACGCCGCCCGAAAAGAGCACGATCGAGCGGATGTCGCCGGTGCGCGTCGGCTCGGCCGCAGCCGCCGCATCGCCGGCTCGGCTCGCCGCCGGTGCCGGGGCGGCCGCTTGGGAGGACTGGGCGCCGGCGAGCGCAGTCGTCGCCAGGAGCGCTGCGACGGTGGCCGTGGTGATCAGGTGGATTTTTCGCATGGGATCTCCGAATGTCATGACCCAAGACGCCTGCGACCGCCGATGGCGCTACGCCACCTGACCGGCGTCGTCGAAGACGTCTGAAGCCCCGCACGCCTCTTGCCTGTGATTCATGGCGAGTTGAAGAAGGCGGCGGTCAGGGGGCCGAGATCGTTTCCCGGCAAAGGGCCGGTAACCTCCCGGTGCTTGCCTTCCGGGTGCGCTTGTTCGAAAGTGAGGCCATGGAAACCACCGACGCAACGCCCCCCGGCCCACCGAAAACCATCCTTGCTCGGGCGAAGGCCGCGGCCGAAATGTTGAACGCCGCGCTGCGCGAGGCTGCCCGCGACGATCTCGCCCTGACGGTTGCCATTTCGAGCCAGCCGCTGGAGCCCGGCCTCCCCGGTCCGGAGGTGAGCGTCGTCGAACTCATCCATCACGCCCATCAGGAAGGCACGCGGCCGGAGGATCTTTCCTCCGCCAACGACGGCTGAACCGCGGCCCGGCGACTCATACTCTCGGCCGAACCGCGGCCAACCAAAGCGCCGGCTGGCGCCAGGCGCGGCCCCCGCGCCTCCGCGCCGAACACCATCACGTGCAATTGACCCGGCGGGAGGTTTTCGCGCCGACGAGATGAGCGATTCTCCTCCCGGTCCAGACCACCGGAGAATTGCCGATGAAATCCGCCTCCACCCTCGTTCTTTGCGCCGCCCTCGTCTTCGCCGCGCCGCTTGCCGCCCGGGCCGACGATGCCGGCGACATCCAGGCGACGATCTCCGCCCAGCTCGGAGCCTTCAACGCCGGCAACGGCGCCGAGGCCTATTCCTATGCCGCGCCGAACATCCAGACGATGTTTCCGAGCCCCGGCCAGTTCATGGGCATGGTCCAGTCCGCCTACGATCCGGTCTATCGCTCCGAGAGCGCCGTCTTCGGCGCGCTGAAGCCCGAGGGCAGCGGCTTTCGCCAGGAGGTTCACCTGACCGACCGCAAGGGCAAGAGCTGGATCGCCAGCTATACGCTCCAGCGCCAGCCGGACGGTTCGATGAAGATCACCGGCTGCTCTTTGCGCAAGGGCGACGACGTCGCGGTCTGATGGATCCTATCCACGCTGAGCTGCGGCAGGCGCGACAGCGTCAGCCGAGCGGCGGCAGGTCGCCCTTTGCCCAGGCTTCGCTGGTCTCGGCCATGAAATCGGAATAGCGCCCTGCCTCGATCGCGGCGCGGATGCCGGCCATCAGCTGCTGGTAATAGGCGAGATTGTTCCAGGTGAGCAGCATGCCGCCGAGGGATTCGTCCGACCGCACCAGGTGGTGCAGATAGGCCCGCGAATAGTCGCGGGCCGCCGGGCAGCCCGATTCCTCGTCGAGCGGACGATGATCCTCGGCATGGCGGGCGTTCTTCAGGTTGATCTTGCCGCGCCGCGTATAGGCGAGGCCGTGCCGCCCCGCCCGCGTCGGCATCACGCAGTCGAACATGTCGATCCCCCGCGCCACCGACTGGATGATATCGTCGGGCGTGCCGACGCCCATCAGATAGCGCGGCTTGTCCTGCGGCAGGACGGGAAGCGTCTCATCGAGGGTCGTCAGCATGACGTCCTGCGGCTCGCCGACCGCCAGCCCGCCGACGGCGTAGCCCTTGAGATCCATCGCCGACAGGCCCGCCGCCGAACGCTGGCGCAGGTCGATCTCGGTGCCGCCCTGGACGATGCCGAACATCGCCTTGCCCGGCTGCTCCCCGAAGGCGATCTTGCAACGCTCCGCCCAGCGCAGCGAAAGCTCCATCGCCCGCTCGATCTCGGCCCGCTCCGCCGGCAGGCGGATGCACTCGTCGAGCTGCATCTGGATGTCCGAATCGAGCAGACCCTGGATCTCGATCGAGCGCTCCGGCGTCAGCGCATGGACCGACCCGTCGACGTGAGAGCGGAACGTCACGCCCTTCTCGTCGAGCTTCCTCAGAGCGGCGAGCGACATCACCTGGAAGCCCCCGGAATCGGTCAGGATCGGATGCGGCCAGCGGGCAAATTCGTGCAGGCCGCCGAGCCGCGCCACCCGCTCGGCGCCCGGCCGGAGCATCAGGTGGTAGACATTGCCGAGGATGATGTCGGCGCCGAGCTCGCGCACCTGATCGAGATACATCGCCTTGACCGTGCCGGCGGTCCCGACCGGCATGAAGGCCGGCGTACGCACCGTCCCACGAGGCATGGTGATCTCACCGCGGCGGGCTTTGCCGTCGGTGGTGGAAAGGCGAAAGGAAAAGCGTTCTGTCATGGCCGGCATCCGGTAGCGCGCTCGGCAGCTGCTGGCAACGCGCCTCGTCTCCCGATGGTCGGGCTGCCGATGCCCTGTTTCGGTATGGCCCCGAGGCTGTGCCTCGAGAATTGTTGCGAAGCAAAACGATACGCGATCAGGCCGTGGGAACGGGAATGGCATTGACGGAGTTTTCGGGCCGGGACGAAATCCGAAAGGAACCAATAGGATGAAACGCCTTCTCCTCGTTGCCGCACTGGCGCTTGGCGCACCCGTCGCCGCTCTTGCCCAGACGACGACCACCACTACCACGACCGTCGAGACGACCGACCCCGACTACGGTACGATCCAGACCTATGTCACCAAGGAGCGGCGCGAATCGGTGCCTGCGCCGGATGGCTACACGGTCACGGTCGGCACCCCGCTGCCGGAGCCGGTCCCGCTCTACCGCCTGCCGGACGACGTTGGACCTTATGAATATGCTGTCGTTGACGGGCACACCGTCCTGGTCGACGAGAACCGAAACATCGTGAAGATCATCGACTGAGACGGTCCGGATGCTGGTCCGAGACGTGAGGACGGGGCCGCAAGGCCCCGTTTTTCGTGTGGGCGGCACCATCGTCGCGGCATGCTCTGCCTTGCGCTCTCAGATCCCGCAGTCAGCCGTCCGCCCGCTCGAGCAGGCAGGCGTCTCCATAGGAGTAAAATCTGTATCCGCTTTTGATCGCATGGGCATAGGCCGCCTGCATCGTGGGAAGTCCGGAAAAGGCCGAGACCAGCATGAACAGCGTCGAGCGCGGCAGGTGGAAATTGGTCATTAGCCGGTCGACGGCGCGGAACCGGTAGCCCGGCGTGATGAAGATGTCTGTCGGCCCGGAAAAAGGCCGGATCACTCCGTCCTCGCCTGCCGCGCTTTCGAGCAGCCGCAGCGACGTCGTGCCGACCGCGACGATCCGTCCGCCTTCGCGCCGCGCCGTGTTCAGCCGCTCGGCCGTCGCTTCGTCCACATGGCCGATCTCGGCATGCATCTTGTGGGCGCCGGTGTCCTCGGCCTTCACCGGCAGAAAGGTCCCCGCCCCGACATGTAGCGTCAGGAAGGCGGTGCCGACGCCGCGCGCCGCCATCCGGTCCATCAGCTCCGGCGTGAAATGCAGCCCCGCCGTCGGCGCGGCGACGGCGCCGCTCTCGCGCGCGAACATCGTCTGGTAGTCGCGCCGGTCGGCCTCGTCCTCGGGCCGCTTCGAGGCGATGTAGGGCGGCAGCGGAATATGGCCGACCGCGGCGATCGCCTCGTCGAGCACCGGTCCCGAGAACTCAAAGCGGAGGGTCGCCTCGCCGCCCTCGCCGCGCTCTTCAACGACGCCGACGAGGCTCGACAAGGCGCAGGCTGTCTCCCGCTCGGCGCCGAAGACGATCCGGTCACCGATCTTCACCCGCTTGGCGGGACGGACGAACGCTTTCCACCGCTCGGGCGAAAGCCGCATGTGCAGCGTCGCCTCGATCCGCGCCACGCCCTCGCCGTCGACCGAGCCTTCTCGGCGACGCAGGCCGGTCAGCCGTGCGGGAATGACTTTCGTATCGTTGAAGACGAGGATATCGCCTGGGCCGAGCAGTTCGGGCAGGTCGCGGACATGACGGTCGGCCAGCATGCCGGCAGCACCGACGTGCAAAAGCCGCGCCGCTTCGCGCGGCACGGCGGGCCGGAGCGCAATCCGCTCCTCCGGCAGTTCGAAATCGAAAAGATCGACGCGCATGTCTTCGCGCTCTCAGCGACGCATCATCTTCGACGGCGACGGCACCAGTCGGCGCCATCCGGCCATGATGACGCGAGCGGACTGCCCTAAAGGTCGGCTGCCACGCGCATGGTGGTGATGGCATCGGGATCGCGCACCGGCTCGCCGCGCTTGATCGTGTCGACGACGTCCATACCCTCGATCACCTCGCCCCAGACCGAATACTGCTTGTTCAGCCAGGGTGCGTCGGTAAAGCAGATGAAGAACTGCGAATTGGCCGAATTCGGATTGGCGGTACGCGCCGCCGAGACGGTGCCGCGCTTGTGCGACTCGTCGGAGAACTCGGCCTTGAGGTCCGGCTTGTCCGAACCGCCGCTGCCGGTGCCCGTCGGATCGCCGGTCTGCGCCATGAAGCCGTCGATCACACGGTGGAAGACGACGCCGTCGTAGAAGCCTTCGCGCGCGAGTTCCTTGACCCGCGCCACGTGGTTCGGCGCGAGATCCGGCCGAAGCTTGATCACCACCTTGCCCTTGGTGGTTTCCAAAACGAGCGTGTCTTCGGGGTTTTCGTAAGCCAATGTGTCGTCCTTTTTGCCGTTGCGGTTGCGGGGGCGTCGATGCGCCCCGGCTGCTCATGGCGGCTGTTTGGGGGTTTTTGCCCCAACGTGCAAGGGGAAGAGCCCTAACGTCTGCGACGCCTCGCCCTCACGCAAAGCCCGATCCGCCCTTCGACGGCCAGCCTATTTTTCGTCAGCCGCGACGCGGACGCTCAGCATCTTGTCGGGTTTGTCGACGGCGCCGTTCGCCTGAGCGTCGCCCTTCTTGATCTTGTCCACGACATCCATGCCTTCGACGACGTCGCCGACGACGGTATACTGACCATCGAGGAAGTCGCCGTCGGCGAGCATGATGAAGAACTGCGAATTGGCGGAATTCGGGTCCTGCGACCGGGCCATGCCGACCGTGCCGCGATCGAAGGTCTCCTGCGAGAACTCGGCCTTGAGGTCCGGCTTGTCGGATCCGCCCATGCCGGCCCGGCTCGGATCGAAGCCCGCGGCGCCTTCCTTGCCGAATGCGACGTCGCCGGTCTGCGCCATGAAGCCGTCGATCACCCGGTGGAAGACGACGTCGTCATAGGCCTTCTCGCGGGCGAGTTCCTTGATCCGCTCGACGTGCTCCGGCGCCAGATCCGGCCGCAGCTGGATGTCGATTTCGCCGTCCTTGGTCGTGATCACCAGCGTGTTTTCCGGATCGGCCGAGCCTTGCGAAAAGGCCGGCATGGCGGCAATCGAGATCGCGGCCGCAAGGCCGAGCGTTGCGAAGAGTTTCATTCTGTCACCCCAATCGATGTCCGGTCCGCTAGCGCGGACTGCGTTTCCCCCTGATCGCCGTCGCGACATGGGCCGGAACGAAACGCGAAACATCCCCGCCCATGGCCGCGATCTGGCGAACCAATGTGGCGGTAATAGGCCTCGTCTGCGGAGTCGCGGGGAAAAACAGCGTCACGATCTCCGGGCGCATCGCGCCGTTCATCCCGGCCATCTGCATCTCGTAGTCGAGGTCGGTGCCGTCGCGTACGCCCCGCACCAGCGCCACCGCGCCCGCCTCGCGCGCCGCCTCGACGACGAGGCCGTCGAAGGAGACGACCGTGACGGCGGCTGCAGTGTCTATGCCGACGACCGCCTGCCGAATCAGATCCGCTCGCTCGTCGAAGGAAAACAGCGGCGTCTTGCCGGGGTGGACGCCGATCGCCACGACGACCTCGTCGAACAGCCGCATAGCCTGCTCCAACACGGCCAGGTGACCGTTGGTCATCGGATCGAAGGATCCCGGATAAAACGCCCGTCTAGTCATGTCTCACTCCTCATCACGCCGAGTTGCGCATCAAAGACGGAATTTTATTGGCATCCGACGAGCCGCATATACACTTTCATGAGGTCCGCGGCCGGATGATGAATGTGTCTGCGTGTCGGCAAGCAACCCCGTCATGGCACGCAGTCGCTAAAACTTGGAACGAATTGCATCCTTCGGCAGTTTGAGGGTCAAAATGGAGATGCGCAAATGCTGATGATCGCCTTGTCGATGACCATGATCGTGACCCTCGTGACGGCGACTGCCATCGCGCTCAACGAAGAACGCCAGGATGCCCGGGTAAAAGTTCTGGCCAAGAGCCGCTCCGGTTTCGGCGTCGGCCGCCGCTGAGGCGTCGAACCGTCCGATAATTAGCCGAGCCCATTGGCTTGGGAAAGAAAACCGCATCATCGCCACGACGCCGTCCGTGGCGATCAAACGAATTACCAGCGGTACCGAGGCCGCTGTTACGTTCGTCGATACCATGCACCATCTTTGCCCGCGACTTTCGGGAGATCTCTCGCTTTTATGTGTCGAAGATCTGTCGCGTTTCGGTGTGGGTGCTCCCTCCTATCCATCCGCCCACACTCTTTGCCCGTCATCTTGACGAGCATCGGTTTGTAACGGCCGGCGCGAGTGGTGGAGCCTGCCGGCGGTAGGCGCGCAACAACCACAGTCTGATAACCAAAAGGCCATTCCGCATTGCCGCGGAATGGCCTTTCGTCGTTTCGAGCCTGTCGTCTTCGGATCGGCCGTGCTTGATCAGCCCTGCGGATCCTCGGGCCCGTCTTCTTCAGAAGCATCGGGATCGACGTCCGGCGCCGCGCTGCCGCCATCCTCCGGGCCGCCATCCTCAGGAACGGCACTAAGATCGGTCACGTCCTCCTCAGCCTCACCGGCCTCGTCCGCTCCCTGGTCGGGAATGCGCTCGACCGAGACGACGCGTTCGCCATCCGCAGTTCGGAAGATCGTGACGCCGCCGGTTGCCCGGCCCTTCATGCCGATGCCTTCGATCGGCACCCGGATCACCTGGCCGCGATCGGTGACCAGCAGCAGCTGGTCCTCGCGCTCCACCGGGAAGCCGGCGACCAGCTGGCCGAGTTTGTCGAGCCGGTTGGTGTCGGTGGCGCGGATGCCCTTGCCGCCGCGTCCGGAAGTGCGGAATTCGTAGGACGAAGAGCGCTTGCCGTAGCCGAACTCGCTGATCGTCAGGATGAATTCCTCCCGCGCGCCGAGTTCGCCGTAGCGTTCCGGGCTGAGGGCGACGTCCTCGACGCCCTCCTCCTCGACCGCCGGTGTCTCACCGTTCTGATCGGCGCCGGCGTCGTAATCGACGGCCCGGCGCATCTTCAGATAGGAGGCGCGCTCGGCGGGCGTCGCGTCGACATGCCTGAGGATCGCCATCGAAACGACCGTCTCGCCCTCGCCCAGCGAGATGCCCCTGACGCCGACGGAATTGCGGCCGGCAAAGACGCGCACATCCGTCGTCGGGAAGCGGATGCACTGGCCCGACGTGGCGGTGAGAAGCACGTCGTCGTCTTCGCTGCAAGTCGCGACGGCGAGGATCTCGTCGCCCTCCTCGTCGAGCTTCATGGCGATCTTGCCGTTGCGGTTCACCTGGACGAAATCCGACAGCTTGTTGCGCCGGACCGTGCCGCGGGTGGTCGCGAACATGACGTTCAGCCGCTCGGCAGCGTCCATGTCGCTCGGCAGCGGCAGGATCGAGGTGATCCGCTCGCCTTTCTCCAGCGGCAGGAGATTGATCAGCGCCTTGCCGCGCGATTGCGGCGTCGCCAGCGGCAGCCGCCAGACCTTCTCCTTGTAGACGATGCCGCGCGAAGAGAAGAACAGGACGGCGGTGTGGGTGTTGGCGACGAACAGCCGCGTCACCGAATCCTCGTCGTTCTTGAGCGACATGCCCGAGCGGCCCTTGCCGCCGCGACGCTGCGCCCGATAGGTGCCGAGCGGCACGCGCTTGATGTAGCCGCCATGGCTGACGGTGACGACCATGTCCTCGCGCGGGATGAGGTCTTCGTCCTCCATGTCCGCCGCGCCCTCGGTGAGCTGGGTGCGGCGGGGCGTCGCGAACTCGTCGCGGATGGCGATCAGTTCGGCCTTGATGATCTCGCGCACCTTGGTCCGCGAGGAGAGGATCTCGAGATATTCGCGGATCTCGGCGCCGATCTTGTTCAATTCGTCGCCGATCTCGTCGCGGCCGAGCGCCGTCAGGCGCTGCAGGCGCAGATCGAGGATCGCGCGGGCCTGCGCCTCGGAGAGACGATAGGTGCCCTCCTCGGTGATGCGGTGGCGCGGATCGTCGATCAGCCGGATCAGCGGGGCGACGTCCTTGGCGTCCCACTCGCGCGTCATCAGCTGCTCGCGCGCCGTCGCCGGGTCCGGCGCCTGGCGGATCAGCTTGATGACCTCGTCGATGTTGGCGACCGCGATGGCGAGGCCCACCAGCACGTGGGCGCGCTCGCGCGCCTTGCGCAGCAGGTATTTCGTCCGCCGGTTCACCACCTCCTCGCGGAAGGCGACGAAGGCCGACAACATGTCGGACAGCGTCAACTGCTCCGGCTTGCCGCCGTTCAGCGCCACCATGTTGGCGCCGAAGGAGGTCTGCAGCGGGGTGAAGCGATAGAGCTGGTTGAGAACGACGTCGGACGAAGCGTCGCGCTTCAGCTCGACGACCACCCGGTAGCCCTCGCGGTCGGATTCGTCGCGGATGTCGGAGATGCCCTCGATGCGCTTGTCGCGCACCAGCTCGGCCATCTTCTCGATCATCGAGGCCTTGTTCACCTGATAGGGAACCTCGGTGACGATGATCGCCTCGCGCTCGCCGCGCACCGTCTCCACATGCACTTTGCCGCGCATCAGGATCGAGCCGCGGCCGGTCGAATAGGCCGAATAGATGCCCGCCCTACCGAGCACCAGCGCGCCTGTCGGGAAGTCCGGGCCCGGGATGTGCTCCATCAACTCGTCCAGCGTGATCGCCGGATTGTCGATCATCGCGACGGTGCCGTCGATGACCTCGCCGAGATTGTGGGGCGGGATGTTGGTCGCCATGCCGACGGCAATGCCGCCGGAGCCGTTGGCGAGGAGGTTGGGGAAGCGCGCCGGCAGGACGACCGGCTCCATCTCGCGGCCGTCGTAATTCTCCTGGAAATTGACGGTTTCCTTGTCGATGTCCTCGAGCATCGGGTCGGCGATCTTCTGCAGCCGGCACTCGGTGTAGCGCATCGCCGCCGGCGGATCGCCGTCGATCGAGCCGAAATTGCCCTGTCCGTCGATCAGCGGTGCGCGCAGCGACCAGTCCTGCGCCATGCGCACGAGGGAATCGTAGATGGCCGAGTCACCATGGGGATGGAACTTACCCATCACCTCGCCGACGACGCCGGCGGACTTGCGGTAGGACTTGGTGGAGTTCAGCCCCATCTCGTGCATCGCGTAGAGAATGCGCCGATGCACCGGCTTCAGACCGTCGCGGACGTCCGGCAGCGCACGCGAGACGATCACGCTCATGGCGTAATCGAGATAGCTGCGCTGCATCTCGTCGATGATGGAGATCGTGTCGATTCCGCTGCCAGACCCGGAAGGCGGGGGCGGCGGCGGTGTCTTGTCGTTTTCGTCTGCCAAGAGAGGTCCTGATCAGCGGGAATTTGCTCGCTTCGCTATAGCGCGGCAGGGCCGCGAGCGCAAATGACGCGGGTGCCGCGAAGGGACGAAACGTCCATCGAAATCAATCGCTTGTGAGCAGCGCCAAAGAAACCCGCAAAAGCTGTGTGTTCGCCGGGTGCCGGCGGGCCGTGACGGGCGAATCGCCGCTTCGCGCGGCGCGGGATACCTGCGCCTAGCCCGTTCGCCAGGAAGCTGTTACGCCGGGCTCACCACTTCCGGAACGGGGCTCGAGCGAATGTTCGACATCCTCCTCAATGGCTTCGTCACGCTCTTCGTGATCCTCGATCCGTTCGGGCTGGTCCCGCTCTTCCTCGCCTTGACTCCGGGAGCGAGTTCCACCGAGCGCAGCGCCATCGCGCTGCGAGCCTCGATTATTTCCTTCGCCATCCTCGCCCTCTTCGGGCTCACCGGCCTGGCGCTGCTCGAGGTGCTGGGCATCACTCTCGGCGCCTTCCGCATCGCCGGCGGCCTGTTCCTCTTCTGGATCGGCTTCGAACTGGTCTTCGAGCGGCGCTCGGAGCGCAAGCAGAAAAGCGCCAGCCAGGCGGTCGAGGATACCGATGGCCACGACGTCGCAGCATTCCCCCTGGCGATCCCGCTGATGGCCGGTCCCGGCGCGATTTCGGCGGTGATCCTGCTGTCCGGCAATCTTCCGGGCGTCGTCGGCACGGCCGCGTTGCTCGGCGTGATATTCGTCGCCGTCGCCGCGACCTTCGCCTTTCTCGCCGTCGCCCACCAGCTGGACCGCTTTCTTGGCGTCACCAGCCGGGCGGTGATCTCCCGCCTCCTCGGCGTCCTTCTCGCCGCGCTCGCGGTGCAGTTCGTTGCCGACGGTGCGGCGGTACTCGTCCGGTCGGGCGGCTTTGCCGCCGGGGCGACGGGCTGACCACGGCTGGCTGACGGCTCGAGAGGTCATCCGGTCACGGAACGCTCGGCGAAGAACGTAATCAACGCAACGTTTCGCCGCCTGCCGTGTTGTGTCCTCGATCACGACTTGGAGAGCACGAATGGCGAAGGCAGGACGTGGGGGCCATGACGCAAGCGGCTCCGAGGGCAGCAAGGGCGCCATCATCGCCGCGGCCGGCGCCAATCTCGCCATCGCCGTCACGAAATTCGCCGCCGCCGCCTTCACCGGCTCCTCGTCGATGTTCGCCGAGGGCGTCCATTCGGTGATCGACACCGCCAATCAGGGATTTCTCCTGATCGGCCTCGCCCATTCCAAGAAACCGGCCGACGAGAAACACCCGTTCGGCTACGGCGCCGAAGTGTATTTCTGGTCCTTCCTCGTCGCCATCTTCCTCTTTGCCCTCGGCGCCGGCTTCTCGACCTATGAGGGGGTGATCGGCATCGTCTCCGGGGAAGCGGAGCTGACCTCGCCGCTCATCGCGCTGGGCGTCCTGTTCCTCGCCTTCTGCTTCGAGGGCTATTCCTGGTCGATCGCCTTTCGCGAGTTCCAGCACCGGCGACGCGGCAAGGGCCTGCTGCGCGACTTTCACGACATGAAGGACCCGTCGATTTTCGTCGTCCTGTTCGAGGACACGGCGGCATGCATCGGCATCGTCATCGCCGCGATCGGCATCGGCCTGTCATGGGCGACCGGAAACCACGTCTTCGACGCGATCGGCTCGATCCTCATCGGTCTCCTGCTCGGCGTCACGGCGATCCTGCTGGCCATCGAGGTGAAGAGCCTTCTGATCGGCGAAACGGCCGACCCCGAGATCGAGGCACTGATCCGCGAGAAGCTCGGCGCCCGCCCGGAAATTCTTGCGATCAACGAGTTCAAGACCCTCCATCTCGGCCCGCAGGACGTCCTCCTCACCATGAGCATCGACTTCCAGGATGGCGTCGTCTCGCAACGCATCGAGGCCCTCGTCAGCGAGATCGAGCGGCGGATTCGCGAGCGGTTTCCCATCGTCCGCAAGGTCTATGTCGAGGTGCAGTCACAATCGGGCCATCGCGATCTGGCCCGGGAGGACCAGGAGACGCATTCCGCCGGTTGAATCTCACACGCATCGCTGCCGCGTCCTCGGTGTCGCGTCATCCACCCGTGGCCGGCCGTGGACCACCCTTGGCCGAGCGACGTCTCAGGCGTGTCATCCCGACATTGCATGGGCGCCCATCATCCGCCGCCTCGCCCGTCGCTGGAGACTTGCGTCACTTCCCGCCCGTCGGCATCGCCGCGACGAAGGCCTTCACCACCCGCGCGGAGTTTTCCGAGGCCAGAGCGAAGAACGTCGCCATCTCGTTCTCGCCCTCACCGCCGCCGGCAAGATCGGAGAGGCTGCGAAAGGCGATGAAGGGGACGGCGTTGGCATAGGCGACATGGGCGACGGCGGCGCTCTCCATGTCGAGCACCGAAGCGTCGAAGGCCTCGGCCACATATTGCCGGAACTCGGCATTGTCCACGAAGACCGGGCCGGAGACGCCCGAACCGCCGACAACGACATGCGGCGCCCGCGTCAGACAGGCCTCTCCGGCACAGCGCTCGAGTGCGACCTTTCCGGCAACCTGGCGTGCCACATTGAGAAGCGTCCCGTCGGCCTCGAACCAGAAAATCTCCTCCGCGGTCTCCGCCCGCCTGGAGCGAACCTCAACCGGCTGCGGAAAGATCATGCCGTGATTGGGCATCGCCCTCTTGGCGTAGGAGGGCAGCTTCCAGTCCTCGCCATCCTTCCTGGCGAAAACCGCTTCCAGATATTGCGCCCAGCGGTCCGCCACCACGACGTCGCCGATGTCGAGCGCCGGATCGACGCCGCCGGCGATCCCCGAAAAGACGATCGCCTCGATGCCGAACCGATCGAGCGCCAGCTGCGTCGTCATCGCTGCGTTGACCATGCTGACGCCGCTGAGGAACAGCACGACGTCCTTGCCGGCGAGCTTGCCCGTCACGAAGTCGACGCCGTTGATCCTCACCGTCTCGGCGTCGGAGAGGTCGGCCTTGAGGCTTTGCCATTCCGGCTCGAAGGCCGAAACCACCCCGATCCGCGACAGGTTCTTGGCGGGCCACTCCACCTGCGAGACCGCAGCCGCTTCCGCCCCCGGCGTCGCTGTGTCCTCGCCTGCTGCACCAGCAGCGGCAGCAGCGCTCGCAGCACCACCGACTGGCGAGACGGCGAGGCTTGCCGCCAGGGCGATCATCGGCGCCATTCGCCGGACGACCGCGACGGCTGCCGCAGACCTCGCTACGACCGGTTTCGTCGGCATCCGCCTCGCCTCCGCCGCTTCAGCCTCTCTGCACCAAGCTCCCGATCACGGGGCTCAGAACGGGATCTCGTCGTCGAGGTCGTTGGACCGGCCGCCACCACCATAGTCGCGATCGTTGCCGCCGCCGCCACGATCGGGGCCGCCGCGATCGTAACCGCCGCCGCCACCACCGCCGCCGCGATCATAGCCGCCACCGCCCCGGCTGCCGCCGCCTTCGCCGCCGTCGCCCCGGCCGCCCAACATCTGCATCTCGCCGCGGAAGCGCTGCAGGACCACTTCGGTCATGTATTTCTTCTGCCCGGACTGATCGTCCCAGGAGCGGGTCTGGAGCTGGCCCTCGATATAGACCGTCGAGCCCTTCTTCAGATACTGCTCCGCGACCTTCACGAGGTTCTCGTTGAAGATCACGACGTTGTGCCATTCGGTGCGTTCGCGGCGTTCGCCAGACGCCTTGTCACGCCAGGTCTCGGACGTGGCGATGCGCAGATTGGCGACGGCATCGCCGGAATTCAGCCGCCGGATCTCCGGGTCGGCACCGAGATTACCCACCAGAATGACCTTGTTGACGCTTCCCGCCATGATCGAACTCCAACTTCGAAAAAACTTGGCAAGACCCTAGACGAGCGCCCGCTCCGGCGAAAGCCGGCGGGCCGTCCCATCCCCATCTTCCGCGCGCAAGCCCAATTTTGTGCACGACACGCAATCATCAGAGCGGAGCCCGACAACTTGGACGCACCACATTCCTGCACCAGACAGGCCCCGCGCCGTCCCGTACGGCCCTCACCTCCGCCGATGCTCGGCCTGCCGGAGCCACTTGCACCGGCAGCAGGGACGCTATAGAACAAAGAAGGAACACGCAAGAGGCGAGTCGCGAAAAACCGTTTCTCCAACGCATCGCCTTGGAGTCGCGCGGGCCGGGCCTTAAGTAGGGGCCTGCCCTTCAGACAGAGATAGTAGACGGACCGGCATGGCCGAATTGAAGACGATTTCCATTCGCGGCGCGCGCGAGCACAATCTGAAGGGCGTCGATCTCGATCTGCCCCGGGACAGGCTCATCGTCATGACCGGCCTGTCGGGCTCGGGCAAGTCGTCGCTCGCCTTCGACACGATCTATGCCGAGGGCCAGCGCCGCTACGTCGAGAGCCTCTCGGCCTATGCCCGGCAGTTCCTCGAGATGATGCAGAAGCCGGATGTCGACCAGATCGACGGCCTCTCCCCGGCCATCTCCATCGAGCAGAAGACCACCTCGAAGAACCCGCGCTCGACCGTCGGCACGGTCACCGAGATCTACGACTATCTGCGGCTGCTCTTCGCCCGAGTGGGCGTGCCCTATTCGCCGGCTACCGGTCTGCCGATCGAGAGCCAGACCGTCAGCCAGATGGTCGACCGGGTGCTGGCGCTGGAGGACGGCACGCGGCTCTATCTCCTCGCCCCGATGATCCGCGGTCGCAAGGGCGAGTATCGCAAGGAGCTGGCCGAGCTGCAGCGCAAGGGCTTCCAGCGGGTCAAGATCGACGGCGAATACCACGAGATCGCCGAGGCGCCCGCGCTCGACAAGAAATACAAGCACGACATCGACGTGGTGGTCGACCGAATCGTGGTGCGCGAAGACATGAAGTCCCGCCTCGCCGATTCGATCGAGACGGCGCTGGGTCTGGCCGACGGCCTCGCCGTCGCCGAATTCGCCGACAAGCCGCTGCCGAAGGAGCGGCTGGCCGATGCCGGCGCCAACCGCAGCAAGAACGAGACCCACGAGCGGCTCTTGTTCTCGGAAAAATTCGCCTGCCCGGTCTCCGGCTTCACCATTTCCGAGATCGAGCCGCGACTGTTCTCCTTCAACAATCCCTTCGGCGCCTGCCCGACCTGCGACGGCCTCGGCTCGCAGCAGGCGGTCGACCCGAAGCTGATCGTCCCGAACGAAGGGCTGACCCTGAAGGCCGGCGCCATCGCGCCATGGGCGAAGTCCACCTCGCCCTATTACGGACAGACCCTCGACGGCCTCGGCCAGGCCTACGGCTTCAAGCAGACCGACCGTTGGGTGGAACTCCCGGACGAGGCGAAGGACGCGATCCTCTACGGCACCGGCCGCGACAAGATCGAGTTCCGCTACAAGGACGGGATCCGCTCCTACACCACGACCAAGACCTTCGAGGGCGTCGTCAACAATCTCGCCCGCCGCTGGAAGGAGACCGATTCGGCCTTCATGCGCGAGGAGATCGAGCGCTTCATGTCGGCGACGCCCTGCCCGGCCTGCAACGGCTACCGGCTGAAGCCCGAGGCGCTGGCCGTGAAGATCGCCGGCCGGCACATCGGCGAGGTCACCCAGTTGTCGATCCGCGACGCCGCCGGCTGGTTCGAGGCCCTGCCCGCCTCGATGAACGACAAGCAGAACGCGATCGCCGTCCGCATCCTCAAGGAGATCCGCGAGCGGCTGCGCTTCCTCAACGACGTCGGCCTCGATTATCTCACCCTGTCGCGCGCCTCCGGCACCTTGTCCGGCGGCGAGAGCCAGCGCATCCGCCTCGCCTCGCAGATCGGCTCCGGCCTCACCGGCGTGCTCTACGTCCTCGACGAGCCGTCGATCGGCCTGCACCAGCGCGACAACGCCCGCCTGCTCGACACGCTGAAGCATCTGCGCGACATCGGCAACACCGTCATCGTCGTCGAGCATGACGAGGACGCGATCCTCGCCGCCGACTACGTCGTCGACATCGGCCCGGCGGCCGGCATCCACGGCGGCGAGGTGATCGCCTCGGGAACGCCGGGCGACATCATGGCCCATCCGAAATCGCTCACCGGCCGCTACCTGTCCGGCGATCTCGGCGTGCCGGTGCCGGAAACCCGCCGCAAGGCGGCGAAGGCCAAGCGGCTGAAGGTCGTCGGCGCGCGCGGCAACAATCTCAAGAACGTCACGGCCGAGCTGCCGCTCGGCGTGTTTTCCTGCGTCACCGGCGTCTCCGGCGGCGGCAAGTCGACCTTCCTGATCGAGACCCTGTTCAAGGCGGCGTCGCGCCGCATCGCCAACGGCCGTGACATCCCCGCCGAGCACGACCGCATCGAGGGGCTCGAACTCCTCGACAAGGTCATCGACATCGACCAGTCGCCGATCGGCCGCACGCCGCGCTCCAATCCCGCCACCTATACCGGCGCCTTCACCCCGATCCGCGACTGGTTCGCGGCGCTGCCCGAAGCCAAGGCGCGCGGCTACCAGCCCGGCCGCTTCTCCTTCAACGTCAAGGGCGGGCGCTGCGAGGCCTGCCAGGGTGACGGCGTCATCAAGATCGAGATGCATTTTTTGCCCGACGTCTACGTCACCTGCGACGTCTGCAAGGGCAAGCGCTACAATCGTGAGACGCTGGAAGTCACCTTCAAGGAAAAGTCGATCGCCGACGTCCTCGACATGACGGTCGAGGAGGGCGTGAGCTTCTTCGCCGCCGTCCCGGTCGTTCGCGACAAGCTGGTGACGCTGAACGAGGTCGGCCTCGGCTACATCAAGATCGGCCAGCAGGCGAACACCCTGTCCGGTGGCGAGGCCCAAAGGGTCAAGCTCGCCAAGGAACTGTCGCGCAAGGCCACCGGCAAGACGCTCTACATCCTCGACGAACCGACGACCGGCCTGCATTTCCACGACGTCGCCAAGCTCCTCGAAGTGCTGCACGACCTCGTCGACCGCGGCAACACGGTGGTGGTCATCGAACACAATCTCGAGGTCATCAAGACCGCCGACTGGGTGATCGACATCGGCCCGGAAGGCGGCGACGGCGGCGGCCAGATCGTCGCGACCGGCACACCGGAGGACATCGTCAAGGTCGAGCGGTCCTATACGGGGCAGTTCATGAAGGAGCTGCTGGAGCGGCGGCCACGGGTGAAGAAGGAGGCGGCGGAGTGACGTTTGCAGGCTGCAGCGCCAGCGCCACTGGGGCATCCGCGCCTACCACAGTCGTGTGATACCAAACTGGTCGAAGGCTTGGTCTACTGTAATCAAAGCCAGTTCTTCGGTCCTCGCCTGCGCGGCGAGAAGACGGTCAAACGGGTCCTTATGAACCCTGAGCATCTGGCCAGCCAGGAGGGCATGGGAATGGGTGACGTCCAATTTGGCGAAACAGCCTTGCGCAATGAAGTCATCGAACCTCTCAATGATATCCCGCGCAGCCTCCAGCTTCCCAGTTCGGACTTTATTCGCAAGGTCGAAGGCCGTGACTGCGCTTACATAACGATCCATTTCGATGTCCTCGATTGCCGATCTGGCCGAATCGCTGAGATGCGGATCGGCGGTGAGCCATCAGAGAAATGCGTGAGTATCGAGAAGGACTCTCACTCGCCATTATCGCCGGGGAACGAGTACTCGCCTTCCCGAGCCGCCAGTTCGTCTTCGGACATCGGCTGGAGAAACAGGTCGGACGGGATTTTGTCGCGCAGATGGGCAAGTGCGCCATATCCCCGAACCTTGGGCTTGGCGGGATCGACCCGCACCAGCTTCGCCACCGGTTCGTCGCCCCGTGCGATCACGATCTCCTCGCCCGCCTCGACCCGGTTGAGCAGTTCGGACAGGCCTGTCTCGGCTTTTTGAATGGTGACGACCGTCATCGTCTGCTCCATCGACACGTCATCAATGTAGCGAGCGTATCCGCCAACCACAATCGGGAGACGATCATGAGCGGCACCATCCGCGCCGGCATCGGCGGCTGGACCTTCGATCCCTGGAACGAGTCCTTCTATCCGGCCGATCTGCCGAAGAAGCGCCAGCTGGAATATGCCGCCTCGAAGCTGACGACGATCGAGGTCAACGGCACCTTCTATCGCAGCCAGAAGCCGGAAACCTACGCCAAATGGGCGAGCGAGGTGCCGGAGGGCTTCGTCTTCTCGCTGAAGGCGCCGCGCTTTGCCGTCAATCGCAAGATCCTGGCCGAAGGCGGCGAATCGATCGAGCGCTTCGTGAACTCCGGCATCGCCGAACTCGGCGACCATCTCGGCCCGATCCTCTGGCAATTCGCCGCGACCAAACAGTTCGATCCGGCCGACTTCGCCGGCTTTCTGGCGCTGCTGCCCAAATCTGCCGGCGGCATCCCGCTTCGCCATGTCGTCGAGCCGCGCCACGAGAGCTTCGTCGTTCCCGAATTCGCCGCACTCTGCCGCAAGGCCGGCGTCGCCATCGTCTGCGCCGACAGCGACGACCATCCGCAGATCGCCGACGTCACCGCCGATTTCGTCTATCTGAGGCTGCAGCGCGGCGACGAGAGCGTCGAGAGCTGCTATCATCCCGACGTGCTGGACGAATGGGCGCAGCGGCTCGAGACCTTTGCCGCGGGCGGCGAGCCCGGCGACCTGCGCAAGGCCGATCCGGAGGTGTCTGCCGAAAAGACGCCGCGTGACGTCTTCACCTATTTCATCCGCTCCGGGAAACCCCGTGCGCCCCACGGCGCCATCGCACTGATGCAACGGCTCGGCCCGCAAGCCGGCTGAGACGGGCACCGCAAGGCGGTGGCACCTGTTTGTGGCAAGCCGCCATGTGTGGCTGCTGGGGGCCTCCGCCCGGCTACGATCCCCTCGTCCCGGGCGGTTCGCAACTCACGTCACGTGGGGTAGCGATCAAGACGACGTCGAGGCCCGGTGTGGTGCGTTCTGCGGCCGGACGCGTCAGCCTCCTTGCCGCTCCACATCACGTCTTCGCCTGCCAGGCCTTCAGCGCGTCCTTGACGACGCGTTCGCCCGGAATGCCCTTCTCGACCGAGATCAGCGCTCTGCGGCCGCTCTGATAGGCGATCGGAATGTCGATCCATTTCTGGTTCTCGAGCAGCGAGAGATTGTTCTGGACGGCCTGGTCGAGATTGTTCAGCGCGATGATGAAGTAATTGTCGGAGATCTTGCCGGCGACGCCGATCAGCGGCTCGCCCCGCGCCTGTTCGGTCTCCTTCAGCGCCAGCCGCTGGACGTTGGCGACGCTGCGACCGGAAAAGTCCGACGGCACGTCGAATTCCAGTTCGATGACGTGGCTGGCCGGTAGCGTCGAATCGGCATTGCGCTTGATCGTCATGGTCATCTTGAGCTTCTCTTCCGGCACGTCGACGACGGCGCGCACGGCAGGCTCGGCGGGTGAGCCGTCCGATCCAGGCTCGTCCACCAGCGACCAGACGACCGTTCCGGTCTCCTGCGTGGCCGGAAGATCCTCGGTCTTTTCCTGATAGAATACGGCCTTCTGAGCGACGGGCAGGCCGGCGCTGCTCTGGGCGACGCCCGGCTCGTCCGACGGCGTGGAAGCGGCGGGCTCCGTCGCCGCGCCGTCCGCATTCTCCGCATCCGCGGCCGCACCGGTTTCAGGCGTCGCGACGCCCGGCGCCTCGGCGCCGACGATGGCCGGGTTCTCGCCGATCTCGCTCGAGATCGTCGGCGTCGCGCCAGCTGGTGCCGCGCCCGGGTCGACGTTCGTCGCCGCAGCGACGTTGGTGCCCTCGTCGAAGGCATTCGGCGTCTTCCGCGCCGGTCCCTCGTCCACCTCCGTTCCGTCCGGCAAAAGCCGCTGCGTGAACCGCCGGGTCGATGCCGGTGGTTCCTCGGCGGAGGCAGTCTCACTCTCCGCCTCGCCCGCGGTCGTGGTGCTCTCGTTCGCTGCGGGCGGCGTTTCGGTGCCGGACCGCTCGGCGATCGTGCCGATATCCGCTGGAGCGACGAGAAGAGCCTCGATGTCTTCGCGATAGATCCAGCCCGCCGTGCCCGCGGCACCGAGCAGCAGCACGACGGCAGCCGCCGCAGCGACCTTGCCGGCGCGGCCGGATGAGCGCCCCGAGCGGCGCGCGGAATAGCGCGGCGCGCTGACGTCCGCCTCCGGAATGTCGTTGTCGTCGAGACGGATGTCGTGGGGAACGCGCAGGTCGTCGTCGCCGTCGACCGCCTCGTCCCGCGCCGGCTCGTGCGCCGCGGGACCGGATGCCGGGGCGCCGGATCGGCGGGCGCTTCGCTCCTCCGGCACCAGGAACGGCGCGCCGATTGCCGGCGGGTGATCGCCGGCATCGGGTTCCACTGTCTCGGGGGGGAAAAACGGTGCAGCCGCCTCGCCTCGCGCGTCGGCAGGCGCTTGTGCTGCGCCCGGCATGGTCGCCGCGGGAAGCGTCGGTCGCGCCGGTGGCGGCGGCGCCTGCCTCGGGCTTGCGCCGCCATCGCCCGGCCGCTGCGCCGCCGCGGGGGCCGCAGGTGCCGGCTGGTCGGCCTTCGGGGGAGCCGCCGGCCTCGGCGCCGGTTGGGTGGGAGCCTGCTCGGCCTTGGGCGGTCCTTGTTCCGGCGCCGGGCGTGCCTGCGGCGGCTGGGCCGGCGCGGCCTTCGCCGGTTCGGGTTCCGGCTTCCGTACCGGCGGTGATTGGGGCGCCGGAGCGGCCACCTGTGCGGGATTCGGGCCCTGCGCCGCCGGCCGATTCGCGGCAGGTTGCGTCACCGTTGGAGGCTGGGGCTGCGGCACTTGGGCCGGTTGGGCGGCGGATGGCTGGTCAGGTTGCGGGCGCGCCGGCTGCGGTGACGAGGCGCCAGCCGGTTTCGGCGCGGCGGGCTGCGCTGCGGCGGGCGAGGTCGACGCTCCCGCCTGCTCCGCGGCGGCCGCCTCCTGGGCGACGTAGTGCTCCTCGGTGCGGGTGATCGCGTCTTCGAGCGCGGCGAGCCGCGCCGTCACGACGTTCTCGGCCAGCGGCGGATTGGCCGCGCCGATCTGACGCTGGATCGCGGCCCGGGCCTTTTCGTAGACCTTCTCCCGCATTTGCGGCGAGGCGCGCGGAAGGCCGTCGATGGTCTTGCGTAGAACGCCGCTTAGATCCGCCATGGAATGCAGTCACTCGCTTGTCGTGGTGGATTAAGTCCGTCCGATTTCGACTTTAGTCCTGAAACGGATCGCGAACAAGTATTGTGTCCTCGCGCTCGGGCGACGTCGACAACAGCGTCACGGGCGCCGCCACGAGCTCCTCTATGTGCCTGACATATTTGATCGCCTGGGCCGGCAGGTCGCTCCAGCTGCGGGCGCCGGCCGTCGTCGCCTGCCAGCCTTCGAAGCTTTCGTAGATCGGTTCGACGCGCTTCTGCTCGGATAGACTTGCCGGCAGATAGTCTATCCGCCTTCCGTCCAGTTCGTAGCCGGTGACGACCTTGATTTCCTCGAGCCCGTCAAGCACGTCGAGTTTGGTCAGGGCCAGCCCGTCGATGCCGTTGATGGCCACCGCCTGGCGCACCAGCACGGCGTCGAACCAGCCGCAGCGGCGCTTGCGCCCCGTCACCGTGCCGAACTCGCGGCCCTTTTCGCCGAGGAACTGGCCGATCTCGTTGTCCTGTTCGCTCGGAAACGGCCCCTCGCCGACCCGCGTCGTATAGGCCTTGGTGATGCCGAGAACGAAGCCGAGGCTGCCCGGTCCGAGACCGGACCCCGCCGCCGCCTGGCCGGCCACGGTATTGGACGAGGTGACGAAGGGGTAGGTGCCGTGATCGATGTCGAGAAGCGTCCCTTGCGCGCCCTCGAACAGGATGCGCGCGCCGGCCTTGCGCCGCTCGTCGAGCAGCCGCCACACCCGGTCCATATAGGGCACGATCTCGCCGGCGACCGAGGTCAGCTCCTCGAGAATCGCCGCGGCGTCGATCTCCTCCTGGCCGAGACCCCGGCGCAGCGCGTTGTGATGGGCGAGCAGCCGCTCGATCCGCTCAGGCAGGGATTCGGGATGGGCGAGATCCATGACGCGGATGGCCCGGCGGCCGACCTTGTCCTCGTAGGCCGGGCCGATCCCGCGCCCGGTCGTGCCGATCTTGGTGCCCGAATTGGCGTTTTCGCGGGTGGCGTCGAGTTCGCGGTGCAGCGACAGGATCAGCGCGGCGTTGTCGGCGATGCGAAGGCTCGACGGATCGATCGTCACACCCTGCTCGGTCAGCCGCTTGCGCTCGGCGACGAAGGCGTGCGGGTCGAAGACGACGCCGTTGCCGATGACGGAGAGCTTGCCCTGGCGCACGACGCCCGAAGGCAGGAGCGACAGCTTGTAGGAGACACCGTCGACGACGAGCGTGTGCCCGGCATTGTGGCCACCCTGGAAACGCACGACGACGTCGGCCCGCTCGGAGAGCCAGTCGACGATCTTGCCTTTTCCTTCGTCACCCCACTGCGATCCGATGACCACGACGTTTGCCATGTACTTCCCCACGAAATCCAACCGGCAGCGCTCCTGGCGCGCCGGCCGAGCAACGGCGACGAGATGCCGCCGAAGGTTTGCGATACGAGACCTTCGTCAAGCTTGACGGCCCAAATGCCAGTTGGCCTGTAACGCGTCGATGCCCTGCCTGTCCATGAAGGCGGACGATCAACGTCGTAGACTCACAGAACTTGCCAATAATGCGTCGGCCAGGCGAGTTCTGTGAAACAATAAGGGGGTCTGGCCAGTTCCGGCAATCCCGACTAGACGGGACACCGCCGCGACTGCCTCCGGCGCACGAGAGGATGGCGTCGGCGATCGGGAAGAGAAATTGCCGCGCGTCCACCCTTATCTCGTTCTCACCGCAGTTGCGCTTCTCTGGGCCGGCAATGCCGTCGCCGGCAAGATGGCCGCAGGCCACATATCGCCCATGCTGCTGACGCTGGTGCGCTGGTTCTTCGCGACGCTTATCGTCGCCCCCTTCGCCCTGCCCCACGTTCGGACCGACTGGCCGGTGATCCGCCCGCGCCTCGTCTATCTGTCGATCCTCGGGATGGTCGGATTCGCATCGTTCAATGCGATCTTCTATCTCGCGGCCAACTTCACCACCGCGATCAACATCACCATCGAGCAGTCGGCGATGCCGCTGGTGGTCTTCCTGGCCAATTTCATCCTGTTTCGGATGCGCGTCGCCTGGCTGCAGATCGTCGGCTTCGCCCTGACGCTGGTCGGCGTGGCTGTGACGACGGCGAACGGCGATCTGTCGACGCTCCTGTCCCTCGACCTCAACCGCGGCGACGCCTTGATGGTGCTCGCCGTTCTGTTTTACGGCGGCTACACGGTGGCGCTGAGGTTCAAGCCACCGATTCACTGGCTGTCGACGATCTTCGTCCTCTCCTGCGCCTCGCTGGCGATCTCCATCGTCTATGCAGGCATCGAATTCGCCCTCGGCATGACGCAGCTGCCGGATTTCCAAGGCGCGGCGGCGGCCCTCTACACGGTCATCTTCCCGTCGCTGATCGCCCAGTCGCTCTATATCCGCGGCGTCGAGATGATCGGCCCGAACCGCGCCAATCTCTTCATCAATCTGGTGCCGGTCTTCGGTGCCCTGCTCGCCGTCCTGATCGTCGGCGAGGAGCTCCATCCGTTCCACGTCCTGGCGCTGGCCTGCGTCCTCGGCGGCATCACGCTGGCCGAGCGGGGTGCCAGAGGCCGCGGGGCCTGAGAACCGATCGGAAGATCGAGACCGCAGGTCCGAGCGCGTGGAATCGAACTGAAGGACGCGGGCTACAAACAAAGAAAAGGCCCGAGGCGTTGCCGCCCCTGGCCTTGTCGAAAACACTCGTTTGTCGTTGCCGACGAAAGCTCAGATCCCGAAACCGTCGTAGCGCTTCTTGAAGCGCGAGACGCGGCCGCCGCGGTCGAGCAGGTGCTGGTTGCCGCCGGTCCAGGCCGGATGGCTGGTCGGGTCGATGTCGAGGTTCAGCTTGTCGCCCTCGGAGCCCCAGGTCGAGCGGGTCTGGTACTCGGTGCCATTGGTCATCACCACGGTGATGGCGTGGTACTTGGGATGGATGTCTTTCTTCATCGCGCCTGGTCCTTGAACTTCTTTCGCCAAAACATCCCCGACGCATCGGAAAGCCACGGCCTGTCGCCGAAGAGCCTGTCCGGATGTCGCGGGGATCGCAGAGCTTTGATCGCTTCCAAAATCGGGTTCGAGCCTATACATCAGACCCGGGGCCGGCACAAGGTCCGGGCGGCCCGACATGGACCGCTCGTGAACGGACGCCTCTGACTGGATGACGGAGTTTGTTTTGCGCGACGATGAGACGGCGATCCAAGGCCGGGACAAAACGCGCCGGAAACTGAAGCCCCTCGGCAGCCTCGTTCCCTACATGATGAAGTACAAGGCCATGGTGGCCGGGGCCTGCTTCTTCCTGGCCCTGGCGGCGGTGACGACGCTGTCGGTGCCGTTGGCCGTTCGCCGGGTGATCGATCACGGCTTCATCGAATCGGACTCCGGGCTGATCAATGCCTATTTCGGCATGCTGATGGTGCTCGCCGCCGTCCTCGCGCTGGCCAGCGCCGGCCGCTACTTCTTCGTCATCACCCTCGGCGAGCGGGTGGTGGCCGATCTTCGCAAGGCGGTCTTTTCGCATCTGACGAAACTGTCGCCGACCTTCTACGACACCGCCCAGTCGGGCGAGCTCGTCTCGCGGCTTTCCGCCGACACCACGCAGGTGAAGGCCGCCGTCGGCTCCACCGCCTCGCTGTTCCTGCGCAACGCAATTCTCTTCCTCGGGGCGCTCGCCATGATGGTGGCGACGAGCCCGGCGCTGTCGCTCATCGTCATTGCGGCGATTCCCTTCATCGTCCTGCCGCTTGTCGCCTTCGGCCGCGGCGTCCGGCGCCGTTCGCGCCATGCCCAGGACACGCTGGCGACGGCCACCGCCTATGCGTCGGAAGCCATCGGGGCGATGCGCACCGTCCAGGCCTTCACCTCCGAACGCGTCGTCGCCGGCCATTTCGGCACCTCGGTCGACGAGGCCTTCGGCGCCGCCCGCTCCTCTATCAAGGCGCGGGCGCTGCTCACCGCCATCGCGATCTTCCTGATCTTCGCTTCGGTCGTCGCGGTCCTGTGGATCGGCGCCGCCCGCGTCACCTCGGGCACCTTGTCGGCGGGCACGCTCAGCCAGTTCCTGCTCTATGCGGTCTTTGCCGCCGGAGCACTCGGCCAGCTGTCGGAGGTCTGTGGCGAACTCTCGCTCGCCGCCGGCGCCGCAGAGCGCTTGTCGGAGCTTCTCGCCGAAGAACCGGCGATCGTCGCCCCGGCAAGCCCGATCGCCCTGCCCGCTCCTTCCAAGGGCCGCGTCGTCTTCGAAAACGTGTCCTTCGCCTATCCGAGCAGGCCCGATCTGCCGACCCTGAACGGGCTTTCCTTTGCCGTCGAGCCGGGCGAGACCGTGGCGATCGTCGGCCCGTCCGGCGCCGGCAAGTCGACGGTCTTCGCCCTCATCGAGCGCTATTACGATCCCTCGGACGGCCGCATCCTGGTCGACGGCGTCGATCTGCGCGATGCCGACTTCGTCGATCTGCGATCGCGCATCGCCTTGGTGCCGCAGGATACGACGATCTTCGCCGCCTCGGCGCGGGACAACATCGCTTTCGGCGATCCCAAGGCCTGCCCCGAACAGGTGACGCGAGCTGCCCGTCAGGCGCTTGCGGACGGCTTCGTCACGGCGCTTCCCGGCGGCTACGACACCCTTCTCGGCGAGCGCGGCGTGACGCTGTCCGGTGGCCAGCGCCAGCGCATCGCCATCGCCAGGGCACTCCTGCGCGACGCGCCGATCCTCCTCCTCGACGAGGCGACCTCCGCCCTCGACGCCGAGAGCGAGGTGCTGGTCCAGAAGGCGCTCGACGAGCTGATGGTCGGTCGCACGACCCTCGTCATCGCCCATCGCCTGTCGACGGTCTTGAAGGCCGACCGCATCCTCGTCCTCGACCAAGGTCGGGTGGCCGAAGAAGGCAACCACCAGAGCCTCACCGCCAAGGGCGGCCTCTATGCCCGCCTCGCCAAGCTGCAATTCGAGGCCGGGCGGCTCGACGACGCGGCGGAGTAGACTGTCACGAAAGGCTGGCGGGGCGGACGGGGCGTTCCCCTCGTCGTCATGAGGCTTCGGCGGGCGGCAACGGACATGGCGCGGATGGATCTGTCGGACATTCATGCGGTCAGACTGGCGGCGGACGGCCGGGCCGACCATTTCGGCCGGACCGACGCGATCTTTCCCTGGTGGAGCTTCACCAAGACGATCCTCGCGATCGCCGCCCTGCGGCTGACCGAAGAACGCCTGCTCGACCTCGACGCGCCCTTTCAGGGCCAGCGCTACACGCTGCGCCAACTTCTCCAGCATCGGGCGGGCGTGCCGAACTACGGCCAGCTTGCCGAATATCACGCCGCCGTCGGGCGCGGCGAAGCGGCATGGCCCCGCGCGCGTCTTCTTGCTGCCGTCGGCGTCGACACGCTGGATTTTGTGCCGGGCACGAGCTGGGCCTACAGCAATGTCGGCTATCTCTTCGTCCGCGAGGCCATCGAGGCGGCGACGGCGTCAAACCTCGACGCGGCGCTGCGCCGTCTCGTCTTCGCGCCGCTCGGCCTCACCAGTGCCCGGGTCGCGATGCAACCGGGCGACCTTGTGGACATCCACTGGCCGGCGTTGCACAGCTACGATCCCCGCTGGGTCTATCATGGCCTCGTCGTCGGCACCCCCGGCGATGCCGCCGCGATCCTGTCGGCGCTGATGATCCCCGGCCGGCTGCTGTCGCCGGACACGCTGACGGCAATGCTCCACCGACACGCCATCGGCGGCGCGATCCCCGGCCGGCCATGGACGTCCCACGGCTATGGCCTCGGTCTGATGATCGGCACACTGGACGGCGCCGGCCGGGCGATCGGCCATTCCGGCGGCGGGCCCCACTCGGTCAACGCCGTCCATCATTTTCCCGATGTCGACAAGTCGCCGACCATCGCGACCTTTACCGACGGGAGCGACGAAGGCCGCGCGGAGTGGGCGGCCACGGCGCTCGCAACATCTTGAGCCGACAACGCGAGCATGTCGTCCTTGACGCTGTCTTCGATCGTCCGGCTTCGTCATTCAAACGGCAATGGAACGCCTGGATTGTCGGTGCCGCCACAACATGAATGTTCCGGACAAGCAACCTATAACCGTACTGGAAAATAGTACTGTCAACGTATCGACCGGATTTTCTGGCCGCTCTGACAAGATTGTCATCGCGCATTCGAAGTATCTGACAGCGTCGTGAAAAGGCAATCCATACAGAATGCGAAACGTATCTTTTGGTGAACGCCACGTTCTTCACCAGAGAAAGGGTTTCTCCATGAAACGCATCACCATCGCCCTCCTCGCCACCGCCGGTCTCACTGGCGCGGCCTTCGCACAGGACATGACGCCAGGCGTCACCGCTACCGATCAGGACGTGTCCGGCGGCTCGGTCATGGCCACGTCCGTGACGGCGCCCGAGCAGGGTTGGCTCGTCATCCACCGCACCGACGCGGAGATGAAGCCGGGCCCGGTTGTCGGCCACGCGCCGTTGACGGAAGGCATGAACGAGAACGTTTCCGCCGAACTCACCGAGGACGTCGCATCCGGCGACATGCTCATGCTGATGGTCCATTCCGAGGCCGGCGGCAAGGAAATGGGCGTCTTCGAATATACGCTCGGCGCCAAGGAGGACGGCCCGATCCGCGTCGACGGCAAGCTCGTCACCGCGACGATCACAGCCAACTGAGGCGACAACTGTCGCGAAGTCCGATGACTGCCAGGGGCCGGCGCCGTATGCCGGCCCCGTCTCGGGTCGCGACGTCCGCCGAGTTCGACCCGACCCGCGGTCTCCCGCTCGCCATCTACCAGCCGCGGCTGCCGGGAACGCCCTTGAACGGCCCCGTGAGCCTGTCGGTGATCCAGCCGCCGTAGAAGTCGCCGGGCTGCGGCGACACCGTCTCCCCGTCGACGCTGCAGCGATCGAACGGCGCGGCGTAGAAGGCGACGTGATGGCGCAGCGAGTGGAACGCCGGACTGGGATTTGGATAACTCCAGCCGACGCGGGGGAGCTCCAGCCCGTCCAGGACGACGTCGAAATAGACCGCCGAGCCCTTCCACTCGCAAAACGAGGTTCCCGCGGCCCGCCGCAACAATCCGGGGGCGATGTCCGCCTTCGGGATGTAGTAGCTCGGTGGATGGCTGGTCTCCAGCGTGCGGACGCTCGCCGTGGTGTCGGCGACGATCCGACCGCGATGCTCGATCACCACACGCGCCGGGCAGGCTTCGGCGATCGCCGGTCGGGGAAAGTCCCAGACGCTCTCCTGGCCCGGCAGGGGGCGGTCCGGAACCGGCCTCATGCCGTTTCCTCCCGAGCAACGAGACGCTGAAGGCGCGGCCGGATCCTCAGGAACGCGACATAGCCCCGTTCGAGCATCGCAAGGACCAAAGGCGCGCGGGCGGCAAGGCCGAGCGGGCGCAAAACCGGGATCTGCCGCCACATGGCGGCGAAGGCCGCAGCGCCCGACAGGAGCCTCCCGTCCTCGCTGGCGTGGAAGCGCGACAGGAGGTCGGCCCGATCGATCGGACAGGACACATCGTCAGCGCTCGTCGCATCGACGAAGGTGATCGCGCCGCGCCGGTCGAGCCGCCGCATCAACGCAATCTCTCTGCGACAGAGAGGGCAGGATCCGTCATGCCAGACGATCAGATTTGTCATCATCGCAATATGGGCGCACTCGCCGCCGCTTTCACCAGCGACGAAATGGCACGAAGAGGGTCGCGAGGCGAGTGCGAAGGCGACGCCCCACCCCTCACCGTTCGGTCAGCTTGAACTCGATGCGGCGGTTGCGGGCCCGCGCCTCGGGGCTGTCGCCCTCCTCCAGCGGCTGGAATTCGCCGAAGCCGGTGGCGGCGAGACGGGTCGGCGGCACGCCCTGCTCGATCAGGAAGCGCACGACGGCGTCGGCGCGCGCACTCGAAAGCTCCCAGTTGTCCTGGAACCTGTTGCCCGAGACGGGGACGCTGTCGGTGTGCCCGTCGACCCGGATGATCCAGTTGATGTCGGACGGGATTTCCTTGACGAGTTCATTGACCGCGTCGGCAAGCTTGGCCATCTCCTCGGTTCCTGCAGGCTGCAGGACGTCCGAGCCCGAGGGAAACAGCACTTCCGACTGGAACACGAAGCGGTCGCCGACGACGCGGATGTTGTCGCGATCGGACAGAATCTCGCGCAGCCGGCCGAAGAAGTCCGAGCGATAGCGCGACAGCTCCTGCACCCTCTGGGCCAGCGCGACGTTGAGCCTGCGGCCGAGATCGGCGATCCGGGTCTGGCTCTGCTTGTCGCGCGATTCGGAAGCCTCCAGCGCATCCTCCAGCGCTGCGATCTGCTGGCGCAGCGCCGAGAGCTGCTGGTTGAGGAGTTCGATCTGCGAGCGCGCCCGCTGGGACACCGCCTGCTGGTCTTCCAAAGCGCCTTCGAGCTCGGCCACCTGGGCGTTGGCGGTGGCGGCCGAGCCGCTGCCGCTATCGAGCGCCTGCTGGAGCCGCGAGCGCGCCTCCTCGGCGGAGGAGAGCGAGGCCTGGAGCGTGGCGATCTGGTCCTGATAGTCCTGGCTGGTCGAGCGTTCCAGGGAGAGCAGCTGCGTCAACTCGTTGATCTGGCTGTTCAAACGGTCGAGAACCGCGTCCTTGCCGCTGATCTCCTGGCTGAGCAGGAACTGCGCCAGGACGAAGACCGACAAGAGAAACATGATGGCGAGGAGCAGCGTCGACAGGGCATCGACGAATCCCGGCCAGTAATCGATGGTCCGCTCGCTGCGACGGTTCCGGGACAGGGCCATGGCGCGTCAGATCTCCTGGTCGGAACGGAACTTCCTGCCTGCCCCGCCTTCGCCGGACAGCGACGGCCTGTCGTGGCCGATCTGGCCGGCCAGCTTGTCGAGCACGATGCGCAGTTCCCGCTGCTCTTCCGCCTGCCCCTCGACGAAGTCCCGCAACAGCTGCTGCTCCGAGCGCATGTGCTGGACGAGGCCCTGGATGCTCTCGGCGAGATTGGCCATCGCCGCGCTGGTGCGGGGGCTGGCGCTCTGCTCGCTGATCATCTTGTTCAGCCGGTCGGACAGAAGCCGCAACTCTTCCGTTCCGTCGCGGCCATCCTTCACCGGCGAAGCCGGCAGAACCATGTCCGAGCCGACGTCGGTGATCGACGAGAGCCAGTTTTCGAGCTCGGTGTAGAAACGGTTCTGCGCCCGGCCGATCTGAAGGTCGAGAAAGCCGAGGACGAGCGACCCCGAAAGGCCGAAGAGCGAGGACGAGAACGCCGTGCCCATGCCCGCCAGCGGCGCTGACAGGCCGGCCTTCAGCGAGTTGAGGATCGAATTGGTGTCGCCCGCCGAAGGGTCGAGCCCCTGGATCGTCGTGCCGATCGAGCCGATCGTCCGCAACAGTCCCCAGAACGTGCCGAGCAGGCCGAGAAAGACCAGAAGGCCGATGAGGTAGCGGGCGATGTCGCGGGTTTCGTCGAGACGTGTCGCGATCGAATCGAGAATCGAGCGCATCGACATGGTCGACAGCGAGACCGAGCGCCGGCGCCCGATCAGCGCCCGCATCGGCGCAAGCAGGACCGGATCGCGCAGCTTCTCGAAGTCCGCCGAACCGTCGCGATAGGCATTCACCCACCGCACCTCCCGCGACAGCCGGATCACCTGGACGAGGGCGAGCAGGATGCCGACGCAGAGGACGCCGACGATCAGGCCGTTGAGACCGGGATTGGTGGTGAAGGCGGTCGAGATCTGCCGTCCGAGGATCGCGGCGACGAAGCCTGCCAGCGCCAGGAAGACGAGCATCGACCAGAGGAAGACGAGCGGGCTCGACAGCCGGTTCGGATCGAAGTCGACCGGCCTTCCCGTCTTTTCAGTCGGCGCGTCGAAGACCTGCATCGGATGCTTCACTCAACTCTTTGGCCCGCCAAAGGAAATCCGTCGTCACGCCGGCTGCGTCCCGATCAGGCGCTGCTGCGCCACGACTGGAACCGATTCTGGCGGGCGATCACGGATCCAGCACGGAAAACCATAGTAAAGATCGTCCGGAATGGAAATGTCAGCGGCCGAAATGATCCCGCCGGCGGCACTATTGCGACGCCAGCCGGGCCGTTCATTGGCCAGGGGCCGTGCCGTCGCCCGCCCGGGCTGCGGCCCGCTTCTTCGTTGCCTCGCCGAGCAGCGCGACGAGGGCCTTGTGGAGTGGCTCGTTGCCGCAGGCGACGTCGCCGGTGACGTGGTCGAACCTGCCGCCTTCGATGTCGGTGATGAAGCCGCCGGCCTCGCGCACCAGGATCGCTCCGGCCGCGACGTCCCACGGCTTCAGGGCGCGTTCCCAGAAGCCGTCGAACCGCCCGGCCGCGACATAGGCGAGGTCGAGCGAGGCTGCTCCCATCCGGCGGATGCCCGCCGTCTCGGCCATGACCTGGCGCAGTTCGTAGAGATAGCCGGCGTGGTCGCCGCGACCGAGGAAGGGTGCTCCGGCGCCGAACAGCGCCTCCGGCAGGCGCGTTCTCGCCGAAACGCGAATGCGGCGATCGTTGACGAAGGCGCCGCCGCCCTTTTCGGCGACGAAGAGTTCGTCCTGCGCCGGATTGAACACCACCCCCGCGACGATTTGACCGTCGCGCTCGAGCGCGATCGAGACGGCGAAGTTCGGAATGCCGTGCAGGAAGTTGGTGGTGCCGTCCAAAGGATCGACGATCCACCGATGCTGCGGATCCCTGCCCTCGACCGTGCCGCGCTCCTCCATCAGGAAGCCCCAGTCCGGGCGGACGCGCGACAGTTCGGTGAAGACGATCTCCTCGGCCCGGTGATCGGCATTCGAGACGAAGTCAGCCGGTCCCTTCACCGAGACCTGCAGGTTCTGCACCTCGCCGAAGTCGCGGATCAGCGAGCGGCCGGCCTTCATGGCGGCCTGCGTCATGACGTTGAGCAGCGCGGAACGGGCCATCTTGACCTTTCAGGATATGTGCCAATGCGGTCGAGGGCACATCCACGCCCGCCGACCTCTTCGGAGACGGCCGTCAGTCGGCGCGGCGCAGATAGGTGATCTCGTTGGTGTCGACGAGGATCTTCTCGCCCGCCTCGATGAACGGGGGCACCATGACGCGCACGCCGTTTTCCATCACCGCCGGCTTGTAGGACGAGGTCGCCGTCTGGCCCTTCACGACCGGATCGGCCTCGACGATGGTCAACACCACCTGATCGGGCAACTTGATGCCGATCGGCCGATCCTCGTGGCTTTCCACCGTCACCGTCATGCCGTCCTGCAGGAAAGCCGATCGTTCGCCGACGAATGCCTGCTGCAGTTCCAACTGCTCGAACGTCTCCGAATCCATGAACACCAGCATCTCGCCTTCGGCATAGAGGAACTGGTAGTCCTTCTGCTCGAGCCGGATGCGCTCGACCGTCTCGGCGGCGCGGAAGCGCTCGTTCAGCTTGGTGCCGTCGATCAGGTTCTTCAGTTCGACCTGCGCGAAGGCGCCGCCCTTGCCGGGCTTCACATGCGCGGTCTTCACCGCCACCCACAGGCCGCCATCGTGCTCGATGACGTTGCCGGGCCGGATTTCGTTGCCGTTGATCTTCATGGGAACTCTCGAATTCGTGTCGTTCGGGTTCGGCCGCAGATGGATCGCCGGCCGCAAATCTTCAGAAGGCTTCAGGGCGCGGTGGCGCTACGTCGCCATGCACCCTCGCTGGTGCCGCGCTCGCCGCTCGCTGCTCTCGCCTCCGGTCGGCGCTCAAGACCATAAATCCACGTCCCGTTCAAGCCGCGGGTGGCAGGAGCGGCCGTTCAACCGCTGCGAAAGCGGTTGGCCGCCTCCAGCGCCGCCTTCTGCGCGTCGGCGTCCAGACCGCGGAAGAAATCGTCGAGTCCCGGGTCGCTGTTCTTCATCCGCTTGGCGAGCACCGCCCATTTGGCCGCAGCGGCAACGTCCGGCTCGGTGCCGATCCCGTCCTTGTAGAGATGGGCGACGCGGTTGATGGCGATCGGATTGCCGAGGTCGGCGGCATGTTTCAGGAAGCGAAAGCCTTCCTCGGGCTTGGCCTCGCCGCCCTTGCCGTTGATCAGCCAGATTCCGTATTCGATCTGGGCGATGGTGAAGCCGTTGAGCGCCGCAGCGTGCAGGAAGGCCCGCGCCTTGGCGGGATCGGCGGTGACGCCCCGGCCGTTCGCATAGAGCTGCGACATGGCGTACTGCGCCTCGGGCACGCCGGCGCTGGCGGCGCGCTGGAAATAGCGGGCCGCCTCGCTGAAGCCGCCGGCCGGCGAGGTCTCGATCAGCATCTGGCCGAAATTGTATTCGGCGAGCGGCAGCCCCGCCTCGGCCGCCGCCTTCATCAGGTCGCGCGCCTGCGCCTCGTCCTGTTTGACGGCCGACCCCTCGATCAGCATCATCGCGTAGCGAAACTGCGCCTCGGAATTGCCTGCCGTGGCCGCCGCCTTGTACCAGCGCGCCGCCTCCTGAAGGTTGCGCGCGACGCCGAGCCCGCGCGAATAGATCTCGCCGAGCAGGGTCTGCGCCGCCGGGTCGCCGAGATTGGCGAGCGGCTCGGCGAGTTCCACGGCGGTGAGATAATAGCCGCGCTGGAAGGCGCCATAGGCGAGATCGGTTTTGGTCGGCCCGGGCGCCGGCTTTGCCGCCTCGCTCGCCGGGGTTTCGGCGGCACCTGCCGGGTCCTTGGCGGTGGCGGGCGTCTCCACGGCTTGAGCCGTGCGAGGGGCGTCGGCGGGGGGCTTGTCCCGCTGCGGCCGTTCGGACGGCGTTGCCACGCTTGCGTCAGCCGCGATCGCCGCCGGCAGCCCTGCCCCACCACCGCCGAAAAGCGCCGCCACGACGCCCGCCACCGCAAGGCCGGCAAAGCGGCGGCTCGGCCGATGATTGCGGCAAACCCGGCTGGTCATTGGGATATCCGCTCGAAAAAGGCGTCGAACGTCTGGTTGGCGGCACGGACGGCAGCCTCCGGATCGGCGTCCGCGCCGAATACGGCCTCAGACAGGGCGATGAACTCCGCCCCCGTCTCCGCCGCCGCCTCGAGCGTCGCCAGATCGCCGCCGCCCAGAAGGATGCACGGAACTTCGACGATCTCCGCCCACCATTCGGCCAGCGCCAGGCTCTTGGGATGGGGCGCGGCCTCCGCTTCCGCGCCGAAACGACCGAAAAGCATGTAGTCGGGCATGAGCTCGCCGGCTTCCAGCGCCTCGTGCCGGGTCTCGAAACCCGACGCCCCGACGATCAGCCGTGGCTGATGACGCGACACCGCATCGCCCAGCGTCTCCAGGTCGCCCCCCGACAGGTGCAGACCGTCGGCCTTGGTCCGCCCGGCGGCGCGGCTGTCGTCGATGACGATCGCCGCCGCCCCCGCCGCCTGGATCAGCGGCACGAGCGTCTCGGCAAAGGCCTGGAACGCGTCGTCGTCGCGTCCGGCCGGATCGATGAGCACGGAGGCGACGTCGCCGCCGGACAGCGCAGCGCGCATCCTGGATTCGGCGTCGGCGTCGGTGAGCGGCGTCGTGACGAGCACGAGCTGGGGGCGGATCGGATTGGAAATCATGGTGCGTCGTCGATACTCCAGTCGGGCGGGAGTGTGAAGGCCGCCGGCGAAGGCCGCGATCGAGGCATGTGGTGCGTCACCGGCGTTCGCCGTCCGCTTCCATCATGCACTCGACTTCATCTGGAACTTCATTAATCGACGCCAAAACTCTGTTTTATAGAAGCTTTATTAGATCCTGACGATAGCAAAGAGCCGCGCACGGACGCCCCTGTCGCCGCGTCGATGCCCGGAACCGCTCTTGCAGACGAAAGGCCGCCCGCCTAAGCCGGTCGCAGGAGAAGGACCTCGCATTCCCGTGATCACCGACCCGCTGTTTTACCTCGTCGCCATTCCGGCGGTGGTCATGATCGGCCTGTCCAAGGGCGGCTTCGGCGGCACCGGAGCCCTGATCGGCGTTCCGCTGATGGCGATCGCCGTCGATCCGGTGACCGCCGCCGGCGTCCTCCTGCCGATCCTCGTCGTCATGGACGTGATCGGCCTCGTCGCCTGGCGCGGCAATTTCGATCGCGGCGTCGTCCTCACCATGCTTCCGGCGGCCGCGCTCGGCGTCCTCGCCGGCTACCTCACCGCCAGTTCGGTGTCCGAGGATGCCTTCCGGATGACCATCGGCCTTCTGACGCTGTGGTTCTTCGCCAACTGGTTCTTCGGCGAGCAGCGGCGGGCCCGCGCGGCGCGGCCGCAACAGCCGGTGAAGGGCGCTTTCTGGGGTGCGGCGGCAGGCTTTGCCAGCTTCGTCAGCCATGCCGGGGGGCCGCCCTATCAGGTCTACGTCGTGCCGTTGAAGATCGCACCGCCGGTCTACGCCGGCACGTCGGTGATCTTCTTCGCCGCGGTCAACGCCATGAAGCTCGTGCCGTATTTCCTGCTCGGCCAGTTCTCCCACGACAACCTCGCCACCTCCGCCGCGCTGTTGCCGCTCGCGCCGATCGCGACGCTCGCCGGCGTCTGGCTGGTCAGGCGGACCGAGACGGTACTGTTTTATAAAATCATCTATTGGCTGCTGCTGCCGATCGGGCTGAAACTCGTCTATGACGGAGCGACGGCGCTCTTGTGACGGCGCGGGACATGGGAAGGAAGTCGGCAGAGACCGACGGACGAATCGACGGGAGGACCTGATGGGCATCTATGACGAAGATCTCGATCGCAATGCCGCGAACTACCAGCCGCTGACGCCGCTCAGCCATCTGTCGCGGGCAGCCCAGATCCATCCCGAACGCATCGCGATCATCCACGGCTCGCTGCGCCGCACCTACCGCGACTTCTACGCCCGCTCGCGCCGTCTCGCCTCGGCCCTCGCGCAGCGCGGCATCGGCCGCGGCGACACCGTCGCGGTGATGCTCTCCAACACGCCGGCAATGCTCGAAGCCCACCACGGCGTGCCGATGGCCGGAGCCGTCCTCCTGTCGATCAACACCCGCCTCGACGCCGAGATCATCGCCTTCCAGCTCGATCATTCCGAAACGAAGATCGTCGTCGTCGATCGCGAGTTTTCCGCCGTCATGGCCGCGGCGCTGGACAAGGCGCGCGTTACGCCGCTCGTCGTCGACTATGACGATCCGGACTTTCCCGAAGATGCGCCGGCAAAGAAGGGCCAGCCGATCGGCAGCCTCGAATGGGAGGCGCTGCTGGCCGAGGGCGATCCGGCGTTCGAGTGGCATATGCCGACCGACGAGTGGGACGCGATCTCGCTGAACTACACCTCCGGCACCACCGGCAATCCGAAAGGCGTCGTCTACCACCATCGCGGCGCGGCGCTGATGGGCTATGCCAACATCGTCGCGGCCGGCATGACCGGCCATCCGGTCTATCTGTGGACCCTGCCGATGTTCCACTGCAACGGCTGGTGCTTCCCCTGGACGCTGGCGCTGCAGGCAGGCACCCATGTGTGCCTCAGATGGGTCCGGCCGAAGGCGGTGTACGACGCCATCGCCGATCACGGCGTGACGCATCTGTGCGGCGCGCCGATCGTCATGGCGACGCTGGTGAACGCCGATGAGGCCGACAAGCGGGACTTCAGCCACACCGTCACCTTCAACACCGCCGCCGCCCCGCCGCCCCAGTCGGTGCTGGCTGGGATGCGCGACGCCGGATTCGCGGTCAATCATCTCTATGGCCTGACGGAGACCTACGGGCCCGCGGTGGTCAATGCCTGGAAGGCGGAGTGGGATGCGCTCGACGGGCCGGGTCAGGCCGCGAAGAAGGCACGCCAGGGCGTCCGCTATCCGGCGCTCGAGGATCTGGCGGTGATGGATGCCGAGACGATGGAGAAGGTGCCGGCCGACGGCGAGACGATCGGCGAAGTCATGTTCCGCGGCAACATCGTCATGCGCGGCTATCTGAAGAACCCCGGAGCCTCGGCCGAGGCGTTCCGCGGCGGCTGGTTCCACTCGGGCGATCTCGGCGTCTGCCACGAGGACGGCTACATCGAACTGAAGGACCGGGCGAAGGACATCATCATCTCCGGCGGCGAGAACATCTCGTCCATCGAGGTGGAGAACGCCCTTTATCAGCACCCGGCGGTGCAGACCGCTGCCGTCGTGGCCAGGCACGACGACAAATGGGGCGAGGTGCCCCTCGCCTTCGTCGAGCTGAAGCCCGGCCGGCAGGTCACCGCCGAAGAGCTGATCGCCCACTGCCGCGAAAAACTCGCCCGCTTCAAATGTCCGAAGGAGATCCGCTTCGCCGAGGTGCCGAAGACCTCGACCGGCAAGATCCAGAAATACGTCTTGAGGAAGATGACCGAAGAGTGAGGCGGCCGGTGATCCGGAGGGCGAAGAAAAAGGGCCTCGACGGCCCCTCGCGATCCGAACGTGGCTGACGCCACGTTCGGCAGTGCGTCGACGCATCGCGGCTCGACGCGTCTCGATGACTGCTCTCCTCTTACTGCTCTTCGCGCCTCAGCCGCTCGATCTCCTCCTTCAGCTTCAGCTTCCTGCGCTTCATCTCCCCGAGTTCCGCATCGCTCATGGCTGGTTTCGAGACCATCGCTGCCGTAATCTCCTGATCGAGGGCAGAATGGCGCTGCTCCAGCGTCGTGATGTGGGTGTTCAAGGACATGGGCATCTCCCTTCGAGGGTTGGGGTCCGGCACGCCAGACTTCAGCCGTGACTGAAACCGGGCGAGCGTGTCATAGAACTTTGGTACTGTCGAACGAGGAAGCAAGATTCCGCCGGGTCACGCACTTGGCCGGTTTACAAATTGTGACGGTGTGGCAAGAGCTTCCTCGGGAAGCCGTTCGGCCCCGCGACGAAGTGTCTCGAAAGGAAACAGATGGGGGAACAGGAGCAGGCGGGCCTCAGGCTCGAAGTGGCGAGGCTTCGCCAGGAACATGCGGATTTCGACGCGGCGGTCAACGCGATGGAAGCGATGGGATGTGACCGCCTGCGCGTGCAGCGCATGAAGAAGAAGAAGCTCGCCATCAAGGACCGGCTGCAGGACCTCGAGGATCAGATCATTCCGGACATCAGCGCGTGAGCATGCCGTCGACACCCGTCGCGATCATCATGGGCAGCCAGTCCGACTGGCCGGTGATGAAGAACGCCGCCGAGACGCTGGAGCAGCTGGGCATCGGCCATCAGGCCCGCATCGTCTCGGCCCACCGCACGCCCGAGCGGCTCTATCGCTTTGCCGCGGGCGCGCGCGAGGCAGGCTTCAAGGTGATCATCGCCGGGGCCGGCGGCGCCGCCCATCTCCCCGGCATGACCGCGGCGATGACGCCGCTGCCGGTGTTCGGCGTGCCGGTGGAAAGCCGCGCGCTTTCGGGCAAGGACAGCCTCCTGTCGATCGTCCAGATGCCCGCCGGCATTCCCGTCGGGACTCTCGCCATCGGCAGGGCCGGCGCCGTCAATGCGGCGCTGCTGGCCGCCGCAGTCCTGGCGCTGTCCGATGAGGGCTTGGCCGAGCGCCTCGACGCCTATCGCGCCGCCCAGACGGCTTCGGTGGAGGAAACGCCGAGGGACGAAGCGTGAGCGCGTTGCAGCCCGGATCGACCATCGGCATCGTCGGCGGCGGCCAGCTCGGCCGCATGCTGGCGATGGCCGCCGCCAGGTTCGGCTACAAGATCGCCGTCCTTGACCCCGATTCGGCCTGCCCGGCGAGCCAGGTGGCGAACACCACCGTCGTCGGACCCTATGACGACGAGGCCTGCCTGAAGCGCCTCGCCGCACTGTCCGACGTCGTCACCTACGAATTCGAGAACGTCGCCGTCGCCCCGCTCCGCCAGGCGCTCGGGCAGACGCCCCTCTTCCCGCCCGCCGAGGCGCTGGAAGTCTCCCAGGACCGGGTGGTCGAAAAGGCGTTTCTCAACGGCATCGGCGTTGCCACCGCAGAATGGCGGGCGATCGACCGGGCGGACGAGCTCGGCCACGCCCTCCTCGATCTCGGCGGCGACTGCATCCTGAAGACCCGGCGCTTCGGCTATGACGGCAAGGGCCAGGCCCGGATCAGCGCCGACACCACCTTCACCGACGCCTTCGAGGCGATCGGCAGCGCCCCGGCCATCCTCGAAAAGAAGGTGCCCTTCAGCTTCGAGATGTCGGTCGTCGCCGCGCGCGGCCGCGACGGCGAAATCGCTGCCTTCGATCCGGCCGAAAACGTCCACAGCCTCGGCATCCTGAAGACGTCGACGGTCCCCGGCCAGGTCACCCCGGCGCTCGCGCAGGCCGCGGGGGACGTCGCCGCGAAAATCCTGACGAAGCTCGATTATGTCGGCGTCATCGGCGTCGAATTCTTCGTTGCCAAAGACGGCGCGCTCCTGGTCAACGAGATCGCCCCGCGGGTCCACAATTCCGGACATTGGACCGAGGCCGCCTGCCTCGCCTCTCAGTTCGAGCAGCATATCCGCGCCGTCGCCGGCCTGCCGCTGGCCAGCCCCGAGCGCCATTTCGACTGCGTGATGGAAAACCTCATCGGCGACGACGTCGGCCGCTTCGCCCAGCTTGTCGCCGAGCCCCGCAGCATGCTCCACCTCTATGGCAAGGCGGAGGCCCGCCGCGGCCGCAAGATGGGCCACGTCACCCGCGTCCTGCCGCGTTCGCGCGGCGTCTGAGCCCTGCTTTTTCGGTAATGTGGCCGCGATTTCCCGGTGATCGAGATTGACATCATTTCGTCTTCTGGCTATCTCGCAGCCACACGACGTGCCCGAGACGGTACGCTATTCAACATGCGGCGGAGCGGAAGGACCCGATCGTCGCGACGATCGATCCGGTGAAGTCATGAAGATCAAGAATTCCCTCAAGGCCCTGAAGTCCCGCCACCGCGCCAACCGCATGGTTCGCCGCAAGGGCCGTATCTACATCATCAACAAGGAAGCGCCGCGCTTCAAGGCCCGCCAGGGCTGAAGCCGCAGCCCCGGCTCGTCGCCGGGCGCGCTGACCTTGCAATCCTTGAGACCCGCCCGCGGATTCGTCCCGGGCGGGTTTTTCGCATTGGATGCCTCACGACATCGTCAAATTGACAGCGGCGGGGCGATGGACGAATCTTTCCCGATGCGGATCACCTCGTCTGTCGCCATAGCCCTCGCGCTCGCCTTGTCACCGGCCATCCCTGCCGCCGCGCAGGAGAGCGCTCCGCCACTCTTGGCGCCGCCGGACAGCGCGCCGGGCGACGGGAAGGCACCGGATCTCCTCCCTCCACCGGGCGACGACAACTCGCCGATGATCGTCCCGCCGCCGGACGAATCGCCGAACGATGCCCCGGACGCCTTCGGCAGCGCACCGATTCCAGACGACCAGCCCGACGCGGCGCCGATCGATCAGGCGGAGGACGCCGCCAAGCCCGACGAGACACCCGAGGAGAAGATCGACCGGCTGTTCTCGGAACTGCGCAAGGAGCCCGACGGCGCCAAGGCCGGTCGGCTCGCCGCGCGAATCGAGCGAGAATGGCGCCGGTCGGGCAGCGCCACCATCGACCTCCTGATGCAGCGGGCGGCCAAGGCGATGGGCAAGAAGGACAACGCCGCGGCGATGGACGTCCTCGACCAGACGCTGGTCCTCGATCCCGGCTATGCGGAGGCATGGAATCGCCGCGCCACTTTGAACTTCTCGATGGACCGCTGGGGCAAGTCGCTCGCCGACATCGAGCAGACCCTGGCGCGCGAACCGCGCCACTGGGGCGCGATGATGGGACTGGCGATGATCCTCGAGCGCCTCGACGAAAAGGAAAAGGCGTTCGACACCTATATGCAGGTGCTCGCCGTCTATCCGGCGCTCAAATCCGCCCAGGACGCCGCCGGCCGCCTCGCCGATGAAATCACCGGCCCGGTGATCTGAACCTTTCCCGCGCCGTCCCGGCCGCCGCTCCCAGGCCCTCCGTTTCCCGGCATGGGAAAAACCGTCGCCTGCCAGTCGGGCGCCGAGGCGCAGGGCTGCGTGGCCGGCTACGCCTCTCTTCGAAGGCGCCGCGCGCGCGGACCTTTGCACCTATCGCTGCGGGCTGCGCGGCTGGCCTTGTCCGGTGCAACTTTCCCGCTCCCCAAGAACAGGAACAGCATCGCCGTCGGCGTTTCGCGGGTTAATGTATTGTAATGATCTCGTAATGCAGATCTAGGAACGATCGCCGACAACCCGGATTGTCCTTCACGAGTGACGCGCACAGTCGCGTCGCAGCAACAATTGGAGGAAATATTATGAAGAAGACGATTCTCGCGACGACGATCCTCGCATTCACCGCTGCGCCGGCGCTCGCCCAGTCGAGCAACGCCGGGTCGAACGCGGCGAAGAGCGACCAGACCAACGTGACGAACCAGTCCGGCACCACCGGCACGACCACCTCGGGCGCAGACGCCAAGTCCGGCGTGAGCAACATGTCGGCCGAGGACATGGTAGCGTCCCAGAAGAAGGTTCTGAGCGCGCTGAAGTCCGCCGGCTACGAGGACGCTTCGATCATGGACGCAGCCTATCTCGTCGGCGCGACCACTCCGGATGGCGAGCAGGTCGTGATGATGATCGACACCAGCGGTCGCGTGATGGGCTCGCAGCGCCAGGGCGCGCAGAGTGGTCAGTCGGGCACGAGCGGCATGTCCTCGGACAACGACGACGCGACGAAGACGGGTTCGACCGAGAACGACGGCAGCGACAGCTCGTCGAACTGATCCGACCCGCTCTGGCCCCGCTTTTCTCGGGGTTGCCGGCAGAACGAGGCCCGGCGCGACCATCGCGCCGGGCTTTCTGCGTCGGCTCCGGCCCCTTCGCAGTGCGGCAATGCTCCACGAAGGGAAGCTGGCGCCCGGCCACAGACTCGACAGCACCACCATAATTTCCTAGACAACGGCCATGATCATCCCGCACCGCAAAGATTTCCGCCGCATTCCATTATCGAGACCGAGGCCGTCGATTTGAGTGAAACGAACGCGCTCACTGTTCGCAACCTCTTCAAAGTGTTTGGCGATCGCCCACAGGACGCGATCGAACTCTATCGGTCCGGGAAGGACAAGAACCAGATATTCGCCGAAACCGGCATGATGCTTGGCGTCTCCGACGCCAGCTTCGAGGTGAAGGAAGGCGAGATCTTCGTCGTCATGGGCCTTTCGGGCTCCGGCAAGTCCACCCTCGTGCGCATGTTGAACCGCCTGATCGCGCCGTCCGCCGGCGAGATCATCGTCAAGGACGCCGACATCGCCAAGATGTCCGAGAAGGAACTGATGGAGTTCCGGCGCAAGCACGTGTCGATGGTGTTCCAGTCCTTCGCGCTGCTGCCGCATCTGACCGTGCTGCAGAACGCCGCCTTCGGCCTCGAGCTTTCCGGCGTCGACGTACCGACCCGCGAGAAGCGCGCCAATGCGGCGCTCGAGCAGGTCGGTCTTGCCCCTTATGGCAGTTCCTACCCGAACGAACTTTCCGGCGGCATGCAGCAGCGCGTCGGCCTTGCCCGGGCGCTCGCCAACGATCCGTCGATCCTGTTGATGGACGAGGCCTTCAGCGCTCTCGATCCGCTGATCCGCTCGGAAATGCAGGACGAGCTCCTCGAGCTTCAGGCCGAACACCGGCGGACGATCGTCTTCATCTCCCACGATCTCGACGAGGCCATGCGCATCGGCGATCGCATCGCCATCATGGAGGGCGGCCGCGTCGTCCAGGTCGGCACCCCCGACGAGATCCTCAACAATCCCGCCGACGATTATGTCCGCTCCTTCTTCCGGGGCGTCGACGTCACCAACATCATCACCGCCGGAGACATCGCCGCCAAGAAGCAGGTCACCGTCTATGAGCGCGACGACAATCTGCGTGTCGCGCTGAAGCGCGTGACCGAGGCCGATCGTGAGTTCGCCTATGTCGTCGACGCCCGGCAGCAATTCCATGGCGTCGTCTCGGTCGCCTCGCTGGAGGCAGCTCTGCGGCGCGAGAATGCCAGCATGCAGACGGCCTTCCTGCCGAATATCGAGCCGCTGAAGGCCGGCGCCACGATCGGCTCGATCATCACCCCGGTGGCCGCGGCGCCCTGCGGGCTGCCGGTGGTCGACGCCGGCGGCCGTTATCTCGGCGTCGTCTCGCGCAGCCGGCTGCTGCAGGCGCTCGACCGCGCGGAGGCCGCCCATGACTGAATCCCTGACTGACGCAGTGACACATCCGTCGATCCAGACAACGGGCCACGGCGACGCTGTGCTGCTGGCCCAGAGCTCGAACCCATGGGCGACGGGCTCAGACTCCACGGCGGGCGCAGGAAACTCTGGCGAAGCGGCCGGCGCGGCCGCCCCTGCCCCCGACGCTGCGACCGCTGGCGGCGCCGCGGCGCCGAACCCCTGGGGCGGTGGTGGCGGCTCCGGCGCCGATGCGGCCGGCAGCGCGGCTGCTCCCGCCGGCGGCGGCGCCGATGCCGCAGCGACGCCGGATTGGCTGAGCAATGCCGCTCCCGCGCCAGTGCAGCATTTCGATCCGCTTCATCCCTTCGACCATTCGGTGATTCCGCTGCAGGTCTGGGTCGAGCATCTGCTCGATTGGGTGGTGTCGCAGTTCCGCCCGGTCTTCCAGGCGATCCGCTGGCCGATCGACGGCGTGCTTTCCTGGGTCGACGCTCTCCTGCTCGGTACGCCAGCGCTCGTCATGCTGGCCTTCATCGGCCTGCTCGCCTGGCAGCTCGCCGGTCCGCGCCTTGCGGTCGGCGCCGTCGTCGCGATGACCTTCGTCGGCCTCATCGGCGCCTGGAACGAGGCGATGGTGACGCTGTCGCTGGTCATCACCGCGGTGTTCTTCTGCGCCGTCGTCGGCCTGCCCCTCGGCATCTGGATCGCCCGCAACGACCGCGTCGCGGGCGTCGTGCGGCCCATCCTCGACGCCATGCAGACGACCCCCGCCTTCGTCTACCTGGTGCCGATCGTCATGCTGTTCGGCATCGGCAACGTGCCGGGCGTCGTCGTCACCATCATCTTCGCCCTGCCGCCGCTGGTCCGCCTGACCAATCTCGGCATCCGCCAGGTGCCCGCGGATCTGATCGAGGCGGCGCGTGCCTTCGGCGCCTCGAAGAGCCAGCTTTTGTTCAAGGTGCAGCTGCCGATCGCCATGCCGACCATCATGGCCGGCCTCAACCAGACGCTGATGCTGGCGCTCTCCATGGTCGTCATCGCCTCGATGATCGCCGTCGGCGGTCTCGGCCAGATGGTGTTGCGCGGCATCGGCAGGCTCGACATGGGCCTCGCCACGGTCGGCGGCCTCGGCATCGTCATCCTGGCGATCATCATCGACCGGATGACCCAGTCGCTCGGCGTCTCCCGCCGCGATCGCGGCAACGTCGCATGGCATGCCACCGGACCGATCGGCTTCGCGACCCGCTTTCTCGGCCGCAACGGCCAGACGGGCAAGGCTGCCGCGACACGGCCCGAAGAGGCCTGACCCCCGCATGGCGGGCGGGCGCCTCGCGCCTGTCCGCATCTTCCGGCGCTCGGAATCCGTCCGGCGCCATCCTCAGTGAACCAAACCAATAGACAGGAGATCGAGCATGACCAAACCGATCCGAAAAAGCGCACTTCGGGCGCTCGCAGCGTCGGCCGGCATCGCCGCGATTCTTGCCGCCGGCACCGCCGCCGCCCAGGACAAGCCGGGCGAAGGCATCACCGTCACCCCGCTGAAGTCCTCGCTCGCCGGCGAGACCTTCCAGACCATGCTGGTCATGAAGGGCCTCGAAGAGCTCGGCTACACGGTCAACGACATCAAGGAACTGGAATACGCCACGGCCTATGTCGCCGTCGCCAACGGCGACGGCACCTTCCTCGCCGACAGCTGGGATCCGCTGCATGCGGACTTCTTCGAAGAGGCCGGCGGCAAGGAAAAGCTCTTCCGCGAGGGCGTCTATTCCGACAACGCGCTCCAGGGCTACCTGATCGACAAGAAGACCGCCGAAGAGCACGACATCACCAATCTCGGCCAGCTCAAGGATCCCGAGATCGCCAAGCTGTTCGACACCAACGGCGACGGCAAGGCCGATCTGACCGGCTGCACCCCCGGCTGGGGCTGCGAGAAGGTGATCGAGCATCAGCTGGATGCCTTCGATCTGCGCGACACCGTGACCCACAATCAGGGTTCCTACTCGGCGATCATCGCCGACACGATCTCGCGCTACAAGGACGGCCAGCCGATCCTCTACTACACCTGGACGCCCTACTGGGTTTCCGGCGTGCTCGTCCCGGGCAAGGACGTCTCCTGGCTGAACGTGCCGAAGTCGGCCCTGCCCGGTTCGCGCAGCGGCGTCGACACCGCGCTGCCGGACGGCTCGAACTATGGCTTCGAGGTCAACGTTCAGAAGATCGCCGCCAACAAGGAATTCACCGACGCCAATCCGGCGGCGGCCAAGCTGTTCTCGATCATGAAGCTGCCGGCCAACGACATCAGCGCCGAGAACCTTCTCATCCAGAACGGCGAGGATTCCGAAGCCGACATCGAGCGTCACACCGAGGCCTGGATCAAGGGTCACCAGGACACCTGGAACGGCTGGCTCGAAGAGGCCCGCGCGGCGGCAGAGAACGACACGACGTCCTCGAACTGAGCGCGGACGTCACGTCCCATGCATCGAGCGGGCGGCCTTCGGGCCGCCCGTTTTCGTTTGATGTCGAAAAGCTTGGTTGCCTGGCGTGATGGAGAGGCGGCGCGTGTGATAGAGCGTCCGGTAAGAAGTCTGAATCGCATAGTTTCGTTTGGAAGCGTATTCTGATTCCCTGGAGCGCGGGAGGATGCGCACCATGGGAAAACCGGTTTCATCGGACTTGCGGCTTAGGATCGTTCGCGATGTTGCAGCCGGCCAGACGCGGCGTGGGGCGGCGGCCCGGTTTGAGGTGTCCCCCTCGACGGCGG